>JBAUEO010000029.1:0-6491 GCA_049678625.1 Occallatibacter sp. | reverse complement strand
GGACAGGCGCACCGGGGGTGCGCGGGCCGAGTCCGCCGGCGGGCCGGCGATCAAAGATGGGTCTGCCGCGCTGCAAGCCACCGGAAGGCTGCTGGGCCGCGACGGCGCCGGGAGCGACAGGCGGAGCCTTGTACACAGGCCGGGGTCCGGTTTGGGGCATGACGACGCGCCGTATGGGCGCAGCGGGCGCTTCGGAAGCGTCCTCAACTGGCTCCGGGGCCGAAGGACGAACCGGGGCTGGCGGAGCGGCTTGCTCCTCCCGCAGCCGGGCAGGCGGGGCCGCAGGAGCCAGTGATGGGGACGGAGCCGGCACGTGGGCCTGCACCTCTGCAAGGTGGGCGCTGGCCGGGGCAGCCGGAGCTTCGGATGCCATGCCCAGCGCGTGCGCTGCCGATTGCGGCTTTGCGGGCGCAACCGGTTCGGCGGGGTGGGATTCCGTGGTGGCGGCCGAAGGCGCCTTGACGACAGCGACGGGAGGCGGCACAACCGCGACCGCGGGACGCGGAGCTCCGGCAGGCGGTTTGGCCACAACGGCACCGGCCGGGGGCCGGGAGGCGATGGCGGGCGTGGCCGGCGGAGGCGCAACAAGTGAAGGCGCAGGCCGGGCGTGGGGAAGAATCCGGCGCGGCTCAGGCTTGGCCGGCGCAGCGGCCGGTTCTGCGGCCGGTGCCGATGCCGCGGATTCTTCCCTTGCCTTGGTCGCGGATGGAGCAGGTTTCTTTGCCGGCGCGTGGCTCTTGCGGGCCTCGGCCTCCTGTTCCTGCTTTTTGGCCAATACGGCCTTGAGCACGTCGCCTGGTTTGGAGACGTGCGAGAGGTCAATCTTGGGAGTGACGGCCGACTGCGCGGAGCGTGCCGCCCCGGCGTGGGAGCCCGGGCGGCCACGCTCAAAATGCGCGCGAACTTTTTCCGCCTCCGCTCCCTCAATCGAGCTGGAGTGCGTTTTGCCGGCACCCATGCCGAGTTCAGTCAAGACGTCAAGAATCTGCTTGCTCTTGACCTCCATCTCGCGCGCGAGATCGTTGATTCGAACCTTGCTCATCCGCCTCTTTTCAAGAAGAAGTGCTCTCCAAAGCCGTTAGTTGCTCATGGCTACCTCATGGCATTGGCCGCGATATGAACTTCCATTATCGCCCGATTGTTTCCTCCGCAGAAAGCGCATTCTACACGCCCTTCTCCGGGTCCGACTGCTCCTGCTGGTTCTCTTCTGCCGTGACGCCGGCTTCAGCCTGCGAAGTCTCGACGGCCGCTTGTTCCGCGGCAGGCTCAGCCGCTTCGGCAAGCTGCGCGCCGGCGGGTTCTTCAACTGATTCCGTTTGGTCCGCAGCTTCTTCGGCGGGCGCGGTCTCGGCCAATTCGGCCGGCGCCTCGACCGCTTCCACTGCGGCTTCTTCCGCCGGAGATTCGGCGGCGGCTTCGTTTGCGGTTTCGTTTGCGGGGGGCTCTTCGCCCTCTTCAAACTGGCCGAAGTAGTGGCGCACGGCGACGCTGATGCGTTCCAGGGTTTTCTCGCCGATGCCGGGGATTTCCTCGAGCTCCTCGGGGGTCATGTCGGCAAGGGCTTCCACGGTGGTGATGCCGGCGGCGACGAGCTTTTGGAGGATGCCATCGCCGAGCTCGGTGACCTGCTCAATGGGCGTGGACGGGCCGCCGGTGAGGGCCTGCATCTGCTGCTCGACCTCCTGGCGCTTCTCCTCCTCGCTCTTGATGTCGATCTTCCATCCGAGGAGTTTCGCGGCGAGGCGGACGTTCTGGCCCTTCTTGCCGATGGCGAGCGAAAGCTGGGTGTCGTCTACGATGACCTCGAGCTGCTTTTCAGTGAGGTCGGAGATGGAAACGCGACTGACCTTGGCCGGCTGGAGGGCCTTTTCAGCGAAGGTGGTGATCTCCTCACTGAACTCGATGATGTCAATCTTTTCGCCGCGCAGCTCGCGGATGATGGACTGCACGCGCATGCCCTTCATGCCGACGCAGGCACCGACCGGGTCCACATCCTTGTCGCGGCTCATGACGGCAATTTTGGTACGCTCGCCGGCCTCGCGCGCGATGGCGCGAATGACGACGGTGTTGTCGTAGATCTCGGGAACCTCGGACTGGAAGAGGTTCTGGACCAGCTCCGGCGCGGCGCGAGAGACGATCACCTGCGGACCCTTGGCGGCGCGGTCCACCTTGAGCAGCACCACGCGGACTCGCTCGCCCACGGTCAACTGCTCCAGGCGCGACTGCTCGCGGCGGGGGCAGCGGGCCTCGGCCTTGCCGAGGTCGAAGATGACGTCCTGGCCTTCAATGCGCTTGACAGCGGCGTTGAGCACTTCCTTTTCGCGGTGCGCGTACTCGTTAAAGACGGTGTCGCGCTCCGCCTCGCGGACCTTCTGGAAGATGACCTGCTTGGCGAGCTGGGCGGCGATGCGGCCCAGGGGGCTGGTGTCGCGGTAAAGGCGAATCTCGCTGCCCACCTCGACGCCGGGCGCGAGCTGGCCGGCCTCAGAGACGGTGATCTGGTTGACCGGATCCTCGACCGGCTCGTCGTCGGCAACAACGGTCTTGTAAATGTAGGCCGTGATTTGGCCGGTTTCCTTGTTGAGCTCCCCGCGCATGTTCTCCTGGGTCTTGTAGTACTTGCGGGTGGCGAGGGCGATTGCCTCTTCCACGGCGCCGACGACAATTGCGGGCTCAATGCCCTTTTCGCGGCTGAGAATCTCGATGCTCTGGTACAAAGCGCTGGACATACTCTGCGTGCTCTCTCGATTTGTGCGGGCGGCGACGGCGATGGAGCCGGTTCGCCCGGTGAAAAGGAACGTTGAAGGGGAGGTCTTCAGCCCGCCCGGCGCCGAAGGTCCCGAAGGACCCGCGACGCCTAAATCTCTGGAACCAAATGCGCGTTCTCAATGTTGCCGAGAGCAATCTCCACTGTGCTTACCCCTGCCTTGCGGCTCTTGCTGTTCTGCCTCACGGCCGAAAGGTCAAGCTGGATGGATTCTCCGGTTCCAGCCGCCAGACGGCCCTGCCAATGCCGGTTGTTGCGAACCGGCTCGAAGGTCTGCACTTTGACCAGGCTGCCGGCAAAACGCTGGAACTCCTCGGGCCGGGCGAGCTTGCGGTCCAAGCCGGGGGAGCTGGCCTCGAGCGTGTACTCTGCGCCGGGCACCAGGTCTTCCACGTCAAGCAGCACGCTGAAGTCGCGGCTGAAGGCGGCGCAATCTTCGTGGGTGATGCCCGAAAGCTGCTCCGGGTTGAGTTTTCCGGAGGTGAATTGCTCCGGAAGTCCTTCCATTTCTTGAACCTGCGCGCAGGATTCGATTTGCGACCGGAGTTTCTGCCGGCCCTCTGCATTCCGCTCGAGAAAGACGCGGAGGATGCGTTCGCGGGCCGGGCCAACCAGTTCGATATCCACCAGGTCCAGTCCGTGGGAGGCTGCCACACGGGCCGCCGCCGATCGGATTTCGTCCAGATTCACTGCCATGCTTCCAATGCCGCCCTAAAAAGCCGTCAGGCTGTGGCTTCCGTCCTGGGACCCGGTCCCGGGGCGGGGTTCCAATGCCTTCTGTGCCAGGGATTTACTCCCAAATAAAAAGTGGGCTCTGAGCCCACTCATCTCTCCGCCAATGCCCCTTCCGGGCCTGTTCAAGGCGGACAAACGTGTATGCAGTTTCTAGGATACGGCTAAACCGCGGGAAATTCAATGTCTCCACGAATTGGCATGGGGATTGGCATGGGTCTAATGGACAGTTACGAAGGCTTCGATATACCCCATATGGGGGGTTGTTTGTCCTGTGGGGAAGTAAGAGGATTGATTTTGCATCTATGACTCGTGCCCTCCAGCAGCGAATTCTAGTGGCTCTGGCGTCCATCATCCTTGGCGCCCTTGGCGGCATGGCCGCGGGCTATGAGGTGGGCGGCGCGCTGATGGTCCGGCAAAGTGAGGCGCGACTGGCGCAGTATGCCGGACGAATCGTGAATCACAATCAGACCTCGACGGCGGAGTCGCGCGGAGTTCTGGAGAAGATGAATACAGCGCCTTATGCGGTGTGTTCTCCGGAGGAGATCGCATACTTCCGGCAGCTGGTATTCAACTCAGAGTTCCTGAAGAGTGCCGGACGCATGGTGAACGGGCACGTTGAGTGTTCGTCGCTGGGCGCGAATCTTCATGCGGCGAACAGTTACGCGCCGCAACTGAGGGAGCGGGGCGGCGTTCTGGTATACCGCAATCCGTTGGGGTTCCGGATTCCGGGCAAGACGGTGATCGCCGTGCAGCAGGGGGCCTGGTTTGTCGTGTATGGGCCGGACAATCTGCTGCCGCTGGCCTCGGACTCGATGCACTATGCCATTACCTGGACCGGTGTGAACGATGGCCAGGCAACGAGAATTCTGGGCGATGCACCGCCTGAGGAAGGAAAGTTCCTGACCACGCCGGGAGCGGCCAAGATGAACGGGGAGATCTACTTCACGCAATGCACGGCTTCGGACACCTCCTGCACAACCACGTTCATGCCCGAGAGCGCGGTGCTGAGCGCGGGGCGGGGTCTTCTGCTGTTCTTTCTCGGAATGGGTGGGCTGACGGGCGGCATTGTGGGCATTGTGGCGACCCTGCTGCTGCGCCGCCGGCAAAGCATGCATGCGCAACTGCTGCGGGCCATCCGCAAGGATCGGCTGCGGGTGGTCTATCAGCCAATCGTTGATCTGACGACCGGCCGGGTGACAGAGGCCGAGGCGCTGGTGCGCTGGACCGACGACGACAACCATGCCGTTCCGCCGGATGTGTTTGTGAAGGCGGCCGAGGAGCACGGGTTTGTGGGCGCGATCACGCGGCTGGTGGTGCGGCACGTACTTGAGGACTTCAGCGATACGATGCGGCGCTATCCGGAGTTTCGCGTGAATGTAAACATTGCCGCGTCGGATCTCTCCGATCCGGGATTCCTGGCCATGCTGGATGTGGCGCTGAAGGGCGCGGGAGTCATGGCTCCGAGCCTGGGAGTGGAGATTACCGAGGGCAACACGGCGCGGCAGCAGGCCGCCAAGGAGACGATTGTGCGGTTGCGGAAGCGCGGCCACGTGGTGCACATTGACGACTTCGGAACCGGCTACTCGAGCCTGTCGTACCTGCATGACCTTGCTGTGGATTCGATCAAGATCGACAAGGCGTTTACGCGGGCCATCGGTACGGAGGCAGTGACGGTGTCGATTCTGCCGCAGATTCTGGCGATGGCCGAGAAGTTGAATCTGAAGGTGGTGGTGGAAGGCATTGAGACGCCGGAGCAGGCGCGCTACTTTGTGGGCCGGCACACGGTGTACGGGCAGGGATGGCTGTTCGGAAGGCCGGTGTCCCCTGAGCTTTTCCATTCATTCCTGCGTGAGCGGCTCTTCAACCCGCCGTCGCTGGAGGATGTGGAGCTGAGCCGCTCCCCGGCGTTCTCGGCGCACGCCGTCTAAGACACAAGGCGCGCAACCTGTGTGCGCCGTGCACCCCATTCGCAAAAAAATCCTGGCCCCCCTGCGTTGGATTCTCTCCGGCGGCGACAAATCCTGTTTGGCAGGGCCTTGTTTGGCAGGGCAAAGGGCGACCGACGAAAATGGCAGGGTGAGCCGGCGTTGAGAGGAATCGGCGCGGCGCAGTGGTTCGCGATGCAAAGCTCCGAAGCGCGATGGGTCAGGATGCGATGGGTCAGGATGCGATGAGTGGAGAGCAGTGGGAGATGCTCAGCAAGGTGTTTGCCGAGCAGTTGCTGGCCTGTCTGCAGGAGTGTGCGCGGGGGCGGCGGGGATTGTTTTCCGACCTGGAGATGACCGAGGGCACGGACGAGAACCAGGCGTGGCCTGAGGCGGCGCGGCTGCGCGAGCTGGCGGTGGCGCTGCAAGCGATCAGCCATCAGGCGGGCGAGGCCAACGCGCTGTGCGACGAGTTTCTTGAGCTGTGCACGATTCATGGCGAGGCGAACCCTGGCGAGCCGCGGCTGGCGCGCGAATTTCTGGCGCGGATTGAGCGGGGCGAAGTGGGCGGCCCAATGGAAGAGGAACGCAAGCCATGGTGATGCTCTATGCGTTCCGGGCGCTGGCGGCGGGCTTTGCGGCGGTGATGGGGGTGGCGCTGGGGCTGCGCGGGCTGCTGCTCTGGCTGGCGCCCAGCATGGCGGCGCAGAACCCTGAGCCGGGAGCCGAATACACCATTGTGCAAGCGGGCGCGTCGCTGCTGGCGGGCACGGCGGGTGGCTATGCGACGGCGACGCTGGGCCGGGCGAACCCGATGATTGAGGTGCTGGCGCTGGGAATCGTGGTGCTGGCGTTATCGGGCTTGAGCGCTTTGCAGTCGAAAGGGAAACAGCCCGTCTGGTATCTGCTGGTGCAGGTGGCCATTTCGCCGCTGGGCGTGCTGGCGGGCGGGTTGCTGCGGATGCGCGTGCTGGGAATTCTTTAGAGCGGTTCCAGAGTTCATGTGCCCTTTCTCACGGTGGTGAAAGGTGGCGTTTTCTTGAGGAAAACGCCACTGGACAGCT
>JBAUEO010000028.1:0-42346 GCA_049678625.1 Occallatibacter sp. | reverse complement strand
CCGGAGCGAAGCGAGGGAGTCGAAGGACCTGCATTGGTTCTTGTTGTCATCCTGAGCAACCGGAGCGAAGCGAGGGAGTCGAAGGACCTGCATTGGTTTTTCTTCTTGAACAAAAGCAAAAATGAGTCCTACCCCCTCACCCCAACCCCCTCCAGCATCGCCGTCACCAGCGCCAGCGGCAGTCCCACCACGTTGAAGTAGCAGCCCTCCACCCGCGGAATCCACTTCCCCGCGCCGCCCTGAATCGCATACGCGCCCGCCTTGTCCATCGGCTCGCCCGTGGCCACGTACGCCGCAATCTCCTCCTCGCGCAGCGTCGCAAACTTGACCCCCGTCACCTCCGCCGCCACTTCCACGCGCGGCCGCAGAATCCTGCGTTCCAGGGCCCCCATCGACAGGTCCACGTCGATGGGGCTAGTGACAACTGCCACTCCCGTAATCACCCGATGCGTCCGCCCACTCAAGAGGCGCAGCATCCGCGCCGCATCCGCCGCGTCCGCAGGCTTGCCCAGAATCTGCCCATCCACCGTCACCGTCGTATCCGCGCCCAGCACCACCAGCGCCTCATCCACAGAAGGATCCCTGGGTGCCCCATCCATTCGCCCGCTTTTGGCGAATGGGTGGGAGACCACTTCGGCGTTCTCCGCGACAATTGCGTCGAACACCGTCTCCGCTTTCTCCCGCGCCAGCCGCACCACATACGCAATCGCGTCCTCGCCCGCGCGCACATCCTCGTTCACGTGCGCCGGCTTCACCTCAAACCGGAAACCCGCCTGCGCCAGCAACTCCCGCCGCCGTGGCGACGCCGAAGCCAGAATCAGCCTCATGCGATCCTCACTCCCGCCTGCATCCCCGCCGCCGTCGCAATCCCCCACGCCATCGCCGGCGTGTTGTGCGCCAACCCAAACCGCCCATCCGGCCCCAGCAGAATAATCCCGCCGTGCCCGCCCAGCCGGTTATAGAGATACGCAATCGCCTCGCGCGCCGCCGTCTCCGGAGCCGTGCCATCCGCCACGCGGTCCGTGGCCCATTTGCCCAGCACCAGCTTCATAATCGGCTCGCCCCAACCCGTCAGGCTCACCGCCGCGGCCAAGTTGTCCGCGTAGCAGCCGCACCCAATCAGCGACGAATCTCCCACGCGCCCCGGCGTCTTGTTCAGCGTTCCCCCGGTCGAGGTCGCCGCCGCCACATCGCCCTTCGCATCCAGCGCCACCGCGCCCACCGTATCGTGCGAGTCCGCCTCGCAGCCATCCATCTCGACGACTACCGCCGTCTCCGGACCTTTGTCGTCTTCCATCCCTTCGAATGTATTGTCTTTCAGCCCCGCCGCCGCCCGCGCCTGCGCCGTCACCAGCCGCTCGCGCTCCCGCTCCAGCACCAGCTCGCTGTTCTCAATCAGCTCCATCCCGTGCGAAGCCGCAAACGCCTCCGCTCCCGCGCCCACAAAGTAGACATGCGGACTCTCTTCCAGCACCAGCCGCGCCGCCTTGATGGGGTTCCGCAGCCGTTCCACGCACGCCACGCCCCCGGCCAGCATCCGCCCGCCGTCCATCAGCAAGGCATCCAGTTGCACGCGCCCGTCCGACGTCAAAAAACTTCCCCGCCCCGCATCGAAGGTCGGATCGTCCTCCAGCACCACCACCGCGGCTTCCACCGCGTCCACCGCCGCGCCGCCTCGCTCCAGAATCGAGTACCCGGCCGCCAGCGCCGCGCGCACTCCGGCCTCGTGCGCCGCCTCAGCCTCTTTCGGAATCGCCCATGCGCCCCCGTGTACCAGCAGAATCGGCTCATGTCTTGCCCGCGTCGTCATCCGCCTATCGTAGCCGATTCCGCGCCGCGCTCTCCTTGTTCCTCGCCCTTTGCGCCGCAATTCGCTCCTCGCCGGGCACGCGCAGCATTCCGTCAACGCACCCCGCCGCAACTTTGTTCTAACTCGCTGAAAACACGCCGCAAATTCGCACCCCTCTTTTGCCGATTAATTTCACGCTTCTCGCTATCCTTGAATCATTCCCATGAGACCGCACGCACTCAAGGGAGCAAGCGCTGCTCCCATTCACTCAATTCGGACCCCCTTCGCGGACATGCCGCCATAGCACCCCCGCGGAAGGCTGAGAGACTTCGCCGCTCCATCCGCCGCCGTTCGCTTCGGTAGCCGCGTGCCACTTGCCACGCCCGGAGCCCCTGGCCGATTCCTCAGCCCGACCGCAATCCCCCGGGAAAGGCCGTCCGGAACGGACGGAGACATGACACCAGAAACAAATGATCCCCCTGCGGAGAACCCGCCGCACACCGTTGACTCCAACAGCAAACCACCGGCTAAAGGCGCAGAGAAAATGCGCCTGGCGGCCGAGGAAGCACTTAAAGAGCACTGCCTTGCAATTGCCAAGGCTCTGGTCAATAGCTCCATCGAGGGCCACATCCAGAGCGCCCGTTTTCTCTATTTCCTGGCAGCGGAACAGAATGAGCGTGAAGCTGCCGAGGCAGTGGAAACCCTGCACAGCCTGGCCCTTGAGCTTGCCCAGCAGCCCGAGTGGTCCCCGCCCGCGGATGAGAATGCCGCACCCACATCAAACTCGGATTCAACAACCTCAAACCCAGCCCGCGACAACCCGCAGCCGCAAGGCTGACGCCGCGCCGGCGTCTCTATCGATCGTTCAACGCACGCCTCGCAACCCTTTCGACCACCCGAGTCGCGGTTTCCTCCACGGGAGCCGCGGCCCGCGGGCGGCCTTCGCTCCGGCCGCTCTCCACATCGCCTATCCACATCGCCTATCCGGATCGCCCATCGGGCCGCTCGGCGGCGCGCTCGTCGCACGCGGCGGAACTCGATATGCTGCATCCAAGACGAGCAGAAGGAAGAGACACGCATGAATCTCAAAACCGACAAGGGTCGCCGCGCGCGGAAATGGATGACCGTATTCGTCGCGGTTCTCGCCCTGGCCTCCATGGCCCTCGCGCAATCCGTCGCCACCACCACCGTGCAGGGCACCGTCTACTTTGCCGATGGCCAGCCCGGCTCCGGCACCGTACAGATCCAATGGCCCTCCTTCACCACCGCCGCAGGCCAGGCCGTCGCCGCCGGTTCCACCTCCGTCACCATCGGCTCGGACGGCGTTCTCACGGTCAACCTCGCGCCCAACCAGGGAGCCTCGCCCGCCGGCCTCTTTTACACCGTTACTTACTACCTCAGTAACGGCGCCACAAACACTGAGTACTGGGTCGTTCCTGACTCAGCCTCGGCCACTCTCGCCCAGGTGCGCGCCTCCGTCATGCCCTCGTCGCTGGCCATCCAGACCGTCAGCAAGTCCTATGTTGACCAGGCCATCGCCAACATCTCTCAAAGCGGCCTCGCTTCCAGCGGCGGCACGCTCTCCGGCCCGCTCTATCTCGCCGGCGATCCCTCCGCCTCTCTTCAGGCCGCTGACAAGCACTACGTGGACACCGCGATCGCCCAGACTGTGCCGCTTTCCGGCGCAACCCTCACTGGCGCCCTCAGCGGACCCTCCGTCCGCGCCAGCGTGAACTCGCAAATCAACGTTATGGCTCCCCCCTACAACGCCAAAGGTGATTGCATCACGGATGACAGCGCGGCGATTCAGGCTGCTTACAATGCAGCGATTGCACCACAGGTAGTCTATTTTCCCAAGCCTCCCGGAGGTTGTTATTATGTGGCGACTCCTATCTTCACCAAGGGTGTTTCGACAGTGGGGCAGGCTGCCGGCACGAATGGGCCTGCGGTAGTTATCCGTGGAGCGCCGGGAAAGGATGTGTTCAATTATCCTGACCCGACAACATTTACAGGTACTCCTAATAAACAATGGACAATGCGGGATATCACCATTGAGCCTGACCAGACGGTGGATGCGTCCTGCTCACCGGGAGGCTCATGCCTTTACCCGAATCGCTGGCCAGGTAAGTGGTTCGGTGGAGTTTCCATCACGAGTGGGAGCCCAGTGCTTACAATTACAGGAGCCTTCAACTGTGGGGATATAGGTGATAATGTTCTGATTCCTAATGGAGTATCAACAGGGGTAAGTCTAACCACCACGATTGCGTCTATCGGTGCTGACTGTAGGAATAGCACCATCAGCAGCGTCAACCTGACAACTGCACCGACAAATACTATTTCTGGTACAGCAACTGTCTATATCACGCCAGCAACTATGTCTGTGACGCAGATGATTGGAAACGCAGGTATCGCCATGGACTCAGCCGATGGTAAAGAGTCTGATTGGACTGCTACCTATGTGAGTAATCTGCACGATGAATTAATTAATGTTGCTATTACTCCATACGGTGCTGGCGGTGACCACGGTCTTTATGGCCAGAACAGCACTGCGGGTATTTATTTTGGAGCGGCGTGGAATCCTTATGATTTCTACGTGCGTGGTTTGAGGATAACCAATCTGTACTTTGGAATTATGGAAGGCACGTTTTCCATTAATCCTTCGGGATCAGCCGGTAATAATATAGGCATCGGACAGGATTTTCAACATTGGATGCAGATGGATATAAACGCGACGTGGCCGTGGATTTCCTATAACGACGGCAACCTGCATATTGAGCAAACGCAGACCACGGCCAGAAATGGTTTTCAATTTCTAACGATTCCAAATATCGACGGAGACGTACTAGCTGGGGCACGAGTAGATGTGGGAGAGTTTGGAGGTAATGGATACACCAGCCCACTTTCAGGATTTCGAGTTGAGGGGGAGGCTAATGATTTCTCTGGTACTGCGCTTATGGAAGGTTCCGGCAGTATTGCTCCTTTATGGGATGCGAGCGATAGCAAGTGTGACCGCTGCGGCTCATTGCAGGGACTTGTTATCAACGGTTCGCGCAACGACCTTAAACTGGACCAGATTAGTGGGACAGTAACTGATAACGGGGAGGGGAACAGTATCACATCTGGCTATCAAGCGTCTCCCCTCTCCAACTTTCAAAACCCGACCTATGCTGTGTCTTACATAAAGACTATGGAACCGGCTGAGAGACAATCAAGCGATTTCCTGTTTGACGGCAATTTGCCGTACTTTAATCGGAGTGACTTGTTCTTCTGGCCCAAGGATATGGTCCCTGCTGCCGGTAACTCCTCTTACTATGTCGTAAATGATTCAACTTCACCAACAGGGAGTTACATTCCGTGGTCATCAGCACAGCCGATTCGGAACTTTGTCAACCTGCAAGGTATTCACGGTAACACTTCTGGTACCATTCTCATTTCCATGCCTTCTGTGGAAGGAAATTTACCTGCAGAACCCATGACCGTGCAGTGGGAAGCCAAGTGCCCAAGCATCACAAGTTACACATTTACCCTTCAAGTGCAGACTACGCCATCGGGCGGCTCAATTACAACGGTGGGGTCGAAGACTGTGAGTTGCTCTACAAGTTACGCGGTCAATTCATTTACCGGCGATCTTTCGAGTTATGGTGGGCAGTATATTAGGATGGCCATTAGCGTAGATGGCGTAGACCTGGCATGGCTGGGGTTGGTGCCGTTTCAAGCAAGCTACAACGGGTACCAGCCGCTGAATAAGGCCGGAGACACCATGACCGGCCCGCTCATCCTCAATGCAGACCCGTCTGTTTCACTTGGCGCTGCAACCAAGCAATATGTGGACGCCCACTCCGCCACAGTTACAGTCAACGCCTTCTCGCCCATCGGCGGGTATAACGGAGCTGCCGGAACAGGGTTCACCGCAAACACTCTCAACTACTATATGTTCAACCTGCCGTACAGTATGACTATCGCGCACGTGGAGTATCGCCTGACAACCGCCGACAACACAGCGAACAATTATGACATTGGCCTTTACTCTGTGAGCGGGACCACGGCCACGCTGATTGCCGATTTCGGAGCGACTGCCGGCACTACATTTTCTTCCTCCACCGGAATCAAAGCACTTGCGCTGACGCAGGGAAGCGTGTCTTTGACGCCGGGCCAGTACATTTTTGCCTCCACTACGAACTGCGCGTCGACATGCGCGGTTCTGGCTCAGGGCGCGGTGGGAATTTACACCTACAGCTACAACGCCGCGGTCGGATCATCTACTGGTGGCCAATTGCCCTCTTTTTTCACAATCAGCCCTGCGACTACCCAAAGTGTCGCATGGGGATTCGGAATCTACTGATAGGGGAACTGCAGACCTCAACAGCTACCGTTGAAGCTCCACCAGCTCTGGCTCACCGCGCGGAGTTATCCAATGGATAACCCCGGGTTGGGGCGCAAGTAACTTGCTCCGTCGTTCTCCAGGAACGCGCTTGGACGCCGCGGCGCCGAAAGCTGGACCCTTGCATCGGTCCAACTCCTTCGGCGTCGCGGTTTTTTTCTATCGCGGCTCCTCTCAAACTTGCCGCCTCTCCAGAAAGGACTCTCCGGCTTGGCAGACTCCGCCTCTGCTTCCCAACCGGCGCCCCTGCCCCTCCTGCGCATCGCCGATCTCGATCGTGACGAGCTCGAGCGCCTGGGCCGCATTCTTGACCGCCGCCCCGTCTCGCTCGGCGGCCGCACCGTCGCCGAGTCTTTCATCGCCGCCTTGCTTCGCGTCCGTATGCGCGACGGCCGCACGGCGCCTCTGCTACCCAACCCCGTTCAGCGCACATTCGAGCAGCGTCGAGGCCGCCACAACATCATCCTCAAGGCCCGCCAGATGGGCCTCACCACCTGGACCGCCGCGCGCTTCTTTCTGCGCACCATCACCCAGCCGGGCTCGCTCACTTTGCAGGTCGCGCACACACAGGAATCCGCCGAGGCCATCTTTCGCATCGTCCATCGCTTCGTCCGCGGCCTGCCCGCGCCGCTGCGCCTCGGGCCTCTGCGCACCTCGCAGGCCAACGTTCGCCTCCTCGTCTTTCCCGTGCTCGACGCGCAGTATATGGTCGCCACCGCCGGCGACCGCAATGCCGGCCGCGGCCTCACAGTACAAAATCTCCACTGCTCAGAGCTTGCCCGCTGGCCCGGCGACCCCGCCGAAACTCTCGCCGGCCTGCGCGCCTCGCTCGCCCCCGCAGGCGAGCTCGTCCTCGAGTCCACACCCCAGGGCGTCGGCGGCTGCTTTCACGAGGAATGGCAAAAGGCCGCGGAAACCGGCCTCATCCGCCACTTCTTCCCCTGGTGGATGGAGCCCTCCTACCGCGCCGAATCCGTCGGCCCCGCTTCACTGACCGAGGAAGAGCGCGAACTGATCGCGCGCGAGCGCCTTGACCTTGCACAAATCGGTTTCCGCCGCCAACTCCGCGCCAACTTTCGCGGCCTCGCCCGCCAGGAGTTCGCCGAAGACCCCGAGACCTGTTTCCTCATGAGCGGCGATTCCGTCTTCGAGATCGCCGCCATCGAGGCCCGCCTCGCCACCGCGCCGCCGCCCATCCAAACCCGCCGCAACGGCGAGCTCGAGCTATGGCTGCCGCCCCTCCCCGGCAAGCATTATCTTGTCGCCGTCGATCCCGCCGGCGGCGGCAGCGAAGGCGACTACTCCGCCGCCCAGGTGCTCGAGATGGAAACCGGCCTGCAGTGCGCCGAGTTCGCCGCCCACCTCGGAGGCCTCGAGCTCGCCCGCTTCATCTGCGCCCTCGCCGCCGAGTACAACCAGGCCTGGCTCGTCGTCGAGCGCAATAACCACGGCGCAGGAATCCTCGCCCTCGCGGAAACCGCCTGCAACTACCCGCGCATTTTCAAGCAATCCGGCCAGCCCGGCTGGCTCACCACTTCCATTTCCCGCCCCGCCGTCCTCGGCCGGCTTGACGCCGCGCTCATCCACCAGCCCGAGTGCTTCCAGAGCCGCCGCCTCCTCGCCGAGTGCCGCAGCTTCGTCCGCCTCGCCAACGGCTCCACCGGCGCGCGCCCCGGCACCCACGACGACCGCGTCCTCTCCATGGCCATCGCCCTCGCCGCCCGCGCCCAACTCCTCGCATCCGGTTCCCCATCCCACTGAATGCAGACATGGCACTGATCTCCAGTCCCTATTCCCTGGTCCCTGGTCCCTTACAATGTCCCCAGTCCTTCACCACTCCGGAGACTCACTTGGCAGTTCTCGCAGTCCAGCACATCCGGCGCATGCGCGGCGGCGCGCAGGGCCAGCTCATGCTGGGCGCGGACGGCCACGCCTACGTCGTTAAATTCCAGAACAACCCCCAGCACACGCGCGTCCTCGCCAATGAGCTGCTCGCCTCCCGCCTCGCCGTCGCCACCGGCCTCACCGCGCCCCACACCGAGCTCGTCGAGGTCACTCCCTGGCTCATCGAGAACACTCCGGAGCTCGAAATCGACCTCGGCCGCACCCGCCAGCGCTGCCTGCCTGGCCTGCAATTTGGATCCAGATTTGTCGGCGGGCTCATGCCCGGCCGGGTCGTCGATTTCCTCGCCGCCGAGCAGCTCGCCGAGCTGCGCAACCTCCAGGAATTCGCCGGCATTCTCGCCCTCGACAAGTGGACCGCCAACGCCAATGGACGCCAGGCCGTCTTCACCCGCCGCCCCCGCGAGCGCCGCTACCGCGCCGTCTTCATCGACTTCGGCTACTGCTTCCATGCCGGCGAATGGAAGTTCGAGGACGCGCCCCTGCGCGGAGTCTACTTCCGCAACGACGTCTACCGTTTCATCACCGGCTGGGAGTCCTTCGAGCCCTGGCTCTCGCGCCTCGAATCGCTGCCCGCCGACACCGTTTGGGCGGCCGCCAATCAAGTCCCGCCGGACTGGTACGGCGGCGACCTTGACGAGATGGAGGCCCTCGTCGAAAGGCTCCTCCGCCGCCGTGAGCGCATCCGCATGCTCATCGAATCCTTCCGGGACTCCTCGCGCGCGCCCTTCCCCAATTGGGGTTCCGCCCCCTCACACCCCACAACCGACTGGACCCTTCCCCCCGTCAGCGCTACTCTCAACCCCAGGGTGAACTAGCATGGGTGTATCCATATGACCAGCGCGCACGGCCGTCTTCCCTGCCAGTTCCAGCTCCTGCGCTACGTCTCCGATCCGGTCCGCAATGAGTACGTCCACTTCGGCGTGCTGGTGCGGGAAGCCGGTTCCGGCGGCGAGACCGTTTCAGCCCCCTCGCACTTCGCCCTTCGCTTCACCCGCGACTGGCGCCGGCTGCGCTGCATGGACCCGGACGCCGACACGGCGCTGCTTGAATCCCTCGAGTCCGACCTGCGCCTGCGTCTCGAACTGGACACCGACGGCAAGTTCCAGCGCATCCTCGACGAGTCCCTCTCGCTCAACGTTCAGATGACCGCGCCCAAGGCCTATCTCGCCGAGAGCCTGCCCGCGGGCCTTGAAGAACTCATGCGCCTTTACATTGATCCACCGCCGCGCGAGCGCGCTCCGCGCCTGGCCGGCCGCGCCGCCATCCACGCCAGAATGCGCGCTGAGTTTGAGCGCGCCGGCGTCTGGGATCTGCTGCGCAAGCGCATCGCCGCCTCGGAGTACACCCGTCCCGGCGACCCGTTGCGCATCGACGCGGGCTACCGGCCCAATGGGACCATCCGCATGTTTCATGCCGTCTCGCTTGAGCCCGGCGTGGAGATGGCCAAGGTGCTGGCCTTTTCGGCTGCGGGTCTGCGCGCGGGGGTCCAGCGCGTAGAGAAGGCCGACCTCGACCTCGCCGCCATCATTGAGCCTGCCGCAAAGCTGGGCGCCACCGACGACGACCCCGACCGCCTCGCCCTCTACCGCTTCGGCGTCGAAACCATGGAGGAGCACAGCATCCGCGTCTTCACCACCTCTGACCTCTCCCGCGTCGCCGACACCGCCCGCCGCGAACTCCGCGTGTGACGGCAGCCAAACAGCTATCAGCCTTCAGTTGTCAGTTGTCAGTCGTCAGCCTTCAGCTTTCAGCTTTCAGCTTTCAGCGAGCCTCCATCACTTCGTATTCCCTGGTCCCTGGTCTTTACTCCCTGTTCCCTGTCTGCTGTCCTTCTTTTTGGCAAGCATTTTTCTTTTTGCCCGGCCTCGGCAAACCATCCTATAACTCCTTGCATCAGCCACTTACACGCTGAAATTATTCTTGTCAGACTTTGCCGACCATTTCCCCGCATTTCGCTAACATTAGTTCTGTAAGCAAAAACTTCTCCGCCGGGAGGCATTGCACACCCCTCGGCTGACAACGGACAACTGACGGCTGAAAGCTGACGGCTGATAGCTGTTGACTCACAACTGTCCACCGACAACCGGTTTCTCAAGCGGTGCGACCCTCCGGTCGTGCCGCTTTTCTTTTGCCCATCAGGCTCAAAAAGGCTGACAAGGCTAACAAGGCTGACAAGGCTGACAAGGAAGGTGCGCGTGAAGGTTCGAGAGCAACTCAGGGAACTCTGGCTGCAGGCCACCGGCAGCGCCGCCGGCCGCAAAGGGGCCGACCAGGCCGAAGCCGAGCGCAAAACGCTGGCCCTGCCCGCCATCCTCAGTCCGGTCCAGTTTCCCGGCCGCCTGCTGCCCAAGCCCACACCCGTGAATCTCCGCCGGTTCGCCGAAACTCCCGTCGTCCGCCGGGCCATCAACGTCATCAAGGATCGCATCTCTGCCATGGATTGGCAGGTTCGTGTCCGCCGCGGCGTGGCGCCCGGCACGCTGGTCGACGCGCACCGCAAGCTCCGCGCTCTGCGCCGCACGCTGGAGGAGCCCAACGCCGTCGACAGCTTCCGCACCCTCATCGAGCAGGTCATCGAGGACGCGCTCACCGGCGGCTACGGCGCCATCGAGATGGAGCCCACCGGCGACGAGGACCGCCCCGCCATGCTCTGGCCCGTGGATGGCGCCTCGGTCCGCATCAACGCCCGGTGGGATGGCCAGCCCGACTCGCCGCGCTACGCGCAGACCCTCGCCGGCCAGCCTGACCAGGGCTTCGCCACCGGCTTCGGCTCAGGCGCAGTCGAGCTCCGCGATGACCAGCTCATTTACGTGCGCATGAATCCGCGCAGCTTCACGCCCTTCGGTCTCGGCCCGCTTGAGGTCGCCTTCGAAACCGTCAACCAATTCCTCTCCGCGCATCGCTTCGCCGGCAAGCTCGCCGCCAACTCCGTCGCGCAGTATGCCCTCTGGCTCAACGAGGCCACGCCCATCCAGCACGACCGCCTCATCCGCTGGTGGCAGGATGAAATCGAAGGCACCGGCCGCGTCCCGCTGCTCTCCACCGAGCAAAAGCCGGAAGTCCTCCGTTTCGCCCAGGGTACTGACGCCGACCTTCGCCTCGCCTGGCAGCAATTCCTCATCCGCATGATCGCCAACGCCTTCGGCCTGCCGCCGCTTCTGCTCGGCCTCGAGGGCGACGTCAACCGCTCCACCGCCGCCGAGCTCGCCGACGAAGCCTTCCGCGGCGCAATCCTTCCGCTCGCCAAGCTGCTGGCCGGCCACTTCACCCGCGACCTCTTCGCCAAGTGCATCGGCTGGCGTGAATTCGAATTCGTCTTCAACGATCTCAACGCGCGCGATGAGGAGACCGAGCTCGCCGTGCAGGTCCAATTGCTAAAGGCCGGCGTGCTCACCATCGATGAAGTCCGCGCCATGCGCGGCCTTGCCCCGCTCAGCAAAAGCGGAACCGCCCAGCTCGCCGGTCAGGGGGATCCGTCCGCCGACGCACCGGCCTGATCGCACCTCAACGCCCACGCAACCTCAACCGGCCTCCGCGCCGCATGCAACCAGTTCGCCGGCGCAGTCCCGCGCACTTCTCTATCCTTCTCATCCTCTTTTGCGGAGATCGAATGCGACTCGAAGCCATGGCAGTCAAGATTCCACACGTCGAAGACCACCCCAACCGCGTGGCCTTTGAAGGCGTGCTCACTCTGGTCAACACGGCCAGCGACAAACCCCCGTCCGGCGCGCGCGGCCACCGCGTCATGCTCACCCGCGAGGCCGCCGACAAGGCGCTGCCTTCGCTGCTGGGCATGGCCGTCGATTACCGGCCCGGATGGGACGGCCACGACGCCCGCCGCAAGATCGGCCTGCTCACTGAGGCCGACCTGGCCGGCAAAAACCTCATCGTCCGCGGATATCTTTACGCCCGCGACTTTCCTGAGGTCGCCGCGGCCATCCAGGCCCAGGCCCCGCAGGCCATGGGCATGAGTTATGAGCTGGCCGACGCGCGCGTGGAGGATATGCGCGCCGAAATCTGGAAGCTTACCCGCGTCACCTTCACCGGCGCGGCCATCCTCTTGCGCGAGAAGGCGGCTTACCGGGCCACCAGCTTCCGCATGGCAAGTTAGTCCTCCTCTGGGAGCTTGTTGATAGGCTCTTCTGTTTTTTGCTCTTGAAGGGTACGGGCTTTAGCCCGTACATCGAAGCCCTCCCTGTTCCGTGGGGCTTCAACCCCGGGGGAATGCTCGCAGTCAGATTCGCAAGGCCTCAACGATGTTTCAACAAGCACCTAACTGACAACTTATTCAACCTGACTTACGAAAGGAAGGTCATGGAAACCAACGAAACCAACGTGGCCGAGCGGCTTGCCTCCGCCACCACCCTGCTGGAGCGCACTCTCGCCTGGCTGGAAGAGCGCATCGCGGCGGCCTCCGCCCTCAACGGCGAAGTGGAAAAAATCTCCGCCACCGTCGAGCAGTCCCGCCGCGAATCCGATCTCGCCGAAAAACTCGCCGCGGCACAGAGCGAGCTGGCCGAGCTCAAGGCCGCATCCTCGCAGTCCGTCCTCAATCCGCTGCGCAAGACGGTGCCCGCGGCAACCACTGAGATGCTCGCCAAGCACGGCATCGCGGAGGGACCGGTCGACGTCCGAACCCTGGACGCCGCGCTCTCCGGCCTCTCACTCGAGCAGCGCATCGCCGTCAAGACTCAGTTGCTGCGCGCCGGCGCCATCGCCTGACTCACGCTTCTGGCTACTAGCTTTTAGCTACTAGCTCAAGAACCAACCTGGAATACTCCGCGCGATGCAGGTGCACGAGTTTTTTGTTGTGCCGCCTCACTCGGTGGAGCGCCCAAGAACCAAGCTAAAAGCTAGCAGCTGGAAGTTAGGAGCTAGCTCAGCCCCATGGAGGGGGCGGAAAAGCCTATGAACGCAACCTTTGCAGACATCCACGCGGCGGCAGACTACATCGGGCCGGGAGCCGTGGAAGTTCCTCTCTACCAGACCGAGATCTTCGACATCTGCCGTCGTTCCAGCCCCTTCGGCCAGCGCATCAAGCAGGTTCCGGCCACCGGCCACCCCTCGCGCTTCTTTGAGGAAACGGCGCTGCCCAATCCCGGAACCGCGGGCTTCGTCAATCCCCGCACCATCGTCGCGCCGGTCGTCAGCCCCACGCGCGTGGAGCGCAGCGTGCCCCTCAAGGCCATCGTCTCGCAAATCAATTACAACCTCTTCGATGTCGAGCTCGGCAACCAGCAGCAGCAGTTTGCTTACCTGCAGGCCAAGGATCTTGTGGACACCGTCAGCGGCGTGATGGTCACCCACGACGTGGCGCTATGGAACGGCGACGACACCAGCCTCAGCTCTCCCACCACCACGCAGTACTACGGCGCGTCCGGCCAGATTGCCGCCGGCGGACAGACCGCCACCATCGGCACCTCGGCCTCCATCGTCGACGGCATCAAGTCCGCGGTCGCGCAGATGGTCGCCAGCAACGGCTACCAGGTTCGCCCCACGGCCATCTACGCCAACCCGGTGCTGCTCGACCTCATCGATCGCGAGATGAAGACCGAGTTCAACGTGGTCCTCAACACCGATCAGATCACCGGCGGCCTCCGCGTCAAAATGCTCTCCACCCAGGCCGGCGACCTGCCCCTCATCCCCGACTGGAGCCTCAGCTACACCGGCACGCCCGGCTCCGGCTCCGCCGTCCTCCCGGCTTACATCGTCACCGAGGACCTGATCGAATACCACTGGCTGGGCGATCCCACTCCGCGCATCTTCCAGCTCGGCCTGCCCGGCTCGCTCACTTACCAGTACGTCGCGGTCAAGTTCGGCGCGGTCGTGGTCAAGGGCGCAAGTTATGCCCACTACCAGGTGCTCGTCGACCGGTAATTCGCGACCGGCTTGGACTGGTAACTTGAATGACCCCTCGCTGTGCGCCACTTAGCCGCGGCGAGGGGGACATTCCCAAAATACTCACATCCGCTGAAGCGAAAGGATCGGTATGCCATATCTGCAGCCGGAGGATTATCCCAACTACGGCCTGCCCACCGGAACCACATCCGATTGGGCGACGGCCGCCACCGCGCTCATCAATAACTACTGCAGGCGGCCCGACCTCAACGTCATTCAGTACACCGAGCGTCTGCGCATCGTCTCCGGCTCCTGCGCCGTTCGCCTCACTTATCTGCCGCTCACGCCCCTCGGCGCGGCCACCTCGCCCATCGTCTCGGTCGAGGGCCGCTACGCAAAGCCCCGCCGCGGAGAGATGATCGACGGCCCGCTTTTTGAAATCGCCTGGGCCTTTTCCCTGCCCGGACAGTGGACCGCCATCGATCCCACAACCGTCGACTTCGACGCCGCCACCGGCGAGCTTACGCTGCCCTTCAACGTCCTCGGCCTGCCTTACAACGAGGTAAACGTCACCTACACCGCGGGCCTCGCCGTCATCGGCGACGACATCAAGACCGCCTGCGCACAAATCATCCGCAACGCACAGTCCACGCCCGCGCTCAATGCCAGCCGCACGCGCATTGACACCATGCAGATGCAGTACTTCTCCAGCTCGCTCGTGGACGAAACCGTGCAAACCTGGCTCCGCCCTTACGTGGCCAACAGATTGGGGTAACCGATGAGCGACACCCAACCGCGCAATCCCAGCGGCGCCGCGAAAATGCTCGCCGACGCACTGCTCCGCAGCGTCACCGGAACCACTGCCCTGCTGCGCATTCCCGGCCCCACCACCAACACCAGTCAGACTGAAGTTGGCATCGTGGCCTCCGGCTTTGCCCAGGTCCCGCTCAGTCCCGCCGTCATGCGCAGCCTGCGCCCTTACGCCAGGGTGAATGAGGGGGATCAGAACCGCTGGGAGTTGCTCGTCTCGGCCACCAGCGTGGAGCAGCAGATCAACTCCCTCGACCTGCCCTCCGCGCAGGCGCTCTTCGCCGCCGCATTCGCCGTCAACGTCGCCGGCCAGGACTATCTCATTGAGACCATCGCCTCCAATGAAGCCTTCGGACAGGTCTATCTTTACCGGCTCTATCTACGCGAAGCGCGTCCGCAGGAGCTGTAACTTCACTCAGTCGGTCGAATATAACTCCGCGCCGCATTTCAGGAGCAACTCTTCATGCAAAATGCCAAAGACTCGTTTTACATGACGCTGCGATCGCGCCTCGTCACCGTCAATCCCGATCGCACCACGCTGCTCCGCGGCGCCGTACGGCCCGGCATCCTCGTCGAAGAAGCGGAAACACCCTTCCCCCAGTTGCCCAATGACGTTTTCATCCTCCGCTGGCTCAATCTCGGCACGGACCTCAATCTCTGCGCGCCGCTCGTCGCCGCCGAATGCGAAATCATCTATCAGACCTGCGGCACCATCGCTTTCGGCGGACTCGACCGCGGCCGCCAGCTCACCGCCATGGATCAGGAGCTCGTCTCCATGCTGCAACCCTTCTGCACACCCAAATGCAATTACTCCGTGCAGCCGCCCGTCAACCTGCTTACCCGCGTCTTCTGGGATGAGCCCAGCTTCACGCCCGTCGTCACTCAGCGCGATCGCATCACGCGCTCCGCGAAAGTCATCGTCTACAGCTATCAGGAGCAGGGGGAGTAAATGACCGCATCCACGTCCGCATCCTGGTTCTCCGCGCCGTCTCCCGTCACCCGCCGCGTCCGCGCCTACTTCGCGCCCGTCAATCGCGCCACGCAAACTCCCGTGCTCTTCGACCCCTCGCAGCAGGGCGCATTCTCGCTCGACGCACCACCCGCTCCCTGGCTCGACCTCGGCTGGATTCAGGCCTTCGCGCGCAAGCCGCTCATCAAGTCCGCGCCCATCCTCACCGGCATTCCCGCCGCGCCCCTCGAGCAGATCCGTGAAAACCTCGAAGCCCAGGTTAGCTTCCAGTTCCTCAGTTGGACCAAGCTCACCATGGCTCTCGCCACCGGCTCGCAGCACATGAATCTCCTCGCGCCCGCATCCGGCGCATCGCTCGCGGCCGACGGCGCAACAGCTGCGACCGCCGTCGTCGTCCAATCCGGATCCACCGTCTCCTCAGTTGAACTCTCTGACACCGACGCGGCAAAATTCTCCCCGGGCTCGCTCATTGCCGTTGACGCCGATTACACCGGCCAGACCGGCTACGTCGGCTCACCCGTCTGCGGTGCTTATGTCCGACAGAGCCTCGCCGACGTCGATTACATCCGCCGCATCACCTTCAACGTCGGCTTTGTCACCGCCGTCAACGGAACCGAACTCCTGCTCGCCGCGCCTTTGCCGGGCGGCGCGCCCGCCGCGGGTCTCAAAGTGCAGGCCATCTCCGGATTCGTCGATCGCGAAGGCGGATGCTTCTATCAGGAGTGGTCCGCGCTCTTCGTCATGCAGGGCAGCCTGGGCGAGCGCGTCCTCTTTCACTACCCGCGCCTGCAACCCATCGCCGGAACTGAAGAAGCATCAGTCTTGCTCAACGCCAAGCAATCGCCCAGCTCGGAGCGCATTCTCCTCAAAGCCAATTTCCTCGCGCTCCCGGTCACTGACCCGCTCGACTCCGAGCGTGTCCTCTGTTATCGCAGCTTCTTGCCCGCGCCGAAGGCGCTGGTGTAAGTGCCAATCACTAACTTCGTCACCGCCAAGCCAACTCGCAACCTCAGCGGAGCACCCATCGCATGAAGATTATCCTCCAGGGACAGGACTACACTTCCGCGCTCGACGCCGCGCATCCGCTCACCATCGCGCGCAAGCTCAACGAGCCCACCGTCTGCGAGCTCTGGCTCAGCCTTCCCTCCGGCTCCGCCCTGCCCGCTCCGCAGCGCAACCAGTCCCTCCAGGTCGCCGGCGATGACGGCACCGTCTACTTCACCGGCTATCTCGCTGTCTCACCCCTGCCCGAGTACGCCGGCATGGGCCTCGAAGGCCCCCGCTTTCGCATCGCATTGCAGGCCATAAGTGACGAGTTACTTCTCGATCAGCTTTCCCTGTATCCCGGCAAAGGTTCCGCGAACCAAACAGCTGGCCAGTTACTCACCTCTCTTGTAACTCGCACCGGATCCTCGATGCTTTCCACGCAGGCCCTCTCGTTCGATGCGCCGGTCACACATTATGTGCCGCAACCCGGCTCCTCCTGGAGCAGTAATGCGGCACTCGTCTCCAGCCAGACGCGCGCCGCCTACCGCGCCGCCGGAGGAGCGCTCGCTCTCAGTGCGATTCCCGGCGCCGTCCATACCCTCAGCGAGACCGACGGCTCGCTCGCTCTCGCAAACCTCACCCTCACCGCCGATGTGCGCCGTGCCCTCGCCAATGACGTTACGGTTTGCGGGCAGCATGAGCCCTGGCAATACATTACTGAATATTTCCTTGGCGACGGCGTCACCACCAGCTTCTTCCTCTCTGAGACGCCCTATTTCCCGCTCACCTCGCAGGAATACATCATCCGCGAGCTCTTCAATGAAACCGAAATTGACCCGCGTGTCTGGGTCACGTCGAGCGGCGGCCATTACTTTTCGCTTGGCGCCGGCGGCCTCAGCATGCAGGGCGGCAACGGCATTGACGGCGCAGACCTGCTCACCTGGCTTGACCCCATCGAGATGGGCGGCACTCTTTTGCTTGAGGCCACCGGCGTTTCTCTCTCGCCCAACAGCGCGGGTATTCTCGCCGCATTTTTTTCCGGCCTTGGCAATGCCGCCAGTTGCACCGCCGGCTTTCAGGTCACGGCCCAGTCGGGCACCGGCGCGGTCTCCGTCCAGCCTCTCGTCCTGGGCTCGGCCACAGGAACCTTGTACGCCATCAACTCCGCCAACCAATACGCGCTGCGCGTTCGCCTCCGTTGCCCGGAGTCCCATCGCGTCCTCTCCATCTTCCGCAGTTATGGCGACGATGGACCTATTGCCGACGGCGGTCAATGGAATCTCGCGTCCGCTATGCTGCTCTTTGAAATTCAGGAATTCGTGGACGGCGTGGCCGGCATACCCGTCGTACTTTATGACGGCGCGCTCTCGAACCTGCCCGGCAGTTGCATGATCGCCGCCGCCAGCAGCCTCAATCTCCAGGGCAGCATGCGCTCCTTCAACCTCACAGACACCGGATCGGGATGGGTGGCCTCCACGCCGCCCGGCGGCTCGCCTTATACACGCCGCGTCGGCTCCGCCACGCAAGGCTCTGAATGCTACGTCCAGCGCACCGGCAAGCTCGTTTTCTATCCCGGCTTTGTTCCTGTCGTCGGCGAGCAGATTGCCCTCACTTATCGCGGCATGGGCCGTTCCGTTGGCCGCTCCATCAACACCGCCAGCCAGTTGCAGCTCGAGCAATCCGGCCTGCCCGCCGTCTCCGCCTGGATTGGTTCCGTCACCAACCCTCCGGCCCGCTGCTCGCAGGATTGCCGCAACGCCGCGAGCATCATCGCCCAGGCCGCAGCCAGTGTCAGCGCGCTCTGGGCCGGCACTTACAAGGCCAGTCGCGCCTCCTTCGCCACGGACGTTTGGCCCGGCGACGCCCTCCAACTCACCGCGCCATCCACCGATCTGAATGAGCAGGTCGTCGTCCGCACCGTCAAGTTGACTTATCAGCCAAGTTATCCTGACTTGGTCCAATATGCGGTTACTTTCGCCAATGACTGGGCCAACGATCTCGCCATCAAGACCAGCGCCGCCGTGCCGCCGGACACCTGGCTGCCCGCCGTCGCGCCCCTCACCGTCCTCTCGAATCTCAACGCCGTCACCGTCACTTCCATCAGCGGCAACAACGTCACCATCAGCGCCGGCGTCACTCCGCCTCCCGGCGGCGGCTTTGAGATTCGCCGCCGCGACTTCGACTTCCAGCCCGGCGAGGACACCGAGCTGGTCATGCGCAGCACCGGGTCCACCATGACCTTCACCCGCGTCGCCGCCAGCGACCGCTACTACATTCGGATGTACGACGGCTCCACGCCGCCCAACTACTCCGAATTCTCCGCCGCGCTCATCTTCAACCTGCCGCTGGCCTAGTCGGCAAGAAGTCGCTCCACTGCAATCCACCCCCACCGGAGAGTCCCGTCGATGCGTATGATGAATGAATTTGAAGCTCAGGTCCTCAGCGATCTCAGCGTCCTAAAAACGCAGATGAACGGACTCGTCGGCGAGGGTGGCGGCCGCATCACCGAGCTCGAACGCCGCATGGATCGCCACGAACAGAGCTGGCAGCGCGCCAAGGGATTTCTCGCCGCCCTCAGCGTGCTCTTCGCCGTTGCGCAAATCGCCTTTGAGGCCTGGCTGCGCCGCTAACTCCTGCGCCGCATTTCTTCGCCGCAACCGCCTGCTCGTATAATCACCCGCATGGACAGCAAGCCGTTGGTCGGCGTCGTCATGGGAAGCAAGAGCGATTACGATGTGCTCTCCGCCTCCGTGGAAATCCTGCGCGCGCTCGAAATCCCCTACGAAACCCGCATCGTCAGCGCCCATCGCACGCCCGACCGCCTCTTCGAGTATGCCGAATCCGCGCGTGCCCGCGGTCTGCACGTCATCATTGCAGGAGCCGGCGGCGCGGCACATCTGCCCGGAATGCTCGCCGCCAAAACCCTCGTGCCGGTCCTCGGCGTTCCCGTCGTGGCCACACAGCTCAACGGCCTCGACTCCCTGCTCTCCATCGTGCAAATGCCCAAAGGCGTCCCCGTCGGCACGCTCGCCATCGGCACGGCGGGCGCCGCCAACGCCGCACTGCTCGCCGCGGAAATCCTCGCCACCCACGACGAGCAACTCTTCGAGCGCCTCTCCGCCTGGCGCGCCAGCCGCACCGGGGAAGTCCTTCAGCAGGAGCTGCCGGAGTGAGCGGCGAATCGCTCGCACAATCCAGGGTTTCCATCGTGCAACCCGGCGGCCTCCTCGCCATTCTTGGCGGCGGCCAGCTCGGCCGCATGACCGCCATGGCCGCGCGCACCATGGGTTATCGCGTGCGCGTCATGGATCCTGAGCCCGCCTGCCCCGCCAGTTTTTTCGCGGATGAAACCATCGTCGGCCGCTGGGAAGACGCCGATGCGGCCCGCCGCCTCGCTGCCGGAGCCAGCGCCGTCACGCTCGAAATCGAACAGATTGGCGTCGATGCCCTCGCACAGGTCGCAGCTCTCGCGCCGCTTCGCCCCGGCGTGGAACCCGTGCGCATCATCCAGGACAAAACCCTGCAAAAATCCTGGCTCGCCGAACACGGTTTTCCGATCGGACCCTTCCGCATCGTGCGCAGTGAAGCTGATCTGCATCAGGCCGTCGCCGCGCTCGGCGGACGCGTGTTCCTAAAGATTGGCCGCGGCGGTTACGACGGCCGTGGTCAGGCGCGCATCGGTCTCGACGCGCCCGCAACCGAAGAATCCATCGCCGCTGCGTGGAGCAGCATCGGCAAAAAGCCCGCCGTCGCTGAGCAGGCCCTCGACCTCGATTTCGAAATCAGTGTCATGGCCGCGCGCAATCCCGCCGGAGAACTCCGCAGCTTTCCCGCCGCGCGCAATCATCACGTGAACCAGATTCTTGAATGGAGCGTGCTGCCCGCTGGGATTCCCGCCGAGATCGAGTCACGCGCCCAAGCCCTCGCCTCGGCCATCAGTGATGCGCTCTGCATCGAAGGCCTTCTCTGCGCGGAGATCTTCGTCACGCGCCAGGGCCAGCTTTTCGTGAACGAGCTCGCGCCGCGCCCCCACAACAGCTATCACCAGAGCGAGCGCGGCTGCGCCACCAGCCAGTTCGAGCAGCTCGTACGCACCACCTGCAACCTGCCCCTCGGCGACACGTCGCTGCTCACGCCCTGCGCCATCGTCAACCTGCTCGGCGACGAATGGCTCAATCGCTCCACACCGCCCAACTTCGCCGCGGCGCTCCAGGTGCCCGGTGTGCGCCTCCATTTGTATGAGAAGCACACTCCGCGCGCGGGCCGCAAAATGGGCCATCTCTCCAGTGTCGGTGCAACTGCGGACGAAGCACTCGAGCGCGTGCTGGACGCCAAAAGCCGACTCTAAGTCGGACTTAGTAACCCATGAGAATCGACTTTGCCGGCTTTCCCGGGCAAACGCGCACCTGGACCTGCTCTCCAATCGAGCCCGACTTCTGTGCGTCCTTTGCTCTGGATTGGAAATATGGAAGCCGATAGATACCACGAAATAAAACGCCATTGACTGTATACTTATAACGATATTCCGAGTAATCGCAGCCACCACAAGAAGGATTTCTATAACGCGCGCTGACAATTTTGCCAGGGTAAACAGGCCAACCAGCACTTGCGAGTTTTCTCCACGCGTTCATGATCGTACGAATCAGAAACACGATTTGCTCAATGGGAAGAAACATGATTCCCAAGAGACTAGCAAAGAAAATGAGCACTCACAACTAGCTCTACTGCAGCGCCTTCTCCCACCGCTTCGGCCGCCGGTTCGCCTGCAAAATCTTCTTGCGCAGCCGCAGCGACTTCGGCGTCACTTCCACCAGCTCGTCCTCGGCGATGAACTCGATGGCCTGCTCAAGATTCAGCGCCTTGTAAGGCACCAGCCGAATGGCCTCATCGGCGCTCGATGCGCGCATGTTCGTCATCTTCTTTTCGCGCACCACGTTCACGTCGAGATCGTTGTCGCGCGAGTGCTCGCCCACAACCATCCCCTCATAAACTTCCACGCCCGGCCCCACAAACAGAATCCCGCGCTCCTGCAATCCATTCAGCGAGTAAGTCGTCGTCGCTCCCTGCCGGTCGGAAATCAGAGCGCCCGTGGGCCGCTGCGGAATCTCGCCCTCGTAGGGAGTGTAGCCGTCAAAGAGCGTATTCATCACAATTGTCCCGCGCGTCTCGGTCAGCATCTCACTGCGTAGCCCAATCAGCCCGCGGCTCGGCACGCGAAACTCCATTCGCACGCGGCCTGACCCGTGGTTGTGCATCTTCGTCATCTCGCCTTTGCGCGGCCCCAGCTTCTCAATCACCACGCCGGTGTGGATCTCCGGCACATCGATCGTCAGATGCTCCACCGGCTCCATGCGCACGCCGTCCACCATCCGCGTCACAATCTCCGGCCGTCCGGCCATCAGCTCAAAGCCTTCGCGACGCATCATCTCAATCAGAATTGCGAGCTGCAGTTCGCCGCGCCCCAGCACTTTGAATGTGTCAGGCGAGCCGGCCTCCTCCACGCGAATCGACACATTCGTCAGCAGCTCCTTCTCCAGCCGCTCGCGCAAATTCCTGCTTGTCACATACTGTCCTTCGCGCCCCGCGAACGGCGAGTTGTTCACGCTGAACTGGATCGCAATCGTCGGCTCGTCAATCACAATCAGCGGCAGCGGTGCCGGATTTTCCACGCTCGTGATCGTTTCGCCAATCGTGATGCCCTCCACGCCGGCCACGGCCACAATGTCGCCCATCGTCGTCTCAGTCGTCTCCGTCCGTTTCAGTCCGGAGAAGGTAAACAGCTTGGTGATGCGCGTCTTCATCAGTGAGCCGTCGCGGCGCGAAATGTTCACGTCGTCGCCTGCATGCAGCGTGCCCTGGAAGACGCGGCAAATTGCAATCCTCCCGAAATAATCCGAGTAATCCAGATTCGTCACCAGAATCTGCAGCGCGCCTTCCTCATCGCCCGTCGCCGGCGGAATCGTCTTCACAATGGTCTCGAAGAGCGGCTTCAGGTCCTCGCCCGGCGTGGCCATCTCCAGAGTGGCCGTGCCCGCCTTGGCCACCGCGTAGAGCACCGGAAACTCCAGTTGCGACTCCTCCGCATCCAGATCGATGAACAGATCGTAGATCTCGTTCAGTACTTCCTGCGGCCGCGCATCCGGCCGGTCAATCTTGTTGATCACCACGATCGGCGGCAGCTTGGCCTCCAGCGCCTTGGCCAGCACATAGCGCGTCTGCGGCAGCGGCCCCTCGGCCGCATCCACCAGCAGCATCACGCCGTCCACCATCTTCAGCGCGCGCTCCACCTCGCCGCCAAAGTCCGCGTGCCCCGGCGTATCCACAATGTTGATCTTGCCCCCGGCAAAATTCACTGCCGTGTTCTTGGCCAGAATCGTAATGCCGCGCTCGCGTTCCAGCTCGTTCGAGTCCATCACCCGATCGGCCACCTGCTCGTTCGCGCGAAACGTCCCCGACTGCCGAAGCATTGCGTCCACAAGCGTCGTCTTGCCGTGGTCCACATGGGCAATGATGGCGATATTGCGTATCGTCTGGCTCACAAAAATTGACTTCCTTCTCTCGGGTTCGGCATCTAGCGCCGTGGGGTTGGCGCGCGGCGCTGCCGCAAATTGGCCCAAACCTCTCCATCCTTATCTTATCAGGACTTCGCCTGCGCTGCTCCGCGCCCCATGCGCCGGTGCGAGCGCTCGCGCATCCTGGTGCCATCGTGCAAATCAAAGGCCGCGTTCACCAGCGCAATGTGCGAGAAGGCCTGCGGAAAATTCCCCACCAGCCGCTTGCGCTCCACGTCGTATTCCTCTGAAAGCAACCCCACATCATTGCGCAGCGCCAGCAGCTTTTCAAACAGCGCCTGCGCATCCTCCGGCCTGCCAATCGCCTTCAGGCTGCTCACCATCCAAAAGCTGCACGCCAGAAACACGCCTTCCCCCGGCGGCAATCCGTCCGGCGACTTCGACGCGTCATAGCGCAGCACCAGGCCATCCGGCATCAGCTCGCGCTCAATCGCCTCCACCGTCGACTTCACGCGCGCATCCGTTCCCGGCAGAAAGCCCACCACCGGCATCAGCAGCAGCGCCGCATCCAGCGCGTCTGACCCGTAATACTGCACAAAGCTGTTCTTCTCCTTGTTGAAGGCCTTCGCGCAAATCTCCGCGTGGATCGCGTCGCGCACCTGCTTCCACCGCTCCAACGGCGCATCGTAATTCAACTGCTCAGCCAGCATCACCGCGCGGTCAAACGCCACCCACGCCATCATCTTCGAGTAAGTAAACTGCTGCCTGCCGCCACGCGTCTCCCAAATCCCCTCGTCCGGCTCCTGCCAAATCGTCTCCAGATGCTCCAGCAGCGAAACCAGCACGCGAAAATCCAGCTCGGTGTGGCGAAACAGGCTGTGCTGCGCGTGGTAGAAGCTGTCCAGCATCTCGCCGTAAACATCCAGTTGCACCTGCAGGCTCGCGGCGTTGCCAATGCGCACCGGCTTCGATCCTTCATAGCCGCCGAGCCAGTCCACCTCCCACTCCACAAGCTGCCGCTCACCCCTCAGTCCGTACATGATCTGCACCTGGTCCGGGCTCCCCGCAAGCGCGCGCAGCAGCCAGTCCTGCCACGCCGCGGCCTCCTCAAAGTAGCCGCCGTTGGCCAGCGCCAGCAGCGTAAACGTCGTGTCGCGCAGCCAGCAATAGCGATAATCCCAGTTGCGCGAACTGCCAATCGCCTCCGGCAACGACGTTGTCACCGCCGCCACAATGCCCCCCGTGTGCTGAAAGGTCATCGCCTTCAGCGCCATCAGCGACCGCTCCACCGCCTCGCGATGCGGCCCGTCATACTTCAGCTTCGATGTCCATCGCCTCCAGAATTTCTCTGTACTTGCCAGCGCCGGCTCCAGCTCCACCGGTTTCGGATTCGGCCGGAACGAATCGCCATACGTCAGCGTAAAACTCTGCCGCTCGCCCTCATGCACCGTGAACTCCGCCACAGACTTCATCTCCTCGCCATGCACCGGAACTGAAGCCTGCAGCATCACCAGGTTCGGCCCCGCAATTGCGCGCAAACCGCCCGGAATCCGCGTTACCCACGGCACCGTGCGCCCATAATCAAAGCGCAGCACCATTTCCATGCGCACATCCACCGTGCCGCGTACGCCTTCCACAATCCGGATTAAATCAGCATTCCTGCCGCGAATCGGCATGAAGTCGGTCACGCGCATCGCGCCGCCGGCCTGCTCAAAGGTTGTCTCCAGAATCAACGTGCCCTCGCGATACTGCCGCGACGAGCTCCACTCGCCCTTCGCCGGCGCAATCTTCCAGTAGCCGTTCTCCTCGCTTCCCAGCAGCGCCGCAAAGCACGCCTCCGACGCAAAGTCCGGCCAGCACAGCCAGTCGATCGATCCATCCTTTGACACCAGCGCCGCCGTCTCGCAGTCGCCGATGACCGCATAATCCTCAATCCTTGCCGCCATCGTCTCCCCTATTGCTCGTGATAGTTCCGCATCAGTCCGCCGTCGATCACAAACGTCGCGCCTGTCACATACGCGGCTTCGTCTGATGCGAGATAGGTCACCAGCCCCGCCACATCCTCAGGCGTACCCAGCCGCCCAAGAGGAATCTTCTCAAGCAGCGCGTTCAGCTTCGGCTTGTCGTTCAGCAGCGCCGTGTTGATCGGCGTCGCAATCGCGCCCGGCGCAACGTTGTTCACTGTAATCCCCAGCGGCCCCAGCTCCACAGACAGGTCGCGCATCAGCATGCGCAGCCCGCCCTTGCTGCAGCAATAAGTCGCAAAGCCCGGAAACGCCATGTCCTCGTGCACGCTGCTGATGTTCACCACGCGACCCGGCTTCTTCCCGTCGCGCAGCCGCCGAACAAACGCCTGCGTCAAAAAAAACGGCCCGCGCAGATTCACCGACAGAACCTTGTCGTAATCGGCTTCGGTCGCATCCCAGAAGTCCGCCTTGTGCTCCATGCCCGCGTTGTTCACCAGAATGTCTGCTGACCCGAAGCGGCTCCACGCCGCGTCCACCAGACTGCGGTCGTCGCCGGTGCTCGTCACGTCGGCCTGCACAATTGCGCCTTCGCCGCCCGCCGCTTCTATCGCCTTTTCGGTTGCCTGTGCGCCCGCGGGGTCGCCCACGTAGTCCACAATCACTTTCGCGCCTTCGCAGCCCAGCCGCTCGGCAATGCCCTGTCCAATTCCCGATCCCGCTCCGGTCACAATCGCGACCTTGCCCTTCAATCGTTGCATGTTCCTCTCCTCACATGTTGGATGTTGCTTGATGAATGGATGATTGCTGTGATGTTTCTATCGAATAGGATGCGCCTCGCGCGCAATGCGTGGCCGCGCCCTCAACATTTCACGCTCTTCTCCTATCTTGGCGAGCCGTTTCCCAACCCAGCCCCGCCAGAGTACACTGCTCGGCAAATGCGAATCGCCGGTTCTTCTCCGCTTCCCGCACTCCTTCGCGCGCGCGTCCAGCAATCCACCTCAGCGCTCACCGCCATTTTTGCTCTGCTCTGCGCACTCGCCTTCGCCGCGCTTCCGGCATCCGCGCAGCACAAGAATCTGCGCATCTACACCATCGACGTTGAAGGCGGCCAGTCCACGCTGATCGTGGCGCCTTCCGGCCACGCCATGCTCGTGGATACCGGCTGGCAAGACCATAACGGCCGCGATACCGACCGCATCCTCACCGCCATGCACGACGCCGGCATCACAAGCCTCGACAAGGTCTTCATCACTCACTATCACGATGACCACGTCGGCGGCGTGCCCAATCTCGTCGCGCGCGTTCATGTCGGCGAATTCCTCGATCACGGCCCCAATCGCGAAGACTCCGCCGACACGCGCCGCAACTTCGCCGCCTATCTCCAGGCCCTCAAGGACAAGGACATTCCGCGCCGCATCGTGAAACCCGGCGAAACCGTGTCTATTCCCGGCCTCAGCATCATCGTCCTCACCGCCGACGGCGCGCATATCCACGCCGTTCCCGGCATCACGCCGCGGCCCAATCCCTACTGCGCCAAAGAGCCCAAGTGGCCCGTTGACACGACGGAAAATGCGCGCTCCGCCGGATTCCTTCTGCGCTACGGCAAATTCAGCTTCCTCGATCTCGGCGACCTCACAAAAGCAAAAGAGGTCGCGCTCGTCTGCCCTCGTAATCCCATCGGACACGTCGATCTTTTTCTTGTGAGTCACCACGGCATGAATCTCTCCAACTCCCACGCGCTGGTCGACGCGATTCATCCCATCGCGGCCATCATGGACAACGGCGCGCACAAGGCCGGCATGCCTGAGGCCTGGCAGACCGTGCACGACAGTCCCGGCATGCAGGCGCTTTACATGCTCCATTACGCCGAGGGCTCTGACGCCGCGCACAACAGCGCCGCGCCGCTCATCGCCAACTTGAAAGGCAGCCCCGACGGCGCATACTTCAAGGTCGTCGCCCATGCCGACGGCCGCTTCTCCGTCACCAACACGCGCACCGGCAACACAGTCAATTACCCCGCGAAGTAGCGCACGCACGCTTCGCTCCCTTTCAGGAGTCCGCACATGTCCCTTACCCGGCGAAATTTCTTTGGCGCATCCGCCGCGGCCGCTGCCTTTGCGGCCATGCCGCGCCTCGCGCGCGCAAGCTGCCCCTTCCGCGTCTCCGTCATCAACGACGAAATCTCGCAGGACTTCGACCACGCCTGCCACGTCGCCGCAAATGACTTCGGCCTCCAGTGGATTGAGCTGCGCGGCATGTGGAACAAGAACCTCACCAACCTTGACGCTGCGGAGCTCGCGCAAAGCCGCGCCATTCTTGCGAAATATCATTTGCGCGTCACTGACATCGCCAGCCCGCTCTACAAGGTCGACTGGCCCGGCGCGCCCAAGTCGAAATTCAGCCCCCGCACCGCCGAGTTCCACGCCGACTTCGCCTTCAAGCAGCAGGACGCACTCCTCGACCACTGCATCGACCTCGCAAGAATGTTTCGAACCGACCGCATTCGCTGCTTCGACTTCTGGCGTCTCGACGATGCCTCGCCCTATCGCGCCGCCATGAACGAAACCCTGCGCCGCGCCGCTCAAAAATGCGCGAAGCACAAATTCGTTCTTCTGCTTGAAAACGAAATGGACTGCAACACGGCCACCGGCGCTGAAGCCGCGGCCACTCTCGCCGACCTTCGCGAGCCCAACTTCATGCTCAACTGGGACCCCGGCAACGCCGCCACCTTCCCCGGCAGCCTTCCTTATCCCAACGGTTACAATCTCCTGCCCAAGCACCGCATCGGCCACTGCCACGCCAAGAATGTCGTGCGCAAGCCCGGCGGTAAGTGGGCGTGGGCGCCCGTCGGCACCGGCGTCGTCGATTGGGTCGGCCAGCTTCGCGCCTTCATGCGCGACGGTTACCATCACGCCGTCAGCCTTGAAACCCACTGGCGCGGCGCGGGAACCGCCGAGGCCTCCAGCCGCATCAGCATGCGCGACCTGAAAGCCGCGCTCGCCAAAGCCGGCACCGGCTGCTTCGCTTAGCGTGGCACCCGCCTCGCTCGCTATCATTGTCGCAGGCGCACGTTTCGCGCGGCCCGTCCGCCGCGCCACTTCTCGCAAGCAAAGGGGCACATCGCATCATGACGCAAACCGCCAAGCTCGCCGTCGAACGCACCCACGAAGAAAAGCTCGACATGCTCGCCCAGGTTGCTGTGCGCGTGGGTCTCGGCCTCACGCCGGGCCAGGAGCTCGTGATGACTGCCTCGCTTGACTCGGTCCCGCTCGCCCGCCGCATCACTGAGCAGGCTTATCGCGCCGGCGCGTCGCTCGTCACCACGCTTTACGCTGACGATGAAGCCGCGCTCATGCGCTATCGCTTCGCGCCTGATTCGAGCTTCGACCACGCCGCAGGCTGGCTCTATGACGGCATGGGCGCGGCCTTCAAAAGCGGCTCCGCGCGCCTGGCCATCGCCGGCTCGAATCCTGCTTTGCTCTCCAATGAAGACCCTGACAAGGTCGGCCGCGCCAATCGCGCCGTCTCCAAAGCCTATCGCCCTGCGCTTGAGCTCATCACGCGCCACGAAATCAACTGGACCATCGTCGCCGGCGCAACGCCCGCATGGGCCGCTGCAATGTTTCCCGATCTCGCGCCCGGCGCGGCCATGGCCCGCCTCTGGGAAGCAATCTTCCAAACCACGCGCATCAATATGGATGATCCCGTCGCCGCCTGGAAGGCGCACGACGCCGAATTGCACAAGCGCGCCGCGCTGCTCAACGAGAAGCGCTACTCCGCCCTGCATTATCGCGGCCCCGGAACCGATTTCCGCCTCGGCCTCGCCGACGATCACCTCTGGCTCGGCGGCGGCACCACCGCCGGCAACGGCAATTACTGCATCCCCAACATGCCCACCGAAGAGGTTTTCACCACGCCCCACAAAGACCGCGCCGACGGCACAATCACCGCCACCAAACCGCTCTCGCATCAGGGCACCATGATTGAGGGCATTCAGGTCCGCTTTGAGGCCGGCCGCATCGTTGAAGCCCGCGCCTCGCGCGGCGAAGACGTGCTGCGCAAACTCATTGAAACCGACGACGGCGCGCGCCGCCTCGGCGAAGTCGCGCTGGTCCCGCACTCCTCGCCCATCGCCTCCAGCGGCATGCTCTTCTTCAACACGCTCTTCGATGAAAACGCCGCATGCCACGTCGCACTCGGCCAGGCATACTCCTCCTGCTTGCGCGACGGCGACAAGCTCACGCTCGAGCAACTCGCCGCCAAAGGCGCGAATGACAGCCTCATTCATGTGGACTGGATGATCGGCTCCGGCCAGCTCGACATCGACGGCATCGCCAGCTCCGGCGCGGTCGAGCCGCTCATGCGCCAGGGCGAGTGGGTCTAGCCGCCAGCGCTTGGCGGGCCAACTATTTTCGAGTTGCCGCGTGCAACGCCTCCAGCGCGTCGCACGCCGTCTTCACGCCGTCCTCGTGCGCCAGTTGCTCGGCGGCTTTGCGCGCGTTCTCGGCAAACTCCGGCTCGTCCATCATGCCTCGCACCCCCCGCGCCACGCGTTCCGCCGTGTAGTCGCTCTTCGCAATCGTCCGCGACACGCCCAGCCGCCGCATCCTTCGCGCGTTGTCCGGCTGGTCGTGCGAGTAAGGCATAATCAACATCGGCTTGCCCGCGCGCAAACATTGCGCCGTAGTCCCCACGCCGCCCTGGTGCACCACCATCGCCGCCCGCGGCAGCAGCGCGGAGTAGGGCGCGTACTCCGCCGCGCAAATCGATTCGGGCAACTCCCGCTTCGGCCGGTTGCGCGGATCGGTCCCAATCAGCAGCACCGCGCGTACGCCCAGCCGCTCGGCCGCCTCGGCGGACACCTCATAGAAATCTCCCGCCGCCAGCACTGCCGCCGACCCCAGCGTGAAGACCACCGGCGCTTGGCCTTCAGACACAAATTTCTCCAGGTGCGCAGGCAGCGCGGCATTGCCCGCGTCAGAATCGTAAAAGCAAAAGCCCGTAATCAGCGTGTGCTCCGGCCAGTCTTTCTGCTCCGCGCCCAGAAGGCGCGAAAACAGCGCCAGCACAAGGTTCGGCGAGTGCTTCGCGTCAAACAGCGGATTCGTTCCGCGCGGCAAACCCAGCTCCCGCCGCAAATCGTAAATCGGCTCCGGCCATTTGCGGCTGGCCAACCGCGCCACCCGCTTGATCACCCGCCCGAATCCCGGCGTGCGGTCCGCGCGCGCCAAACGCGGATACGGCGGCAGCACCGGCGGATCAAACGCCGAAAAAAATGAGAGCGGCGCCAGCACATAGCTCGCCCACGGGATCCCCGTCTTCTCCGCCACCAGCGGCCCCGCATAATTCAGCTCGCCCAGCAGCAGCAGGTCCGCGCGCGTGGGCTCGGTGGCCGCCGCCGTCAGGTCGTCATAAGTCTGCCTGAGCGCCGGAAACAAAAAATCCCGCAGCCCGTGCTCGGTGCCGTGCTTTACGTCGTACACCATCTCCACCAGCACGTTGTTGGTGGGGTCAATGTCCGGCCGCACCGCGCAAAACTCCAGGCCCAGCGGCTCAATCTTCGGCCGGTACACGTTCGGCAGCGCCATCACTGGCACGTGCCCGCGCCGCTTCAGCTCCAGCGCCAGCGCCACCAGCGGATTGATGTCTCCAAAGGTGCCAATGTTCGAGAGGACAATGCGCACAGAAATTTCCGGAAATGAGGATGGAGACTGCAGCCCCAAGACTAATGCATTCGGCACGTCCCGCGCCGCCCGCACGGTGCTATCATCGCCTGTTCCACGCCATTCATGGGGGTTTCGTCATGAAACGTTCACATATCCTCGGTCTTCTCCTCTGCGCACTGCTGCTCGCGCCCTTCTGCCGCGCGCAGTCCGCCGCCGCGCAGTCCAGCCCAGCCCCATCCAGCCCAGCGCAGTCCACGCTCTCCACCCACTGGGAGGAGCTCACCGGCCCTGACTTCATCCGCGCCATCCATCAGGCACAGGGCGTCTGCGTGCTGCCCTTCGGCATCCTTGAAAAGCACGGCCCGCATCTGCCCATCGGCACTGACCTGCTCGACGTTCGCTTCGCCGTCTTCAACGCCGTCAAGCAGCAGTACGCCGTCGTCTTTCCACAGTATTACTTCGGGCAGATTTTCGAAGCGCGCCACCAGCCCGGCACCGTCGCTTACAGCCTCTCCACCCAGCTCACGCTTTTGCAGGAAACCGTCAACGAAATGGCTCGCAACGGCTGCAAAAAAATCCTCATCGTCAACGGCCACGGCGGCAATGAGTCTCTCCTGCCGCTCTTCGCGCAATCGCAGCTCGCCAGCGCGCATGACTACGTCGTCTACGTCTTCGGCCTGCCCAACCTCAACGTCCCCGGCCGTCCCGCGCTCAAAACACCCTATGACATGCATGCCGGTGAAGTGGAAACCTCCCACATGCTCATCGCGCGGCCCGATCTCGTCCACCTCGACCGCGCCACACAGGAGTCCGGCGAGGACCAGCACCGCGACCCGCTGCCCGGCTCCGTATACACCGGCATCTGGTGGTACGCGCGCTTCCCCAACCACTACGCGGGCTGGGGCGCAGCCGCCAACACCCAGCTCGGCGCATTCGACCAGAAACAGTGGTCTCTCGAAATCGCCCAGGCCATCAAAGCCATCAAGGCCGACACCATGAGCCTCAAACTCCAAGACGAGTTCTACCAGCAGGCCCAGCACCCGCTCGATACACCTCAATAAGGCCCTGCCGCAGGTGGCTTCAGCCTCATTTAATCTTGCCGCGTCCATACTGGAGTCGGAGATACTTCCCCCATGCGCGTGCTGCTCGTGGAAGACGAAACCCGCCTGGCGGAAAATCTTTCCGCCGCCTTGCGTGATGGCCCCGGCTTCGCCGTGGACTGGGCCGCCGACGGCGAAGCCGGCGACGACTTTGCACGCGCCGCTGTCTATGATCTCGTCATCCTCGACCTCATGCTGCCGCGCCTCGACGGCCAGAGCCTGCTCAAGCGCATGCGCAGCCGCGGTGACCGCACACCCGTTCTCATCCTCACCGCCAAAGAGGGCAAGCAAACCATCATCGACCTGCTCAACGCCGGTGCGGACGACTACCTGCCCAAGCCCTTCGATCTCGGCGAGCTCATCGCCCGCTCCAAGGCGCTCATCCGTCGCGGCAAGGGTGCTGCGCATCCCATCCTCCGCGCTCTTGACGTTGAGCTCAACTCGCTCGAGCAAACCGTCCGCCGCGCCGGCACGCTCGTCGATCTCTCGCCCACTGAGTACCGCATCCTCGAATACCTCATCCACCACCCGCGCAAAATCTCCAGCAAGCGCGAGCTCCTCGAGCACCTCTACGACTACAACTGGGAGCACCACTCCAACGTCATCGAGGCGCACGTCTCCAACCTGCGCAAAAAGCTCGATGCCGCGCTCCCCCCGGCGTTGCCTTCCGCTCCGCCCGTCATTGAAACCCTGCGCGGACGCGGCTACCGCCTCGCGGTGGCACCCGGGCAGGGGCACGAGCCCACACCGGAGCTGCCCGATGACCGCAATTAACGCCGCGCCGGAAACTGCGCACGGCCCCGCACCAGGAAGGTCCACGCGCTCCATCGCATTCCGCCTCATTGCGGCCGTCCTCGCCGTTGAGTTCCTCTCGTCGGTGCTCGTCATCCTGCTCTCGCTCGGCTATGAACGCCACACGCACTTCCACGCATTCGATGTCATGCTTCGCGGACGCGCCGACAGCGTCCTCGGAGCCGTGCAGGACGCCGAAGACGCCGGCGACAACGTCATGCTCGACCGCCCGGATCTGCACCTGCCGTCTGACGATCTCTTCGTCGTCTGGGACCAGCGCGGCCGCCTCCTCGGCAGCTCCGCCAACTGGCAGGGCGCCATGCCCGCCTATGATCCCCAGGCCGCCAACGGCTTCTCGCGCCTCGTGCTCGCCCGCCGACATTACCGTCTCCTGCGTGAGCGCGGCTCGCGCATCATTGACCCCGGCGATCCCGGCGGCGGCATCCTGCGCCGCGTCATCGTTGTCTATGGCATACCCACGGAGCATGTATGGCGCGCCATCCGCGGCGCGGTTGAGTTCTACGCCGCCGGCAGCCTGCTTCTGCTGCTCGTCACCGGCCCGCTCATCGCCTGGCTTCTCCATCGCGGCCTGCTCCCGCTGCGCCAGCTCGCCACACTCGCCTCCCAGGTCTCCGTGAACTCCTGGGAATTCCACCCTCCTGCAAGCGCACGCGCCACGCGCGAGCTTGCTCCGCTCACGCATGCTCTCGAAAGCGTCCTCGCCCGCCTTGAACGCGCCTTCCTGCAGCAGCGCACCTTCGTCTCAGACGCGGCCCACGAGCTCAAAACCGCCGTCGCCGTCGCCAAATCCTCGCTCCAGCTCATCGCGCTCAAGCCCCGCACGGCCGCTGAATACCACTCCGGCCTCGAGCGCTGCCTGGCCGACATTGCACGCCTTGAAGACCTCGTGGCCAAGATGCTCACCCTCGCCCGCGTGGAAGGCTCGCCCGCACCCGCAGCACCCGCATCTTGCAACCTTGCCGAGACCCTCCGCCAAATCGCCGCCGAGCTCGCGAGCGTCGCCGAACTGCGCCGCGTCCGCATAAGCCTGCCCAACACGTCCATCAGCCCCGTGCCCGTCGCGCTCGCCCCCGACGACGCATCGCTGCTCGTCTCCAACCTGCTGCTCAATGCGCTCCAGCACAGCCCGCCCGATTCCGTTGTTGAGCTGCATCTCCGCGCCGCCGACAGCACCGTCGAGCTCGCCGTCGAGGACCGCGGCGAGGGCATTTCGCCTGACGCTCTGCCTCACGTTTTTGATCGCTTCTATCGCGGCGATCCCTCGCGCGCCCGCGCCACGGGCGGCGCAGGCCTCGGCCTCGCCATCTGCCGCGCCGTCGCGGAAAAAGCCGGCGGCTCCATCGAAATCTCCAGCCAGCCCGGCCCCGGCAATCCCGGACAGGGAACCACCGTCACAGTTCGCCTGCCCCGCGCCTGACGCCGCAGCTTCCTCCTCGGCTCCTGATTAAACGGCCGCAACTGCCCTGCCGGCGCACACCACGGAAACAACGCTGATGTCGTCTTCCTGTCCAAACGCCTTACCCGCCGCGGCAACCTCCGCCGCGCTCTTCGCCGTCTTCACGAGCTCCCGCACACGCTCAAAGCCAAAAAGGTTCCCGCTCCTGTCCGTCGCTTCCGCAACACCATCCGAGATAAGCACAAGACGATCGTGCTCCTTCATCTGGAATCGCATCACGCTGAAATCCGCCTTGGCCATTATGCCCAAGGGCAATGCGCCCTCCATTTTCACGGGCTCCCCGTTCACATAGGGCGGCAGGTGTCCGGCATTCGCCAGCGTCGCGCTTCCGTCCGCATCCAGCCGCAGCGCAAGGCAAGTCGCCTTCGCATCGCCGCGTCCCAGCAGGCGCAGGTTCAGCGCTTCCAGAATGCGCAGCGGATCCGTCGACGTATCCGCCACCGCGCGAATCGCCCCCACCAGCAGAGCCACCAGCATTCCCGCCGGCAGTCCCTTGCCGGATACATCTCCCGCCACAATCAGCAGGCTGCCGTCCGCCTGGTTGGGAATGATCTGGAAGAAGTCGCCGCCCACCTCGTTCGCCGGCAGATATACGCTCTCCACCGCAAAGCGCGCCGTGCTGGGCGCAGCCGCCGGCACCAGCAGCGCCTGAATGCTGCGCGCCGCTTCCATCTCATTGGAGAGCCGCGTCTCCCGCTGCCGCGCCAGCGAGAACCGGCGCACGAGAAAGATTAAGAGCGCAAGGATAAAGAGAAAGTGAATCACGTCGATCAGGCCCAGCGGAAAAGGCCGGCTCAGGAGCGAAACATATCCGAAGTCGAGATTTGGATTCCCTGTGATCTGCCATGTAATGCGGCCTAAGAGACCGACAAGGTCGGCGCCGTAATAAAGCGCCGCTGGAATCAGCAGAAGCCGGGCGTCGATATTCCTTCTGATTGCATACACCGCCAGAATTCCGATAATCCAAAACTGCATGGGAAGCAGGCACAAGGCCTCGACCGCAAAGGAAACCCCGACACTTGTCCATTGAAAGTAAATCAATGCCGCGGTCAGCGGGCTTGCCGCCAGCGCAATGCAGGCAAGCCACCACAAGACTGACCGGCGTGCGCCGAGGACGATGGAGAAGAACATCAGCGTCGCGATTCCGGACAGCGCCTCCATGACCAAAGCCGACGAACGCCACAGGATGAACGGCATGGAAGCAAGGTTCAACATCAGGTGGAGCAGTGCGCCAACGGCGTCCGCAAGAAACACAATGGAGAACCACATGTATTCCCTGTCTGCCGGATGAAACAGATACAGCCCCAGCACAGTGATGCCGGCCACAAGCTCGAGCAGGCCAAACCCGTACTCGCTCACGTAGTTCACGGCGAATGCCGCATCCTCATCGAAGAGCTGCCGCGCAAGCACTGCCGGATCGCCCACGGCGCTGCGCCCGTCGCGCATGCCCGCGCCCGCCCAGAATGCCAGGGGCTGATACGCCCAGACGCGTACGGCGAAGTGAAGCATCCGCGGGCCGGCGGCGCCGGTGGGAATCTGGAAGACCTGCGGGCGTGGAAAGCCGCGGGGATCATGGGTGGGCGTTGCCGAGCCCACGCTCCCAATTTGTTGGCCATTCACATAGATCTGATAGCCCGAAACAACCTTCGGCAACAGCAACGCCAGCGACCGCGAGCCATCGCGCTGTTCAAACGTAAAGCGATACCACGCATACCCAAAGGTATGCGGATAGCCCTGACGGTTCCACGGCTTGTCTGATCGAATCAATGCCCAGTGCGAATCGTCGAAGCCGGGCTCAGCCCATCGCGCATCATCGCCCGGATGGAAGCGCCACAACCCATCCAGCGAAGCGACCTGCGGGTGATTGCCCTCAATGCTGAAGGTCGCGGGCGGATTCGCAGACAAATCGGAGGCCGAGGCCGCCGTCTGGCCGTGTCCCATCGCCGCCTGCAAAAGCAGCACCGCCAGCAGCAACACAAAACCCGGCGTATCGCGCAGGAAAGACTTCCATGGACGGGAAACCATCCCTCGAAGAGTCGCACAGCGATTTCAGGCTGGCAAGCGGTTTCCGCTCGCCCGTCTTCAGCATTCCTTAACCTTCGTGTGCAACAATTCTCCCGCCGGCGCGCAAGGCCACTTCGCCGAGCCCTACGCGGAGCTTCCAACCATGCTTCCTTCCCTGCGCATTCCCGTTCGTTCCTTCTTTGCCGCTTCTCTCCTTCTCGGTCTCTCCGCCGCCGCGCTTCCGCTCGCCGCGCAACCCGCCGCTGCCGGCGCGACTGCGCCTTACCACATCCTCCACCAGTGGAAGCTCGCCGACCCCGGCGGCTGGGACTATCTCCACGTGGACTCCGCCGCCCACCGCGTTTACATCACCCGCGGCGACCACGTCGATGTGCTCAATTCCGACTCCGGCAAGCTCATCGGCACCATCGGCGGCCTCCACGGCATCCACGGAGTCGCCTTTGACACCGCCGGCAAACACGGCTGGATCACCGACGGCGGCGCCAATGTGGTCGTCGAGTTCGACCGCCACACCCTCGCCAAGGTCGCCACCATTCCCGCCGGCGAACATCCCGACGGCATCATCTTTGAGCCCGCCACGCAAACCGTCTGGGCCTTCAACGGCCGCAGCCACTCGGTCACCGTCATCTCCGCCGCCCGGCGCAAGGTCGTCGCCACCATCGCCCTGCCCGGCAAGCCCGAGTTCCCCCAGGTCGACGGCCGCGGCACCGTCTTTGACAACATTGAGGACAAGAGCGAGGTCGTCCGCCTTAACGCCCGCACCCTCAAGCTCACCGCCACCTGGCCCGCCGGCTGCGACTCGCCCTCCGGACTCGCCCTTGACCGCCAAGGCCATCGCCTCTTTCCCGTCTGCGAGGGCAACAAGATGTCCGTCCTTGACTCGCGCACCGGCAAGCTTCTCGCCAACCCCTCCATCGGCAAAGGCCCCGACGCCGTCCGCTGGAGCGCCCGTCACAAGCTCGTTCTCGTCTCCTGCGGCGAAGGCGTGCTCTCCGTCATTGATGCCGCCAAGCCCGGCTACCCCACCATCGAAACCCTCTCCACCATGCGCGGCGCGCGCACCCTCGGCTACGATGCCGCCACTGACCGCATTTATCTCATCACCGCCCAGTTCGGCCCGCGTCCCGCTCCCTCGCCTGAAAATCCCCGCGGACGCCCGGCCATGATCCCCGGCAGCTTCACCGTCCTCGTCGCAGGCCGCTAGCGAATTGCCGAGACGGTAATGATGAAACCTGTTGAAGTGCCCCCACGGATGGGCTCGCGGAAGTGCACGCGCTTCGGGTGAAGGGTACGGGCTTCAGCCCGTACATTCCAGCCAGCCACAACGCTTTGTCATCTTGAGCGGAGGTCGCATACCCCACACACCTGTCATCCTGAGCGACCGAAGCGCAAGCGAAGGAAGTCGAAAGCCTGCCCTGAGCGAAGTCGAAGGGGACCTGCATTTGTCCTTCTGACTTGTCATCCTGAGCGACCGAAGCGCAAGCGAAGGGAGTCGAAGGACCTGCATTTGCTCTTCGCACTTCCCCGCCCACCAAACTTTTCAACCCCCGGCTTTGAACAGGGCACGCCTTCAGTCGTCCCGCAAGTGCCACAAAATCAAAACCGGGCTCCATGCCGCGGCCTGTTCAACCCCCAAGGCAATAACTGTGCAATCCTGATACCGCCATGCGCCTGCTCTTCATCGTCTTCGCGGTTCTCGGCGTCCTTCTCGTCGCCGGCTCTCTCTTCGCCGACTACAAATGGAAGCAGTGGATTGCCCAGCGCAAGCGCGACCGCCAATAGCCCCGTCTGCCGCAACTTCCCGCGCTTTCACCCGTTACAATCAATAGGGAGGCAAGAACCCCGCCCGCCGCGCAGCGCGTCTCCGGGCGCATCCTTCATCGCCCTCCGCACTGCCCGGCCTTTTGCAAGGCTCGCTCGCCGGCCCTGCAACCATACGCGTCAAAACGCTGTCTAACCCCTACAGGTTGCTCATGACTCTTTCTTTTTCTTCGCTTCGCTCCCTCCTTCGCCTTCGCCTTCTCTTCCTTGCCCTGGCTTGCGTTGCCCTTCTCGCGCCCACCGGTCTCCGCGCCCAATCCGCACAGTTCCAGGACAGCCCCGCCCTCCGTCCGCCCGCCGGCGCGCGCGTGGCCATCGTCGAGTTTGACGACCTCGAGTGCCCCGCCTGCGCCAACGCCAACCCTCTGCTCATCAAGGCCGCGGCCAAGTACCACATCCCCTGGACTCGCCACGACTTCCTCATCCCCTACCACACCTGGAGCCGCAACGCCGCCATCCGCGCCCGCTGGTTTGACCTCAAGAGCAACGCGCTCGGCGACGAGTACCGCAATGAGGTCTTCGCCAACCAGAACTCCATTTACAACCCCAACATGCTCACCGAATTCACCCAGCGATTCGCGCAAGAGCACGGCATCGCCCTGCCCTTCGCCACTGACCCGGAAGGCAAGCTCGCCGCCAAAGTCGACGCCGACAAGGCCCTCGGCGACCGCATCGGCATCCACCTCACCCCCACCATCTTCATCGTCACCAACAACCCCTCCGCCCCGTGGATCTGGGTCCAGAACCCTGACTCCGACCTCTACCGCGACATCGACCGCGCAATGACCATCTCGCACCCCATCCAGGCCGCGCACTCCACCCACCACACCACACGCAAGCACTAAGGGCCTGACCGCTTGGTGTTTGCACCAATCATGGGTGGCCCAGAGCCTGCCCTGAGCGAAGTCGAAGGGTCCCGCTTCTGGGACCTGGGAAGCCGCGATCCTCAACCCGCCACCAACCGTGGGTGCCCCATTCATGCGCGCCTTTTGCGCATGAGTGGGAGAGCACACTCTCCGCGTCTCCACTGTCTTGTCATCCTGAGCGACCGCAGCTTCAGCGTAGGGAGCCGAAGGACCTGCATTTGTTCTTCTGTCCTGTCATCCTGAGCGACCGCAGCGCAAGCGTAGGGAGCCGAAAGCCTGCCCTGAGCGAAGTCGAAGGACCTGCATTGTTCTTCTGTCCTGTCATCCTGAGCGACCGCAGCTTCAGCGAAGGGAGCCGAAAGCCTGCCCTGAGCGAAGTCGAAGGGGACCTGCATTTGCCCTTGCTTTTCACAGCGGACCGCCCATCACCCCTGAGGCCATCGCCTCACTCCGCCGTCTGAATCCTCACCAGCTCCGGCGTCTCCGGCGATGTCATCCCCGGCGAAACCATCCGCGTCTGCGGCGCGCGCCAGTGGTCAATGTAGCTGATCCGGTGCACGCACCCAATCGTGCAATTCGGCGCGCAGCTCTTCGCCGTCGTGAACTCCCGCTTCAGGTCTGCCTTCGTGTACTCGGCAATCGGCACCCCCGGATACCCGCGCTGCTGGCTGCAATAGTGCACCAGCCCGTCCTCGCAGATATACAAGTACCGCGACCCCGCCCGGCAGCGCCACTCGTTCGGCCGCCCCTCCACAATCGCCGCCTGAAACTTGTCAAACCGCGCGTAGTTGGTCTTCTTCCGGCGTGTCATCGCGAAGTAGACCTCGGCCTCCTCCGGCCGCAGCGCCTTCAGTTGCCCGCTCCCGTCGTGGATAATCCCAATCGTCGACTCAAACCCCAGCCCCAGCGCCCGCCGCCCAATCACCAGCGCGTCCTCAGGATTCTTGAACCCCCCGCCCACCACCGAGTTGATGTTCACGTGGAACTCGGCGTGCTCCGCCAGCATCTCCAGCTTCTTGTCCAGCACCTTCAGGCTCTTCTTTGAAACCTCGTCCGGCTCCACGTTGTCTATCGAGATCTGCAGGTGGTCCAGCCCCGCACGGTTCAGCCGCTCAATCCGCTCCGCGTTCAGCAGATAGCCGTTCGTAATCATCCCCGCAATCGCGCCCGTCCGCCGTATCCGCCCAATAATCTCGTCCAGCTCAGGATGTGTCAGCGGCTCCCCGCCGCTGATGCCCACCATCGCCGTCCCCAGCCGTCCCAGCGCATCAATCCGCCGGAACATTTCGTCCAGCGGCACCGGCTTGCTCACCTTGTCGTATTCATTGCAGTAGGCGCAGCTCAGGTTGCAGAACCGCATCGGCACAATCTGCGCCAGCACCGGATGCCCCGTCGTCCAGAGCGCACGCGCCACCATCTCCAGCTCGCGCACCTTCCGCCACGCCGCAATCCGCCGCCCCCGCACCGTCGACCTTCGCCCAATACCCATCCCTACTATTCAATCACATTTGCAGGCGACAGCCGACATCAGGTGGCGCGCCAAGGAGGCTTTATTGCTCATGAAATTCAGCGTGGCATGTTGCGAAGTAGGAAGTCTCCAAACAAGGGGACGGTGAATGCGGCATCACCATATGCTGGACTGTAGATCATCCCCTTCTTGATGATGCTGGACCGAATCGGCGCGATTGATTGCGGCCTTACTCCAAGGGCCGCAGCAATTTCTCCTGACCTTTGGCTTCCGTCCCCCAATCCGGCTAGGGCGCGCATGTACTCCTTCTCACGAGGCGTGAGTCGATCAAATCGGACACGAAAGAAGCTTTGATCAAGATTTGCAATGGCCACCTTGCTTGCGACCTTAATGTTATCCAAGGTTATGGGCGAACTTGCGGCGATGTTCCAAGCTTCATGCCCCCATTGTTGCAAAAAATACGGATAACCTCGCGTTTCACACAAGATCTCCCGGATCGCATCTTCTGTGAACTCTGCTCCATTGGAACGAACGGGACTTTGCAGCGCACTTGCCGAATCTTGCGCGTTAAGCTTTCCAACAGGAGGAAAATTGAACAAGCGTTCGGCATATGACTTAGATTTTCCTGTGAACCCCACAATTTGCGGCAACCCAGCTCCAATGAGTGTCAATGGAAGATTGCGCTGATTAATGCGATGAATCGCCATAATCAAGGCGCTAAGTTCCCTTTCATCCAGATATTGAAGCTCATCCACACAGAGTGCGACAGCAGTTCCCCGATCTGCGGCTGCTTCTCCGATGGCGACGAATAGCTCACCGAGGTCGGCCTCAAGATCACCGCTGTCTGCGGCTCCGAGTTCAGGGTCGACAGAGAACTCAATCTCCGAGATCTTCACCCTCAGGCCTTTAATAAAGCTGCTCAATACGCGAAACCCACGTTTGACCTTATCGCTAACGTTTTCTTGCGCGTCGAGAGAAAAGAGGATTTGGCGGAGTGGGGGGATCAGCAACTCCTCAATGCGCTTGTCCTCATGTGCCTCGATAAGTACTGATTTGAAGCCCTCTTCCCGGGCTGTCTCCCAAATCCTGTTCAGCAATACTGTCTTCCCTACGCCACGCAAACCGACTAAAATCAGGCTCTTAGATGGCCTCCGATTTTTGACGCGAGCCAAGGCTATGCTGGCCTCACTTAAGACGCCGTCGCGACCCGCAAGTTCTGGTGGTTGTGACCCGGCTCCTGGCGCAAAGGGGTTTATTCTTGGGTCCATGGTTATAAAGAGTTTACACTAGTTTATGTCGAAGCGAAATAAACTCCATAAACTCGGGCGAGCACCCCCGGCCCCTCGCTTCGGGCACCGGTGAGACCACGGACCTCACCCCCCAAAACCCCGCCCGCGTTTCCCGATGATTGCCGCGAATCCGGCCCATGAAAATAGGAGTCATGGCAGGCCAGCCACCGCCGCGCCTGATCCCTATTCCCGAATCCCTATTCCCTGCCGACCGGAGGCGGCACCCCCCACCCCCCTGCGAGGTACACATCCGCTATAGGGCCTTCGGTAACGTGCTTTTTCTTGAGCCAATTTGCCGATAATTACCAGAATTTGTGAAACACCCCGGCCGCGCGGCCTTCCGGCCGTCTCGCCGTCTCGCTGACTTGCTGACTCGCTGACTTGCTGTCTCGCTGACTTGCTGTCTCGCTGACTTGCTGTCTCGCTGACTTGCCGTCTCGCTGACTTGCTGACTTGCTGTCTCGCTGACTTGCTGTCTCGCTGACTTGCCGTCTCGCTGACTTGCTGACTCGCTGTCTCGCCGTCTCGCTGACTTGCCGTCTCGCTAACCCGCTACTTCCTCGCCGGATGCGCCACCAGCCACTTGTGCGCCTTCTCCTTGGCCGCCGCAATCTCTGCTGCCGACATGTGGCTCGCCGCAAAGTTCAGCCAGTGGTTTTGGTCCTCCACGCCGTCGCCAATCC
>JBAUEO010000027.1:0-92885 GCA_049678625.1 Occallatibacter sp. | reverse complement strand
GTAGGCATGCGGGGCGCGGGTGATGCGGACGACGCCCTCGTCGCAGGCCATTTCGCGCTGGCGGCAGAGGCGGCGCTCCATGAACCAGAGCGCGGGATTGAGCGGGAAGAGGACGAGGCAGAGCTTTTGGAGGAGGTTGGTCCAGTCGTCGTGGCGGCGCAGATGTTCAGATTCGTGGAGGACAATCTGGCGGAGCTCGCCGGGGGTGAGGCGGCCGAGCAGCCAGTGGGGGATGAGGATGCGCGGGGCGAAGAAGCCGATGACGGAGGGGCGATCCAGCTGCGTGGTGGTGCAGAGCTGCAGCGCGCGTCGGCCGTCGAAGATGGGCAAGTTGGCGAGGGCGGCGATGCGCGAGTCGCTCGCGAGAACGGGCGTGGCACTGCGCCAAAGGCGGCGAAGCTGGAGCGAGTGCGCAGCCAGAGCGACGGCGCGACCGAGGGATGCGACCGCCCAGAGCACGGCGAGGCCGAGGCTCCAGTTGAGGCTGAGTTGGAGCCATGCGGACGGGGCAGGCGGGGAAACTGCCGGCAGCGATGAGGCGGCGGTGGAGGCGGCCGCGCGTGCGAGCATCGGCAGGAAGGGAAGGCTGACGAGCGCGGCGAATCCGGCAGCCCAGAGGGCAAAGCGATGAGCGGCGGAGAGTCGCGGAGCGATGCGCAGGGCCAGAGCAAGAGCCGCGGCGAGGGCGAGACCCTGCCAGAGGCCGGCAGCGGCGACGGGCGCGAGCGAGGCGGAGAGAGCACGAAGGGCGTGCGGCGCGGCAGGAAGCGAATGGGAGAGCCAATCGAGAAGCATTTCGAGATGCATTCGCTAAACCTCCCCTGCCTTGTCAGATGCAGCATCGGGATCGGCGCGGCGGATGGCTTCGCGAAGGCGCACGAGCTCCTCGGAAGAGACTTCGCCGTCGCCGAGAAGGGAGAGTAAGAGGCTCTCGCGGGAGTTGCCGAAAAAGCGGCTGAGGACGTGGCGGACCTCACTGCGGCCGGCTTCCTGCTCGGCCACGGCGGGCGTGTAGAGGAAGGCACGGCCCTCCTGGCGATGAGTGACGTAGCCCTTCTGCTCGAGGATGCGGATGGTGGTGAGGACCGAGTTGTAGGCGAGGGTTTCGCCTTCGGGCATGGCCGCGACGAGGTCGGTGACGGCGGATTCGCCGCGCCGCCAGAGGATCTTCATCAATCTCAACTCGGCTTCGGTCAGCGTGTTGGACTTTTTTGGCGGCATGGCGGTTTCGTGGGTTCGAGTTGGGCGGAACGGATGAGCCCTGCTTGCCCGGACCCTTCTCTTACAGAGGGTTGGACGAGCAACTAAAGGATTAGTTAGCACGATACAGGAGGGATTTGGGTGGGGTTGTGGAAAAGTGCGCGAAGGGAGGGACGGCTGGCGTCGAAAGTGCGTTCAATCTGCTTAGCCGCTGTGGCATTTACGTCTTGTTGGCTTTGCCTCGACGTTCGAAAGCGGCCCGCGCCAGCTTCTCAAAGTTCTCGCCTGTTTTCGGCCCTTCGTGGTATTCGTGATTTAAACGCATTTGCAGAACATCGAACTCCTAATCAGCATTGGCGCGATGGCAACTACGCGATGTCGCCATGGCCCCTTAAATATGATTATGCCGAGGGCTGGGAATCCCCCCGATTCCCATGAGGGCGGGCCCAAACAAAAGGATCAGAATGCGATGAACTGGTGGCAGCGATTCAAAAGGTCGGATGCGCACACGCAGGCCAATATAGTCTGTACTGCAATCATTATGCTCGCAACAATCGCCTATGCATTCATTTCCGCACGCCAACTTGCGACCATGCGCGATACACTCGCGGAGATGAAGCGAAGCGGTGAGCAATCCACCCAACAGGTGTGGAGCGCCATTGGCAATCTCAATTGGATGGCGCGCTCGACGGACCAGTCTCAGAAAGTGAGTCAGAAGAGCATCGAAGCCATAATTAAGCAGAATCATTTGGATCAAAGAGCGTGGGTTTCTGTCACTGAAATATCCGGCCCCCCCGAGGTCGGTAAACCTTGGGATGTAAAGATAATCTTCAGAAACACTGGCAAGACAATAGCGCGCGATCTGCGCATTCGTTTCGGGGTAGATGATCTGCCCGGCGAAGCTGAACCTCCTGTCGGATATCGCCGCGATCAGCGCTTCAGCCCTCCAACTATTCTCTCTCCCGGGTCTTTCGGGGAATCGCACCAGTTCCCAGGTAGCCGTGATCAGGGTCATCCGAATGTGGTTTCTCAAGAGATCTTTGACGCCCATAAGAAGGGAACAATGCGTCTCAGTGTCTTTGGGATTTTGCTGTACCGAGACATATTTGGAGGTCATCATAGAACTGACTTTTGCGATGTCTATAGGCCCTCCCAAAGTGGCTTCTATCCCTGCGAGAAGGGGAAAAACACAGCAAATTAAGAAACACATCCATCTCACGGCAAAGGAGGGTGCGACGCGCTTACGCATGTGCGTCACCAGTTTTATTGTCGGAAAAAGCGGGCGAAGGTGGACGGGAAGGTTGGAGGAGCGGGGAGATTGGGCGGGTTCAGGCGCGATGGAGGGAGGCGCGGCGCTGTCGCGACGGCTGCAGGAGCTGGAGGGTGATGCCGAAGGCGGGAAAGAGGAAGGCGACCGAGCCGATGACCCACATGAGGACCGCGCCGAGGACCTGGTCGGGCAGGGGCGCGATGTGGAAGGGGTTGGGGTGGGTGACGTAATAGGTGTAGACGGGACGGTTGCAGAAGGCGAGGAAGGCGGAGAGGGCGGTGTTGACGCCGTCGGCGGTGATGAGGAAGAGGAGGATGGACCAGTCATGGCGGCGGGGCGCGGCGGGCCAGGGGCGGATGAGGCAACCCCAGAAGAGGATTGAGCCGATGAGGAAGCAGAGGTGTTCGATGTCGTGGACGGTCTCGTTTTCGAGGGCGTAGTCGTAAGCGGCGGGGACATGCCAGGAGAGCAGGGCGACGTTCAGGGCAAGCCAGGCGACGACCGGGCGTGTGAGCCAGTGAAAGAAGCGGCGCAGCCAACGCAAGCGGAGTAGCGGGCCGGCGACGCCTTTGCGCAGGAATCTGGGAAGGCCGCGCAGGAGCGGTACGACGGGCTGGCCCATGAGGACAAGCGGTGGCACGATGGACATGAGGATGATGTGCTCGACCATGTGAGCGCTGAGCAAGACGTCGGCGAAGGCGTCCATGGGCGAGCCTATCGCAAACCAGAGGCTGGCCATGCCGGAGAGGAACCAGGCGAGGCGCATCGAGTCGAATTGGCGGGGACGGGTGCGGCGGAGGGCAAACCATCCGCGCACATAGACGATGCAGGTGAGCAGGGTGAGGACGGTGAGCGGGATGGGGAGTGTCCAGTCATCAAGAACGGATTGGACGGCGGGCGACATGGGCTAGTGCACGGTTGAGGCCGCGGGCGCGACTGGCACGCACAGGGCTCCTGAGGTCACGAGTTTGCGCGATGCGTCGACAGCCGGGGCGAGATGGTTGCCGCGCAGGGTCATCAGAAAGCTGACGAGGGCGTGGGTTTCCGCCGGGCTGAGGGCGTTGCCGTAGGCGGGCATGTTTCCGCCGCCCTGCAGGACCTGGCGAATGAGCTGGTCCTCGGTCATGCGGGAGGCGACGGCATCGAGCGCGGGACCGCGCTTGCCGCCGACTCCGCCGAGAGAGTGGCAGTCGCGGCACTGCTTGTTTTGGAGAACAATTGCGCCTTCGCGCTGAAGCGGCGTGCGGTTCTGGAGATATGCGACCGGAACGGGCGCGGCGGACCAGGCGTCCATGACGGGGCTCCAGGGTGTTCGGGAGCCGAGCTGGGTGAAGATGCCGAGAGCGACGGCAATGACCGAGACCATGAGAACGGCGACAGGGCGGCGGGACCAGTGTTTCTCGCCTTCGCCGGCAACGATGGGCAGCAGCAGCATGGCGCCGATGATGACGACGGGCGCGATGAAGAGGGCCGGGGTTTCCATGTACGCCGGCAGGTAGGCGAGGACGGCGAAGATCCAGAGGAAGGCGACGTCAGGCTTGGGGGCGGTCTGGATGATGGTGGGATCAGGCTGGCCGGTGGGGCCGAAGGGGCCGAAGAGCAGGGCGCAGGCGATGACGGCGAGGATGATGGCGGCGGCGAAGAGGGCGTCTTTCCAGGCCGCGTCGGGCACGAAGGGAACACCGCTTTTCGAAACTTCCTCGTGGTACTCGCGGTCGTAAGTGGCCTTGCGGACGACGCGGCCGGGCATGGGCCACTCATTGATGCCGAGGCGGAGGACCATGAGCAGATGAAGGCCGACCATGGCGAGGAGCAGGCCGGGAATGATGAAGACGTGGAGGTCAAAGAAACGGGCGAGGGTGGGCCCGCCGATGATGGGTCCGCCGAGCATGAGATGGACAAGAGGGCCGCCGATGAAGGGGACGCGGCTAAGAATGGACGCGCCGATGCCGAGGCCCCAGTAGGCATCCTGATCAAAGCGGAGAACCTGGCCGGTGAAGGCCATGCCGAGGGTGAGCAGAAGCAGGAAGACGCCGACGATCCAGGTGAGTTCGCGGGGGTATTTGTATGCGCCGAAGAGGAAGACCTGCGCGAGATGGATGAGGACGATGGCGATGATGAAGTCCGAGCCCCAGCCGTGAAGGGCGCGGATGAACCAGCCGAGCGTGACGTTGTGGTTGAGGAACTGGAGGCTGGACCAGGCTTCGCCGGCCGATGGATTGTAAACAAGGGCGAGCAGGATGCCGGTGGCGACCTGAAGGCCGAGCAGGACGGTGGCGGCGGAGCCGAAGACATACCACCAACTGGCGCTGCTGGCGGGGATGGGATGCTCGGCGGCTTCAATGGCGGGCTTGCCGAGACCGAGGCGCTGCTCGAACCAGTTGTAGAGCTTGCCGGCGGGCGAGTTGGGCGGAAGGTTCAGGAGTGCCATTCGCTGGACCTCGCGGAGAGCACGGCATCCTGCGCGGATGCGACGGGCGGCTGGGGTTCAATCTGGATGAAGGGCATCTTCTGGTTGCAGGCTTCATTGGAGAGCGTGGGCATGGTCCCGGCATCGATGAGGAGATGATTGCCGGCAAGGGTGTAGGGATATTGGAAGAGGCCGCGCTCGGGCGGACCGGAGGCGCGTGCGCCGTCTTCGTAATAAGCTCCGCCGTGGCAGGGGCAGAGGAAGAGATGCGACTGCGCAAACCAGCGGACGGGGCAGCCGAGGTGAGCGCAGTTGATGGCGAAAACCTGGAATTGTTTGCCCTGGATGCGGCGGACCCAGCAGGCGACGTTGCCGGTTTCGCCGTCGGCGGCGGTGGTGTAGGGATTGCGAAAGTCGGCGAGGCGGGTTTCGCCTTCGGGGAAATTATCGATGGGACCGAGCGAGACCCAGGAGCGGTAGCTTGCGCCTTTCTTGAGCGCGGGGCTAAGGATATAGCCGAGGATGGGCACGGCGAGTGCGGCGCCGACTGCGCCATTGAGAAGAAGCGAGAGCTTGAAGAGAAAGGCGCGGCGCGAATGCAGGTCGGGCTGGGCGGACGCGGAAGTTTCTTCAGGTTGCGGGCTGGGAACAGGGTTGTGCGGCGTGCTCATGGCTTCTCCTTTATGGGAGATTTTGGTTTTGTCGATTTGGGCATGGACGGCACGGGAGCCGATGCGGAGGATGATTGGGCGGAAGGCGCGGGTGAAGTGCGATGGCTGACAATCCAGGCGACGACGTCGGTGATTTCCGGTGTCAAGAGCGGATGTGCGCCGGGGCCGGTGAGATAGCCACGCCAGTCGGGGATGTTCTGATTTGTGTGGCCGGCGAGGATGAAGCTGCGGATGTTCTGGTCACTGACGAGAGCAAGATAGTCGGGGTCAACAATAGAGCCGTGGGCAGCGTGAGGGTCGCCGGATTGGCCCTTGGCCGGCGGAGGGGTTCCGGCGCCGTTGTCGCCGTGGCAGCGGGCGCAGGCGGCGACAAATACCCTCTGGCCAGCGGCGGGATTGCCGGGCGCGGAGGCGGCGTAAGGCGGAAGAGCAACGGAGACGAAGTCGGCGGGGCGGCCCCAGTTTGTCAGCATACCTTGAACGAGGGCGTTGATTTGTTGATCGGTGAGCATGCCGCCAGCGCTCTGGGCGAAGGCGGGCATGAGGGTACCGGGAACGCCGTTGGCGGTGGCCTTGCGGAGATTGTCAGCCCCGGCGACGGCAAGATAGGCAGGATTTTTGAGCGCGAGCGCCGCGCCGTTGCGGCCACTCGTGCCGTGGCAGCCGGAGCAGTTTTCCTTGTAGAGGGTGGGGAAGTCGAGGACGGCCGAGGGGCGCGGGACCTCCGGACCGGGCTTGGGGTAGCCGGGCATGGATTTGCAACCGGAGACGGCCAAGGCCGCGGCGGCGAGGGCCACGGCGGCAAAGAAGGAAACGGACGAATGCGAAGGGGCTTTCCTCATTGCACGTCCTCGTTTTTTCCGGAGTCTTGCGCGGACTGGTCGTCGATTTCGCCGAAGTCGCCGTGGATGCCGGCGCGGACGGCGAAGGGCAGGGCCTGGAACTGCGGCGTGCGCACCTTGGCCTGGAGATTGACAACAAAGCCGCAGACGAGGCCGAAGGCGATTTGCGACGGGATGAACCAGTACCAGTCAATGCGCGCGTTGAGGATGGGACTGACGAAGTTGAGGGTGGAGGCGAGCAGGCCGGTCCAGAGCAGCGGCGCGAGGAATCCGGCGGTGAGGATGGGCCACTTGGGGAACATGGGGAGCATGGCGCCGTAAAGCAGGCCGACGAGAAGCGAAGTAACGGTGTGGATGGCGAGGGCGGCGAGGAGGCCGCGGAGATGGAAGGCGGCGAGGAATGCGTTGCTTTCGTTGGCCCAACTGATGAAGCCGCCGGCGGCCATAAGGTTCATGGCGTACCAGAGGCTGTGGTATTTGATGAGGCTGAATGCGGTGGCGGGCACGACCATGGCGATGCCGCCGGCGACTCCGCCCTTTAGCCCGGTGGTGATCTGGAAGGTCTCGACGGGGATCATCTTGCGGTGCATGGGGCCGGTGGGCAGGCGCTCAATGGATTTGCGCGCGCTCTCAATGACGACGGGTTCGTCGGCGGCCTCGACCATCTGATGCGCTTCAACGGGCAGGACGTTGCGGAACCAGCCGACGCTGCCGGCGAGGACCATGACCGCGCCGAGGAGGCTGATGTAGCCGCTGGTGACCATGCCGGTGACCACGAGCGCGAGCCCGAGGGCGAGCACGATGGGCCAGGCCGTTGGAGACGGCATGTGGACCAAGGGATGACCGGACTCGCTTTTGTGTTCCATTGCGTACCTCTGCGAAGGCCTTAGCGGCCGAGAACATAAACAACGGTGAAGACGACGACCCAGACCGCGTCAACGAAGTGCCAGTAGAGGGAAAGCACCTCAAGGCGTTCGGCGTGGTGCGATGTGACCTTGCCACAGAGCGCGAAGAGGAAGGCGAGGCTGAGCATGATGAGGCCGACGATGACGTGCGATGCGTGCAGGCCGACGAGCGAATAGAAGGTGGTGCCGAAGAGATTGGTGCGGATGGTGAGGCCGTCGTGAACGATGAGCTTGTACCACTCCAGGGCCGTGTTGGCGAGGAAGATGCCGCCAAGAAGGATGGTGGCGGCGAGCCACCAGGCACAGCGCGCGACACGGCCGAGGCGCAGCTCGTGGACCGAGAAATGGACGGTGAGGCTGCTCGAAAGCAGGCAGACGGTGGCGACGATGGGCAGGTCAAGGACCTGTATCGGCGTGGGGCCGGTGAGGCTTTTGCCGGTGTAAAAGATGTACGCCACGACGAAGATGAGGAAGATGGCAGACTCGGCGGCGATGAGGCAGGCCATGCCGACGACGCCGCGCGAGGGCTGAGACCACTCTTCGGCGGGCTGGTGCGGGATTGCGACGGCGGAACTCATCTGCGTGCTCCTGAAAGGAAGGGCTTATTCATAGGTGGTGTCGGGGTCCTCAGGGTGCTTGAGGTCCCAGAGCGGCCGGCGGCTTTCGACGGCTGGTTCGGCGGCGAAGTTGTAGCTGGGCGGGGGCGAGGTGACGGACCACTCGAGGGTCCAGGCATCCCAAGGATCGGGCCCGGCGATCTCTCCTTTGAAGTAGGAGCGGACAAGGTTGTAGACGAAGATGAGCATGGCAATGGCCTGAAGGAATGCGCCGCTGGAAACGATCATGTTCCAGATGGCCCATCCGCGGTCGGCATCGTAGGTGTAAACCCGGCGTGGCATGCCCAGCAGGCCGGGGATGTGCATGAAGTCGAAGGTGAGATGGAAACCGATGAGGAAAAGCCAGAAGTGCCACTTGCCGAGCTTTTCATTGAGCATGCGGCCGGTCATCTTTGGGTACCAATAGTAGAAGGCCGCGAAAATCATGAAGAGGATGGCGCCGACCAGGACGTAATGGAAGTGGGCGACGACGAAGTAGGAACCGCTGAGCTGCCAATCAAAGGGTGAGGCGGAGAGCATGATGCCGGTGAGGCCGGCGACGAGGAACTGGAAGAGGAAGGCGATGGCGAACAGCATTGGGGTGGCGAAGTGGATGTTGCCCCCCCACAGGGTGGCGAGCCAGTTAAAGATTTTGATGCCGGTGGGCACGGCGATGACCATGGTGGAGAAGGTGAAGAAGACGTTGGCATCCGCTCCAAGGCCGACGGTGAACATGTGGTGGGCCCATACGCTGAGCGAGATGAAGCCGATGCCGACGGTGGCGGCGACCATGGCGGGATAACCGAAGATGGCCTTGCGCGAGAAGACGGGGATGATTTCATTGGCGAAGGCGAAGGCGGGCAGGACGAGGATGTAGACCTCCGGATGGCCGAAGATCCAGAAGAAGTGAATCCAGAGAACAGCTGAGCCGCCGGCCTGAGTGTCAAAGAAATGGCCGCCGAGGTCGCGATCGATGAGGAGCATGATTTGCGCGGCGGTGAGCGGACTGATGGCGACGAAGGCCATGCAACTGGTGACGAAGTAAAGCCAGACGAGCAGGGGCAGACGGCTGAGCTTCATGCCCTTGCAGCGCATGCAGAGGGTGGTGGCGACGAGGTTGAGCGCGGTGCCGATTGAGCCGATACCGCTGAGCAGAATGCTGAGGGTCCAGTAGTCCGTGCTGTGGCCGGGCGAAAAGGTGCGCGCGGTGAGCGGCGCATAGGCGAACCAGCCCACGTCCGGGGCGGTGCCCGCGCCGTAAAGGCCGCTGCCGGCGAAGTAGCTGAAGTAAAGCAGGAAGCCACCGAAGGCGGAGATCCAGAAGCTGAAGGCGTTGAGGCGCGGGAAGGCCATGTCGCGCGCGCCAATCATCAGCGGCACAAGGTAATTGCCGAAGCCGAAAAGGATGGGCATGCCGACGAAGAAGACCATGGTGGTGCCGTGCATGGTGAAGAGGCGGTCGAAGGTCTCCGGCGCGACGAAATGGTTATTGGGCACGGCGAGCTGGATGCGCATGAGGAGGGCCTCGACGCCGGCGACGACGAGGAAAAGCAGCGCATAGACGATGTACATGATGCCGATCTTCTTGTGATCGACGGTGGTGACCCAGTCGGTGACCAGGGCGAAGAAACCGCCGGGAGCCGAGCCCGAAGTCTGGCTGGGAAGTTCGGGCGCCGATATTTGAGTAGCCATGGGTTCCTCCTCCGCGAGCGGTTAACGGAGCGACAAAAGATATTTCGTGACGGCGTTCAGATCATGATCGTTGAGATGCATGGGGGGCATGAGCGCGCCAGGCTTGAAATTGGCCGGGTTCTGGACGAAGAGGCGCAGGTTGCCTGGAGTGAGCAGGACGGAGCCGGAGGCGATGGTGTCGCGACTGGCCAGATGCGTAAGGTCGGGGCCGAAGATACCATGGGCCGCGGTCCCCTGGATGGTGTGGCAGTCGATGCAGGCGTTGTGGAAGAAGACCTGGCGGCCCTGGGCGACGGCAGGGTAATTGACGGCGGGGCGCTTTTGCGCGGCGACCCAGGCGTCAAATTGCTGGGGCGTATCGGCGTAAACGCGGATGAGCATTTTGGCGTGCTCGACGCCGCAGTATTGCGCGCACTGGCCGAGATAAATGCCGGGCTTTTGGGGGTCAAGCCACATGGTGTTGATCTTGTTGGGAAGCACGTCCAACTTGCCGGCAAGGGCGGGCACCCAGAAGCTGTGGTCGGTGTCAGCCGACTCCATGGTGAGGTAAGTTGGCGTGGGATGGCTGGGATCGCTGACCGGGACGTGGAGCTCATTGGCGGTGACAACTCCGAGCTTGGGATAGCGGTACTCCCACCAGAACTGATGGCCGATGACGGTAACATCGATGGCGTCCTTGGGCCGCGGCGCGTTCTCGGTCATGAAGATGACGCGGGTGGTGGTGAGGAAGAGCACGACGATGATGAGAACGGGAATGACGGTCCAGGAGAGCTCGACCTGATTGCTGCCGTAGATCTGCGGGGGTTCCCGGCCGGAGTCGTGGGGGCGGTGGCGGAAATGGATGATGGCGTAAAGCAGCAGGCCGGCGACGACCAGGAAGATGGCGGCGCAGATGGAAAGAACAAAGATGGAGAGGCCGTAGATGGACTGCGCGGGCGTGGCCTCCGGCGCGAAGATGTTGGTGGGCGAGGAAAAGATTTTGGCAGCGAGAAGCGCAGGCAGAGCGGCGGAGTGGGCGAGTCGCGCCTGGTGATGCGCCGGGAGAGGTCCGCGAGGGACGGCTGCCACCAGATTCTTAACCGCATCCAGGTTCATAAACAGTGACATCATGTTCCTTGTCCGGATCGCGGGCACGGCCCGGAAAGCCGAAAGGGTTTCGGGCGGCAAGGGGGCCGGGACTGTATGCGGCTCGCGGGTGGAAGCGCGAAGGAGAACGAGTCCTCGGCTAACCCGAGCCGTGGGCCGCAATCGATGGCGAATCCGTCCGAGGACTCCCATGTAGCCAGTTCCGCGGCGGCTTTGCTGCCGGAGCCTGCTCCCGCACCGAGAAGCGGGTTGTGGATCAAACGCCAAGAGCCCAAACCCGGCCGCGGCGCGTTCAGCATAAATGCTGGAGGGTGATTCGGGTGCGTGTGCATCGCCGCCCGAGCTGCCTCAAGTTCCATTTTTTGAAACGGAACCCGCAAAAGACGGATTCCGAACCTTTCATCTCATGCGATCGAACGTTGCACGAGAGCGGCTGCGCACGATCTCGGACGCTTGCCAAGACAACCCGGCAGCTGCATCTCCGAGAGGCCGCGCAGCGACCTGTGCGCCCTTAAAACTGCTGCTGAAACGGTGAAAACGGGGAGGAGGGAACGGCCAAATGAAGGCGGATTGCGTCTTCGCCGAACAAGCCGGAAGCTCCATCCACGTTTAGAGACTACCATGCGGAAGAGCGGCAGGGACGCGGCTCTGGGACGCGCATTTTGATTCGTCTTACAAAGTGAACCCTGCCTGGTGAGCCGGACCGCGGAGGCGGGCGGATGGGCGGTCTGGCCACAAAGATAAAACGAACATGAAAAGGAGGTGAGCTGCTGTTTCCGGCAACGCGCATAAAGATCATTCTGGGAGCGGCAGTATGAAACGTTGGTGTCTGATGGCCTTCAACATCGGGGTACCAAAGAGGCGCGCAAGATCCGCTCCCAGCTTTTTTTCAGCAGTTACGCGATCGGCAACGAGAACGAAAAAACAGAGCCCTGCCCGAGTTGGCTGGTTACCTCAATGGTGCCACCATGTGCCTCCACGATTGCCTTCGCGATCGCCAGCCCCATGCCGGTTCCATGCACACGGTAGCGCTGGCTTTGGCCGCGATAGAATTTGTCGAATATCATCATCCGTTCCAAATCATCGATCCCCGGTCCGTGATCGGCGACGCTGGTAACGAGCTTTCCGTGCTCCGCTTCGGAAGTTACAAGGATGAGGCTTCCAGTGGGAGAATACTTGGCGGCGTTCTCCAGCAAATGTCGCAGCACCTTTGCGATCCGCGTGATGTCCATAGCAACGCGCGGCAATGCGTCCGGCAGTTGAATCTGCACACGCTGCTGAACCTCCAGCGGCGACTCGGCGAGCGCTTCATCGATTGTCTCGCGTATGCTGTGTGAGGCCAGATCGAGTTTGACCTCATGGGCGTCCAGTTCAGCCATCTCCACTGCCTGGCCTACGAGGCGATTCAGCCGCACTGCCTCCTCTTCAATGACCGTCATGAGTTCCTGTCGTTGCTCAGGAGTGAACGTTGCATCAGAACGCAAACTTGTAATGGAGGCCAGAATCGCTGTTAACGGCGTCCGAAGTTCGTGGGTTACTGAATCCAGCAAAGCATTTCTCAGCCGCTCGCTTTCCCGGGCGGCTTCACTCTTGCTCAGGGTCTCTATGGCGCCGGCGCGTTCGATTGCGAGTGCGATCAAGCCGCCAATGGCGTCCAGCATCTCTGGAGATAGAGACGATCCGGCGATGCCCAGCGCGCCAGTGGTCCGTGTCCCGAGGTGTATGGGGACGAGAATGATGTCGGGCCCCTCTCTTGTATGCTCGCGGCGGTGCAAGGATTCTCGCAGCGCGTTGGCACTCACATCCATAAATTCCGGACTTGACCTGTAAATACGGTTGCTTGCAGACAGACAGAGAGCTGCTCCGCGCAGATTGAATGTTACCGCGATCGCGGATGGCACAGCCGCCAGGAGATCAATGATATTGCTGGTGACAAGAAGGCGTTGCGAGAATTCATAGAGCTGTTCCGCTTCCCGGCGGCGGCGATTGGAAGCCAGCGTTTCGCGGCGGGCGCGCTCCGCAAGCTGGCTCGCCACGATTCCGGTGGTCAGAAAGGCAAAGAGCGCAATCCAATTATGCTCATCGTAGATAGTAAAGGTAAGCAGTGGCGGCAGGAAGAAGTAGTTGAAGGCCAGCGTGGACAAGACTGCCATGTAGATTGCCTGCCTGATACCCCAAATCGCGGAGATGAACAGAATGCCAATCAGCAGGGAAAGAGCCACAGTGGTAGCGTTGACATGAGTCACCCGGTAGAAGAAGTAGATGACGCCAGCAACAATCGCCGTTGTCACCAGATACCGGGCAAGCCTATAAACTAAATTGCGCGTCACGGGGGTATTTTACTCGGAATGCCGAACCGCTCCACCAATCCGCCAATCCCGACTACTCCAGAACAATGGCTGGAGCATTCCGAATTGGAAAAGACGTGCGGCCTGTTCAAGCTGTTTCTGGGCTATGCGCCCGGTGTTGGCAAGACCTACAACATGCTCAGTGAAGCGATCCGGCGCCGTGATCGAGGCGAAGACGTGGTTATCGGCGTAATCGAAACCCATGGCCGCCAGCGCACGGCCGAGCTGGCAGCAAAGCTTGAAGCGGTGCCGCGCAAGACCATTGCATACAAGGGCGTGGAGTTTGAAGAGATGGATGTGGACGCTATTCTGGCGCGCCGGCCGCAGGTGGTACTGATCGATGAACTGGCCCATACAAACATCGAAGCCAGCAAGCACCGCAAGCGATATGAGGACGTGCTGGAGCTTCTCGACGCCAGGATTGATGTTTTGTCGACAGTAAATGTGCAGCATATTGAGAGCGTTACCCCCGTCGTGCAAAGTGTCACCGGCATACAAATTCGCGAATCTGTTCCAGATTGGGTGATACAGCGGGCCGATGAAGTGGTGATGGCCGATCTTACGCCGGAGGCGCTCCAGACGCGGATGCGACGAGGAGATATTTACCCCGTGGAGCGAACCGAGCGCGCACTGGCAAATTTCTTTCGGCGTGGCAACCTGATCGTCCTTCGTGAATTGGCTCTGCAGCATGTAGCAAAGGCAGTCGATCGCACGCTGGTCGACTACATGGACCGCAAGCATATTCCAGAGAACTGGTACGTGCGCGAGCGTGTCGCGGTCTGCGTCAGCTCCAACCCTAAATCGCAGGAACTGATTGCGCGTGGGGCGCGCATTACGCAAGCGATAGGCGGCGACTTTTACGTCCTGCACATCGAAACGGACCGGGATCATTCTGAGGAACGGCGGCGTTCCCTAGCGGCCAATATTCAATTCGCTGCTAATCTGAACGCCGAAGTAGTGCAGGTGAAGGGCAAAAGCATCGCCTACTGCGCCGCGAAATTCGTCAAGGAGCGTCGCATCACTCAGATCATGTTTGGGCGATCCGCCGTGCATGGTCTGCGCAAGCACCTCTATTATGCGGCGATATGGCGTTTCTTGAAAGAAGCGCCGAACGTGGACGTTCACATCATTACCCAAACGCACGAGCAGGACTAAATGATGCGTCCAGCAGGTCTAAATAGAATTCTGATAGTTGACGATGAGCTGCAAATTACTCGTGTGCTCAAGACCGCATTAAGTTCACGCGGCTATGAGGTGCGCACCGAGACGAATGCTCCCGATGCCATGACTACATTTCACCTCTGGCATCCTGACCTCATCATCACCGATCTCGCAATGCCGAACATGACTGGCGTGGAGCTTTGCCGAGAGGTGCGCAGTGTGGCGGAAACGCCCATTATCGTGCTCTCGGTTCGCCCCCAGGAAAGGACCAAGATAGAAGCCCTGGATGCCGGCGCTGACGACTATGTCACCAAGCCATTTTCCATTCAGGAGCTTGAAGCGCGAGTGCGCGCCCACCTGCGCCGTGCAGCTTCTACTCAACTGAAGCCTCCTGGAGAGCCGATTGCGCAAGGAGATTTCGTAATCGACATTTCCGAGCACCGTGTCTCGGTGCGCGGTGAAGCTGTTCACTTAACACCAAAGCAGTTTGATCTTCTAGCATACTTTGCGCTCCACCCAGGACGGGTGTTGACGCACCGGGCGCTGCTGAATGCCGTGTGGGGCGGCAATGCGGTCGGACAGCCGGAGTATCTGCGCGTTGCCATCGGCCAACTGCGCAAGAAGATTGAGATTGACGAAACGCCGCGCTACATTCAGACGGAACCGGCGGTGGGCTATCGGTTTACGCCTGAAGGCTCGACCTCATCGTCTTTATGACCTCTTTACTCCTTTTTTACACACATTTTATAGCAAACCATGTGAACTAACGCTCGTGCGGAGCTAGTTGTCAGGCACAGTTGCGGCTTCCTCTGTTCCGTGTGCAGGAGTAAGCCCAGCCCGCATTGGAGGAGGTTCGTTCATGTGGGACTTCTTGCTCATCGCCGGGACAATTGCTTTTTTTGCGATGGCCATCGCATATACCCATGCCTGCGAGCGCCTGGGTTGCAAGGGGCGGAAGCAATGATGGGAACCGCGATTCTGCTGGTAATCGTCCTGTTACTGCTGGCCTATCTCGTGTTTGCTTTGCTGCGACCGGAGAAGTTCTAATGACCGCTAATGGATGGTTGCAGATGTTTCTCTTCCTTGCCGTCGTTCTGACATGCGCCAAACCGCTGGGCGTATATATGACTCGCGTCTTCGAGAGAGAGCGAACATTTGCCAACGTGCTGTTTCGCCCTCTGGAGCGGACGATCTACAAGCTGACCGGCATCGATGAAAAGCATGAAATGCGGTGGACAGAGTATGCCATCTCAATGCTTTTGTTCAGCGCATCGTCGATGCTGCTGACGTATTTTGTTCAGCGACTTCAGCACCTCCTTCCGTTGAATCCGGAGAAGCTGGCGGCGGTAGCTCCGGACCTCGCCTTCAACACCGCTGCGTCGTTCACCACCAACACCAACTGGCAGGCTTATGTCCCAGAAGCCACGATGAGCTATCTCACCCAGATGGCGACATTGACTTATCACAATTTCTTTTCCGCAGCGGTCGGAATGGCGCTTGCGATTGCCTTCATCCGGGGCATCGCGCGGCACGGGTCAAAGACGCTGGGAAACTTCTGGGTGGATACTACACGTGCGACACTGTGGGTGCTGCTCCCGGGCTGCATTGTTATAGCACTGCTGCTGGTGTCACAAGGAGTCGTACAGAATCTCCGCCCATATGACCATGTGAGATTAGTCCAGGCGCAGACAATCACCGCTGCCCATGCGGATGGCAAGGCGGCGACGCAGAGAATAACCACTCAGACTATCGCCCAGGGGCCGGCCGCCTCGCAAGAAGCAATCAAGATGCTTGGCACCAATGGCGGCGGATTCTTCAATGCGAACAGCGCACACCCATTTGAAAATCCCACGCCATTTTCAAATTTCCTGGAGATGGTGCTGATCTTTCTCATCCCTGCAGGGTTCACAGTAACACTTGGCCGCATCACGGGATCGCCTCGGCATGGATGGGCAGTGTTTGCGACGATGGCCGTGCTGTTTCTCGCGGGCGTAACAGTAACATACTGGGCCGAGTCGCAGCCCAATCCTTTGCTGCACGGCGTCAACCAGCATGTTTCGGCAATGCAGAGCGGCGGCAACATGGAGGGGAAAGAGGTGCGGTTCGGCATCGCGGACTCTGCGCTTTTCGCCACCGCCACTACCGATGCGAGTTGTGGTGCAGTGAACTCCATGCACGATTCATTTATGCCGCTTGGCGGCCTGGTGCTGCTTATCAACATGATGTTAGGCGAAATCATTTTTGGCGGAGTTGGCGCAGGCATGTACGGCATGCTCATCTTCGTGATTCTTACGGTTTTTATCGCCGGTTTAATGGTGGGCCGCACGCCGGAGTATCTCGGCAAGAAAATAGAGGCCTATGACGTCCAGATGGCCATGCTCTATGTGCTTATTTTTCCTCTGATGATCCTGGTGCCTACCGGCATCTCGGTTTTAATGCCGAATCTCGCTCTGGCGAGCCTGAATAACGGCGGTCCACACGGCCTCACTGAAATCCTTTACGCTTACACCTCGGCTACCGGTAACAACGGGTCGGCATTTGCCGGACTTAATGCGAATACGCAGTGGTACAACCTGTCGCTCGGAGTGGATATGCTTGTCGGCCGCTTCCTGATGACCGTGCCGATGCTCGCTATAGCGGGCAATCTTGCGAAGAAAAAACTGGTCCCGGCTTCGCCTGGAACCTTCCCCGTGGACACCTCACTTTTCACCGTGCTGCTTGTCGGGGTCATTCTAATTGTCGGTGCACTTACATTTTTCCCGGCACTCACGCTCGGACCTATTCTCGAACATCTGCTGATGCACGGTGGAAGGATATTTTAGGTAAGAACCGATGGCAAAAGATCAGAAATCGCTTTGGGATGCAAAGATTATCCGCCGTGCGTTGCTTGAAGCTTTTACGAAGCTCAGCCCGCTCGTGATGATGAAGAATCCGGTGATGTTCGTGGTAGAGATCGGGAGCATCGTCACCAGCGTCTACTTTTTCCGCGACCTTTTGTCACGCCGGCACGACATTCTATTTGAACTCCAGATCATGCTGTGGCTCTGGTTTACGGTTATGTTCGCAAATTTTGCCGAGGCCATGGCCGAGGGTCGCGGCAAGGCGCAGGCCGACACGCTTCGGCGCGCAAAATCGGAAACAGTAGCGCGTCGGTTCGGCAAAGAGGACGGAGTCATCGAAGAGCTGCCTGGTTCGCAACTGCGCTCGGGAGATTTGGTAATGGTCGCGGCTGGTGAGATGATTCCAGGCGATGGCGAAGTGGTTGAGGGTATTGCTTCCGTCGATGAGTCGGCCATTACCGGCGAATCGGCGCCGGTGATTCGCGAGTCAGGCGGGGATCGCTCTGCCGTGACCGGAGGTACGCGGGTACTCTCAGATCACATCAAGGTCTGTATCACCTCAAATCCGGGAGAGACATTCATTGACCGCATGATCGCGCTGGTCGAGGGCGCGGCGCGACAGAAGACTCCCAACGAGATTGCTCTTAATATCCTGCTCGCTGGCTTGACGATCATTTTCCTGCTCGCGGTGGTCACTTTGCAGCCGCTCGCCATCTATTCGACAGCAAAACAGTCGGTGTTTGTGCTGGTCTCCTTATTAGTCTGCCTGATTCCCACGACCATTGGCGGGCTTCTCTCCGCAATCGGTATAGCGGGCATGGATCGCCTGGTTCAGCACAATGTATTGGCCATGTCCGGCCGCGCCGTTGAGGCAGCAGGGGACATAAACACGTTGTTGCTGGATAAGACAGGCACCATCACACTGGGGAACCGCCAGGCAGCCGAGTTTGTGGCGGCGCCCGGAGTCACTCTTGCGCAACTCGCCGATGCCGCGCAACTGTCATCTCTTCCCGATGAAACGCCCGAGGGACGCTCGATCGTGATTTTAGCGAAGGAGCGATACGGCCTGCGCGCGCGCGACTTCGCGGAAATGGAAGCCGAGTTCATTCCCTTCAGCGCAACCACACGCATGTCCGGAGTCAATCTTGATGGCCGCGTGATCCGCAAGGGATCGACAGACGCCATCGACAAGTTTCTCCAGGAAAATGGCGCACTTCTTCCAAATGAAGTCCATGCCGCAGTGGAAGCCATCTCGCGTGGTGGCGGCACGCCGCTGGTAGTCGCAGAAAACCAGAGGGCGCTCGGTGTCATTCACCTGAAGGACATTGTGAAGGGCGGCATGCGCGGACGCTTCGCCCAACTTCGCTCGATGGGAATTCGCACCATCATGATCACCGGCGACAACCCGCTCACCGCAGCCGCCATCGCCCGCGAAGCCGGCGTGGATGACTTTCTGGCCGAAGCAAAACCCAAGGACAAGATGGATCTGATTCGCCGCGAACAGGCCGAAGGCAAGCTGGTCGCGATGACCGGCGATGGAACGAATGATGCTCCGGCGCTGGCACAGGCCGACGTTGGCGTCGCAATGAATTCCGGCACGCAGGCGGCGAAGGAGGCGGGCAACATGGTCGACCTCGATTCGAGTCCGACCAAGCTCATCGAGATTGTTGGGATTGGCAAACAGTTGCTGATGACACGCGGCGCGCTCACGACGTTCTCCATTTCCAATGATGTCGCAAAATACTTTGCGATTATCCCAGCCATGTTTGCGGCCACATTCCCCGAACTCAATGCGTTGAATGTCATGCATCTGAAGACCCCGGAATCCGCCGTGCTGTCAGCGGTTATCTTCAATGCGCTGGTGATCGTCGCGCTTATCCCGCTGGCTTTGCGCGGTGTTTCCTATAAAGCGATGAGCGCGGAATCCCTGCTGCGCCGCAACCTGCTCATCTACGGATTGGGCGGCCTCGTTGTCCCGTTCATCGGGATCAAATTGATTGACCTCGCGATCACAGCCATTCATCTGGTCTGAAGGATGGAAATCATGCGTCGCAACTTACTCACGGCTCTCCTCTATACGCTTGTCACAACGGTGCTGCTCGGAATCGGATATCCGCTCGTCATCACCGGTCTGGCTCAGGCCATGTTCCACGATAAGGCGAACGGCTCGCTGATCCGGCGCGATGGTGTCATCGTCGGCTCCCGGCTCATTGGACAGTCATTTACCGGGCCGGAGTATTTTCATAGCCGTCCTTCGGCTGCGGGCAGCGGATATGATGCGACGGACTCGGGGGGCTCGAATTACGGCCCCACAAGCAGGAAATTGATTGAACGCATGGAAGGCGACGTAAAGGCACTCTCCGCGGAGCACCCAGGACAGGCCGTGCCCATCGATTTGGTCACCGCATCCGGCTCCGGCCTCGACCCGAACATCACGCCAGCAGCAGCGGCGTTTCAGGTGTGCACGGTTGCGCGCGCTCGCGGCATGACCGAGGCTGACGTCCGAGCCGCAGTTGCGCGTCACACTTTACCAAGGCAATTTGGGGTGCTCGGCGAGCCTCGCGTCAATGTCCTGGAACTCAACCTCGATCTCGACGGAAAATCCAAATAGCTTTTGCCGGCGGATCTGGATGAACCGGATGCTGCGCGGACTGTGGAATTATTTCTCTCATGTGTTGACTTCAGGGCAATGCGCTCATAGACAAGATTCAGGGTGGTTGTCATACCTCCGGAATTACCAATCGAGCACGAGTCGTGCTGTTACACGGCGACAATTGGCTTGCACTTGAGCGCGCCCCAATGGCTATGCCGCCGAGCCACGGAAGGGCAGCACTTTGCCGCCGTGCCGGATGTGCTCCAGAAAATCCGCCCGGTGCTGCAACATCCTCGTTAGTGGCTCCAGATATGGCCCTCTACCATCGCTCGTGCGATAGGCAGAGGCCTTTGCCTAGTAGATTGCCAAACCGCATGATCCACGCCGGCTCCGTGATATCGAGTCGCTGATTGGCATGTCCGACTTTCAGACGCTTCACTCTTCCGGATGGCCAGCGAATCTCAAGTCGCCCTGGTGGTCATGCTCGATTCAGTAAGACGGAGATAGCAGTAGAGCGGCCAGGCGTGAGCGTGGGCGCACCAGGGGATGGCAGTGGAGAGTCCGCTGGTGGGAAGCAGCGAGGAGTCAAGGCTGTCGGACGCGGACCAGCGGCCGGTCCAGTAGTCGGGGAAGTGCGCGGCGTAGTTGCTGAAGGTCATGCGACGGAGCAGGTCGCGTGCGGCGACCTTGTCGAAGGTGGCGACACCAAGGACGACCGGGCCATTGAGGGCGTACCAGAAACCTCCATTCTCTCGGGAGCCCTGGGGAGTTCCCGAGCGCACAGTGGGTTTTTCAACCTGGCGCGCGCCAAGGGTTTCTCCGGTGAGAAGGCGGCTCTGAAGCTGAGTAAAGAGGCGGCGTTTGCGCTCGATGCTGAATTCAGGGATCAGCAGGGTGTAACCCTGCGGCTCAAGCCACATGTTGTTTTCGCCCAGGGGCGTCTGTGTGTCCATCCATGCGCGGCGCGGGAAGGCGCGGTCGTCGAGGTCGCGCGTCCAGGAGGCGTGCAACTCGGAGCGGTACTCGCGTATGGCCGCCGTGAGTTCGACAGTTTCGGGTAGCTGGAGCGCGTCCATGGCGGATGCGAGGTCGCCAAGGATGACGAGGGCCATGGCGGAATTCATGTGGCTTTCGCTCGCGGTGAACTCAGTGTTGTAAGGGATGGCACTGGGCCACCAGCCGAACATGTCATTCCAATCGGAGTTCCAGCGGCGGATGATGCCGTGCGTGGCTGTGCGCACGCGGTCGCGCAGGAACAGGAAGGCCTGACGGACGTGGGCGAGGCCGGTGTCGCGACCGGAGTTTTCATGCGGGTAGTAGCCGATGGTTTCTGTGAGAATCGTCTTGTCGCGCGTGACGCGGATGTATTCAGCGAGCAGCAGAAAGAAGTAAAGCTGCTGGTCGCTAGTTTGCTGCGCCCCGCTGGGGCACCATCCAAAGCCCTGGTCGTTGAGCTGGACGGTGCCATCGGGGAGTGTGCGCTTCATGATGAAGCGCAGGGTTGAGCGGGCAACGGCGGGATTGGTGTGGCAGAAAGGCAGCGCCTGCTGGGCGAGGTCACGGCTGGAGGCCATGTTTCCCCAGATGTAGTCGTACATGGTGCCTTGCGGGACGACCGTCTCATCGTAGTATTCGCGCCAGGTGGTCATGGATTCGAGCGCTGCGGCGTTCCAGAGCATCTCGCGGCGGAGGACAGGGTCAGATTCGCCGGAGAATCCCGGCAAAACGTGAAGCCATGCGTTGCCGAAGGCGGAACCCAGCGGCTTTGCGGATACGGGCGCTGCGAGCGAGGCGCAGAGTGAGTCGATGGAGGCGACGTCGCGGGTGTATCCGGTGACAAAGACGAAGGTGCGAGTCTCTCCGGGTTGAAGGGTGAGCAGGGCGGTGACGCCGATGTTGCGTTGACCAGTGGAGTCTGTCTGAGAGCCGGCAGTCAGACCACTACTGATGGCCTTGACGAAGAGCGTGGGTGGGAACTGCTCGTAGAGGGACATTTCGCCGGGCGGCGGAAAGGTGAGCCTGCGCTTGCCGCGCGCGGCGAAGGATGCGGTGACAGTTCCGTTGACCGGAGTGGCGGCGGGCTGGATGGGCCAGGTGGCGCCGAGCTGGGAATCGTCCCACGCGGCAAAGAGTTGCTGGTAGTTTGCGCGAATGAACTCGAAGTAGCGGAGTTGAAGCGGAGCAGAGCCGCTGTTGCGCAATGTGACTTGGGTAAGAAATGCGGAAGAGCCTTTGCCGATGGCTGTGGATGGCGTGACGGAAAGCATGCGCGTGACGGAAAGCGATGGAGAGAGCGCGTAGTCGTAACGCGCGAAGCCGACGCCGAAGCGCTTGGTGGCGGCAATGGCGGCGGGTGCATCGAGCCCAATGAGATCGTGACGCTGGCCGGAGATTTCGAGGGTTGCAAAATTGGCTCCGCCCCAGCGGGCGTCGCCTTGGTTCATGCGGCCCCAGGCGCGCTCGCCGGTGAGGATCTGGTAGAGCCCGCTTGCGTGGGTGAAGAGAGTGAGCCGGTAGTTGCCGGTGAGGAAGAATGGGTCGTCGGGAATCATGGGAGCGCCATCGCGCTGCGGGCTGTCGGGGAAGCGCATGGGGCCGGTGTAATGGTAGGCGGGAAGGCCGTAGCCGTCCTCGATCCAGTCACCCAGCGAGGACGCAGAGGAGCCTGGCGCGGCCCAGGAGGGCGTGCTGGATGCGGCAAGTGATGTGGCCGCGAGCGCTCCGGCCACAGCCAGAAAAGTGCGGCGAGTGAGGTTGTTGTCGACGTCTGACACGTGTGGCCTCCCGAGGGATAAGATCCCCCGAAGGAATTCTACGTCCACAGGGTGACAATGCTTGATTGCGATGTCGCTGGCTTCCTCGCTGTGCGCGAGGGTCTCAAGTCAATACGATTTCAGTGCTGAAAGGTCTGCTGTTTTGCGGTTCATCCGGAATCGGAGAACCCGCGCCTTTCACTTCCCAGATGAAGCGCGCCCATCGTTGACAAGGTGATAGCCCTCGACACGGATACGCGGCCGTTCTCCGCGCGTGTCCTCGTCCAGCAGCTGCACCTGGATGGTGCGGTGTTCGCCGGGCATGAGCGCGATGTAATTGTCACTGTAGAGCGCGGGCAGGATGAGGTCGCCGGATGTTTTGCGGACAGCCTTGACGCGCACCATGAGCGCGGGCGCACGAGAGACGTTGTGCAGCTCCGCGTTGAGGAACCACGTGTCGCCGCGGCGATGGATGCGGGTTTTTACTTTCACTTTGGCGGGCGGAAGGTCGCGGATGCCCTGGTAATCGCCCTGCACGAGGCCGCGCAGATAAAAGTTGGAAGAGAGAATTGCGCCGCCGCGTGAGAGCGTGAGCCGGATGAAGTGTGTGCGCGAGAGCCCGGCGGGATACTCCATCTGGAGGGGCGAGACGGTCGAGTCTTCGCGGCTGTCGAGTGTGGCGGACTTTTCCCATTTGAGAGAGCCGTCGACGTTCAGAACTTCGGCGCGTACGGTGAGGCCGTTCTGGTCGCCGGCGCTGTCGTTGACCACTTCAACGGCATCGGTGGCGGCGTTCCACTGGATGTGCAGCGGCTCAGCGCCTTTCTTGGCGCCGTAGTAGCCGGCGTCGGTGTCAAAGAAGTAGTCGTAAGTTTGCCACAGGAGCGAGGGCCATGCGGGGTGGCTCATCCAGATGAGCAGGCCCAGGCGATTTTCGTTCTCGCCTTCAAACATGCCGCGGTAAGCGTTGTAATCGACAAACTGCGCGAGGCCGTCCCATTGGGCGATGGAGGTGGCACCGCCGTACTGCTTGTCGATGGCGGTGGCGAAGGGATTCTTTGGATCGAAGTCGTGCAGGGGCCACTGGCTACCCTGCGGCCACAAGGCGGACTCGGGCATGGTGCGGCGGAGTGTGTTCATCTCCGGGATGTTGGGTGAGCCCATTTCGCTGTGGAACTTGGTGGGCGCGTGCTGGAAGTAGTAAGGAAGCGGCTCGACGCGATAGGGACCGTGGCCGCTGACAGGGCCGTCGGCGGAACTGGGGATGTAATGCGAGCCGGGTGTAAGGGTTGCGACGAATTGGCTAAGGCCCTCGTCAATGGGCGCAGGCGGGAAGCCTTCATTGCGGCCGCAGAAGAGGCCGAGCGAGGGGTGGTTGCGGACGCGGAGCAGATAGTCCTTTGCGTTGGCCAGGAAGAGCGCGTTGTCATCGGGGTTGGGGCCGTCCCAGGGATTGGCGAGCCAGAAGTCCTGCCAGATAACGACGCCGTTGCGGTCGGCGGCATCGTAGAAGGCCTCGTCGGCGGTTTGGCCCACCCAGTCGCGGATCATGTCGAAGTGTTCGTCGCGGTGATAGCGCATCGCGGTCTCGTACTCGCGGGCGCGATAACGCAGCATGGATTCCGGAAAGCCCCAGTTGCCGCCGCGCGCAATGAAGCGCCGGCCGTTGATCCACATTTTGAGCACGCCGCCTTCTTCGGAGTAGGTGAACTGGCGGACGCCGGTCTGAAACGAGATGCTGTCACTGGTCTCGCCATCGACGAGGAATGTGAGCTTGACGGGATAGAGATTGGGCTCGCCGTAGCCGGCGGGCCACCAGAGTTTGGGATCGGTGAGGTGCAGAGCGGGCTGCGTTGAAGGCGTGAACTGGACGGTTGTGGTGGCGGAGGGTGCGAGCATGACCGGCTGTTCAACGGTGATGGTGCCGAAGCGGGCCTGCAGCGTGCCGGAGACGGACGCGGCGGTGAGGTTGGTGAGCTTGGCGGCGATGTGGACGTCGGCGTGGGTGGTGTCAGGCAGCGCCAGCGTGGTGGTGACGAGCGGATCGCGGAGGGTGACGTCGCCGGTGGTGGTCAGCGAGACGTTGCTCCAGATGCCGGTGTCTCGGCCGCGGATGGTGGGGAGCCAGTCCCAGCCGATGGAGGCGTGGTAGGTGGGATTGTCGCGGCCGAGCGCGCCGCCGTTGAGACTGGGGGCAGCCTTGTCCTTGGTGCTGCCGGGATGGGCGTTGGCGAGAATGCGCACAGCGAGGGCGTTGACGGCGCCGGGATGGATGAGCGAGGTGACGTCGAAATGGCCGCGCATGAACGCGCCGTTGATGCGGCCGACGAAATGGCCGTTGAGGTAGATTTCAGCCTTCCAGTTGATGCCGTCGAAGTTGAGCCAGAAGTGGTGCTGCGCGGCGTTGGCGGCGGGCGCGAGGAACTCGTCGCGATACCAGAAGTCTGCACAGAAGAACGAGTCTGAGACGTCGTGCTGGTTGTCGCCGAAGTCGGGATTGGGAATGGCGCCGTCGTTGAGATAACTGGCGAGCACGGTGCCAGGAACGGTGGCGATCATCCAGTCCTTATCTGAGAAGCTGGAGGCGGAGATGGCTTCGCCGCCGGCCGGGACAAGCGAGGCGCGCTGCACCCGCCATGCGCCGCCGGCAAGCGGGAGCGCGCCGTCAGCCTGCGTGGTGGATACCGGTTTGGATTCGGGAATGAGACCGCCGCGACCGAAGACCTGCAGCTCGCTGAGGATGTAGCGGGCGTTGGGCTCTGAGGGTTTGGTCATAAGCACACGCACGTAGCGGCCATGCGCGGGATGGGAAAGACGCATTTCGCTGAGCAAGCTGCCTGAGGATGGAAGCGATTCAAGCGTTGTCCATTGCTCGGCGTCGTCAGAGACCTGAATGGAGCCTGCGACGGCGGGGCGAATCCAGTCGAGGGTGACGCGATCGAAGGTGGATGGCGCGCCGAGATCCACGTAAACCCATTCGTCGCCACTGCCAGCGCTCATCCACGCGCTGTGGAAGTGGCGGGGCCCTGCGACGTGGACCTCCTGATTGTTGCGGAAGAGCGCGAGCAGGGCGACACCCCAGGTGTGTACTGCGGCGGCGGAGAGTTCGAGGCGGTAAGCGCGGAAGTGGGCCGGCGCGGCGAGCGGGATGGTCTGCCGGAAGCTGGGACCGGGGATGTTCATGCTGGGCCACGCGGTGCCGGTGGCACTGCCGACTTCAGTCCAGTGTTCGAGATCGTCCGAGCCGAGGACGGTGTAGGTCCACTGGCCGCTGAGATGGCGGACGTAGATTCGCCGCAGGGAGAGATCGAGGCGGTCAATGGTGGGAGGTGCGTCAGAGCCCATGATTTCAAACTGGACCCAGGGGTGGTCACCGGACACGTCGACGGACGAAGTAGGGTTGCCGTCAAGGAAGAACTCGCGCTGCTGCTTGTCGAGGATGCCGCCACTGCTGGTGGAAGTGACGACCCAGTATGGGAGCGCCGTTTCAATGATGCCATCGGTGACGAGCTGCGCGGTGAGGTTGTAGTCGTAGGCGCTGGACTGGTAGGCGGGGCGATGGAGCGCAAGATTGCGATAAGTGTGTCCGCCGGAGACGAGTGTGGGGCCAGTGTATTGGATCGGTTCGCCGGGATAAACCCCGATGCCGCGCGTGAATTGCTGAGCGTGTAATGCGAGAGTGAATGCAAAGAACACAAGGGCGAGACGCTTCATCGGGAAGCTCATTTGCGAGAGCCTTTCGGGCCAAATTATCACACAGTCGTTTTGTGGAGTATGCAAGAGGTTGAAATAGACAGAATCATCGGCGCGATTGATGAGAGAGGCTGGCGATAGAGCGTCAGCATGCCCAAGTGTTTAGTACAGATTAGGTACGGAAAGGAACTCCAACAGTTAAAGTACTCAATATAAACAACTTATAATGGCGGAGGGAGAGGGATTCGAACCCCCGGTACCCTTTCGAGTACAACGGTTTTCAAGACCGCCGGTTTCAACCACTCACCCATCCCTCCGCAAATGGAGACGGGGTGGAGCACTTTCAGTGTAGCGTAAATGCGGATTCGGCGAAGTGTGTTGCGCTTAGGGGGATTCCCGGGATGCGCGCGTGAGGTGTGCGATGGCATTTGCGAGCCAGCGCTGCTGCAGAGGTGGGCTGAAGGGCGGCGCGCGATGGACGAGGACAGGCGTGTTCGCAATGTGGCAGAGAAAGCTGGCTGCGCCGATGCGGCGGTCGTGGTCGCGTGAGTAGGCGAGGATGATTTCGGGATCGGGAGCGGAAGGCACGCGGTCAATGAGCAGGCCGTTCGACCGCTTGCCCGGCGCCTGGTAGTGGACGCCGAGGGCGCGATTGACGGGCAGGCCGGCGAAGGTCGCGTGCTCGCGAACGAAGAGCCAGCAACCCATCCAGGGCGCGCGCAAATCGCCTACGAGGCCGTGGTAAGTGAAGGCGCCGGCATCGGCGAGCTGGCGGGCGACGCCGTCGGCGAGTGCGTCATGAGGTACGGCGACGAGCAGGGACGTGCCTTTGCGCACGGCTGCAAGCACGTCATCGGAGATGCGGCCGGGAACGACGGGCTGGGCGGGGCTGCCCTTGGGTTGCGGTTCGAGGCCGGTTTCGTCGATGGCGGTGGAGGCGAGCGTGGAGCCGGCGACGAGGCCGCTGGTGACGATGAGGTCGAAGAGCGCATCCGGAGAAAAGGGAACAATTTGGTGGCCGGGAAGCGCGGCGAGCTGTCGCGCATAAAAGGGCAGCAGGCCGCTGACCGCGATGCGAAGCGGGCGCGAGAAGGCGGGGCGCGTGTTGGCCACCCAGATCTCGCGTTCGAAGTTGGCCTGGGGTGCGCTGTCTGCTGTGAAGCGAAAACGGTAGATGCCCTCGCGGGTGAGCGGCTGTGAGGAAAAGCCGGCGTGGATGGTGTAGCTGAATTGATCAGGGACGAGAGTCGGAGGTGCCCAGGTTCCCAACTCGTGGAGCTTGTCGTCAGGATCGAGCATGGAGAAGCGGAGTTTGCCGGGAATGGACTTTGCCGTTTCGTTCAATAGATAAAGATCGAAGATTGCGCTCTCACCCACGGCGCGGCTGAGATGGTGCTGTTTGGCGACGAGGCGTACGGGCCTGAGGCTGGATGCGATGAGGCGTGGATCGCCTTTGAAGTTGCGCAGATTGTCGACGATGCCCGAATGGTTTTCAATGGCGGTGGATTCCCAGCCGCTGATGACCGCGAAATCGACCGCGTCGCAGATGCGGACGTTCTCGAGGTATTGCTGCCAGCTCTCGTAGCATTTGTTGCCGAGGCTGCTAAAGAGATGGCCCGCGGTGGGAAAGGCCTTGCGGAAACCCCAGCGGTCAAGGAAGGCGTCATAGGCGGCGAGGATTTCGCGATGATCGGCGAGATCGTAGCTCTTGCCGTAGCCGCCGAATCCGCGCGCTTCGATTTGGTGGACCATCCGTGCGTGGTCGTCGGCAACGGCACAGCCCTCCATCTCGCCGAACTCAACGAGCGAGGTGCGAAGAGGCTGGCGATAAGTGAAGTGATTGGGGGCCTGGTAAAAGTGGTCGTACCACTGGTCGCCCGCGCCCTGATGATTGTTCCACCAGCCTGCCCAGGGCTCCCGGTCGCTGCGATGGATGGTGTCGTCATAAGGCGAATACCAGGCCTGAGGCGCGGAGCGCGGCTGCGGGCTGAAGCCGTCATTCAGAACGACGGAGCGCGAAGGATCCTCCTGGTGCATGATGCGCAGAGGAGCAAAGGTCTCGGGATTGGAGAGGTCGGCTCCAATTTCGTTTTGCAGCGTGTACTGGATGAGCGAGGGGTGGCTGCGGAAGGCGCGGACCATGGCCCGGCACTTGGCCAGCATGAAGCGCTGCGAGAAGAGGTCAGCGGGGTTGGTGGACCCTTGCATCGCAATGCCGGCTGCGTTGGGCACGGCACCGGAGGGCAGTTTGCCGATGGAGAGCTTGCCGCCGCCGGGCTCCATGTAACGAAGAAGGCCGAGGCGGTCGTGTTCGCGGAAGACATCCTCCTTGCCGACATTGCGATGGAAGTTGAGGCAGTTGAGGCCGAGGGCCTTGGCCTGGCGAACTTCACGCTCGGCTAGTTGCGGCGTGGGCCAGAGGCCGTTGATGCCCCAGAAACCCCAGGAGATGGAGGAGTAAATCTTGATGCGGCGTCCGTTGAGCCGGAAGACTGCGTCGCTGCCAAGGCCACTTGGCGCGAACCATCGAAAACCGAAGATCCGCGTACAGAGATCCTGCTCGCCGTTGGCGGCGGAGAGCGTGGCACGGAGGCGATAGAGCGTGGGCGAGTCGAGATCCCAAAGTTGCGCATGCGGGCAACTGAGTGTGGCCCGGGCAAGGCAGAACGGCGCCGACTTTGTGCTACGGTCGAGCTCGCCCCGCGCGCTGGCAAGAACTTTGCCGGTGGCGAATTCGACGACCTGAAAGGTTGGTGGCGTGAAATCCTGTCCAGCGACGCGCGCGAATGCCTGGATGGTGGTGGGTTCGGGCGTGTTGAGGACCCAGGAGTCGTCAAGGTGCGCGCTGATGGGCACGGCGCGGAGAGTGAGTTCGCGATCGAGGCCGCCGAAGCCATGCGAGCGGTATACGTTGACCGCGCCCCAGCGGATGGTGAGGCCGTCAACCCAGTCATAACGGCCGCCGGGATTGGTGATGCGGATGGCGAGGCGGTTGGAGCGGCCGGGGAGGGCCGCGCGGGTAAGGTCGCACTCGAAGGGAAGCTCCTCCATGATGGAGTAGCCGACGAGTTGCTCGTTGAGGAAGACCTCCGCACGCATGCGTGCGCCGCGAATGTGGAGCAGGATGCGCTTGCCGGCCATGGACGCGGGGATGGAGATGGGCCGCCACCACCAGGAGACGCCGCGATAGGCGCCGTTCTGCGGTACGGGATCATCGTCGGCGTAGCGGTACTCCTGCGGCGTGTAAGGGCGCTGGCCAAACGCCTCCCAGAAGTGCTGTTCAACGGTGGAGGGAAGAGTGACGACGGCGAAATCAGTGCCGCCGGTGCGGCGGTAAAGTGCGCGCCATCCGCCGGTGGGTGGATGGATTGGAAGGGTCGCAAGGTCGAGATCTTCAGGCAGATAAATTGCGTCGTCTTCCCACGCCGCGGATTTGTCGATCCAGAGACGCCAATCGTCATCCGGAAGCAGGGTGACCGATTCAGAGGCGGAGAAGCGCGAGCCCGCGTCTTTGCCGGGCTGGCCGCGGAGGCGGGTTCCCGCGAGGGCGCTGAGCGCGGCACTTTGCTGGAGGAATCGGCGTCGGTTCATGGTGTACGGTCCTGCGTGTCCGGCACGCTTCGGGCACGATTCTATTCCGGTGGTTTGGGAAGGACGAGCGGGTTCCAGTTGTCGCTGCCGCGCAGAAAGACTGCGGGCGCGTATTGGGCAGCCTGTTGCGGAGTGAGGAAGTGGGTATGCGGATCGCGCTCAGTGGGGTGCGCGCCGGGTCCTGTGGAGTCGAGCTCGGCGTAGAACGCGGTGTCGAGTGAATGCGTTTCGCCGGGGTGCCACTCGCGCCAGCCGGCGGGCGCGATGTGATCGCCCATCCACGTGTGGAGATAGATGACGGTTGCGTAAGGCCGCCACGGACGGCCGAGATAGACCTTGCCGACGACGCCTTTGTCCGCGGTGAGCGTGCAGTGGTCGAGTACGTAGCCGGAGTCCTCCGTGGGGTAATGTTTGGATTGCGCGGTGATGAAGCCTCCGTTGTGGGGCGTGCTGTGGATCTCACAATGGTCAAAGACGGCTTTGCCATCGCCGAAGATGAAGTCCACGTTGCCGGCGATGAAGCAATCAGAGAAGTACTGACGCGCGGGAATGCAGTTGGAGCCGTCTGGCGCGCAGTTGCGGCTGCCGGCGTAAACGGTGTCCTGATTGCCGAGCAGGCGCACGTTGTGGAAGAGAGCGCGGTCGCCGGTGACCAGCAGTGCCAGGGCTTGAGAGCCTTCAGGCAGTTGCAGGTGCGTCTGGTTGAAGTTGTTTTCGAAGGTGATGTTTTCGGCAAAGAAATCGTCGGCGCGAACGTTCACCGTGGCCGAGTGCAGCGTGCCGCCGCTGCTGCCGGCGCTGCGGTCGTTGACGACGACGGTTTTGGAGGCATCTGGATTCGCGCTGCGCAGTTGGATGCCGGGCTTGGTGATGGTGAGGATTTCGCGATAGGTGCCGGGCGCGACCAGGATGAGCGCGTGGCCCGAGGCGGGGACCGCGTCAATGGCGCGCTGAATGGAGGAATAGTCGCCGGTACCGTCGGCGGCAACATAGTAGGTCATGTCCTCCGGGGGAATTTTGCCGGCCATTTCCGGAGCAGCGGGAAGTGCCGGGAAAGGAACGAAGCGGGCGTCGCAGGCGAGCGGCGAACCGGGATGCGAGCCCGCAGCGTCGCTCGTAGTGACGTCGTCGCCGGAGGGTAAGAGATTGCCAAGACCTGGACCGACGGTGAAGACGGCATCGTTGGTGAAGAAGTGTGAGGCCTCCTGGCCGTCGGCGAAGACATTGTCGAGGGTGAGCTCGAGCTTGTGCGCGGAGTCGAGCCCTAGAAAGGTGAATGTGCCGGGAGTGAGGATGTGCACATTATTGAGTGTGATGTCGCGGTAGACGGGGAGACGATTGCCGCTGAAGGTGGTGTAGAGAGGGGTGAAGACGAGTGGATTGTTCACGTCGCGGATGCAGACGTCTCTATAGAGGATGTCGTGAACGAGGCCGCCGCGACTGCGGTCGGACTTGATGCGGATGCCGTTGTCGGCGCCGTCGATGGTGAGGTCATCGACCAGCATGTGGTCCACGCCGCCGCTGGTGCCGCTGCCGATAGACATGCCGTGGCCGGTATAGAAGTGGTTGTGCAGAACGGAAATGTGGGAGGCAGCGGCTGAGCCGCCGGACTTGACGGCCACATCGTCGTCGCCGGTGTGGATGAAACAATGTTCGATGGTGACGTTGGTGGAGGAGCCTGGATCGATGGCGTCGGTGTTGCGGGCGGTCCTGGGTGTCATGATTTTGACGCCCCACGCCGTGAAGCCATCCGACTGATTGACGGCGACGTGGAAGCCGGGCGAGTTGCGCAGGGTGATGTTGTAAAGCGTGAAGTTGCGGACCCGGCGAAGAACGATGAGCCAGGGAACGCTTTGCTGTTCGTCGGTGATCTTGGCCCGATGCGCGAGATCCCACCATGTGACGCTCTGGCCGAGGAGGGTTGCGCCGCCGCGACCGTCAATGGAGCCTGCGCCCATGATGCCCGCATTCTCAATGTCGGTTCCGAAGAGGAGCGGCTTGCAGCCGTGCCCGCGGCGGGCGACGATGCCGCAACCTCCGGGCGAGATGTCATAGACGCGCGGATCGCGCGAGGCGACGAGGGCGGTGTTGGCGTCAACAATGAGTGTGACATTAGAGCGGAGGGTGAGCGGGCCGGTCAGGAATACGTTCTTGCGGCCCTCTGCGCGAAGAACGACGGCCTTGCCGTGAGAGCAGGTGTCGAGTGCGTGCTGGATGCGCTCAGTGTCGAGCCGGCGCTCGTCGGCCGGCAGAAGGATTCCGTGACTGGAGACAATTTCGGCTTTGAGGATCGAGCACGCGGGGGGCTGGCGGGGCTCGGTGACGGTGCGCGTGTCCTGGGACGCGAGCGGCACACTGAGAAGAATTGTCGTCGTAATTGCACAAAGCAGAAATTGCGGGCGCATTGGGGCCTCCGCCCATCAGGGATATGAGTTCCTGGTGAATTCAGCCGCGTCAAGAGGACTGACCACTTGAAGGACTCAATCTACAGGAGCGGAGGCCTGCCGCGTCAAGAGAAATTGACAAAGTTTGCGCTCCGTGGGCAATGATTTAGGGACAATTCGTGATTTCCGTGCGAGCCTAAGGGTCGAGCAGCTCCATCAGCTTCCCTGTCCTGAGGTGTAATATATGCGGCGAAGTTCGCTTTCTGGTCCGACCTCTCGAAAGGTACAATCAGTGGCAACGCGCCGAATGCGTGAATCCGTAAACTGCGATAGGTTTACATTTGATCGAATTTTCGATGGCTCGCAGAGCCGCAAGACGCGAGGAGAGTGTGGAGATGGAGTTGGGATTTAGGGTTCCGGCCGAAGGCGCGTTGGATCAGTTGTCGTTGGGAGCACTGGTGCATCGGGTTGATCCGGGCATCATGCCATTTCGCAAGGCTTCCTCGGCTGCGATTCACGTGAGCGGCGGTGAGTACAACGTGGCGGCGAATCTTTCGGATTGTTTTGGCATGCGTACGGCGATTGCGTCGGCCATGGTGAAGTATCCGATTGGCGACCTGATTGCCGAGCGCGTACGTGCGATGGGAGTACGCGGAATTTACAAGACGTTTGAGCACGACGGTGTGCGCGGGCCGAACATTGCGGCGGTCTACAGCGATCAGGGCTTCGGCATTCGTGCTCCGGTGGTGTTTTATAACCGGTGCAATGAGGCGGCTGCGGAGCTGAAGTCCGGAGATTTCGATTGGGGGTCGATTTTTGGCGGAGGCGTGCGCTGGTTTCACAGCGGAGGAATCTTCGCATCGCTCTCAGAATCGACCGAGGAACTGGTGATTGAAGCCATGCGCGCGGCGCGAAAGGCCGGCGCGATCTGCTCGTTTGATTTGAACTACCGCGAAAAGTTGTGGAAGACCCGCGGCGGACAAGAGCGGGCGCAGAAGGTGCTGAGCACGATTGTTGACGAAGTAGACGTGCTGTTGGGCAACGAAGAAGACTTGCAGAAGGGGCTTGGATTTGCAGGGCCGGAGGCCACGAGCCGCTCCAAGCTGGACTCCGCTGCATTTTTGTCGATGATGGGGCGCGTGGCAGAGCGTTTTCCGAAGGTGAAGGTGGTGGCGACGACGCTTCGCGAGGTACATTCGACAAATCGGCACAGCTGGAGCGCCGTGGCGTGGGTGAATGGGGCGACGGTGAATGCGCCGACCTGCGAGCTGGATGTGCTGGACCGCGTGGGCGGAGGCGATGGGTTTGCCGCGGGGTTGATCTATGGGCTTCTCGCCGGTGAGACGCCGGAACAGGCGGTGAAGCTGGGATGGGCGCACGGCGCGCTGATGACGACCTTCCCCGGCGACACAACGATGGCGACCCTGGAACAGGTGAGAGCGTTCGCGGCAGGCGGGTCAGCCCGGATCCAGCGTTGAGTGTGAGCAGAACAGGGCAAAGGAGCGGCGGCCCGATGAAAATACGACGCATACGATGGCTGATACTTTTGACGGTGTGCGCATGGACTGCGGCGGCTCATGCGCGAACGGTGTGCGATGCGCGCGCTTACGGCGCAACGGGCAACGGCAGAACGAAAGACACTGTGGCGATTCAGGCTGCGATTGATGCATGTGCGAGGCGAGGCGGCGGGGTGGTTCGACTGACACCGGGCACGTATCTGAGTGCGCCGATTGTGCTGAAAAGCGGAATCACGCTGGACCTGGAAGAGGGCGCAACGCTCCTTGGGTCAACGGAGCACTCGGATTATCCGGAGATTACGGAGTTTCGCGCACCCGGACGGCAGGCGCTGGTGAGCGCCACGCAGGCGGACCATGTGGCGATCGTGGGGCGCGGTGTCATTGACGGTGCGGGCGAGAGCTGGTGGCGCATGGCGCGCGCGTTCAAAGGGGCGGGCATTCTGGGTACGAAACACACGCGGCCGCGGCTGGTGGTCTTTGACCATTGCAGGCATGTTCTGGTGGAAGGCGTGACGCTATCAAACTCGCCGATGTGGCAACTGGTTCCCTATTACTCCGACGATGTGACGATTCGGAATGTCAAAGTTCTGGCGCCGGCGCACTCACCAAACACGGATGCGATTGACCCGTTTTCGTCCTCTCATGTGCGCATTGAGCACGTGATGGCGGACGTGGGCGACGACGATGTTGCGATCAAGTCGGGCGCAATTGGTTCGCCCGGGCCGGATGCGCCGAGCCGCGACATCGCGATTACGGATAGCACGTTTCGGCATGGGCATGGGCTTTCCATTGGGAGCGAGATTGCGGGCGGCGCGGAGAGGATTCGGGCAGAGCGCGTCACATTTGAAGGGACCGAGAATGGAATACGCGTAAAGGCAAACCGTGACCGGGGCCACGAGGTGAGCGATGTGGTTTTCCGAAACATTACGATGAAGGGCGTGAAGCGCCCGCTGATTTTGAGCGAGTATTACCCGAAAATGCTGCCGGAGGGCGCCGTGGCCGCGGCGCCGGTCACGCGGTTGACTCCACATTTCCGCGACATCACGATTGAAGGTTTAACGGCAACTGGCGCAGAGAACGCGGGAGTGATTGTCGGTCTTCCTGAGGCGCCTATTCGCGGGCTGGTGCTCCGCGATGTGCGGATTGCGGCGCAGACGGGATTGACCGTGGGGTATGTCGCGGTGCGACTGGACCACGTGCGACTCAATGTGAAGGATGGGCCGCCAATCCGAAAGATGGCCGGCGCAGAAATCGAGACGCACTGAAACCGCGGACCTCGCGCGCGAGCATGCTCAAGCGGACTCTACTGATTGACGCCGCTGGCCAGGAAGCCGCCATCGACGACGAGTGTTTGGCCGGTGACGAAGGACGACGCGTCTGAAGCGAGATAGACCGCGGCTCCAACGAGCTCTTGGGTTTTGCCGAAACGGCCCATGGGCGTGCGCATGAGCAGCTCCTGGCCGCGCGGCGTGCTGTCGAGGAGCGCGGCGTTGAGTTCGGTGCGGAAGACGCCAGGCGCGATGGCGTTGACAGTGACACCCTTGCGAGACCATTCGACGGCGAGAGAGCGCGTGAGCGAGGCGACTGCGGCTTTGCTGGCCGCATAGGCGGCGACCTCATGGAGCGCGACAAAACTGTTGAGCGAGGCGATGTTGATGATGCGGCCGTAACCACGGTCGAGCATGGGCCGGCCGAAGACCTGGCAGGCGCGGAGTGTGCCGGTGAGGTTGGTGTCGAGGATTTCCGCCCACTCGGCAATGGGCTGTGTGAGGGTGGGCGTGCGCTTGATGCGGCCGGCGCAGTTTATGAGGATGTCGACTCTCTCGAAAGATTCGAGGACAGCTTTCGCGAGGGCTTCCAGCGAAACCTTGTCGCAGACGTCGCTGGCCACGCGAAGAGTCTTTCGGCCAAGTGATTCAATCTCCGTTGCTGTTTCATCGACCTGCTGCGGACGGCGGGCGGTGGCGACGACGTCGGCACCTGCTTGAGCGAGCCCCAGGCTGAGTGCGCGGCCAATTCCTGAGGTTCCACCGGTGACGACGGCGACTTTTCCTGAAAGGCTCATCAGATTTGCATTCATGGGGTGTGGACCTCGGCGGCTGATGGATCGCCCTGATGCGGTGTGACGGCAGCGCCGAGGAAGACGGGAGCAATGTGGCGCTGGAAGAGATTCTCAGTGACGTTCTTGGCGATCACGGGCTCGTTGGCTTCGAGCAGCGCGAGGTAGCGTGGGCCCATTTTGGCAGCGACTTTGAAGCCGACGTGGAGCAGCTGGCGGAAGCTGCTGTTATAAGCCGGAGAGCCGGGAACGTGGCGGAGAGCGGAGGTGAACTGCTCAGAGGACCAGGCGCGAACTGCATCAGGCGCAGGAAGGCGCGCGGAATCGATATCGATGACCGAGGCGTAAGGCGCGCAGAGTTCCCGACTGTGCGCGAAGGCGTCGGCGTAAATCTCTTTGGCTAGTTCGAGGCCGTCGCCGCCAGCTTCGGCGAGGCCGATGAGCTCCTCGAGCCATGTGGTGCCGGCGGTTTTCAGATGCACGCCGGCCTTGAAGCGCTGCATGGTGCGGTGAATGGCTGGGTAGATGGAGAATTTGTCGCTGCCGGAGTGCACGCTGAGCTTTAGATTGGCAGGCAGGCCAAAGCGCGCGACGGCATAAGCGATGGCCGCGACGTCGAGAGCGAACTCGCGTTCAAAGCCGGCGACGTCCCCAACGTAGTCAACGCCTTTGTTGAAGCGCCCGGTGAATTTGGGCGCGATGGTTTGCACGGGAATGCCCTCATCAGCGATGGCGGCAAGGATGATGAGCAGCTCGACCGGCGTCTGCGCGCTGTCCGTTTCGTCCATCGAAACTTCCGGGATGAAGTTATCTTCTCCCTTTGCGACCGCAATGGCGCGGTAAACCCGGCCGGCATGCTGAACCGCAGCGAGGTATTTGCGCGCGGTGGACTTGAGGATCTCCGGCGTGATGGAGATCTCCTCGTCAATACCATTGAGAACGATGCGGCCCAGCAGGTCAGGACGGCGCGCGACAAAGGCGTCGATGTCCGCGGATGCGGCAGGCTGTCCGATGGAGTCTGCGACGTCAATGGTGAAGAAATCGCAGGCGTCAAGAAAGCGATCGACGGTTTGGAGATTGATGTGATCGGCGTCGCAGTAATAAGGAAGGGCCCATCCGAGAGCGTGAACGGCGTCGTCGGCGGCCTGACGCACAGAAGCAGGCTCAGAGCCGATGATGCTGTGCTCGCGGTTCGATTTGTTCCAAACGGGAAGCACCTGGACGCCGCGCTGAAGCGCCTGGATGCAAGCCTGCAACTGCGCTTTTGCCTGGTGGGCAAAGCGGTCGCCGACTCCCACGGAATAATTGCCAAGCAGAAATGTGCTGTGTTCCATTGTCGCTCCTCAAGAATTCAAAGCCGGTCGCGATGCGCCCACAAGCCGAGGCCGGGATTGGAGATGAAGAAGACATCTTCGCCGTCGATCCGGTTCGGTCCCATCTGGAGGTTCTGCGGGTTGTAGCGCGCAAGCATGGTGTTGAGGTCGCCGAATCGAAATCCAACGCCTTCGATTTCTTTTCTGGTCAGGTGGCCGGGGCACCATGTGATGGTGAAGCGGCCTTCAGACGAAGCATGGATGAGATGTGCGGCGGCGCCCAGTTCGCCAGCGAGCTCCGGGTTTTCATCCACGGCCTTGAGCGTGGAGAGCGTGCCGAAGTAGCCGAACTTGCGGATGAGCGCGTCGATGGCCTTGTCCTCGCCGAACTCGCGGACACCGGGGGCGAGGATAATGAGCTCAGCGCCGTCGGCGAGGGCCATGCGCGTGCGGTAGACGGCCTTGTTGCCGAGCCAGGTGCTGTGGAACTCCTCGGGGTCGAGATAGACGACGGCTTTGCGCAGCGGCTCATCGACAAGCTCAAAATTGACTTTCAAGCTGAGCGCGGCGGCCAAATAAAAGCACTCGGGGTCGTCGCCGATGAAGAGGCCGCGGACGGCCAGGCGGCCCTCGATGGTGCGGCCGACCACGGTGAGCACGTAGACGATGGGCAGATGGCAGAGGAAATGATCTGAGGCGTAATTGAGCACGCTGCGGACGGGATTCTCCGCGCGGCCCATGATGCGCTCCATCCCGTAGACCGCGCCGAGATAGTGGCTGCGATTGATGCCCTCGCGGCCGCCGGTGCCGACGAGAATGTTCTTGGTGTAATTGGCCATGCCGATGACTTCATGCGGCACGACCTGGCCGATGGAAAGGATGAGATCGAAGCCGCCGCGCGAGATGAGTTTGTTGACCTGGGCAGGCCAGGCGTAATGGAGCTTGCCCTCGGAGAGTTCGCGAATATAGTCGGCGGGAACTTCACCGAGAGTTTCGACGTCGTTGCGCCAGTCGTGCACGCGAAAGAGCGAGTGGGGCACGCCGGGAAACATGGAGGTGAGTTGCTCGGGCCGCATGGGCGTGTGCGTGCCCAGAGCGGGGAGAACGGCCTTGAGTCTATCACCGTAATATTTCCAGGCGAAGCTGGTGAGTTCTCCGGCGCGGGAGTGCGCGCGGCTCTGGTCCGGTGGCACGGCGAGGACGGAGCTGCGCGGGCCAAGCTTTGCGAGAGACTCGTCAAGCAGTTCCTGCAACTGCGCGGAGGAGAGCTCCGTGTCCGGATCGCCAATGGCACAGTAGAGGCTCATGCTTCCATCTCTGCCTTCGTCAGCCCAGGCGCGAGGAAACCGATCAAGACCCAAGCAACGATATAGACACTGGCGGCGACAAAGAACAACGGTGCGTAGGTGTGCAGGTACTGGAGAACGTGGCCGGCGGCATACGCGATAAGCGCCCCGCCGGCGGCCCCGGCGGTGCCACCGATGCCGGTGACGGACGCGACTTCGCTGCGCGGGAACATATCGGAGACCGTGGTGAAGAGATTAGCCGACCATCCCTGGTGAGCGGCGGTGGCCAGGCTCAAAAGGCCGACGCAGGCCCACTCGTTCTTCATGTAGCCAACCAGAAAGATGGGGATGACCGCGCAAGCGCAAGTGAGCATGGCGAACATGCGCGCGCGGTTGACGGACATGCCTGCCTTGCGGAAGGGCGCCGGGAGCCATCCTCCGCAGATGCTGCCCACGGTGGCGGCGGTGTAAACGATGATGAGCGGCAGCCCAAGTGTGGAGAGCGTGAGGTGAAAGTTGGTAGTGAGGTAGGAGGGCAGCCAGAAGAGGTAGAACCACCAGATGGGGTCGGTGAGGAATTTGCCGATGACGAACGCCCAGGCTTGGCGGTAGCCAAACAGCTTGAGCCACGGAGTGGCCGGTTTGGGCGCCTCAGTCGTACCTTCGTTGATATACCGGAGCTCGGTTGGGCGGAGCCTGGGATGCTCGGCCGGTTTGTGGTAGTAGGAGAACCACAGGATAATCCAGGTTGTGCTGAAGACGCCGGTGATGAGAAAGCCCGCGTGCCAGTTGCCGTGGAAGATGTGCACGATCCAGGGAACTGCGAGAGGGGCGAGGATGGCACCCAGGTTTGTGCCTGAATTGAAGAGGCCCGTGGCTAGCGAGCGTTCTTTTTGCGGGAACCACTCGGCGACGGTCTTGATGGCGACGGGGAAGTTGCCGGACTCGCCAAGGCCGAGGCTGAAACGGGCAATGCCGAACTCGACGACAGTGCTGGCGAGCGCATGGCCCCAAGCCGAGAGACTCCAGATGACCATCACCACTAGGTAGCCGATGCGCGTGCCGAGCTTGTCGATGAGGCGACCCATGACCAGCATGCCGATGGCGTAGGCCGCTTGAAAGGCGATCACGACATAGCCATATCCGACTTCGCTCATGCCGATGCTGTGCTGGATGGTGGGCTTGAGCAGGCCGAGCACCATGCGATCCATGTAATTGAGCGTGGTGGCGGCGAAGAGCAGAGCGCAGATGGTCCAGCGGATGCCGCTGGAACCCGCGGTGGAGGTCTGCTGCTCGTTGCCGGAGATGCCAGAACTCATGGTGACTCCTGTTCGACGCCTTCTCTAGAGCTTGTAGGCTCTGCGCACCAGACCCGAAGTGAGCTCGTGCGCCAGATCGACGGCCTCGGCCTCTTCAATCCGATGCTCAGCGACCAGCCGCGCAAGAAAGGAACAGTCGATGCGGCGTGCTACATCGTGTCGCGCGGGGATGGAGAGGAAGGCGCGCGTATCGTCATTGAAACCCACTGTATTGTAGAACCCTGCAGTCTCGGTCACCTGCTCGCGGAAGCGCTTCATGCCCTCGGGACTGTCATGGAACCACCAGGGCGGGCCCAGGCGCAGGCAGGGATAATGTCCGGCGAGCGGCGCCAGCTCGCGGCTGTAAGTGGACTCGTCGAGCGTGAAAAGAATAATGGTGAGATTGGGCTCGTTACCGAAGCGGTCAAGGAGTGGGCGAAGCGCGTTTACATAATTTGTCGCACTTGGAATGTCGGCGCCGGCGTCGCGGCCGAAGCGCTCGAGAACGACGCGATTGTGATTGCGAACGCTGCCGGGGTGAATTTGCATGACGAGCCCATCCTCAAGGCTCATGCGGGCCATTTCAGTCAGCATCTGCGCCCGGAAGAGTTCCTGCTGCGCGGCGTCCGCGGATCCATGAACCACCGTGCGAAAGAGGCCTTCCGCTTCCGGCGTGGAGAGGTCCGCGGTCTGCGCGGTGGGGTGCCCGTGATCGGTGGCAGTGCAGCCCAGGGAGCGAAAGTGGGCGCGGGTCTTGCGCAGTGCGTTCAGGTAGCCGCTCCAGGCAGCGGTGTCCTCGTCGGTGATGCGGCCCAGGTGCGCGAGGCGTTCGGAAAACCCTGCGAATTCGGGATCAACGACGGAGTCGGGACGAAAGGTGGGAAGGATGCGGCCCTTCCATCCGGATTCGCGAATGGCCTTATGATCGGCGAGCGAATCGAGGGGGGAATCCGTGGTTGCGAGCACCTCAATGCCGAATCGCTCGAAGAGCGCGCGCGGGCGAAACTCCGGAGTTGCCAGCTTGGCGGAGATGACCTCGAAGTAGTGGTCGGCGGTCTTCTCGGAAAGGCGCTCCTCGAGGCCAAAAAGCTCCTGAAAGGCGAAGTCGAGCCATATGCGCGTGGGTGTGCCGCGAAAGAGGAAATAATGGTTGGCGAAGATCTTCCAGACCTTGCGCGGATCGCGTGGCTCGGTCGCGCCAATCTCGAGGTCGTCCATTGAAACGCCCTGGCTATAGAGCATGCGGTAGATGTAGTGGTCGGGCTGGACGAAGAGGCCGGCAGGGTCAGGGAAGGGTTCGTTGTGGGCGAACCAGGCGGCCTGTGTGTGCCCGTGCGGGCTGATGATGGGCAAGGACCGGACCTGCAGGTAGAGGGAACGGGCGATGGATCGGACGCCCGGCTCGGCAGGAAACAAACGGTCTTCATGAAGGAGCATAACGGGAACCCTCGTTGATTGCAGGCCGACCGGCAGTGAAGAATGACCGGAGGTCAGACCACAAGTATACACAGCCGTGCCAGAGTACCAGAGAATGCGCCATGAATTCTTTCGGCCTGTGCGGAAGAGAAGCGGTGTTAAGCTCGTATGTGTTATATGACCGTGAACATGAAAGGGTTGATTTCCCAATGCCGCGAAGAGTGCAGGAAGCGCCGAACAGCCACCGCACCATGCAAGTGGTCAACCACGTGCGAGCGCTGATCGAGAATGGCTCACTTCAGCCTGGCGATAAGATTCCACCGGAAAGGGAGCTTGCGCGGAGCTTGAAGATCAGCCGGGCGAGCCTGCGCACCGGCATCGGCTACCTTGCGGCGATGGGCGTGATGAAGATTCGGCACGGGGTGGGGACTTTTGTGGCGGATGGTCCGCCGGAGTTTGGGAAGACTTCCCTGAGCCTGATGGGCGCGCTGCATGGATTCCAATCCTGGCAGATGTTCGAGGCGCGCATCCTGCTGGAGAGCAACCTTGCGGCGCTGGCCGCGGAGCGCGGAAGGGAAGAGCACCATGCGGCGCTGGCCGAAGAGGTGGCTGAAATGTTCGCGGCCATCGGCACTCCCAACGAATACCTGATTCACGATGTGCTGTTTCATCGCATCATCGCGCAGGCAGCGGGCAACCCGATTCTTGCGGCGATTATGGAGACGGTGACTTCGTCGATGTACGACCGCCGGCGCAAAACCGTGGAGCGCGCGACGGATCTGCGCGAGTCGGCCGAGATGCATCGAGCCATTTATCGCTCAATTCGCGGCCACGAGCCGTTGGAGGCGCGCAAGCTGATGGAGCAACATCTGCATATGGCGCAAACGGCGCAGGGAATGGAACGCCCCGCCGGTGATGAGGGTGGGACGGGACTCAAGCGCAGGCGGCCTCGCGGCGCGATGTCCCTGCGCGCGGGCTAGAAAGAAGCAACAAAAGATTAAGTGCCGGGCTGCGTGTAGGGGACCTGCTCCACAAGCTGTCTTTCCGCGCCTCGTGGATCGCGGGCCAATTGAATGGTCGTGTCCCAGAGGAGGGTCGAGCGTTCGGCGAGATCGTAGGCCGGCCAGCGCGGGAGTCCGGCGTGGTTCGGATTGCCCGTTGCGGCAAAGGCGATCCATGCGTCGCTCATGGCTGTCGCGAGATGTCGGGCCTCGGCTCCGTCGCCGGTCATGCCGCCGGCAACGGATACCGTGTCAAGCGAGAGTGGAATGTCGAGCGTGTGCGGCGCTCCCCACTTGCCTCCATCGACAGGTGTGCGCCAATCCAACTGGTAGACCCAGGTGGGCGCGGCGCCGTCAGGCTGCGCTGCCCGCCGCTCCGCCTCAATCAACTGGCCTCGCCAGGAGCGAAAGGCCGTGGTGATGGCGAAAAAGAGGTCGCTTGGCGACTCTGCGGGGTACATGCGGCGATATTGTGCGATCACTTCCTGCGGGCTGAGCGGGCCGAGGAAATGAGAGTGCGCGGCGAGCTTTGCGGGAAGCGTCTGCCAGGTGAGCGTGAACGTGGTCGGATCACTGCCGCCGATGAGAAGCCGCGTTTCATCATGGGTGTTGCCGAGAACCAGTGGAATGCCCTCGGAGAGGCGAGGCGCGGTCGGGTCAAATGGGTCGTGGATGATGTTCAGTCCGTCGCGGACGGGACCATAGTAGCCGACGGCGCGCGAAGCCTCAATGAGGCGCTCCATGGGAAGGGTGCGAATCTCCTGAACGCGGTTCGAAGGCAATTGGAGGGCGTGCAGAACCGCCAGGCTGCGCTCGGTTGCGGACGCGGGGCGCGAGGCCGTGACCTGTTCGCCGCTCATGGTGAGGACGCGGTGAAAGAGCGAGGGCGCGGCGGGCATGCCCATGAGCGTGGCGCACTTTGCCCCGCCGCCAGACTGGCCAAAGATGAGAATGCGATGCGGGTCGCCGCCGAACTCCTCGATATTGTCGCGGACCCAGCGCAGCGCGAGGATCAGGTCGAGCATTCCAGCATTGCCCGAGTCAGGAAAGCCGGATGCAAGCTGAGCGAGATAGAGAAAGCCGAAGAGATTGAGACGATGATTCAGTGTGACAACGACGACATCGCCGCGCCTGCAAAGGTTTACGCCGTCATAGAGTGCGCTGTTTGCAGAGCCCGTACTATACGCTCCGCCGTGGATATAGACCATGACGGGACGCCTTCGGCCATCGCGCATTCCGGCGGACCATACGTTGAGGCAGAGACAATCCTCGCTGATGGGGCCGGACTCGGGCGGAAGAGAATAGCCGCGCCGTGAGCGGTGATGGCTTGTGCTTTGTGGAGCGCGAGGGCCGAATGTGACTGCCGGGCGAACGCCGGCCCAGGGCGAAGGGGGCAGGGGCGCCATGAACCTGTGCAGCGAGGTGTCCGCGCCATAAGGAATCCCTTTAAACACACGCACGCCGCGATCGAGGTAGCCGCGTACACGGCCCGTGAAGAGAGTGGTTTCGGGTTGTGAGGACAAGCTCGGATTCTGGCCCCACGCCCGGCCCGCCAAGATCGAGCCGGCACAGAGAGCGGATTGGCTCAACATTTCTCTGCGATTCATCAGCCTGGCAACCCCCTCCAGCGCGAGAGCAAAGAGCTGGTGCGGGCGCGGAAACAGCCCTCAATTCGAATCGACCGATTGTCTCAAGGTCTGACCAACGAAAAAACCTCGTTGACCGTACTTTACCATCAGACGGTCGCAGTTCCGGCGGCTAAAGGGCTATGAAATGCCCTTTCATTTGGCTATTGACAAGCTTTGTCTGGGTGCGACAAACTAGTCGCGGCCTAAATTGTGGTCAGACCACGCGGAGAAAAATTCGCATGCGGAAACCAGCGCAATGTTCCTCCGAGGCACTTGACGACTTTCGAAACGATTTCCAGGAGGATATTCAACATGAGCATGACGCTTGTTCCATTTGACGAGAGAGGAGCCAGGACCCTCTTCGGCAGCAGGTGGAGACGTAAGGCCTGTTTTGTTTGGGTTCTTGCGGCGCTTGGCGTATTGTGCGCAATTCCGGCAATGGCCCAGTTGGCCGGAAAGGGCGCGATCTCTGGAACCGTATCGGACAAGACCGGAGCAGTGATTCCTGGTGCGACAATTTCGGCGACGAATCAGTCCACTGGTTTAACCACATCGACGACTTCAAGCGGAACGGGGGATTTCCTCTTCGCGAACCTGAACCCCGGAATTTACAACGTGACCACGGAGGCCAAGGGTTTTGAAAAGCTGGTGCAAAAGAACCTCTATGTGAATGCGCTGGAGTCGCAGACCTACAATCCTGTGCTGACGGTGGGTTCAGCCGTCGAAGTGCTCACCGTGACATCCGAGCCTCCGCAACTTGAGACCAGCAATGCGACCCTTGGCGCAACGATGGAGCAGGAGACGTATTCGGAACTGCCGGTTGAGATGGGCGCCGGTGGTTCGGCGGATCAGCGTCGCGCGACCGATTTTGTGTATCTTATGCCGGGCGTGCAGGGGAATGAAACCAATGGCAACCCCACAACGAACGTGGGTGTTGTGAATGGTTCCGGCAGTCGAGGCGCCGCAGCGACGGTGTATATCGACGGCTTGCCGTTTGTGCGGGCCGCCGGCAACGGCGACCCTCGTTATGTGTGGACCGCGATCAGTGTGGACGCGGTGGACCAGTTCCAGGTGCAGACCAGCGGTTCCTCGGCCATTTATGAAGGCCAGGGCGTCATGAATTACTCGATCAAGCACGGAGGATCTCAACAACACGGCAGCGCGTACGAGTTTGTTCGGAATACGGCTTTCGATACCTGGGGATTCTTCAAGGCCGCCAGCATTACCAACCCCGATGCGCTGGTGAAGCCGATCGAGCACAGCAATGAGTACGGCGTCAACCTGGGCGGTCCCTTGGTTCCTTTCGGTGGCCTGAAGGACAAGCTGTTCTACTTCACCAACTACACCGGATTCCGTTACAGCAGCAGCAGCCCGACGCCGATGCGGTTTCCGACCAACGCGGAGCGAACAGGAGACTTCAGCGCCGATGGCGTGGCCATCTATGATCCGCTCAGCCAGGCTACCTGTTCCGCAAACAGCACCAATGGCCCTTGCCGCTATGAGTATGGTTACGGTCCCGGCACCGGAACGGGCCCTGGGGGCAATCCAGTTGCTACGGGTGCGCCGATCGATGAGATTCCGTCCAGTGAGTTCTCCACGGTGGCGACAAATCTTCAAGCCGCACTTCCGTCGATCTCGAGCAATGCACTTGGGAACAACTTCAACGCTCAGAATTTTACGGGGCTGATCAACTGGTCCACGACATCGCGTATCGATTACGTCATGAATTCGCGCGACACGCTGTCGCTACTGGTTGCAATTGGGCGTCAAGCCAGTTCGTTTCCCGCTGGCCAGACCACCGCGGGTCGCAATGTGGGTCCGGAGCCTTACAACTACGGCCAGTCTTACGCACCCAAGACCAAGGTGTTTGCCGTGGAAGAAACGCACGTCTTTACGCCGAATCTGCTGAACCAACTGAAGTATGGGTATGCCTACTATTCCAGCAAGACCGTCAATCCCAGCGATTCGCCGCAGTATTCCGCCACGACGATGGGCCTGGCAGGAACACCTTCGGGACAAGCATCGGATGTTTTCCCGATCGTCACCTTCGCCGGCACCCAGGCGCCAACCAATTGGGGCGGGACGAGCGAAAACACGGCCACCGCGCTCAATTACACGCTGCTGGATAACGTGCAGTGGAACATCGGCAGGCACTCGATCACTTTCGGCGGGCAGATTGCATGGCTGCTCTACAACAATCTCCAGGCCAAGGGCGGAACGACACCCATCACTCTGGCAAATGCGGTATCGGAGACATCGGGAATCAATGCCTCCAGCAACAGCTCACCGAAGTATGTCGCCACCTCGGGCACCGGACTGTCGTACGCCAGCTTCCTGGTGGGCGAGATCGACAAGGGCAGCTTTACCCAGTATTTGCAATCCGAGCTTGGGTCGCGCTTCCGGGCCATTTCTCCGTACGTCCAGGACGACTGGAAGGTGACACCGAAGCTGACCCTGAACCTCGGGCTGCGCTACGACTTCTTCCCCACTGTGACGGAAGTCCACAACTCTCAGAGCTTTTTCGATCCGAATCTTGCGAATCCGGTGACGGGCATCAACGGAGCCCTGAACTTTGCGGGCACCGGCGCCGGAACGATCAACGCGGCCACGCCAGTCAGTAACTATTACAAGAACTTCGGACCCCGTCTCGGCTTGGCCTATCATGTGGGTTCGAAGGCGGTCATCCGCGCCAGCTACGGTGTGATGTTTACGCATGGCGACGCAGTGGGCGGCGGCGCGACGAGCCTGGGAACTCTGGGCTTCTCGGCGGCGCCCTCGTTCTCATCGTCTTCTTTGCTGAGCACCTTTCCGCTTACAGGAACGAATGGAACCATTCCTGCCTACGCTGGAGCCTCAGGCGTGGCTTCCGGTCCTGCGTATGGCACTGGGTACACGAACACGAGCGGCTATACCGGGTCGCCTTCCAGTATCGGTTACTATGACCCGTACTACGGCAGCCGTGCGCCGGAGTACATCAATTGGACCTTGGGCTATCAGCTCCAGTTGACCAACGCAATGACGTTTGGCGCGTCCTATGTCGGCTCTGAAGGCCACTTCCTTCAGCTTGACTCTTTCAACGCACGCGGACAGTGGGCCGACCAACTCAATCCGACGTATCTGAGCCTGGGCAGCACTCTGGCGGACACAGGAGCGAACATCGCAACAGCCTGTGCGGCGAACAGCCTGACTTGCCCCGCGAACTTCAATACCAAGGAGCCGCTGAGCACAGCGCTGAAGCCGTTCCCATTCTACTCAGTCAGCGACTCCTTTGGGTACGTTGGCAACGCCAATTACAACGCCGTGCAGTTGGTCCTGAGCATGCGTCCCTGGCATGGATTGACGCTGAACTCAAACTACACCTTCTCACGGACCATCGACGATGGCGGCACCTTCCGCACCGGCTGGGCAATTCCTGCCGGTACCATCGCCAACCACCCCTCGCTGTCGTACAAGGCAGACCGGATCGAGCGATCTGTCTCCACATCCAACCAGCCGCAGCACTTTGCGGCTTCAGCAGTTTGGAATATGCCGTTCGGTACGTCGATTTTCTCTCAGAATCCCGCTGGGAGGGCGATTCTGGGAGGCTTCAGGCTATCCGGCGTCTACCAGGCGTACTCGGGTTCGCCGCTGCCGCTCACCGAGTCGAGCTCGCAGACCAATCCGGCGCAGGTTAACAACGAGCCCATCATGAACCCGAGCTTCACGGGTCCGGTTCGCGTGAATGGAAAGTGGGGGCACGGAACCAGCGGTGATCCTCGTTCTCCAAGCGCGCCTTCCTACATCGCGCCCAGCACGGGAACAACGGCGGCAACAGCAGCCGGTCCCTTCATGAATCCGGTGTCCGGCGTCCTGAGCACCTACGCGTATCAGTTCAGCGATGCGCCGCGCACCGCACCCTACAACCTATACGGCCCCGGAAACTACCAGTTGGATCTTGCGCTAGTGCGCAGCTTCCCGCTGCACTTCACTGAAGCTGCCAAGCTGAACATCCGGGCTGAGTGGTATAACGTCACGAATCGTTCACAATTCGGCATTGCCAGCCTCGCGGTCGGCAACGGCAGCTTTGGCGAAGTATCGCAAAGCTCCAGCTACACCCGAAAGGCTGCTCAGTTCTCCGCGCGTATCGTGTTCTGAGTTGAAACATGAACTGACCTAGCCGATGAGGCTGCCGGTGTAGGCTGGCAGCCTCTTCGTTTTCCAGGGACCGAATCTTGTGGGAAATGGACTTGATGAGCCTCATTGGCGCGAAGCCGCAGTTGATGTTAAGCAGAGCGCGTGATGCAGCTCTCAGGGCCGCGCTGGGCATGGCCGCGCCCGCACTGGGCCTGCTTCTTTTTGCATGGTCGCCACTGGGTTTCTGCGCGGTGGTGGGCAGAAATCTGCCCGCGCAGTCGCTGACCCGCGCGCGCATTCAGACACTACCTCGTGGCCAGCGGCGCTTGTGGCTCGAATACCTTGAACGCTCCGAGCGACAGCGGCGGGAGGATAAGCTTGTGCTCCAGCGCGAGCTGCAGCGAATTGGCGCGCGCGCCCCACGGATTCCCAGGGAGGGCGCAAGCGCACGCAGTATTCCGATGAATCGCCCGCAAAGCTGGTATGGCGGCGCCGATGCGCGCCAGATTGCGGAGACAATCGTCTCCTTCCAGACCCCGGCAGGCGGTTGGGGAAAGAATCTGGATATGCGACAGGGTCCCCGGCAGGAAGGAGAAGCCTTTGTGCCAAACAATCTGTCGCGCTTCACCGCGCCGGACGATTTCGATACGCCACGCGAGCCGGATTGGAACTATGTGGGCACCATCGACAACGATGCGACGACCACGGAGCTTCGCTTTCTGGCCAGAGTGATCAGCGCGACCGGCGCGAAAAAGTCAGCCGAGTTTCGCACCGCGTTTCTGCGCGGAATGCGCTATCTGCTCAGGGCGCAGTTCCCGAATGGGGGTTGGCCGCAGGTGTGGCCGCTGGAGGGCGGTTACCACGACGCGATTACGTACAACGATGATGCGATGATTGAAGTGATGCAGTTGATGGGGGAAGTTGCGGGCGGCAGGCAGGAGTTCTCCTTTGTGCCGGCGCAGATTTGCAAGCAGGCGGACAAGAGCTTTCAACACGGTATGCGATGCGTGCTGGCGACGCAGATTGTGAGCGGAGGACGACTCACGGTATGGCCGCAGCAGGATGATCCACTGACGTTGAAGCCGGTTTCCGGAAGAAACTTTGAACCTGCCGCCGAATGCGCAGGCGAGAGCACGGATGTGGCGCTGCTGCTGATGAACGGCCTGCCCGAGCCGACTCCGGGCGAAGTGCGTGCGATTCGCGGCGCGGCGGAGTGGTTTACGCGAACGGCGATTTACGGAGAGCGTTGGACGCGGACGGGCGAGGGAAGAGAGCTTGTGCCGCAGCCGGGGGCCGGGCCAGTGTGGGCGCGGTTCTATGCGGTGGGGTCAGACCAGCCAATTTTCTCCGACAGAAACAAACTGCTCTACGACCGGGTGGAGGACATCTCAACAGAACGGCGGAATGGCTATCAGTGGTACGTGCAGAAGCCCGCAGCCGCGCTGGAGCGCTACAAGACCTGGAGCGCGCTACATCCCGCGGCAATGTGAAAGTGCATCAGGGCGCGTGGCCGGTTCCGGTGAGGAAGGTTCGCCGCGGACATCCGGCCCGAGCTCAGGGCATTCCCTAGCAAGCGCATTCGCGACCATTTGACCGAAGACCTCCTTGCCATGCGCGTTGAGATGCGTGCGGTCCGGACCCTTCTTCTTGGCATCGGGATGTCCGACCGCATCGAACTGGTCGGCCTGCTGCTGATTCATGGTTTCAAGCAGGCGGACGCTCATCGCGTTCAGGTCGATGACGGGCACGTCCTCTTGCTCGGCGACACGTTTGGCTGCATTTGCGTAGGGCGCGAGGTCGAGAACAAGCCGGCCGTCGCGGTAGGTACGGCGAGAGAGCGACGTGACGATTACGGGACGAGCACCGGCGGCGCGTGCCTGTTCGACATAGCGCCGCATGTTGGCTGTGTAAGTGGTGTCGGGATCGGTTTCGCGCAGCGGCCCCTTGCCGGGCATGTCATTGTGGCCGAATTGAATGAGGATGTAGTCGGCGTGCTGCGCCAGCGCGCTTGTCCAAAGGCCCTCGTCGTAGTAGCTTTTGGAGCTGCGGCCGTTGCGGGCAAGGTTGATGCAGGTGACGTTGGGAGTCATCCACGCGCAGAATCCCGGGCCCCATCCGCCCCCTGGATTTACTGTGGAGTCGCCGACAAGCACAATTCGGATGCGCATCTGCGAAACGCGTTTTGCCTGCGACATCGCATGACGCGTTGGCAGCACGGAAAGGAGTCCGCAGAGCACGGCGCAAAGCACATTTCTATTCATCACCGCTTCGCCTTAACAAATGGAGGAGCCCGCTCGCTGGCGGAATTATATCGGCAAAGAGGTCAGACCAGTGAGTTTTTTTGAGGATGCTTTCAAAAGAAAAATGGACTCTAAGCATTGAAGCTTCGCATGTATTCCGCGTCGATTTTGAGCGCTTGCATGGGAGGCATGTCGAAGCCTTCCTGCTCCACGAAGCAATGCTTGATGTTGCCCCGGCTTGCGGCAGTGAAGATGGGACGATAGTCTTCCGTTCCCCGGCCCAGCTCTGCCGGCGGAGGCGGCGAAGCGACCGAGACAGGCTTATTGGTGCGCTTGAAGTCCTTGACGTGCAGCATGGTGATGCGCGTGGGGTAGCGCTTGAGGTACGTGACCGGATTGCCGCCGCCGACCTTGACCCATCCGCAATCCATTTCAAAGGTTACCAGCGCGGGGTCAGTGAGGCGCATGAGCTCGTCGTAAGGCACAACGCCGTGTTGCGGGCGAAACTCCATGGTGTGGTTGTGATAGCCGAACTGCATGCCCGCGGCTTTCACTTTCTCGCCCATTCGGTTGAACTCGCCGGCGTTCCAGCGCCAGTCCTCGAGCGTGAAGGATTCGACGAGCGTGGCGAAGGAGGGAGACTTGAGGCGCGAGGGATCCTTGAGGCCGGGGAAGGAGCAGATGAGAGTGCGTACGCCGAGCTCCTTGTTGAAGGCGAGGATGCGGTCGAAGTCTTTGCTGAGAGCGTCGTGGGAGTAGTGTGCACTGGGCAGGCGGAGGCCCGCATCGCGGAGTGCAGTGCGGATTTCGGGGACGGTGCGGTGGAAATAACCGGCGGCTTCCACTTCCTGGTAACCGAGCGCGGCAATCTGTTTGAGCGTTCCGGCGAAATCGCGGGGCAGCTGATCGCGCACCGAGTAAAGCTGAAGGCCGAGGGGGAGCCCAAGCGGTGTGGCATGGAGCGGCGTGGCGCGTATGAAGGCGGAACCGCACACAAGGGCGGCGGACGAGGACTGAAGGAATGCGCGGCGGCTGAGGATGGACATTGGTTCTCCCATAGTGCGACCCATCCATCCTAAAGCCCGCAGGCATGCAGTTGCGAGATTGCACGCGCTGTGATGAGACGGAGTGAGGGACTCAAGCAGCCGCAGAATCCGGGCGCGGCGCGGCCCCAAGTGTGGCGATAACCATGAAAACGCGGCACGTTTGCGGCGAAGGTGTTACAACAGGAGGGCATGGCCAGACGCAGGAAGACCAGCATCGATCCGCTGCCGGGACAGCCAATCAGTTTGCGGACGCTGGGGGAGTATCTGAACCTTTCGCCCGCAACCATCTCCCTGGTGCTGAACGATGCGCCGGGGGTGCGCTCGATTCCGCAGGAGACGCGCGACCGCGTGATTGCGGCGGCGGCGAAGTTTGAGTACCGGCCGAGCTTTTACGCGCGCTCGTTGCGGAAGAAGCAATCGTTTACGGTGGGGATTCTGGTACCAGAGCTGAGCGACACCTACGCCACGCAGGTGATGGCCGGCGCCGAGGAGCACCTGATTGAAGAAGGGTACTTCTATCTGACGGCGAGTCACAGGCGGAAGCGCGACCTGATCGAGGAGTATCCGCGGCTGCTGATGGATCGCTCGGTGGAGGGATTCATTCTTGTCGACACAATTCTGGAGAAGAGCCTGAACGTGCCGGCGGTTGCGGTGGCGGGTCACCGCAGAATTGAGAACGTGACCAACGTGGTGCTGGACCAGCGGCGCGCGGCAGAGCTGGCGATGCGGCATCTGCATCAACTGGGGCATCGCAAAATCGCATTCATGCGTGGCGGCAGTCACAGCTCAGACGCGGACGATCGCTGGAATTGCCTGATGGCGATGGCCAGGGAGTTGAAGATTGCGGTGCTGCCGGAGCTTTGCGTTCAGCTTCGGCTCAGGGTGTCGACGCCGGAACTGGGCTATGAGCCGACCAATGAGCTGCTGCAACGCGGCGCGGAGTTTACAGCATTGGTCAGCTTCGACGATATCGCGGCGATTGGAGCGATTCGCGCGCTGATGGACCACGGGCTGAAGGTGCCGAACGACGTTTCCGTGATTGGGTTTGACGACATTCAGGGAGCAGCGTTTTACAACCCCAGCCTGACGACCATCCGACAGCCGCTGGTGCAGATGGGCACAGTCGCGGCGCGCATTCTTCTGCAAAGGATCCGGGGGCAGGCAACCTTCCCGGACGAGGTTCCCATTCATCCTGAGCTGGTGATTCGCGAGTCGACCTGCCCACCGAATCCACGGCCGCAGCGCGGAAGGCGCAACTGAAAAGGCGATGCCGCGAGAGACCCAGGGCAACCGTGCACGCACGCTGGCCGTGCTGTATCCGGCATTCGCGCTGACGGGAATCCTGCATTCGATGGGCGGTCCGCTGATGCCGTCGATCGCCGCGGCGTTCCACCTGCGCGACAGCCAGTCAGGATTGCTCTTCTTTCTCTACTTTGGCGGATCGTCGATTGGAGCGCTCCTGTGCCGATGGAATTACGCGCGGAGCATGGCCATCGGCTTTGCGGGTGCTGCGGCATGCTGCATGGGCGTGGCGACAGCGGGCCGGCCGATGCTGCCCGTGATGTTCTTCCTGCTGGGAGTCGGCGTTGGGGTGCCAATGTCGGCGGTCAGCCTGTTTGTGGGGCGCGCGTTTCCCCAGCGAACCGCAGTGATTCTGACATTACTGAATTTTGTGTGGAGCGCTGGGGCGCTGTTGGCGCCGCTGATTGCCGCGCGGACGCTGGAGCACCACAGCTATCGGAGCGCCTACGAGTGGCTGGCCGTGCCTTCGCTGGCGGCAGCCGTTGTATGCGGAGCTCTGTTGAAGGATGTTCCGGAGCCGACGCCGAAAGAGAAAAACACTGCCCGCGTGAACAGCCTGGCGCTGATTGTCGCATTTGCGCTGGCCGCCTTCCTGCAGGTGGGCGTGGAGAACACATCCTCGGCCTGGCTCACCACCTACGTGATGCGCGAAGCGGGAATTGGCGCGGCTCTGGCGGCGGCGGCAACTTCGGTTTACTGGTTCGGCTTTCTAGCGTCGCGCGGGGTGTGCTCCGCGGTGCTGCTGCGCGCAAGGGCGAGGATCGTCTTCCTCGTTGCGGTGGGGCTGGCGCTGGCCGCGAGCCTGATGCTGGCCGCGGTGCCGTCTGCCGCGGGCAGCAAGGCCGCAATGTTTCTATTGGGCGTGGGACTGGCGCCGGTTTATCCGCTGCTCATCGCAGGGTTCCTGGCGCGGGCGAACCACACTTCGCAGGCGCGCTGGGTGATGGCCACGGCCGGCTTTGGCGGCTCGGTGATGCCATGGCTGGCCGGCTGGATTTCATCGCGCACGGGCAGCATGCGCATGGGCATTCTGACGATCCCGGTGTCGATTGCGCTGATGGTGACACTGCTGCCGATGCTGCGAAGCCCGCGCGAGCAGGCCAACTGAGCGGCAAAGACTGCACTCGTCCGCGCAGCAAGGGTTCCCGGTCTGACCACCCTGGCTGCGCGCCGGGCCGCATGCGTGGCTCAGGGTTGAGGCAACACGTAGACTTCGACGCCGGAGGCAGCGCTCTTCTGGTGGAATACCGTCTCAGTGGCCTTGCGGAACTGCTCCGGCGCGGCGAAGGGAATGTCTGTGAAGGTTTGCGGATTGCGGTCCGTGAGCGGGAACCAGGAACTCTGCACCTGGATCATGATGCGGTGGCCGCGGCGGAAGGTATGGAAGAGGTCGGGCATGGTGAAGTCGACCTCGGTTTCCTTGCCGGGGACGAGCGGCTCGGGGTGTTCCATGCTGTTGCGGAACTTGGCACGGAAGGGCTCGCCGCGCAGCAGTTCCTGATAGCCGCCCATGTGTAGCGGGGGCGCGCTGAGAATGTGCTTGCTGCCGTGCGGGGTGTCCCGGGGGTCGGGATAGTTGTCGGGATAGACATCGATGAGCTTGACGTCGAAGTCGGAGTCCGTGCCAGTGCTGGCGATTTTGAGCTTGGGCGAGATGGGACCGGCGATGGTGATGTCTTCCTGCAATGGCTCGGTTTCATAAACGAGCACATCGGGGCGATAACTGGCGAAGCGCTGGTCATCGACCATGTAGCGCTGCGGTACGGTGTCAGTGGTGTAGCCGACAAAGGGAACGGGATGGCTGGGGTCGCTCACGTACTGGTCAGAACTGCTGGATGATGTGGGCGTGTCAAACGAAAGCCCGCCCTGGGCGTGGAAGTAGAGCATGGCGGGTTTGGCGGCTTTGGGCGGCCAAGAGTCGAAGCGGTGCCAAACGTCGGTTCCGGTCTCAAAGACGACGGCTTTGGGCATCGCCACGCCTTTGCCCTTGAGGTAGTGCTCAAAGAAGGGGAACTGGATGTTCGAGCGGAAGTATGCGCCGGTCTTGGCGTTGAAGTCGATGTCGCCGAGGCGGTCGCCGTCGCCGCGCGCCCATCCGCCGTGGACCCACGGGCCTTCGACGAGGGTCTCCGGCGTGGAGGGGTTGAATTTGCCGATGGCGTAAAAGGTGCGGTACGGGCCTTTGAGATCCTCGGCGTCGTACCATCCGCCGACAACCAGAACGGCGCAGCGGACGTTCTTCATGTGGCGCGAGAGGTCGCGCGATTGCCAATAGGCGTCGTAAGTGTCGTGCTTGTATTGGTCGTCAAAGAGCCAGTTGGAGCCTTTGAGGTAGTGCTTTTTGAGGTTGTCAACGTTGCCAGCCTTGAGATAGAACTCGTAGCTGTCGGGCGTGCCGAAGTTGAAGGGAACCACGGGATGCGGCAGCACGGGGTTGTCCTGCGGATGAAAGAACGGCGCGTAGAAGCCGAAGTTCGCCGAGAGCATGAAAGCTCCGCCGTGATAGGTGTCGTCGCCGCGGAAGAGGTCGGTCATGGGCGCCTGCGGGCTGGCGGCGACCAGGGCCGGGTGGGAATCGATGATGGAGGCCGAGGTGTAAAAACCGGGATAGGAGATGCCCCAGATGCCCACCTTGCCGTTGTTGCCGGGCACGTGCTTCAGCAGGAAGTCGATGGTGTCGTGGGTGTCGGAGGCGTCGTCCACATCTTTCGGCGAGGTCTTGTGGTCAATATGCGGGCGCATTTCGACGAAGGATCCTTCGCTCATCCAGCGGCCGCGCACGTCCTGGTAGACAAAGATGTAGCCGGACTCCTCGAACTCGGTCGAGGGGCCGAGGTGCATGGGATATTGGTCTTCACCATAGGGCGCAACGCTGTAGGGCGTACGGTCCATCAGAAACGGGTAAGGTCCGTGGTCGCCGGGAAATGCGGAGGGCTTGGGCACGTAGACGGAGGTGAAGAGGTGGACGCCGTCGCGCATGGGAATGCGGTACTCGTACTTGGTGTAGTGGGAGCGGACGAAATCCTCGCCGGGCGCTTGCTGTGAGGCGTGCTGCGCAGCCAGTGGAACAGCGGCAACGGCGACAAGCGCCGAAAGGAATGGGAAGATTCGCGTGTGCGGCATGGCTCGGTTGGAGTCTCCTGGTACAAAAGAGTATGCCATGCGGAAGCCCGTTCCGATTTCCCCTCCAGACCCCGCGTGGAATTTACTTCGGCCAAGGTTGGGCGCGAAGGCGCTAGTCTTCTGTCTCCTTTTTTTCGTCCACCTTTTCCGGCTTGGTGAGCGGCGTGGTGATCTCGTCCAGGTAGTCATGCGTGCCGGAAACCCGCTCCAGAGCCGGGTAGCGCTCGCCGCCGTGGTAATCGATGCTGGCATTGTGGACGAACGAGTCCGCCTGCACGATGAGCTGAATCGCCGCTGTGGAATCCTTGGCCTTGCGAATGGCCTTGCGCAGAGTGTCGCTTGAAAAAATCTGGCCGTCGACGGCAAGAATCTTTTCGCCGGGAGCGAGTTGCGCCTTGTCGGCCGGGCCATTCCAAAGCACGTCGCGAATCCTGCCGTCATTGCCGAGGCGCAGGCCGATCGAGTACCAGCAATCGAGCCCGCCGCGGCGGCGGCCGGCAGAGGACAGCAAACGCTCGGAGGGTGTCGGCTTGTCCTGAAATACAAGCGTGTAACCGCCCTGCGTGAGGCCGGAGAGGTCCGCGTGGGGATTGATCTTGTATACGCGGTCGCGCAGGAACGTGGCCCAGTCGTAAGGAACCACCTCATTCAGGTCCTTCGCCAAGTCGTCGAAGGTGTAGGGAAGGATAAGCGGCCCGGTGTTGCCGCCCACGCCGAGGAAGATGCGCTCAAAGTCGTTGAGGGATTTTTTGTCGTGGGTCATTTCGCGGATGCGCGTGTCCACGTCGAGCCAGAGCAGCTCGCCTTCCAGGTAGTAGTCCTGGCTGCGGCGCCAGTTTGCCCAGGAGGGATCGCCGCCGCGCAGGATGCTGGCGGCAACGGCCGTGTCCTCGGTGGGTCTCCAAATGCGGCCGGCTGTGTACTCCATGTCGGCGGCGGTCATGGCGAGGCCGTCGCGATATTGGGATTGCGTTTTGAGGCCGGAGCGGGCCGCAAGCACGTTGCCGAGGTACTGGGTCATGCCTTCATACACCCAGAGCAGCGCGCCGTGCTCGGGCGTGGAGAAGTCCGGTTGATAAAGTCCGGCGGGACGGCGATATTTGCCGTTCCACGAGTGAGTGAACTCGTGCGAGAGCAAGTCGGAATTTCCAAGTTGATGCGCCGCGTCGGCGAAGCCCTTTTCGCTGACGCCGTTGTCAGAGGACTGTCCGTGCTCGAGGCCCTCGCCGCCAGCAACGTCCGACATTGTGAGGAGGAAATGGTAGACGTGGTAGTGATGGCATTCGTAGAGCGCGCTGGCCTCGCGCACCAGGTTGCCAACCTCGGCGAGGAAGGCCGGGCGAAGCTTCGCGTCCTCGGGATAGTCGGCGGCAACGTCGAGATAGTGCTTGGGAGTAATGCCCGGAGCAAGCGCGTACTCGTGGAAGTATTCGCCGGTGATGATGGGCGAGTCCTCAAGCTGCTCGACGTTGGTGACGGCGAAATGCGTCACGCTGCCGGCGGCAGGAACGGGATAGGAGGCAGCATCGATGGGCGTGAGCGCGGTGCCCACGCCCCAGCCGGCGGGCACGATGAGCGAAGGCTGTATGGAGATATCGCGCACCGGCTCGTTGGCCGGATAGAGCAACAGCTTTTCCCACTCGAGCACAGCGAGTTTTTGTGAGACGCGATGCGTGACGATGCAGTCCAGGTGCGCGTGGAGCGTGACGACGCCGGGCGGGATGGTGAGGTGGAATTCGTAGAGGTTCACATCGTCGCGACGCCAGGGTAGCGGCTTGCCGTCGGCGGTGAAGACGACGCCAGTGATGAACTCAGCAGGGCCGGCGGGCATGTGGGTGCCGGGAATCCACTCCGGTGTGATGAGCGCGAGGGGGCCGGGCTTGACCGGCAGCGTGATTTCCGCGTGATAGAGCTTGCGCGGCGCGTCAGAAAGATCCGCGGTGATTTGGATGGGCGTGGTTTGCGCGAGGATTGTGGCTGCGGGAAAGACAACGAGAAGCGCCGCTGCGAGAGCGGCGAAGGTGCGAAGAGATTTCGGCATGACGGCAGATTCTCCTGAGAGCATCAGGGTACATCACGGAGGAGACGGGCTGCGAAGAGTGCAGGATGTTCCGGATTGCGGGACGATGAATGGGTTGCGGGACTTCGGCTTCCTGATTGTGCCTTTATGCCTTGCGTGATACAAGCGTAGGAACAGGATCGGCGCGGCAAAGCAATCAAGGGACTGGGCGACACCCGAGCAAGCGATGCGCGCACCGTATTCCCAGGGCATCCTGATTCTGTTGGGTCAAAGGATACGGGCAGCCTCGCATGAAAGCCGGCACTCCAGACGAAGTTGAGGCTCTGTTCGGGGACTATCCGCTGGATCGCGCCTTTGACGAGATGCGCGAGCCGGGCGGCGCGGTGCGGCCGCTCTATCGGGCGCTGACCGAGACGCTGGCGCGGCTGCCGCAGGGCGAGTTGCAACGGCGCAAGCAATCGGCGGAGCTTTCGTTCCTGATGCAGGGCATCACCTTTACGGTCTACGGCCGGGAAGAGGGAACAGAGCGAATCTTCCCTTACGACCTGGTGCCGCGGCTGGTGACGGCGGCGGAGTGGGACACGATCGAACGCGGACTGACGCAGCGCATCACCGCACTGAACCTCTTCCTGCGCGATGTCTACTCCGACGCGAAGATTCTGAACGACCGCGTGGTGCCGCGCGAGATGGTGTATAGCTGCAAGCACTACCGGCGGCACATGCGCGGCCTGCAGGTTCCGCGGAATGTCTACATCGCGGTGGTGGGCTCGGACCTGCTGCGCATGGATTCGGGCGAGTTCGTGGTGCTGGAGGATAATCTGCGCGTGCCTTCCGGCGTGAGCTACATGCTCACCAACCGCAGGGTGATGAAGCGGACCTTCCCGCGCATGTTTCACAAATATGGAGTGCGGCCCATCGAGCACTATCCGCAATTGCTGCTCTCCACGCTGCGCTCGCTTGCGCCGGAGGGCCGGCCCGAGCCGAATATCGTGCTGCTGACGCCGGGCGTCTTCAACTCCGCCTATTTCGAGCACACCTATCTTGCGCGGCAGATGGGCATCGACCTGGTGGAGGGCCGCGACCTGGTGACGCACGACAATATCGTCTACATGCGCACCACCGACGGGCTGAAGCGCGTGGACGTAATTTACCGTCGCGTGGACGACGACTTCAGCGATCCGCTGGTCTTTCGCGCTGACTCGGCACTGGGCTGCGCGGGGTTGTTCAACGCCTATCGCGCGGGCAACGTAACCGTGACCAACGCCTTTGGAACCGGGCTGGCCGACGACAAGGCGCTCTATGCCTATGTGCCGCGGATGATCCGCTACTACCTGAACGAGGACCCGATTCTGGCCAACGTGGAGACGTTTCTGCTGAACGAGGAGAAGGAGCGCAGGCACGTGCTGGCGAATCTGGACAAGCTGGTGGTGAAAGCGGTGGGCGAAAGCGGAGGATACGGAATGCTGATCGGGCCGCGCTCGACGGCGGCGCAGAGGGAAGAGTTCGCGCGCAGAATTGAGGCCAATCCGAGGAACTATATCGCGCAGCCCACACTGGAATTTTCGCGGGTTCCATGCCTTATTGGAGATCGGCTGGAGCCGAGACACGTGGATTTGCGGCCCTACATTCTTTATGGCGACAAGGTGAATATCGTTCCGGGAGGGCTGACGCGCGTGGCGCTGGAAAAGGGCTCGCTGGTGGTGAACTCCTCGCAAGGCGGCGGCAGCAAGGACACATGGGTACTGGAGTAGCGCATCAACACGGGATACGGGAGAGCACGACGATGCTTACGCGCGTTGCCGACAGCCTGTATTGGATGAGCCGCTATCTGGAGCGGGCAGAGAACACTCTGCGGCAACTGGACGTGACGATCAGCCTGATGCTGGACACGGGCGGCGCCAGCGCGGAGATACGCTGGAAGCAGTTGGTGGCCTCTCTGGGCCGCCCTGCGGGACTGGAGTGGTCCGGCGACATGGAGGAGATGGCCAGACGGCTGGTCTTCGAGCAGGCCAGTCCGGCTTCAGTGATCTACTGCATCAACGGCGCGCGCGAGAATGCGCGGCAGGTGCGCGAGGAAATTTCAAGCGAGCAATGGCAGCGGCTGAACCGGCTCTTCCACCAGATGCAGTCCCCGCAGGCGATGAGGCAGTTGGACTCGAATGTCAGCGATCTGCTGGCCTCAGTGCTGGACGGGATTCACCTGTTCAAGGGCGTGAGCGATACGACCATGATTCACGGGCAGGGATGGCAGTTCATCCGGCTGGGACGCAACCTGGAGCGCGCCTACGCGACCGCCACGCTGCTGGAGGTGTATCAGCCGCTGCTCTCCGGCTCCTCTGAGCGGGACCACTCCGGGCACGAATACCTTGAGTTGGTGGGTCTGCTGCGCTGCTGCACGTCGTTCGAGGCCTTCTGCCAAGTGTATACGGCGGACCTTTCGCGCGACCGCATCCTGGAGTTTCTGCTGCTGAATCACGATTTTCCGCATGCCATCCGCTACACGGTGGACGGCATCCGGCACGCCATCGAGTCAATCCAGCGGGCGGGCGGACGCCGCGCGCCGGAGGAGCTGTCCGCGGCCATCGGCCGGCTGCATGCGATGTTGAGCTTTACCACAATCGGCGAGATACTGGCCGGCGACACGGGACAGTTTCTGCGCACCATCCGCGAGCAATGCCTGCGGATTCACGAGATGATCTACCGGTTTTACATTCACTATTCGATTCAGTCCGCACTGGCGATGTGACGGGGCTCGGCATGAACTTTTATTCAATCCGGCATCTGACGCGATTCCGCTACGCGTACTCCATCAGCGAGAGCATCATGGAGACGCGCATGCATCCGCGCTCGGACGCCAACCAGCATTGCCTCACGTTTTCGCTTTCGGTAAGCCCGCGGTGCCGCGTCTTCAGCTATCGCGACCACCTGGGAAACAACGTCCAGCACTTTGATATTCCGGGCGAGCACGATCAGCTTGTGATCGTGGCTGAATCCGTGGTGGAGCAGCAGCCGCTGCCGGATGTGCCGGGCTTCCTGGCGCCGGACGCGTGGGCGGCGCTGGATGAGATGGTGGAAGCGGGCGACTACTGGGAGATGCTTCTGCCGAGCCGGTTCGCCGTGGAGACCCCGGCGCTTACGCTGCTTGCCGCGCAACTGGGCGTTACCCGCCGCGACGACCCTCTGATGCTGGTTCATGAGCTGAATCAGCGTCTCTTCGAATACTTTGAATACGTTCCCAGGCACACGCGAGTGGACTCGCCGATTGACGAGGCCATCGTGAGCGGGAAGGGAGTCTGCCAGGACTTTGCCCACACCATGATCGCGTTGCTGCGGCATGTGGGAATTCCGGCGCGCTATGTTTCGGGGTATCTCTACCGCAGCGGCGAGGATCATGACCGGTCCACGCCGGACGCGACGCACGCCTGGGTGGACGTGCTGCTCCCCCATCTGGGCTGGGTTGGATTCGATCCGACCAACAATTTGATTGCGCACCATCGGCATATTCGAACCGCAATTGGACGGGACTATGCCGACGTGCCGCCGACGCACGGCGTGTTTCGCGGCAATACGGAAAGTGAGCTGTACGTGGCCGTGCAAGTTGAGGCCAGCGAACAGCCACCCGCCCTGGATCGGAAGTTGCCGATCCCGGACGACTGGAGCGTGCTGGTGGAGCGAGCCCAGCAGCAGCCGGAGCCGCGGCCGATGCGTGTGGATTTACAGCAAATGCAGCAGCAACAATGAGATGAAGGAGGTGTAAACGGCTGAATCCAGTCGCCCGGAATGAGAAAAAATGTTTTTTGTTGAATCTTAGGTAAATATCGCGGATGATGAATGAAATCTGTAGATGGCTTCCCCCTAAAGTCTGTTCGATTGCAGATTTGCAGCAAAGACGCCGCATAAACGCCGTAAGGCGCTCATGAAAAGCCGTGGAGGCGGGCTCTCACCAATCCCGCCAAAGGCGACGCGGAAGCCACAACCGCCGCATTGCATGAAGAAAACAAGCCGCAAAGCACGACCAGCGGCAGCGACACACTTTCTGGAGGAACCGACGTGAAGAAATCCCTTTGGGGATGGGTGCTCATCTGTACCCTTTCCACCGTTACCCTCGCATTCGGCCAGATCGCAACGACTTCACTGCGCGGAGTCATCACAGACCAAACCGGGGCCCTGGTTCCAGGAGCCACCATCACGCTGACAGACAGAGGCACCGGAAAGACAATCAGCACAACCTCGAACAGCGCAGGTCTGTATGTGTTTCCGCAGATCGCTCCGTCAAAATACACGATTTCAGCCTCAGCCACGGGCTTCGGCGTGCAAACCAAGAGCGCGGAATTGCTGGTGAACCAGCCTGCCAGCGTCAATTTCGCGATGAGCGTGCAGGCCAGCGCGGTGACGGTGGACGTCTCCGCCGCGGCGCAGACGCTGAATACCACTGACGCCTCGCTGGGCAATTCGGCCGGCAATGCGGAGATCCAGGCGCTGCCCAGCGAAACGCGCAACGTGCCTGATCTGCTTTCGCTTCAGCCCGGCGTGCTCTATCTGCCCACCGCCAACGACAGCCGCAGCGGCGCGGTGAACGGCGGACGTTCCGACCAGGGCAACGTGACCATCGACGGCGTGGACGACAACGACCAGGTGAATGGATATGCCTTCACGGGCGTGCTGCGCGAGACGCAGGACTCGATCGAGGAGTTCCGCGTGGTGACGGGCGACGCCAACGCGGACGCGGGCCGCTCCTCCGGCGCGCAGGTGAGCATGGTCACCAAGTCGGGAACCAACCATTTTCACGGCGCGGCCTATGAGTATTACCGGCCGACCTGGGTGGCCAACGACTGGTTCAACAAGCAGGCGGAGCTCAATAGCGGGCTGCCCAACATTCCCGGCAAGTATGTGCGCAACATTTACGGCGCCGATACCGGCGGGCCCATTATCAAGGACAAGCTGTTCTTCTTTGCGAACTACGAGGCATGGCGCCGCGCAGAAAACGCGCAGGTGACAGAGACGGTTCCCACTGCTCTTTATCAGCAGGGTGTGCTGCAGTACCAAGACGCGAACGGGAACAACGTGATGCTTTCGCCGGACCAGTTCGCGCAACTAGATGCCGCCTGCGAGATTTGCAATACCAGCGATTACCCCAATCCTCCAGGCGACAACCCGAATGCACTCGCGTACTTCAACTCAGAGCCTGCGGCGAACGGCTCGACGGAAGGTGACGGCCTGAACACGGGCTCCTACTCGTTTTCCTCCCCTGCGCCGCAGAACCTGAACACATCGATTGCACGCATCGACTTTGATCCTTCCGACAAGCAGCGGATCTTTGTCCGCGCGAACCTGCAGAAGGATACGACGGCATACTCGGAACAATTTCCAGGGCAACCCGCCTCGCACGCGTTGGTGGACAACAGTAAAGGCATCATAGCCGGCGATACATGGACGATTTCGCCGACCCTGATTAACGACATCCGTTACGGCTACGTGCGGCAGGGCTTTTCCGATCGCGGCCTGCAGACCCAGGATTACGTGACCTTCCGCTTCATCAATGATGCAACGGCGGAAACGAGCACCACCGTCACCAGTGTGCCGGTGAACAACATCGTGGACAACCTGACCTGGACCAAGGGCAACCACACCTTCGGCTTCGGCGCCAACTGGCGGCTAATCCACCAGAATCACTCGTCCAATGGCATCTCTTTCAACCTCGGCAGCACGAACCCCTACTGGCTGGGCGGCAATCCGCCGGACCCGTCGCTGATCGACCAGGCGTCGGTCGGCGGCGGTTTCGGAAACTCCTATGAAATTGCGTTCGCAAACCTTGTGGGCACGGTCCCCTCGCTGACGAACAACTACAACTATGCACTCACGAGCTCTACCTCAGGCACAGCACTGGCAGACGGTGCGTTCATTGACCGCCATTTCAAGACGAACGAGTTCGAGTGGTATGTGCAGGATGCCTGGCGCGTGAAGCCCAACTTGACCATCACCTTTGGCGTGCGCCATACGATTCTGCAGACGCCCTATGAAACCAACGGGCAGGAGGTGACGCCGACCATCGACACGCACACATGGTATCTGGAGCGTGAAAGCGCGGCTCAGCAGGGCCAGGTGTACGAGCCGGATCTGCAGTTCGCTCCGGCGGGTGCTTACTACGGCAAGCCCGGATACTGGCCGAAGTCCAAGGACAACTTCGCGCCGCGTCTGGCGGTCGCCTACTCCCCGGACAGCAAGACCTCCATCCGCGCCGGCGCGGGCATCTACTACGACCACTACGGCCAGTCGCTGGTCAGCATCTTCGACCAGGAAGGCTCCTTCGGCATGAGCTCCTCGGTGACCAATCCAGCCGGCATCTACGGCATTGAGGGGGATGCAAACCATCCGCCGTCGCCGCGATTCATCAGCAGGACGACGCTTCCGCCCATTGACAACGGCACCCCGGAAAGCACGATTACCTTCCCGTACACGGCGCCGGAGTTCAACTTTGCCATCACGTGGGGCCTGGACAGCAAAATCAAGACCCCCTATTCGGAAACCTTTGACTTTTCCATCCAGAGGGAGCTGCCCGCGGGATTCACCCTGGAAACTGCCTACGTGGGACGGCTGGGCAGGCACCTGCTGCAGAGCCTGGACCTTGCTGAACCGGTGGATTACGTCGATCCCAGCGGCGGCGGCGACTACTACACGGCAGGCACGGAACTTTCCAAGGAAGTGGATTCGAATGGAGGCGACCCCAGCGCCACCGTTTCCCCGATTCAGTATTTTGAGGACGTTTTCCCCTTCATGGCCAATACTGATTATGACGGCGAAAGCGCGACCCAGGCCATTTACAGCGACGAGTGGGCTCCCTATCGCGCGCAGTATGGCGCGACGACCTCGCTCTCGGATATCGACTTCTACTGCGTATACCTCACCAATGCGCAGTGCAACTCCTATCAGCCGAAGTTCTGGCAGGACCAGTTCTCATCGCTCTATGCGCTCTCAAGCATAGGCATGAGCTACTACAACGCCGCCCAGATTACGCTGCGGCACCCGATGAGCCACGGCCTGATGATGGACTTCAACTATTCCTATTCGAAGTCGATCGACATGGGCTCGGATGCGGAGCGCGACACGGAGTTTACCGGCGAAGCATCGTTCAGCGACATTATTAACACTTGGAAGCCGTATCTGAACCGCGGCCCCTCGGATTTCGACACCCGCCACCTGATCACGGCGGACTGGGTGTACCAGGTGCCGGTCGGCCGGGGCAAGATGCTGCTGGGAAACTCCGGCGGCCTGATGGATGCCATCGTGGGCGGCTGGCAGCTTTCCAGCATCAACCGCTGGACAAGCGGCCTGCCGTTCTCCTTCACCGAGCCCGGCTGGACAACCGACTGGCAGATTGAAAGCTTCGGTGTGAACGTGGGGAATCTGAAGACCCACAAGCATCTGGATGCGAACGGCAATCCGCAGTACTTTGCCGATCCGAATGCGATCAACAATGGAATCGCAAACGGAAGCCCGGAAAGACTGCCTTATCCAGGCGAAGCGGGCCAGCGCAACAACTTCCGCGGCGACGGAGCCTTCGGGATCGATACAGGGCTGACCAAGTCGTGGAAGGTGAGCGATCTGGGGACCCTGAAGTTCGCGTGGGAAGTCTATAACGTGACCAACTCCGTGCGGTTCGATCCTCAACGAATTGATTCCGGACTGACGGACGGTAACCTGGGCGTTGCCCACTCGCTGCTGTCCAAGCCGCGCGTGATGCAGGGAAGTCTGCGCTTCGACTTCTAAACATTCGGCATACGCACTCACACAAAGCGCCGGCGAGGACTGTCCTCGTCGGCGCTTCCTTTTTTGTCTGGCCAATCGATTATTTGGCGGCCGTGCGACCCTGATTCGGCTCTGTGGCTCCGAGCGCTTTCAGGCGCATCTGCGCGAGGCTGTAGCCGGATTCCGCAACTTCAAGCGGTTCCTTCGGCTTGGTGAGTTTGCGATAGTCGGCGATGGCAATCTGGGTCTCGCCATACTGTTCGGCAATCCGTCCGAAGGCATACCAGTAGTCGTCATTTGGCTCCACCAGGTTCAACTCATCCATGCCGCGCAACAGCAGGTCGTGCGCGTCCTTGGTTTGTCCGGTGGCGGCGTAGAGACAGGCCAGGGTGTGCAGAATGGCGGGGTTGTCGTGGGACATCTGCGCGGCCTTGATGGCATCGGTGATGTCCGAGGGCTCGATTTTGCCTGTGTAGAGAGCGAGCCAGGCGATGGAATTGAGCAGGGAAGCATCCTGCTTGCCCTGTTCGACGACCTTTTGCGCCCAGGCGCGCGCGGCCACGTAGTCGCCACGTCCCACATCAATCCGCATCCTGGCCATCAGCGCATCTGTATCGCCGTCCAGCAACTTGAGCCGGTCGCCGGTCAGCTTCATAGCTTCCTGGTACCGGCCCAGGCCCATCAGCGCATCCACGCAGCCTTCAAAGGCGAATTTGGACTCGGGAACCTGCCTGAGCAGCTCTGCGCTCACGCCATATTCCTTGTGGAAGTTGTTCTCCATCGAGTATCCGACCGCGAGCGCGATGTCGATGATGGTCTTCTCGTGCTCCGTGGTGGCTCTTGCGCGCGCGCCTTCGAGGATTGCGATGCCTTCCGGCGCGGTGGGTTTGGTGCCGACGAGGATGGAGGCGGCCGCGAGAGTCATCTTATGTGCGTTGGCGGCTTCTCCGCGCATCCAGAAGCGCGGAAAGACAGGCCCGCCGAAGGGGTCGTCGCCCCCGGCAAGATGCTGGTCCTCGCGCAGCCAGTCGAGCAGCACCTTTGCGCCCTGCAGATTTCCGGCGTGGATGCGATCCAGCATTTCCAGTGCGATGGAGTTCGGCTTGGTCTCGGAGTCGAGCAGCTTGTAGACGCCGCTCTCCTTGACCACAAAGAAGGTGGATGTGCTGCCGTTAGGCATTTGCACCTTGACGCGGTATCCGTTCGCGTCGCTGCCTTCAGCCTTCGGATCAAAGCTCTCAAGCATGATGTCGAGCGTGACATCGAGGGAGCTGCCTTCGCGCGCCAGCTCAATGTTGGTCCTTTTGCCGATCTTGAGGGCTTCCTTGAGGTCGTCAGGGTCTTCTTTCTTCGTCACCGCGATGGCGTTCCTGCTGCTGACGGCCAGCAATTTGTCCTCGGTGAGGTTGGGGCTCATCATCAGGAGCATCAGATGCCTGACAAAGTCCTGCGGCGTGTTGGCAAACTTCATGTCCTCGTGGCGCGTGGCGCCGCGCAGCATGTTGGCCAGTCCGATGGTCTGCGCGGCGCTGTCACCTGCCGCGCCGGCCTGCAGAAAGTCGGCGGCCGCGGAGTATTGCCGCATGTTCATCAGCATTTGCCCGGCGGTTCGCGCAATCTCCTTGTAGGAATCGTCGTCGGTGGTGAGCTTGTTGGCTTCAGCGAGTCCTGCCGTGTTGCCCTGCAGCATGGCCGTGCAGGCGGAGAGAAGCGCCTTGGGAATGGGACTTAGATCCTGGGAATCCTTGCATGCGCCGGCGTAATCGCCGCCGTAAAACTCGGCGAATGCGAGATTGTTACTGAGGCCCAGGTCGGCCAGTTTGTCCTGGCCGAGCGCTTGGTACTCGGTGACGGCCTCCTTCATGTGCGATTGGCTGCCGTAACGCCGGCCTACTGGGTCATATTCAAGCAGGATGGCAAGATCTGCCTGTGTGGAGTGGTCGTCGGGGTCGAGCTTGATGGCCGCGCGATAGGCAGTTGCCGCGCCGGCCAGGTCGCTGCCCGCGCTCAGATTGCGCCCAACGAGATCTTGCTTGAGAATCTGTGCGAGCGTCTTTTCCGCAAGCGCGGAGTCGGGTTCAAGCTTCACGGCAAGCTCGGCTTCAGAGCGCGCGGCCTCGCCCATGCCCGCCTGGAGCAGCACCTCCGCCACCTGCAAATGATGGACGGCCTCCTTGGGATGGAGCGCGACCAGGCCGCGATAGCTCGCCAGCGCCTCACGCACTTTGCCCTCGCGCAGCAGGACCTGGGCCTCGGGCTCAAATCCGACGATGATGGCAGGTCCGCCGATCAGGTCTGCCACCTTATTCTGAAGCGCGGTGGCCTCGGCCACGGTGTAACGCCGCTTGACCGAGTCAAAGGTGAGGTGCGCGAGGACCGTGCCATCTTTTTCTGAAGAGAACTCCTCGGTAAGAAGAGCGGGACCGAGGCTCATCTTCACACCGGGCGGAAGCTGCTTGGGGACGAATCCCTGCGGCGGAACGATACGGTAGCGCCACTCGGCCGTGAAGGGCGCGGGCAGCTCCCAATCCGCAGTGCGCGGTTTTTTTGTCTTGTCGTCCTTGTTCTTCTCGTCGGAGTTGTCCTTTTGCTTCAGCGCATCCGGCAGGCGCTGGAAGAGCGAGTCGAGCCGAATCGCCGCTTCCGCGCTGTTCAGGTCCGTGTAGCCGCGCCGCGCTTTCTCACAGGCCAGAGTGAGCCGGAATTGCAGCGAAAGATCGGCGGGGTCGGTGCGGTCCACCGTGGTCAGCTTTTCAGAGACATATTGCATCTTCACGTAGCCCTGCAGCGCATCGCGCGTCTGCTTATCCGGCTTGTCGGCATAGAAATCGCGGTACTCGCCTTCAAAGACGCCGGTGGGCTCGCTGATTTCCACCACGCTTGCCGGACCATTCTCAGAGAGCGTGATGGTGCGCAGTTCCAGAAGATCGTTGTCTTTGGATGTGGATTGCGGGGTGCGCACAAGCGCGGTGGTCTGCGGCCGGGCAATCAATGAGAAGCGGTCCTGATCGGGAGCGGGAAGCTGACCGAGGCGCGCATAGGAGTCCGTCGCGTCAATCCACAGCGCAGGCGGTCCGGGCACGTAAACGATCGCGTGGTCAAAGAGGCCCATGCCGGGCAGATTCTGCGGCACGTCTAGGCGGGAGCCGGCGTTCAGCAGCGCCACGTATGCGGGGATTCCGGCGGCGCGCAGCATGGTGACCAGCAATGTCGCCTTGTCCTTGCAGTCGCCGTACTTGTTGGACAGAACCACCGACGGGTCGTGCGGAATGATGGCCGCTTCGTCGAATTCAATGCCCGTGTAGCGAATCTGCTGGTCAAGATAGTTCAGGATTGCCGACTCTTTTTCCGCGCTGGTGGTTTTGCCGGCGATGAGCTGACTGACGATTGTCTCGACTGCGGCGGGGTTCGCGTGGCTGTCCACAATGCGCGAGTATTGCGTGGCCATCTCCTGCCAGGATGCGCCGGTGGAGAACTCAATCAGCCCGTAGCCTGGGTCATCCGGGGGAAGATCCGGCCGCGGGGGATCAAGGGCGTCCATGGGGCCCTCTACGTAGGTCAGGGTCACTTTTCCGTGCTCCTCCGTGCGCTGCGGCTGAAGCCCCTTCAGGTTGACCGTGTCGGTGCGGAGAGGAAGCGAGGCGGGCGCGTCAATCTGCGCGAAGCTGTGCGTGACCGGCACGCCCTGCCGGCCGAAGTAGATGCGTCCCACGCGGCCCGGCGCAAAGAAGGGTGCGGTTTCGCGGGTCACAAACTCTTCTTCCACCACCACGCCCGCGGCGATGGCCGGAAAGGGCGCGCGCAGCATCTTGCCGTCGCCGTAGGTCTTGTAGTCGCCGTCGCGCGCCGGTCCTTCGGTGATTTGGTTTGGGTCAAGCATGTGCACCGTGGAATCCGGTGCAATCACGCGCACACGGATGGAGGGGCGCTGTTGATGCCATGGCTCCCAGCCGATCGAGGCCGAGTCCCACGCGTTGGCTCCCTTCTGAGTCAGGACCTTGTAGACCACATAAATGGTGTGCGTGGCGCGCCCTTCGGCATCGAAGCTGAAGCTCTCATCGTCTTCGAGGACGGTTACGTCTGAGGTGGCATTGGTGCTTGCGCTGGTGGCGGCGTTGTAGAGCGCCCTGGGCGCGATGGAAAAGTGGGGAGCTTTCCACGGCTGCACCTGGTCCTGTGCTGAAAGGTTTGCAGGCAAGAAAATGGAAGCGAGGAGAACAAGGATTGCGGGGGCGATGCGGCGCGGCAACAAGGAAGGCACGGGGCTCCTTAGCGGAACGGGAATGTGACCACGGTAAACCGGCCCATGCCGTTGCGCAAGAGCACCAGAGGTTCCCCCTGGGCGTGCGATGATGCGAGTTATGTTGCTGGCTGTTTCAAGAAAGCCAAGGAGTTAGTTCGGAGTTATCTGCTCCGCGGACAGCAGTCCGGTGCTGGGTGGGAAAATCTGCGCAGCTCGGGATCAGCGGCCGCCGTGCGCCTCGGCGGCGATGCGGCGCAGCTCGGGAAGCACCTGACCGAGGGCCGTTGAAGGCGCATCCGGCTTGCCGAGTGCAAAGTAGGCGTTGCGATAGAGCTGGTAGAGGCGCTCATAAACGGCGGCGGCTTCGGGGTCGGGCTCCAGGGTGCGCAAGGGCAGGCAGACGGCGGCCTGGGCTTCTTCCAGCGTGGCATAACTGCCCGCCGCGAGCAGCGCGAAGATGCCCGAACCCAGGCTGGTGGGAATGCCCGCCGGAACCAGAACGCGCTTGTTCAGCACATTCGCGTAGACGCGGTTGAGGACCTCGTTCTTCTGCGGGATGCCGCCGGCGTTGATGACGCGATCGACGCGGACGCCGTGCTCGGCCATGCGCTCCAGAATGATGCGCGTGTGGAAGGCGGTGCCCTCGATGGCGGCGAAGAGCTCGTCCTGCGCGGTGTGGACGAGATTCCAGCCCAGAGTGACGCCGCCGAGTTCGGGATTGACGAGTACGGTGCGGTCGCCGTTGTCCCAACTGAGCCGGAGCAGGCCGGTCTGTCCGGCTTTGTAGGCGTCAAGACCCTCAGAAAGCGCGGCGACCGAGGACTGCGCGCGGCGGGCAATGGCCTCAAAGATGTCGCCCGTGGCGGAGAGTCCGGCCTCTATGCCGGTGAAGGCGGGATGCACGCTGCCGGGCACCACGCCGCAGACGCCGGGAACCAGCTCGGCTTTTTGCGCCATGGCGATGATGCAGGTGGAGGTGCCGACGACGTTCACGACGTCGCCCTCGCGGATGTTGGAGCCGATGGCGTCCCAGTGCGCGTCAAATGCGCCCACGGGAATGGGAATGCCGGCGCAGAGGCCGAGCTTCCGAGCCCACTCGGCGGAGAGGTGGCCGGCCAGATGATTGCTGGTCAGGTATTCTCCGCCCATTCTGGATCGAATGCCGGCCAGCAGCGGATCGACAGCGACGAGGAACTCTTCGGGCGGAAGTCCGCCCCATTTGGGATTCCACATCCACTTGTGGCCCATGGCGCAGACGCTGCGCTTCAAGTCCGCCGTGGAGCGCACGCCGGCCAGAGTGGCGGCGACCATGTCGCAATGTTCGAGCGCTGTGACGAAGCGCTCGCGCTTGTCAGGATTGTGGCGCAGCCAATGGAGAAGCTTGGCGAATCCCCACTCGTGCGAGTAAACGCCTCCGCACCAGTGGATGGCTTCCAGATTCAGGGCGTGGGCTTTGGCGGTAATCTCTTCGGCTTCGGCCGAGGCGCGGTGGTCGCACCAGAGGTAGTAGTCGTCGAGGGGCTCCAGTCCTTCGCCGACGGGGATGACGCTGGAACCGGTGGTGTCGAACGCGATGGCCGCAACCGATTGGCCGTCGATGCCGGTGGTCTCCAGGACTTCGCGCGTGGCCTTGACGAGAGCGGCCATCTGGTCGGCGTGGGACTGGGTGGCAAAGTTGGGGTCTTCACGGCGGCGATGCAGGGGATACAAGGCGGATGCGGTTCCGAGGGGGCCTTTGCGGTTGTCGACGAGCGTGACGCGGACGCTGAGGGTGCCGAAATCGACGCCGGCGACGACGGACATGGAAGGGACCTCCGGTAAACGCTTTCCCCAAGGCAGATTCCTGTATACCATTCGAGCCGGGACGAGGCAAATGCGGTACGGATCAGGCCTTCGGCCTGGGGCCGGCATCGGCCAGCGGCAGACGGACAAGGAAGCGGGTGTTGCCGGGCTCAGACTCGACCTCAATGGTGCCGCCGAATTTTTGCGTGACGATGCGGTGGACGATTTCAAGGCCCAAGCCGGTCCCGGAGCCCTGCGGCTTGGTGGTGAAGAAGGCGTCGAAAATGTGGGGAAGCACATCGGCGGGAATGCCGGAGCCGTGGTCCTGTACGCAGACGACGAGCCAGCCGGACGCGGAATCGGTTTCCGTCCAGGTGGAGATTTCGACCAGTCCGCCGGGCTGGGAGGCGTCGGTAGCGTTATCGATCAGGTTTGTCCAGACCTGGCTGAGCGCGGAGCCGCGCGTATGGATGATGGACGGTGAGGCTTCAAAGCGCTTCTCCACGTTGAGCTGCTTGAGACGCAACTTGTGACCGAGGATGGTGAGCGTGCTTTGCAGGCTGTCATGGACGTCGAGTTCGCGGGCGGAAGAGCGCTCGTCGTAAGCGAATTTCTTGACGGCCATCACCAGGTCAGAGATGCGCGAGATGCTTTCCTCGATGCCGCAGACCAGCGAGACGCTGGAGACCAGTGCGCCGAGCCAGTTGAGCGCGTCAGAGAAGGCATCGGCGGTGAATTGCTCCTTGGCGCAGGCGAGTTCCTTCTGGTCAAAGCCCATGCCGACGAGCGCGGGAGCGATGGTGAATGCATTTTCCACGCCGGACGAGGAAAGCCACTCGCCCAATGCCTCTTCGGCGTCGGCCTGCTCCACGCTGCTCATGGCGGCCAGCCGGCAGCCTTGCAGGGTGTGCTCCAGCAGGCCCCTCATGCATTCGAGTTGCTCGGGTGTTTTGGGGTGGTTGCTGGTGCGCAGGCTGAGCTGCTGCAGCTTCATCAGGTTCTCGCGCAACTGCGAGGCGGAGCGCTTGGCGGCCGCGCCGGGATTGTGCAGCTCATGCATCAGGCCAGCGGCGAGCGTGCCGAGGGAGACGAGCTTTTCGCGGTGCAGCGCTTCGACCTGAAAGGCCTGCAGGCGCTGGGCTGTGTCCGCAAGGATGACCGCGCGGGCCTGCGGGCAGCAGGCCAGCAGCGACCAGAATTGTTCGGCCCCAAGGCGGACAAGGTTCGAGTCCTGGGTGGCGAGGATGCGGAAGGGGATGTGGGATTTTCCGGTGAGGAGCGGGACTTCGCCAAAACCCTCTCCGCCGCGCACGGTTCCGAAGACGGTCGCCGAGCCGTCCTTTTCGATTCTCTCGGCGCTGATCTCGCCTCGAAGCAAGATCCAGTAATGCGAGGCGGGGTCACCGGGCTGAGCGATGATGTCGCCTGCTGCAATCGTAAACCGCTCGACGGGTCCGACATGGTCGAGCGAAAGAGGGTCAGCTCCGGTGAAGGGGCGGGTTTGCTTCAACGCTTCAGCCACGCTGCTCATGGGGACGGATTCGACCATCCAGCGCTTCTCGTCCTCAGTCATCTCTGCCTTCCAACTCCCAAAACCGGAACCCCCAAACTAAACCCCCCGAACTAGAACCCGGCCAAATACTGGTGCGCGAACTGGACCGCGATGGAACCCTCTCCGACCGCCGAGGCCACGCGCTTGATGGAGCCATGGCGCACATCGCCGGCGACGAAGACTCCGGGAACGCTGGTTTCCAGCAGGAAGGGCTCGCGCGGTTCGCGCCAGCTCTCCGGCAGCTTGCCGTCCCGGCGAAGGTCGGGTCCGGCGAGGACAAAACCCTGCTCGTCGCGAAGAATCTCAGGCGGCAGCCAGGAGACGCCGGGCTCGGCTCCTATAAAGACGAACAGAGACGATGCCGGGACCCGCGCTTCTCCCTGCGGACCCTTGAGCTTCAAGCCTTCCAGTCGTTCCGCGCCTTCCGCCTCCACCACCTGGGTGCGGGCTTCCAGCACTATATTCGATGTGCGCTCAATCTCATCGATTAAGTATTTCGACATGGTGGCGGAAAGTCCGGGCCCGCGGACGAGCAGGGTGACCTTGCAGGCGAATTTGGCGAAGTGCAGGGCGGCCTGTCCGGCGGAGTTTGCCCCGCCAACCACGTAGACATCCTCGTCCTTGCATGAGGCGGCCTCCACCAGTGCGGCGCCGTAGTAAATGCCGCGGCCGGCCAGGCGATCAGCGCCGGGAATGTTGAGCTTGCGGTATTGCACGCCGGGGGCAAGCAGTACCACGTGGCTGGAGACCTCGCGTCCGTCAGCGAGGCGCACGAAGCGATACTGGCCGTCGATGCGCAGGCCGGTGGCGCGCTGGGTGAGGAATTCGGCTCCGAAGCGCGAAGCCTGAATGTGGGCGCGGCGGCCAAGATCGGCGCCGGTGATGCCGGCGGGGAAGCCGAGATAGTTTTCGATGCGCGAGGTGGAACCGGCCTGTCCGCCGGGAGCATCAGGCTCAATGATGAGGGTGCGCAGGCCCTCGCTTGCGCCGTAAACCGCGGAGGCGAGACCGGCAGGGCCAGCGCCGACGACAGTCATGTCATAGAACTCCTGCGTGGCCTGGGTGCGGAGACCGACTTTGGCGGCAAGGGCTTCAAGATCTGTGCCGGGCATCAGGCTGCCGTCAGGGAAGAGCACGGCGGGAAGCTGCTCGGGCTGCAGATGGCGCTCGGCCAGCATGCGGATGGCTTCCTCATTGCCGGCGGCGTCCAGCCAGCGGTAAGGCACGTGGTTGCGCGAGAGGAAGGTGCGCAGATTGTGGTCGATGAGCGACCAGCGGTTGCCGATGACGCGCAGGCCCTCGAAGGGCGGCAGATAGCCGGCCTTCCAGTCATCAAGGAGATCGGAGAGGACGGGATAGAGCTTTTCCTCGGGCGGGTCCCAGGGCTTGTTCAGGTAGTAGTGAATGCGCGCGGAATTGATGGCATGGATGGCCGCCTCAGTGTCCGCGTAGGCGGTGAGCAGGACGCGGCGGGCTTCCGGATAGAGGTCGCGCGCGCGCTCCAGGCACTCGACGCCGGTCATGCCGGGCATGCGCTGGTCGCTGACCAGCAAGGCGACGGGCTCCTGGCGGAGCTTGAGCTGGGAGAGCGTGTCCAGGGCGGCCTGGCCGCTGGCGGCACGCATCACGCGGTATTCGGCGCCGTACTGGCGGCGCAAGTCCTGCACCACGGCTTCCAGAACGCTTACGTCGTCGTCAATCGCCAAGAGGATAGGTCGCGCCATGGGGGTCCTGAGAGCTTCAGTTTATCCAGTCTACTTGCTGCGGCGCGGAGTGGGCGGCACGAGGGCTATTTTGTTGACCAGCTTGCAGTTTCGAACACACAAACATGCAGAAAAGGCGAACGGGACAGGGTCGGTTGCCTGCGCCTGGTTCAATCCCGTCCAGTGGCCGGCGAGGGCGAACGGCGCAAATCGACCCTAGACAGTAAATATCATGAAATGGGCGTCTGAGGTTTCTGATGACGCGGAAGGCATTGTGGTTGTAAGCTGTTCGGAAGACACGTTACCTCGGGGTGGTACTTTCGACTGGCTTTGCCGGGGAGTGATTCGCTTGCAGTTCTTGACGCGTGCGAGGGGAAGCAGTAACGGAACGGAAAGCCTTTGCCGATAGGAGAACGCAAGACGATGCGGCAGGCACGCGGATTGAGACTCGATAGGAGTCAAATGCAGGTTCAGGGGCGGAGCCGGCAGATAAGCCGGAGCCAGAAGCAGATGGGGCGCACGCGATGAACAAAGTCATCCTTGCCGATTCACAAGCAATCTTTCGTGCGGGCGCGGCGAAGGTGCTGGCCATGGACGAAGATTTGCGGATTATTGCCCAGTGCACGGACCTGGAAAGGATGCTGCACGCGATTACGACCTTTCCCGGATCGATCGTTGTGTTGGCGGCCTCGATGCGGCCGGACATGATCCGTTTGAAAGCCGTGCTGGAGCAAGCGAACTCGCGCGGCATTGTGATTGCGGAAAACAACGAGACGGCGAATGCATATCTGCAGCAGGGGTTCCGCGGCGTGGTGTTCAGGAACGTGACCGGGCCGGCGCTGGTGGAGTGCGTGCGGCGCGTGGCCGCTGGCGAGGTGTGGAAGCCGCCGCAAATTGTGGTTCCGGAGCTGGTGGAAGAGGACATGGTGGGCTCGCGGGTGCGCGACCGGCTGACGCCGAAGGAAATGCGGATTGTGGCCTTGATTGTGCAGGGCTGCAAGAACCGCGAGATTGCGACGCGGCTGAAGACCACCGAGCAGGTGATCAAGAATTATCTGCGGTCCATCTATGACAAGACGGGCGTGAGCGACCGGCTGGAGCTGGCGCTGTTCACGATTCACCATCGCGTGCTGGCAGCGGCGGCGGCGGAGATGGGCAACCGGCTTGAGGCGGAAGAGCAAGCGGCTGCCGCGACGGGCGCGGTGGCGTAAGAGAGCTGGTGCGGACTAGAGCCGCTCCGCTACGCTTTTGGCCTGCGTAAACAAATACAAGTAATCCGGTCCGCCGGCCTTCGAGTCAGTGCCGCTCATGTTGAAGCCGCCGAAGGGGTGCGCGCCAACCATGGCGCCGGTGCACTTGCGATTGAGATAGAGATTGCCGACATGGAACTCGTGGCGAGCGTGGTCGAGGCGCGCGCGGTCCGCCGTGTAAAGCGCGCCGGTGAGGCCGTACTCCGTGTTGTTGGCCACGCGGAGGCCTTCTTCAAAGTCGCGAACCTTGATGAGGGCGAGTACGGGGCCGAAGATTTCTTCCTGGGCGAGAACGGCATGGGGCGCGATGTCGGCAAAGACGGTGGGCGAGAGATAGTGGCCGCCGGCCTCGGTTTCGACTGTGCTGCCGCCCGCAATGAGCCGACCTTCTTTTTTGCCGGTCTCAATGTAGGCGAGCATGGAGTCGAGCGCGGCCCTGTTGATGACGGGGCCGAGGTTGGGATTTTCCACCGGGTTGCCGACGGAGAGCCTGGCCACGCGCTCGCGGACGCGGTCAACGAATGCGTCGTAGATGGGTTCCTCAACGATGGCGCGGGAGCAGGCGGAGCACTTTTGTCCGCTGAAGCCGAAGGCCGCGGCGACGACGCCGTCGGCGGCGGCGTCGATGTCGGCGTCGGCGCAGACGAGGATGGAGTCCTTGCCGCCCATTTCAAGAATGGTGCGCTTGATCCAGATCTGGCCGGGCTGCGCGTGGGCAGCGCGCTCGTGAATCTCCAGGCCGACGGATTTTGAGCCAGTGAAGGCGATGAAGCGGGTTTTGGGATGCTCGACGATGGCGTTGCCGAAGGTTGCGCCGGAGCCGGGGCAGAAGTTGACCACGCCGCCGGGCATGCCGGCCTCCTCGAGGACTTCGACGAATTTCGCGGCGATGGTGGGCGAGTCGCTGGAGGGCTTGAGGACGACGGTGTTGCCCGTGACGATGGAAGCGGCGGTCATGCCGGCCATGATGGCGAAGGGGAAATTCCACGGAGGAATGACGGCGCCGACGCCGAGCGGGATGTAGAGCAACTGGTTGCGCTCGCCGGGATATTGAATGGGCGTGGTGGCCTGGGCAAGGCGCAGGGCTTCGCGGGCGTAGAATTCGAGGAAGTCGATGGTCTCGCCCACGTCGGCGTCGGCCTCAGCCCAGTTCTTGCCGACCTCGTAAGTGAGCCAGGCGCAAAACTCGAACTTGCGGGCGCGGATGATTTCAGCGGCGCGGAGCAAAAGCGAAGTGCGGGTGGCGACGGGAACGCGGCTCCAGAGCTCAAATGCGGCGAGGGCGGCCTGCATGGCCAACTCGGCGTGCGAGGCGTCGGCCCTCTGGTGGATGCCGACGATCTGCGCGGGGCGCGCGGGGTTGAGCGAGCGGATTTTGCCTTCAGTGCGGAGGCGGCGGACGCCGATAATGAGGTCGTACTCGCGGCCGAGCTGGGCGGCAACAAGCGAGAGCGCGCCGCGCATCTCGCGGGCGGTCTCCGCGTCCTTGAAGTTGGTGAAGGGCTCGTTGGCAAAGGCGCCGTCGGGCGTGCGGGGTTCGATTTCAGTGGAGAGCGAGATGGTAGCCATAACGCTTTGATTGTAGTCCACGCGCAGAATAGTCCACGGGCCATCCTGCGCACGGACAGCGGACAGCGGGTCAGCAAGTCAGTAAAGTGGCGAATTGGCAACGTTGGGCCGTGGCCGGAGGCGGGAAGGGTCTTCCGGCAGATGGAGCGGGCTGGGCTGCCGATGAAGCGAGAGGGCAGGGGGTGCGCGACTCTGCCGGGGGGACGGCGCCCTAGGGAACGGTCCAGTTCGCGGGAGCGTAAAGAAGAGTAGCCTCTGTTGCGGAGGGCCGTAGTTTGAGGAAAAGGAGCTGCCGATGCATTGGATGCAGTTCAGAGGGTTCTTTCCGGTGTTTGAGGGGTTCGCGCTGGGCGTGCTGGCGCTGGGTCTGCACGAGGCGGGGCACGCGCTGGCCGCCGTGGCAGTGGGCGTGCGGGTGAAAGGCATCGGGCTGAACTGGAAGGGGCTCTATCTGCGGCGGGAGGCGGGCACGCCGGGACGGAACCTGGTGATTTCAGCCGCTGGACCGATGACGAACCTGCTGTTGGTGGTGCTGTGGGCGTGGTGGCCCGTCTTCGGGCTGGCAAATGCGTGCTACGTGCTGTTCAATGTGCTTCCGCTGCCGGGCGCGGACGGGGAGCGGGTGCTGCGCTGCTGGCTGCAGATGCTGGAGGAGCGTGCCGAGGCGAAGCCGGTGGCGCGGGAGAGCGGCGAGGCGAAAGAGAAGCGGCGGCGGGCGAGTTAGCGGGTCAGCAAGTTAGCGAGTCAGTGAGCGGGCGGTCAGGGGCTGGGCCGGAATCAGTGATGCGAGGGAGCAACAATGACAAAAAATGAGGCGCTGTTGCGTCAGCACGTGGCGAACCTGCTGACGAGCGGCCACGCGCATGCGAGGTTTGAGGTGGTGGTGAAGGATTTCCCGGCGGCGTTGCGCGGCAAGCGGCCAAAGGGCGCGAAGCACTCGGCGTGGGAGGTCGTGGAGCATCTGCGGATTGCGCAGCGGGACATTCTGGAGTTTTCGCGGGATGCAAAGCATGTGTCACCGAAGTGGCCGGGCGGGTATTGGCCGGCAACGGCGGCCCCGCCGGACGAGAAGGCGTGGGAGAAGAGCGTGAGGGCATTTCGGCGGGACCGGCAGGCGATGTGTAAGCGGGTGGAGGACGAGACGAAGGACCTGTTGGCGAAAATTCCGCACGGAGACGGGCAGACGCTGTTGCGCGAGGCTCTGCTGCTGGCCGATCACAACGCCTATCACCTGGGCGAGTTGGTGCTGCTGCGGCGGTTGCTGGGAGCGTGGCGATAGCGGAGGCGGATCCACCCCTGGCGGATGGAGAAGCGGCGCGCGCCAAACTGCCATCCTGTGTGATGCGCGACACTTTTCGATTGCGCGCGTCTGCTACCATAGGGACGATTGGAGTTTTGCCGTCCGCGGCGCGGGTTGCTGAGGCATTTGACGCGGAACCGAGTGAAGGAATGGGCGGCGGAGCGAACCCAGAAGGAGAATCGATATGCCATTAGTTTCCATGCGCCAGCTTCTCGACGAGGCCGCCAAGGGCGGATACGGCGTGGGTGCCTTCAACGTGAACGATATGGAACAGATTCAGGCGATCATGGAGGCGGCCAAGCAGACCAAGTCGCCGGTGATCATTCAGGCCAGCCGGGGCGCGCGGGCGTTTGCGCAGGACCGCTATCTCTACCACCTGATTCTGGCGGCGAGCGAGCTCTATCCGGAGATTCCGATTGCCATGCACCAGGACCACGGCAACAGCTTTGAGACCTGCAAGAGCGCGATTGAGCTGGGCTTTACCAGCGTGATGATGGACGGGTCGCTGAAGGAGGACGGCAAGACGCCGAGCACGTTTGAAGCGAACGTGGATGTCACCAAGCGCGTGGTGGACTTTGCGCACGAGCGCGGGATTACGGTGGAAGGCGAGATTGGCGTGCTGGGCGGCGTGGAAGACGGGCACGGCGCGGGCGGCAGCGGCCTGGAGCACCTTACGGACCCGGACCAGGCGGTGGAATTTGCCGAACGGACGGGCGTGGATGCGCTGGCAATTGCCATCGGCACCAGCCACGGCGCCTACAAGTTCTCGAAGAAGCCGGACGGCAGCGTGCTGAAGATGGCTCTGTTGATTGAGATTCACAAGCGACTGCCGCACACGCATCTGGTGATGCACGGCAGCTCGTCGGTTCCCAAGGACCTGCAGGACATTGTGAACCAGTACGGCGGCAAGCTGAAGCCGACCTGGGGCGTACCCGTGGAGGAGATTCAACTGGGCATTCGCAACGGCGTGCGCAAGATCAACGTGGACACGGACAACCGGCTGGCAATTACGGGCGCGATTCGCAAAGAGCTGTGGGAGAACCCGGAGAAGTTTGATCCGCGCGACTACATGAAGCCGGCACGCGAGGCGATGCAGAGGGTGGTTGCGGAGCGCATGACCGAGTTCGGGCAGTCGGGCCATGCGGGCGACTACCAGCCGATCTCGATTGCGGACATGGCAAAGGGCTACAAGGACGGGACGCTGAGCACGCGGCCGATGGTGGCTTCGCGGTAAAGAGAAATAAACAGAAGAAAAGAGGCAGTCCGCGGGCGCGGATTGCCTCTTTTGTTGTGGGGTGAAGACGACGGGCGCCGGGCAGCGAAGCTGGGCGAAGAAAGTTTACTGCTATACGCCGCGGGACGCGACGGCCGCAGGGGATTCGGGCTCGGAGGCGGCGAAGCGGCGGAAGAGCCAGTAGTGGAAGCCGTCGACGATGGCCATGAGCGCGGCCTGGTTGAGGTCGCTGCTGACGCCGGCGGTGACCCAGGGCTGGTGGCCATCGGCGTGGAAGCTGACGGTGACGCGGACGTGAGCGGCGGAGTCGTGGGCGGAGACGTCGAGCGCGGCGACGGAGAAGGTGCCGAGGCGGATCTGAGCGAGCGCGGGGTAGGGCTTTTCTAGCTCGCGGCGGAGGGCCTTGGTGAGCGCGTCGACAGGACCTGCGCCCTCAGCGCGCGTGGTGGTGAGAGCCGCGCCGGGGACGTGGAGGGTCATGAAGGCCTGGATGAAGCGCTGGCCAGCCTCATCGGACTCGTCAAAGACACGCCAACTGCGGATGGTGAAGTGGTCGCGGAGAGTGTGCAAGACGCGCATGCAGGCGAGGCGGAAGGAGACCTCGCTGACTGTGAAGCCGCCGCCCTCAATCATGGCCTGGTTGTCATCCATGAGCTGCTGGGCCTGCGCGGCGTTGAGGGGGATGCCGAGGGACTCGGCGAGCAGCATGATGTTGGCTCGACCGGACTGGCGGTTGACGCCGATGACGGCAGTGGCGCCGACGCGTGCCGGGTCGCACCAGAGATAAGCGCCGGGATGCTTGCGCTCGCTGGAGCCGTGCATGCCGGCCCAGGTGCCGAAAGCTCCGGGGCCGACGATGGGCGCGCCGTGCGGGGTTTCAAGGCTGAAGGCGGCGTATCCGGCGTGGGCCAGGCTGGTGAGCCCGGCGAGAGATGCGGGTGGAACGAATTCGGCTTCGCTGCGAAGCTGCATGGCGCCGACGACGGTGGTGAGGTTGACGTTGCCGCAGCGCTCGCCGGTGCCGAGCAGCGTGCCCTGCACCTGGGTTGCGCCGGCAAGAATGGCAGCGCGGGTGTTGGCGACGCCGAGGCCCCGGTCCGTGTGGCCGTGGAAGCCGAATTTTGCGTTGGGGTAGTGGCGCGCGAGGCCGGAAATCACGGAGGAGACTTCCTCGGGGCTTGCGCCGCCGGTGGTGTCGCAGACGATGATGCGGCTGGCTTTTTGTTCGACGCACTGCGCGGTGAGCTCGTGGAAGTAGTCCAGGGTGCGGGCGCGAAGGTCGGCATTGCAGAGCGCTCCGTTTTCGCGGCGGCCACAGTTGGCATCCATCGCGTGCTCCAGATCGACGAGGACCTCAAGGCCGTGGTCCTGCAGGAAGGCGATGGTTTCGCGCGCCATAAGGAGATTTTCCTCGGGGGTGGCTTCGAGCGAGTGAAGCACGTCCAGCAGGCGGGACTTGACGACGACGACGGCGGCGGGAATGCGCTGGCGATGGGCGACGATGAATTGCGCGTCAGGCCAATCCTGTACGCGCATGCCGCGGCCACGGGTGCGGCCAAAGAGTGCGAGGCGGATGGGGCCGGTGTCGGCGGTTGCGAGGATGCGGGTGAGGTCGGCGACGAACTGGTTTGCGCCGGCGAAGCCGATTTCAGCGTAGCGGACACCGAAGGCGCTCATGCGCTCAAGGAGCGTGAGCGCGCCGGAGACAGAGATCTCGAGGTTGGGCTGCTGTAGCCCGTCGCGGAGGCTGGTGTCAAACAGTTCGACCTTGGGTGTCTGATTCGGCGTCATGGCGAGTGTGCGGAGTTGATAAGGACTGCTGTTTTTATGATAGCCCGAAGGGGTGGGCGGGAGGCTAAAACGCGGGGGCGATGGAGGGCTCAGAGCCGGAGACAAATCCGGCGGGCATCTCCTGGTCCTTGTACTGGAGCTGGTAGAGCTTCCAGTAGAGGCCGTGCTGGGAGAGGAGTTGCTGGTGGGAGCCCATTTCGCGGAGCAGGCCCTTGTGCATGACGAGAATGGTGTCAGCCCGCTGCACGGTGGAGAGGCGATGGGCGATGAGGACGCTGGTGCGGTCCTCGACCATGCGCTCAAGCGCGGCGCGGATGCGCAGCTCGGTGTCTGTATCCACGCTGGATGTGGCTTCGTCAAGGATGAGGATGCGCGGGTTGTAAGCCAGGGCGCGGGCGAAGTTGATGAGCTGTTTCTGGCCGGTGGAGAGCGAGCTGCCGCGCTCGCGGACAGGCTCGTCAAAGCCGCCGGGGAGAGTTTCGATGAAGTCGAGGACGTTGACGTCGCGGGCGGCGCGGAGCAGGGCTTCGTGAGTAATTTCGTCGTTGCCGAGGCGGATGTTTTCGGCCAGCGTGCCGGAGAAGAGGAACGGGTCCTGCAGGACCACGGCGAAGTGGCGGCGGAGTTCGCCGAGATCCTGCTCGCGGAGATCGACGCCATCGAGGAGAATCTGGCCGGCGGTGACGTCGTAAAAGCGCATCATCAGGCTGGTGAGGGTGGTTTTGCCGGCGCCGGTGTGGCCCACGATTGCGACGGTCTGGCCGGGCTGAATGGTGAAGGAAACATCCTTGAGAATCCACTCAATGTCCCGCTCCGCGGCTTCGCCTTTTGGAGCAGTGAGGTCAGAACGCGCGTCCTGAATTGCGGCTTGCTGCTCGGGAGAGAGCTTTTGATAAGTGAACCAGACGTGGCGGAACTCGATGCGGTTGGAGCCGTCGCCCAGGCGGGGGTGGGCGGGTGAGACGATTTCCGGCTCGGTGTCCATCAGCTTGAAGATGCGCTCGCAGGCGGCCATGGCGGATTGCAGGATGTTGAACTTGTCGCTCAAGTCTTGTATGGGCCGCCAGAAGCGCAGCGAATACATGTTGAAGCTGGCCAGCATGCCGATGGTGACCGTTCCGGCGAGCACGCCGAAGCCGCCCCACCAGATGACCAGCGCGATGGCGATGGAGCTTAGGATTTCGACGGCGGGGTAGTAGAGAGCATAGGCAAAGATGGTGTCAATGAACGCGATCATGTGCTGGCGATTGACGGCGGAAAAATCCTTGTAGGCGCGCGCCTCGCGGTTGAAGAGCTGGACGATGCTCATGCCCGTCACGTGCTCCTGCGTGAAGCTGTTGATGCGGGCGATGGCGGCGCGGACGCGGCGGTAGCTTTCGCGGACGTGATTGCGGAAGATGCGCGTGGCAATGAGGATGACCGGAAGCACCGAGAAGGCGAGCAGCGCCAGCCACCATTTGATGCTCAGCATCACGATGGCCATGATGACCAGGGTGAGAAAGTCATCGACGATGGCCAGAATGCCGCCGGTGAACATTTCATTGATGGCGTCCACGTCCGAAGTGATGCGCGTGACGAGACGGCCGACGGCATGCTGGTCAAAGAAGCCGATGTGCATGCCCTGCATGTGGCGGAAGATGTCGCGGCGCAGATCGAACATGATCTTCTGGCCTGTCCACTGCATCAGATAGGTCTGGACGAATTCAAAGAAGAAGGAGAACACGAGCAGGACGAGGTAAATTTCCGCAAGCTGCGTGATGCCGGTCATCGGGTCCGTGCTCAGGTGCCGCGTGAGCCATGTAGCCGAGCCGAATCCGTGGGTCAGGGCGGAGGCGTGGTCGGCGGTCTCGCTCGAGGGAAAGTAGTGATCGATGCCGACCATGATGAGAAATGGCCCGGCGACGTCACTGAGGGACTTGAGCGTGACGGCGATGGAGGAGACCACGGCCTGCCACCAGTAAGGCAGCAGATAACGCGCCAGGCGGCGGATGAGTTGCCCGTCGTAGACCTTGCCGACGGAGTCGTCGTCGGGCTTGCGCACGGGGGCGGCGGAGGGTTTCTCCGCGGGGCGTGGGTTGGAGTGGGTCTGGTGGTTCTGGGCCTGTTCCGCCATGATCTGCGCCGGTTTCCTGTGGTTATTGTACGAGTGAGAGATGCGCGAAGGGCGGCACCGGCGGCAGAAGGTTGCGGCGGAAGGTGGAAAAGGACGGAATTTGCGGCGCTGGCGGTGCGGTGCGACTGGCGGGGAATCGTTTGACGGGATGCACTAGACTCGGAGGGTGAGCTTTCGCGAATTTCTGGGCAATCGAGCGACGGTGACGCGGCTGCGGGAGAGCGTGCGCGCGGGCCGCGTTCCGCAGGCGATGATTCTGGCCGGACCAAAGGGCGCGGGCAAGTACACGCTGGCGCTGATGCTGGCGCGCGCCGTGAATTGCCTGGAGCACGCGGAAACGGATGGGCAGCCGGATTATTGCGGCAAGTGCAGGAACTGCGAGCGGATTGGAGAAGCCGCGTCGCTGGACGAGCGCGTGGCAGAGGCCGTGGCGGCGCGCGAGGAGATGCGCGATGCGGACAAGCGCGAGACGCGGATTCTGGTGCAGACGCATCCGGACGTGCTGATTGTTCCGCCGGACCCGCCGCAGATGCTGATCAAGATTGGGCAGGTGCGGCAGGTGATTCACGCGGCGTATTACCGGCCGCCGGTGGAGGCCGTGCGCGCGTTCACGATTTTTACCTCAGGCGCGTTTATGAAAGAGGCGGCGAACAGCCTGCTGAAGGTGCTGGAGGAGCCGCCGGAGCACGCGACGCTGATTTTGCTCACAGAAAATACGCAAGAATTGCTGCCGACGATTCGCTCGCGGGCGATGATCTATAGGCTTGGCCCGCTGGCGGCCGAAGAGTTGGAGACGCTGCTGGCCGAGCGGCGGTCGGAGCTTAAGCCGCAGGAGCGTGCGCTGGCGGCGCGGCTGGCCGAGGGCGCGGTGGGGTGCGCGCTGGGATTCGACCTGGAGGCGTACATGGCCAGCCGGAAGGATGCGTTATTGATTCTGCGGACTTCGCTGGGCGAGCCGGATTACTCGCAGTTATTTCGCGCGACGGAGAGTTATCGCGGCGGCGCAGACGGGCAGCAGAAGACAGTGAATCTGCTGCGGGCGCTGGGCGCGCTGCTGGAGGACCTGCTGCTGGTGGTGGCCGGAACGCCGGCGCTGGCGCGCAATGTGGATCTGGAGGCGGAGTTGGCGCGGATGGCGCAGGGCGTGACCGTGGATTGGCTGGACGGCGCGGCGCGGGCGCTGGCGCATGTGGAGCAGGGGATGCGGCGGAATCTGCTGCGGTCGCTCTCGCTGGACGCGATGGCGGTGGGCATGGCGGAGCGCGGATGAGCGCGGTTTGCGGAAACGGGGATTAGATTTGTGCAACCAAGGGCTGTGCGCGGGCATCCTTGTCGAGTAGAATCGAGCAACTCATCCTTCTGGAATGCGCCAGGAATCTGGCAGGAATTTGGCCCCAAGGGCTTTTCCCGGCCGGGACGATGTTTCGGCAGCAGGATGCGAGACCTGGCGGCGAGTCTGCCGAAGTTTCCATTCGTTGCTGATTGGATCTTTTGAAGTTTCTTATCAATGAGCCTCACTTACCCCGAGGAGGACCGACCTTATGATTCCCGAAAGCGCGATGAGCACACACGAACCGGAGACCGCGACGCCGAGCGTGAGCGAACGGCGACCGCGCATGGCAATTGCGCCGCTGCCTTTCCATTTCTCGGCGCAGCAGGCTGAGGTGGATCCTCCGCATCCGCATGCCGAGGTGTTTTATCTGCAGAAGCAGATTCAGGCACAGACGCCGATGGTGATTGTGCTGATGGATGGCGAGCGCGTGGAAGGGTGCATCGAGTGGTATGACAGCAAGGTGCTGAAGGTGCGCGGGCGCGTGCGGACGCTGGTGTACAAATCGGCGATTAAGTACATGTACAAGCTGGGCGAGAACGGGCAGTAAGCGCACGGCGCGCGTTTTCCCGAAAGCATTGATGGGATATAGGCGGAGGCGTGTGCGTCCGGAGCCGGTGCGTCCGGCTTTGACGAAATGCGGCTCAGGCGGGGCGGGCTGCCTTGCGCAGTCGGTCGTGCAGCGCCGCGCCCAGGCCTTCTTCCGGCGGCAGGGGACAAAGAATGACGGCGCAGCCCGCGGCGTCCAGCGTGCGGAGGCCGGTGTAGAGAGACTGCGCCAGAGTTTCTGGCGCGTTCCAGCTTCCCCACTCGAAAACCTTCGCACCGGCAGGCATCGCGCCCACGAGTTCTCTCGGTAGCAGCAGACCGAGGTCTTCATCACTGTGCTCGGCGGCAACGCGGGCAAGGTGCGCGGGCAATTCGGCGAAGGGAGCTTCAATGAGGATGAGGCGGGCGCGCGGAGCGTAATGGCGCAGGCTGACGCCGGGCGACGGAAGCGCATCGGGTGGCGCATCGGGCCGCACAGCGGGCGCGGATGTGGCGGGCTGGTGCGGAACGACTGGCCCGGCGACGGCGGCAATCTGTTCGGCGGTGATTGCGCCGGGGCGATAAAGGATCATGGGATGAGTATTGGGGTCGAGGACTGTGGATTCGAGGCCGAGGTGGGTGGGGCCGGCGTCGAGCACGGCGTCGATGCGGCCATCGAGATCGTCGAGGACGTGCTGGGCGTTGGTGGGGCTGGTGTGGCCGAAGCGGTTGGCGCTGGGCGCGGCGATGGGCAGGCCGGCAAGGGCAATGAGGCGCGCGGCGACGGGATGCGCCGGCATGCGAATGCCCACGAGCGGGCGGCCTGCGGTGACCGTGTCGTGCACGGCGGAGGAGCGCGGAAGCAGGAGGGTGAGCGGGCCGGGCCAGAAGGCTTCGATGAGGCGGTGCGCGGCATCGGGAATGACGGAAACCAAATCGTGGAGCATGGGGCTGTCGCTGGGGAGCCCGGCGATGTGGACGATGAGAGGGTCCCAGGAGGGACGGTCTTTGGCATGGAAGATGCGGGCGACGGCGGCGGGATCGAGTGCGTTTGCGCCGAGGCCGTAGACGGTCTCAGTGGGCAGGGCGACGAGTCCGCCATGGCGCAGGATTTCCGCGGCGCGGATGAGCGCGACGGCGGAGGCGGGGTCGTCAAGACTGTGCGGGTCAACGGTGAGGCGCAGGGTGTGCATGGGGTTATTGTCGCCGGTTGCGGGCGATGCGGCCAATTGGCTTATACTCACAAATTACGATGGCGATTGAGACGGAGATCAAGTTTCGCGTGGAGGATGGGTCGGCATTTGCGGCGCGGCTGCGGGCTGCCGGCTTTCGCGAGGAGACGCCGCGGGCCTTCGAGCGCAATGTGCTGTTTGACACGCCGGACCGGCGGATGCGGGCGCGGACGGAGATTCTGCGCATTCGGAGTTACGGCGGGCGGTGGACGGTGACGCATAAGCGAATTCCGGACACCGGTGTGGGCGAGGACCGGCACAAGCATCGCGTGGAGACGGAGACGGAAGTGGCCGACGGCGAGGTGCTGGCGGAGGTGTTTCGCGCGCTGGGGCTGGTGGAGGCCTTTCGCTATGAGAAGTGGCGCGCGGAGTGGAGCGACGGCGAGGGGCATTGCGTGGTGGACGAGACGCCGATTGGAAACTTTGTCGAACTGGAAGGCGCGGCGGAGTGGATTGATCGAGCGGCGGCGCGGCTGGGAGTGGTGGCGAGCGAGTATCTGACGCAGAGCTACGGACGGCTCTTCGACCAGTGGCGCGAAACGCACCACTCCGCTGCGACAGACCTTACCTTCGAGGCGATTGGCGCCCAAGAGAGCGTGCGCTGATGCGCTCAAGAGCCGAGCATCGCGCGCTGGGCGCGAGGCTCTACTTATCGGCGCCGTGGCACTTCTTATACTTCTTTCCGGAGCCGCAGGGGCAGGGATCGTTGCGGCCCACCTTTTCGCCGCTGCGCCGCTGGGTGGGCTGCGAAGCCTCGCCCCCGCCGGCGCGGGTGGCGGCCTCAAGCTCGCGCTGCTTCTTGCGGTGGAACTCCTTCTCAATCGCGTCAATGGTGGTGGAGGGCTGGCGCGTGGGGATGGGAATCTCGGCGGGCGGATGGCCGTTGGCAGAGAGAGGAAGGTTCGCGCTGGCGACGGGCGGCGCGGGCGGAACGGTGCGCTGGGGGCGCGGGGCGACGTCAATGGGCTGGCCGTCGGGCCCCAGAATCTGCATGCGGAAGAGGAAGCGGGCGGTGTCTTCCTGGAACTTCAGCATCATGGCTTCGAACATGTCGAAGCTCTCCTTTTTGTAGGCCACCAACGGGTCCTGCTGGGCGTAACCGCGCAGGCCGATGCCCTCCTTGAGGTGGTCCATGTTGAGCAGGTGCTCTTTCCACAGGCCGTCGATGACGCTGAGCATGACCATGCGCTCGTGGTAACGCATGGTGTCGTTGCCGAGGATCTGCTCCTTGGCTTCGTAGTGCTCCTTGAGCTTGTCGAAGATGGCATCGCCCATCTCGTGACGTGAGAGCGCCAGGGGATCGACGCCGGCGGCCTTGAGGCCGATGCCGAACTGGCTGGCGAGGCGCTCGTCCATTTCCTTGATGCCCCACTGCTCGGGGTGCTTGTCCTCGGGGGCAAGTTCGTCAAAGAGGCTGCTGAGGATGCCGCCGACGTAGTCCTCGAGGATGAGCTCGCGCTGTTCGAGGCCTTCAAGAAGCTGGCGGCGCAGGCCGTAGACGGCCTCGCGCTGCTTGTTCATTACGTCGTCATAGTCGAGCAGGTGTTTGCGCGATTCGAAATGCTGGGCTTCGACGGCCTTCTGCGCGCCCTCAATGCGCTTGGAGATCATCTTGGACTCGATGGGCACGCCTTCTTCCATGCCGAGGCGCTCCAGCAGCGTGCTGACCCACTGCTTGGCGAAGATGCGCATCAGGTCGTCTTCAAGCGAGAGAAAGAAGCGCGATGCGCCGGGGTCGCCCTGGCGGCCGGCGCGGCCGCGGAGTTGGTTGTCAATGCGGCGGGACTCATGGCGCTCAGTGCCGAGGATGAAGAGGCCGCCGGCTTCCAGAACCTTGGCGCGCTCCTGCTCAACGGCCGTGGCGTGGCCCTTGTGGGCCTCTTCCCAGTCGTCTTCGGCGACCTCGAACTCTTGGCCCTGATAGTAAAAGCGCTGGAAGCCCGCGGGCGCCATGGGATTGATGGCGCCCTCATTGGCGCTGATGGCGCGGGCGCGACCCTTCTTCATCAGTTCCTGGCGGGTCATGAACTCGGCATTGCCGCCGAGGAGAATGTCGGTGCCGCGGCCGGCCATGTTGGTGGCGATGGTGACCATGCCGGGGCTGCCGGCCTGGGCGACGATTTCCGCCTCGCGCTCATGGAGCTTGGCGTTGAGCACGACGTGGCGCACACCCTTGCGCTCAAGGTAATTGGAGAGCAGCTCGCTCTTCTCAATGGATGTGGTGCCGACCAGGACCGGCTGGCCGGCCTCGTGGAGCTCGGCGATGTTTTCGGCGACAGCCTTGTATTTTTCCTTTTCGGTGCGGAAGACCACGTCGTGGTGTTCAAGGCGGGCCAGCGGCTTGTTGGTGGGGATGACGACGATGTCGAGGTTGTAAATCTTGCCGAACTCGGCGGCCTCGGTTTCCGCGGTGCCGGTCATGCCGCTGAGTTTTTGATAGAGGCGGAAGTAGTTCTGGAAGGTGATGGTGGCAAGAGTCTGGTCTTCCTTGCGGATGGGCACGCCCTCCTTGGCTTCGACGGACTGGTGCAGGCCGTCAGACCAGCGGCGGCCGGGCATCAGGCGGCCAGTGAAGGTGTCCACGATGATGACCTCCTTGCCGTCCTTGCCATCCTTCACCACGTAATCGACGTCGCGCTTGTAAAGGGCGTGGGCCTTGATGCCGGTTTCGACGTAGTGCTTGAGATCCCAGTTTTCGGCGTCGGCAATGTTGCTGATGCCGAGGAGCTTTTCGATGGTCTCCCAGCCCTGGTCAGTGACGCCTATGGTCTTGTGCTTTTCGTCCACCACGTAATCGCCGGTGAAGGTCTTGGTTTCGAGCGAATCGGTTTCCTCGCCGAGCTCGAGCTGGGGGATGATCTTGCGGACGCGGGCGTACTTGTCGGTGGTCTGGTCAGTGGGGCCGGAGATGATGAGCGGGGTGCGTGCTTCATCGATGAGGATGGAATCGACTTCATCGACGATGCAGTAGTAGTGGCCGCGCTGCACGCAATCCTTGATGTCGAACTTCATGTTGTCGCGCAGATAGTCGAAGCCGAACTCGTTGTTGGTGCCGTAGGTGATGTCGGCGGCGTAGGCGGCGTGGCGCTCGCTGTCGTCCAGGTCGTGCACGATGACGCCGACGGTGAGGCCGAGGAACTCGTAGATTTTGCCCATCCACTCGGCGTCGCGCTTGGCCAGGTAATCGTTGACGGTGACCACGTGGACGCCGCGGCCGGCGAGGGCGTTGAGGTAGCAGGACAGAGTGGCGACGAGGGTCTTGCCTTCGCCGGTCTTCATTTCGGCGATTTTGCCCTGGTGGAGAACCATGCCGCCGATGAGCTGCACGTCAAAGTGGCGCATTTGGACGACACGCCAGCCGGCCTCGCGGACCACTGCGAAGGCCTCGGGAAGGACTTCTTCCAGGGCGGCCTGCTCGGCTTTCTTGATCTCCTCGGGGTCTGTGATGCCCTTAAGCCGGGCAGCGATGCGCTGGCGGAATTCCTGAGTCCTGGCTCGAAGCTCTTCATCGGAAAGCTTTTCCATCTCCGGCTCAAAGGCGGTGACGGTGGCAACAATGGGGAGCAGTCGCTTGACGGCCCGCTCATTGGCGGTGCCGAAGACCTTGGTCAAAAGGCGATCAAAAAACTTGCGAATATCGTCGAAGGACACGTAATTCTCCGTATACCAGTGTAAATGGTGCGCGGGTAAGCGGGCTTTGTGGAGGGTGCGGCTCAGGCGTCGTGGCCGAGGGCGACGAGCAGCTCGCTGACGGCTTCGACCATCTGCTCGTGAACCTCGTCGATGGAGAGGTTGCCCTCGATGGAGACGACGCGGGCGGGCTCGCGGGCGGCGATTTCGCGGTATTTCAGCCAGACGCGGCGATAGAAGGCGTCCTTCTCCTGCTCGAAGCGGGACTCGTCGGGTCCGGAGTTCTGAGCGGCGCGGGTGTTGCGGCGGCGGGCGCGCTCCAGGCTGCTTTCAAGCGAAGGCAGCAGCAGGAGGGTCAGGTTGGGCTGCAGGTTGCCGCAGAGCAGGCGGTGCAGGTCGAGGACCACTTGCGAGCCGAGCTCGCGGCCTCCGCCCTGATAGGCTTCCGTCGAGTCAGTGAAGCGGTCGCAAAGGACGATGCGGCCGGCGTCGAGGGCGGGGCGGATGACCTCGGCGATGGCCTGTGCGCGGTCCGCGAACATGAGGGCCATTTCGGCGAGGGGATCGACGGGGCTGGAAGCTGAGTCCAGCAGCAGGGCGCGGATGCGGTCGCCGGTGGGGGTTCCGCCGGGCTGACGGGTGACGACGGGATCGAGGCCGCGCCTGCCGAACCATTCGGCGAGGCGCTTGATCTGCGTGGACTTGCCGGACCCGTCGAGCCCTTCGAACGTGAGGAAGACTCCGCGCAGCATGGGAGGAGTCTACCACTGAGGAAAAAGAAGTCGCGTAGGGGTTTGCGCGTAAGGTTTGGATTCACTTAAGTTTGGCGAATCCGAGGCAACTCCCGGCGGCAGATTGGGTTCCTATTAAGGTAGCCGGAAGACGGTTCCGGAGGTTCTTAATTGGACTTGGGACCGTGCCGCCGGGAGGAGCCCGAAGGGCCAGGACATTGGATGGCCGGAGGACGGGCTCCAGCAAGCCGTGATGCCGCCAGTGCCACGAGCCTGGCCAAAGCATGGCAGAAACGGGCGGACACAAGGCATCCGAAACGCCAACGCGAACGAGGAGGATTGGCCATGAAGAAACTCCATACTGTGCGATTGCTTTTGCTCGCTCTGCTCATTTCGATTGTGCCCGCCGTGTCTCATGCGGGCGTGTTTATCAGCGTTGGCTTCGCGCCGCCGCCGTTGCCGGTGTATGTGCAGCCGGACTGCCCCGATCCGGGGCTGATGTGGACGCCTGGCTATTGGGCGTACGGCCAGGACGGTTATTACTGGGTGCCGGGGGCGTGGGTGCCCGCGCCCTACGATGGCGCGCTGTGGACGCCGGGCTACTGGGGCTGGGATGCGGGCTTTTATGTTTGGCATCCGGGCTACTGGGGCCAGTATGTGGGCTACTACGGCGGCGTGAACTATGGCTTTGGCTATTTCGGCATCGGGTTTGTGGGCGGTCGCTGGCACGGCAACTACTTTGAGTACAACACGGCCGTGATGCACCTCGACAGGGGTCGCATTCACCACTTCTACGATGATCGTGCTGTGGTCAGCCGTTATACGGTGTCGCGCGGCAGTCACGTCTCCTACAACGGCGGACGCGGCGGCATCAACTACCGGCCGAGCGCGGCCGAGCAAAGGGCAACGCACGAACAGCACTCCGGCCCGACCAGCTACCAGACGCAGCATGAGACCCAGTTCCGCAACGACCGGAACGCGTACTCGAAGGTCAACCATGGACGGCCGCAGCAGGCGGTAGAGCGTCAGCCGCTGCGCGGCGAATCGCGGCCAGTGCCGAAGAACACAATGCAGCGTCCGCAGCAGAACCGGAACATGCAGCAGCAGAACCGAAATACGCAGCAGGCTCGGCCGAATTACCAAATGCAGCGGCCTGCAAATCCGAGCGTCCAGAACCGGAACGCGCAACAGAACCAGCAGCGCCAGCAGCAGAACATGCAGCGCCAGGAGCAACAAAACCAACAGCGTCAGCAGCAGAACATGCAACGCGAACAACAGAACCAACAGCGCCAGCAGCAGCGGGAGCAGCAGCAGCACACGCCGCAGAGCCGCAACGAGGCGCGGCCGCAGCAGGAGTCGAAGCCAGCGCCCAGGAATGACCGTCAGAAGCCCAAAGAGCCGAGGAAGCCGGAGGGCGAGCGGCGCTAGAGCGGTTCCAGGGTTCGGGTGCCCTTTCTCACGGTAGTGAAAGGTGGCGTTTTCTTGAGGAAAACGCCACTGGATAGTTTGCTTTCTGGGCACAGCTACTTTGGAAGCGCTGTAACTGCGACGCAAGTCTGCCAAGCGGGAAAGGCCCACGGGAGACCGCGGGCCTTTTCTTGTGCTGTTTTTCGGGATTCTTTAGTCGGAGGCCGGTTCGAAGCCGGCGATCTCGACTTCGAGGCCGCCGTATGCGGGGTGGTCGTTTTTGCGGATGCGATAAGCGAGATCGATGCGGCTTCCCGCGGCGAGGCCGAGTTCAGTGGCGCGAAAGG
>JBAUEO010000026.1:0-37111 GCA_049678625.1 Occallatibacter sp. | reverse complement strand
GCGCTGGCCATCGCCGGCGACACAGGCCCGCTGCATCTTGCCTGCGCGCTCGGCCGGCCCGTCGTGGGCATTTACGGCCCCACCGATCCCAGCCGCAACGGCCCTTTCGCCACACGGTTCCGCGTCCTTCGCAGCCCGCTGAGCCGCCGCGACCACACCCGCCGCGCCGACCCCGAAGCCGGTCTGCTCACCATCCAGCCGGAAGAGGTTCTCGAGGCCGCCGAGGCCCTGCTTTATCCTGAACCAGATCCGGATTCTGCTCCGAAATCAGCCCCATGACCACCCCGCCGCAAAACCCGCCTCCTGATTCTGCGCCGACGAACGCGCCACAGGACTGGATTGCCCGCTGGCAGCGCATCGCGCGCCGCATCCGCGTGCCGCTGGGCTTTCTGGCGGCTGCGCTCTATCTATTCGAACTCTGGCAGCGCGCCCCACGGCCCGCAGCCGTGGCCTGGAGCCTGGCGCTGGTGCTGCCCGGACTGTGGCTGCGCGCCTACGCCGCCGGTTACGTGAAAAAGAACCGCGAACTCACCCAGACCGGCCCCTACGCGCACACCCGCAACCCGCTTTATCTCGGCTCCATGCTCATCGCCTTTGGCTTCGCACTGGCGCTGTTGAGCTGGCCGGTGGCCGCGCTGCTTGCCGCGGGCTTTCTTGTCATTTATGTGCCGGTTATCGCCTCGGAAGAGCGCTTTCTCCGCGCCACTTTCCCGGATTTTGACGATTACTGCCACCGCGTGCCCCGCCTGCTGCCGCGGCTCACGCCCGCCCGAGCCGCCCACGCCGCGCCCGGCCGTTTCTCCTTCCAGCTCTATCTCCGCCACCGCGAGTACAATGCGGCTATAGGCGCTGTACTGCTTTACTTCGGCCTGCTGGTCCTGCGGCCGCTCCTGGGCAGCCTTCTACAGGGCCTTCGGTGAGCTTTTTCCTCGAACTCAGTCCAAAATTGAGAAGGAGCCTGGCTAAACAGTGAATCTGCGGACGACGGGGACGACCCTCTTTTGTGCTTTCTTGCTGGCCGCCACCGCTCTTGGCCAGCAGGTTCCCACGCTCGCGCCTCCGCGTCCCGGCTTTACCTTTCCCCAGAAGCAAACCCTCACCTACTCAGTGGATTGGCGCGTCTTCCCCGCCGGAACCGCGGTTGTCCATCTGGAGCAGGAGGGCGACCGCGAGCGGATCACTGCCGCCGCACAAACCGTCGGCGCACTCAACATGCTCTTCCACGTCAGCGACCGCTTCGAGTCCGTCATCGACCGCACCCGCGCCTGCACCTTTGAGTTCAACAAGCAGACCGTCGAGGGCCGCCGCCAGGTGAACTCCACCCTGCGCATTGACTACGCCCAGGCCAAGTCCGTCCTCGACCAGAAAAATCTGGTCACCGGCGTGGCCAAGCACGTCGAGAACTCGGTTCCCGGCTGCATGACCGATCTGCTGACCGGCATGTTCTATGCGGCCTCGCAGCCGCTCGTCGTCGGGCACAATTTTGTCATTCCCATCGTGGACTCGATGCACAACGTTCCGGTCACCATGAAGGTGGAGGGCCGCGAGCTGGTGCGCACCCCGCTGGGCACCTTCCACACCATCCGCGTGCAGCCCACGGCCGCGGCAGGCGTGGTGAAGAATCGCGGCAACATCTGGATCTGGTACACCGACGACGCGCTCCACCTGCCCGTGCAGATGCGCGCACGCCTCTTCTGGGGCACCATCACCTTCCGCCTGACCGGCAACCAGGACAAATAGGGCCGCCCAACGCACGGCTGTTCTTTCTTGTCCAGCCCGCTGGCACGTAAACTAAGAACCGGATGCCGTTTACCGAACAATACGATCTGGCCATCGTGGGCGCGGGCCACGCCGGCTGCGAGGCCGCGATGGCCGCCGCGCGCATGGGCCTGAAGACGGCGCTCATCGCCATGAACCTCGACCTCATCGCGCAGATGAGCTGCAATCCGGCCATCGGCGGCGTGGCCAAGGGCCATCTGGTGCGCGAAGTGGACGCGCTGGGCGGCGTTATGGGCGAAGTCGCGGACGCGGTCGGCATCCAATTCCGTCTGCTGAACACTTCGCGCGGCCCGGCCGTCTGGAGTCCGCGCGCGCAATGCGACAAGCAGCTTTACCGCGTGAAAATGCGCGAGGTGCTGGAGGCCCAGCCCGGCCTTCATATCCGCCAGGCCGAGGTCGTCGATCTCGTCCTTGAAGATGTGTCCGGCGAGTCGCAGTTCACCGATTCGCCCTTTACTGATTTAGAAGAAACGCCGCGCCCCACGCGGCTGCGCCGCCGCGTGACCGGCATCAAGCTGCGCGATGGCCGCCACCTGAGGGCCGGCGCAACCATCATCACCACGGGCACTTTCCTGAACGGCCTGATCCACTGCGGCGAGGAGCGCTATCCGGCCGGGCGCAGCGGAGAACCCGCATCCGTCCTCCTCGGCGAAGCGCTGCGCGCGCTTGGGTTGCGCACATGCAGATTGAAAACCGGCACGCCGCCGCGCCTGGATGGGCGGACCATTCACTGGGAAGCCTTTGAAGAGCAGCCCGGCGACGCCGATCCCACGCCCTTCAGCTTCCGCACAAAGAGGATTGTGCAGCCGCAGGTCTCCTGCCACATCGCCTTTACCACGCCGGAGACGCTGCGCATCATTCGCGAAAACGTCCATCGTTCGGCGATGTATTCGGGGCGCATCGAGGGCGTGGGCCCGCGCTATTGCCCGTCGATTGAAGACAAGATCGTCAAATTTCCTGACAAGACGCAGCACCAGTTCTTCCTGGAGCCCGAAGGCCTGAACACCCACGAGGTCTACATCAACGGCATGTCCACCTCGCTGCCCATGGAAGTGCAGTGGCAGATGGTCCGCTCGATTCCGGGCCTGGAAGACGCCGAAATGCTGCGCCCCGGCTACGCTATTGAATACGACTCAGTGGACGCGACCGAGCTCGACCGCACGTTACGCGTGAAGTCGATGGAGGGCCTTTATCTCGCCGGCCAGATTAACGGAACAAGCGGGTATGAGGAGGCCGCATGCCAGGGCATCATGGCGGGCATCAACGCCGCGCTCTGGCTCAAGGGCCAGCCTGCGTTCACCATGGACCGGACCGAGGGATATACGGGCATCCTCATCGACGATCTGATTTCAAAGGGAACCAACGAGCCCTATCGCATGTTCACCTCGCGCGCCGAGTTCCGTCTTCACCTGCGCATTGACAACGCCGACCGCCGGCTTACGCCGCACGGCCGCCGCCTCGGCCTGATTGGCGACGAGGCCTGGGGCGAATACGAGCAGAAGCAGGCGCGCATGGCCGCGCTGGAGCGCCTGCTGACCGCGAACAGGATTGACGTCGCGCGCCTGGCCGCAGCCGGACTGGGCGAACTGCCCGCCGTGGCCGGACTGACCTGGGCGCAACTGCTCAAGCGGCCTGAGGTGGCCATCGAGCCCGTCCTGCGGGCCATGCAGCCTGTGATTGCCGCCGAGCCGCTGCTCGCGGATCTCGCCGCCGATCTCGCACACGGCGAGACGCTTGCCTCGGCCCGTCGCAATGAGGCGCGCGCCGTTGAAACCGAAATCAAGTTTGCCGGCTATCTGGATCAGCAGAAGAAATCGATTGCGAAATTGAAGGCCGCCGAGTCAGTCCGCATTCCGGAATGGCTGGAATACAGCGCCATCAGCGGTCTCTCGCGCGAGATGCACGAGAAGCTCGAGCGCATCCGGCCCGCCACCATCGGCCAGGCCAGCCGCATTCCCGGCGTCACCCCGGCCGCGCTCTCGCTGGTGCACGTTTCCATTCGTCTGCAGGCCGCAAAACGCGCCAGCTAATCCGACCCGCTCCCGCTGCATGCCCTCTTCAGTCAGTTTTTCTTCTTGCCGGGCGAGAGAATCGACGACAGGTGGAAGTGCGACTCGTGTTCCGTCCTGCTCTTCCCGGTGGATTCGGTCCGCACCGTTGTTCTCTGGGCGTTGATGCACATCCATCGGCCGTGCGAGCGCTGAAAGACGTGCGTGAAGACGCCCTTTTCGTCCACCGGCGCGTCTTTCGTCTGATGGTGGAGCACATAGGTGCCGTTGGCCACGGCCACGTCGCCCAGCATGCGCACCGCAATCACGCGCTGCTCCATGTGCAGCACCTTGTCTGAGCTGCTCAGCAGGTCGGCCACCTTCTGGTCCCGCGTGGAAATGTCTCCCGAGGCGGAAACATCCACCAGCAGCGGCGAAAGCACCAGGTCCAGCCCATACTGGTCGCGCTCGTTGATTGCGTTGGACCACGCGTCTTCGATCTTCTGGAACTCAGCAACCTCCGGCGAAGCCGTGGTGGCCGCGGCCGTGGGCGCAGGGGATTCGAGCGCGCGCAGCGGCATGGCCGCGACGCACAGCAGAAAGGCAACAAGACAGGCAAGCATTCGCATCATGCCCAGGCACACACTCCCTTCTCTTGATGATAGCGGTTCGCATGAGGGAATGAGGATCGTGGGCTGCCGCCTGTGGAAAGCGCCGCACCGGTTTTCAGGCCAGCGCGCAAAGCCTTCCCCCGGCCGCCCGCTTTGCCTTGCCCACGGACATGCTCCGCCGTGGTAGGCTGGCTTTCGCTTCTCAGGAGCAGGTTTCCATGCATTCGCCGCATCCCTTCCACTTCAACCTTGTCGCCGCCGCCCACGCCGCCATGCTCGCGCACGGCTTCCAGCCAGATTTTCCCGCAGGAACCGACGAGCAGCTTGCCGCCATTCAGTCTCAGCCGCCGCTGCCCCCCGCCAACGGTTTCCAGGACCTGCGCTCGCTGCTCTGGTCCTCGATCGACAACGACACCTCCAAAGACCTCGACCAGATTGAGTGGGCCGAGCAACTGGCCGACGGCCGCATCCGCGTCCTGGTCGGCGTGGCGGACGTCGATTCCCGCGTCGTCCTTGGAACTGTCCTTGACTCTCATGCGCGCAGTGAAACCACCTCGGTTTACACCGGCGTGAAAGTCTTCCCGATGCTGCCCGCGCAGCTTTCCGAGGGCATCACGTCGCTGAATGAGAATGAAGACCGCGCGGCCATCGTCATTGAATTCGCGGTAAACGCAGCCGGCTGCGTGGAGGACGGCAAGGCCTATCGCGCCCTGGTCCGCAATCGCGCCCAGCTTGCGTACAACGCTGTCGGTGCATGGCTACAGGGTACCGCGCCCGCGCCGGAGAAAGTCGCCGCAAGCGCTGATCTCGCCGCGCAGCTCAAGCTGCAGGACACCGCGGCGCAGCGCATGGTCGGCTGCCGCTTCCAGCACGGCGCGCTCGATCTGGAAACCATTGAAACACGCCCCATCATGCTCGCCGACCAGGCTGTCGAGATTACGCGTCTCCAGAAAAACCGCGCCACCTCGCTGATTGAGGAGTTCATGGTCGCGGCCAACGGCGTCATCGCCCGCCTGTTTGACGCGGCCAGCGTTCCCTCCATCCGCCGCGTGGTGCGCACGCCGAAGCGCTGGGACCGCATCGTGCAGGTGGCCGCCGGCCTGGGCACAACGCTCCCCGCACAGCCCGACTCAAAAGCCCTCAATGACTTTCTCATCGCGCAAAAGCAGAAGGACCCTGACCACTTTCCCGACCTCTCGCTCACCATCGTCAAGCTGATGGGCCCAGGCGAATATGTTCTGGTCCGTCCCGGCGAAGTTTCTCCCGGCCACTTCGGCCTGGCCGTCGAGGACTACACGCACTCCACGGCGCCCAATCGCCGATTTCCTGATGTGGTGACGCAGCGCGTTCTCAAGGCATCGCTTGCCGGTGCGCCGCAGCCTTACTCGCCCAACGATCTTGACGCCATCGCGCAGCGCTGCACGCTGATGGAAGACGGCGCGCGCCGCGTGGAGCGCGAGATGCAGAAGCGCATCGCCGCCGTGGTCCTCCATCCGCGCATTGGCCAGTCTTTCGCGGCCATCGTCACCGGCGTCAACCAGTACGGCACCTTTGTCCGCACGCTCGATCCGCACGCGGAGGGCATGCTGGTGCAGGGCGGCAAAGGCCACGATGTGGGCGATCGCCTCACCGTCCGCCTGGTCTCCACGAATCCGGAGCGCGGCTTCATCGATTTCGCAGTGTAGCGCAGGAGCGGTTAAGCGCAGAAGCGCGGATTGCACTGGAGAACGGCGTTCACTCCGCCGACGTGCCCGCGACAGCCGCGCCTCCACCCGTGCCGCGCAAATCCTCGCCGGCTCTCTCGGGAGCCTCTGGACCCTTGCCCGGCTCGTCAAACCACAGGCAGACAATCCACCACAGGACGACCGCAATGTACACCGCGCTGTTCGCGTCGTAGAGCCGGTCGTGCATGGCCAGCACGCGCTGATATTCGGCCATGGTGTGGGGAGTGGCATTCTTCGCGATGATCTGCCAGACAACCTGGTAGCCAACCTGCGATAGTCCCGCCGCGGCAAGCCCGACGACCAGTTGCTGCGGATGCGAGCGGTGTCCCGCGCCGTAGTGCCGACCCAGCAGAACCACTGCCACGCACAGCGCCACCGCAGTCACGTCCGCAAACAGCCCCAGCTTTTGCGCCGCGAGCTGACCCAGACCCAGCAATGCCATCTCCGAGTGCGCCGTGAGCGTGCTCCACGGCGGCCAGCGGCCCCACAGCGCCACCACCGCGATTCCCGGCAGCGCCGTGGCCGCAACGCCCATGGCCCATGCGCGTTGTCCCGCGCCGGCAAAGCACCGCCGCGCCATCTCGATCAGCACGGCAATTGCCAGCACCGCGATCGCGTCTGCCAGCACGATGAAGATGGTGGCCAGCGTAATCTGCGGCAGACGGCCAATCAGCAGTCTCGCCGTCAGCAGCCGCAGCGCCATCGCTGCAATGCCGGCCGTGAACCACGGAAACCGCTTGATCCGGTCGCGGCCCATCAGCACCACAAGCAGGACCAGCTCCGCCGCGAAGGTCAGAATCCACAGAATGTTGTCCGTGTCGAGTAAGTGTTGGAAGTGCATGCGCTCCTTGCGCGGCTCCGGCGTCTGAAGCAGCCCGGGCCAAAACCTGGGTTCAGGCACAGTCTAGGATATCGCCCCCCATTCCGATGCAAACTTCTGCGCCCGTTGTGCGGCGCGCGTTCTGCGCCGTCCGTCGCATGGTTTGTGGGTGGATTTGCCCCGGAAAGGGCCCTCGAATTGATGGTGCGCCCGGAGAGATTCGAACTCCCGACCTAACGCTCCGGAGGGTCGCCGCGGCGACCTCTATCCAGCTGAGCTACGGGCCCTCCATTCTAGGATACCGCAACCACGGGATTCGAAAGCAACTTTGCGTCATTCAGAATTCGCCGAAGCTCATCGCGGCCTTTGCCGGTTTTCAAAAAGCGCTCTCGTTTGTACGCGTCAGCTAGACTCGCGACCTCTTCCTTGTGGACCAGAACCCAAGGCCCGCGATTCTTGGTCGAGCGGCTAAGGTTCAAGTTGTGCTGGAGCAAGCGTCGATCGAGATCAGTTGTTGCTCCCGTATAGAGCCCGCCCGTTGATGTACTGCGCAGAACGTAGACAAATGCCATCGGATTCGAACTCCCGGCCTAATGCTCCGGAGGGTCGCCGCATCGACCTCTATCCAGCTGAGCTACAGGCATGCGATTCTAGGATACCGCAACCACGCGATCCGTCCTCGGACTCCGGGCGATTGAGATTCTCGACGTAATCCTCGGCAAGGGGCGCCGCAGCAACACCGTCTAGGCGTGTTGCGGCCACACGATTTCAGAACTTTGGCGCTCGCTTGAGGGAAAAGACCGCAGACTGGCGCGGAGTCTCTTTTCCGTCGGGAAACTTCATTGTGGCGCAGGTGCGGCAGCGGCCTCAACTGGGAAACACTCACTGAAGTTTTCGTCTAGGTACTCCAGCAGCTCTCCTCCAGCATATGCAACTAAGCTACCCAACTTCGCAATGTTGCTGACTGGATTTGCGCCTATAGCAATCGCCCCTTGAGCTTTGGCAACACGGTATTTGGCGGGTGTGTCCGCGTCGAAGTGAGCGCCCCCTTCTTTATTCGCCATCGTGATTACCAAATCTTTGTTGGAAACCATAGTTGATCCACTGTCCCAGCAAGGATCAAGCCACCACTTTGTCAGCGGCACTCGCGCTTGCGAGTATGGGCCCTCTTTGTACCTCGTAAATTTGTACGTCGCAGGTGAGGTGCTTTGGCCGCGTTCGATGGTGATCTTCCACGGCAAAGTAACGCTGACTGTACGTACGCCCGATGGTAGAGCGCGTGGCCGCGGTGTGATAACAGGCTCGAAATGAATGAGCTTCTTCCAATGTTGCGGGTCGATTTGGTGAAGCAGACAAATCGAGGGTGGCTTCTTCTCGGGAATGTGGTGCACCATGACCCGGATTGGAATTGCAACATCCATAACCGCCGCCTCTAAACTGACGGGGTTGCCTGGAAGATAGTGGCTATAAAATCTCTCTAAAGCCCCCTCCAGACGATGTCGCTGCACTCGAAGCTTCTCAATTGCCTGCGCGCGATCAGGTGCTGACTTCATTCCGGGGAGCTTTCTAGTGCGTTCGCCGCTTAGACCTTGGCAGCATGGCGATGCGGCGATCAGTGAAAGACTGGTGCGCCCGGAGAGATTCGAACTCCCGACCTAACGCTCCGGAGGCGTTCGCTCTATCCAGCTGAGCTACGGGCGCGCTCTTCCAGCATAACGTACTTTGGCCCACGCCGCCTTCACCCGGCCGCCGGCACTCAGGGCCAGGTTCATCCGGCCGCGGCCTCGCGCGCTCGCTCCGCCTCGCGCCGCACGCGCAGCTCCTCCATCACGCTCTGGATCAGCTCCTTCGCGCCTTCCATTCCGCCCAGGACCGCCTGCAAATCCATCGCCGGCTTCTGCGGATTCCGCGACGACGCGCAGTACACCCCGTGCTGGCCCACAAGAATCAGCGCATCGGTCAGCAGGTCCAGCGCCACCGCCAGCCGTCCCCGTTCCACGCCCATCATGAATTCGTGCCGCTCCAGTTCGGTCTTTCGTTCGTCAAAAATCGTCATGCCTCAAGCCTACCGGAAACTCTCCCCGCCTGCTGCATCGCTATGCACGTGGCCGGTCTCCGGCCCGCATGGGGTACAGTGGAACGCGAACAATAAAAGGGAGGGAAATGTTGCCTCAGTTGCATCGCCGGGTCCGCTTCGCCGTCATCGGGTTTGTCTTCGTTCTCGGGATGCTCGCCGCCCGCCTCGCCTTGGCCGCAGCGCCGCCGGATTTCGGTCCCAACGTCCTCGTCTTTCGGCCGTCCATGCCCGCCGCGCAAATCCAGGCGCAAATTGACAAGGTCTACGCCGTCCAGCAGCACAGCGAGTTCGGCTCCGCACGCTATGCGCTGCTCTTCCTCCCCGGCCATTACAGCGTCAACGTTCCCATCGGCTTCTACACGCAGGTCCTTGGCCTCGGTGCTTCGCCCGATTCGACCATCCTCACCGGCAACGTCCATTCCGACGCGACCCTCCCGCGCAACAACGCCACCTGCGCCTTCTGGCGCGCTGTTGAAGGATTCACCGTTGTCCCCGCCGGCGGCACCATGCGCTGGGCCGTCTCCCAGGCCGCGCCCTTCCGCCGCATGCACATTCGCGGCAACCTCGTCCTCCATCAGGATCGCGGCTGGGCCAGCGGCGGATGGATGTCCGACTCGCTGATTGATGGCAACGTGGACTCCGGCACGCAGCAGCAGTGGATCTCGCGCAACAGCCAGTGGAAAAGCTGGACCGGCTCCAACTGGAACATGGTCTTCGTGGGCGTGCCCCATCCGCCCGCGGGCGAGTGGCCCCAGCCGCCCTTCACCGAAGTCGCGCGCACCCCCGTCATCCGCGAGAAGCCCTTTCTCCAAGTGGACGCTCACGGCCGCTGGAGCCTGCGCATGCCGGCGCTCCAGCACAACAGCGTCGGCGTCACGTGGCGCACCGGCTCCACGCCCGGCCACGACATTCCTCTCAGCCGCTTTTACATTGCCCACGCCGGCCAGGACACCGCCGCAACCATGAACGCCGCGCTCACCCAGGGCAAGAATCTTCTCCTCACTCCCGGCATTTACGACCTCACCGAGCCGATTCACATCGCGCGGCCCCACACTGTCGTCTATGGCCTTGGCTTTGCCACGCTGCGGCCCGCGAACGGAACCGCCGTGCTGACCACAGCGGACGCCGACGGCATCGAGATTGCCGGCATCCTGTTTGACGCTGGGCCGAATGAGTCGCCCGTTCTGCTCGAAGTCGGTCCTGCCGGAAGCCACGCTGATCACGCACGCGACCCGATCTGTCTCCACGACGTTTTCTTCCGCGCCGGCGGTGCGGGCGAGGGCAGCACGCGCATCAATCTGCTCGTCAACAGCAACGACACCCTCATTGATCACACATGGATCTGGCGCGCCGACCACGGCTCCGGCGTGGGCTGGACGCGCAACGTCAGCCTCAACGGCCTGGTCGTCAACGGCGACCGCGTGACCGCCTACGGCCTTTTCGTCGAGCACCATCAGCAGTTTCAGGTGCTGTGGCGCGGCAACCACGGCCGCACCTACTTCTATCAATCGGAGATTCCCTACGACCCGCCCGACCAGCAGAGCTACACAAGCGCGCCCGGCGTGGACGGCTGGGCCTCCTACAAGGTCGCTGATTCAGTCGCAACGCATGAGGCCTGGGGCCTGGGCATTTACAGCGTCTTCTACCACCCAAACGTCACGCTCACCCGCGCCATTGAAACGCCGCACACGCCCGGCGTCGTCTTCCACCACATGATTACCGTTGCGCTCGGCCGGCTTGGCCAGATCTCGAATGTCATCGATGACAAAGGCGGACCCACTTCCATCCATCCGCGCGTCACGCCCAAGGTCAGCCGCTTTCCATAGCTCGTCAATCGTCCCGCGTCGCATATGCCCATGGTGCCTTGGCCCGGTGCGCCATGAAACAATGGACTCGACCGCCATGTCCACCGAAGGCACCCCGGAACTCCCTCCCACGCCCGCAACTAAATCCGCCGAACCCGCACATGAACCGGCGACCGCGCTTGAGCCCGAGCCGTCCTCCGAACCTTCAGCCGAGCCGCTCTCCGAATCCGCGGAATCCTTCGCCGACCTGCTGCGCGACTTCGAGCAATCTCATGCGCGCAAATCCGAGCAAGGCGCGCGCCAGCTCAAGGGCGTCGTCGTTTCCGTCGCTGCCGATCAAGTCTTTCTCGACATTGGCTACAAGGTTGAAGGCGTCCTCCCGCTCTCCGCCTTTGCCGGCGCGGAGGTCAAGCCCGGCGACACCGTTTCCGTTTCCGTGAAAGGACGCAATGAAGAGGGCTACTACGAGCTCTCGCGCTTCCGCGTCGCCCAGCCCCGCGACTGGTCTGCCCTGGAAGCCGCCTTCGCGCAGAAACTCGCTGTCGTCGGCACCGTTACCGCCGTCGTTAAAGGCGGCCTCTCGGTCGATGTCGGCGTTCGTGCCTTCATGCCCGCCAGCCGCAGCGGCACGCGCGATGCCGCCGAGCTTGAAAAACTCGTTGGCACGGAAATCACCTGCCGCATCACCAAGCTTGACGTCACCGCCGAAGATCTGGTCGTCGATCGCCGCGTCGTTCTCGAGGAGCAGGCTCGCGCGGAGGCGCATGGCCGCCTCGCCACGCTTGAGCCCGGCGATGTGCTCACCGGAACCGTCCGCAGCCTGATGAGCTACGGCGCATTCCTCGACCTTGGCGGCTTCGACGGCCTTCTGCACGTGAGTGATATTTCCTGGACCCGCATCGCCAAACCCGAGGACGTGCTTTCCGTCGGCCAGCAACTCCAGGTCCGCATCCTCAAAATCGACGGCGACTCCGGCAAACTCTCTCTCGGCCTCAAGCAGCTTCAGCCTGAGCCGTGGGAGACCGCCGCGTCAAAATATGAGACCGGCCAGCGCGTCCGCGGCACCGTCACGCGCCTCGCCGACTTTGGCGCGTTCGTCGAAATCGAGCCCGGCCTTGAAGGCCTTATTCACGTCTCGGAGATGGCCTGGAACAAGAAAGTTCGCCATCCCGGAGATCTGCTCAAGCAGGGCGACAGTGTGGAAGCCGTCATCCTGGCCATTCAGCCGGAAGAGCGCCGCCTCTCGCTCGGCCTGAAGCAAACCCTCGCCGACCCGTGGGCCGAAATCCCCGCGCGCTTTCCCGCAGGCTCGAACGTTGAAGGTCCGGTAACGCGCCTCACCAAGTTTGGCGCATTCGTGCAAATTGCAGAGGGCGTCGAAGGCCTTGTCCACATCAGTGAGATTGCGGCAGACCGCCGCCTCAACCATCCTTCGGAGGCGCTCCATGCCGGCCAGAGCGTCCAGGCTCTCGTGCTCGCCGTTGACCCCGCGAAACGCCAGCTCAAGCTCAGCATCAAGCAGCTCGTCCCCACCGGCCTCGACGAATATCTTGCTGAGCACAAGGTCGGCGACAGCGTTTCCGGCCGCGTCGTCAGCCTCTCCGCCGGTCAGGCGCTCGTCGAGCTCGGCGAAGGCATTCAGGCCGCCTGTCGTATTTCCTCCGTCTCCGCTTCCGCGCCGGAAAGCCAGTCCGCAAGCGCCAAAGCCGATCTCTCTTCGCTGTCGTCCATGCTCAGCGCCCGCTGGAAAGGCAACGCGCCCGCACCCGCCAGTACGCCCGAGGCTCTTCGACCCGGCCAGATTCGCATCTTCCGCATCGCCGCGCTTGACGCAGCTGCAAAAACCCTCACGCTCGCGCTCGACTGACCTTTCGCGCAGCTACAAATACATCTCGTCAATGTAGCACCAGCGCCAGTTCTCGCCGCGCTCCGCGCTCTGGATGATCGGATGCTGCGTCGCATGGAAATGCGCGCGCGCGTGCCGGTTCTTTGACGAGTCGCAGCAGCCCACGTGCCCGCACTCCAGGCACATGCGCAGGTGCACCCACGTGTCGCCCGTCTGCAGGCACTCCTCGCAACCCTTCGTGTGCGGCTTCACCTTTTTCACATGGTCGGCAATGTGCTCGCAGGCATTGGCCATCGTGTCCTCCTTTTGGCAGTCTGCGCTTTTCGCAGTTTGCGCGTGCGCGCTCACTTCACGCAACCCTGTCCTCGCGGCGTGTCCCTCAACTCCAGTTCTTCGACCGCTCCACGGCCCGCCGCCACGTGGTACGCCGCGCCGCGCGCTCGTCGCCGCTCATCTTCGGTTCAAAGCGCGCATCGCCCTGCCGTTTTGCGCGCAGGTACTCCGGCGTCGGCCAGAAACCCGCGGCCAAACCGGCCAGATACGCGGCTCCCAGCGCTGTTGTTTCCGTCACGCGCGGCCGCACCACCGGCACGCCCAGCACATCCGCCTGGAACTGCATCATCAGGTCGTTCACCGCCGCGCCGCCGTCCACGCGCAGCGCCCCCAGCGGCGTTCCCGTTTCGCTCTCCACGGCTTCCAGCACATCCGCCACCTGGAACGCGATGCTTTCCAGCGCGGCCCGCGCAATGTGACCCGGCTGCGTGTCCCGCCGCAGACCGATCATCATTCCGCCCGCATGCGGATCCCAGTGCGGCGCGCCGAGGCCCACAAACGCCGGCACAAACACCACGCCGCCCGCGTCCGGAACACTCGCCGCCAGCGCTTCCACGTCGGCCGATGAGCCAATGAGCTTCAGGTTGTCGCGCAGCCACTGCACCACCGCGCCGCCAATAAAGATGCTGCCTTCGAACGCATACTCCAGCCGCCTCTGCGCGCTCGCCGCTATCGTCGTAATCAGCTTGTGCTTTGAGCGCACAAACTCCGTGCCGATGTTTTGCAGCAAAAAGCAGCCCGTTCCATAGGTGTTCTTCGCTTGGCCCTCGCCCCAGCACAGTTGTCCGAAGAGCGCCGCCTGCTGGTCGCCCGCAATGCCGGCAATCGCAATGCCGCCCAGCCCCAGCGTCGTCGTCACCTCGCCCACGCGCTCACTGGACCACACGACCTCCGGCAGCATGCTCGCCGGCACGTCGAAGATCTTCAGCAACTCCGCGTCCCACTCGCCCTTCACCACGTTGTAAAGCAGCGTGCGCGAGGCGTTGGTCACGTCCGTCACATGCCGCATGCCGCTCGTCAGGTGCCACACCAGCCAGCTATCCACCGTGCCGAAGGCCAGCTCGCCGCGCTCGGCCCGCGAGCGCGCGCCCTCCACGTGGTCCAGAATCCATTTCAGTTTCGACGCGGAAAAATACGGATCGATCACCAGCCCCGTCCGCGCGCCAATCGTCTCGCCCGCGCCAGCCGCTTCCAACTCCGCGCAAAAGCCGGCCGTGCGCCGGTCCTGCCACACTATCGCCGGATGAATCGGCCTGCCCGTCGCGCGTTCCCACACAATCACCGTCTCGCGCTGGTTGGTGATTCCAATTGCCGCCACGTCGCGCGGACGCGCGCCCGCCTTGCCCAGCGCTTCCACCGCGCAGCTCATCTGGCTCGTCAAAATTTCCGTCGGGTCGTGCTCCACCCAGCCGGCCTGCGGGTAGAACTGCGTGAATTCGTGCTGCGCCACGGCGGCAATCGCGCCCGCCTCGTCAAAAAGAATTGCGCGCGAACTCGTCGTCCCCTGGTCCAGCGCAAGAATGTGTGCCATCGCGGCAGCGCCCTCCGGCCAACAGTCAATCACGCGCCGCCGCGCTCAGGCAAGGCGCGCAGCCCGCGCTCACTCGGTCACGTAAAGGCTCACGTACTCGTTCACCGCCATCGCTTCCAGCCGCGCGCGGTCCAGGCTCGCTTCCAGAATCCGCTTCTGCCGCGCCTCATCGAAGCGCCGCTCCAGGTTCCTCTTGAACTTCTCCACCAGCAGCGGCATGCCCTCTTCGCGCCGCCGTTTGTGCCCAATCGGAAACTCCACCGTCTCTTCCAGCACCGTGCCATCGTGCAATTCCAAGCGCAGCGCGTTCGCAATCGAGCGCTTCTCCGGGTCGTGATACGCGCGTGTAAATCGCGGCTCCTCCACGCACGTCACCTTCGCACGCAGCGCGTCAATGCTTGGGACAGCAGCAACATCGTCCTCGTAATCGGCCGCCGTCAGCCGCCCAAAAAGCAGTGGGATCGCAATCATGTACTGCACGCAGTGGTCGCGATCCGCCGGGTTCGCCAGCGGTCCCGCCTTGTCGATAATCCGCAAACACGCCTCGTGCGTTCGAATCATAATCGCGCGAATCTCCTCCGCGGTCCGTCCCATCGCCTTGAGCCGCGCGTGCAGCGTCATCGCCGCCTCCACCGCGGTCTGCGCGTGGAACTCCGCGGGGAAGCTGATTTTGAACAGCACGTTTTCCATCACGTAGCTGCCATACGGCCGCTGAAACTGGAACTCCCGCCCGCCGAACAGCACGTCATAGAATCCCCACGTCTTCGCCGTCAGCGCGCTCGGATAGCCCATCTCGCCCGCCCGCGCCATCAAGGCCAATCGCACCGCCCGGCCGGTTGCGTCGCCCGCCGCCCAACTTTTGCGCGAACCCGTGTTCGGCGCGTGCCTGTAAGTCCGCAAACTCTGCCCATCCACCCACGCCAGGCTGATGGCGTTCACTATCTGCTCGCGCGTAAGCCCCAGCAGCGCGCACACCACCGCCGTGGACGCCACCTTCACCAGCACCACGTGGTCCAGCCCAACGTTGTTGAACGAGTTTCCCAGCGCCAGGCAGCCCTGAATCTCATGCGCCTTGATCATCGCCGTCAGAACCTGTTTCATCTTGAGCGGCGGCTTGCCCTCGGCAATGGCGGTTCGTGACAGCCAGTCCGCGGTCGCCAGAATTCCGCCCAGATTGTCCGAGGGATGCCCCCACTCCGCCGCCAGCCACGTGTCGTTAAAGTCCAGCCAGCGAATCATCGCGCCAAGATTGAAGGCCGCCTGCACCGGGTCCAGTTGATAACTCGTTCCCGGCACACGCGCGCCATGCGGCACCGTCGTCCCCGGCACAACCGGCCCCAACAGTTTGGTGCACGCCGCATACTCGAGCGCTTCCAGCCCGCAGCCCAGCGTGTCCATCAGGCAATAGCGCGCCGTCTCATACGCAAGGTCGCTCGTCACTTCGTAGCCGAGCGCATAGTCGGCGATGTCGGTCATCACCTTGTCCGGCGCTGGGCGCTGATTGCTTGTGTGCGATGACACTGCTTCTCCTTCGCGTCGCGCCGGAGCGCTTTATCCCCGCTCCGCAATGGGAATAAACGTCAAATTTTCCGGCCCCGTGTAATTTGCCGATGGCCGGATAATCTTTCCGTCCGCGCGCTGCTCCATCACGTGCGCGCTCCAGCCCGCGGTTCGCGCCATCACAAACAATGGCGTAAACAAATCCGTCGGCACGCCCATCAAGTAATAAGCCACTGCGCTGAACCAGTCCAGATTGGGAAACATGTGCTTCGCGTCCATCATCACGCGTTCAATCCGCTCCGCCACGGCGAACAGCCGTTTGCCATTCGCGTCCACGGCCAGCCCGCGCGCCAGCGCCTTTACGATTTCATTGCGCGGATCGCTGATCGTGTACACCGGATGGCCGAAGCCGATAATCACCTCGCGCGCGGCCACGCGCCTCCGAATATCCACCTCGGCCTCATCGGCTGTCGCGTAGCGTTCCTGAATCTCCAGCGCCACCTCATTCGCGCCGCCATGCTTGGGCCCCTTCAGCGCGCCAATCGCGCCGCAGATGCACGAGTGCAGATCCGATCCGGTGCCCGCAATCACCCGCGCCGTAAAGGTCGATGCATTGAACTCGTGCTCCGCATACAAAATCAGAGAGGCCTGCATTGCGCCAGTCCAATTTGCCCACTTCGCCCGGCGCTCACTGCCGTGCAGCAGATGCAGAAACTGCGCGGCAATCGAATCATCATCCGTTTCCACGTCAATGCGCTTGCCGTTCCGCGCAAACTGGTGCCAGTAGAGCAGCATTCCGCCCAGCTTTGCCAGCAGCGCATCGGCCGCCGCCCGCGCGCCCGCCGCATCGTGCGCCGCGGCCTCCGGCTCCACGCATCCCAGCACGCTTACGCCGGTGCGCAGCGCGTCCATCGGATGCGCCGTCCCCGGCACCAATTCCAGCGCACGCTTCACCGCATCCGGCAGCCCGCGCAAAGTCTTCAGCCGCGTTTTGTAAGCAGACAGCTCCGCCGCCGCCGGCAGCGCGCCATGGACAAGCAGATGCGCAACCTCTTCAAACTCGCACCGCGTGGCCAGGTCCTTGATGTCGTATCCGCGATAATGCAAATCGTTGCCGCTGTGCCCCACCGTGCACAGCGCCGTGTTCCCCGCGGGCGTTCCCGACAGGGCCACGGATTTCTTCGGCTTGAATCCCTGCGCTTCTGACTGTGTTTCGCTCATCACAACTCTCCGCGTCGCGTCCGCTGGTGCTCCATTTGTCAGCGACTAATGCTTCTCCGGCTTCTCCCGTGCAAACAGATCGTCCAGCTTATGCTCGTATGCGTGATAGTCCAGGAGCTTGTACAACTCCTCGCGGGTTTGCATCTGGCCCACCATGTTGCTCTGCGTCCCATCACGCCGAATCGCCTCATAGACCCGCAGCGCCGCTGCGTTCATCGCGCGATAGGCCGCGCAGCAATAGAGCGCAATGTCCACGCCCGCAGCAGCCAGTTCCTCGCGCGTCCACAGCGGCGTCCGGCCGAACTCCGTCAGGTTCGCCAGCACCGGCACGCCCGCCGCCCGGCGAAACTCCGCATATTGTCCGATCTCCGACACCGCTTCGGCAAAAATCGCATCCGCTCCGGCCTCTGCATAGGCCTTTGCGCGTTCCAGCGCCGCCGGCAAACCCTCGCTCGCCAGCGCGTCCGTCCGCGCCACAATCACCAACTGCTCGTCGGTCCGCGCGTCCACCGCGGTCTTGATGCGGTCCACCATTTCGTCCGCGGACACCAACTCCTTGCCCGGCCTGTGTCCGCAGCGCTTGGCGCTGACCTGGTCTTCGATGTGTACGGCCGCCGCGCCCGCATTCGTCATCTCGCGAATGGTCCGCGCGATGTTGAACGCGCCGCCCCAGCCCGTGTCGATGTCCACCAGCAGCGGCAACGCTGTCGCATTGGTGATGCGCCGCACGTCGGTCAACACGTCTTCCATGGTGCTGATGCCCAGGTCCGGCAGCCCCAGCGAGTTTACCGCCACGCCGCCGCCCGACAAATAGACGGCCCGGAAGCCCACCGCCTCGGCCATTCGCGCCGCCAGCGCCGTAATTGCCCCCGCCACCTGCAGCGGTTTCTCCGCCCCCATGGCCGCGCGGAACCGCGCCCCCGCAGACCGTTGGTTTGATGGTTCGCTTAATCGTTCGTTTGACCGTTTGTTCGTCTCGCTCACCGCGTCCCGTCCTTTTCGCCGCATCATAACAGCGCGTGACCTCCGTTTCCCAATTCCGCCTGCCGGTGCGACAATCATCCCCACGGAGATTTCCTGCCTCGGCTTCCGGGGCTGATTGAAAAAAAGGAGAACCAAGATGAAGCGTCTTCTCGCCTGTGCGGCCGTGCTCGCCCTCACCACCCTCACGCTCTCTGCCCAGTCCATGGAGCACAAGGCCAAAAAGCCCATGCCCAGCCCGCCGGCCACCGCCTCGGCCACCGTCGCCGGCAAATCCATCACCATCCACTACAACTCGCCCCGGCTCAGAGGCCGCGAAGGCCATGTTTACACAAGCGACGGCCTGATCAAGACCGCGCATGGATCGCAGTATCCCATCTGGCGCGGCGGCGCCAACGCCGCCCCCACCCTCATTACCGACGGCAATCTGAAGATCGGCGACCTCAGCGTTCCGGCGGGAACCTACACCCTCTTTATCGACATTTCCAACCCGGACAAGTGGGTTCTCATCGTGAGCAAAAAGACCGGCGAATGGGGCCTGGCCTACGATCCCTCCGCCGACCTGGGCCGCGTGCCCATGCACATGAGCGCGCCCTCGCATTCGGTCGAGGATCTTGTCTACACCATCCATCCCATGGGCCACGGCGGCAGGATTACGCTGTCGTGGGAGCATCACTCCGCTTCGGTGCACTTCAGCGTCGAATAGCGCAGCCCACGCTCAACCCGGTGTGGCGGCGGATTGCCGACAATTCGCCGCCCTGCCGGTAAAATGGAAGCAGGTAGATTCCCTCTCCAAGAGGTCACCCCGCTTGCCCTTATACGCATATCGCTGCACCCAGTGCGGCCACCGCCTGGAAAAAATCCAGAGCTTCGGCTCCGCGCCCCTCACCGAGTGCCCCAAGTGCCACGGCCTGCTGGAGCGCCCGCTCACCGCGCCCGCCCTCCAGTTCAAGGGAGCCGGCTGGTATGTGAACGACTACGCCGGCAAAGGCAAACCCTCTTCGGACACGTCTTCGCCGGATTCGTCCACGTCTGACAAACCTGCGTCAGACAAACCCTCGTCCGACAAGTCGTCGTCAGAAAAATCCGTCGCGCCCGCCTCCGCTGACTCGAAATCTGCCGCACCGGAATCCAAACCAGCCTCCTCTGAATCCTCGTCCAGATCCTCGTCCAGCTCACCCTCCTCTTCGGGCTCGGCTTCGTCGTCCACGTCGGCCTAAGCTGCGCCACCCTGTCCGCGCATCCGCAGGAACGCTCGTTTCGCACTAAGATGGTTCCTGGCCATGCCCCTCCTGGATCCCATCCCGTCCCCGGTGGAACACGCAGACCTTGCCGCCCTCGAATGGGAGCCGCTGCTGGCCCTCGTCGCCGGGTTCGCCGCCTCGTCCGTCGGCCGCGCGGCCATCCTTGGCCTTCGCCCTTCCACTGATTCCGACTGGATCGTCCGCCAGCATCTGCTCGCCGCCGAGCTTCGTCTTCTTCTCACCGAGCAGGTTTCCATCCCTCTCGGCGGCCTGTTTGACCCCACGCAGCACCTAGCCAAATCCCAAATCGCGGGCGCGGCGCTTGAAGCCCCCGAGCTGCTGGCAGTCGCCCGACTCGCTTCCGACGTTGCCGCCTGGCAATCCCTTCTTGCCTCGCCGCCAGCGCGCCTTGCCGGCAAGCTCCCCGGCCTCGTCGAGCTCTCCGCCGCGCTCACCGGCGGCCTGCGCACTCTCTCTGAGTCCATCCAGCGCAAATTCCAGCCCGACGGCACACTCGCAGACGACGCCTCGCCCGACCTTCGCCGCATCCGCCGCGAGCAGGAGCGCCAGCAGCGCGTCATCGAGGAAAGTCTCCGCGCCGCGCTGCGCAAGCTCTCCACGGACGGCGCAACCCAGGAAGACCTCATCACCATCCGCGGCGAACGCTTCGTGATTCCCGTTCGCAGCGAGCTCAAGCGCCGCGTCTCCGGCGTGGTCCATGGGGCAAGCTCCTCCGGCCAAACCGTCTACGTCGAGCCGCTGGAAACCATCGAGCAGAACAACGAGCTCGTCCGCTTGCTTGAAGAGGAGCAGTCGGAAATCCATCGCATCTTCGTCGCGCTCACCGCTCAGGTTGCCGGCTTCGCCGCTCCGCTGCTTGCCGGCGCGCGCATCCTTGCGCTCGTGGACACGCTCCTCGCACGTGCCCGCTTCGCCCGCGACTACGATTGCGTGGCACCCACCATCGCGCCCGGCGAGCTTCGTCTTCAGGCCGCGCGCCACCCGCTCCTTGAGAAACATTTTCGCTCCATCGGCGCCAGTTCATGGGCCCCAGCGGACAGGTCTTCGTCCGTGGGGCGTAACAGTGCCGTCGTCCCGCTCACGCTCGATCTCACTTCCGACGCGCGCCAGCTCATCATCAGCGGCCCCAACACCGGCGGCAAAACCGTCACGCTCAAAACCACGGCTCTGCTCGCGCTCATGGCGCAGGCCGGCCTTCCCGTTCCAGCGGCATCCGCCGCATTTCCCATCTTCACCGCCTTCCTCGCCGACATTGGCGACGCCCAGTCCATTGAGGCCGAACTCTCCACCTTCTCCGCGCACATCACCAACCTTGACCGCCTCTCGCGCCTCGCCGATTCCCGCTCCCTCGTTCTTCTTGACGAGCTCGGTTCCGCCACCGATCCCGAGGAGGGCTCCGCGCTTGCTGTCGCGGTCGCAGGTTTTTTTCTTGAGTCCGGCGCGTGGTCTCTCATCTCCACGCATCACACTTCGCTCAAGGTCTACGCCGCCAACACGCCCGGCGTCCGCAACGCCGCCGCCGGCGTGGACGAGCGCACTCTGGTCCCGAATTACCAACTCCGCATCGGCGTTCCCGGCGCATCCGCCGGCATCCTCACCGCGGAGCGCCTTGGCCTGCACGCTGCAATCATCGCCGCCGCCCGCCAGCGCCTGGGCTCGCAACAGGTCGATATTGCCCGCTTCCTCGACAAGCTCCACACCGAGCTTGCCGAGCTTGAGGTTGAGAAAAAATCCGCGCGCGAGCAGCAGTATGCCCTCAATCAGGAACGCGCCCGCCTGGCCCGCGAAGGCGACGTCGAGCTGCGCAACCGCACCCGCGAGCTCGAACAGAAGCTCGCCTCGCTGCTCAAGGACTTCGAGTTCCAGATGCGCGAAACCGTCCGCGCGGTCGAGGATCGCGCCGCCCAGCAAAAGCTCTCCAAGGAAGCCGAGCGCCGCATCGCCCGTCTGCGCCGCGAGTTTCAGGAGAGCTTCAATCAGACCGTCGTCGCCCACCGTACCGGCGCGGACCAGAACGACGCAAACGCCCAGCCGCACATTCTCCGACACGTTGCAGCCGGCGACCACGTCCTGCTCAAATCCATGAACAAGGTCGCCCAAGTGCAGCGCGAAGTCGAGAAAGACCTCTTCGAAGTTGCACTCGGCCCCATCAAAATGCGCGTCCGCCGCGATGAGCTTGCCGAGTGCTCAAGTTCGCAGGCCGCCGCTGCCCAAAAACCCGACCCCCTCGCCGCCGCCCGCCGGCAAAAGGGCGTTCAGGTTTCCGTCACCGGCTCGGGCTCAGACGAGATGCGCACCGAAATCAACCTCATCGGCCGCACCGTGGACGAGGCCACCGACGAGCTCGAAAAGTATCTTGACCGCGCGTTTCTCGCAGGTATTCCACGGGTCCGGGTGATTCACGGGCACGGTGCGGGCATCCTCCGCCGCGGCGTGCGCGAATTCCTCAAGAACCACCCGCACGTTGCCGGAATCGCCGAAGCCCCGCAAAACGAAGGCGGCCAGGGGGCCACGCTGGTCGAGTTGAGACAGTAGTTGCAAAATAGCCACGAAGTAGCTACAATTCAAATGTGGAATTATCGTAAGTGAAGCAGATGCTCGGCCTTTCGAATACCACGAGCCTCCAAAGCCAGGATGGCAGCGAGATCGGAAGCTACCGAAGATTCAATCTGTAGAGATTCTGACCCCTCCCTCGGTCGAGGGGGATAGGGAGCATGGCTCAACAACGAAAAGTTCAGTGATGCTGAACTGTTGGAGAGACCATGGACACAGCGAATTTTGATTGGGACGACGCAAACATCGGCCACATCGCTGAGCACGATGTGAAGCCGGAAGAAGCCGAAGAGGTTATTCTGAGTGACCCCTTGGAGATGGGTTATGACAAAAGCACCCTCGGTGAAGACCGATGGTCGTACCTTGGAGAAACCCTCCTTGGCAGGATTCTTCAAGTAGTCGTCACACTTCGAGCTGAAAAGGTTTGAATCGTCACGGCGTTTGAACCGATTCGACGATTCAAACTTCTGTATCTGCAATCGAAGGCGGGACTGCAATGAGCGACTTCAAACTTCCCAAATTCGCGAATGAAGACGAAGAAGCCAAGTGGTGGTACGAAAACCAGGAGCTCATCGCCGATGAGTTCGAGAAAGCCGCGAAAGAAGGACGGCTTAGGACTGGTGGAGTCGCGCGCCTGCTGGCCGAGCGCGGAATCAAGCCCGCACAGCCTTTGCCCACCACCACCATCCGTCTCGATCCCGGTGACATTGCCAAGGCGCGCGAACAGGCTGCCGAGCGCGGCCTGCGCTACCAGACCTATCTTAAAATGATCATCCACGAGGCCCTGCGAAGCGCCGAGGCCACTCATCAGCAGGCCCGCAAGTCCGACCGCACCTAACCACGACGAGCGGGCACTTGGCCCCCGCCGCCAGGGGAATCTGCAGCTCGCCTTCGCCGATTTGCCGAAAATTGCGAATCCGGCTTGGACGCTTCTTCGTCTGTTTCGTTGCCCGACTGACTGCTGTTTCAGTACTTCGGCATGGACGGGTCAATCTCCGTGGCCCAGGCCTGAATGCCGCCGGCCAGGTTTTTCACCTTGGCGTATCCGGCCTGCTGCAGAAACTCCGCAATGCGCTGGCTGCGCGCGCCGGTTCTGCACTGCACCACAATCTCCCGCTCGCGGTCCAATTCCGCCAGGCGCTTGGGCACGTCGTTCTGCGGAATCAGCGTGCCGCCGATGTTGGCAATCTGATATTCGTAAGGCTCGCGCACGTCCAGCACAAACACGTCCTCGCCGGCGTCGCGGCGCTCTTTCAGTTCCTTCACGCTCATCTGCGGAATTCCATTCTGCAAGGCACTCTCCTTTGCGGTCTTCGCGGCCTCCGGCTTCACGCCGCAAAACTGTTCATAATCAATCAACGCTTTCACGGTCGGATGGTCGCCGCAGACGGGGCACTCCGGATTGCGCTTCAGCTTCAGCTCGCGGAAACGCATCTCCAGCGCGTCCACCAGCAGCAGCCGCCCGGCCAGAGAATCGCCCTTGCCCAGGATCAGCTTGATGGCCTCGGTGGCCTGCATCACGCCCACCAGGCCGGGCAGAATGCCCAGCACGCCGCCCTCGGCGCAACTCGGCACCATGCCGGGCGGCGGCGGCTCCGGATAAAGGCACCGGTAGCAGGGTCCGCCTTTGGTTGCAAAGACGCTGGCCTGGCCTTCGAATCGAAAAATCGACCCGTAGACATTCGGCTTGCCCAGCAGCACGCAGGCATCGTTCACCAGATAACGCGTGGGAAAATTGTCCGTGCCGTCGGCGACGATATCGTACTGCCGCACAATCTCGAGGGCATTCGCGCTGGTCAGCCGCGTCTCGTGCTTCACCACGTTCAGAGAGGGATTGAGCGCCGTCAACTTCTCTTCAGCCGAGTCCAGCTTGCTTCGCCCAATGTCCTTGGTCGAGTGGAGAATCTGCCTGTGCAGATTGCTTGCGTCCACCACGTCAAAGTCCACCAGCCCCAGCGTGCCCACGCCCGCCGCCGCCAGATAAAACGCCAGCGGCGAGCCCAGTCCGCCCGTGCCCACGCACAGCACCCGCGCTGCCTTCAGCCGCTGCTGGCCCTCCATGCCCACTTCGGGCAGAATCAGATGCCGCGAGTAGCGGGCAAGCTCGGAGGGGCTCAGTGGGGGCAGTGAATCTGCATTCCTCATAAGGACTCTTTCGTGGCCAGGCCGACGTCCACATCGCAGCGCGCGCAACTGGAGACCGGCTGCCCTCAGGGTAGCAAAATGCGCCCGGCTCGCGGGCGCGGGTCGCTTAAGGTTCGATGCGGATTGTCACTTCCTCGAAGCGCTTGTCCTCTTCCCGCGTTCCGGCCAGCAGAAAGGCCCGGGTCTCACCCGCCTTGCCCGCTGCCACCGCCGTAATCACATAGCAGCAGCCCACCCAATGCGCCTCGGCCAGGTCGGTCGCCGACCCTTTTGCCGGATGGTCAGGGTGGGAGTGATAAAAGCCCGCAATCTCGAGACCGCGCTGCCGCGCCTCGCGATCAATTGCCACAAGCTCGTCAGGTGAAATTTCGTACGCACTTCGGCCCGCCTCAGGGCCGCGCGCATTGCGCGCACCGACCCCCGCTTTCACGCGCCAGCCCTCCGCGCCCGGCGAGCCCAGCAGCGCCCCGCAACACTCGATGGGATAGGCCTCCTCGGCATGCGCCCGCATCGCCTGAACCACCGATTCCGAAATCGTGAGCATCGCTGTTCTTCCCGCCGCTCCCGTGACTGGCCGGACCCTGCCGAGCCCGTCGTCCAATTGCCCCCGGCGCTCCGCCTGTGCGAGAGTGAATGCAGGGAAGCCCGCACGCCGGCCGCTTTCTGCCATCCTCGCACACCCAGGGGAAACCAAATGGCCCGCAAGCCCAGAACGCTCACCTTCAGCGAACTGCTCGACATTTTGCGCGCGCATTCCTTCACGGTGGCTGCCTCGACCACCGTAGCCAACGGCATGCTGGTCAGCAAGAACGGCGCGGCCGCCGTGCTAATCCCCGCAAATCCGGTTCCCGCGCAGCAACCCGGTGCGGTCGTCGCCTATGCTGTTCGCCCCGGAGCACTGGTCGGGAACGAGATTACGCGGCTGCTGGACCGCGGCTTCCAGAAGTTTCTTAAGACCTCCAAATTTGAGCTGCCCGCAACGGCTGCCCAGTTGCATGCCATCCACGCGTTTGAAGAGGAACTCATGCTCTTGTGCGGGCAGGAGTCCCTTTACAATGAATCGCTCGGCACCACCAGCGATGTGTATCTGTATGATCGGCTCGATGGCCGGGAGGCGGAGGAAGCCGAGCCCGCCCAGCCATGGCAACTGGCCGCGGGACACTGATTCGCTTTTACCCGCGCCGCTGCCTTAATTGGGCGTGCCTGTGGTCTCCATCGCGGCCAGTTTGCATTCCGCGCATTGGCACACACGCCGCAGATATTCCCACGAATAAATGCCCGAGCCATGCCCATCCAGCCAGTTGAACTGGAGGGCGTAGCGGCCCACAGCCTGCGCGCCGGCGGGCTTGGCGGGCGGCGCGTACATGGGCAACAGCTCGGCGGCCTTCGGCTTGGGCTGCCCCGGCGCGCGGCCTTGGTTCTTGCGCTCGTCCACACAGGTGGCGCAGGGGCAGGCGTCGCGCAGAAATGCAAAGCCCCACACGCTCTTGTGGCCGTCTGCCCAATCAATCTCCAGGCCCTTGCCCTCGCTCAGCAGCACGCGGACTTTTTTCGGCGTCACGGCCTCGCGGGCGAGAGGACGCACACTGCGGCTCTGCCGCTCAATCTGCTCCTCGGTCGCGAAACGGATGCCCTCGTGGCTCATGCATTCATTTTATCGCTGCGCGCGCCGTGCCCGCCTCCGGCTGGCGGTCATAACGCAGCTTGAGCACCAGAATGGCGAAGGACAGCGCCAGCGTAATCGCGTTGGCCACGGTCACCTGGGCGGAGCCGATGCCGATGCCGTAGAGCAGCCAGCACGCTGTGCCAAAGACAAAGAGCAGAAACATGGCCAGCGAAATATCGCGGGCGCTCATGCTTCTTATCCTACCTTCCAGAAAAACCAGCCGGTCATGAACACGCCCACGGCAATCACAAAGCCGCGCAGCATCGGTTGCGGAATCCTGCCGTCTCCAGCCACACCCAGCGCCAGTCCAGCGCTTGCAGAATGCCGAACGGAGCGCTCATGGATGGCCTATTCTACTTGGGCGGACAGGCCGGCGCTGTACGGACTCACATCCGGCATTGCGTCCAGATAGAATTCCCTATCACCCAAAGAAACAACCGCGTATGCTTTTGCCATGTTTGCCTTTGGGAAGCGCCTGCCGTACCTCCTTTGCCTGGTTTTCGTTGCTGTTGGGTCTCTGCCGGCGCGGGCGGCGCAACCCTCGTCCGCGCCCGTGCTCACCATTCCTGAACTGGGCAAGGGCGTGGTCAAGATAGACGGGCCGTGGCAGTTCCATCTGGGCGACAATCCGGCCTGGGCCATGCCCGACGCAGGCGACGACAAGGGCAACGTGGGCTGGGAGCAGATCAGTCCAGACAAGACCTGGGGCGAGCAGAGTCATCCGTCCTATACCGGCTACGCCTGGTATCGCAAGCATATCCACATCACGCCGGCGGCAGGCGCGTCGCCGGATTTCGCCCTTTACATCACCCACATCGAGGATGTTTACCAGCTCTACTGGAACGGCGTACTTGTGGGCAGCAACGGCACCATGCCTCCGCACGTGTCCTATCCCTACCTTGCCCCGCCGCAGACCTTTGGACTGGGCCCCATCCGCGACGGAGTGCTGGCCATCCGCGTGTGGAAAGCGCCGCTGATGTCCTTCGACCCGGATACGCTGGGCGGTTTCACCGCTGCGCCCGTTATCGGCAGCCCGGCGGCCATTGCGGGCCTGAAGGCCGAGAACGACTACAACTGGCTGCGCAGCCGCCAATTCTACTTTGGTACAGAGTCACTTTATTTCCTGGTGACGGTTCTAAGCTTGCTTGCCTGGCTGCGCAACCGCAAGCAGCGCGTGTTGGTGTGGATGGCGACCTTCAGCGGCGGATATGTGCTGGTGCTGTTTCTTGTCGGACTGCATATTCCCTTTTCCATAGACTTCGCTCTCGGTTGGCTGCAGCCGGCCCTCAGCCTGATCGATATCAGCATCTGGTTTCTGCTGCTTTACCTGCTCGAGCTGAACGAAAACCCCACGCTCTATTACTTCACCCGCATGCTCGCCATCTTCAGCTTTTGCTCCGCCTCGCTGGACGGACTGGTGACCCTGAGCTGGTCCAACCCCACGGTGATTCACTGGTCGCAGATTCTGGATGCTGTTCTGACTGTTTTCTTCACGGTGGCCGAGGCCTACCCGCTGGTACTGGTGGCGCTGGCGGTGCGCAAGCGGCTGGACCACGCGCGCTGGCTGGTAGCCATTGCCGCGTTCCTGGCGGAGATGATCTCGGTGGTGCGCATCGCGCTCGAGCAGGGAAGCCGGTTCACTCACTGGACCATCGGCGGCAAGATTGGCGCGCCCCTGTTCACCATCAACGGCAACGTCTTCAATGCGCAGACCATCGCCAGCACGCTGCTGTTGCTGGCCATCATTTACGGCGTCTATCGCTACCTGCAGGAGGCCAGCCAGCGCCAGGCCACGATTGAGGCCGAGCTGAAGAGCGCGCGCGAGCTGCAGCAAGTGCTCATTCCGGAGCAACTGCCGCCGCTGCCGGGCTTCGCCTTCACCAGTTCCTATCGCCCCGCGGCGGAGGTGGGCGGCGACTTCTTCCAGGTGATTCCCCTTGAAGGCGAGTCGGCCGGCTCCACGCTGATTCTGCTGGGCGACGTCAGCGGCAAGGGCCTTCGCGCAGCCATGACCGTTTCGCTTATCGTGGGCGCGGCGCGCACCCTGGCCAAATTCGCGCCCCATCCGGCGGCGATTCTCTCGGAGCTCAACCAGCGCCTCTGCGGCCGGCTGCAAGGGGGATTTGTCACCTGCCTGGCCCTCCGGCTCGACGCCAACGGCGAGTGTGTGATGGCCTCAGCCGGCCATCCGGCCCCGTTCCTGAACAAGCGCGAGGTCCAAATGCCCGGTGCCATTCCCCTCGGCGTGCTCCCCACCGCCGCCTATGAGGAGACCACCCTCGCTCTCCACGAGGGCGACCACTTTGCGCTCTACACGGACGGCCTGCTGGAGGCGCGCAAGCCCGGCGGCGAAATCTTCAGCTTCGAGCGGCTGGACGCCCTGTTCGCCACCCGGCCCGACGCGGCCAAGGCCACCGAGGCCGCCATCGACTTCGGCCAGGACGACGACATTACGGTGCTGACCCTTACCCGGCTGGCCACGGGGCAGCAATCGACCACCACCATTTCCATGCCTAGATTCGCCAATAGCTGACAGGGCCGCGCGGTTGTCTCCCTCTAAATCATTGAAAATATGGAACGTATAAGTGCGGTCAAGATATTAGCAATAAACACTCATATTTTATGAATCATACATGCTATAGTTTCGTCAGATGGAGTGAGTGGGCAAAGGACCAGTCCCCGCCCGTTCATCTCGAATGCATCTGGAGGAACAGAAACATGACAATGATTCGTTGGGACCCCTATCGGGAAGTGGCGGCGTTGCAGAATCGCTTCAACACGCTCTTTCGAGAAGGGAATGAGGGCGGGAGCCCGGGGTCGGCTGCCAGCTTTATGCCGGCGGTCGATATTTATGAGGACCAGAACAAGGTCGTGCTCAAGCTGGAGGTTCCGGGCGTTGAGGAGAAGGACCTGAACGTAAGCGTGGAAAACCACACGCTGACGGTGAAGGGCGAGCGCAAGTTCGAGGCGGAAGAGAAGAAGGAAAATTTTCACCGGATCGAGCGGCGCTATGGCAGCTTCCACCGGGCCTTCAAGCTGCCTTCGACCGTGGATACGGAGAGCGTGGACGCGCACTACAATGCCGGCGTGCTGAAGCTGGAGCTGAAAAAGAAGCCCGAAGCCCAGCCGAAGCAGATCAAGGTGAACACCGGCACTTCGCTGGCGGCGTAAGACAGCTGTCAGCCATCAGCCGTCAGCTTTCAGCTTCCTGTCGCTGGCGCTGGCGTAGTCTGGTAACTCGACGCGCCGGGAGGGTTGGATGTGCTCTGCCCGCCCGGCGCTCTTCTATTGATGGATGACCCCCAATTGGACTCGACAGGTCCGTTGTGGAAGAACAAGCTGATGGCTGATGGCTGATGGCTGATAGCTGATAGCTGACAGCTGACAGCGGGGGGCTGCTCTTATGGCAATTCGTTGGGAAAAGCTGACCGTGAAGTCGCAGCAGGCGATGCAGCAGGCGCAGGAGCGGGCGGCCGAACTGGGCAACCCGGAGATGCTGCCGGTGCATTTGCTGCTGGCGCTGGTAGAGGACCGCGAGGGCGTGATTCCGGCGGTGCTTGAAAAGATTGGCGTCCCGACGGAGCGGCTGGAGAGCGAACTGCACACGATCGAGGAGAAACTGCCTCGCGTGGCGGGCGCCAGCGCGCAGCCGAGCCTGAGCCAGGCGCTCAACAAAGTCATGGAGCAGGCCTTTCGCGAGGCGGCGAACTTCAAGGACGAGTACGTGTCCACCGAGCACCTGCTGCTGGGCGTTGCCCACCAGAAGGCCGACGCAGCGCGCGAGGCGCTGGCCGCGGCGGGCGCGACGCACGAGGCGATTCTCAAAGCGCTGACGGCGGTGCGCGGCTCGCAGCGCGTGACGGACCAGAATCCCGAGGGCAAATTCCAGGCACTCGAAAAATATGCCAAGGACCTGACGGAGCTGGCGCGGCGCGGCAGGCTGGACCCGGTGATCGGGCGCGACGAGGAGATCCGCCGCGTGATTCAGGTGCTGAGCCGCAGGACGAAAAACAACCCGGTGCTGATTGGCGAGCCGGGCGTGGGCAAGACGGCGATCGTTGAGGGTCTTGCCCGGCGCATTGTTTCCGGCGACGTGCCGGAGGCGCTGCGCGAGAAGCGCGTGATCTCGCTTGACCTGGGTTCGATGCTTGCAGGCGCGAAGTTTCGCGGCGAGTTTGAGGATCGGCTGAAGGCGGTGCTGAAAGAGATCGAAGAATCGAACGGGCAGATTGTGCTGTTCATCGACGAGCTGCACACGCTGGTGGGCGCGGGCGCGGCCGAGGGTGCGATTGACGCGAGCAACATGCTGAAGCCGGCGCTGGCGCGCGGGGAGCTGCGCGCGATTGGCGCGACCACGCTGAACGAGTACCGCAAATACATTGAGAAGGACGCGGCTCTGGAGCGGCGATTTCAGATTGTCTATGTCGGCGAGCCGAATGTGGAGGACACGATTGCGATTCTGCGCGGGCTGAAGGAGCGCTATGAGGCGCACCACAACGTGCGCATCAAGGATTCGGCGATTGTGGCGGCGGCGACGTTGTCGCATCGCTACATCAGCGACCGATTTTTGCCGGACAAGGCGATTGACCTGGTGGACGAAGCGGCCGCCTCGCTGGCCATTCAGATCGGCAGTGTCCCGACGGAGATTGACCAGCTTGAGCGCGAGGCCACCTCGCTCGAAATTGAGCGCGCGGCGCTGAAGCGCGAGACGGATGCGAACAGCCTTGAGCGGATGGAGGAAGTGGAGCGCGAACTGGCAACGCTGAAGGAGCAGACCACCGCGCTGCGCGCGCGCTGGACCACGGAACGCGAGGCGATTGCGCGCATCAGCGAGCTGAAGAAGCGGATTGAGGCGCTGCGCTTTGAGGCCGAGGAGCAGACGCGCAAGGGGCAGCTTGATCGCGCGGCGCAGATCCAGTATGGCGAGCTGCCGAAACTGGATGCGGAGCTGAGGAAGCTGAGCGCCGCGCAGGAGGGCAACGCCGGCGCGCAGCGCATGCTGAAAGAGGAAGTGGACGAAGAGGACATTGCGAAGATTGTGAGCAAGTGGACGGGCATTCCCGTCACGCGGATGCTGGAGGGCGAAGTAAAGAAGCTGGTGCGGATGGAAGAGCGTCTGCGCGAGCGCGTGGTGGGACAGGACGCGGCGCTGAGCGTGGTGGCGAATGCGATTCGCCGTTCGCGCGCGGGGCTGAGCGATCCGAAGCGGCCGATTGGTTCGTTCCTTTTTCTTGGGCCGACGGGCGTGGGTAAAACGGAGACCGCGCGGGCGCTGGCGGAGTTCCTGTTTGACGACGAGCAGGCGATGGTGCGCATCGACATGAGCGAGTACATGGAGAAGCACGCCGTGGCGCGGCTGATTGGCGCGCCTCCGGGATATATCGGTTACGACGAGGGCGGACAACTGACGGAGGCGATTCGGAGGCGGCCATATGCGGTGATTCTCTTCGACGAGATTGAGAAGGCGCATCCGGATGTGTTCAACGTGCTGCTGCAGGTGATGGACGACGGACGGCTGACGGACGCGAAGGGCCGGACTGTGAGTTTCAAGAACACGGTGCTGATTATGACCTCGAACCTGGGCGCGGCGATGCTGGTGGGCGATGCGCTGAAGTCGGACCACGATTTCGACATGGCGCGCGAGAGCGTGATGCGGATTCTGCGCGAACACTTCCGGCCGGAGTTTCTGAACCGCGTGGACGACCTGGTGATCTTCCGTCCGCTGGGCGCGGCGCAGATGAGCCAGATTCTTGATCTGCGGTTGAACGAGGTAAGGAAGCTGCTCGAAGACCGGCAGATTTCGCTGGAGCTGACGGAGCCGGCACGGCAGTTGATTCTGGCGGCGGGTTCGGATGCGGCCTACGGCGCGCGGCCGCTGAAGCGCGCGTTGCAACGGATGGTGCAGGACCCGCTGGCGATGAAGATTCTGGACGGCGAGGTGCGGCACGGCTCGCACGTGCGGATTGACGTGGACCGCAAGACCGGCGAACTGCATTTTGAGCCGATGAGCCGCGAGGCGATGGCGTAGGCCACCTCCGGTGGGATTGTCTGCCGCTTGCGCGGCGGGGGCCTGGCTGCCGCTTGGATCGAATTGGCCTCGGAGGGAGATCCTCCGGGGCTTTTTTGCTGGCGCAGCTTGTTTGTCCGGCGCTGCGAGCTGCGGCGGAAGACGAAGGCGGTCGCGTAATTTTTGGCAGCGAGCAAAGGCCGCTCGCCTGGGACCCCGTTTGATCCTTCCGGCGCAGGAAACAGAAATGCAGGTCCTTCGACTCCCTTCGCCTTGCTCCGGTCGCTCAGGATGACAATTCGGTGGAGGTGCGGAGGGTCGGGGCCGGAGCGGCAGACGGCCGGATGCGGACTGCCGAATTTCGCGGAAGTTTGGCGCAGCGAGGACGCAATTCGGTGGTATGCTTGTGTTCGCTCTCCCCACGGACAAAACGAACTCACCAATCCAATTGAATGAAAGAGGTTTGGCATGAAGCATGTACGCGCGGGCGCGTGGGCGTCCAGGATGCTTGCAGTGGCAGCGGTTGCCGCAATGGCGGTTCCTGCGGCCTTGGCACAGAGTTCAATGGACATGAACCAGGGTCCGCCGAAGTATCTCTACGTGAGCAACGCGGAGCTGAAGCCGGGCAACAGCGGCGCCCTCGTCAAGCTGGAAAGCGAAGAAGTTGATGCGCTTCGAGCGGCGAAGATCGATGCCAACTACTTCGGCATGTGGTCGATTACCGGAAACACCAGCCGGGTGCTCTTCTTCAGAGGCTTCAATTCGTATGGGGACCTCGAGAAGATACATGATGCGGAAATGGGCAATGCCGCAGTGGAAGCGGTGATGCACAAGAACAGCGCCGAAGAAGGCGCGATGGAAGTGGCGCATCACGGCAGCATTTACGAGTACGAGAAGGACCTGAGCCAGAATCCTCCTGCCAGCCTGGAAGACATGCGGTTTGCGCGGATCATTCTTTTTCAGGTGAAGGATGGACAGCAGGAGGCCTGGGAGCATCTGGTGAAGGAGTACAAGGCGGCCTATGCGTCCGCGTTGCCGGAAGCAAGCTGGGCGATGTTCGAGAAGGAATACGGCGAGTACAGCGGGACCACTTACATCCTGATCACGCCGCTGAAATCACTGGCGGACGTGGATACGATGGAGGCCGGCGGCAAGACCTTTATGGAAAAGACTGGGCCGGACATGCTGGACCTGCTGCGCACGGCCGGACCCGCGATCATCGCGTCAGAGGAGGCGGACCTCTATGCTTTTGGCCCGAGGATCAGCTATGTGCCGGACAAGTGGCTGACGGATTCGGCGGATTTCTGGGGCAAGAAGTAGGACAGCCGACAGCTTTCAGCGAACAGCAATGAGCAAACAGCAGGCGGCCTTGATTGGCTGCCTGCTTATTTTTTGAGCGGCTTGCGGGCGAAGTAGTAGAGCGAGTAGGCGAGCAGGGCGAAGGCGAGGACCGAGACCCAGGTGTGGTCAAAGAAGGTGTGGGGGAAGTTGAGCAGGTCACCCTTGTCGGCGGTGGTTTCATAGCCCTTGAGGGCCACGCCGCAGAGGCCCACGATGCCGCCCGCGGCGATGAGGCCTGAAGCGTAGAGCGAGCCGGGCGAGATTTCGCTGGAGGCTTCAGCGTCGTCGCCTCCGGCGCGCTTCACGGCCTGATCGACAAACCAGCGCACCGCGCCGCCGACGAAGATGGCCAGCGTGGTGCCGATGGAGAGATAGGCTCCGACGGCGAAGGAGAGCGAGCGGACGCCCAGCAGCTCCACGCCGAGGACCAGGAAGACGCCGAGCATGACCAGACCCCAGGGCAGCTTACGGCTGAGGATGCCGCTGATGACCGTGGCCATCAGGCGGGCCTGCGGGGCGGCGGCCTTTTCGCTGCCGATGCCCTGGATCCACTGCACCTCAATGCGATGCGTGGCGGGCGAGTAAAGATATTTGCCGTCAGGGAGCGTTGGCGAGCCGATGGCGTTGAGCACGATGTACTCGGATTTGTGGTGCTCGGTTTCAGTTTTGCCGGGGCCGAGAACGGGAAACTGGTCGGGCAGATGGCGTACGTCCTTCTGGATGGCAACGCCGGGGTGAGAAGCGTTGATGTCCCATGCGACGGGGTTGGCGCGGAAGCTTTCGAGCGCGGTGTTCATCATCTGCAGGGTGAAGCCGATGGCGACTGTGGAGACGGCGACGCCAATTATGAGCGCAATTTGTTGCAGTCGCGGCGTGGAGCCGACGATGTAGCCGGTCTTGAGGTCCTGCGAGGTGTCTCCGGCGTTGGCCGCGGCGATGCAGACCACGCCGCCGATGGTGATGGCGAGGGCTCCGAAGGCCGGTGTTGTCCAGCCTTCGACCAGAAAGATGGCGCTGGTGGCCATGAGCGTGGCAATGGTCATGCCGCTGATGGGGTTGGCCGAGGAGCCGATGAGGCCGACGATGCGCGAGCTGACGGTGACGAAGAGGAATCCGAAGACGACGACCAGCAGCGAGGCGTCCAGATTGGCCCACGCACCCACGAACGCGCCGGGGACAGGCTTGAATTCAAGAAAGAGAAACATGAAAGCGACAATGAGGATGGAGCCGACGACGACCACGCCCATGGAGAGGTCGTTCTCCGTGCGGAGGACTTTCGACTCGGAGGCGGAGCCGGGGCGCAGATTGCGGATGCCCGCGCCAAGCGCGCCGAGGATGGTGGGCAGCGTCTTGAGCAGGGCGATGAGCCCGGCGGCGGCCACCGCGCCCGCGCCCATGGGGCGAATGTAAGTGGCCCAGAGCTGGCTGGGGCCCATCTGCGCAATGGGGATGGTGCCGGGATAGACGGGGTGGGGCAGGTCCTTGCCGAAGAAGTAAATCAGCGGCATCACCACCAGCCAGGAGATGACGCCGCCGGCGAAGATGGTTCCGGCCACGCGCGCTCCGATGATGTAGCCGACGCCGAGGTATTCCGGCGTGGCTTCAACCTTGATGGATGCACCTTTCATGATGTGCTGCGCGCCGAAGTCGGGCTGATACTCGGGCGTGCCGGGCCAGGCTTTGAAGAGGTTGTCATTCTGGAAGAAGGTGTAGAGCGAGCCGAGTCCGAGGCCGAAGAAGACGCGGCTGGCCAGCCCGCCGCCGCGCTCGCCTGCCATCAGCACGTCGGCGCAGGCGGTGCCCTCAGGATAGGCAAGTGTGCCGTGCTCCTCCACGATGAGCTGGCGGCGCAGGGGAATCATGAAGAGGACGCCGAGCCATCCGCCGATGAGCGCGAGCAGGAAGATGCGGGAGTACTCGAGATCGAAGCCGAGGAAGATGAGCGCGGGCAGCGTGAAGATGACGCCGGCGGCGATGGACTGGCCTGCGTTTCCGGTGGTCTGGACGATGTTGTTTTCAAGGATGGAGGCGCGGCCCAGCACGCGCAGGATGCTGATGGAGAGCACGGCGATGGGGATGGAGGCGGCGACGGTAAGCCCGGCGCGCAGGCCGACGTAAACCGTGACGGCGCCGAAGATGAGCCCGAAGATGCAGCCGAGCAGGATGGCGCGGAGGGTGAACTCAGGGGGCTTTTCGGCGGGCGAAATGAAGGGCTGAAAATGGGGGGGCTGAAAGTCGGGCATCCATGGCCTCCGGCAAAAGGGCGCTGCAAGGGCGGTGCGGGTGCGGGCAATTCCCTGAAAGGGCGAGTGTAGCAGCCGGAGGGTGTGCGAATCCAAGCTGGAATCGCAGGAGGAGATTCGAGGTCAGAAACGGGGAAAGTGTGGCGGGGCATGAGTCACAGCGGGCGGGATGGCGGCGGCCTGGCGGAGGTAACCGGATGGTGTGGGCCAGGGCACCGCCGGGATTGGCCTTAGGTAATGGAGTTGGCAGAGGCGGGGGCGTGGATTTTTGTGGACACGGAATCCGGGTTTACCGGACAATCTGGCAGGCTGGAACCCAATCCCTGTGCAGTTGAAGGCTTCTCCGGTTGCCCAAGGGGTTCCCTACCCACAAAGGAGACAACGTGCGAACAAGGCTGGGAAGCATTGCATGGAAGGTTGCTGTGATTGCGGCGATCGGGACGATGGTGGGCCAGGCGCAATCGGTGATGACGCACCATGTGCGGGACGTGGTTCGCAACGGCAAGACGCAGGCCATGGGCCGTCTGCCGGGCAATCAAGTGCTGCAGCTCAACCTTGTGCTGCCTCTGCGGGACCCGGCCGGGCTGAAGAGCTTTCTGGCGGACGTTTACAATCCGGCGAGCCCGAACTACCGGCATTTTTTAACGCCGCAGGAGTTTACCGCGCGCTTCGGGCCGACCGAGGAGCAGTATGAGGACGTGCTGCGGTTCGCGAAGACCTACGGGTTCACGGTGGTGGGCGGCACGCGCGACCAGATGGACGTGCAGGTGAAGGGCACGGTTTCAGTGATTGAGGTGGCCTTCCATGTAAACATGCGGACCTACAAGCATCCGACGGAGAACCGCAACTTCTACAGCCCGGACACGGAACCGACGATGGACCTGCCGTTTAACTTGTGGCACATCTCGGGGCTGAACAACTATTCAATTCCGCACCCGCTGCTGGTGAACAAGAACACCTACGCGGCGGCGCACGGGATGCAGCCGGAGGAGGTGACGCCGAACGCGACGACGGGGTCGGGACCTTCCGCATCGTTTCTGGGCAGCGACATGCGCGGGGCCTACTACGGCTCGGGATCGCTGACGGGCACGGGGCAGAATCTGGGCCTGCTGGAGTATTACGGAACGGACCTGGCGGACCTGACCACCTACTTTACCAACGCCAAGCAGACCAATCATGTTCCGGTCACGCTGCTCTCGACGGACGGCACCAGCACGAGCTGCGTGTATCGCAGCTGCGACGACACGGAGCAGACGCTGGACATGACGCAGGCGCTGGGCATGGCGCCGGGGCTGGCGAGTCTGGTGATGTATGTGGGCTCAACGGACACAGCCATCATTGGCGCGATGACGACGCATAGCCCGCTGCCGACAACGATTGGCTGCTCGTGGGGCTGGACACCGGCGGATGCGAGCACCCTGGACCCCTACTTTGAAAAGATGGCGTCGCAGGGGCAGACATTCTTTGCGGCCTCTGGCGACGATTCCACCTGGGGCACCGGCCGAAACAACGAGGCTTGGCCGGCGGACGATGCTTACGTGGTTTCCGTGGGCGGCACGGACCTGACAACTGCAGGCGCGGGCGGGGCATGGAAATCCGAAACGGCTTGGGTGGACAGCGGCGGCGGCATCAGCCCGGACAAGATTGCGATTCCGAGCTGGCAGCAGTTGAGCGG
>JBAUEO010000025.1:0-54339 GCA_049678625.1 Occallatibacter sp. | reverse complement strand
CGCGGATTGAGGTCGTCACCAAGTCCGGCGTGCAATATAACCATCAGACTTCGAGCGTCTGCTATGCGTCGTCAAGCCTGGGGCCGGTGCATTTCGGGCTGGGGCCGGACGACCTTGCGCAGAAGATTGTCATCACATGGCCCAGCGGGATTGTGCAGACGCTCGAAAACGTGAAGGCCGACCAGATTCTCCACGTGACGGAGGCCGCTCAGGCGAAATAGCCAGGACGCAGTAAGCCCGCGCTGCCTCCCAGCCCGGCGAGAAAACCCCGGCGGGAGATCGCTCTCTGCTTCATCTTCTCCACAAACTCCACGTGCGTGCCTCCTTCATGTGACTGGCGCGGTTCCAGAGTTGACGTGCCCTTTCTCACGGTGGTGAAAGGTGGCGTTTTCTTGAGGAAAACGCCACTGGACAGCGTGCTTTCTGGGTACAGCTACTCTGGAACCGCTGTAGCGCGTTTTGGTTCTTTCAAGGGCGTTCATCCCCCGTACGAGCCGATCCCGGCAATCGGATTTCCCGCGCTCGCAAGAAAACGGCGCGCAGCCCGCATTGTGGGTTGGCAAGGCCGTGTCCGCCAGCCCACACCGTGTCAAAACTGACACGTTCTTTGTTCCCCAAATCCAGCATAACCTCATTGTTTTCAATCTGAATCACTTGGCAACGAGCTTGCACTTTCTCCGGCCGCAGGCAACAAGAGACCGATGGGGCAAGCGATGGGGGGAGGAAGCGATGAAGAGCTTGAAGCAGAGCGGAATCTGGATGGCAGTGGCAATGGTGGCGGCGCTGGCTGCCGGGCCGGCAAGCGCGCAAATGGCAGAGGCGCACAGCGCAGAAACGCAGAGCGCGCAGACGGCGGCGCTGACGGCAAGGGTGCCCGAGCGCGAAATCGTGGTGAGCCTGGAGGACCACAAACTGGCGCTGCTGGAAGACGGTCGCGTCCTCCACATCTATCGGGTCGCGGTCGGCAAGCCCTCAACGCCGAGCCCGGTGGGCACTTACAGCATTCGCGCCCGAGTGACCAACCCCACCTACTACCACCACGGAAAGGTGATTCCTCCCGGCCCCTACAACCCGGTGGGCAATCGCTGGATGAGCCTGAGCATTCCGGGCTACGGCATCCACGGCACCAATGAGCCGCACTCCATCGGCAAAGCCGTCTCGCACGGTTGCATCCGCCTGGGCCGCCGCGACATTGAAGACCTCTTCGGCCGGGTGCGCATCGGAGACAAGGTCGTTTTCATCGTCCAGCGCGACGAGCAGACCGCGCAGATCTTCGGCGATGGACTTGCGCCGATCGCGCCCGAAAGGCAGCCGGTGCTGCTGGTGGAGGCTGAGCCGCTGCAAACGGCCGCCGCGGAGCCCGTGCTGCTGGCGAAGGCAGATACGCCGCCGGCCACGCCTGAGCATGCGGCCGGACCGGCGGAAGCGCAAGCGGCCGACAACAACGCCGGCCTGATGGCAAAGATCACGCCCGCTGCGGCGGCTGGTTTCTCCGCGGCGGGCTCCCGGTGAGAGGGCACGGCGTAAGGGAGCACGACCATGCACACAGCCATGCACATGACCATGCACATGCACACGACCATGCATCTGCTGACTGACGCACTCAACGCTTTGGGAGCCGTGCTGTTGCCCCTCGCGGCGGCACTGCTCTTTGAGGAGTTAACCGTGGGAGGACTGGTCCGGCTGCTGCTGGCTCCATGGCCGGGCTCCAGGAAACGCAAGGGCCACAACGATTCAAAAGGAGACGAGAGATGCTCACCATCAAAACACTCCTGACGCTCGCGGCAGTGGCCATGCTGCTTACCGCGGTTGGAATTCCCCTTTACGCGCTTTGGCTGCGCCTGCAACTTGCGCTTCGCGCGCGCCGGGCCGCCGAATCGCCTGAGGAATTCCTGAACACGCTACCCGCGCCCGAACTGCCGGAGATCCAATGGCGCGGACCCGCGGCGCTGGCCCTGGCGGCCTGCCTTCCGCTGCTCGTTGCCAAAAGCATCGTCGTGGTTCCCAGCGGCATGGGCGGCGTGCGCATCAGCCAGCTCAGCGGCACGCTTCCCGGCACGCTCTATCCCGGCGTGCACTTGATTGCTCCGCTCATTGACAGCGTGCAGACCTTTGACCTGCGCGACCACCTTTACACCGCCGGACTGCCTTTCAACGCGGGGAAAGCCAAATCCGCGTCGATGCAGCAGGCGGCGCTCGAAGTGCAGACGCGCGAGGGACTCAACATCGGTCTGGGCGTGACGGTCCGCTACCGGCTTGACCCCGCAAAGCTTGCCAGTGTGCAGGCGCATCTGCCGCAGCCCGCCGATCAGCAGCTGGTTCCGCCCGTGGTGGCCAGCGCCTGGCGCGAGCTGACGCCGGAATACACCGTCCGCGAGATTTTCTCGTCCAAGCGCGAGGAGGTTCGCTCGCGCGCCGCGGAAATCATCACGCAAAAGCTCGCCGCCGACGGCATTGTGGTGGAAGAAGTGATGCTTTCCGATATTCAACTTCCCGAGGAGTATTCCAAGGGCCTGGAAGGATTGCTTTTGAAGGAGCAGCAGGACGACCAGATGAGCGTGGACACGGAAATCCAACAGAAGCAAGTGAAGATTGCCGAGCTGGAAGCCGAGGCCCAGGCGCGCCAGAAGGTGCAGCAGGCCAAGGGCGACGCGCAGGCCCGGGTGGCGGAGGCCAAGGGCGAATCCGACGCCATGCAGTACACTCTGCCGCTCAAACAGAAGCAGATTGAGCAGAGCAAGCTGGAAGCCGAGGCGCGCAAGGAGGCCACCATCCAAAACGCGGAGGCCGATGCGCAGGCCAAGGTGATCGACAGCAAGGCCGAGCTCGAACGCCGCGACCTGCTGGCGCAGGCTGAGGCCAGCCGTATTCGACTGGTGGCCGCAGCCAACGATGACCGCATGAAGAGCGAAGCCGTACTGCTCAATCAGTCGCCGCTGCTGATCAACAAAATCATCGCCGAGCGGCTTTCCGACAAGATTCGCCTGGTCATGGTCCCTTCCGATGGCAAGTACTTCTTCGCCAGCGACATTTTGAAGGGATTGGACCCGAACCCCGCGGCCAACCAGCCGATGGGCAACCGCACGCCCGGCGCGGGCGACGGCAACTAAACCCCGCGCCGCGCAACCCGCGGTTTGCTTCCACGGTCTTCGCAAGGGATCGAGAGGGCCGTGGAAGCGCCGCGGCGAACGGAGCGAAAAGATATAATCCGCGCAAACGCAGCTTGCGCAGAATCGATGGAGATCATGAAGCGAATTGGGCGGTTGGCGGCGAACTGGATGGTGTGCGTGGCGCTGGCCGCCGCCGCATCCGCGCCCGCGCAAATCGCGCCGCCGGGCTCCAAGCCTGAACAATGGTCCGCGCCGGTGGCTGTGCTCGCCTCGCGCATTGCGGGCATTCTCGGTCCCGGCCCAGTGCAATTCTCGCTCACCAATCTTTCTTCGCTTTCGCCCGTTGACCTTGTGGCCATTCGTCGCCTGCTTCGCCACGATCTGGAATCCGCGGGCATTCTCTTCGGCGGGCCGGAGAGCGCGAATATTCTTCGCGTCACGCTCAGCGAAAATCCGCATGAGCGGCTTTGGGTTGCGGAGATTGTGGAAGGCACGGAGACGCAGGCGGTGATGATGCCGCTGGCGGCCGCACCGGCCGCCGCAACACCGCCCGTTGCCGGGCTGACGCTGCGCATGCAGACGGTCTTCACCTCGCCGGACCCGATTCTCTCCGTTCTGCAAACGCCCAACGGCCTTATCGTGCTCGAACCCGATGCGCTCCTCATCGAAGCCCGCGGCGGCGGAGGCGCCTGGCAGATCGCGCAGCAGGTCGAGTTGCCGCAGAATCGCCCGCTCTCCCGCGATCCGCGCGGCCTGCTTACGCCGTCCGCCGACGGCCAGAGCTTTCTTGCGTACACGGGCGGCGCGGCCTGCCAGGGGGCGCATGCGGCAGGCGTGACGCAAAGCGGCTGGACGCTGACCTGCACGCCCAGCGACGATCCCTGGATGCTTCAGGATTCCTCCGGTCCGGAATCCAATGCCGCGGATTCGCTCAGAGCGTTCTACAACGCCGCACGCAATTTCTTTACGGGTGTGGTCACGCCGGGCTTCGGAATTGATCTTCCACCGTTCTACTCGGCTGCGATGCTCCCCCGATCCGCCGGCGGCGCAACCATGTTGCTCGCCGCTGTCGACGGCCGCGTTCTTCTCGCGCAGAACAACTCGCTGAAGCCAATCCGCGGCACGCGCGACTGGGGCAGCGACATTGCCGCGCTCCGCTCCGGCTGCGGCACGGGGACGCAAGTTCTCGCTTCCGGGTCCGGCCAGGCAATCAATGACAGCCTGCGCGCGTACAGCCTGGCCGCGCTGGAAGCGGTTCCAGCCTCCGCGCCGCTTGCGATGAACGGCACGGTCACAGCGCTCTTCTCCGCGCCCGACGGCTCGTCTGTACTCGCCATCCTTCGCACAACCGACAATCAATATGAGGTGGACCGTGTCTCGGCGCTTTGCAATTAGCGGCCTGGCCGCCGTCGTCGTGCTCAGCATCCCGGCGCGCAGCGCGCAGGCGCGCACGCGTCCGCATTACGGAGGCACACTGCGCGTGGAAATCTCCGGCGATCCGTTGCAGAGTCTCAGGCCGGGTTCGGGAGAGAGTTCGGGACAGGGTTCGGGACAGGGTTCTGACGGTCTTGCGCGCCGCCTCGTTCTGGACGGCCTCACGGCGCTCACGTCCGCGGGCGATGTTGAACCCGCGCTCGCCGTCTCCTGGTCGCAAGACGATGCCGCGCACCGCTGGCAGTTTCGCCTGCGCCCCGGCGTGCATTTTCAGGATGGCTCGCCACTCACCGCCGACGCGGTCGTCGCCTCGCTCAACCTCGCTTGCGCCTCCGGCTGTCCGTGGAGCGCGGTCCACGCGGTCGGCCCGTCGGTCGTCTTCACCGCGGACTCGCCCCTGCCCAATCTGCCCGCGCTGCTCGCCGGTGATCGCTTTCTCATTGGGCTAGCGGTGGGCCAGAACGGCCAGGCCCCGCCGAACCCCGTGGGCACCGGGCCGTTCGCAGTCGCGAGCTCAGCCAACGGCGTGCTCACACTTGCCGCCAACGCCGGCAACTGGCGGGGCCGTCCCTTCGTGGATACCATTCAGATCGTCGCGCACCGCGCCCTTCGTGATCAGTGGCTTGACCTGAGCCTCGGCCGCGCGGATCTTGTCGAGGTCCCGCCGGAGCGGCTGCGCCAGGCTCATCAGCAGCAGTTCACCGTGCTCCAGTCGCCACCGGTCACGCTTCTCGCGCTACAAGTTTCCAGCTCCGGAGCGCTTTCGAGTCCAGCGCTGCGCGCCTCCATTGCACAGGCGGTGGACCGCTCGGCGCTCTCGAACGTCATCTTCCAGAAGCAGGGCGCAATCGCAGCCAGCCTGCTGCCGCAGTCGCTCTCCGGTTACGCGTTCCTGTTTCCCACCGCACGCAACCTTGAGCAGGCACGTGCGCTGCGCGGCGGCCTGAGCGCGCCGCCGCTTGCGCTTGCTGTGGACGGCGACAGCGCTATGCAACTTGCCGCACAACGCATTGCTCTGAATCTGCGGGACGCCGGCTTCACCGTTCGTGTCGTTTCAGCCGCATCCTCGCCGCATCCTGATCTTGCGCTGGTTCGCTTGCCGCTGGCCGGCAGCGCGCCGCCGGCCGTGCTTGAAACTCTTCTGCGCTCCGCGGGCATCTCTGAATCCGTCGTTGCGCAGGACTCCACCGCACTCTACAAAACCGAGCGCGACGTTCTTGCACTCCACACGTTGATTCCGCTGCTTGACCTGCCACGCGCTTATGCAATCGGCGGCCGCGTGCGCGATCTTCGCCTTCGCGCCGACGGCACGCCCGACCTGGCCAATGCTTCGCTGGAGGACGCGCCGTGAGCCTGCGCCAAAAGCTCCTTTTGCTCTTCTCACTCACCGTCGCCGCCGCCGTTGCCGCCGTTGCGTGGACCGTCCTCGTCCGCATTCGCCAGGTTTTTGAGCAGCGCGACCAGCAGGAGACCGCGCTCTTCGTCAGTCAGTTCCAGCGCGAGTTCCAGCAACGCTCCGCCCAGGTCGCACAGGCCGTCGAGCGCCTTGCCGAGAGCGAGCAGGCCCGCGTGATGGCGATTCACATCGTCCAGTCCGGCGACGCTGCCACATACGTCAATGACGCGCAGACAACGGCCCAAAGCGCGCAGCTCGACTTCCTTGAGATTGTTGGAACGGATGGCAACATCGTCAGCTCCGCGCAATGGCCCGCGCGCTTCAGTTACCCGGAGCCCGCAGCGGCGCTCGTCGGCGGGCCCTCCTTTCTGAAGCGCGAGAGCCTTCCCGATGGCTCCTCTGCTCTCGGCCTCTTTGCCGTTCGCGCCATCGGCAATTCCAGGCCCGTCGTGACCCTTGTGGGCGGCGAACGCCTCGACCAGGCCTTCCTCTCCGACCTTCCCGTCGCACCGGGCATGCAAGTTGGACTCTATACGGAAGCCGGCGCAAGCGAATCCTCGGCGAGCGATTCCGCGCCTTCGTCCTTCGATCCCGCGCGTCTGGTGGGCCCGGCCGGCGCAGTGCCCGGCGCAGCGGCATACAAGTCCCTCATCCTTGCCGCGCGCAGCACCGGCCGCCCCGCCCGCGGCATCCTCTATCTCAGCAGCAAGCGGGAAGACTCAGTGAACGCCACGGCGATTCCGCTCACAAACGACACAGGCCGCGTGCTCGCCGTGCTTACCGTCGTCCTCTCGCGCCAGGGCATGGTTGAGGCGCAGCAGCACATTCGCGCCATTGCGTACGGTGTGGCAGGGGCGGGAATTCTGCTCGCCATCGCCTTCAGCCTGTGGATTGCCGCGCGCGTCTCGCGACCCATTGAGCAACTGGCTCACGCCGCGGAGGAGGTGGCGGGCGGCAATCTGGAGGTGCGCGTTCCCGTGCACGGCCGCGATGAGGTTTCGGTCCTCGCCGAAAGCTTCAACCACATGACCGCCGAGCTTGCCAGTCAGCGTGAATGCCTGGTGCAGAGCGAGCGCGTCGCCGCCTGGCGCGAGCTGGCTAGACGGCTGGCCCACGAGCTCAAGAATCCGCTCTTCCCGCTGCAACTCACCGTGGAGAACATGGTCCGCGCGCGCGAGCTTGCCCCATCCGAATTCGACGAGGTCTTCCGCGAAGGCGCGTCCACGCTCACCGCGGAGATCGCCAACCTGAAAACCATCATCGGCCGCTTCTCTGACTTCAGTAAAATGCCCAAACCCGAGATCGAGCGCATTGATGCGAAACAAATCGTGGAGCGCGTGCGTGCGCTCTATGCCACCACGGCCGACCTGCGCGAAGCGAAGATTTGTTTCGAAACGGAGATCTCGCCCGAGCCAATGCCGCTCGATGCCGACCCCGAGCTGCTCCACCGCGCGCTCTCGAATCTTGTGCTGAACGCGATGGACGCCATGCCGGATGGCGGCTCGCTCACGCTCTCGGCGCGCCCGATCGACGACAAAGTGGAGCTGCGCATCTCCGACAGCGGCGCCGGCCTGACGCCCGAGGAGTGCGAGCGCCTGTTCACGCCCTACTACACCACCAAGCAGCACGGCACCGGCCTGGGCCTCGCCATTGTCCAGTCCGTTGTCGCGGACCACGCGGGCACCATCGCCGCGGAAAGCCGCGCGGGCGGCGGCGCAACGTTTATCATCACTCTGCCGAAGGCCGAAGCATGAGCGCGAAAGCCAACATCCTCATCGTCGACGACGAAGCCAACACGCTGGCCTCGCTCTCCCGCGCCTTTCGCCTCGCCGGGCATGAAGCCGTGGTCTGCGACAACGCGGTCCGCGCGCTGGAGCTCGCGCAGTCGCAGCCCTTTGACCTGATCCTCAGCGATGTCGTGATGCCCCGACGCGACGGCCTCGCGCTGCTCGAAGACCTGAGGAACGCGGGCGTTGCCGCGCCTGTGGTGATGATGAGCGGCCAGGCCCACATTGAAATGGCGGTCCGCGCCACGCGTCTGGGCGCGCTCGACTTTCTTGAGAAGCCTCTCACCACGGAAAAGCTGCTGGTCACGCTTGAAAACGCTCTGAAACTCACGCGTCTTGAAGCCGAAAACCGCGACCTCCGCTCGCGCGTGGGCAAGCACGCCCTGGTGTGGACGGGCGAGACCATGCGCCGCGTGATGGCGCAGATTGAGCGCATCGCTTCGAGCGAAACCCGCATCTGCATCTACGGCGAAACCGGAACCGGCAAGGAGCTGGTCGCGCGCACACTGCATGAAAAGAGTTCTCGTGCATCAGGACCCTTTGTCACGCTCAATTGCGCCGCGGTTCCCTCGGAGCTCATCGAGAGCGAGCTCTTCGGCCACGAGAAGGGTTCATTCACCGGCGCGGCGCAGCGCCACGCGGGCAAATTCGAGCAGGCGCATCGCGGCACGCTCTTCCTGGATGAAATCGGCGACATGCCGCTGACCATGCAGGCCAAGCTGTTGCGCGTCCTGGAAGAAGGCGAGGTCGAGCGCATCGGCGCGGGCAAGCCCACAGCAGTGGACGTGCGCGTCCTCGTCGCGACCCATCGAGATCTTGAGCAGCTCGTTGAGTCCGGTGGCTTCCGCCGCGACCTCTATCATCGCGTGGTCGTCTTTCCCGTCGAGCTGCCGCCGCTGCGCAGCCGAAGCGAAGACCTTCCCGCGCTGGTCGAGCACTTCGCGAGCCAGGTGAGCGCGCAGAACGGCTGGAAGCCCGCCACATTCGCGCCCGAGGCCATCGCCGCGTTGCAGCGTTACCCTTGGCCGGGCAACATTCGCGAGCTGCGCAATGTTGTGGAGCGCCTGCTCCTGCTGGCCGAATCAGTTGTTGACGAACCCACCGTGCAACTTGCTCTGCCTGCGCCGCGCTCCGCGTCCCCGCGGCGCAACGCAACGCCCATCCATGCCGAGGGCCCGCTCGCGGAGCGTGTGCTTGGGTTTGAAAAGGCCCAGGTCCTTGCCGAGCTGGAGCGACACGATCACCACATCACGCAGACCGCGCGCGCCCTCGGCCTGGAGCGCAGCCACCTCTACAAAAAGTGCCAGCAGCTCGGCATCGATCTGCGCAGCCTTCCGCCGCGCGAGTAGCCGCGCCCTCCATCGTCTTTATCCGGATCAATAGAAGCTCGACGCGATTGACGAACTGGCGCGCAACAAGGCCACACTGGACGCGTTGCGCGCGGGCGAGGATCCGCGCCGCATTGCCGAGGACTGGCAGGACGCAATCACGCGCTTTCAGTCCGTCCGCGCGCCTCGCCTATTGCTCCACCACGGCCTTGGAAAGATTCCGCGGCCGGTCCACGTCCACCCCGTGTTCCAGCGCCATAAAGTAGGCGAACAACTGCAGTGGGACCACTTCGAGCATGGGCAGCAGATACTCATTCGCCGGCGTCACCGGAACGCAATCGTTCGCCAGCGCGGCCACCTCGCGGTCGCCCGCATTTGCCAGCGCGATCACCGTAGCACGCTGCGCTTTCATGTCGGCCAGCAGTTGCAGCGTTTTTTCATAGCGCAGCACGGAGTCCTTCAGCGCGCGGTCCACCGTGGCCAGCACCACCAGCGGAACACGATCGCTCACCAATGCATTCGGCCCGTGCTTCAACTCGCCCGTCGGATACCCCTCTGCGTGCACATACGAGGCTTCCTTCAGCTTCAGCGCGCCCTCGCGCGCAATGGCGTAATGCACTCCGCGGCCCAAAAAAAGAAACGTGCTGGCTCCGCGATACTTCGCGGCCAGCGCGGCCATCTGCGTTCGCCATCCGCTCAATTGCACCGCCAGCGCGCCGGGCACAGCGCGAAGCCGCTCAATGTTGGCCGCGAGCGCGGCTGCACTCATCCGCCCGCTCCGCGCACCTTCATAAAGCGCCAGCAGATAGAGCACGGCAAGCTGGCTGGTGAAGCTCTTGGTCGCCGGAATCGCGCGCTCGCGCCCCGCCTCCAGCGGCATGGAAACCTGCGCCTCGATGGCCATTGTCGATTGCGCGGCATTTGTGATGGCCAGCGTGGCTTGTCCGCGCGCGCGCACTTCGCGCAGCGCCGCCAGCGTGTCAGAGGTTTCTCCCGACTGCGAAATCACGATTACCGCAGGCCGGCGCGCATCGCCTTCGCCGCGGCAACTGTACTCGCTGGCATACTCCACATCCACCGCGAGTCCGCACAGATCTTCGAGCAGAATCTCCGCCGCCAGTCCACTGTGCCGGCTTGACCCGCTTGCGGCGATCAGCACTTCGCCTGCCGGATGCGCCCACTCCGCAATCCGCGCGGCCACCTCCGGCCTTAGTGCGCCGCCCTTCAGATATGCATTCAAAGTGCGTTCGAGCGCTTCCGGCTGCTCGTAGATCTCGCGCAACATCGCGTGCGGAAATTCCAACGTCCTGCTCATGCGTTCCTTTGCTCCCGCGCGTGCGCGCTCCGTTCAGAAGTATGTCTCAACCACGTCCACCACGTCATATTGCGCGTTCACCATGGCCAGCGCGCGCCATTTGTCAAAGGTGAGGCATGGATGCGAAATATCAAACCCGATCATATCGCCCACGTGCACTTCGTCCTCCGCGGCCACTTGCAAGTATGCATGCTGATCCATCATCTTTGTGGCGCGCCAATGGGCCGGAGCGGGCCTCGGCTCGGCATCGCCCGGCCTGTAATGCACTGCAGGCGTCGGCAGGCCTGAGTCGAACGCCGCGTCGCGTTTGCCCAGCGCTACAATCGCCTTCTCCGCTTCCGGCCGCGACTGCACATAAGCCCACACCTGCAGCGCCGGCTGCAAGCCTTCGCGCATGCGCCGCGCAACGGGATTGGCCGCCAAGATTCTCTCTTGCGCCGCGCGATACGCGCCGACATCGTGCGTCAAATAGCAGCCTGGCCGCAGCACCACCTCCACCGCATCGCCCAATTGCGCCGCGGCAAACTCTTCGGCCACCACGTCATACCACGCCGAGCCCGCGCCTGACAGAACAATCGGCGCGCGCATGAAGCGCTGTTCGCCGGCAAGCTGTCGCGTGATGGCCACCGCGCGCCGCAAGAGCACGCGAATCGCTTCCTCATTGTCGAGCACCCCTTCATAAAGCTCGAGGCCACTGAGCCGCAATGCGCCTTCATGTTTCCTCAGCGCCGCCAGCACGGCTTCCAGTTGCGCATCATCGCGCACGCCGGTGCGCCCGCCCGTCACGCCCAGCTCCACGAGCACCTGGAGCTGCAACCCTCGCGCGCCAAAGAAAGCGCCAAGGATCTCAATCTGCGCGGCCGAATCCACGAGACAGAAAAACTCGAAGCTCTCGTCGCGCAGCAGCTCCGCAATCGTCTCCATGTTTGCCCTGCCCACAAGCTGGTTTGCCATCAGCACACGCCGCACGCCGTGCGCATGGGCCACGCGCGTCTGCTGCGCCGTGGCCAGCGTAATGCCCCAGGCGCCGGACTCCAGTTGCATTTTGAACAGCCGCGGCGCCATCGTCGTTTTGCCGTGCGGCGCAAGCTTCAGGCCATAGGCATCGATGAATTGACGCATCCATTCGAGATTGTGCCGCAGCTTCTCTTCATAGAGAACCGCTGCCGGCAGACTGAGGTCCTCGCGCAGCAGATTCCATCCGCGAGCGGCCATCTCCCCGGCGGCCATCGCGTGTTCCATGCGTCCCAGCCCCTTGTTAAGCGCGGAAATGTCGAGCGGGGAAATGTCCGTTGCTGAAATGCCCAGCGCGGGAACCTCCGGCGCGGAATTTTCCTCGGCTCCCACGGCTTCTCCTTCGCGCAATCCGTTCGCGTGCGGCTGCGGCATGGAAACGATACCGCTCATAGTCTATAGTCTGAACCAGCCGCCATGCCGCTTCTTCACACGCTCCTGCGCAATGCGAACGTCCTCGACGGCAGTGGCGGCCCTCCGCAAATCCTCGACGTTGCGCTAAGCGACGATCGCATCGCGCACATCGGTCCGTGTCTCGCAGTCGAGGCCGAGCGAATCATCGACTGTTCCGGACTCGCGCTCGCTCCTGGATTCATTGATGCGCACACGCACGACGACATTGCGGCGGTCGACCGGCCAGAGATGCTGCCCAAGCTTTCGCAGGGCGTCACGACCGTGATTGTGGGCAACTGCGGCATCAGCGCGGCCCCGGCCACGTTGCGCGGTGCACCGCCTGACCCCATGAATCTGCTTGGCAGCGCGGCGGCCTTTCGCTATCCGACCTTCGCATCGTACGTCGAGGCCGTGAGCCGTGCTCAGCCGGCCGTGAACGTGGCCGCGCTGGTGGGCCACACCGCGCTACGCAACAACCACATGGATCGACTGGACCGCGAAGCCGAGCCCGGCGAAATCGCCGCCATGCGCGCGCAGTTGCAGGAGGCGCTGGCCCACGGCGCCCTGGGCCTGAGCACCGGCCTCGCCTATCGCAACGCCAACGCGGCCTCCACCGCCGAAGTGCTCGCGCTTACCCAGCCGCTCTCCGCCGCCGGCGGGATTTATGCCACGCATCTGCGCACGGAGGCGGATGCCGTTCTCGACGCGCTCGACGAAGCCTTTCGCATCGGCCGCCACGCGCGCGTGCCGGTTGTCGTTTCGCATCTCAAGTGCGCGGGTGTGGCCAACTGGGGGCGTTCGAAGGAGGTTCTGCGCGCGCTTGATGAAGCTCGCGTTGCGCAGCCTGCCGGATGCGATTGCTATCCCTACGCCGCCGGGTCAAGCACGCTGGACCTGCGCCAGGTGGATCCGCGGGTGGAAATCACCATCACCTGGAGCGAAACGCATCCTGAAGCCGCCGGCCGCTCGCTCGAGCACATCGCCGGCGCATGGAATACCTCGCAGCAGGAGGCAGCGCGCCGTTTGCAGCCCGCCGGCGCCATCTACCACAGCATGGATGAGCAGGACATGCGCCGCATCCTCGCGCATCCGGCCACCATGATTGGTTCTGACGGACTGCCCAACGATCCGCACCCGCATCCCCGCCTGTGGGGCGCGTTTCCGCGCGTGCTGGGCCGCTACAGCCGCGATGAGAAACTCTTCACTCTTCCCGAGGCCGTGCGCAAAATGACCTCGCTTTCCGCCGATCGTTTCGGCCTTGCCGAGCGCGGCTGCATCCGCGAGGGCTACTTCGCCGATCTCGTTCTGTTTGATCCCGCCCGTATTCGCGACGCAGCGACGTACGATGATCCCATCCGTCCCGCGGAGGGCATCGAGGCCGTCTGGGTCAACGGCGAGCTTGCCTACACGCCCGCGGGCGCAACCCAAAACCGCGCCGGCCGCTTTCTGCCGCGCACGCCTCAACCCGCCTTTCAAGCCACGGCGCACATTGTGAGTTCATGATGGATCCGCACAGTCTCTATCTCCTGGTCTCTGCGCTCGTCGCCGTCATTGTCCTCATCGTTCTCATCGCCGCCGCGCGCCTCAATCCCTTCATCTCGCTTTTTTGCGTCTCGCTGGCGCTGGCGCTGGCCACAGGCATGCCGTTTCTCGACGGCATCAAGTCTTTTGAGGCGGGGCTTGGCTCCACGCTGGGCCACATTGCCATCGTGGTCGCGCTGGGAACCATTCTGGGCAAAATGATGGCCGAGTCCGGCGGCGCGGATCAAATAGCGCAAACGCTCATTCGCCTCTTCGGCCCCAAACGTGTGCCCTGGGCCATGATGGTGGTCGCGCTCATCGTCGGCCTGCCCGCATTCTTTGAGGTGGGTTTTGTCCTGCTGATTCCCATTGCGTATACGGTGGCGCGGCGCACGCGCACTTCGCTGGTGCTTGTCGCGCTACCCATGGTGGCGGGGCTCTCAGTGGTCCACGGACTCGTGCCGCCGCATCCGGCGGCTCTGCTGGCCGTCACCATCTTCCATGCGGACATCGGCCGCACCATTCTCTACGCGCTGATCGTGGGCATTCCCGCGGCGATTATTGCCGGCCCGCTCTATGCCAAGCTCATCGCGCCGCACATTCAATTGCCTGAAGAGAACGCCATGGCCGCCGAGTTCGTGGACCACGGCGTTGATGATGGCAAGCAGCGCAGCCTGCCCAGCTTTCCCATCACGCTCACCACCATCCTGCTTCCCGTCGCGCTGATGCTCATCGGCAGTTGGGCGGATGCGTTCGCGGTGCCCGGCACCACGCTGAACGAAGCCCTGCGCCTGCTGGGCAATGACGACATGGCGCTGCTTCTCGGCGTTCTTTTCAGCTTTGTCTCGCTCGGCGTGATGCGCGGATTTTCGCGCGTCGCAATTCTGCGCTTCAGCAACGAGTGCCTGGCGCCCACGGCCATGGTGACGCTGCTGGTGGGGGCGGGCGGCGGCTTTGGGCGCGTGCTACAAACCAGCGGCGTCTCCCATGCCATTGTCGGCGTGGCCATGCAGAGCCACGTCCCGGTGCTGCTGCTGGCCTGGATGGTGGCCGCCATGTTGCGCCTGGCCACGGGCTCCTCCACCGTGGCCATGTCCACCGCGGCTTCCATCATCGCACCCCTCGCGCTCCACGTTCCCGGCGTGCATCCTGAGCTGCTGGCCATCGCCACCGGCTCCGGCGCGCTCATCTTTTCGCACGTGAATGACGGCGGCTTCTGGCTGGTGAAGGAGTACCTGAACATGTCCGTGACGCAGACCATCAAGACCTGGTCGATTTGCGAAACCATTATTTCGGTCTGCGGGCTCGTCTTCACCGTCGCGCTTTCGTTCGCGCTTTAATGCGGTACGAGCCGCGCACGTCCGCAATCAAGGAGGATGATCTTGACCCATTCCGCTCACCCGCTGCGCCTCACGCGCCGCGCCTTTCTTCGCGATTCCCTGCGCGCTTCGGCGGCCATCGCACTCACCTCGGGCGTGCCCGCCCTCGCGCACGCGGCCTACGCGGCAACACATCGCTTCGCTTACGTGGGCACCTACGACGACGCGCCCGGCGCGAACGGCAACGGACAGGGCATCTACCTTTTCCGCTTCGATCCGCAAAGCGGCCGCCTCTCGGATCGCACGCTCGCCGCCACGACGCCGAATCCTTCCTGGATTGCCATTCATCCCTCGCGCCGCCTGCTTTACGCCGTGAATGAGGTCCAAGACTTCCAGGGGAAATCCGGCTCGGTGAGTGCATTTGCGCTTGACCCCGCCACGGGCCGCCTGCGCGCGCTGAACACTGTCAGCTCCCATGGCGCGATCCCGGCCTTCATCAGCGTGGACGCCGCGGGCCGCTTCGCTTTTGTCGCGAATTACGGCGGAGGTTCCGTCGCCGTCCTGCCCATCCTGCCCAGCGGCGCGCTGGGTCCCGCTGTGGATGTGCGCCGCGACCTGGGCTCAGTGGGCAGCGCGCACGCGGCAAGCGCGCCTGCGGGCAGCTTCGCGATGAGCGGACACGACGCGCCCCACGCCCACATGATTGCTCCCGATCCGCAGGGACAGTTCGTCCTGGCAACCGATCTTGGCCAGGACCGCATTTATACATACATTTTCGACCGCGCCACTGGACGCCTGACCGCGCCCACGGGCCGGCCCTTCGTTTCGCTGCCCTCCGGCGACGGCCCGCGCCACTTCGTCTTCCATCCCAACGGCCGTTGGTTTTACTCGATTCAAGAGGAGGCCTCCACCGTTGCGTTTTTTCACTATGACCAAGCGACCGGCGCGCTGACCCATCAGCAAACTGTCTCCACACTGCCCGCGGGCTTCACCGGAACCAGCTTCGCTTCGGAGATTTTGATTGCGCCCGACGGCCGCTCGCTCTACGCTGCCAACCGCCTGCATGACACTATTGCCCACTTTGCGGTTGGCGCCGAGGGCCGCCTCACCTGGGTGAGCGAAACCTCCACTCTTGGCGATTTCCCCCGGAATTGCCGCATCGCCCCCGGCGGCAACTTTCTGTTCGCCTGCAACCGCCGCAGCGACTCTATCACGAGTTTTCGCATTCATCATCCCAGTGGGCGGCTCACGTTCACAGGCGAGTACACTGCCGTGGGCAGCCCCAGTTGCATCACGTTTCTTTAGGCGCACTGCGCGATTGTCCCCGCACCTGCGCCGTCTTTTCCGCATGCGGCCCCGCAAGGCGGTACACTTTTTTCAAGCAAGCTCGCGGATCACCCTGCATTCGAAGCAGCACTCGAAGCAGCACTCGAAATCAGCACTCGATTCAGCGCCAGAACTGGGAGACACCCATGAAAGCCCTCGTCAAAGCGCGTTCCGAACCCGGCCTTTGGCTTGAAGAAATTCCCGAGCCCGCCGTGGGCATCAATGACGTGCTCATCCGCGTCCGCTACACCGGCATCTGCGGCACGGACGTGCACATTTACAACTGGGACGAGTGGGCCCAGAAGACCATCCCCGTGCCCATGGCCATCGGTCACGAGTTTGTGGGCGAGATTGTCGCCGTCGGCTCGAACGTGAACGACTTTTTTCCCGGCGACATTGTCAGCGGCGAAGGCCACGTGGTCTGCGGCCGCTGCCGCAACTGCCTGGCCGGCCGCCGCCATCTCTGCATCTCCACGCAGGGCGTCGGCGTCAATCGCCCCGGCGCATTCGCTGAGCTGATCGTGCTGCCCATGACCAACATCTGGCGCCACCACGCCGGAGTTGACCAGCAGGTTGCGGCCATCTTCGACCCTTTCGGCAACGCCGTTCACACGGCGCTCTCGTTCCCTGTGCTTGGCGAGGACGTGCTCATCACCGGCGCGGGCCCCATCGGCATCATGGCCATCCCGGTGGTGCGCCATGCCGGCGCGCGCCACGTGGTGGTCACGGATTTCAATCCCTTCCGCCTGGAGCTTGCCCGCAAAATGGGCGCAACCCTCGCCGTCAATCCGTCAGAGACGCCGCTCGCGGAAGTGCAGAAGAAGCTCCACATGGCCGAGGGCTTCGACGTGGGCCTGGAAATGTCGGGCAACCCGCAGGCGCTGGCCGACATGATCGACCGCATGAGCCACGGCGGCAAAATCGCCATCCTCGGCATCCCGGCCAAGAACGCGCTCATGGACTGGCGGCCCGTCATCTTCAACATGATTACGATCAAGGGCATCTACGGCCGCGAAATGTACGAGACGTGGTACAAGATGTCCGTCATGCTCGACTCCGGCCTCGACATCTCGCCGGTCATCACCCATCGCTTCCGCTACGACGAGTTCCAGAAGGGCTTTGACGCGATGATCTCCGGCCAGGCGGGCAAGGTGGTGCTGGATTGGACGAGCTTGGGCAAGTAGGCGCTGGTTGGTGAGCTGTTGCGATTCTGTGCGATTCCGAGAACCTTGGTTCAGTCGAATTCCAAAAGCCGTCTGATACCCCGTCAGACGCCAGTTGCACATACGGCACAGCTCAAAACAGCAGGCCCTGTTGTGGAGCAAGAGCCATCTTCTTCGGATAAAGAACACCTATGACGACCCACGTTTTTGGATGAGCCAGAATTGTGCCCACATAGAAATGGGTGTCCCGGTCAGAACCACATAGCTGTTCGAGGAACTTCTGCCGCACTTTCTGACAGGCCTCTGTGGGGCTTGCACCACCATCGATACACCGCCAATAAAGTGCGCCAACTTCCCAATCCTCAATCATCATTTTGTGGGTCCCCTTACAGCGGGGGTCATCGCAAGCAAACTTGTATTGGAATTTCCATGGCACCTTTCGCGGAGGCTCTTTGCTGGCCTTGCGGTTTTCCCAAAGTCTCTGCTGGCTCAGTGCGGCTTTGAACGATGGTTTCCAGTCAGCGTCCGAGGCCATCCAAATGAGATCGAGCACCTCTTTGGGCCGAAAGATTCCGAGCGATGTCCTATCTGCAGCCTGCTTCGCGTAAAGCTCTTCCATCGATTGGGAGGCTTTTGCCAGCGCGTATCTACAGCGCTCCGCCCAGTTGCCCCTGAAGGGTATCGACTCCCCGATAGGCTGGATACTATCGCACTTGGGGCGGTAGCTTTCTTTTCGCGAGTCCCGCCCGCTGTGCCTGTCAGCGTCAACCTCGAGCCACTGGTACTTTTTGTACTGCTGACCGTAGGGAAGGTCGCGAAAATTGATTGGATAAAGCCGTATAAAATCACCCTCTTCCGTCACACCGGCGGTGCAAACAAGCTCGTCGTATTTGGAAGAAGGGATCGGGTGTGTTTTAACAGTAATGAGGACCTTCAGATGCTCCAACATTTCACAGGTGTATGACGTCAAGCTTGCTGAGGACCGCAATGCGATTGGCAAGGCGACCACGGTGACAGTTCACTGCCTCCCTTTCCATGCAGAGGAGTACCGAGGGCATTTGTATCATCAATTCCGCTACTTTAAGGGCCTGGCCCTCCTGTGTAGGAAGAATCCGGCTCTCATAGTAGTAGAAGAGCTTCAGGAAGTCCTTTTCAGTCCGAACCTGCTTGCGGTCTTTCGAAGAGATGCCTAGTTCTGGACAGTGGACATATCCAATACCGAGTTTGGCAGCGAGGCCAGAGAGAGAACTCTTAGCAAATCCATATTTCATCGATACCGGGTTTGCACGAACGTCTACGATTCGACGGATGCCGGAGTGGAGCAACTTGTCCAAAAAACCATCCACGGAACGCCCCTCGTACCCGACGGTGTAAACCGCGACTGGAGCCCTCTTGGGTTCTTTCGCGCTACTAGGGACCAGTTCCCGAAGCTCACTGTTCCGGGCGTACCAAGGGTATCTGGAATAGACATCCTTCAATAGCGGCTGAAGCCCCATCTTCCCATACTTTGACACGATGGTAAGCACAGCACGGGTGGTATCACTGTCCACGATTGTTGCCTCTTGCGCCCCAAGGGGGGTCAAGGCAAGAGACGAACTAGAAAGGGCAAGGTAGCCGTAAGCTGTAAGGGCTTCGACTTCGCGCTGAGCCGCAAACGAGTACGGGCCGTATTTGTAGGGCAGGAAATCATAGAAGGTTGAATCCCGTCCAAGAAAAGTCTCATGACGGAGTAGAAAGACGTACTTCTGAAGTTTGGTTGCAGGGACGGGACGGTCTACCGTGCTGAAGAGCTTCAGGATTGTGCGTTGCCTTCGAAGCACCCGTAGCCTCCACGGCAAGCATATCAAGACCGGAGATTCCGAGGTAGTGAACAAGCATGTTCATTGCCGCACAGTTGCAGGCACTGGTAGGGCACCGCCTTCGCTCGCCCGGTGTCGGCGAAGGATGGGCTAAGAGGCAATCCCGGAAAGCTCATCCGGAACGCAGAAAAGCGGCCTGTGGGCCGCTTTGATTTTGCTTAAATGTTTGGTGCCGAAGAAGGGACTCGAACCCCCACACCCTTGCGAGTACGTGGACCTGAACCACGCGCGTCTGCCAATTCCGCCACTTCGGCACGGGAGACAGTGCAGGCCCAATTGGCCTCACCGGCAGCATCTCTGAGTCTCGCAAAAGCGGCTCTTGAAGTCAACTGCGCGGGGGGTAGGGGGATAGAGGCCGGGAAAAGTGCACCCCCTCCCTCAAGACAAATTTCTGGTTCAAGCGAGTATTCCAACCGCGGTTAGGATCACGCGTTCCTAGTCTTTTTCTCAGCGATCTGCGTGTCCGAAACCAGCGTCTGAAGGGCACCCAAAAGGCCTGAGTGGTGTCGCTCCATGTAGCGGACGACCCTTTGTCTTTCGAGGAGCCTTTGGACGTATGTGCAGCCCACCGTCAGAATCAATACGTCTGTTCCATAGGATGCCTCTATGTTCTTGAGGTTTCGGACCAAACCTTCTGTATCCTCTTCCAGAAGCATCTGGGCTGCAACGGAATCGGCTTTGATCTTAGATTTCCGATTGGCAAAGGAATTCAAAAGGTCAGGTGGTGTCAACGCCAAACGCGTCTTTGCGAACGAGACTGATAAGTCATTCCGAAGGAGCATCAACTCTACGGTCGCTATTTGAATCGCCGGTTTCATTTTTCGCAACACATGGAAGAGTTCGGTGCTCATCTTGCGATCGCGCAGCAGATCAACGACTTCATCACAGATGCCGTCAAGCATGTTCGCCTTTTGCCGGACAGAATTAATATTCACATTCAATGCGGCAGCAATTCGCTCTTCGGAAACACCGCGATTGAGAGCTTGAACGAGCATGAGATGCTGAGCGACAGGTGGGATATAGTTGACGCGTTTATTGTAGGTATAGCCTTCGTCATCGTTCGCCAGCAGGCATTTCACCTCCGAGATGCCCAGCTCATGCATATCGCAAAGCGAATATGCCCATCCAGCAACAGAAATCCTTTCCCATTTTGCGGAAACACAACAAGTGGTTCTATGAGCCCAACCTCACTCACTGATGCCTGGATCTGTAGGTAAATGCGTGATCGTTTCGTTTCCGGCGCAACGGGACGCTGCGGCACGATCGAGCTCAACGGAAGAGTGAGCACCCGTTGTTGGAACGCAGCACGTGAGTGATTTGCCATTGTCATCTTTCAAGAAATCCTACCCGCCAATTCAGCAGGCATATTTTTGAGACCTTCAGCCTTCAAGAGAGTTGTGAAATTCTCATCAGCGACAAGTGTCCGCATTGCAGATGTCAACAGAATGAGCTTTTCTCGCGCGCGCTCCGCTTTAGCAACTAAGACTTCCTGCTCGCGAATCTTCTGCTTGTATTCGCGAACAAGCGCGTCACCGGTTAATCGCCTCTGAGTCTGCTGAGACTTTCCATCTCTTCTGCGTTTGGCGATATATTCCGTAATGATTCGCCTTGCTGCCGAGAGGTGACGGCCGCGCAGCCCTTTTTCATATGCCTCTGAAAGAGCACGGCTCACATTTTGATTGTGGCCCGCTGCAATCTCAACCGCGACCGACAAGGGAATGCGAGTTGCCTCGACAGACTTCACCAAGAAGTCCTCTCCGCAATCAATCAAATGCGCTACGCCTCCGATGTACGATCTGTCCAAGCCGAGCTTCGCTGCAATCTCGTCAATCGAGTGTCCACGTTGCCGCAGGGATCGAACTTCGTGAAGAATCGCCATATTCGACGATGGCCTCCGAGCGATATTCTCGACCAGACTCATCAATAACAAATCATGCTCCGAAGCTTCGACAACTATGGCAGGGATTGAGGTTTCGCCGAGCGCTTGGAATGCTTCAATTCTTCCCTGGCCGCAAACTAGGTCATAGATCTTGCCGTTCGGATCTGGAGAACTTCGCTTAGTGACGGTAATAGGCCGCTTCAGTCCGAGAGCATCAATGCTCTGGACAATCATCTGCCATTTCACTTTGCTCCTTGACCGGGGATTGGTGAAACGAATCGATTGGATCGGAATATTGATTACTTCTTCTTGCTCTGTCATGCAACCTCCACAACGTCGACGGTACGCGCGAGATTTTCGAAGAAGCTCAGGTTCTCAAACTTGTATAGATCAAGAGCAACGCCGTTTTCAGGACGGAGTCGAAGTCTATCCCACAGAACATCGATTCTCGGAAACAGGAAGTAGTCGAACACTTCGCGGTTGCCGGGCTTAAGTCGAGCTGCAATTGTGATATCTGGAAGAAGACTCGTATCGAATCGAATCTGCCAGCGAAGAGATTGGCTGGCGGTTTCTTGGCACCGTGCGACTACGAGTGACGCAGTAAACATGCCATTGATCTCAAGGAGATCTGAGTCGAGTTGCTGCTGAACGCTAGCGCCGGTCGCGTGAAGTTGCTCCACAATCGCGGCTATAGTATTCGATTGCATGGACCGCAATAGACGGTTCAATTCGACGTAGCTGAAGTCCCGCTCAGAACACCAGCCGATTAGCTTGTAGGCTCGGTGCAATCCCCCAAACCGCCGCGCATACAAAGAGCTGGATGGCATGTCCTCAGTCTCATCGATCAAAACCCCTGAGAGACTGCCTCTGCTAGTCAGAAGTTCCTTCAGGCGTTGGAGCATGTCATCATCGCTCAAATGTTGATGCCGAGCGCGAATGATGGCCGAGGCCCGGTCGAATAGCCTACTCGAAACAATTGGCGTGAACGCTTCTTCTCGGGTGATCCACATTTCGACGGGATTGCAGATTCGCTTTTGTTTCAGCTTGAAGGAGTGACGGTTGTAAACGTTAGTTCCTACATATTTCGGGTTGGTCAGGATCTGATGAATGGTCGCGCGGGTCCAGACACGATCGAAGTCCGACCTGATTCCGCGCGCATTGAGGCTGCTTGCTATTTGTGCTTCCGTCTCTCCGGAATCCGTAAAGCGCTCATAGATTTCGCGAATCAGTTGTAATTCGTGTTCCGGACCGGGCACGAGAATAACGCGATCAGTTTGTAAGCTCTTTCGATCTCCTCTGCCAAGCGGACCTTTAGGCTCGGCATTTTTATCTATGAGCTGCCGTCGAAGTCCGTATCCGGGTGGCCCACCTTGTCGAAATCCCATTTCGATGAGGCGACACTGCCCTGCGAAGACTTTCACCGAAAGCTCCCGGCTGTACTCACCTGCCATAGTTCGCTTGACGGCCTTCAAAAGGTCTGAGGTCAGGCTGCCGTCATTCTCAAACTGTTCTGCACAGTAGTGGACCGTGATGCTGGCCCGCTTCAAGATGTACTCGTAGTAGGCACTTTCGTCAGCGTCTTGGAACCGTCCCCATCGGCTGATGTCATAGACGAGGACCGAATTGAAATCTGAGCTTCCGGACTCAACGTCGGCGATAAGCTGGCGGAGACCATCACGACCGCTAATATTCAGTCCGCTACGTCCATGGTCTGAATATGTTCGAACGATCTCCAGGCCGTGCTTCTCTGCATATCGCACGATCGCAGAATTCTGGTTTTCCGGCGAGTATTGCTGGAGATCCGTCGACATGCGCACGTATTGAGCCGCACGATTCGAGAATCTAATCGGGGGCCGGAGAGGAGACACAATATCGACCCCCGCGAACACAGTCGCTTTGACCGAAATTCACTTCCTTCGAGCATTTGCAGTTTAGAGCCGAATTTGAGAAAGGAATGTTAATTCTTGATTTTTCTGGAAAGTCTACTCATCGCCGCTTCGACAAGCCGCTGATTGCGTAAATGCGGTCTAGCATGTCCTCTTCGCGCCTTTATCAGCATTCTCCGAGACAACCCAGTTTCGCGCATAAGGACCGACAACGGAATAGCTTGCAGCTTCGGCACAACGTCCCGCGTCCAGGAATCCCGCGTCGGGTCAGGATACGTCACGTAAACAGATTCCGCTGAATGAATCAAGCCAGCGTCCACCTCTTCCAACTTGTTCGATTCCTTGCCGATCGGCACAATCTCTCCGATCTGCACGTGTCGCCGAAAGAGCAAACCAATGGTTTGCCGGTCGCACGGCCTGCCATGCTCGTCCGCACATTTGGATTCAGAATGATGCGCGTATTCCAGTAGCACATCTCCATACGTTTGCACCCTGGCAGTGGTCCGACTGCTGAAGTTCTTCTCCGTCGTTATTTTGTATTTCCTGCCGGAATATTGATCGATCCACTTTAGGCGCAACCATGTCGTGGAATTCAACTCGAAAGGGGCAATCAAGTGGAACCTTGCTGGATCTGCACCAAGAGGATGTCCGAGCGGGCTGATGTGGCAAGTCAGTAAGAAGTTGAACGGCTTGATTTGATCGCGATATTTCTTTCCTTTATTCAGTTCCGCGAGAGGAATCAGGATCGCGGGGCTCGTAATCGTGACACGGCCAATTGCCGGAAGATGGGCGAAGTCGATTCTTTTCGTATCAACGCCGAGGCAATCGCCAATTATCGAGTACCAGAATTGAGCAATCCAAGCACGATCCTCGTTTTTGGGATCGGTCGGATTCAGGAGATGTCCCAATCCATGTTCTGACCAGTGGTTGTCTTTGCTGTTTCCATTCGGTCCTTTTCGAAGCAGTGTAGGCAGCTTAGATTTGCCTTTCAGAAACAGCGCATAGCGCTTCGCAGAGACCGCCACACACCAGAGTTGACGCTGCTTTTTTGTTGCTGGATCGAAATTGTCATCCTCGATTTTGAGGATGGAGCCGGGTACGACCTTCCGGTCATAGGGATTGAGTGCTTCAAATCGCTGGACAATGTCCCGCACTTGGTTCCGTGTGATTGCTCTTATCGCTTTCCTGCCGTTTCTCATCCTGGACGGCCCACCTGGACACGGCACTAGGCCCGCGCGCTCTGTGGCAACGATCGCCATTGAATCTGTATCTTCCATGGCGTACGTGCCACTCAATCTGGTCACGCAGTGTTCCAACAGTGCCAGCATCAGGCGGGCACCACCTGTAATCAAGGAAGCCACGGGCGGAAAGCAGAATTCTCCGGGCGTCTCGTACTTCGCGACTCTGCACATGTAAGGAGTGGCATCCAGGCCGTGACAAGTCACATTCACCTCCTTGTTGCTTTCGTGGTAGTCCATTTGAGCAAGGATGCCGTAGCTCGTCGAGTTTGCCAACACCTTCATGGATTTGCTCATTCGCGTTCGCTTCTCATGCGAGAGATCGGAACGCAAATCAATTTTCTTCCGTTCCTCTATGACACGCTTGAAGAAATCTTGCGTCCGAGGATCGATTTCTATTTCTCCCTGTAGCCTGATCGGCTTTAAATCTTTGAGGATGCGTTCACTCGGTTCGATGCGGAATGCATCCACGATCTTGGGAATACGACCGGTCAGAAGCACTGACGCAACGACATCCGGCAAAGAGAACCAGAGGGCGTCGTCCAATGATGTGCCGTAGAGATAATTTAGCGCGACTTGCCAATCGTTGCTGACCTGGCTGTATTTTCCGCGCGTCGGGAGGATATCTCCGTCTGGGATCAATCGCGCGAAGGCCGTGAGCTTGGGCCAGTTGGAAGGCTGAAATAGAAAGTCGTCATCAATCGTCTTCAGGAAATCAACGATTTCTTCCTGACAGTGATCGATGACGTTGATCTTCTGCGCAATCACAAATTGCCAGAGGTTCATTAGGCTGTTCACTGTCGGATACATCGACAGAAAATCAACGTAAACTACGGGGACCGGGACTTTGCGGATGTGAGCGCTGGTTCGTCCACCAAAGTACGCAGTTTGCGCATAACCGATGTATGGCTGAAGATTGCCCTGGCGATCGAGAATCGGACCAATCCCCATCTCCCGGAGATAGGCGCGGCCAATCGACGCGGGAGAAAATGCCTTCGTTTCCGCCAAACCGATGGGATGCCGGTCGAATTCCTGGATCAGCTTTTCCGCCAATCGTGCGGTGGCCTCGACGTCTCTGCGGTTGTAATAAATATATTCTTCAGTCATCTCTCCGTGCTTCGATACCTCCAGCTTGCCGCGTTCGACGCCAAATGCTTCACATGCGGATTTCAAGGAGTGGCCCCGATCCGTCAGAGCGAAGGCCAACGTCTTTAGGTCAAGTAGATGCCCTCGGAACCTGTACCCCTTGATGGGCTTTCCGTCTTTCGATCCCTCGGGGATCTGATCTAGTTCGTCGGCAGACTTCCGCCCCGTCAGGCTCATGAGCGAGCGTTTGGAGTCTATGTGCTTGATGGTGATGGAAGGCCTGTTCGGGTCCAAGCACGCGCCGCCATTTCCGTCTTCATACGTCCACATGCCGAGGGAAAATCCTCCCGCAAATTCTTTACGCGCGGTCGTGACTGAAAACCCCAATCGTGAGAGGTCAAACGGTAAATTGAATCCGACGAGAAGAGCGCGTCCTTTGTAGATGGCCGCATAGAATTTCTTCAGGAATTCACGAAGGCTGATGAGCGTGAGGCCTGTTCTGCCGACGGCATCAGATTTATGCTTCGCGACATACTGCCGTAGGATGTTCAACTCATCCTTGGAGAGGTCGTCAGCATAAAAGAATCCTTCCTCCCGACACACTCCCCGATCGACGAATCGGTAGCAACCAAATAGCAGCCGCTGCGTGGCGTCGACGGTTGTCTCGGTGTCAAAGATGAGCATGCTCTCCGGCCGATCCCATTTTTCGTTGCGCCGTTTGCTTCGTGCTTCGTTCGGTGGATCTGGATACACTCGAACCGCTACTGGGATGGGTGTAACGCCATTGTTGTTCATTTGTTTTCGCTCCTTTTTGTAAATTCGACAAATTCTTTTTTCGTCCACCACTTCGGGCCGAATTGTGCACGCAGAAACTCATCGAGCAACTCCAGAAACTGCGCGATCCAGAGAAGTAGCTGGTCCATCAGTTTTCTGATAATGTCAACAAGCCCGCGAATGCATGCTGAGGCAGCCAAGAGCGGACTACGGTCAGAGTTTTCCAGTGTTGTCTTTGGCCACGATCGCTGGGCCTCGCTTAGATCCGCGTGATCATTCGCGGGTATTGGGATTGTTAAAAGATGATTTGCTTTGCCTGCAGGATGATGCTTGTCGTACATACTGTGTCCCCTCTCTTGTCGGTAACATTCAATACACTTGACAGCCTTTGGCGTTGCTTTCAACGCAAAGGGATAACTCACTCCGCATTCGCACGCGTTCCCCCTGCCGACTCGCCTGGACGCGATGCTCCTTCGTCGAGCATGTGCGATTGCGTCATGGGTAAAAATCTCCTCGTCCATCACGCCGCCCTCGCATAGAGCGACTCGAAAGAGAGCACACCAGCGGAGCCCAGTCTTTGCAGCTCTGCTAGATCGGTGATGAGCTTGATCCGTTCGCCCTTTTCGTCAAGCAGCTTCATTCGGCGGAACTTCTTGAGCGTGGAGAAATCGCCCGTGCGCAAAAATCTCTGCACTGCGTCACTGTATTCGGCGATCTTGCTGGCGACGGTCGAGTCCTTTACAGCAACTTCTCTTTGGCCCTGTGGACCAGGAATGACAAGCACGCGCAGGAGTGTGTCACTCGATCGGGGCACGTAGCGTCCGCTCTTCGTTTTTCGTAAAGCAGATCCAGCTCGTGCCTTTACGGTGCGTGGATTCAACCCGAACTCACGAGAAGCTCTGGTAAGGGACAGGCCGTCGGATCGCATCTTGGCAACTACGTGGAGAGCGCGGTTCCAAACTTCCTGCTGAGCGTCAGGCAGAGCGAAATAATCCTTCGAGGTTCTCGGACGTGCAAGGCTCTTGCGCCGTTTCTTCATGAGCCTCATGTTGCACTTCCGGATCAGATCTCAACAACGCTTGAAGCGATGTGAGCCTATTCAGCTCAAAACATATCCATGGTTGTTTTGAGCCAAGAAATCTGAATGGGAGGGCGGCGACCCGCCATTTTGGTACTCTGGTTGTTGCACGGCGCAGGAGCGGCCAATTGACCGGAAAGACCCAGCAAACAATTCTGAGAACGTTTGCGCGGATGTTTTCTGAGTTGGAGAAGTGGCTCAGAGGGCGTGGGATTTCTGAGACTAAAATCAATATTCTTTACGCCAAGGTAGTTGCGGAAAAAGGTTTCTTGGCTCAAATAGTCAGAGATTTGACTGTGACAGTTTTTCCTCTAGCCGCAACGATCGAAGTAGACGCAAACACTGCAGTCTCGGGGTTGCGTCGAGCTAAATCGGGCCGATATGCGGCATGGCTGCTCAGCCAACCAGAACCAGACCCAAAAGACTTAGAGGAGTTCCTGTTCCAGGCTAAGCGTGCCTTGCCAAACCTAAAGGATTACTTTCTAGAAGCTGTGAAGCCAGGACCGCGCTTTAAGGCGGGCGGTAGGCCACCGGAGTTGGAAGATTCAGAGACCCGCGAGGAAATTCGCGCAAAGATCAAGGAACGACGCAAGCCGGGGACCAATCTCGACGATTTATTCGAAGAAGTGGCACGTGAATACGAGGCTAAGCATTCTGCCCATAAAAATACAGTCAGTGCCGCAACTATCAAGCGAATCTGGTATGGCGAGAACCAAGATAGAGCTGAAGATACTTCGAAAGATGACTGAAGAAAAATCTATAATTTAAGGAAGTGGGCTTCCCGGCTGTTAGCAGCAGACGAAAAGCCCTAACCACCAAAGGAGCGGTACTCCAATGGCAGCTACTCAAACCGTAGCGCAGCTACCTCTGCTGCGCAAACCCTCATCACAGAGCTCGAAACTAGAGCCGAAACACGGAGTGATCACACTCTCTGGATATGGTATCGTCGCGCGTGTCGATCGCGGGCACCTGACTCTGGAAGATGGCATCGGTGCAGGCCGCAGTTCCTGCCGCTTACCGCGTGTCGGACACGGACTTAAGGGTAGTGGCTCAGTTTGAAATTAGTGGGGAACTACGTAGGATCGTCCGAGCATATTGTCTATGCCGGAGAGTACTGAATATAAAGCACGCCTACTGACAGACCCGCACTGGCCGCTCAGTCTACTTTTATCAAGACATCTGATTTGGTCCGTCAGGGCAACGCGATCATAAGCGCCGCTTCCATCTATTACAGTTATTTCCGAAGATGGAACCGGAATCAGAAATGGAGGACCCGCCTTCTCTGTATGCCTTGATAAGGGTAGAGCCACCACACACTTGTTACGAGTACGCTGAGAGACAATAAGCCATATCCTGTTGCCCGCCTGCTCCGATCCAATCGTGTCTTGCGGATCAGGCTCGCACCAATATGTTTCTCCTTGTCTATATGCCGGCGGCGTGCTGCTCATTCAGGTCTCTCATTGAAGAGTCCAGAAGATACTGGTCTTCTTCATCCCAAGGTCCCACAAAGAATTCTGGCGCTCTCTCTGATTCGTCTTGTCCACGCAGGGCGAGGGCTTCTTCCGCGATGGCGCAGGCATTTACCCAAGCACGCAGTCCATCACGAACTGAGTCCTGAATTTCTTCCGAAAGGGGAAGCTCGAACTTCATTGAGGCCAGGATGCAATCGTAATGAAATTGTCCCCAGCCCGCGTAGAGGCAAAAATCTTCGTGCAAACCACTATCCTTGGCTCGATCTCTTGGCTCGCCGGATTTCGCTATCTCTCGCCCAAGAAATTGAATCTTAGTTAAGAGCCACGGAGTAAATTCCATTTGGGCCGCAATTCCTTCGCCGAATAGTACGTCGCGCGAGCGCTTCAATTCCTCAGAAACTTTCTCGGCTGTAGCGAAGCGCACCAACTCAATGACATTCTTCGGAACCAAAAGATCAATTGTGTCGCTCAATGCCCGTCTGGCGCGGAAGTATTTTTCCCATACGTCTTTGCGCTTCTCTCGAAATTCTTCCGTGGCACGGCACGAGATAACGAGGAGAATCTGTTTATCCAGCATCTCTGTCATCTGGCGGATTAAGCTTTCATCCCTCCGCTTTATACCTTGCGTCTCGCCGGAGGCCGTTGTGTCAAGCGCACCTAGAGCGCAACCCTCGAAAGGCTGTGCAACCCTCGCTGGCATCTCCAACAATGCGGAATCCATTTTGTAAACCTTTCCGTTATGTACTCAAAAGAATGGGAATACCGAAGGAAGAGAGTCTCACTTCTTCCCGCGTGAACTCCCCCACCGGGCTAAACTGGCCGCCTTGGCAATCTCTTTCAGCCTCGCAGGAGAAACAGATTTTGCACGCGCCTTGCCGCCGGCCAAGCCGCCTTTTCGAGAGGCGACCTGCCGCTTGCTCAGTGTGGGGGTTTCGGAAAGCGCAGCCTGAACCGTTCGAAAAGCGCGCACGTTCAAATCCATGCGCCACCTCTCGCGGTCAGAAGCGTCGGGAAGGGCATCTGTTTCCTCTGCCCAATCATACAACGCGATGTCAAGTACCGCACTTGCACCTTAGTGTCAATCCCCCATTGTGAGAGATTCATCGGCGCGGTCTCAGGATACATTAAAATGATTAAAATGCTTGACTATTCCCATTGACTCAAGCATAATTTTCAATATGAACATTCTCGGCCAAGATGAGCGTATCCGGGTTGTGGCGGCCCTTGTAGAAGGCAATAGCCTCCGCTCAGTGTCCCGCATGACCGGCATCGCTCGGAACACAATCACCAAACTGCTGGTTGATCTTGGTGAGGCATGCATGGTCTACCATGACGCGCACGTTCACAATGTCAAAGTGAAGCGCCTCCAATGTGACGAGATTTGGGCTTATGTTGGTGCCAAAGCTCGCAACGTTTCCGCCGAGAAAAAAGAGATCGGATGGGGTGACGTTTGGACCTGGGTGGGCCTTGATGCCGATACCAAGCTGGTCGTTTCCTATCTCGTCGGCGGACGTGGAGCGGGATGGGCTCAGGATTTCATGATGGATTGCGCCTCTCGCATAGTTGGAACACCACAGATCACCACGGACGCTCACAAGCCTTACCTTAAGGCTGTAGAAGAGGCCTTCGGCGGAGATGCCAATTATGCGATGCTCCATAAGGTCTTCGGTGCGTCAAGCGAGCCTGAGCACCGCTACAGCCCTGCCACTTGCATTGGTTGTGACATGAAGACCGTCAGTGGCGTTCCCGATCCTGCGCACGTCAGCACGAGCTATGTGGAACGCCAGAACTTGACCATGCGAATGAGCATGAGACGGTTTACGCGCCTGACAAACGGTTTTAGCAAGAAACTGGAGAACCATGCTTACGCCGTTGCCTTGCATTTCATGTACATGAACTTTGTTCGGATTCATTCGAGCTTGAGAGTGACTCCAGCGATGGAAGCCGGGCTCGCCTCTTCGCCGTGGACAATGGCCGATCTGGTGGCCTTACTTTCAAACTGAGCCACTACCGACTTAAGCGACTCGTCGTGATCGGGTCGGACGGCGTGATATCATTTTCAGCCCTGCGCTGGCTTGCAGATCAGAACGCATCGTTCGTCATGTTGGATCGGGATGGGTCGGTGACGGCCACGACAGGACCAGTGCGCCCCTCGGATGTCCGGCTTCGCCGTGCACAGGCTCTGGCTCTCCAAAACGGGACTGCGCTCCGGATCAGCCGAGAATTGGTAGACCGGAAACTCGCGGGGCAGGAACGAGTGGCGATGCATGATCTGGCCAATGAATCAGTTGCGCATTCAATTCGTCAATGCCGAACTGATCTGGCAGAAGCATTTTCCATCGATGCGGTCCGGTTCGCCGAATCGCAGGCCGCTCTCGCTTATTGGTCGGCGTGGCGGAACCTATCTATCATGTTTCCCAAAAAGGACTTGCCGCGTGTTCCTGACCACTGGCGCACATTCGGTGCACGGATGTCGCCGCTCACGAGATCTCCATGCTTGGCCACAAATCCCGTGAATGCAATCCTGAACTACCTTTATGCTCTGCTTGAATCCGAGGCACGGCTAGCCGCCGCAACCTTGGGCCTCGATCCCGGAATTGGCGTCATGCACGTCGATGTTCCCTCTCGTGACAGCCTGGCCTTAGACCTGATGGAGGTCGTCAGACCTGATGTGGATGCATTCGTGCTCGATTGGATCAAGCGTGGCCCCCTTCCACGCAGCAACTTCTTTGAGCAAAGCGACGGAAACTGTCGGCTAATGGCAAACTTCGCATCGATTCTTTCGCAAACCTCTTCGAAGTGGGCGCAGTTGGTAGCGCCTGTTGCTGAGTGGTTCACGCGAGAACTCAGCACTCCTAAGAACGCACCTTCGCATCATCTCCCCACAAGGCTCACGCAACGAAACAAACGAATTGCAAAAGGCAGCAATCCACTCCCAAATCCCAAGCCTGATGTGAAACCAACGAGACATTGCTGCAATTGTGGGAAGGAAATCATTGGCGATTCGATCCACTGCAAATCCTGTTCGACTGAAATCATGACCGAGCAGCGAGACGCGGCTGGACGTATCGCGCGGACCATGGCCCTCGGTCCTAAGGCCCAGCAGAAAAGAGCGGCAACACAAAAGATCAACGCGCTTGCGCAGCATGCCTGGACACCTTCAGATCAGCCGTCTTGGCTCACGACGGCTTTCTACTCTGAGCAGATCCGGCCAGCGCTTCTCTCGGTTCGTGGCCCATTGATTGCAAGAACACTTAAGGTATCGAACAGCTATGCGCGTGACATTCGCAAGGGATTGTCACCACATCCGAGACACTGGCGAATCTTGTCTAAACTCGCCGGAGTGAGTGAATGATCACGCGCAAATAGTGGTCTCGGGTGAGAGGCAATTGGCGGAAACAGATAGGAACGGTTCCTACAAATTAAGCCAGTAGTCCGATGTTCGAGAATCCTCCGGTGCAGCCGCGTTGTAAACATCCTTGGTGGTACATATAAGTCCAATTCCCAAATATTCGACCATGAATGGGATTCGCCAGTTCGCGAATTCGAAACTGGTGTTCACTACAACTATCCTGTCTGATTGATCTCCCGTTTCGCGTCCGCGCCTGTAGGCGTACTCTTCCACCTGCCCAATTGCGGTTCGAAGCCTCAGTTGGAGGTTCCGCGGAGTCACTGTCTTGACTTCGAAGATCGCTGTGTTTCCGGTTGGCCATCTGGCGAGAAGGTCGATTGAATCTGGATCCGATTCAACTGCAGCACCCTGCGCGATGAATCGCTCAGCAAGGCTCTTTATGATTAGGTCATGCAGCACTGACTTTGCATGTCGCTTTGCAATGCCCTTTCTCAGGTTCGCAAGAAGCGCTTCGACGTCCTCGGAAAACTCCGGCGAGGATCTGGATCCAAGGGAGGAGACATCTAGAGGCCGCAAATTCAGAGCTGCCGTTGTGGAAATTGGTCCTTGATTTTCTTCTTCATCATCAGCCCCCTCGATGTAGTTCTCCTTCGAGTATTGTGGGTCGTCACTGAGATTTTTGCGAAATCCCAGCTGTGCTGATGAAGGAAGGCTCCCAAACCAATCAAACCAGCTCAGACGTTCCACGTGGTCGAAGCGTTGTGGAATCCAGAACGATGAGAGATCTTCTTGAGATCTGCAATATTGTTCGACACTCTCCCGGTTGGCGAGACTGTATTCGCTAAGAAAAATGTTTCCGTCCGAATCTAAACCAAAAAAGTCTGTTTTTCCCAACAGCCTGAACCAGTCCTGCACGTTTCTCCGCGCATGCCGGTTTACCTGACTAATGTCCATTCGCGAACGACGATACGAGACGATATCGTTAATAGCCAAATCGAACTCGGAATTCTCTCTGCAGGGGATTAAGAAGGCCTGACACTCAGAAACGGAAAGAACACGCGATTCCCGTTCGAGCAGTTCAAGTAAAACTCTGAGAATAAGCGTTCCGGGTTTGATAAGGATTCTTCGAGAGGACTGAAGCTCAGTCAATGAGTCAGGAACAACTATGGATGCATTTTCCAGTTCTTCTCGCAAACGAGACTGAATGATGTATTTCTGCCCGTTTGGGTACTGATATCGCAGAGCTTGGATTCCGATGAGCTCGGCGAAACCGATTTCTCCAGCGAGTAACAGCCTGCCGAGTTCAGTGATACCAAGCGAAGGGCTTGTCCTTGTGGATACAATTAGCCCCAACTCGGCAAGTACCTGCTGATAATCTCTCCATGCATCTGGCACGCCTCCACGTACATTCGATGTCAGGACACTACCAGCAATCATCAGCTCGGTGATCTTATGACCAAAATCGGTCTGCCCTTGGAAAGGAGCGGCATACTCCAGCAATCGGTACAGAATCTCCGCTTGAATTCCTACCGCATGCTGGGTCATGTACCAGCTGTGTCCAGGGTGGGGGAGTGGCCGGGGCATTATCGAATCGCTTTCCCAATTTCCTTCGCGATGGCACGCGCCATTAATGGGGGAACAGCATTGCCCACTTGCCGATAGGCTGCAGTCGGCCCTCCGACAAACTCCCACCAATCTGGGAAGGACTGAAGACGAGCTGCCTCTCTTACGGTGATATGGCGGTGTTCATAGGGGTGAATGAATGGGCGACCACCGCCCGCTCCTGATCCAACTAGCACGGTCCCCGATGGCCGCTCAGGATCAATTCGATCGGTATGATCCTTACGATCACGTGAGCCCGGCGTGATCTGGCTGTACCTAGCTGTCACGCGTTCCCCGTGCTCCCGCAGAATGTGATTCGGAAGAACCCCGAGGTTCTCCAACGCCAACTTTGCCTTTCTGGGAAGTCGCAACCCAAGCTCGGGCTGTTCGAAGGATTCAGAATAACTGCGTTTTGGCCAAACGAATCTATCACGATCTGACTCTTTGCGAAATCCGACCATGATGATTCTTTGACGAATTTGCGGAACTCCGAACCAGACGGCATTGAGTTTTTCCGAGTCGAGAAAGTAACCTGTTTTCTTTTCAAAAACCTGTACCAGGTCTTTCCAGTCCGCGCCGCCATTCACGGTCAAGATTCCAGGAACATTTTCAAAGAGGAATGCTCTCGGTCGAATCTCATGTATGAACCGAGCGTATTCGTAGACCAGCTGCCCACGAGGATCGCTTGTGGACATTCGGCTTCCGAGAATGCTAAAGGACTGGCAGGGTGGTCCTCCAATGACCACATCTACTGGTCCGCCAACGCGTTTCAGTACGTCGCGACCAGAAAGTTCAGAAATGTCATGCGGCTCTACAATGTGTTTTGTCAAATTCCTATGTATCGTGTCGCAGACAGTTGGCATGACGTCAGACGAAAAGAGAGGCTTAAATCCTGCCGAAGCGAAGCCCATATCAAGCCCACCGCCGCCACAGAAAACGGAAACAAAGCCGAGGCCATTTCCGCGCGAAGGAATAACTAGCGAATCGAGCTCCGCGAGGTATTCGTTCCGATCAGCCAAAACTGCCCGAGCCGTGTTCATTTGAGTCTTTCCCGCCGGATTTCAAATTCGCGTAGATCTGAATGTTGGAAGAGCTCTATCTGCTCACCCCGCATACGCTTCTCCACATAGAACCGCATAAACGCCCTAAGAACCTGGGCGGCCGTGAGATCGTCCCTTTGGCATGACTGCAAGAAATCTTCTCGAAGTCGGCTTTCCACGCGAATCCGTAAGCCAGACTCTTTCACGCGTATCTCCGGACGGCATCCAATGTGTATCCAATGTACATCCAGTTGGCGAAAAATGAAACACTCCATCGTGCGTCTTTGCTTTGCGCCATTTCAAAGCGTCTTGCTTGTCGGAAAGGGTAACAGCATCTAGAGCTTACCCGCGATTGAGAATCACGCGAAGTCGGGACTGGATCTGTGCAAAAGTGGACCGTTTAATATCACATTCCCACATCGAGAAAACGGACCATCCAAGACGCCGTAGCTTTCGTTCGCTTAAGCGATCACGGTCTCGATTTCTGGCTAGTTTAGGAACCCAGTAATCCCGATTGGTGTTCGGTAGTAGTCCCGCACGGCAACTATGTCCATGCCAAAAGCACCCCTTAACCTGGATTACTGTTTTGTGCTTAGGGAGCACGATGTCAGGTGAGCCTGGCAGTTGTCGCATGTGAAGCCGAAATCGATAGCCCATCGCGTGGAGAGCGCTTCTAATAATCAGTTCCGGTTTCGTGTTCTTGGACCGGATGCTGGACATCAGTGCAGAACGGGCTGGCGTTGTTGGGAATTTTGGCTTCATGATGATCGCGACTCTCCAATGTTTAGCTAGACTATTGGCCGGAGGAACTGATCGGCAATGGAGACTCTCCGTTTCCTTTATCGACGTGGCCCATCATCCTGTTGCAGCGCAAAAGCTCTTCTGGTAAAGAGCAGACGCGGAGGAATGATCGGTTGCGTTTGTCTGAAATGCCGGACCCAATCCTACCATGTGACGCGAGAAGAATTGCCCGAGTTGAATTGCGAACACTGTGGGGAATTGCTTGGCGTCAGCCAAGACGTGGAGAGGCAACGTAATTACTACTACGTCTGTCCCGGCTGCAAACGAAGGTGGAGATTGGCAACTTTACTTCGACACTGGGATGAGCTCTTTCCGTACTGCGGACTGGCTGCAGATCAGGACATAGTGCGCTAGGGCTATCTCCTAGGCCGAAAACGCTTAGCTAGAAATGTCGCTGGCATCAGCTAAAACAAGAGAGCGATCAGTCTCAGCATCTGAAAGACCAAGGATTTCGCGATAGTCCTTTGAGCTTAACCCGTGACTTCCTATCCATCCGTCTCTAGCGAGTGTCGCGAAGGTGGTGTTATTTAGAAAACGAGTGCCATTGTCATATCGAATCGTCGTTTCGCCGTCTAGAAGCACTTCGATGGTCGAGAGGGCAATTACCATTCCCTCGGCAAGTTCTCCGCTTTGCTTAACCAAAGGGATTCGCTTACAGAATTTGAAGTAAACCGCATCCTCGTTCAAGCGAATGTCCTCAAGGCGCTCTGTTTCCCGAGAGCGACCAAGTATGTTTGCGGCAGTATTCTTCATTCGTGCAAGTTCAGCCTTGAATTGGCGATCTAGCCGATAATGCCAGCCCCCATTTCTGACACTCTCCAAACACTTGTATTGAAGAAGCAGCAAACTATTGAAATCTTGGTTATGGAACACCAGGTCGACACCGGTGAACCGTTCGATAGGGCTTCGATCTACTGTCCACACGCGCAACCTCCTCCTGCCGTTCGTGAAGGTGGCGGACGCAGAGACACCTGTTGCAACGATATCTTTAAAGATGTTTGCATCGTAATTAACCAGCATTCTTTCCTGCGGCTTTTGGGTGTCCATGAGATCGATAAACGAATCAACCTCCCTTGCCTGTTCAATCGAAGGAACCTTCTTGAATTCTCGTTTTCTGATATCTGTTAATCCAGCAATATCGAGGCTCAGGCCTATCGCGTCTCTTTGCATGGAGATTCGCTGGACGTCTGCTGAAGGATCGAATAGATCTGGTGTATTGACACGATTCCATAATGCCCTGAGACTCGTTGCGGCCTGTGGTCGCTGTTCGTGCAGTTCTTCAAGCAGATGACTCCAGACCACCGGAGGAAACCATCTTCCATGACTTCCTTCCGCTAGTTTGATCGTCTTCTTGGCTCCCGAAGGCAGGTTGACAGTCAGTTCATCTAAATCGATGGGATCGAACTGGACGAAATGCGAAAACTCATACCGATGACCGCCTGTGGTTCGTCCTCGGGTCCTGGACGCCATCGCAGCACTCCCAATGAGATTCGGCTCACCTGATAGAGCGATGAGAAAGAAGTTTCGTTGGGCTGGATGCCAATCCAGGGTTGAAAGGTCGTACGTGAACTTCTCGTACGCTTCGAGCGATTCTGCAAGCGCATGACGGCGCGAATACTCGAAGCTGATGAAATAGCCTCCTTTTGGTTCGGCCAACTTGCGTCTCCTAGAAAAGCTGTTTTCTGGATTCTAATGCGCCAAGCAAATTCTCGTCCGCAGCGAGATTGAGTGAGGGTGACACTGTCAGTGTCCAGTTGGGGGTGCACTTTTCCTCGCCCCTATCCCCCTACCCGTCAACTGCGCGGGCCCCGGCTGCAGACCGCGATTTGCGCGCGTGTCACTTGCGTTTGAGGGCTTCGAGCTCCTCCAGCGAGCGCGGCCAATCGGCCCCGAGCAGGCGCGACAATCCCCGGTCGGCCAGCACCTTTCCGCCCGTCTGACAGCGCGCGCAGTAGTTGGTCTCGTTGTCCGCATAGCGGATGCGCTGCACCGGCTGGCCGCAGCGCGGGCAGGGCTTGCCGAAGCGCCCATGCACGGCCATCTCCGGGCGAAAGGCGGTCACGTGCTCAGGGAATTTCTGATCCGCCTCGGCGCTGAGCCGGGCCGTCCACGTTTCGAGGGTCTCCCGCGCCGCGCGAAAGAGCCGGGTCCAATCATCGGGTTTGAGCTTCTGCGTCTGCGCCAGCGGAGAAAGCTCGGCCGCGTGCAGAATCTCGTCCGAGTAGGCGTTGCCCACGCCGCTGATTACGCGCGGATCAGTGAGTGCGCGCTTGAGCGTATGGTTCTCCGCCGCGAGCGCCGCGCGAAATCGGTCCAGATCCGTCTCAAAAATCTCAATGCCGCCCGGGTCCATGCTGCGCAGCCCATCCTCGCCGCGCACCATGTGCAGGCTCGCGCGTCGCTTGCTGCCGGCCTCGGTCAGCACCAGCGAGCCCGATGCAAAATCGAAGGCCGCAAGCGCATTCCGTCCTCCCAGCTTCGTGCCCGCCGGCTTCCAGTGCAGCCGCCCCGCAATCATCAGGTGCAGGACGAGCCATATATCGTTGTCCACACCGATCGCAATGCGCTTGCCCACGCGCCGCACCGCATGGACTGCGCGACCCTCGGCGCTGGCCAGTGGCGGGTCCACCGTGCGCAGCAGAAACACGCTGGCCACGCGCGCCTGCTGCAACGTTTGCCCCACCACGCGCGACTCCAGAGCGCGAATGTAGGCGGAAATGTCGGGCAGTTCGGGCATGTCTAACAGCTTGCCGTCTTCGCCTGCAGCAACGCAATCCCGTTCTCAGCGAATCATCATGTTGTCGATCAGCCTGGTCGCGCCCACCCACGCCGCCACGGCAAACAGCATGCCCGGCGCGGCCTCGCTCACGGGCTCCAGCGTGGCCCAGTCCACCAGTTCCGCGTAATCCACGCGAACCCTCGGCTCCGCCGCAAAGGTGGCTTGCGCCGCGGCCAGCAGCACCTCGGCGTTTCGTTCGCCCGCCGTCACCAGCGCTTCCACACGGCGCACGGCGCGGCTGAGCACCAGCGCCTGCACGCGATCCTCGGCGTTCAGGTAGCGGTTGCGCGAGCTCAGCGCCAGCCCGTCCGCCTCGCGCACAATGGGGCAGACCACCAGCTCCGTGCCGAGGCGCAGATCCGCGACCATCCTGCGCAACACGGCAACCTGTGCCGCGTCCTTCTGTCCGAAGTAGGCGCGGTCCGCCTCAGCCGCCGCCAGCAGCTTCGCGACGACGGTGGCCACGCCGCGAAAATGTCCCGGGCGGGATTTGCCATCGAGGCGATTACTTAAGCCTTCCACCTCAATGAAAGTCGCCGCGCTGGGCGGATACAGCTCCTCCACGGCCGGCGCAAAGACCACGTCCGCGCCCTCACTCTCGGCCAGCGCGCAGTCGGCCTCAAAGCTGCGCGGATAGCGAGCGAAATCCTCATTCGGAGCGAATTGCGTGGGATTGACGAAAATGCTCACCGCCACAAAGCCGCACTCACGCCGCGCCGCGCGCATCAGCGACGCGTGCCCGGCATGCAGCGCGCCCATGGTTGGAACCAGGCCGATTATCCTGCCCTGTGCCCGCGCGAACCGCGCCCGCTGCCGCAAATCCTGCGCCGTCCGCAAAATCTCCATCAGGCTTTCCTGAACGTATGCAGCTTGCGCGCCGATTGCGGCTTCGGCGTCAACGCCTCGCGGGCAGCTTCCGGCAGGTGATAGCTCTCCTCGTCCGAGGGAAACGCGCGCCGGGTCACGTCGTCGCGATAATGCTCCACCGCGCCGCGCATCAGCGCCGCAGCGTCCGCATAGCGCCGCACAAACTTTGCCGCCGGCGCGAATGTCAGATTCACCATGTCGTGGAAGACCAGAATCTGCCCGTCGCACTCCGGTCCCGCGCCAATGCCGATGGTGGGAATCGCGAGCTCGCGCGTAATGGCCGCGGCGGCCTCGCGCGGAACGCCCTCGAGCACCAGCGCGCCCGCACCGGCTTCTTCGAGGGCCAGCGCATCGGCGGTGAGCCGCTCCACGGCGGCCACCGTTTTGCCCTGCACTTTGTAGCCGCCCATGCGGTGCAGGCTTTGCGGCGTGAGTCCCAGGTGGCCCACCACGGGAATCTCGCACTCGGTGAGCGCACGCACCAGCTCCACGCGCGGCCCCTCCATCTTCACGGCCTCGGCTCCGGCTTCCTTCACGAAGCGCACGGCGTTGGCCACGCCGTCCGAAACGATTCCGTGGTAGCTGCCGAAGGGCATGTCCGCCACCAGGATCGCCCGCCGCACGCCGCGCCGCACCGCGCGCGTGTGGTGCAGCATCTCGTCCACGGTCACGGCCAATGTGTTCTCATGGCCCAGCACCACCATGGCCAGCGAGTCGCCCACCAGAATCAGGTCCACGCCGGCCTCGTCCAGCAGCCGCGCGGTTGCAAAATCGTAAGCCGTCAGCGCGCAGATGGGCCGCCCCAGCCGCTTCTTCTCGGCCAGCCCCGGCATGGTGATTTTTGTGGTGGGAGTTGCGGCGGAAGACGCTCCGCCTTCAGGGAAGCCCTCAGGGAACCTGGTTACACTCATCGTCTCTCCAGTGCCGCTCCGTACACGCAGGATGCAGCCCGAACACTAGTGAGTATACGCCGGTTGGGGCCGTGGTGCATCAAGCAGTGAGGGCACAGGTCGGACTTTCAGCAACGGTTTAGTAATTGTGGGTATGATCGACTTGCGGACGGGATTCTGTGCCAACGAGAAGCGATGTCAGAATTGACGGCCAAACGCTCAGATCCCGCGGCACTGTGATTCGCTGAGCGGCGCATCGATCGCCGGTTCGGTCCAGGCACCGTTGGTCGCGTCAGAAGCGATACACCACGTCGGCTGCAAAGCGCCCGCGGCTGTTGGGAGCCGTGGCAGGAACCGCAGGTCCGCCATAGGTGCTGTAGTCCAACGTACTGTGTAAAAAGCCACCTTCAAAACGCGTGCTCCAGTGCCTGCTCCAGGCATAGTCGAGGCCACCTTCAGCAGCGAAGGCAAAAGTGGTCGCGCTGTTGTAAAGGAAGGTGTAGGACTGGCCGCTGTTATGGAAAGCGTTGCCGCCGGCCAGAAACTCGCCAAAGAGCGAAACCCGCGATTGAGGTCGAAGCGCGACCAGGTAGCGCGGACCGAAGAGGAAGACCGTGTCCGAGCTGGTGTCGACGTTGTTTGTCGGATCGTTGTACTGGCTCACGTCGCCCACAAGGAAAATGTGATTGCGCAAGCGAAAGTCTGCGCCCCCATTGAATCCATAATCGATTCCGGTTGCGAAGCCCGCCTGAGAAGCACCACCGCCAGCGAACGAAAAGCCGCCAAATACCTCCGCCCTGGCTCGATTGGCAGAGGGCACGTCACCGGGGGCCGGTCCCGTCTGGCTCCATGTTGAACCCGCATACAAGAACAAAGTCAGGGCGAGGCAAGAGAGTCCTTTCATTCAGTCTCCTTCCTTGATTCCGCTTTCCCCCCAATGCAGTTCGAATTTCAGTGGAGCCATGAATTCCCGGCAACCGGGTATGGCTCGGTATAAGGACGGGAAATCAGCCAAAAGGTTGTGCAGTCGGCAATCGTTCGATTACCCGTAAGTGAAGACCCCGTGAAAAACGAAGCCCGACGCATCCGAATAAGCTTGCCCGGGCGATTGGTCTTTGGAAATTGTGGGTGGCATCTCTCTCAGCCGTCACATTCCCCCGCAATCCTCGGCTTGCCCTCGCACCGCGCCGCACCGCACACTGTAATGCAGCATGCATGTTTCGCTCGCCACCGGACTTACCGCGGGCCTTTCCGCCACCGCAGCCGTAGTTGGCCTGGCTGCCGGCGGCGCATGGGCCACCATGGGTCCGGCCTCGCAGCTCTTTGGCCGCACGCTTACTGCACCGCCGCGTCCCGGCGAGCTTGCGCTCACTTTTGACGACGGCCCCAATCCCGCGCACACTCCGCGCCTGCTCGACATCCTGGCCGAACACGATGTCCGCGCCACCTTCTTCCTCGTCGGCCGCTATGCCCAGGCCGCGCCCGATCTCGTCCGGCGCATCGCCCAGGCCGGCCACCTCGTCGGGAACCACTCCTGGTCGCATCCCAACCTCGCTTTTATTTCCGCCGCGCGCGTTCAGGATGAGCTGCACCGCACCTCCGAGACGCTCGCCGAGCTCACTGGCCAGCCTGTCCACTACTTTCGCCCGCCCTTCGGCGGCCGCCGGCCTTTTGTCCTGCGCACCGCGCGCCGTCTCGGCATGATTCCCGTTCTCTGGAACGCGATCACCACAGACTGGTCGGAGCCCTCCGCCACGCGCATCGCCGCGCGCCTGAGCCACACAATCGATCGCAACCAGCGCCGCGGATTTGCCACCAACATCGTCCTCCATGACGGCGGCCATCGCGAACTGGGCGCCAACCGCGGGCCCTCCGTGGATGCCGTTGCGCAACTGCTTGAGCGCTACCACCGCACGCACACGTTCGTCACGCTGGATGCCTGGCCCGCGCCTGAATAAACTCCGCACAACTCCGTTCTTTCACTCAGACCCTTGCCGGATGTTCTCCATATCGTCGTCGTCCTTGCCGCCTCGCTGGTGGCGGCCACTCTCGCAGCGGTCGCTGGCTTTGGCGGAGCTGCCGTCCTGCTGCCTGTGCTGGTGTGGACCTTCGGCGTGCGCGAGGCCATCCCTATCCTCACGGTCGCGCAGCTCATCGGCAACGGCAGCCGCGTCTGGTTCAATCGCAGCCAGGTGAACCTGCGCGTCGTGGGGTGGTTTGCCCTTGGCGGAGTGCCCATGGCGCTGCTGGGCGGACTGCTGTTTGCCCGCGCGCCGCTGCCCGCGCTCACGCGCATCCTCGGCGCATTTTTGCTGTTGATTGTGGTCTGGCGGCATGCCCATCCAAAGGCGTTCTGGCGTCCGCCCGCGCCCGCCTTCGCCGGAATCGGCGCAGGCGCCAGTTTCCTTTCCGCGCTGCTGGGCAGTGTGGGCCCGCTGATGGCGCCGTTCTTTCTCGCGTTTGGATTGGTAAAGGGCGCCTACATCGGAACCGAAGCGCTGGCAACGGTCACCATGCACGTCTTCAAGCTCATCGCCTATCGCCACGCGCAGATTCTGCCCATGCGCGACGTGCTTATCGGGCTCTTCCTCGGCCCGCTGATGGTGCTCGGCTCATTCTGGGGCAAGCGCATCGTGGACCGCCTGCCGGAGCGGGTCTTTGTCTGGATCATCGAGGTCACGCTCGTCGTGGCAGGCTTGCTGTTCCTCATCAAAGGAGCTTGACACCCGTTCCAGTCGCGCCTTTGGGTGCACGCGCAAAAGAGAAGCACGCGCGAAAAATGAAGTCGCGCTCAGCCCGCCTGCACTGCCGCAAAGGCCTCGCGCGCCGCGTCAATCGTCTGCCGCGTCTCCGCCGCGCCATGCGCCGTGCTCAGGAAAGCCGCTTCAAACTGCGATGGCGGCAGCCACACGCCGGCCTCCAGCATCGCGCGGTGGAAACGCCCAAATGCCGCCGTGTCGCTCTTCGCGGCATCGTCGAAATTTGTGACCGGCGCAGCTCGAAAGAAGCCGGTAAACATCGAGCCCACGCGGTTCAAGGTCAGCGCCACGCCTGCGCGCGCGGCTTCGGCCATCACGCCTTCGGTCACGGCCTTCGATGTTGCTTCGAGCCGCGCATAGACCTCGCGCTCGTGCTGCTGCAGATAGCCAATCGTCGCAATTCCCGCGGCCATCGCCAGGGGATTTCCGCTCAGCGTTCCGGCCTGATAGACCGGCCCAAGCGGCGCAAGGAGATCCATGTATTGCCGCTTCCCGCCGAAGACGCCCACCGGCAGCCCGCCGCCCACAATCTTGCCCAGCGTCACCAGGTCCGGGTCCACGGCGTAGAGCGCGCAGGCCCCGCCCAGTGCCACGCGAAAGCCCGTCATTACTTCGTCGACAATCAGCAGCGCGCCCTCCCGCGCGGTCAGCCGCCGCAGTCCGGCGAGGAAGCCCTCCGCCGGCGGAATGCACCCGGCATTGCCCACCACCGGTTCCAGAATGACCGCGGCAATCGCGCCCGCGTACGCTGCGAACGCCGCCTCCACGGCGTCAAGATTGTTGTAGGGCAGTGCGAGCGTGAGCCGTGCAATCTCCTCCGGCACGCCCGCCGAGCCCGGAATGCCCAGCGTGGCCACGCCGGAGCCCGCCTTGACCAGCAACCCGTCGGCATGCCCGTGATAGCAGCCCTCGAATTTGACGATGATTTTCCGCCCGGTGGCCGCGCGTGCCACTCGGATCGCGGACATGGTCGCCTCGGTTCCCGAGCTGACGAAGCGCATTTTTTCCATCGCCGGCACGCAGGCCTGAATGCGTTCGGCCAGGTCGGCCTCGGACGATGTGGACGCACCAAAGCTCGCCGAATCGCGGGCCGCGCGCGCGATTGCCTCTACCACGGGCGGAAACGCATGCCCCAGAATCATGGGACCCCACGAGCCCACGTAGTCCACATAGCGGTTGCCGTCGGCGTCCGTGACCCACGCGCCCCGGGCCCGCGCCACAAACGGCGGCAGGCCGCCCACCGCCTTGAAGGCCCGCACCGGCGAATTCACGCCGCCGGGAAACACACGCTCCGCACGCTGCTGCAACGCCCGCGAACGCTCGTGCGCCTTTGCGTGCTTGTCCGTGCTGCCCTGCTTCTCAGTGGTCTCTCGCTTAATCGCGCTCATAGCCCCTTTAGTATAGGGAGTGCCACGCCGCCGCTACACCCTCAGCGCCGTGCCTCCAAAGCTCCAAGGAAACCCGCCGCGTTGGTCACTGCGTACTGCGTCACCGGCGGAAGCTCCAGCAAATCACGGTCGCCCGTGACCACATATTCCGTCTCGCCTGCCAGCGCGCATTCCAGCACCTTGTTGTCGTCGGGGTCCCGGCAAATGTCCACGCGGATCGCCGGTTCCACCCACTCCGCAATCTTCCACAACGGCCCGCATGATTGACGGATCATCCTTCGGCTATACGCGAATTTCTTCGCCAGAACGCGCTCTGTTTCCTGCTGGATTGCGGTCGATGACACCAGCCGGAAAGCACCAGCCTCCGCCAACCGCAGCACGCGGAACGGCAATCCGCCAAACAGAAGCCCCGAGATGTAAATGTTGGAATCCAGAACCGCGCGAATCTCGCCCGAATTGGCCATTCGTCGATCCCGCGGACTCTCTAGCGGCGCAACTTTTTGCGCGCCGTACGGTCTTCGCGCCGCAACTCATGAATCACGCGAACCACATCGTCCTCACTGCGCACCGCAGCCCGTTCCGCAGCCGCGCGCCCCACAGCGCGAATCTCGTCCCACGCGCGTTCCCGCTGATAGCGCCGCAGGGCCTCGCGCACCAACTCGCTCATGGTCCGGTTTTCCTCCTTTGCCAGCGCGCGCGCCTGCGCCAGCAGCGGAGGGGGAAGGGTGACGGACACAACCTTGCTGTTTCTCATGGCTCAAGTATGCCATACTTTGCATGTCTTTGTATGACACGCGCCGCGGGTCAAATTCCGGCTCCTCGTTCTCCGGCTCCTTGCCGTCCGGCCTCCCGTCGCGGTTTTCCGGTGTCTCGACGGGCTCTCCGGCATCCAGTTCGTATGGAGTTCCTGTGACCAGCCCGCTCCAGCTCGATGGCCGCCTGCTCGTGCTTTTTGACGGCCACTGCGGCCTTTGCAACCGCGCGGTTCGCTGGTTCCTCTGCCGCGACCGCCACGATCGGCTGCGCTTCGCGCCGGCCTCGTCGCACCTTATCGCTCCGCTGCTTGCTTCCGTCGCCCCGCCGGAATCCGCCTCAGCTCTCGCCGCACGCACCATCCTTGTCCTGCGTGACCCCGGGCAGGCGACGCAACTGATTCTCCTCCGCTCCGCCGCCATTCTCGCCCTGCTGGCCGAGCTGCCGCAGCCCTGGCCGGCCGTGGCCCGCGGCTTCCGCCTTGTCCCGCGTCCGCTGCGCGACCTCGTCTACCGCTTCATCGCCCGGATCCGTTACCGCATCTGGGGCCGCTACGACGCGTGCCCGCTGCCCACCCCCGCCGAGCGAGTGCATTTCCTCGAATAGCCAGCGCAGAGGCCTCGAATCGCGCGTTCCTCACCGCCATCTCCGCGTCCACCCTGCTAGAATCGAGCTTTCCGGCCTCTCCGTCGCTCGTCATATCATCCCGAAGAAAGCCTGCATCGTGCCCGACGCCTCCAAGCCCAAGCCCGTGACCTACGCCGACGCCGGTGTGGACATCTCCACCGGCGACCGCGCCAAGGACCGCATCAAATACCTCGCGCAAAAGACCTTCAACCGCAACGTCCTGGGCGGCATTGGCGGCTTCGGCGCGCTTTTCCGGCTCGACCTGCAGCGCTTCAAGAATCCCATCCTGGTCAGCTCGGCGGACGGCGTCGGCACCAAGCTCAAGGTTGCCTTCCAGCTGGGCATGCACGAAACCGTCGGCGTGGACCTGGTGAACCACTGCGTGAATGACATCGCCGTCGAGGGCGCAACGCCGCTGTTCTTCCTCGACTACCTGGCCACAGGCCGCCTTGACCCCGGCCTCATTGAAGATGTGGTCACCGGCCTCGCCCAGGCATGCAAGGCCAACGGCTGCGTACTCATCGGCGGAGAAACCGCCCAGATGCCCGGCTTTTATGCCGACGGCGAATACGATCTTGCCGGCTTCATCGTGGGCGCGGTGGACCGCGACAAGATGGTCACCGGCGCGGAGATTCGGCCCGGCGACGTGCTCATCGGCCTGCCCTCCACAGGCCTGCACACCAACGGCTACTCGCTTGCCCGCAAGCTATTTTTCGAGATTGCCGGCTACAAGCCCTCGCAGTTTGTCAGCGCCATCCACGAAAAGGCCGGAGCGGCCCTGATGAAGACCCACCGCAGCTATCTTCATGTGATCCAAAAGCTGGTGGCCGCCGGCCTGACCACCGGCATGGCCCACATCACCGGCGGCGGCATCACGGAGAATCTGCCCCGCATTCTGCCCAAGGGCACCGCCGCTCAGATCGAGCTAGGCTCCTGGCCGGTGCTGCCCATCTTCACCCACCTGCGCGACCTCGGCCAGGTTCCGCAGGACGAAATGCTGCGCACCTTCAATATGGGCATCGGCCTGATTGCCGCCATTCCCGCCGCCAAATTCACGCGCGCCAAGGCCCTGCTTGACCGCGCCGAGGAAAAATTCCACCTCATCGGCCGCGTGGTCAAGGGCGAGCGCCGGGTCCAGTACACATGAGCGCGCAGCAGCCGGGAAACTCTGAAGCGCCCTTGCGCCTCGGCGTTCTCCTCTCCGGCCGCGGGTCGAACTTCCTCGCCATCGCGGAGAACATTCGCTCCGGCAGCCTCGCCGGCGTTGAGATCGCCGTTGTGATTTCCAACGTTGCCGAGGCAGCCGGCATTGCGGCCGCGCGCGAGCTTGGCCTGACCACGGAAATCCTCGTCTCCAAGGGCCGCCCGCGGGAAGAGCATGACGCCGGCCTCATCGACTGTCTGAAAGAACACAAGGTCAATCTCGTCATCCTCGCCGGCTACATGCGCCTGCTCTCGCCGGGCTTCCTCGCGGCCTTTCCCAACCGCATCCTCAACATCCATCCTTCGCTGCTGCCGGCCTTCCCCGGCCTTGACGCGCAGCAGCAGGCTTTCGACTACGGCGTCCGCGTGGCCGGCTGCACCGTCCACTTCGTTGACGAGCATCTCGACCACGGCGCCATCATTCTGCAGCGCGCCATCCCGGTCTTCGACGAGGACGATGCCCACTCGCTGGCCAGGCGCATTTTGGCCGAGGAGCACATCGCGTATTCAGAGGCCATCGCCCGCGTCGCCGGCGGTCGCTATGAGTTGCAGGGGCGGCGGTACGTGCTGCGCGAAGCCAGGTAGTCGCTTCATTCGCGCACTCGCGCTTTTCAGCCAAACAGCTTCCCCATTGCCGGTGACACACCCCATCTTGAGGGCCGACCGGCCCCTCGCCTGATCGCTCGATCCACACATGGGCGATCTGGCAATGAATGATGGCGCGCGCAGCATTCTGAGAGCGGTTCCAGAGTTCATGTGCCCTTTCTAACGATGGTGAAAGGTGGTGTTTTCTTGAGGAAAACGCCACTTGACAGCGTGCTTTCTCTGTACAGCTACTCTGGAACCGCTGTAGCCGATGAAATTGAACTGGGGCAGCCGAGCAAACCTGTCCTGTATTTCCTTGATTCCAAATTACGAGAGCGGAATTGACGGGTTGCGCAAAGTTTCGTACGCGCTTCGACAAGCAACCGGATTCACCGGACCGGCATCTCCGTGTGCTATGGCAGATGACCGAGAAATCTCGGAAAAGGAGAAACGATGAGATCCCCAGCGAAGAAACTCAGTCGGCTCTTGTTCACGTTGTCTCTATTCGCGATGGTGTTCAACACCGGATGTGCGGTTCGTGGGCGCGTCTACGATTCTTACGATCACCAGTACCGTTCGTGGGCCCCAGAGAACGGGAACTACACTCGGTGGGAACAACAAAATCATCGCACGCACGAGGACTACAAGAAGCGCAGCGACCAGGACAAGAATGCTTACTGGAAATGGCGTCACGACCAGAACCACGATCAACAGTAGCCATTTCGCTCAAGCCCTCTTCTGGCCGCTGCAGCAGACGGGTGGCTCTCACCCCCGGATGCCGTATCCGCCCTGGAGTTTTGGGTGCCCCGGGTCTCGCTTCCGGGACCCGGGAAAGCAACCCCGCAGACTGCGGCTTGTCCCGTGTTCCCGCCTTCCTGCCGCCATTGTGAAGCCCTCGCCGGCCGCATCCTGGCTGAAGAGCACATCGCGTATTCAAAGGCCCGCAGCCGCGTCGCCAGCGGCAACTATGTGCTCGAAGGCCGGCGGGACGTGCTGCGCGCGGCCAAGTAGAACGCGGTCCTCACTGCGCTAGAGCCCACGATGCGTCAGTTCCGGCGCAGAGAAGCGGCGATGTCTTCCAGGCAGTCCTCGGCAATCAGCCGGTAGTGAATCTTGCGCCGCGAGCGCACCCTGGAAAACGTGACGGAGTCGCAGAAGATCAGGTCGGCCGTGCCCAGGCTGATTGGTTTACCCGGCGCGACCAGAATCTCGTTGTACGTGTGTTTCATCCCAACAGCCGGCGCGAGCAATCCGCGCGCCGTTCTCAGCAGGCTTTCACTCACCGATGCGACCGCAACAATGGATGGGTTCTCCAGCGCGCGAATCAGTTCGAGGTGCTCGGCCGCCTGCGCGTAGACGATGCCGACCGCCGGCCGGCTGCGCGGCACAAACGGCTTCATCTGGTCCACAAGGTGGTTGGCCGCCACAACCTGCGCGCCGATGGTCAGGCCAGGCTCCCGCGCGAACGCCTCAAACGGGCAGCTTTCCACCAAGCAATGCAGGCACTCACGAATCTCCGCTTCCAGAATCGCGCGCAGGCCCGGTTCGTCCTCCACCACCAGCAGGTGATCCGGCGGTTGCGCCATCAGCCGTTGGCGCACCCGCTGCCGCAGCGCCTGCAGCGAATGGCCCATCTGCCGCGCACGCTGGATGGTCTCATTGATCACTTCGTCCAGGTCCAGCTCATCCAGATCGCGCGGGTTCGCGGCCGTTTTGCCGGAGCCCGCTCCCACCACCAGGCGACTTCCTCGACGCCCCGTGAGCCAGCCTCTGCGCACCAGTTCCTGATATGCCTCGCTCACCGTGTTGTGGTGCACTTTGCTCTGCCGCGCCAGCGCGCGCACGCTGGGCAGTTCCTCGCCTGCCCGCAGTTGGCCCGTCGTAATCAGGAAAACAATCTGCTCGGCAAGCTGTTGTCGCAGCGGGACCTCACTGCTTCTGCTCAACACGATTTGCATTCGCTTGCCCCGCAGTTTCTCCGTTTTGCCGGCGGCATACGGCGGAACTGCAACATCCCGTCGCTGGTGAAGGGTTCAGACGCGTCTCCAGTGAATGGACCCAATGGTGTGACAGTCAACGGAACTGTCACCTGCTGACTGGTTCTTACCTCAACCTACACCTACTCTCAGTGCATCGCAGGTTTTGCCGCCAGTTCGCAGTCAAGGAGACCACATGCTTCCGCTTGCAATCATCCTCATCGCCACGGTTCTATTCTTTGTCGCGGAACGCATCCTCCCCGGCGCGAGTTGCCGGAAGCGCCCGGATGGTATGCCCGCGCGGCTCTCCTCAATCTATGTCAGGTGGGCATGGTGATGCTGGCAGGCGTCGCTTGGAATCGATGGTTTCAGAGCTGGGCGGTCTTTCACTTTGCAGACGCAATGCCGTCCTTCCTGCAGGGGCTCATCGGGTGGTTTATCGGCACATTCGTGTTCTATTGGTGGCACCGCGCGCGGCATGACGTAAAGTTCCTCTGGCGCGTTTGCCATCAGGTGCATCACAGTCCCGCAAGGATTGAACTTTGCACGGCTTTTTATAAGCATCCCATCGAGATCGCTGCCGACTCAATGATTGCCAGCGCCCTGTTGTACTCGTTTCTTGGAGCGTCGCCGGCGGCGGGCGCGTGGTTCAACGTCTTCGCGGTGCTGGGCGAGTACTTCTATCACAGCAACCTGCGAACTCCCCATTGGGTCGGATACTTCCTGCAACGGCCTGAGCACCACTCCATCCACCACCAACTGGATGTTCACGGCTTCAATTACGGCGACATCACCTGGTGGGACCGCCTCTTCGGTACCTTCCGAGAGGCCGATTCCTTCGCGCCCCAGTGTGGCTTTCCCAATGACCATGAGCGGAATCTGGGAGCCATGCTTCTGTTTCGCGACGAGTACTGAATCTGCGCATAGGCCGCTCAACGGCCGGTGCCTGCTTTTCATCCATCCGCAACCAGGAGGTTTCACATTTCCATGAACGACGAGAATCTTCACGACTCCGCAACTTCGCGGCCCGCACCCCAAAATATTTCTTCCGCGCAGCAGGGCAATCCGGTGTACAACGTGTCTGTGGCCCGAGACGAACGCATTGTCGAGTTCATTCAGAGGGCGCTGGCCGCAGGCATCCCCGTGCCCTCGCTCATCGGGCTTCTGACCGCCAACGGCTGGACCGAGAAAGAAGCCTACGCCGCCCTCGCCGACCACTACCGGATACAGACCGGCATCGAAGTCCCCCGCCGGCCCGGCAGCGGAGCCTCGGCCCGCGACGCCTTCTTTTATCTGCTCATCTTCTCCACGCTCGCCGTCTGGACCTGCGCTGTCGGCTCCCTCGCCTTCACGCTGATTGACCGCTGGCTGGCCGACCCGCTCTTCCGCGGCTACGGCGAATCCTTCAACAGCTACACCGTTGCCACCTCCATTGCCGCGCTCCTGGTCGCCTTCCCGCTCTATCTGCTGCTCACCCGCGTCGTTCTCCGCGACGCGGAGGCGCACCCTGAGAAGCTCGACTCGGGCGTCCGCAAATGGCTCACCTATCTGGCCCTGGTCGTCGCCGCCTCAGTCTTCATGGGCGACCTGATTGCCGCGCTCGCGTATCTTTTGCGCGGCGAGCTCACCTCGCGCTTTCTCGCCAAGAGCTTTGTCGTTCTGTCGCTCTCCAGCGGCGTTTTCTGGTACTACTTCGGCGGCCTGCGCAAAACCGAAGCCGCGGCTGGCCGCCTGGGCCGCGACAAGCTCATGGCCGCCGTCAGCACCGCTGTCGTCGCCCTCATGCTTGTCCTTGGATTCATCCAACTGGGCGCGCCCAGCCGCCAGCGCAAGCTCCGCGCCGACGCGCAGCGCCTCCAGCAGCTCTATTTCCTCTCCACATCCATACGGAATTACTGGACCAGCCACGCCTCGCAGCTTCCCGCCAGCCTCGCTCAGCTTCCTGTCTACACAGACCCCGTCACCCACGCGCCCTATGAATACCATGCTCAGCAGGGCAGCCATTACCAGCTCTGCGCCAACTTCGCCGCCCGCAGCCCTAGCGAAGAGCAAAACCAAAACTATGGCCCGTCGCCCAACCTCTGGGTCCACCCCTCCGGCCATCATTGCTTCCCGCTCGACGCCTCCGTCGCGCCGCAAGCGCCGCCTTACGCCTACACCGCCTACTGAGGCATCGCCCCGCGCCGAAGGGGACTTTCAGGTGGGTTTCTCTGGAGTCGTAGTGTTAGGGTGAACTGGAATTCTTCGGAGGTCCCGTGCGCTCTTTGGCTCGCTGCCTTTTCCAGCGCCTGCCGTGGCGTTTGCTTGCCTGCTTCGCCGTTGTGCTTCTTTGCGCGGGGCTGGGCGCGAAGTTCGCCGCCGCGCAGACGTTTGACGCGCGGAACCTGCGCGAGCCGGCCGATCTGACGAGCACCTGGCTGGTCCACGCCGGCGACGATCCCTCCTACGCCCAGACGGGCTTTGACGACTCAAAATGGACACGCTTCGATCCGCATCTTGGGTTGCGGAGTGTCTTTCCCACCAGCCGTCCCAAGGTTGTCTGGTATCGCCTGCGTGTGAAGGTTGCGCCGGACGACAAAGGTCTGGCCCTGAATGTGCGGCCCATCTCCGTTGCGTTTGAGGTGTATGTCAACGGCCGGCGCCTCATCCAGAGCGGCCAGGTGTCGCCCTTCAAGCCTTACACGGTGAGCGCGCGGCTCATCCAGAGGATCCCGGACGATGCGATTGCTTCCGGCTCTCTGCTGATCGCTCTCCGCGTTCACGTCACGCGGGCCGACTGGGATTTTCCCCTCCTGGAGGCCAAAGGCAGCTACCTGACCATCGGGCAGGAAGGCACACTCAGAGACCGCCGCTGGGCCTCCGTGATGGATGCCAATGCATTCGACTGGTTCAACCAGTTGCTTGGATTCGGATTGGGCATTGTGGCCCTGGCTCTGTTTACCGCCCAGAGCCGCCAGAAAGAGTATTTGTGGATTTTTCTGCAGCTGTTCACGAATTCGCTGATGTTCCCGCTTTCCGTGGTTCAGCTGTTTCACAACATTCCAACGAATTGGAATGCGCTGGGTGCGACTCTGGGATTGACTTCAGTGACCTTCATGATCCTGATGTACTTCGCGTTTCTCCGCATCCCCATGTACAGGTGGATAAAGGCGCTGCTGGCCGTTTCCATTCTTAGCATTGTCGTTCTTGAGCTTCCTGAAACCATGGGAGCCGTTTCCCTGAATCTAACGGTCGTTTTTCTGCTGCCGTACCTCGTGCTGATCGCCGGCGTGGTTCCCGTAATCCTCATCATTCACTGGCGCCGCGGCAACGGCGAGGCCGGCATCCTGCTGATTCCTGCCATTCTTGCGGGCCTGAATTTCTACGTTGAGATTCTCTCGCTTCTTCTGATGCAGATTCCCGCGTTCGCACCTATCAGCAGCCACGTGCTGGCAATGCTGAGCCAGATGCAAATTGGGCGCTTCACCCCCAGCCTCAGCAACTTTGACGATCTGCTCTATGCTCTCTCGCTGTCGATCATCATGGTGCGGCGCTCCACGCGCGTCAGTCATCAGCAGGCCCTGCTTGAAGGCGAGCTGGAAGCCGCGCGCGAGCTGCAACAGTTCATCCTGCCCAAGGCGCGCACGGTTCTGCCGGGGCTGGTGATTGAAAGCGAGTACCATCCGGCGCGCACCGTGGGAGGAGATTTTTTCCAGATTATTCCGCATCCTGCGGATGGAAGCCTGCTTATCGTGGCCGGAGACGTCACCGGCAAGGGGCTGAAGGCCAGCATGATGGTGGCGCTGCTGGTGGGGGCCATTCGCACCACCGTGCGCTTCGACTCCGACCCGCTGCGGGTGCTGAAGGAGTTGAACCAGCGGCTGCTGGGGCGCGGCGATGCGCAGGCCACCTGCCTGGCGCTGCGCATGGATGCAAACGGCGAGACGACGCTGGCCAATGCGGGGCACATCGCGCCTTATCTCAACGGCGAGCCGATGCAAATGGAAGGCGCATTGCCGCTGGGCATGATTGAAGGCGCGGAATTCAGCGTGATGAAGTTCAAGCTGAACGAAAGCGACAGGCTGGTGCTGATGTCGGACGGGATTGTGGAAGCGACGGACGCGAAGGGAACGCTCTTTGGCTTCGAGCGCGTGCATGAGCTGCTGCGCGCCGCCACCAGCGCCGCCCAGGTGGCGGGCGCCGCGAAGGATTTCGGGCAGGAAGACGACATCAGCGTCATCTCCGTCACACGGACCGGCGCACCGGTTCCGGCACTGGCATAAGAAAGCTGAGGCAGAGCCGAAGGATGGCGCGATGTGCCCCGCTTTATGGTCGACTCGCTCCCTTGCTGAGCTGCTGACTCGCTCTTTCTAATCCGCTGTCAAGGCCCTCCTGGTTAAGAATTTCCCCAAATGATTGAAAAATCAATCGCATAGACTAAGGCCGACTTTGCCGACTCATTCCCCCTGTTTGCGTACCCTTAAAGAGTAGCCAGAACGCCAGCCGAACTTCCGCCCCGGCCCGGTCAGGACATGCCGGGGGCGTGGGGCGGAAGTGCTTTGACTCCTGCTGGCGCCGGCTGCGGCTCACAGGCTGCGGCTGAGCCGGAACCACGGCCGGCCGAGCCTGAGCCGTCGAGATTTGCCCCCCGATGCCGAACTCTTGCTTCGAACCGGGCGGCAACCGAAGTACGCCGGGTAGGAACCAACCGGATAGGAACGAGCCGGATAGGAACCAGCCGGATAGGAACCAGCCGAGCACGAAACAACCCAACACGAACCAACCACCCGAAAAGGAACCCTCGCCATGGCCAACATCCTTGTCAATATTGAAAAGGGCATCGAAATCGGAGCCGAAGACGCCCTGAAGTGGCTTACCGGAGCCAACAAAACCCTGCAGGCCGCGCCCGCCGTGATTGCCGCGCTGGGCACTCTGATGGGCGCAATCGAAAAGCCCATCACCGAGTTTGCCGGGGCAGCCTCCAACCCCCTGAACATCGCGCTCGACATCCAGGCCGTCACGGATATTCGCGCCGTCTGGCCTGAGTTGAAGAGCTTTCTGGCCACTCTGGGCATCAAGCTGTAGAGTGGTTCCTGAGTTCCTGTGCCCTTTCTCACGGTGGTGAAAGGTGGCGTTTTGTTGAGGAAAACGCCACTGGACAGCGTGCTTTCTGGGTACAGCTACTCTGGGACCGCTGTAGGTCTCGGACCGCGTGAATCCGTTTCATCCGCATCGTGGTCTCCCAGGTCTCAAAAGCGAGACCCTTCGGCTTCGCTCAGGGCAGGCTCTGGGGCAGCCGCGAAGGGCAAATGCAGGTCCCCTTCGGCTTCGCTCAGGGCAGGCTTTCGACTCGTCTGCGC
>JBAUEO010000024.1:0-1608 GCA_049678625.1 Occallatibacter sp. | reverse complement strand
CTTCGAGCCGGCGCTCGCGGCCTACCGCCAGGCCCTGCGCCTCGACCCCAACGCCCTGTTCCCGGTCACCGGGCCCAGCCCCATCGTGCAGGACATCACCGGCCAGGACACGCCGCGGTTTCACTACGCCCTGTCGCGGCTGTTCTGCTCCATGGGGATGCTCGACGACGCCGTGCATCAATTCCGCCAGGCCTACGAGCAGCACTATTCCGACATCAAGCAATCGCTCACCGACCCCGAGTTCGCGCCGCTGCGCGCCCGTCCCGAATACCGCGCGCTGATGGGCCTGCCGCCGCTCGCGGCGCACGGGAATACGGTTATTATTGACTTCTGCATAAATAATGCAACAATAGGCATAGGGGGAGCCTATGCCACGACCGAAAGGGAGTCGGGATTTGATCGCAGACCGGCGGCGTCGTGCCTTGAAGCTGGTCGAATCTGGCCTGTCGCTTCGCGAGGTGGCGCGGCGGGTGGAGTGCGCGCCCAGTTCGGTGATGCGCTGGGCGCGCTGTTGGCGGCGCTGCGGCGCCAAAGCCTTGGAAGTACGGGCGTCCTCGGGACGCCCGCCGAAATTGGCCCTGCAGCAACGCCGGCGCCTGCTGCGGCTGCTGCTCCAGGGACCGTTGGCACAGGGGCACAGCACGAACCTATGGACCACGGGCCGAATCGCCGCGATGATCCAGCGGGAGTTCGGGGTGCGTTATCACCGCGATCATGTCGGCCGCCTGCTGCACTCGATGCAGTGGAGCCATCAGCGGCCTGAGAAACGCGCGCTGGAACGCGACGAGCCGGCGATCGGGCGCTGGAAGCGCCAACATTGGCCCCGGGTAAAAAAAACGCCGCTCGGCTGGGCGCCCATATCGTCTTCGCCGACGAATCGGGGTTTCAGCTGATTCCGAATGTGGTTCGCACATGGGCTCCGCGCGGCCACACTCCGATCCTGCGGCACCATTACCGCCGCGCGAAGATCTCCGTCATCTCCGGCGTTGCGGTCAGCCCCGTTCGCAAGCGGCTCAATCTGTTCTTCCAGCTTTACTTCGACAACATCGGCCAGGAGGAAGTCGTGATCTTTCTGCGTGACCTGCTGCGTCATGTCCGCGGCGAAGTGGTCGTGCTCTTCGACAACGCCAGGATTCACCATGGGCGCCTGGTGAAAAAGCTGCTCTGCCGCCACCCGCGGTTGCACCTGGAGTATTTTCCCCCTTACGCGCCGGAACTCAACCCCGACGAAGGCGTCTGGTCGCAAGCCAAACGTAGCCTGGCCAACGGCTCCCCCGGCAGCGCCGGACAATTGATGCGGGACGTCGTCCGCGCCATCGCCGGCATCCGACGCTCGCCCACGAAGCTTCGCGCTTGCGTCCGGCAATCAACGCTGCCCCCTTTTTTGCCTTGATCGTTGTATTATTTATGCAGTTGTCAATAAGCTTTCGCCCCTTCTTCGCCCGCCATGCCGAGGCTCTTCATCTTGCGGTAGAGGTGGCTGCGTTCCAGCCCCAGCACGGCGGCGGTGCGGGTCATATTGCCGCTGTTTTCCTCGAGCTTCTTGCGGATGAAATCGCGCTCGTAGGCGGAGCGTGCCTCCTGCAGGGAGGTGAAATCGGCCTCGGC
>JBAUEO010000023.1:0-22419 GCA_049678625.1 Occallatibacter sp. | reverse complement strand
CGTTTGCGGCGCTCAGCGTGCTGCCCGTGTTCACGCTCGTAATCGGCACATTCGCTTCCGCCGCCGCCGCGTTCGCCTGCGCGCTTTCAAGCGCCGCCTGGGCGTTCTCCACCGCCACTTGAAAGTCGCGAGGGTCCAGCTCGGCAATCAGCTCGCCCCTCTGCACCTTCTCGTTCTCCTCGACGTTCACCTGGACCACCTGGCCCGCAATGCGCGAGCTGATCTGGATCAGGTGCCCGTTAATCTGCGCGTCGTCGGTGTCTTCGCTATAAGTTGACCGCCACCACATCACCACCGCGGCCACCACCAGCACGGCCAGAATCACCAGAATCAGGCCCCGGCGGCTCTTTGCCGGCCGCGCCAGCTCCGTGCTCTCGTCCGTCGTCGGCTTCGCTGCTTGTCTTGGATTCTCTTCCGCCACGTCTACTTCCCTCCCAGATAATCCTTGTAGTGTTCCGCCGCGCCCAGAGACCGCGCCAGACTCAGCTTGGCGATGTTGTCGCGGTACAGGCTCGTCACATACACATCGTTGGCCTGCGCCACCTGCTGCTCGGCTTGGCTCACCGCCAGGTTGTCGCTCACCCCGGCCGCGTACCGCTGCTGCGCCTCGCTCAACTCCTCGTTCGCCAATTCCAACGTCGATTGCGCCACTTCCACCTGCTTCTGCGCTGACTCGATATCCAGCAGCGCATCCCGCACGTCGGCCTCCACCTGCGCCTTCTTGTCGCTCAGCTTCGCCTTCGCCGTGTCCAGTTGCGCCTGCGCCACCTCGGCCTCGCCGCGCAGCCCATACTCCTTGAAGACCGGAACCTTCAGCGTGCCTGACGCGTCGGCCGTTTCGTGCGAGTGCCGCACATTCACGCCAATGTCGCCGTAGTCTCCGTCAAACGTCACCGTCGGCAGCCGGTCGGCCGTCGCCGCTTTGCGCTCTTCCGCGGCGGCCTTCATCTGCTCCACTGTCGCCGCCAGGTCCTTGCGGTTCGCCTCGGCTTCGGCAATCGCCTTCTCCACATCAATTTTGTCGAACGCCGCATACGGCGCGCGATCCGTCAGCTCAAACCTCTGCTCCAGCGGCAATCCAATCGTCCGCGCCAGCGCCAGCTTGTCCTTTTCCAGTTCATCCTGGGCCGCAATCCGCTTTTGTTCGAGAGACTGATAATCCACCTGCGCCCGCAGCACGTCCAGCCGCGGCGCCGTGCCCGCCTCGTGGTTCGCGTCGGCCTGGTCGAGAGAAACCTTCGCCGTCTTCACCTGCGCATCCACGCTTGCCACCTCGGTCTCGTCGGCCACCACCAGCAGATACGCATTGCCCACCGTCAGCACCACCAGATCCCGCGCATCCTCCGCGCTCAACTGCGCGGCCCTCAGGTTATGCTTCGCCGCCAGGAACTCTCGCAGCGACTTCACATCCACCAGCGACCAGCTCAGAGACGCCCGCAAATCCGTATACCCGAACGGCCCGATAATCGTCGGAAATCCCGTGATGCGCAATCCCTGCGCCGGCAAATCCGTCTGCATCACCGCCTCGTGCGCGTCGAAATCCACCTCCGGCAGCAGCGATTGCAACTGGCTCAGCCGCTCGCCCCGCGCCGCAGCCGTCTCCATCCCGCTCAGCAGCAACCCCAGGTTGCTTTTCAACCCGCGTTGCATCGCTTCGTCGAGGGACAGATTCATCACTCCCGGCGTCGCCGTCCCCTGCGTCACGCTGCCGTTAAAGCTTTCCGCCGTCGGTCCCTGGGCCTGCGGAGCCGTTTGCGCCCGCGCAGCCTGCCCAGCCGCCAGCGCGGTCGCCAATCCCGCCAGCGCCAGCACGCAGACACGCACACATCCTGCCCGAGTTTTTCCTTCGCTCAAAAGCATCCAGTCTCTTCGTTGAATCTGGGCGGCGACTCGCCGCCCGAAAGATTGTGGCAACCCGCCTTCAAGGCCCTTGCAAGTGCCTCAAAATGGTTGTAATTCAATAGATGCCATCGCGCCGCGCGCGGCTTCTTAAATCCGCACCCGATTCTGTGCTCGAATCCGGCGTCGGGTCAACTTGAATCTCCCTAAAAGCGTTCACGCTTCTCTGTCTTGGAAGGGTACAGGCTTCAGCCCGTACATCTCCGGCCAAAAAACCAGACGGCTTCAGCCGCTAAGGGAAACTTGCCTTCGAATCAGTCTCATGGGTCATGCAATCGGCCCCTTCCGCGGCGAGCGCGACATGCCTGCCCAGTTTTAACTTCCATCCCGCTCCCCGCCCACGGTCAAACCAAACCAGCCCAGGAACCATCTCATGCTGACTGCGCCATACTCACTGCGCGCGCACCCGCTCGCTTCAGCACCGCGCTGCACGGCGACTCTGTTGACCTCACCTGAGCCTCACTCAACGAGCACATTGCCGTGTTGTCGCCAGTTGAGAATTGAACTTACCGGAAACTGGGCGCCGCGGGGGGTGAATTGACCCCACCTCAATCCTGCTCGCCGAGCGTTTGAGCATAGGTCTTGCCATATGGATAGAAGAGCTCCTTGCGGCCTTCTTTCCATGCGGCCTTCATTTCCGGTGTTGTGATATCCCAATCTGGCCGGCACTTTTGCGTGAGTGTACGGAGGTCCTGACGGAGGTCCTCAAGCGTCGGGCGGCCGAAGAACCAGTAGCCGTTGTAAATCCTGTATACGATGAGGCCCGGCTCCAGAACGATGACGTGCGGAATCATCGGATTGTGGTCTGGATCGGTATATTCCGCGATGTCGAGATCCTTTTGGACGACTCGTCCCGCATCGGAAAGGAACGGCCAGTGAGCACCGACGCCTGAACGATACTCATTCGTAAGAGTGATATTGTCGGTGCTTATCGTGGCGAGACGGCAATATCCAACTTCCATTTCACGGTGCAATTGGACGAGTAATTCTGCTTGCCGACGGTCCTTGGGGCAATAACCTCCACGGCTGAGTACGAGAACCATGGGATGCTGACCCTGCAGTTCCGAGAGCTTACGGCGTTTGGCACCGTGGTCTGTGAGTTCGTAGTCGGGAAAGAGCGCGCCGGGCACCATATCCGATCGCATAATAAAAGCTCCCTTCGGCGTGTCGCAGGAATGCAATCGAGCCGCGAGACCATCTTGTTCAGCTATAGCACAGAAGTCCCCGAAATTTTCCTACATCTTCTCGGACAAGTGGTTCCAGTAAAGCAGGGTTATCGCCAACTTCGCCGAGTTCTGGGCACAGTCTGCTCTCCGGTTCATACGTCGGTTGGCGCATCATCGCCAACTCCTCACCGTCAATACGCAGCCGGAATTCAAGTCGTTGGCGGGTCACCCGCCAATCAGTCGCGCTTCAGCCATCCCGCTCCCCGCCCACGGTCAATCCAGAGTCGATCCATGGTCAATCAAGGCCTCAAGCCCGTCGATTTTTCACCCCCCTTCACACCCATCGCCCCTCAGGCATGTTCCTCTGGTGCCAGTCTCTGTCCCCCGCCCACTTCCCAAAGCGCCGGGCTGCCCTTTCGGCCTAAAACGCGATAGACTTTCACCCACGGCCCTGGCCCAAACTGCACTGGCCCACAGGCACCGGAAAAAACCATGGCCCGCACGTCCTCCAAGCATTCGCTCTTCAACGGCCGCGACCACTCCTGGATGCAGTTCAACCGGCGTGTGCTTGAGGAGGCCGAGGACCCCACCAACCCCCTGCTCGAGCGCGTCAAGTTCCTCGCCATCACTGCCTCCAACCTTGACGAGTACATTGAAATCCGCCAGGCCGGCCTCCTGCAGCGCATTGAGGATGGCTACCGTGAGCCCGGCTTCGACGGCCTGCGTCCCGACCAGTCCCTCGCCGCCCTCACTCCGGAAATCCACAGCTTCGTAGCCGACCAGTACCTCTGCTGGAACAACCTCCTGCTCCCCGAGCTCCGCAGGCAACACGTCCGCATCCTCGAGTGGGGCGAGCTCTCCGCCGAAGCCCGCGCCCAGGCCCAGTCCTATTTCCAGCGCGAGGTCGATCCGCTCCTCACCCCCATCGCTATCGATCCCGCCCATCCCTTCCCGCGCGTCCTCAACAAGGCTCTCTGCCTGGCTCTGCTTCTCCGCCGCAAGCGCCGCAGCTCCGGCCCCGCCGTCCTCGGCGTGGTCACCGTTCCTCGCGCCCTGCCTCGTTTCGTCCGCCTGCCCGCGGAGGACGGCTCCTTCGATTACCTGCTCCTCCACGACCTCATCGCGCACAATCTCGCCGGCATGTACCGCGGCTATGAGGTCCTCGCCTGCACCCCCTTCCGCGTCACACGCAACTCCAACCTCTACTTCGAAGAGGAGGAAGCACGCTCCCTGCTTGAATCCATCCGCGTCGAGCTCCACAACCGGCGCAAGGGCGACGCCGTCCGTCTCGAAATCGAGTCCGGCGCGCATCCTGAGATTGTCGAGCGCCTTCGCACCAATTTCGAGCTTGAGCACGACCAGGTCATGCACGGCGACGGCCCCGTCAACCTCTCCCGCATCATGTTCCTTTACTCGGATGTCGCGCGCCCCGACCTCAAATTCCCCGCCTTCATCCCGCGCCCGCTCGTCCTCAGCCGCAACTCCGCCACGCTCTTCCATGAGCTCCGCCAGCGCGACATCCTTCTCCACCACCCCTACGACTCTTACGATCCCGTCGTCGACTTCATCCAGCAGGGCGCGCAAGACCGCGCCGTCGTCAGCATGAAGCAGACCCTATACCGCACCAGCCAGGACTCGCCCGTCTTCTCCGCGCTTATTGAGGCTGCGGCAACCAAGGAAACCACCCTCGTCGTCGAACTCATGGCCAGCTTCGACGAGGCCTCCAACATCCGCTGGGCGCGCAGCATGGAGGATGCCGGCGTGCAGGTCTTCCACGGCGTCGTCGGACTCAAAACCCACTGCAAGCTCGCCCTGCTCGTCCGCCGCGACGAGGACGGTGTCACCCGCCGCTACTGCCATCTCGGCACCGGCAATTACAACCCCGTCACCGCGCGCTTTTACACCGACCTCAGCCTGCTCACCAGCGACCCGCAAATCACCGAGCGCGTCCACCTGGTCTTCAACTACCTCACCGCCCACGCCGAGGTCGACGATTACCGCCCGCTGCTCGTCGCCCCGCTCACCATGGCGGAGAGCTTCCTCGGCCTCATCCGCCGCGAGGCCGACCACGCCCGCGCCGGCCGCCCCGCCCGCATTGTCGCCAAAATGAATGCCCTGCTCGAGCCCAGCGTCATCGATGCCCTCTATCAGGCTTCGCGGGCCGGCGTCGAAATCGACCTCATCGTCCGCGGACTCTCCATCCTCCGCCCCGGCGTCAAAGGTCTCTCTGACCGCATTCGCGTCCGCTCCATCGTCGGCCGATTCCTTGAGCACTCCCGCATCTTCCACTTTGCCAACGGCGGCGACGACGACGTCTACCTCGGCTCCGCCGACTGGATGCCCCGCAACCTCTTCGAGCGCTGCGAAGTCGCCTTCCCCGTCCGCGACCCCGCCGCCCGCGCACGCATCCTGAACGAAATCCTCCCCGCAATCCTCGCCGACACCGTCAAGGCCCGCCTCCAGCAGCCCGACGGCGCTTACCTCCGCGCCGGCAAACTCCTCAAATCCGCTCCCGCCTTGTCCGCACCCGCGTTTTCCTCGCAGAACTTCTTCATGCAACTCGCTGAAGGCAAAACCGACCTCGACGCCATCCCCGAACTCGCCTCGGCAGCGCCCGCACCCTCACCCTCACCCACTCGCGCCTCACGCCCTGCCGCCAGCCGGGCCAAACCGCGCACCACCACCCCGCGCCGCGCCATTACCCGTTCCGCCGCCAAGCGCACCGTCCCCGCCCCCCACGCCGCCGACTGATCTTACCCACTGCCAGCCGAGCCACATCGTCATCTTCCGATAAAATGAATGACGATTCGCTGAGGCATGCGTGGACCAGAGCAATGCAATACGACCCAGCTTGTGGCACTGTCTTTGGGGAGCACCGTTCTTCCTGATCGGAATCGGTCTATTCGCTTACGTGCTGATCCATGGAATTACGCACGCCGCTGATTCCCTCAAGCAGATAGTCGTTCCAGGCAGCGCAGAGCTTCATCTCAAGCCGGGCTCGTATACCGTCTTCCTAGAGGAACAATCCGTCGTCAATGGCAAAATCTATTCAACAACCCAGTCAGTGAATGGGCTGACATGCCGCGTCCGCTCCCTTCAGAACGGCTCCGCGATTCCACTGAGCCAATCAACCACGAACACCACTTACACGGTCAACGGAAGGTCTGGCCATTCGGTTCTCGAGTTTCCAATCCAGAGCGCCGGAGGCTATACGTTCGGATGTGACTACGGCAAAGGCACAACGGGGCCACAGGTTGTTGTCGCCGTCGGCTCCGGAGTCGGCGAAGCCATCTTTCTCATCGTCATTGAAGGCGGCGCATCGTTCTTCGGAGGCAGCGGCGCGGCAGTCATCATCGTTCTCACCGTCGTCCTCACGCGTGAGCGCAACAAGAAGAGACTCAGACAATCAAGTCCTATTCCGGATAGTCGGAAATTCTGAAGCCGCCCCTCAACCCAACCCCCGCACATAGCGAACCTCATTCACCGTCACGCCCCACACGTGCTCGCTCCGCCCTGCGAATCTGCATCTGCCGAGTATCCCACGATTTCCAAATCCGCCGGCACTGACTCGCATCCCCGCTCACCGCGTCAGCCTCCATCGCCCCTGTCAACCCCACAATCCCCATCCACGCTGCATCACGCTCATTCCATGCATCCAAATCTCCGCGCCCATTTGCCGACCATTCCCCCGTTTCATTGCACAATGGAACTGTCAGAGGAAAGCCCATGCACCCAACGAGCCGCGAGCCTGCGAACCCCTGTTCCCTAGTTGTGTAGTGTCAACAGATTGTTCAGATCGAGACCTGCCCTACTGATAGGGGTGTTTTGGCCAAGTCTTCGCAAACTCAGCTTCTCAGCTCTCGATCAGATGGACAATCTATTGAAACCTCACAACTACTCCCTTGCCCGAAGGGCACCCCCACCCCCTACTAGATTTGCACTTTTCCACAGCCGTTTTGCCGACAATTACGCGCTTCTGTGAAACGCCTCAATTCGCTACCCTCAACCCAACGGAGTCCCTCATGTCGTCCAGCGCGCCACTCGTCTTCCCGTCCGTCTCGCCCGCCCAGTTCGACCATCTCGTTCAACAGGCTCAGTCTTCCGGCATTCCCATCAGCGGCAACTCCGGCTCCGCCGCAAAATTCGGCGTCGAGGTCTCCTGGAATTACGCGCCGGAAACGCAGCAGCTCACCCTCGAGTGCCTCCACACGCCCTTCTTCGTCAGCCGCGAGGACGTCGAAAACAGCCTCCGCGCCCTCGTTCAGCAGAGCATCGCCGAAGCCTGAACCCGCACGGTCCTTCGCCGCCCGCCTGGGCGCCACCGTGCACCGGCCCGTCTGCTCCATCGGCCCGTCTTTTACAATGGACACAATGCCGCTTCCCCTGGCGACCCCTCCGGCCCAACACGAGTCCTGTGTCTCTGCTCCGGCTTTCCATCTCTGGAGCCGAGCCATCCCCGCGCCCACACCCGCGCCGCGACCTCTCCGCGCCCCCGCGGCCGTCCGTCTCTGGCATCTCACCAGTCTTGACGCGCCTACCGTCGCCGTCGTCTGGTCACTCGCCTTCGCCTGGGCCGCCGGCGTTTCGCTTCCGCTCTGGGTTCCGGTCCTGCTCGCGCTAGTCACCTGGTCGGTCTACATCCTCGACCGCCTTCTTGACGCGCGCACCGGTCTGCGCGCCCATCAGTTCAGCCAGCTTCGCCTGCGCCACACCTTCCACTGGCGTCATCGCCGCGTCTTTCTGCCCATCGCCGCCGCCTCGGCCATCGCCGCTGCCGCCATTCTTCTGGTCCGGCTTCCGGCCTTCGCCCGCGCGCCAGACTCCGTCCTCGCAGCAGCCACGCTCGCCTATTTCTCCGGCGTACATTCCCGCCGCCGCGTGCCCGCCCCGCCCGGTCGCGAAAGGCTTGCCCCGTTCCCCACTGCCCCATTCCTTTCCAAGGAATTCCTCGTCGGCCTGCTCTTCACCCTCGGCTGCGCCGTCCCTGCGTTCACGCGTCTCCAGGTCTTCGAATCCTCCGCAGCCGTGCCCTTCGCCGCCCTGCCGTTTGCGGCCATGCTTGCCTGCTTTGCAGCCCTCGCCTGGCTTAACTGCCACGCCATCGCCCGCTGGGAAGCCCGCTCCGCCGCTCCCCGCACTGGAATCCTGACCCGCACCGGAATCCACTTCCGCGCCTGCCTGCTCGCTCTCGCAGCGCTTCTGCTTGCCTTCCTCTTCAGCGCCGCGCACCCGCGTTTCGGCCTTCTCCTCGCCGCCGCCGCTTGCTCCGCGCTGCTTCTTGCCGTGCTTGACCGCCAACGCCGCCGCATCTCTCCACTCGCGCTCCGCGCCGCCGCCGATCTCGTTCTCCTCGCGCCCGCCATTCTCCTCTTCCTGCGGTTCCCCGCATGAATCCGCCGCCCAACCTCAATCCGCTCGCCCGTCTTTACTGCTGGATGGAGTGGATCACCTTCGGCCCAGCGCTTGACCGCTGCCGCCGCGCCTTCCTGCCGGAACTGCTCGCATCCCGCCGCGCTCTCGCCCTCGGCGATGGAGACGGCCGCTTCACCGCGCGCCTTCTCCGCGCCAATTCCCGCGTCCACATCGACGCCCTTGACGCAAGCTCCGCCATGCTCCGCCTTCTGGTCCGTCACGCCGGCCCGCATGCCGCCCGCGTCCGCGCCCATTGCACCGACGCGCGCCTCTTTCAGCCCTCCGGCCTCCCGTACGACCTCATCTTCGCCCACTTCTTCCTCGACTTCCTCACTCCCGGCGAAGTCCGCGGCCTCGCTCGCCGCCTCCGCCCCGCCGTTTCGCCCTCCGCCCTCTGGGTCGTCTCGGAATTCGTCATCCCTGAAACCCTCTTCGGCCGTCTCGTCGCCCGGCCAGTGGTTGCAGCCCTTTACCGCGCCTTCGGCCTCCTCACCGGCCTCAAAGTCCGCCGCCTGCCCAACCATTCCCGCGCCCTTGCCCGCTCCGGATTCGCCCTCCTCCGCCGCCGCACCTACCTTTGCGGACTCCTCGCGAGCGAGCTCTGGCAGCCCTGCCCGGTTCCGGCTCAGGCCTTCGCCGAATCCCCAACAGAGCCCCTCGCTGAGCCTGCCGAATTGTTACAGACGTGTTAAAATTGCTCCCAAGGGAGTCGCCTGGCCCCCATTCAGGCACCGTCTATCTCAATGAATCTCTATCTCATGCGCCATGCCAACGCCGGAGTCCGGCGCGGCAACCCAACCGTCGACGACAAACGCGGCCTCGTGAAAGATGGCAAGGACCAGTGCATCCTCATGGCCCGCCTGCTCAGCGCGCTCAAGGTTCAGCCGGACATCATCGTCTCCAGCCCGCTCAAGCGCAGCCTGCAAACCGCGCAGTTCGTCGGCACCGAGCTCGGCTATGAGGCCAAGGTCGAAGTCAGCCCCGCACTTGCGCCGGACTCGAGCTTCGCCGCCTTTCAAAAGCTCATTGAGAAATATGACGGCCGCGACGATGTCCTCTTCGTCGGCCACAATCCCAATCTCTTCCAGTTTCTCGGCCGCCTCATCACCGGAAACGGCCCCGCCGGCGTCCGCATGCGCAAGGGCTCGGTCGCGCGCATTGACTTGAGCAAGCGCACGCCGCTGCTGCAATGGCTTATCGATCCGCGCATGGCCCGCAACTTCTACGCGAGCGTGGCGAAAAGCTCCCGCCCAAAGACCTCGAAAAAGTAGTCGGCTTCTTTCCTCAGCGACCAAAGCTCCAGCTCGGCGCCCGTCCGTCCCGGCTTCAGTTCCATGTAAACCCGCTTCGGATACACCCGCGCCGTCACCCGCAGCACGTCGCTCGCCCGGTCCTGATTCAGCGCCACCGCCAGCCGCAGCAGCACCACCGCCCGCTGCACCTGCTTGTGCTCTTCTGCAGGAATATTTCTCAGCGCCCGGTCGCCCGGCTGCGGCCTGCTCTTGCCCTGGTAGCGCGCAATCGCCGACACCACTGTCCGCTGCATCTGAGTGAACCCATACATCTCCGAGCTCGAAATAATGTACTGCGTGTGCCGGTGGTGTCCCTGGTGATTCACAAACTTTCCCGTATCGCGCAGCACCGCCGCCGCCGCCAGCCACGCTTCATACTCCGCTGGAAGCCCATGCAGCGTCTTCAATTCGCGATAAAGCTGCACCGCATGCCCGCGCACCGGCTCGCTCTGGCGGGGGTCCACGCCGTAGCGCTTCGCCGTCGCCAAAACGCTCTCCCACCGCTCGTGCTCAAACTCCCTGTGCGCCGCCGCCCGCGCGTCCTGCTCGGCCAGCATCTGCGCCAGAATCCCATCCCGCAGCCCCAGCGGCGAATAGCGAAATCCCGGCAGCGCGAAGCTTTCCATCAGCTCCGCAAACACCTGCGCGCCCGCCACAATAATCTCGGCCCGCCGCGGCCCAATGCCCGCCACCGCTTCACGCTCCGGCAGCGTCATCTTCGCCAGCTTTGTGGCCAGCTTCTTCACTGCTGCGGCCGGTGCCATGCCCTCCATTCCCGCCGGAACGCGCGTCCGGCCGCCGCGTCGCGCCTGTTTGCCGCTCTTGGCCATCGCCTGGCAGGCCTCGGCCAGCGCCGCCGCCGTGCCGCTGGTCGCAATCACCGTGGAAACCCGCGCCGGACCAATCTTTCTATGCGCCCGCCGCAGCTCGCGCGCAATCAGGTGCCGCAATTGCTTCAGCCCATCGCGCGTCGGCGGATCGGCCTCCAGAAACTCCTCCGTCAGCCGCACCGCGCCCAGCGGCATGCTAACCGTCTCCTTGATTTTCTTGTGTTCGCTCAGCGTAATCTCGCAGCTTCCGCCGCCCAGGTCCACCAGCAGCACGCGCCCGCCCACGCCCGGCTCGCCGCTCATCAGCCCGCGATGAATCAGCCGCCCTTCCTCCAGACCGGAGATAATCTCCATCGTCCAGCCCGTCTCCGCCTTCACCCACGCCTGGAAGGCCGGCGCATTCCTCGCATCGCGCATCGCGGAGGTGGCCACCACGCGCATCCGGTCCACGCCATGAAGTTGCACCGCCCGCTGGAACCGCTTCAGCGCGCGCAGCGTCGCCGCCATCGCGTCCGGAGACACCAGGCCCGCGTCAAACACGCTCGCGCCCAGCCGCGTCACCTCGCGATCCTCGTGCACCGTCCTCAGCCGGTGCGCCACCACCCGCGCAATCTTCAGCCGGCAGGAGTTCGAGCCAATATCAATCGCGGCAAACGTCGGCATAGGACAGTCGCAGACCCTCCGGTCGGTCTCATCAAGACTCTGCGCTCAAGATACACGACCGCTCCCATCGCTTCGCCAGCCGCCTCCTGCCCGTCTCGTCCGCTGGCACGCGCCAATTCTCCGGCTGCTATCCTGCTCAGCAGAGCGCTTTCCCGTCTGATCCGGCCATGACCAGCCAATCCACCCAGTCCACTCGAGCCTCGCGCCCCCAGCACGCCCCGTCCGCCTTCGCGGTGTGGGCGCTGCTGCTGGTCCTCTTCGCCGCCGTCCAGTTCGCATCGCTCTTCACCCCACCGCTCTTGGACGACGCCGACGCCAGCCACGCCGAGGCCGCGCAGCACATGGCCCAAACCGGAAACCTCGTCACCCTCAAAATCGACGGCATCCGATACCTCGAAAAACCCCCTCTGCCTTACTGGATTGACGCCGGCCTCTATCGCATCTTCGGCGAAAACGTCTTCGCCACGCACCTCCAGAACGCGCTCGCCATCCTCGGCTGCGCATGGCTCGGCTGGCTCTGGGGACTGCGTGCCTGGGGCCCGCGCGCCGGCTTTTACTCCGCGCTCGCCATCCTCACCTCCATCGGCCCGTTCCTCTTCACGCGCTTCGCCATCCCTGAGGCGCTGCTCAGTTTCCTCTTCCTGCTGGCGCTTTATCTATTCCTCACCGGCATGGAATCCCGGCGTCCCCTGCGCATCTACGGCATGTGGGCCGCCCTCGCTCTGGCCACGCTCACCAAGGGCCTCATCGCCCCGGTCTTCTTCGCCGGCGCGGTCATTCCGCTGCTTCTTCTCAGCGGCCAGTGGCGTCAACTCGGCCGCCTCAAGGTCTTTTCCGGATTCCTGCTTTATCTGGCCATCGCCGCGCCATGGCACATCCGCGCCGGACTCGCCAATCCTGACCAAGGCCACCCCGCCGGCAACCATCCCACACTCGGCAACGTCCACGGCTTCTGGTACTTCTACTTCATCAATGAGCACTTCCTCCGCTTCCTGGGCCAGCGCTTCCCGCACGACTACAACAAAATGCCTTTCGCCTGGTACTGGCTCGGACATCTCATCTGGCTCTTCCCCTGGAGTCTCTTCCTCCCTGCCGTGCTCTTCCTCGCCTGGAAGACCCGCCGCTCCTGGCTCCAGCATCTGCGCCGCGACGCCGGACAGACCGTCGATTTCTATCTCGACCACGCCGCCCGCCTCGACGTGGCCTCTTACGTCGCGCGCCTCAAATTCCGCGTCCGCACCATCTGGCTCCTCGGCCTCTTCGTCGCCTTCATCCTGCTCTTCTTCTCCATCTCCACCAATCAGGAGTACTACACCTTTGAAGCCTGGCCGCCCATCTTCATCCTCACCGCCGGTGTCCTCGCCGGCATCGAGGAAGGCCCCGCCGACCCCACGCAACCCACGCTCTCCACAAAATGGCTCACCGGCGCGCACGCCGTCTTCACCGGCCTCGGCGTCCTCGCCGCCATCGCCCTCGCCTGGGGCTTGTGGGCATCGCGCCATCTACCCTTTGAACCGGACATCGGCAAACTCCTCGCCCATCGCGACGTCGGTGATTACACGCTGTCCATGTCGCACCTTTTTGACCTCACCGGCCGTTCCTTCGCCGCCCTACGCCTTCCCGCCGCGCTGGCCGCCGTCGCTCTGCTCATCGGCCCCGCAGCCGGATGGGTTCTGCGCCGCCGCGGCCGCCACATCGCCGCCACCGTCAGCATCGCGCTCACCGCCGCCGTCTTCCTCATCGCCGCGCACATTGCCTTCGCGCGCTTTGAGCCCATGCTCAGCTCCAAGCAACTGGCCAATGTGATTCTCAAGGACGGCTCGCCCGCAGACACTTTCATCATCTACGGCGACCAGTCGGATGCTTCCTCCGTCATTTTTTACACACACAATTTCCTCGGCAAGCCAGCCGACCTCGTCCTTCCGCCCTGCTCGCCCACCGGCGTTGGCTCGTCGCTGCTCTGGGGCTCCTGCTACCCCGATGCGCCGCACATCTTCCTCAGCCCGCAAGAACTCTCTCAAATGTGGGGAACCGGCAATCGCAAGTGGCTCTTCGCGCAGGACACCAACCAGACCAAAGCCGAAAAGTTTCTCGCCGGCCGGCTTTACTTCACCCGCTCCATCGCCGACAAAACCCTCTGGACCGACCGGCCGCTCAAGTAGTGTCCTTCTGCGATTGCCACGCGCTCGCGCAACCAATTTCAGTGGGGTGTTTCCACTCTTTGCGCCACCAGGACCATGCTCTTCCACATGAAGGGAAAACGACCTACGCCCGAAAACTCAATCACTCGAAAGCCATGTTGGGTCAAAAGCGTGCTCAGTGAAGCCCGGCTCCAGAACTTGATGTGCCCGCCGTGATTTAGGGCGCCATGATGAAAATCCCACTTATTCAGGATTGAAAGTACGAGATTTTTCAGGTAACCGTGATACGGGGTCGTGACGATCAAATACCCTTCGCTCTTCAGGCACCTGCCCGCATACTGTGGCAAAAGGTGCGGCGAAAAAAGATGCTCAATCACCTCAGTCGAGACGACGGCGTCGAACTTCTCCTCCCGCGCCAATAGAAGTTGCGGATCATCCTGCACACCAAAGTTATAGAACGGGATTCCGGGATTGGCCTTCTTCGCAAGTTCAACGCCGGTCTTGTCATATTCAACGCCAACGACGTCATAGTGGACCGCCGCCATTGCGGCACAAAGCGCCCCGTTCCCTGAGCCAAGATCGAGCACCCGCTTCACTCCAATCCGCTTCAGAAGCAGAAGTATCGCAGGGGTAAGATACCCGTAGGAATACGGCTCCTGCGCATCACGCCAGCCATAATCTTCGACAACGTTCTCCGTCATTGATGACTCCATTCCAGCCGGTAGGAAATCAAGCTTGTGGCCTCCAGCGCGCGGAGCCGGACAAGCTTGCTTGGGGATCGTATTCGTCCGTCTATCAAGAGACAATTCAAGACATTGAAGGGGCTAGAACACAGATGGATTCTAGCAATTCACAGCAGAGGTTGACGATGGTGTCAAATTGAGAAGCATCCGCTGAGACGAAGTAAAATCTTCCTTCTCCATGGGCCCGTGTTTGTTGAGCTCGGGTGTTTTGGATTGCGGCAAACGAGCTGACGAATCCCCTCCGTGCGCACAAGCAGTGTCTAAATACAACTCTCAGCCCCGCCTCACTTCCCCGCGCGCATCCGCCCGCCCGGCAGCAGTTCAAAGACCCGCCCGCGCCAGAGAATCCTGCTCGACGAGTAACTCGCCGCCCAAAAGTAGAAGCCCATCAGATCGCGTAACGGGTAGAGCACCAGCAGCCCGAACCAGCTCCGGTCCTCGACCGCGAACCGGCCCACGCCAATCGAAAGCGCCAGCCGCGTCGCCACCGCCCAGGCCAGCATCGCCAGCCCCCAACCCGCATGTCCCATCGCCCACGCCACCCCAAGCCCCAGCAGCCCGAAGGGCATCGCAAACGTCAGTGCCGTGCCAAAGTGCCCCTTCGGCCGTGAAAACCGCGTCGACTTCATCCAGCGCACCTGATGCTTCATGCTCGCCGCAAAGCTTGAGTTGATCACCATGTGGTCGATCGCATGCGTGCTCAGCTCCACCCGCTCGCCCAGTTTCCAGGTCTCATTGCCCAGCACAAAATCGTCCGCGCAGTAGTCGGCCGTCACCTTGAAGCCGCCCATCCGCCGCACCGTCTCGCGCCGAAAGGCCATCGTCGGACCCAGCGTGAACTGCATCCCCTCCATCATCCGCGCGACAAGCACGCCCGCGGTCATCTCCACGCTCATCCCCACCGCTTCCAACCGCGCCCACAGCCCGCCCTCGGCCGCCACGCCGCGATAAGGACAGCACATTCCACCCACCTTCGCGTCGGCAAACGGCAGCGCCACCGCGCGCAGATATTCCGGCGTCACGCGCACATCGCTGTCGCTGATGACGAGAATCGGATACGCCGCCTCGCGCTCCATCCGCTCCAGTGACGCCACCTTCGCGTTGATGTACTCCGGCTCGCCCGTCCACACAAATTTCACTGGAACCGCCGCGTGCCGCGCCGCCACGCGACGCGCCGTCACAAGACCCGCATCATCTTTCGTCCGCGCGCAAAAAATCATTTCGTACTGGGGATAGTCCTGCAAAAAAAAACTCTCCAAATGCGCTTCCAGATCAGGCTCGTCGCCGTGCAGTGGCTTCAGCAGCGTCAGCGGCGGCGTAAATCCCGGCCTCGTCTTGAGCGCCTCCAGTGCTCGCTTGCGCTCGCGCAGATACCCAGGCACCGCACCCAGCGCCATCCCCGCAAACACCGTCGATGTGATCAGGCCCAGCGCGGCCAATGCAAGAAGGACAGTCAACATGCAGGTCCTAGCATACCCGCGCCAAGCTCTCCGCGCGGCGCAGTTTCTCGCGCCGCAAAGCAAAAGGAGAGCTCTTCCGGCCCTCCCTCTTTCGCATGCGGCTTCGCACTCGCTTTACGATTTCTTTTGCGGTCCCGGCTTCGCCATCATCGGCTTGCGCAGCGGCACAATGGCACCCTTCGTCTCCGGCGCGGCCTGCTGAAAGCGCGTCAGCATCTCGCTCCGCACATACTCCACAAAGCTCTGCATCTGCCGGTTCATCTCCTCCATCCGCTCGCGCATCTGCAGAATGATGGCCATCCCGGCAATGTTCACGCCCAGGTCGCGCGCCAGGTTCAAAACAAATTCCAGCCGCTCCAGATCCTCGTCCGTGTAGAGCCGCGTGTTGCCCTCCGTCCGCGACGGCTTCAGCAACCCCTCGCGCTCGTAAAGGCGCAGCGTCTGCGGGTGAATCTCATACATCTCGGCCACCGCCGAAATCATGTACGCGCCTTTCGTCTTCCGTTTCGCCATCAGTCCACCAGCGTGTGCCTTGCGTTCCTGTTCATCTCGAAAACCATTTCTCTATATCTCCAACCCGATTAAAGATCATTTGCCCCATCAATACGCAGAAGTCAAAAACGAGTAATCAGTGTGTGAGTGGTGCTGCGAGGACTTTCGCGCACAGTTCGCTCGTTATCAATTCGAAATGGCCAGTGTATTCTTCAAGCTGACGAAAGACGTCATCTTCTGAAACTGTTGGCTTCAAAACCATGATCGACAAAAGCACGACCCTATTCTTGACTAATGTTGAAACCAAATATTGTGTTGCGGCCTCCTTCCCCGGGGGATGCTCCTTCTTCCAGAGATAGAATGGTCGGTCGTTGCTGCCATCGTTCGCGTTCGAAGGCGGTCCATAGTCCGTGATAATTACTGAAGGATCCATTCTCTTGTAGTAGTCCTGTTCATATTTTGCCTGTGCGAGAAGAATATCCTGGGGTTTAGAGCCCTTGATATACTTTGCAAAATCAGATCTATCCTCAAGGGTCAACTCGTAGGCCATGTCATCGATGAATATGATGGCTCTACCGGGATCGTCTTTGTCGTTGTACGAAAACGTTTTGCCATTCAGAAAATAGCGAAAACTACTATCTCCGAGGAATTTGTAAAAGTAGTAGCCTGTACCTTGATTTGGCTTCATCACTTTCGTTTGCCCATTATCTGGGCATTGGGCAAGTAGACCTACAGCGCCAAGAAATAAGGTGAGAGAAGTCAGGAAGAACCTTCGGCTGGCTGAACGCATCGATCCCTCACAGATAAGCCGACCTTCAGTCTCGTTCACGCTTTTCATTGGGATGCCTCCGCGCGCCGCGCTCACACTGCGTCAAACAGCTTCACCCGCGGGTCCTGGTTGTTCAGCTTCGCCAGCTCGCGCATAATCTCCCGGCTCCGCTCGTCCTGCAAGTGCGGAACAACCACTTCCACGGTCACAATTTCGTCGCCGCGCTGTCCCGGATGCGACGCGCTTTCCACGCCGCGCTCCCGCATCCGCAGTTTCTGCCCGCTCTGCGTGCCCTGCGGAATCTTCAACTGCGCCCGCCCGTCAATCGTCGGCACATCCACCTTCGCGCCCAGCGCGGCCTCGGGCACCGTCACAGGCACCTTCAAATGAATATCGTCGCCCACCCGCGTAAACACCGGGTGCGTCCCCGTCCGCACAATCACGAACAGGTCGCCGGCCGCGCCGCCATTCAGCCCGCCATTGCCTTTTCCCTGCAGCCGAATCCGCTGCCCATCCCGCGTTCCCGGCTTGATGCGGAACTCCACCGTCTCCGTCCGGTTCACCAGTCCTTCGCCGTGGCAGGTGGCGCAGGTATTCGCCGTCCGCCCCGTCCCGTTGCACTGCGGGCAGGGAATGTTGAACTTCATCCGCCCGCCCATCTGCGTCACCTGGCCCGTCCCATTGCACTCCGCGCACGGCATCGGTCCGCCCGTCTGCGCCTGCCCGTGGCAGGTTGGGCAGGTTTCCTGGCGCTGAACCACCAGCCGCGCCTGGCCTCCATGAATCCCAGTCCAGAAGTCCACCGTCGCCTGGTATTCGAGATCGGCTCCTGCCATTGGGCCGCGCGGCCGCTGTGCCGCCTGCTGCCCACTGAAGATGCCCGAGAAAATATCCTTGAAGCTGCCCCATTGCTTGCCGCCGCCCGCCTGCTGCGCCCCGCCGCCGCTGAAGCCCGAAAAATCAAAGCCCCCAAAGTCCACCGGAACGCCGCCCGCGCCCTGCTGCCGCGCATAAGCCTCAGCCTGCGCCGGGTCAATCTGGTCGGAGTAGAAGCCAAGCTGGTCATACACCTTGCGCTTCTTCTCGTCGCTCAGTACATCGTTGGCCTCGGAGATCTCCTTGAACTTCTCCTCGGCTTTCTTATCACCCGGATTGACATCAGGGTGAAAGCGGCGAGCCGCCTTGCGAAACGCCTTGCGGATCTCCTCCGGCGTGGCCGTCTTCTTCACCCCCAGAAGCCCGTAATAGTCCTTGTTGGTCGTCGTCGCCATGGGTCCCTTTTATCTCAATTCAGCCTACACGCCGTCCTGCGCCCCGCGCGCGGCTCCAATCGTTCGGCTCGAACTCCGCGCGCCGGTCCCTTGAGTCCACAGCATCTGGCGTCCACGTGCAACGCGGGGCGGACAGTACCACTGCCCACCCCGCCGACTCGCTGACTTGCTGACCCGCAGACTCGCTCACTTCTTCTCGTCCACGTCCACGTACTCGGCGTCAATCACTTCGCCGTCTTTCTTTGCCTCGCCGGCCGCAGATCCCTCGCCGGCCGGCGTGCCTGCCGTCTCGGCCTGCGCGGCATTCGCCTTGTAGAGCACCTCGGCCATCCTGTGGCTTGCCTGGGTCAGCTTCTCCTGCACCGACTGCATCTCCGCCACGCTTGGCTGGCCTTCCAGCAACTTCTTCGCCTCGGCCAGCGCCGTTTCCACCTCGGTTTTCTCCGCGCCCTGGATCTTCTCGCCGGAGTCCTTCAGCATCTTTTCGATGTTGTAGACCAGCCCGTCCAGCGAGTTGCGCGCCTCAATCTGCTCGCGCTTCTCCTTGTCCTCGGCCGCGTGCGACTCGGCGTCCTTGGCCATCCGCTCCACTTCTTCCTTGCTCAGCCCGGAGCTGGACGTGATGGTGATGCGCGTGTCCTTGCCGGTGGCGTTGTCCTTCGCCGTCACGTTCAAGATGCCGTTCGCGTCGATGTCGAAGGTCACCTCAATCTGCGGCACGCCGCGCGGCGCCGGAGGAATTCCCGCCAGCTTGAACTTGCCCAGCGTGCGGTTCTGCCCCGCCATGGGCCGCTCGCCCTGCAGCACGTGAACCTCAACTTCGGTCTGGTTGTCGGCCGCGGTCGAGAACGTCTCCGTCTTCTTGGTCGGAATCGTCGTGTTGCGCGGAATCATCGGCGTCGCCACGCTGCCCAGCGTCTCAATCGCCAGGGTCAGCGGAGTCACATCCAGCAGCAGAAGGTCCTTCACTTCGCCGGCCAGCACGCCGGCCTGCACCGCCGCACCCACCGCCACCACCTCGTCCGGATTCACGCCGCGGTGCGGCTCCTTGCCGAACAGTTTCTTCACCAGCTCCTGAATCATCGGCATGCGCGTCTGCCCGCCCACCAGCACCACTTCGTCAATCTTGCTCGTGGTCACCCCTGCGTCTTCCATCGCCTTCTTGCACGGCTCCATTGACCGGTTCACAAGGTCTGAAACCATCTGCTCCAGCTTGGCGCGCGTCAGCTTCCGCACCAGGTGCTTCGGCCCCGTCGCGTCCGCCGTGATGAAAGGCAGGTTGATCTCGGTCTCCACCGTCGTCGAGAGCTCGATCTTGGCCTTCTCCGCGGCGTCTTTCAGCCGCTGCAGCGCCATCTCGTTGCCCTTCGAACTCAGATCGAGACCCTCTTCCTGCTTGAACTCGGCAATCAGCCATTCCACAATCCGCTGGTCAAGGTTGTCGCCGCCCAAGTGCGTGTCGCCGTTGGTCGACTTCACCTCGATCACGCCCTCGCCCACTTCCAGAATGGAAATATCGAACGTCCCGCCGCCAAAGTCATACACGGCGATCGTTTCATCCTTCTTCTTGTCCAGCCCATAGGCCAGCGCGGCCGCCGTCGGCTCGTTCACAATCCGCTTCACTTCCAGCCCGGCAATCTTGCCCGCGTCCTTGGTCGCCTGCCGCTGCGCGTCGTTAAAGTACGCCGGAACCGTGATGACCGCCTCGGTCACCGGCTCGCCCAGGTAGGCCTCTGCGCTCTTCTTCAGCTTCTGCAGGATCATCGCCGAGATCTCCTGCGGCGTGTACTCCTTGCCCTGCGCCACCACCACCACATGGTCGCCCTGCTCGGCCACCTTGTAGGGCACCATCTTCATTTCGTCCGTCACTTCGTTGTAACGGCGGCCCATGAACCGCTTGATTGAGAAAATCGTGTTCTCAGGGTTCGTGATCGCCTGCCGCTTGGCCACCTGGCCCACCAGCCGCTCCCCACTCTTTGAGAAGCCCACAATCGACGGCGTCGTGCGCGCACCCTCTTCATTCGCAATCACTTTGGGCTCGCCACCCTCCAGAACCGCCACGCACGAGTTGGTTGTCCCAAGGTCAATTCCGATAATCTTCGCCATTTTCCGTTGTCCTGTCTGCCTGTAGAATTTTCGACTCTACTAAGATGCATCATTGAGTCAGTTAGTGTCAACTTTTCTTGATCATAATTTCCTAAACTATTCCCGCCCCGCCTTGCCCGCAATCTCCCGGCCCGTCTCCGTCATCCAAATCGTGTACTCTCAACTGTTCCGGCCCCGATGACCACAACTCAGGCCCAAGCCCGTTACCCGCTCACCCAGGGTGTCAACCCCTGGCTGGTCACCTTGGCGGTCATGCTCCCCACCTTTATGGAGGTGCTGGACACGGCCATCGCCTCGGTGGCCCTGCCTTACATCGCCGGCTCGCTTTCGGCCTCGAACTCCGAGGCCACCTGGGTCCTGACCAGCTACCTGGTCGCCAATGCCGTTATACTGCCCGCCTCCAACTGGTTCGGCCGCCGCTTCGGCCGCAAGCGCTTTCTGCTCTTCTGCGTAGCCCTCTTCACCGTTGCCTCGTTTTTCTGCGGCGCGGCACCTTCGCTGGCCGTCATCCTTCTCGCCCGCATCGTCCAGGGCGCAGGAGGCGGCGCGCTTCAGCCGCTCTCGCAATCCATCCTGCTGGAAAGCTTTCCGCCCGCCAAGCGCGCCATGGCCATGGCCGCCTACGCCCTGGGAATCGTCGTCGCTCCCGTTATCGGCCCCACGCTCGGCGGCTGGCTTACTGACACTTTCAGTTGGCGCTATGCCTTTTACATCAACATCCCCGTCGGAATCCTCGCCGTCGTCATGATCAGCCGCTTCGTCCACGACCCGCCGTACATCAAGAATGCCAAGGTCAGCGCATTCGACAACATCGGCTTCGGCCTTCTCATCGTCTGGACCGGCTGCCTCCAGGTCGTGATTGACAAGGGCCAGGAGGACGACTGGTTCTCCGCGATCTGGGTCCGCTGGGCCGTGGCCGCGCTCATCGTCGCGCTTCTTCTCTGGATCTGGCGTTCTTGGTCCAACCCCAAAGGCCTTGTCGATCTCCACGCCCTCAAGGACCGCAACTTCCGCGTTGGCTGCATCCTCATCGCCATGCTTGGCATGGCTCTTTACGCCACCATCGCCTTCCTGCCCCTCTACTACCAGGAGGTGATGGGCTACACCGCCTTCGCCGCCGGACTCGTCGTTGGCCCGCGCGGCATCGGCTCGTTTCTCGGCTCTCCTGTCGCCGGCCTTCTGGCCTCAAAGTTTGACGGCCGCTGGCTCATCTGCCTCGGCTTCCTCGGCTTCGGGGTCTGCTCGCTCATCTTCGGCTCGGTCAACCTTGAAATGGGCCCCTTCACCCTCCTCATTCCCATCATCTTTACCGGCTTCACGCTCAGCTTCGTCTTTGTCCCCCTGGCCACCATCACCATGTCCACCATCTCCCGCGAAGAAATGGGCAACGCCACGGGCCTGTTCAACATGCTGCGCAACATCGGCGGCTCGGTCGGCATCGCCATGGCCACCACCGCCCTCATCCGCCGTGCGGACCTGCATCAATCCACCCTGGCCGCGCACCTCAGCCCCTCGAACCCCGCCTTGCAGCAAAAAACAGCCGCGATGGCCGCCTATCTCAGCCATTATCTCGGCCGCGCGCAGGCCCGACCCGCCGCCTTCGGTCTGGTTTATCAGCTCATGGGCCGGCAGGCAGCTCTGCTCGCCTACATCGACATCTTCCGCTGGACGGCCCTGCTCTCGTTCCTCTGCGCCGGTGTCGTCTGGTTCTATGAGAAGCCGCCCGAGAACGCCGCCCCGCCGCCCGGTGTACATTGAAGAACTGCCACGAAGAGAACACTCTTCTTTACACTCTTAATCGTTGTCTCCGTTGCGAGCAGCCACCGCCGATGAAGCCGCACAGGCCGCTCTCAACTTCGGCCAGGACGACAACATCACCGTCGTCACTCTCACCCGACTGGCCGCAGGCACACAATCCGTTGCGTAGCAAGTGCAACGAAGTCGAGTGCTGAACACATCTTGCACTCCGACCAGAATTGCGCTTTACTTGCTGCCATGACCCAATCCATAGCGCTTTTTGCTGCCGAACGATCCGTGCGGCGCGTTGCTCTGCTCCTTTTTGCATTGTTGACCGTCTCGCTTTCAGCACAAGGCGCCAATCCCTATGACAAACCCAGGCCTGCAACGATCGATAAGCAGATCATCATCTTTCCAGACTTCGTCGTAGTGGAGCAG
>JBAUEO010000022.1:0-38396 GCA_049678625.1 Occallatibacter sp. | reverse complement strand
TCTCCTTCACGCCATCCGGCCAGTGAATCTCCGCTGTGCCCGCGTCGATGGCATCGCCCAACCCGAAGTGCGGCCGAAAATCGTTCGACGACAAATAGCTTCCGCCGCTCAGCACGTCTTCCCTTTGGCGCAGTCCATCCGCCGTCAGATACACCGTCGTGCCTACTGCGTCGCGCGGGCTTTTCGGTCCGCCGACAAGCAGCATCTCCACCCAATGATGATGATCCGGATTCACGTTCTTCAGCAAAACCGGAACTCCATCCATGTTGTTGATCACCACGTCGATTTTTCCGTTGTTGAACAGGTCGCCAAAGGCCGCGCCGCGCCCCACGCTCACCACCGCCAGGCCGGTTCCTTCCACCGGCGGCACCACGGCAAACTTTCCGTCTTTCAGGTTGTGAAACAGCAGCGGCCGCTCTGCGTAGCTCGAGCCCCATCCCGGATGCTGGTCCACCTGCGGATACACGTGCCCGTTCACCACCAGCAGATCCTTCCAGCCGTCGTTGTCGTAGTCCAGAAATCCATCGCCAAAGCCCACAAATGGAATGGACGCCGTGGCCACGCCCGCCTGGTAGCTCACATCGGTAAACGCACCCGTGCCGTCGTTCTCAAACAGCACGTTGTAGTCGTCGGCAAAGGTCGTATTCATCACGTCCAGGTGGCCGTTGTTCCTGTAGTCGCCCACGGCAATGCCCATGTTCGCCACCTCGCGCCCCATCTCGTTCAGCGCGTAGCCGCTCTCATAACTGTCGTCCTCAAAAGTGCCGTTGCCCTTGTTGATGTAGAGATAATTTGGCGTCGAATCATTGGCCACCAGCAGGTCCGGCTTGCCGTCGTTGTTCACATCCGCAAACACCGTGCCCAGTCCGTAGTAGCCGTTTGGGTTGTCCACGCCCAGCTTCTTGCTCACGTCGGTAAAGGTTCCGTCGCCGTTGTTGTGGAAGAGATGATCCGGCTCGCCTTTGAGCCCTCTGGGGCCGCACATCACCGCCGCGCCGCGATACTCGCACTCGGCGTAGTTCATGCTTTTGGTGCCCGCAATCGGCGGATTCTTCAGGTCCAGATCAATGTACCCGTCCACGAACAAATCCAGCCGTCCGTCCCCGTCGTAGTCGCCAAAGGTCGCGCCGGCTGACCATCCGCCCAGCGCCACGCCGGCCTTCGCCGCCACATCGGTGAACGTCCCATCATGGTTGTTGCGGTAGAGCCGGTTCTCGCCGTAGTTGGTCACATACAGGTCCGGCCAGCCGTCGTTATCGAAATCCCCCACCGTGCAGCCGTAGCCCCAGCGCTCGTTCGCCACACCCGCCTTTTCTGTCACGTCGGTAAAGGTCCCATCGTGGTTGTTGCGGAACAGCGCGGCGTGCGGCGCGGCGGCCTTGCCGTCCAGCGCGTCGTAGGTCGATCCGTTCACCAGATAAATGTCCAGCCAGCCGTCGTGGTTGTAGTCGATCAGGCACACGCCCGGCCCCTTGGCCTCAAGAATCAGCTTTTTCTCCGGTGTGCCCGCCTTGTGGCGCCAGGTCGTCAGCCCCGCGGCCTTGGCCACATCCATAAAGATGATCGGCCCGGTCTTCACGAATCCGCCTGCGGTAATCGGCCGGTGCTGGGCGTCAAACTCCGCCTTGGCCTGGACCCCGGTGGCCGCTCCGGCGCCCGAACCACCGCCCGGTCCGCCGCCCGCCCCGCTTTGCCCCTGCGCCCATGCCCCGGCGGCGGCCACGCTCACAACCAAAACAACCGGCAGCCACGCGCGCGCCCGGCTCAGGCTCGTCAAAACCAAGGTTCCTCCAAGTCATCTCCAAGGCTTGCAGTGTATCGTAATCCGCGCTGCCCGCGCCTCGGTCGCAGGGCTGACCGCGCCACTCGCGCCGTCGCGCATCCCTCCGGCTGAGGCCCGCCAGTCGCCCGCCTGTTGAAGGGGATTGCCGTTCATCGGATTCCATCCTCTTTCGTCTCGACTCCAGCTATCCTTTCCTTATCCGCCGACTCACCTTGGAGGGAGTACCGATGAACCCCGTCACTCAACTCATTCCCGGAATTCGCGCGATTCGTCCGTTCCTTCCAGCGAAGGAGTTCGAAACAAGCCTGCGCTTCTACCAGACGATTGGTTTTGAGGCCAACCGGCTGGGGGACACGCTCGCCGAACTAAGCCTCGGGGCGCACGCCTTTCTTTTGCAGGACTACTACGTCAAGGAGTGGGCCGGAAACATGGTGATGCACGTTCTTGTCAGCGATGTCGATGCGTGGTGGGAGCACATCCATTCCCTGGATCTGGCCAATCGTTTCAGCGTCAAGCCTCCCGTCCCGCCTCGCGCGGAGCCCTGGGGCCTCACCGTGGCCTATGTCTTCGATCCTGCTGGAGTTCTCTGGCACTTTGCACAGATGACAAGGTCAATGGACAGTGAACCTTGAAGGGATGCCGGGCTTGAAGGACAGCACAGGATTTTCATCACGGAGACCTGCCGAATGGCGCAACCGATGGATTTTCGCTCCACATTCCGCGTATACTTGGCGGCAAGACGGGTGCTTCGCCGAAACTTGGGTTTCGCCCCTGACCGCCCGCCGCAAAGTGAGGTGTGTCTTCAGCCAGGACCACGGTTCACGAGCGCTCGATGTTCCGCCATCGGAGATCTCCAGTTGGCGCGCCGTGGCCCGCGTGCTTCGAAGTCCCCTGCACAGCCTTGCGGACGCCCTGGCCTGCACCCTCCTTCCCGCTTCATGCTCTCTCTGCGGCACTCCTCAGCCGCGACTCTCTTCCGCGCCAATCTGCTCCCTCTGCTGGCAGGAAATCCTCGCCCAATCCGGCCCCCATTGCGCCTGTTGCGCGGATACGTGCGCGGACGCGCCTGGTTCCTTTGCGGTCCCTACAGCCGTCTCGCCGCCGGACTCCCCGAGCGCTCCCGGTCAGCCCGTTCTCTGCCGCATCTGCCGCCTCGCGCCCCCGCCGTTCCGCCGCGCCGTGGCTTACGGGCCCTATCAAGGCCGCATGCGCGACGCCATTTTCGCCTTCAAATATGAGGGACTGCGCCCGGCTGCCCGCGGCCTGGGAAATCGTCTCGCTGAGGCCATCGCCACGCTGGCGGCTGAAGCTCCGGCGGAGATGCTGGTCGTGCCCATTCCGCTGCATCGCTCCAAATTCCGCCGCCGCGGCTTCAACCAGTCCCGCCTGCTGGCCGCGCACGCACTCGACCGCCTGCGCCGCACGCATCCTGACTGGCGTCTTACCCTCGCGCCCGGCCTGCTGCAGCGCCGCCGCGCCACCCTCAGCCAGGCAGGCCTTTCCTGGCGCGAGCGCCGCACCAACGTCCATGATGCGTTCACCGTTTCCCGGCCTGAAGCCGTGCGCGACCGCTCCATTCTGCTCATTGACGACATCATCACCACCGGCGCAACTGCACGCTCCGCCGCCCGCGCTTTAGTCGATGCCGGCGCAGAATCCGTCTGGGTCGCCGCGCTGGCCCGCGCCGGCCGCTACGCTCCAGACTTCGACGCAAACGCCGAACTCCGCAACCTCCACGCCGTGCCAGCTGTCTCGCCCGGCAAACCGTTTCTGTTTCCTGTCCGCTTGTAGAAAGGCCCGCACCCGTCGTCCAACAGACCGTCGTTCGTCAACGAGAGGAAAAAGGATGTCGCTGGGAAAAGCCATGATTCACGCACGCAAGCAGAAAGCCGCCGTCCGCGCCGCCGCCTACGCCGTGGAGCACGCCGCCGTCAGCCACGGCCACGCCACCCACATCCTGCAGATGCCCGTGCTGGTCCTCAACGCATCCTACGAGCCCATCAACATCTGCGGCGCGCGCCGCGCTCTGGTCCTGGTCCTCAAAGGCATTGCGCGCACTGAGGAGGAGCACGGCCTCACCCTCCACGCCCAGCGCTGCTTCGTTCCCATGCCCTCGGTCATCCGCCTGCTGGAGTACCGCCGCATTCCCCACCAGACCCGCGCCCTCTCGCGCAAGAACATCCTGCTGCGCGACCGCAACACCTGCCAGTACTGCGGCACCATCCTGCCTCCCGGCGAGCTCACTCTGGACCATGTCGTGCCCCGCTCCCGAGGCGGCAACTCCACCTGGGAGAACCTCGTCGCCTGTTGCCACTCCTGCAATCGCCGCAAGGGCAACCGCATGTTGAACGAAATCGACGACATGATCCTGCTGCGCGAGCCGCGCCCCTTCTCGCTGCACACCAGCCGCCAGATCATGCGCATGCTGGGCCGCGGCGACGACCGCTGGCGCAAGTATTTGTTCTATTGAAGCAAGAGGCCCGGCCTACTCCGCCACGCCGTCGTTCACCTGCGCGCAGTCCATGCGCAGCGTTCCATTGTCGTTGAAGACCAGCCCGTAGAAGCGGAAGACGCCGCCGACGGCGACAGGCTGCGTGTTGAGCATCTTCGCATTGGAATCCGCGTACACGATCACGGTTCCCGGATCGGCGAGCACTGTCGTTTGATACGCCTGAACGGCAAGCTGCGGAAACAGATCGTAGCCCGCCAGCGTCACCGTATAGGTCGTGAACCCGCCATCGCTCGACACCGCCGTGACTGTTCCATTGATGGTTTGTGGGAGAAGGGTGATTGTGTCAACGCTCGGCCGCCCCGGAGAAACCGGTATTTGCGTGTCATGAGAGGTCGCAAGGAGCATCTGACCAGCGACCATACTCGTCGCGTTGAAGCTCGCGGCAAATGGCAGTTGCGATAGATTGGCAAACTGGCCTGAAATCCCAAACACCGCGTTCTGAAAAGTTGATCCGGCCCCACCCAGCCCAACGAGTGTTCCCTGGAACTCAGTATCCGCCGCAACGAGAACCGGCGAGGGCGCGGATGGGAAGTTGTACACCGCCAGCAGCGGTCCAGTGGTGAAGCTGAGATCGGTCGGGTTGGCGTCAGGCACCGAGACCCGAGAAGCCAGAAGCGAGCCATCCGGCCGCAGGTTCGCGTCGATCTCAACCGGCATTCCAGCCAAGAGGGCGGAGATGCCGGCCACACCCTGAAACACGGCCCCGTTTCCGGCGCTGACGCTCCAGATGGGCTCTTGGCTGGTCACTGTTGCTCCCGTTCTCGTGATCTCCTCTTCCGGGCCGTCGGCGCCGCTGATGGTAAAGCTGTCATCCGCTGCGCTGACTGAACTAATCAGCCCGCGGAGCCCGGTCAGTGCTGCTTGGGATGAAGTTGCTGCAGTGAGATTGAAAGTCGGAGTGATGGAGAAGGCTCCTGTCGACTGGCAGGCACTGCCACCTAGGGTCTCCGATTGTGACACCAGCAGATCGAGGGCCACAGTCATCGCAGTTCCGCGCACTGCAAGCGGGACGGGAACGTTTACGGTCACCTGCGAATCCGGCGTGTATCCATAAATCGATGTGACCCCCGAGGCTTCGCCGTTGGAGCCGTCACTGAAGCAGGTGAAGTCCGCAGGGCCGATTGTTGCGCTCGCCGCAGTGTACGTGTCTTCCGGAACGCTCGCGGTGAACAGCGGTTCGGCCTTGCCGTTCAGATGGATGAATTCGTCGTAAGAATATCCGGGCAGCAGCGTAACTGTATTTCCGGCTTTGCTGGTAAGAGTGATGCTGTCGAAGTGGATATCGAACTGAGTCAGTTGGTCGTTTGCAATGCTGGTCGCAAGCAAGGTCACCGTGGTATTTCCCGGCGGCCCCGACATCGAACTGCCGGAACTCCCACAGCCTGCAACCATAGAAACGAATATGCCGAGTGTTACGAAAGCCGTCATGCGATAGTCCGATAAAGTTAGACCTCGCGTCAAATGCAATTCCATATCGCTCCCATATAGGACACTCAAGCGTGGCTGCTCCTGAACCTTGGCGTGAGGGAAGGCCAAACCCTCGGCCCTCCCTCGGGTTCACCCGCCAGCCGTTCCCAAATTGGCGGGATTAGTCAAGACTACTGGGTTGGGTAAAACATGAAAGTGCCATAGATGTTGTCCTTATATACTGCGAATTGGGACGGCCCACCGTACCCGCTACCTGATCCCGGCTGATTGACTATGATCGTGGCTATTTGCCCTCCAGTCATAGTGGTCATTTCACTCCATTTGTCTGTCCAAGTCTGGGTGCTCTTGAGAATCTCTTTCATCGTACCAAGAAACGACTCAGATCCACTAAGCGTGTTCGTTACAGAGAACGAAGTGGAGGCTCCTTGACCTTGAGTCGAGGTCGCAGAGTACACCGCCTGATAGTTTCTTGAATTCCCGTTGTTCGAAAAGTCGATTGGAGGATTCACTGAGGTTACAAGGTCGAAGCGAGTCGAATTAGCTCCGACAGTTTGAACGCAGCTAATATTGCCCGAGCACGATGCGTACGGATCCGCGGACAGGATCGTCTGGTAGTCTGCATCCGTGATTCCATGAGACTCCAGAATTTGGTACGTGTCCGGATTCAACGACTCCAGTGAATAGTCACCATTCAACTCCCCGACCGGGAGCTGCACTACGTCCATGAGAGGGTCGTCCGGGTCGCCTGGGAGCCCCATTGGGTCATAGATCAGGCACTGGGCCGCGGCGACGACCGCTGGCGCAAGTACCTCTTCTATTAAGTGAAGTGAATCCGGCCTACTCCGCCACGCCGTCGTTCACCTGTGCGCAGTCCATCCGCAGCGTTCCATTGTCGTTGAAGACCAGCCCGTAGAAGCGGAAGACGCCGCCCACCGCGACAGGAGTCGCATTAAGCTGTTGCGTGTTGCTGTCTGCGTAGACCACAACGGTATATGGATCTGCCACCGGGAGGACTTGATTCGGCTGGGAGCCGAACTCCGTGAAGTAATCATAGGAGGCAAGCGCCACGCTGTAGGTGGTAAAGGAGCCTTCGCTTGAGACCGCCTCAACTGTACCGTCGATGGTTTGGGGAACGAGCGTGATGGTAGTTGCCGAGTTGTAGCCGTTCACCGTATCACAGACATGCGCCGAATCGTGCGTCGTGGCTGCAATGAGCTGACCGGGCGCCATGCTCGAAGCGTCGAATCTGGCCGAAAATGGAAGGCTTTGCAGGTTGGTCAGTTGTCCGGAAACCTGGAAGACCGCATTGCTGTCATTCCAGCTTGGCACTTGGCATATGTCTATGGCCGGAACGGTGGTACCCTGGACTGCGCCCCTGGCGACCATAAGCAGATTCGGAACTTCGTTCGTCCCCGGATACTCAAGCGTATAGTTTGTGTTGAGCAGACGCACGATGTTAACGCTCAGAGTGTTTGTATTCGTGTCGTAGACTTGGACTCGCGTGGCCGCCAAGGAACCGTCGGACTGGATTGCTTCGTCGATTTCAACGGGCATTCCCACCGCAAGCTGCGAAAATCCGGTCACGCCCAGGTATACCGTGGTCTGGTTCGTCTCCACATGCGGACTGGAGAGGTCGTAGATGCCTGTTATGGTAAAGCCCCCGCCGTCGGAGTCAATCGAGGCGATCATCCCCTGCCGGTTGAGCGCCATGCCGTTGGCGCTGTTGGTAGGCTGCGCGGCAAGAGCCACAGGCGTGAGTTCGAGGACCGGCTGGAAGGTGTAGGATTCGTCGCTGCTGGTCGGACAGCCCGTGAGGCTTATCGATTTCGAGACCTGCAGATCAAGCAGGAGCCCCATGCTGCCGCCGCTGACGGTGATTGGAGCGGGCAGCGTGACGGCTAAATTCGGCTCAGGTACTTCGTAGTCGTAAATGTCCTCGGTTACGCCGCCGCTCGGGTCGAGGTAGTCGCAAACGAAGCCGCCCCCGTTGAAGGATGCAGTGGCCGAAACATAAGTCCCCTGCGGAACGCTTACCGTGACCTCGGGCTCAACGATGCCGTCCTGATGGATAAAGTCCGCGGCTATTTGCGATCTCAGCAGATTGACAGTCGCTCCAGTCTTGCTCGTCAGGGTCAGCGAGGTGATGCCGGCGAGGAACGAGGTGAACACATCGTTCGCGGAGCCGGTCATCAAGAGAGTGACGTTCGTGTTGCCTGTAAGGCCGCCGCCGCTGCTGGCTGTGCCGCCGCCGCAGCCTGAAAGCAGGACTAGAACGAACAGCGTGGTCAAGCCCTTCGGGAAATAGCTGGAGACGGCCTCACCTACCGTGGCGCACTTTTGGGGCGATGTTGGCTTCATACAGCACTCCTGTCACACTAGTCATCGGTTGTCGCAGCAAGTGAGTGAGCCATCAAGAGCGCCCAACGGCATACATAATACTCCGCTCAATCTCAAGAAACCCTGAATTTCAGCGCAGTTCCAAAACGTGGGTGCCAAAGCGGCCTCTGCGGATGCCTCATGCTGGGCCGCGGCGACGACCGCTGGCGCAAATACCTCTTCTATTAGCCTGCAATCCGCCCCTCCGCCACGCGGCAAGAGCATTCCCCTCCACGCTGCCAGCGTTTATAGTGCGTGCATTGGCTTCCCCGGCCTCTGAGGGTTCCCGCATGGCTCGACACTTCCGCTTGCCGTTCGTCTTGCCGATCCTCCTTGCGTGTGCCCGCATCTCTTCCGCGCAGCCGCCGGCATCGCCCCAAACAACCCATCCACTGTCGAGTCGAGCAGCCCCCATCACCCTTGGCCAGTCCGTTGTGCCGCTCAACGGCCCGTGGAAGTTCCACATCGGCGATTCGCCCATCGATCCAAAGACCGGCCAGTTTCTCTGGGCCGAGCCCGGCTTCGACGACTCGAAGTGGGGGACCATGAACCTGACTCCGATTCCCGGCGTCTCCGACCCGTGGGACGGAGACCCGCGTTGGGTTCCTGGCTGGACGGCCAAAGGCCATCCCGGCTACATGGGCTGGGCATGGTACAGGCTAACTGTGCGCGTGGCCGCCCAACCAGGCGCGAAACTGTTCGTCAATGCGCCGTTGCAGGCGGATGATGCCTACCAGCTTTTCGCCAACGGGGACCTGATCGGCAGCCTCGGCAAGTTCGACAGCCACGGGAAGCTCCTCGCCACTTACTTTCCACACCCGGATATAATTCTGGTCCCGCCGGCACCCGCTTCAGCAAATGGCTCGGCCGAAACCACACGTACTCTCACATTCGCTTATCGAGTCTGGATGGGGCCGGTGGGGATGACCTATTCCATTGTTCCGGGTGGGCTCCATTACGCTCCGCTGCTGGTGGCTGCCGGCAGCGCGGGAGCGCAAAGCAAGCTGGACTGGAATGAATACACCGTCGAAAACTTCTATTCAAGTTTCGAGGGGTTGGTGTTCCTGCTGTTGGCCGTGCTGGCAGTCAGTGTGTTGCTGTTTGACCGTTCAGACATGGTCTACCTTTGGGTGGCCGGCGCCCTGATGATCACGGTGGCAAACGACGCTTTGAGTCTTTTGATGATTTTCACTCAACGGCTCGATGCGAAGGTCTTTTTTCTAATCATTTATGGGGTGCTGTATCCCATTCTTCTGGGCGCGTGGGCCATGGTGTGGTGGGTGTGGTACCAGTTGAAGCGTCCTGCGTGGGTGCCGAAGGCGATCCTTGGGTTGACCCTTGGAAGCATGGTTGCTGCTGCAATGGCTTCAGCGCTCTCCTTCCCCTATCTTCCCCATGCAGTTTGGTCAGCGTTCGAGGCGGCCGGCCTGGTGATTCGCCTGGCTCTCCTGCTTCTCCTGCTGCTGATCGTCACTTTGGGGATTCGCAAGCAGGGTAAGGAGGGCTGGCTCGTGCTTCCCGCCGCTCTGGCGATGGTGTACGGCATTTTCGGGCCTGAACTTTCGCTGCTGGGAGCGGGATACGTCCTTCATCCGTTCGGGATGACATTCTTTCTCAGTTCACTGGGCGGTCTGTTCCTCGTTGCCGCTCTGGGCGTACTCATGCTGCGCCGTCTTCGCCAATCGCTCACGCGCCAGCGCCAGATGGCCCTCGACGTCAAGCAGGCACAGGAAGTGCAGCAGGTCATCGTGCCTCAAGCGCACACGTCTTTTCCGGGACTCGAGATCGAAAGCGAATACCGTCCTGCGCGAGAAGTCGGCGGCGACTTCTTTCAAATCATTCCCGACAACCGCGACGGCAGCTTGCTCATCGTCGCCGGCGACGTCACCGGCAAAGGCCTAAAGGCCGGCATGCTCGTCGCACTGCTCGTCGGGGCCATTCGCGCGGCGGTTGAATCAACCACGGAACCTCTTGCAATCTTGCAGGCACTCAACCGCCGCCTTCTCGGCCGCAGCGACGCGCAGGCCACCTGCCTCGCACTCCGCATCGAGAAAGACGGAAGCGCCACACTGGCCAACGCTGGCCACATCGCGCCCTATCTCAACGGCGAGCCAATAGCCATGGAAGGCGCACTGCCGCTTGGCATGATCGACGGTGCCGACTTCAGCGTGATGCACTTCATGCTCAACCAGCGCGACAAGCTCATCCTCATGTCCGACGGCATTGCCGAGGCCACCGACGCCAACGGAAAGCTCTTCGGCTTCGACCGCATCCACGAGTTGCTGCGCTCCACCCAGTCTGCCGCCAAGGTTGCAACCGCCGCCCAGGAGTTCGGTCAGGAAGATGACATCAGCGTCATCTCCGTCACCCGCACCGCAAGCCCGCAGCCTGCACTTGCCTAGGCCGTCGCGCCTTTTTTCAAAACAGCGCCTACTGCTTCGGCTTATCCTGCGGTGTCGGCGTTGCCGTGCCCGCTGCGGTTGTGTCCGGCGCACTCGGCCCCCCCGGCACAGTCCCCTTTGGCGGCGTAATGTCCTTGCCCGCAAAAATAATCTTTGAGCTCGAACCGTACCGCTTGTAATCGGTGTACTTGATGATATCGCGGATGTGGATGTCCTCGCTCAAGTTGCCGTATCCGGCGGAGAAGTGCAGAATTCCCTCGGCCTTGGTGTACACCGGGAACCAGTAGTGCCCGTCCACCTGCTGCCGCCACGTCATGAACGGCGGGTGCAGATCCTCGTGGCCCTTGCGCGTGTCGTCGGGCACCATCCGCCCATCCGTCACCACAATCTGCAGGTCCGTCGCATCCACCCAGATGCGCCCGTCCAGATACCGCTGTCCCTTTTCAATCACCTTCGGCACCACGTCAAAGACGTAGCAATCCACCTCGTCCACCTGCTGCCGGCCCACGTAGGTGATGTTGTACTCCGGCACCTTGTCGTCGGTCAGCACGAACGGATAGCCGTGCTCGATGTCGTAGAAGTCTGATTCTGTCATCCCTATCCGCGTCAGCGTGCTCTCCGGCGCGTACACCGCCTTCTCGATCCGCTTGCCCGAGGGGTCGAAGATGACGTCGTCCACCTCATACCACTCGCCATCCACCTTGTTGTCGTCGTCCAGCGTCTCCACCTTCGCAATCCGGCGATAGGTGTAGTTGTTCAGCGCATCGCGAAATTCCGTCTCCTTGGCGGCGAACTCCTTGATGATTTGCGCCGCCGGAATCTTCGGCGCGGAGATGTCCATCGTCCCAAAGCCCGCGTCCAGCGGCATCGGCGTAAAGCTGTCCTGATTCTGAGTCCGGCCCTGCGCCATCGCGCTTGCGTTCATCACGGCCACCAGTACCGCAACCAGCACCGGCACCAGCACCGCGGCCGCCAGCGCTCCCTTTGCCCCTCCGCTTTGCACCTTCACTCAAGCCCCCTTTTTTCACGCGCGCGCTGTCCGCTGCTTCTGTTTACTACCACGTTAGACGCATGGACTTGGCCCCGGGGTGGCCCCCAGAATAAGGGTTGGGTTTGCTTCAGCCCCCGGTGTGTCCGTCGAGGGGCAGGGTACTGGCCGGGTGTCCGCACCGCGCCCCAACCGCAACAACCCGCTTGACTTGGTCTTCCCGAGCGTGACAATGATTCCAGGCTATCCACTTTCGGCCCGTTGGCAACCCCGGCTCCGGGCTTGCGTCTTTGCTCGGCGCTCGTCCAATCCGTGGTCCCACACCCGGTCAAGGGTCCAGAATCAGGAGATCTGCGAGTTCCATGTCTGAGGCCTTCCACGTTCCCGCGTTTCTGCTCACGGTACTTATGCTGCCGGCCTTCGCGCAGCTTTACCGTCGGCAGCGGGACACGCGCACCCTCCTCTGGCTGCTGGCCTTCCTCTTCTCTGTACTGCAGATGCTCCAGGCCTATCGCCTGGGCATGTGGGACCTCACCAATCCCGAGCTCCATCCCTGGGCCGCCGCCGCCGGGCTCTCCTGCGCGCTCATCAGCGCCGTCCTTTTCCTCGCTTCGTTCTCCCCTGCCCGCATGCACCTCCGCGGCCATCGCATTCTTTACGCCATCCCCTTCGCCATTCCACTGGCGGCCTACGCCATCCTTTACGACGGCGTCTACCACGGCGAGGTTCCGCCCCAGGTCTGGTTCATTCTCTTCCCGTCACTGGGAGCGCTTTCGCTGCTCGTCGGCTTCTTCTGGGCCAATCGCCGCCGCGGAGTGCCCGCATGGCTCACGCTCGCCCTTTTCGTCCTGCTTGGCGGCGCGGGTTTCCGCCTCTGCGTCACCGTCGGCGGTCCCTGGCCGCTGGTCTTTGCGGAAAGCGCCCTCCACCTCACCGCCGCGCTGCTCATCTTTTACACCTTCCGCCGCCTCACACCCGGAACCATCCTCAGCGGCTTGGGCTTCTTTGTCTGGTCCTTTGCCCTCTGGGACCTGCTCTCCCTGGTCACTTCCAGCCGCCCGCCCTTGCCGGGCATTCTGCTGATCGCCTCGCTCGGTCCTGTCCTGGCCGCGGTCGGCCTCTTCGTCCTCGCGCTTGAAGACGAAGTCGCACTCATGCGCGCCGCGCGCCTGCGCGAGCGCCGCTCCCGCACTGAGCTCGAGTCCTACACCCGCATGGTCCTCTCCCGCCGCCGCCTTGAGGACTTCGATCGCCAGGCCCCGCTCATCTGCCAGACCGTGGCGGACAACAGCCGCTTCGCCCAGGTGGCGCTGCTGCTGCGCCCCGCCTCCGGCCACTATCGCCTTGCCGGTACCGCCGGCTTGGATGAGCCCGCCCGCAACGCCCTTGAGGCGCTCGCCGCCCGCCTGCCCCCCGCCGGCTTTCCCCCCTCCAGCTCCGCGGAGCCCATTGCCGAGGGCGGCCTCTCCGTCCGCCTCAACCTCGAGCCCTGGCTGCTGCCCGGCGATGACCTCGAGCGCCTCGGCCTCACCCGCATCCTTGCCACGCCTCTCCCCGGCGAGGCCACCCTCGACGGCCTCTTTCTCCTCATGGACATGCGCGAACCCGAGATTCCGCTTCGCTCCGACGATCTCATTCCCATTGAGGTCTTCGCCGGCCGCGTCCAGGCCTGCCGCAACCAGACCCAGATGCTCGAGAAGCTTGTAGACGCTGAAAAATACGCAGGCCTCGGCCAGCTCGCCGGGTCCGTTGCCCGCCAGCTCAACAACCCGCTCACTGTCATCCTCGGCTATGCCTCGCTGCTGGAAGGCAGCTCCTCCGTCAGCCCGCAGGAGCGCCGCGGCGTTGACGCCATCCTGGCCGAAGCGCGCAACATGCGCTCCACCCTTGAAAGCCTCGCCCGCATGTCCCACGCCCAGGGAGAAAACTTTGCTGCCATCTCCATCACTGAGCTGCTCGGCGACATCGAACAGCTCCATCGCTCGGAGTTCGTCCACCGCGGCATCGACTTCCGCCTCCACGCCGACTCGACCCTCCCCTGCGCCCTCGGCAATGCCCAGCAGGTCCGCCAGGCCGTCCTTTACTGCCTCCAGTTCGCCATTGAGGCTGTCGACGCACTTGCTTCCTCGGCTGAAAAATCCGTCCGCATTGACGTCACCGCCGAAACCGACCACGTCAAAATCCTCATCGCCCACAGCGGTCCCGGATTCCTCAATCCCACCCGCGCCTTTGACCCCTTCGTCCCCATGCAGGCCACCGGAGAAACCGCCGGACTGGGCCTCAGCCTCTGTGCCACCATCCTGCGCGAGAACAACGGCAAAATTTCGGCGGTCAACCGGGAACCCCGCGGCGCCGCCATCATCCTCGAACTCAAGGCCGCCTGAGATTCGATATCAAACATTCATCACTGATACGACCTTCTGTGTCGTTGGAGGGTACGGGCTTCAGCCCGTACTTCCCCGCTGCCACCCACACACTGTCATCTTGAGCCGGGTGCCCCATTCATGCGCGTGCCGGGGTCCCCGGCGACGGGTCTTCGTCGCTGGGGTGGTTGAGCGCATGAGTGGGAAAGAGTGCACTCATCCCCCACACACTGTCATCCTGAGCGACCGAAGCGGGAGCGAAGGGAGTCGAAGGATCTGCATTTGCCTTTCGCGCGGGAGCCCCAATCAGCTCACCCTGCGCTTTGTAACAGGGCACAGCTTCAGCCGTGCCGCAGCGCGACAAAAGCCGCGCGGCTTCAGCCCCCGCACCTTTTTAGAAAAAACTTCTCCGCACTTTGCCGATTCATTCCCCCAAAACGCGCACAATGGAAATAGCCACAGTCTCACTCAGCCAAGAACAGGCTGAGAGCTGACGGCTGATAGCTGACGGGAGGCACCCCCCCACCCCCCCTGCGAGGTACACATCGGCAATAGGGCCTTTGGTAATGCACGTTTTTCACGGCAGTTTGCCGATTATTTCGCGCTTCGGAGTATGCTGCCGGTTTTCACCATGACCTTCGCCCGCCAATCCGGCCGCAAACCCGCCAAGCCGCGAGCATTCCTAGGCGAATCAGCACTTTACGGCCATGCCGTCAAGGCTCTTGGCCGCCGCATGCGCACCGAGTCTGAGCTGCGCCGCCTGCTCGCCGCCCGCGCTGAGCCCGGCGCAATCGGCCAGGCCGACCTCGATGCCGTGGTCGCGCGCCTGAAGCAGAACGGCTACCTCAACGACCAGTCCTACGCCGAAACCTACGCCCGCCTGCGCCAGGAAAACGAGAAGCTCGGCCGCCGCCGCGTCCAGCAGGACCTCCGCCAGAAAGGTCTGCCCGCCGGCCTCATCGACGAAACCCTCGATGCCCGCTATGGCCAGACAAATGAGGAAGCCCTTGCCCGCCAGTTTCTTGGGCGCAAGCGCCTGCGCAAGCCCGCCAACGACAAGGAGACCGCGCGCATCATGCGCCGCCTGGTCGCCGCCGGGTTCTCCACCGGCGTCATCTACAAGATCCTCCGCCAGTGGGAGGTCCCTGACGAATCCCTCGCCGCGCTGGACAACCTGTCCGACGATCCGAGCAGCCCCGAATCCTGATTGGTTTCCTCATCCACGCAGCGATTGCGCCGGCACTATTTCGCCGCAACAAACCGCAGCCGCGCCGGAGCCGTCACCCTGCCCGCAATCTTCTCCCTCATCGCCGCCTGCGGAGCCTTCGCGTCAAACGCCACCTTGCCGTCCTTGTCCATCCGCACGCCCAGCTCGGCCCACAGCTTTGGCAAATCCACTTCCACCGGCTTCCGACTCCACGCGCGATAGAGCCGCATCAGCACATGCGTGCCCGTCGCCTTGTCGCCAATCTTCAACGCCTTTTCCAGCGGCCACTCCTGGTCAATCGTGCCACCCGCATCCACCACCGCGCGCAGCGCGTCTTCGAGTCCCTTTTTGTTGTCCGTCGCCTTGCGAATCTCCACATCCGCCACCAGGCAGAAGAGCGCGCCGCCCCAGTAGGTCCGCGCCCAGGTATGCGTCCTATCCAGCCCTTCGTCGCCCGCGCGCGGCTCGCCCTGCGGCATCCCGCGCACCATCTCGCCCCAAACCTCTTGCGCTGTCAGCTCACCCGTCCTCACCCGCGCAATCGGCTCAATATAAGTGGCCTGCCCTTCCTCAATCCAGTGCTGGTCCTCCGGCATGGTCGGGAATGCCATGTGCACCATCTCGTGCGTCGCCACCCAGTCGGCGCGCATCTCGGCCTCGGTCGCGTGCGCGCCAATCCGCAGCCGCGTAAAGCCCTGGTAGCCGCCCATCGCGCCCCACGTGGTTCCGCCAAACCCGCCGCGATGTCCCGCCTCGGGAACCACAAGAATCCGCGCCCGCTCCACCGGAAACCTGCCGTAATAGTTCGTCACCGCCGAGGCCGCCGCGCGAATGTGCCGCATCACCGCGTCGCGGGATAGATCCAGATCGCCGCGCGCAAAATCCACCTGCACCGTCGCGCCGCCAATGTGCAACTGGCGGCTCTCGGCAATGCCCGCCCGCGCCACCCACGGTTGTCCCGCGCCGCTGCTCCCTCTCGCGCCCGGCGTTGCCATGAGGGCCGGAACCAGTGCCAGGCGCATCAGTCGATGTATCGGTCGTCCCAACGGTGCAGCCATTTCGCCCTCTTGAGCATGTCGATTTGTTTTTGGGTCAGTCTCGTGCCGTCGTGCGCCGCAGCTACTTTCCAACTGGGACGCTCTCATTCTCGCGCGTCACGCCCATCACTTGCCAGCCGCACCAGTCAGTCCCGCCCGCAGCCAGCAGCCCCAACTTCGCCGCCGCCCCGTTACACTGGAATGGCTATGCAAGCCCGCTCCGGCAACGACATTCGCGAAACCTTCCTGCGCTTCTTTGAGTCGAAGCGGCACCGCCGCGTCCACTCCTCTTCGCTGGTCCCGGCCAACGACCCCACGCTGCTCTTCGCCAACGCCGGAATGAACCAGTTCAAAGACCTCTTCCTCGGCGCCGAGAAGCGAGACTACCTCCGCGCCACCACCTCGCAAAAGTGCGTCCGCGCCGGCGGCAAGCACAACGACCTCGAGAACGTCGGCTTCACCCGCCGCCACCACACCTTCTTTGAGATGCTCGGCAACTTCTCTTTCGGAGATTATTTCAAACAGGAAGCCATCCAGTTCGCCTGGGAGCTCGTCACCAGCCCCGAGTGGTTTGGCATCGCGAAGGACCGCCTCTACGTGACGATCTTCGAGGGCGCCGACGGAGTGCCCCGCGACGGCGAGGCCGAGCAGTTCTGGATTGAAGCCGGCGTTCCCAAGGAGCGCATCTTCGAGTACGGGCTGAAAGATAATTTCTGGCAGATGGGCGAAACCGGCCCCTGCGGCCCGTGCTCGGAGATTTTTTATGACATGGGCCTTGAAGCCGCCGAGACGCCCGGAGTTGATCTGCCGTTTGGCAAAGACGAAGCCCGCTACGTCGAAATCTGGAACCTCGTCTTCATGCAGTTTGATCGCTCGGCTGTCGTCGATCCCGCGACAAAGCTGACCACATACAAATTGACGCCGTTGCCCAGGCCATCCATTGACACCGGCATGGGCCTCGAGCGCGTCGCGGCCGTCCTCCAAGGCAAGCTATCCAACTTTGAAACCGACCTCTTCAAACCTCTAATAATGAAAGCCTGGGAATTGGCAGCATCATCCAGGGAAGAGGTGATTTGGCAACCCGGAGACATACAAAGCGCCTCGCTCAGAATCATCGCGGACCATTCCCGGGCAACAACGCTTCTTATTTCCGACGGGGTGATTCCATCAAACGAGGGACGAGGATATGTCCTTCGGAAGATTATGCGCCGCGCAATAATGCACGGCAGGTGGCTTGGTCAGAAGGAACCGTTTCTGTCTGGGATGGCCAACGCAGTTGTGGCTGAAATGGCCAATGCATATCCGGAGCTCAAAGAGAATCTGGAGCGCATCTCGGCAATCATCCTCAAAGAAGAGAAGCAATTTGCGAGAACTCTTGCGTCGGGTGGAGCGAAACTGGACGAAGCCCTCGATGAAGCAAACGACGAATTTAAATCGGCTATGGACCGCGCGATCGAAACCGGCAGGCTTACGGATAAAATTCATGCAGAGCTCCGGGGCGATAAGGCATTCTCGCTCTACGAAACCTTCGGCCTGCCGCTCGACTTCATGGTCGACGCAGCCCGCGATGCCGGCGTCGCCTTCGACCACGCCGGCTTTGAAGCCGCTCGCGCCGAAGAGCAGGCCCGCGCCCGCGCATCCTGGAAAGGCGGCTCGCAAAAGACCGCAAGCCCTGCCTTCCGCGAGCTGCCCAAGACCGTCTTCGAGGGCTACAAGCAACTCACCTCCACCAACTCGCAGGTCCTCGCCATCGTCAAGGACGGCGTCGGCGTCCCCGCCGCTGCGCCCGGCGACGAAGTCGAAATCGTCCTCGACCACACCAGCTTCTACGGCGACTCCGGCGGCCAGATTGGCGACACCGGCCGCTTCACCTCGCCCGACGGCAACTCGACCGTCGCCGAAATCACCGGCTGCGTTCTTCCCGTGCAGGGCGTCCGCGCCCACAAGGCTCTGCTTCGCCAAAACCTTGCGGTTGGCGATCACGTGAATACGGTTGTGGACGGTCCAAGACGCGACGCAATTCGCCGCAACCACACCGGCACCCACCTGCTGCACGCCGCGCTGCGCCAGGTCCTCGGCACCCACGTCAAGCAGGCCGGCTCGCTCGTCGCGCCCGACCGCCTTCGCTTCGACTTCTCTCACTTTGCGCAGGTGGCCGACGAGGAACTGCAGGAGATTGAAGACATCGTCAACCGCGAAGTCCTGTCCAACGCGCGCGTCGAAACCCTCGAAGACGTGCCCATCGACGTGGCCGTGAACGAGTACCACGCCATGGCGCTCTTCGGCGAAAAGTACGGCGACAAGGTCCGCGTGGTGAAGCTTTCTGACGGTTTTTCCACCGAGCTTTGCGGCGGCACGCACACTGCGGCCACCGGCGAAATCGGCCTGCTCAAACTCACCGGCGAAGCGGCCGTCTCCAGTGGCGTGCGCCGCATTGAGGCCATCAGCGGCCTCGGCTCGCTCTCCATCTTCCGCCGCGACTTCTCGGTCGCCCAGCTCGCCGCACAAATCGCGCCCAGCGCCGACGGCGACCTCGCCGCCGCGCTCCGCACACGCATGGATGCCCACGAGGACGAGCTCAAGCATCTGCGCCGCGAGCTCGAAGAGATGCGCATGAAGTCCGCTGCCGGCGCGCTCGATGAAGCCATTGCCGGTGCCGTCGAAGTGAAAGGCATCCGCCTCGTCACGCATCGCGCCGACCAGCTCGAGCGCGGCCAGTTGCGCACCCTCGTCGACAACTTGAAACAGAAGCTCGGCGAAGGCGTGGTCGTGCTGGCCTCCGCGCAACCCGAAGGCAAAGTCGCAATCATCGCCGGCGTCACGCCCGGCCTCGTCAAGCGCATTCAGGCCGGCAAGCTCGTCGGCGCGGTCGCCAAGCTTGTCGGCGGCTCCGGCGGTGGCAAGCCGGAGATAGCCGAAGCAGGCGGCAAGGACGCTTCGCAAATTGACGCGGCGCTGGCTGCCGTGCCCGGCATCGTGGCGGAGCTGCTCGGCTAGCACTCCTTGCCGCTGGCCTCGCGCGGCGCGGAGTTCCCGCATGTTCTCGTCACACGCCGGTGCCGTTTTTGGTTCCCCGCCCATGCCTCGCAACCTGGAAATGCCGTACTCTTGGCCCATGGGCTGGTTGGCTCAGGAGCGGGAATTGATTGAGGCGCTGCGCTGGCGTCTGCTGGACTGGTACGGCGACAACCAGCGCAACCTGCCCTGGCGCGGCAGCGCGGACCCCTATGCCATCTGGGTTTCAGAAATCATGCTCCAGCAAACCCGCGTGGCCGTTGTCGTCGAGCGCTACGAGGCCTTTCTCTCCCGCTTTCCCACCATCGAATCGCTGGCCGCCGCGCCCGAGCAGGACGTGCTCGCGCTGTGGAGCGGACTGGGCTACTATCGCCGCGCGCGCATGCTCCACAAGGCTGCGCAGTTTGTCGTGGAGAATCACGGTGGCCGTCTGCCTGCCACCGCAGCCGAGCTGCGCCTGCTGCCCGGCATCGGCACATACACAGCCGCGGCCATCGCCAGCATCGCGCACGGCGAGCGCGTGGCCGTGGTCGATGGCAATGTGGAGCGCGTCCTCTGCCGGCTCTACGGTTGGGAGGCTCCGGCGCGCACCGGCTCCTCGCTCATGCGCCGCCGCATTCAGGCGGAGGCCGATAAGCTTGTCGATCCGCGCCGCCCCGGAGACTTCAACCAGGCCATGATGGAGCTGGGCGCAACCGTCTGCTCGCCGCGCAATCCCCACTGCCTGGCCTGCCCGCTGGCTGCCCAGTGTGAAACCCGCGGCGAGCATCGCACCGGCCCGCGCCCGCGCATGCTCAGCCAGGAGGTGGCCTGCGCCCTCGTCCTGCGCACCGGCAGCCCGTCGGTTCTGGCCACGCGAGAAGTTTTACTCGAACAGCGCTCGGCGGAACAGACCGTGATGCCCGGCCTGTGGGAGCTGCCCATCCTGCGCGACGTGGACGTGCCCGACGCCGCCCTGCGCATGACCGTGCGCCACGCCATCATGCAGACCAACTACTACGTCCGCGTGCGCAACGTGGCGGAAGACGAAGTGGACGGGCTCACCGTGCCCGGCGGCAAGCGCTGCTGGGTTTCGCTGGCGCAGGCAGGCGGCATGGCGCTCACCGGACTCGCGCGCAAGGTGCTCACGCGCACCCACCTGCTGCCCACCGTGCACTTGCAGGCCATCGCGCAGCAGGTCGAGCTTGAAGTCCGCTGAGGCGTCTCGGCAATCGCATCAGTAGTAGTCCGCGCAGCTCAGGTAGTAGCCGCATTGCGTGCACACCAGCTTGCAATGGCGGCCCGTCAGCCGAAAGCCGCACGTGGGGCAAATCTGGCAGTGATGGTCCACACCGGCTTTTGCGCTGGCTTCTGCCCCGGCTGCGCAATTCGCACCACGTTGTGAGACTTCCGGGCCAAAATCCGGCCGGAAATCCGGGTCCAGGGCCCTCGGTCTCTCAGGCAGCATGGGTCAGAGATTAGCATAGAGACAAGGTCACTCTGCCCGCAGCTTCGCGGCAGGTGCCCCAATCATCATTGGTTGGCATCAACGATCTGCATGCGTCTCCCGGTCTTCCCCTGCGGCGGCGCGCAACAACACCCAGGATTTTTCCGGATTCCGGAACCCCAAGGAGGGATTTATGGCAAGCAAGGCAAGTGCGGTTTGGACAGGTTCACTGAAAGAAGGCAAGGGCACCATCTCCACGGCCACCGGCGTGCTGAAGAACGCCAACTATTCGTTCGCCACCCGTTTTGAAGGCGCGGACTCGGGCACCACGCCTGAAGAGCTGATTGCGGCGGCGCACGCGAGCTGCTTCTCCATGGCGCTGGGCGCGCAGCTCGGCGGCGCGGGCCTCACGCCGGAGTCGATTGAGACCCACGCGGCCGTCACGCTGGCCAAGACCGATGCCGGTTTCGCCGTGACCAAAATTGCGCTCACCACCACGGCCAAGGTTCCCGGCGCCAGCAAGGAAGTCTTTGACAAGGCCGCCGCCGATGCAAAGGCCGGCTGCCCCATCTCCAAGCTCTTCGCCAACAACACGGAGATTGTGCTCGACGCCAAGCTGGTCTAAGCAAAGTCGCGCGCTCACAGCCCAAAATGCCGGTCCCTCGTCGGGGCCGGCTTTTTCCATTGCGGTGCCTTTTCATTCTCGATGCGAAGCTTTCGCATCTTCGCCGGCATCTTTGTCAGCACCTCCGCGCCGCACCACATGGGATAATTTTCAAGTGTCAGCACGGTCTGGCGCGGAGCGAGCGAGATGAAATTTCCGGCCCCCCTTGTGCATCCGGCCCTGAGCTTGCCCCTGTGTCTCTCCATGTGCCTGTTAAGCGCGGTTGCAGCGGCCCAGCAGCCCCCGGCAACCATGACAAAGATCGAGGTGCTCATCCAGAGCCCGGACGTTAGCCTGGACACTCCCTCCGCCGGCGTCGCTGCCAAATCCAAAATCCTTTACCGCGCCGGAGACCTCTATTGCCGCATGGAAGAGCAAGCCGATCCCGAGCACGGAATCCACGGCCTGATGATCATTCACGAGCCGGACGCATGGATGGTGAACCTGGCCACGAAGACCGCGCTGCACCTTGTGGACGCCGGTTCAACCGAACGCTGCCGCATGCCCATCTTTGCCGACCGGTTGCGCGACATGCCCGCGGACGAGCAGAAACAGATTGGCGATCTCGAGTTCGGGCGCGAGGTTGAGTTCTTCACAAGCAGGGGAGCCAAACCGCGTCCCGGGCCGATTCTGCGAGGCGAGAAGACCGCAATGTACGAATTGCGATTCGGCGCTTCCGGCCTGGCGCTTTTCACCTATGGTGATCCGGACCTCCCGCTGGCCGTGGTGTGGCGCAGAGGCCAGACCCACGAAATCGTCTGGTACACCAGTTACACGACGCCCCCGTTTGACCCATCGCTGTTTGCAGAGCCAGGCGGCGTCATCATCACTGAGGTAAAGCCGAAGTCTGGCGCAGCCAAGTGAGCCTATGCCGCGCCGGTCGCGGCTTCGCACTTTTCCGCTTGACATCCGCGAAACCCGCGCGCGACATTCAAGTGCGCGGCGCGTCCGGCTCAAAATCCCCCTGCGGCCATTTCCGCCAACGATTCCGTTGAGTTTTTCGCGCCGCTGGAGACGCTCAAATGCATCACTTGCTCTTTCATCCATGGTCCGTGCTTGTTTCCGGTGTTTTCCTGTGGCTCTTGGGCGCGGTCTGGTATTCGCCTGTCACCTTTGCAAAGCCGTGGATGGCCATGCTCAAGATTGAGCGCGACCCCAACAAGCGTGGCAGCATCTTCTTCGCCATGGTTGCTTCTTTCGTCGGCGACCTGCTCACGGCCTTCGTCGTGGCGCATCTCATCGGCTGGTCCCACGCGCGCACCCTCGGCTGGGGAGCCCTTGTCGGCTTCATCGCCTGGCTCGGCTTCTTCGCCGCGCCCAGTTTTCCGCAGGGCCTCTACGAGCGCCGCCCCTTCGGCCTCTTCCTCATCAACAACGGCTACTGGCTGGTGGGCCTCGTCGCAGTGGGCGCGCTGCTGGCCGTCTGGCGCTGAACTCTGGCCCGGCGCACGGCGTCCGGAGTCCGGAGCACTACAATCGATGGCATGAGCAAAACCGTGATTGCCTCGGATCGTGCGCCCGCCGCCATCGGCCCCTATTCGCAAGCCATCCGCACCGGACATTTGATCTTTACCGCCGGCCAGGTTCCGCTCGATCCGGCCACTGGGCAGGTCGTTCCCGGCGGCATCTCCGAGCAGACCACGCGCGTGCTTGAAAATCTGAAGGCCATTCTCGAGTCCGCCGGAAGCAGCCTGGCGCAGGTGGTCAAAGCCACTGTCTACCTGAAGGACATGGGCGACTTTGCCGCCATGAACGCCATCTACGACGGCTACATGGCCGCCGACGAGATGATTCCGCCCGCGCGCACCACGGTGGAGGTTGCGCGCCTGCCCAAGGACGTGCTCATCGAAATTGAATTTGTCGCGGAGGTTTGAGCCGTGCCCGCCGTTCGGCCCGCGCTCCGCAACCGCACTCCGCAACTGGGCCCGCAGGAGGATCCCCATCCATGAGCGAACCGCAAGAGAAAATCGTCCGCACCGACGCCGAGTGGCGCACCCAGCTTACCCAGGAGCAGTACCACGTTCTGCGCCAGAAGGGCACGGAGCGCCCCTTCACCGGCGTGCTGACTGAGAACCACGAGACCGGCAACTATCACTGTGCCGGATGCGGCACGTTGCTGTTTCTCTCCGGCGCAAAGTTTGACTCGCACTGCGGCTGGCCCAGCTTCATGCTGCCCGCCGACTCGAAATCCGTTGTCGAGCACGAGGACGCGAGCTTTGGCATGCGACGCGTTGAGGTCACCTGCGCGCGCTGCGGCGGCCATCTGGGCCACGTTTTTCCCGATGGGCCGCGGCCCACCGGACTGCGCTACTGCATCAACTCGGCCTCGCTCATCTTCGAGCGCGCCAAGTAGTTTTCCGCAGGATGAGCCGCGCCGTTTACGCTGTTTCCATGACCGTTCCTTGCCGCCAGATGGGGCCTTTCGGGCACAACAAAGCCCCGTCCATCGTGGATGGGGCTTTGGACCTCTCGGGCCAAAAAATGGAGTCGGCTTACGCCTTGGCGATCTTGCCGCTCTTGATGCAGCTTGCGCACACGCGGATGCGCTTGGGCGCGCCGTTCACCAGGGCCTTCACCGCCTGCAGGTTCACATTCCAGCGCCGCCGGGTGACGTTGTGCGCGTGCGAGATGTTGTTGCCGAACTGCGGCCTTTTGCCGCAAATGTCGCATACCTGTGCCATTGCTGTACTCCAGACTCTTCAAACTTTCGGGACGCCGTTGCCGCTTTCGCCGGAGCGAATCCGTCGGCTTCATGCGTTTCCCTGTCTCTTCCGTTCGGTCTCATCCGCCCAGCCTCTTCCGCCCCCCATACCTCGCGAGCAGCCTGACCGGAAACAGAACCAGATAAACGGCTTGTGAGGCGCTGAAAAGACACGCCACCGCACGGCTTGCCGAACCTCCAGTATACCTTGAAACGGCCTTCCGGCCAAGCGCGGCGGGCGGGCCGGTCCGCGCGTCCCTCAGGCGGGTACGCATGGCTTGATGCGGAGACGCGGCAAGAGGCATGATGAACCTTTCATGGAGCGGATGAGATGACGGTGCGCATTGGCAATCGAAGCAGGGCGGGTTTGCGGCAGCGCGCGGACGCGGCAAAGGCGCGTGCGTTGCGTTGGGGGGCATGGTTGCTCATGCTGTGTGTGGCCGGCTCGGCGGCACTTGCGGTGGCGCAGCCAAGCGGGAACGAAGAGCGCAGAATGTCCGGCGACGATCCGGTGAATCCCGGTCCGCTGGCACATCTCTCCGGCAGCTTGCGGCCGGGAGCTGTCGGCGCCGCCATGCGTAAAGTGGCAGACTGGCAACTGGCGCGCGTCGAGAACGATTACAGCCAGGACTGGACCTTCGCCACGCTCTACATCGGCATGCTTGACGCATCCGAAACTCTCCACGATGCGCGCTACAGCGACCTGGTCCGCCGCGAGGACGAGCACTACGACTGGACCCTCGGCCCGCGCAAGATTCACGCCGACGACCAGATCATTGGCCAATCCTATCTCTGGTTTTACAGCCGCGACCACGATCCAAAACAGATTGCCCAGATGCGCGCGCAGTTCGATGAGGTGAGCAAGCTGACCGACGATCCGGCCAAGCCGGTCTGGTGGTGGTGCGATGCGCTCTTCATGGCGCCGCCCACGTGGACGCAACTCTCTGCCGTCACGCACGACAGCAAGTACATCGACTACATGGACCGCGAGTGGCACATCACCTCCAACCTGCTGTGGGATCCTGAGGAGCATCTCTTCTTCCGCGACGCGACATTTTTTGACAAGCGCGAGAAGAACGGGCAGAAGATCTTCTGGTCGCGCGGCAACGGATGGGTCATCGCGGGACTGGCGCGCGTGCTCACGTTTATGCCGGAGAACGATCCGCGGAGGCTTTTTTACGTGGAAAAATTTCGTCAGATGGCCGAAAAGCTGCGCACGCTGCAGGGCAAGGACGGGCTCTGGCGTCCCGGCCTGCTGGACGCCGCGGACTATCCCTATCCGGAGGTTTCCGGTTCGGCGTTCTTCGTCTATGCGACGGCGTGGGGCGTGCGAAACGGCATCCTGAGCGCGAAGGAATATCGGCCAGTTGTGGCGCGCGGATGGCGCGGACTGGTTGCGCACATTTACAAGGATGGGCGACTGGGCAGCACGCAGCCCATCGGCGCGGCGCCGGGCGCTTACTCGCCGGCCGCGAGTTATGTTTTCGGAACGGGCGCATTCCTCATGGCCGGCTCCGAGATTGTGGAGATGGACAAGGCGAAGCCTTTACACAAACATTGGTAGCCTGGGATATGCGCATAGCAGAGACGCGGAAATGATTTTGGAGCGCGAATGATTCTGGAACAGTTCAGTCTGAAAGGGAAAGTGGCGCTGGTCACCGGCTCCTCGCGCGGCCTGGGCGAGGGCATTGCGCGCGCCTTGGCTGAGGCCGGCGCAAACGTGGCGGTGCATGGCTCGCGCTCGGTGCCCGCGGCCGTGGTCAAGCGCATTGAAGCGGTTGGTGTACGGGCGATGGGCCTTGCCGGCGACGTGAGCAAGGCGGAGGTTTGCGCATCGCTGGTGGAGCAGGTCGTCGGCCACTTCGGCGCAATCGACATTCTGGTGAACAATGCCGGAACCATTCGCCGCGCCCCGACGCTCGAGCACTCGGATGAGGACTGGCAGACGGTGCTCTCCACGAATCTTTCGAGTGTCTTTTATCTGACCAAAGCCGCCGGCCGTCACATGGTTCCGCGCGGGCGCGGAAAGATCATCAACATCGCCTCGCTGCTCACCTTCCAGGGCGGCATCACCGTGCCGTCATACGCGGCGGCGAAGGGCGGCGTGGGCCAATTGACCAAAGCCTTCGCCAACGAGTGGGCGGCGAAGGGCGTGAACGTGAACGCCATTGCGCCGGGCTACATGGAGACCGACAACACCGAGGCCCTGCGCGCCAATCCCGAGCGCTCGCGCCAGATACTTGAGCGCATTCCCGCCTCCCGCTGGGGAACGCCCGAGGACCTTGCCGGCGCGGCTGTCTTTCTCGCTTCCGCAGCAAGCGACTACATCCACGGGCATGTTCTGGTGGTCGATGGCGGCTGGCTGAGCCGCTAGGGCGAGGTGTCGGCGGCAGGGCTGCCGTCTGCGCTGCGCGCAAAATCAGGTCGCGCGGCATTGAAGACTTGACAGGGAAAGAGTGGTGGCCAGGGACGGGCCAGAGAATGAACGCCACCGCCGACGCCGGCCTTTTCAGGGCCGCGGGCCTTCCCCATTGCGCTGCGCGCAAAATCAGGTCGCGCGGCATTGAAGACTTGACAGGGAAAGAGTGGTGGCCAGGGACGGGATTGAACCGCCGACGCCGGCCTTTTCAGGGCCGCGCTCTACCACTGAGCTACCTGGCCTCAGCGAGGAATCCGTTGCAATTGCCTGTACGGGGGTCCGGCGAGGGCCGGAAAACCTGGGTGGGTGAGTCCACGAACAGTCGGCTGCAGCAACCTGTGTAGTATAGCAATTCCGCGCTCTCGCGCCAAACCTGGGAACGGGCACTGAACGAGCCCCGCAACGTGCCGGAAACCGCATCGGAAACCTCTCCCATCCGCGCCCCGCAACGGCGCTCGGCTGCTCTACACTGGAGAGCAATCATGAGACTGAGAATCCTTCCCCTTGTATGTCTTTTCGTGGTGGCCTCGCCGCTGCTGCGCGCCCAACATGCCAAAGTGGACGCGAACGCGGAAGCCCGCGCTGCCCGCGCCTATGACGCCGCGGTGAAGGGCGGACCGCTGACGCTGCGGGCCTTTCTTGACCAGTTTCCCAAGGGTGCGGACCTGCACGTGCATCTGTCGGGCGCGGTGTATGCCGAGACGTTTTTGAAGGACGCGGCCGAGGACGGCGACTGCGTGAACACGCGCACGCTGAGTATTGCCAAGCCGCCGTGCTCGGCGCCGCTGCAGCCGGCAAAGGAGCTGGAGCCGCCGGCGACAACCGCCGAGCAGGACCTCTATGACCGGCTGGTGGATGCGTTCTCCATGCGCAGCTTTGTGCCCACGCAGCGCTTCAGCGGGCACGATCAGTTCTTCTCCACCTTCGATCGATTCAGCGGTTTAAGCGATCGGCACAAAGGCGAGTGGGTGGACGAGGTGGTGCGACGCGCGGCCGACCAGAACCAGCAGTATCTGGAACTGATGCAGACGCCAACGTTCGCGCACGCAATCAAAATTGCCGACCAGTCCGGCTGGAATCCTGACTTTGCCGCGATGCGACGCGAGCTGCTGGCGCACGGGCTGCGCGATGAGGTGAAAACGGATCTGAACGATGTGTTGACGGCGCGAGCCGCGCGGATGCGGCTGGAAGATTGCAGCACTCCGCAGGCCGAGCCCGCGTGCAGTGTGACGGTGCGTTATCTCTACCAGATTTTGCGCGGGTTTCCGCCGCAACAGGTCTTTGCGCAGGCGCTGCTGGGCTTTGAAACCGTGCAGGCGGCGATGGAGGCGCACGACGACACCTGGGTCGGCATCAATTTTGTAATGCCGGAAGACGGTTTCCTCTCCATGCGCGATTACACGCTACAGATGAAGATGGTGGGCTTTCTGCACGCGCTCTATCCGCAGGTGCACATCACGCTGCACGCGGGCGAGCTGGCGCCGGGCATGGTTCCGTCGGAGGGACTGCGCTTCCACATTCGGCAGGCTGTGGAGCTGGCGCACGCAGAGCGCATCGGCCACGGCGTGGACGTGATGTACGAGACGGACGCGAACGGGCTGCTGCGCGAGATGGCCGCCAGGCACGTGATGGTGGAGATCAACCTGAGCTCGAACGCGGGAATTCTGGGCGTCACCGGCGACAGGCATCCGTTCCCGATTTATCTGGCGCACCATGTGCCGGTGGCTCTTTCGACGGACGACGAGGGCGTGAGCCGCATCGACCTGACGCACGAGTATGTGCGCGCCGCGCTCACTTATCACCTGAGTTACGCGCAACTGAAGATGCTGGCGCGGACCGGGCTTGAGCACGCGTTTCTGCCGGGCGCGAGCCTGTGGGCGCGCGAGGATGTGTTCACTGAGCCGGCCAAGGAATGCAGGGCCGAAGCGCTGGGCGGCGCGCGGCCAGGTTTGGCGTGCAAGGCGTTCCTTGCCGGCAGCCAGAAGGCCTCCGCGCAATGGGAATTGGAGCGGCGCTTCCGCGCCTTCGAGGCGAAGTTCTAAGAGCGGCCGACAGCCGACAGCGAGAACCGGCGCGCGGGCGGGCAGTGCAATGCGCGTCAGCAGCGTGGTACTCGCGTGCGATTCTGATTGACTTTGGCCACGCCGCCTGCAATGGTCAATTCAATTTAGAAAAAACTAGCAAGGCAACAGCCAGCTCAGTGAGATGGAGAGATTTGTATGGCGACTGCGTCTGCGGTTGAGGGGCGGCGAAGCGTGCTGCACACGCGCGGAACGTGGAGCGCGCGCGAGGATCGCACGGCCTTTGCCGTGTGGCTGGGCGTGCTTTGGTTTGGCATGTTTGCCGGCTTCGGCCTGGATTTCCACAAATATCTGGCTGAAAATCCGCCGCCGCCCACGATTCTGCATGTACATGCGGCGGTCTACACCGTGTGGATGCTGATCCTGACGGCGCAGGTGACGCTGGTGATGCGCAACCGCGTGAGCTGGCACATGAAGATGGGCGTGTTCGCGGCGGGCTGGGCCTGCCTGATGGCGGTGCTGGGCCCGTGGGCGGTGATGGCCTGGGAGGCTGTGCACCTGAGCCAGCCCATTTTGCCGCCGCAGTTTCTCTCGGTCAACATTGTAGACATTGGCGGCTTTCTGGCGCTGCTGGCGTGGGGGTTCACGCTCAGAAAAAATCCGGCGGCGCACAAGCGCATGATGATTCTGGCCACGGTCTCGCTGGCCGACCCCGGATTCGCGCGACTGGCCGGCGACGCGCTCAACCTGCATCCAGTCACGCCGCTGGAATTCTTCTTCCGCGTGTTTTACGGCAACGTGCTGCTGGTGGCGATGATGGCCGGTTGGGACTGGTGGCGCGGGCGGCTGATGCGGCAGTTTGTGCTGGGAGCGGCGGCGTTGCTGGCTGCCGAATCCGTTGCGGCGATGCTCTTCTTCTGGGCTCCGTGGCAGGCCGCGACGCTGGGCTGGGTGCAGGCCTGGGCCAGGCATTTCGGATGAAGCGGTTCGGATGAGCAACCGGCGCCGATTCGCCGACAGCTCAGTCCGGAAGGGCCGGAAAAGGTTCTTACAGAGACCATTCAGTTTGCTGGCCCAAAAGATGGCGGTTCGGCTTATACTCCGACAGATTCGAACATTGAAACTGGGAAATTCTGGCCGCAATGCGTGTTGTTCCCTGGGTCGTTCCTGGGGGTCAAAGGGGGATTAAGGATGAAGCGCGATCGCTTTTTCTATACAGTTGCCGGGGCCGTGTTTCTGGTGTTGATCGTCATCGGCTTCCGGCATTACATCTTCGGGGGCAGGCTTAATGACGGCGGGCCGATCCTGCCGGGGATGCTGACGGCGATTGTGGTGCACAGCACGGCGATCTTCGCGTGGTTCCTGCTGTTCTTCGTGCAGGCGCTGCTGATTTCCACGCAGAACCGCAAGCTGCACATGAAGCTGGGCTGGGGCGGAGCGGCGATTGCCGCAGCGATTGCATTGACGGGGCCGTATGTGGCACTCTGCGAGACTCGCCTGGAGCCGAACCCTGTTTTGAATTGGCCGGATCTGTCATTTCTGCTGGTGATGCTGACGGAGATTGCGCTGTTCTTGGTGTTCTTCACCATCGGCTTGCTGAACCGCAAGCGGCCGCGGATTCATCGCCCGATGATGCTGCTGGCGAGCCTGTCAATCGTCTCCGGCGCCACGGCCCGCATTCCGCTGGTGAATTCAATCTTCGGGCGTCACCAGTGGATGGCGTTGTTCGGGCCCGTTGTCGCCCTCGGAGGGCTTTTCCTGCTGGTGCGCTGGGCCATGACGCGCAGCCTGGATCGCACGTTTGCCGTGGGCTATGCCGGACTGGTGGTTGTGACGCTCACAGCGTCACAACTGGCGCTAACGAACGCGTGGGTGAGTTTGGCGGGAATGATTTTGAAGCATTGAAGGCGTTCCGCTTTTCCAGGGCGCGTCAGCGGGCTCAGCGATGCGGGCAGCCGGGCCAGCAGCAGGGACGGCGGTCACCCTCTTTCAACTGCGAGCAGACACGCTCGACGTGCTGCCTGCGGGTTTCCGGCTTTTTGACTGATTGAACCCAGCAGATCCATTCATTGCGCGCCAGGGGCGTGATGTCTTCCCACTTTGCCCGCGCGTCGGGGTCGGCGGCGAGGGCCTTGCGCAAGTCCGCCGGCACTGTGTGGACCACGCCGGTAGAGAGCTTTGCTGGCATGGAGATACTTTACATGCGGTGGGTGGGTCGAGCGAGTCAGCGAGTTGGGGTCGGTGACCTCCCAGTTCTCAGAAGCGAGACCTGGGCACCCGGCGCCACATCATTTAGGCCGAACGCAGAGCGGCGGATCAAATTCAGGTTTAGCGATTGTAATGGGAAGCAGCCGGCTCCGGTCAAAGCTCTCGCCGACAGGACCGTAATGACCTTCCACCTGGATATCTGGAAAGGGGAGCAAAAAGTAGTCGCCCGGCTTCGGAAGTCTCCTCAATGGTCCCTGGCCGTCGATCATGATCGTTGCTACAGCATTCCACTCTACTGATTCCTCGGGCTTAAGCCTCTTCGTTTTGAAAGGCAGTGGCCCAACCGAATCTTGATTCGACTGGTAGACGGCTGAGGATGCGTCAATATGATCTTGCCCAGAGAACAAATAGAACGTCAATACGCGGGATAGGCCCAGCTTTACTACAAGCGAATTCGTACTGTTGTTCGTAAAAGCATTCCGCACTTCATAGCTGACTTCGATTTGACCAGCCTCCTCCCGGCAGTAGTGTGGCGAGCCAACGACAGTTGATTTCAACTGTGCCTTGCCATCTAAGCCCAGAAACAGGAATAACGCTAGCAAAAAGTAGAACCGACGAATCCTCATGGCGGCTCCTCAGAAGCAATTCTTTAATACACGGTCTGTGTTCGGCGGGTGGCGCAGGTCTCGGGATGTCCATTCTACCTCTTACTTCGGGTGCCCCAGGTCTCGGCTCTGAGACCTGGGAAAGGATACAGTCGGCCAGCCTTCTGAGGATATAGGCTTGTTGTCATGGCGCGCGGGCTGGTCCGCTATCAGCAATCCGGAGAATTTCATTTTCTGACGTTCAGTTGCTTCCACCGCTTGCCGCGCCTGGGCACACGAGAGGCACGGGAAGTATTTGAATCGGCGCTGGAGCGGGTGCGCACGCGGTGTCTGCTGGTGGTGGCTGGCTATGTGGTGATGCCCGAGCATGTCCATCTGCTGGTGAGCGAGCCGCGCGAGGGAACGCTGGCGCGCGCGGTACAGGCGATGAAGCTGTCGGTGGCAAAGCGGCGCGGCGAGCGTCCATTCTGGCAAGCCCGCTACTACGACTTCAATGTGCATTCGAGTGAGAAGGTGAGTGAAAAGCTACGCTACATGCACCGCAATCCGGTGGCGCGTGGCCTTGTGGCTCGCCCGGAAGACTGGCCGTGGTCGAGTTATTGCCATTACATGACGGGAGAACGCGGTACCGTCGAAATTGAGTCGCACTGGACCGCGGCGCGGAGAGGAAATAAGTTACCCACGTGGTTGAAAGCGGGGAATGAGGCGGACTGAGGTTCGTGGTTTCCCAGGTCTCAGAATCGAGACCTGGGGCACCCGGCATTGTTGGTGGACGGTATGCAACACGGAGTTGATACCGAATTATCAACCATAAGCGGGCAGCAGGAATCAGCGCGCCTGCACTCAGCCTTTGCTTCAGTTTTAAAAATTCATCGCTGAGGGCAGACAGTGGGTAGGCTGCGGGTCTGCCCCTGCCGATGCACAAAGGCCGTCCCTTGCGGGACGGCCCTTGTGCGTTTGCTCCAATTGCGGATGCTTCTTCGTACGGGCTGAAGCCCGTACCCTTCAAGGTCCCGCTCAGTCTCCGGCGACGGGCTCGGCGGGCTGGGTGCGGTTGATGGGGCTGGCCGCGTTGTTGCTCGCGGGGCGAATGGAGTCGAGCGAGACCAGACCCTCCACAGGCTTTTCGCCGAGGACGTGCTCGCGGTAGAGCTTGGCCATGCGCGCGTTTTCGGCATCCTCTTTAATCTTGTCGCCGAGTGACTTGCTTTCGCTGGCCTTGGTGTCACGGGCCTTGTCGTCACGCGCACGAATGCGCTCCTCGCGGGCGTTCTTGGCAATGCCCAGCTCGTCCAGCGTGTGGTTGGCCTCGGCGTTCACGTGCTCCAAGTTCAGCACCAGCTCGTGGCCCACGTTGTTCATGCCCACCTTTTTGCCGCCGGCGAAGATCTCATGGCGTCCGTGCTCCTCATACCACTTGGTGAGGGTGGAGGTCATGTGCATCTTCTCGATAATGTTGCGCCAGCCCACGCCGGTGTTGTACGCGCAGAAGCTGATTTCGCCTTCCTGCGTGGCGTAAGGGATGATGCACTGCTCGGTGCGGCGGAAGTCGTAGTTGAACAGGTCCTGGAACCACATGCCGGCGATGAACAGGAAGTTCCAGCGGTCCTGGCGGCGCTTCTGGATATCATCCATGGTGCGGTCGCCCTTGATTGAACCGTAGCTCTTGCCGGTGGCGTTGAAGGTCTTGTCCATCTTCTTCAGCATGTCGGTAATTTTGAAGTGGGTGGGCGCCTGGAAGGGATCGTAGTTGCGCATGAGCGAGAGGCCGAGGCCGATGATCGACATCCACTTCCCGCGGGCGGCGTCGTTCACCTTGGCCAGGTCCTTGGCCACCTGGTCCATGTGGAGGAAGGCCGTAACGGGCGCGGCTTCCTTGGTTTCCTTGTCGATCATGATGGCCATGCCGATGCCGCAGTTGGGGTGGCAACCGCAGGAGAGCTGGCCCCACTCGGCAGTGGGCCCGTGCACCAGGTCGGCCCAGTCAGAGAATGTGCTCATAAAGCTGATGGGGAACCAGTCGCGCTCCGGCTCGCCGAGACCGCACTGGGTCTTGATGTCGTGGGCCATGTGCGAGAGGGTGTAGCGCTGGGCAAAGCGGCGCTCGTCGGTGATGTCCTCGTCGCGGCCGGTGAAGCTGACGGGCTGGAAGCTGAGGAAGCTGATTTTCTTGGGGTTGTCGAGGGCGAACTGGATGATGTGCCCCACCTGCTCATTGTTGATGCCGTTGATGATGGTGGTGACGGGAACGATCTCAACGCCGGCTTCATGCAGGTTGTTGATGGCCTGCAGCTTTACGTCAAACAGGTTGCCGACCTTGCGGTGGGAGTTGGCGGCGTTGCCGATGCCGTCAAACTGGAGATAGACGTAACGAAGTCCGGCTTCGGCGGCGGCGCGGCAGAGCTCTTTCGACTTGGCGAATTCAATGCCGTTGGAGGCAGCCTGCACGGAGTTGTAACCGACCTTGCGCGAGTAGGCCACCGCGTCAAGGAAGTAAGGCGAGAGCGTGGGCTCGCCGCCGGAGAACTGGACGCTCATCTGCCGCCGGGGCTTGATGGTGATGGCGTTGTCGAGCATGGTCTTGATTTCTTCCCAGGTGAGCTCATGCACAAAGCCGACCTGATTGGCGTCCATGAAGCACGGATCGCACATCATGTTGCAGCGGTTGGTCAGGTCAATGGTCAGCACGGAGCCGCGGCCGTGGGTGACTGTGCTGGTGCCGTGGTTGTGCAGCTTTTCGTCATTGTGGGCGCGGATGTCGCGGCCGGGGAAGGTCTCTTCAAGGTGCTTGAAGAAGGCCGGGTCCATGGACATCACGTCTTCAAAGTGGCCGTGCTTGGGGCAGTCCTTGACCATCAGGATCTGGCCGTCGCGCTCGATGATCTGAGCCTTGATCTCGCCGACTTTTTCGTTCAGCAGGACTTCATGCGGCAGTTTGCCGTCGAGAATCTGCTGGCGGATTTCCGGGACGCACTTGGGACAGAGGGAGTCCGTGGTGCGGGGCCAGCCCAGGGGCGGCTTCTCCTTCTGGTAGCTCTTGAGCAGGGGCTTTTCGCTCCATTTGGGGGTGAAGGATGCGTTGGGGCTGATGCGGTTGAGCCGCTCGAAAACCACCCAGGCGCCCTTGGCCGCGTACACGGCGGCTTTCTCGGCATATTTGGTCGTCTTGGACATGGAGTGCAATCTCCTCTTGTGGGATTGGCCGGCGGTTGGACCAAGCTGCCGGGTTCGTCGGGTATCTCGGGCCGGGATGGAGCACCGGCGGTACGGAAAAGCTCAGTACGAGGGTAACTTCGAGGGGCTGTCCATCCAACCATGGTGCAGCGAACGGCGGATTTGCGTGCTGAACGGGGAACTGGGGCAGCGAACGGGGCGGCGACCCGGCTACCAAGAGATGCTCAAGGCGCTGGCAGGGAAGAGGTTAGCCGGAGCCGGCCCGGAGGGCCGGTGGAGGATTTCAGGGCGAGCCTGCGCCTTCGGTTTTGGCCACCTGGTTGATGATGCGCTGGACGAGGACAACGCGGACGTGAATGTGGCGGGCGACATCGGGCAGAAACTCGGTGATGAAGTTGTCGACGGGTGCGGTGGCCAGGCTGATGGCGTAGCGGCCGGCGGTGCTGGGCAGGTCGGTCTGGATGCCGGGGACGTAGAGGTCGGAGATCTCGCTTTCAATGGCCAGGCCGCCGATGTTGGCGTAGTTGAGCATGGGGCGGCCGTTGTCGCCCTGGGTCCAGACCACCTGAACGATGGCGTGGCCGATGCGGCGGGGGATGGAGGCGTGGGGCATGCGGTGGTAGTGCGGGTCCTGGCGGACAAGGGAGGGGATGAGGAAGGTGCCGAAGAGCTCGCCGGTCATGTCCTGGGTGAAGCTGACGCCGACGTTGCGGGCAAAACCGGGCATGCCGGGGCCGTAGGGCGAGTGGGAGTCTGACCCGACGGCGATGGCGGACTGGGCGAGGATGGTGATGGCGTTGAAGGGGTCCAGCAGGTTGCGGGCGGCGAGGTGGGCTTTCTCCTTTGGCGTGAGGGGCTTGACCTGGGGGCCGTTGAGGAAGCGTGCGAACCAGTCAATCACTGCGGGCTTGGGCACTGCGGGCTTGGGCACTGCGGGCTTGGGCACGGCTGGCTTGGGCACGGCTGGCTTGGCGTTGGCGGACGGGCAAGGCTGCGGGGTGCTTTGCGCGGAGGCGGGAGCGGTTGGGGATTTCGGTGGGATCGTGCAGGAGCTGTGCGTTTTGGCATTGGCTGCGGTTTTGGGTTCAGGCGCGGAGGGCAGCACGGATGGAGCCGGAGCTTGAGACGCGGTTTGAGCCGAAGATTGAGGAAGGCCCAAAGCCGGCAGCGTGAGGAAGAGGGCGAGCCCAGGGAACGGGCGGAATCCGCCGATGCGGCTCGGGAATGGGCGAATCCCTCGGGCTGGCACGTTGCGGAGCCTCACGAGCGAAGAATAGCGGAGCCGGACGAGCAAAGGATAACGGAACCGGCGAACCTGTGCCGGAGCTTAGAGGGAAAGACGCAGACCAAGGGGGAAGGTAAGTGGAGCAGGAAAGGGAATTTGCGACGGCGAGAACGCCGCGAAACGGTTCCGCATCCTATTGACCGAGGTGGCACGGGAAAGCCCGCGCGGCATTGACCGTAGGCCGGGCGGAGTGGAGACTGGAGGCGAGGCCTGACCGAATGAGTTCTTATCCACCACCCCCGGGACCACCAACGGGACCACCAACGGGACCACCACCCTGGCCGCCGCCGGGCGCGGGCGGCGTGGGCCAGCGAATTGAAGAAGCGATTGAGCTGATCGAGATGGAGTTTCGGCACGCGGTGGCGTATGTGAATGCCGCCGTGGTTCCGCAGGTGCGGCAGGAGTCGGTTGTGGCGCTGCGCAAGTTGGGCGATGCGCTGAAGGGGCTGGCCGACAAGATGGACCAGAGTCGGGGCTCGCGCGGCTGATGCGAAGGATTGTGGGCCTGAAGGCTGTGCGGGGACTGGCACTTTGGGCCGGGCTTGCGGCGGCGGGGCTTCTGGTGGCGGGCTGCGGGCACCGCCAAAATGTTTCTCCGCTGCCCACGCAGGCCGGAGCACCCACAGTGACGGAAGCGCCGGGCGAGATTGCGCCGCCCGCAAGTTATCCGACCACGCCGGTCGAGCCGCGCACGCGAATTGCCATGACGCCGGTTCCTGACGGCGGGGTGAGCGAGCCGGATCTGGATTACGTGCTGACGCACCGGCCGATTTTCAGCGAAGAGGGCGAGGCCAGTTGGTACACGGCTCCCTATAAAGGACGCAAGGCGGCCAACGGGCAGGTTTTCAGCGATGACGCGTTGACGGCGGCGAATCGCACGCTGCCCATGGGCTCGCTGATTGTGGTCACGAACCTGAAGACGCGGCAGGCCTCGGCGATGCGCATCAGCGACCGCGGGCCGTTTGTGCCGGACAAGAACATTGACCTGTCAATGGCCTCCGCCAAAGCAACGGGTATTTACCGGATGGGCACCGCGCCGGTGAGGATTGACGTTTACTGGACGCCGAAGCCGATGGACACGGGCGGGCGGTGGTGCGTGCAGATTGGCGCCTTCACCAGCGCGCGCAGGGCCGAGGAGCTTAAAGCGGAGTTGCTGCGGCGCTATCCCGAGGCGCGGGTGATCGAGTTTTCCGGCGAGCGCAGTTACTGGGTGCGCATCCGTCCGCAGGGCGATGACCGGGAGCGGGCCGAGTACATTGCCGACCATGTACATCCCTCACAGGGCGAGGCGTATCTGACGCGGCTGGATTGAGGGCGCGCTAGGAACCACCGAACTGGTAATTGTCAAGACGAGTAATTTGTGCAAGATTAAGCAACGGGGATTCAACCAAACGCGAAGTTGGATTTGAGGCCGGCTTTGACCATTAAGGATGACGGCACATTGATCTTTCTGAAGGGCCTAGAGACAGTTCAGAGGCTCGCTAAATACGCGACATTGATGTTCTGGTGCTGGTGCTTTATGAAAGTTGGTCTAGCACTTGCCGGACGATCAACGGTAGCTTCATTTGGATTGTTCCTCATAGGTGATCTCAAGGCGAACACGGTTTTTTCACATCTGGTGACTGGAACCTTCGGTCTAGTTTGCCTCGGCGGGTGGAGACGTGAGCGGCGACTCAGACAGCGGAACATCCGCAGGATGTCGTCTCGTATACACGACTACGAGAAATCGGTGGATCCAAATCGCACTTCGAGCGGTCTAACAGAGCTAGGAACCACGAGTCCCGAGGATGAGATATGAGTCAGACAATTCTTTTTGAATGGGTCGTTGATATCGCAGGTATCTCGCTGCTCATGATGGTCTACGAACTCTTCTGGAAGTCCCAACGCGTCGATGCTCTGCGTGAACGGCTATTTGCCCTGAGAGATGAACTGTTCAACATCGTTGCTGAGGGCCGTGTACCGTTTAATCACCCTGCTTATACGAAGTTGCGGCTGCTGATTAACGGTACGATTCGTTTTGCGCACAAAGCGACTCTGGCGACCCTTGTTACGGTTGCGCTGACTTCGAAGGATAAAGAAAATGAGGGGACTACCGCTTTCGCGGCTTGGAAGTCGTCGCTCGAAACCCTGACCGATGAGGATCGCAAGCGCGTTGAGGGCATTCACGAGCGCGTGTTTTCTGCATACACTTCTCACATCTTCTACGGCAGCCCTCTTCTTGTATTACTTGGCGTTTTGATTGGCATTGCGATGGTCTTTAGGGCGATGGCGAGATCGTTTACCGGCCAATACCGTTTCTCTTTCACCAGAGATACGTTGAGTAAGACGCGTGAGAGGGCGACAAGGAAGGTCATTGAAGAGGCGACTAAATCTGCCCCTGACGGCCTAGAGGGCGCGTTGATTGACGAGGGTCTCAGAGCCAGCGGACGTCGCCCGCCCGCCTTTGTCTGATCTGCAATGGCAGGTGAAGTAGTGGGCCGGCGGCTGGCGCTGGGTCTGATGTTCGTTTTGGCCTGGACAGTGGCTGCGCCGGCAAGGTGCGCGGGACAGGCTGAGCAGGCTGCGAAACCGTCAGCCTCACAGTCAACGAATCAGGCGGCAAGTCAGGCGCACCATCAAAATCAGGCCGGCGCGACTGAGGCGTACACGCTGCCGCCGGAGAAGCTGGCGAAGGCGATTGCGCTGAGCCGCATCCGGAACTTGCTGGCCTTTGCCGGCGAGCTGTGGGGGCTGGTGGTGCTTTGGCTGCTGCTTGCCACGCGGGCGGCGGCATGGCTGGGCG
>JBAUEO010000021.1:0-31580 GCA_049678625.1 Occallatibacter sp. | reverse complement strand
GGCCAGCATGGGCGCGTCGGCGGGCAAATGGTGTGTCCCCGACGACGCTCAGGACGGAACCGCGGTCATCGAGGCCGAGGCAGTCACCCCCAGCGGCCACAAAAAGTTGGAACGCGCCAAAATTCAGATCGAGAGCTTTGAGACTGGTAGCAAACACACGATCAAAGACCGGAACTACTTCGACAAACTGCTCATGAATTACCACTACCAGCCCAACCCGGCGCGTCTTTTTCCAGCATTGCTTTTTTTCTCCGCCGACACCGAGGCACGCTCTCAAACCGGCGCCCTCGAGACCACTGCGACAGCCATCGGCGATGCACTGAAGGCTGATCCTGTCGCAGCCAAGGATTTCATGACCCGCGTCGCAGGGCAGTCAGGATTCACCCGCTCCTTCGGCCTCCTTATTCTTCTAAACGCCGGGTTCGATATTAACCCGGTGCTGAAGACCTGGAGCGAGAACGACCGTCAAATGTTCGCGAAACACCCAGTTTTTCCCGATCCGTTCGACTTCACCCACGTCGAAGACATTGGCACCCGGCTCGATATGAACTGGTCGGCCTTTATGGCCTCAGGCGAGTTCGCACCGATTCAGAAAATCGCGAGTGCTCTCGCGTGGCGGTCTGACTGGGACGAATTTGATAAGGCTCGCAAGTCTTCGAATCCACCAAGAGAGTGGACCCCGGCGATTGGGCACGCTGTCGGCTACGGTGCCGCAGGTTGGTCTTTAGGTTCCTTTCAGCGAAACGACCCGCTTGTGGCCGATTACATCGAATACATGCTCGCCTCACCCGACACTCCACAGACAATTAAATCTGAACTCGCAGGACTATCAAGCAACCCGGCATTCAAGGAGAAAGACCCAAAATGACCGGGACTAAATTCGCTCACCCAAGCAGCGGCACGAACCTTTGCTGCGCCTCGTCATACTGCTCGATGCGCCCTGTCAGAATGTCGTAATACCAGCCAAACACCTGCAACCGCCTCTCGGCCATCGCATGGACCACGCTGGGCTGCGCCTTCAGGTTCCAAAGCTGCGCCACCACGTTGCCGCGAATCAACGACGCAAGCTCCGCGCCCGTTCCGTCCGCCGGGTTCAGCGGCTGCCGGTGGCTGAAGGCCGCTTCCACATGCTGCAGCCAGCGGCTCGCCTTGGGGAGCTTCTCCAGCGCCTTGTGGCCCAGCGCAGCCTTCATTGCGCCGCAGTCCGAGTGCCCGCACAAAATCGCATACGGCACCCGCAGCACTTCCACCGCATATTCGATCGTCGCAGTGCATCCATCCGCGTCCTGTCCGCTCACCGGCACAACATTCCCCGCATTGCGCGTAATAAACAGGTCGCCAGGCCCCGTGCCCAGAATCAAGTCCGGCACAATCCGTGAGTCCGAGCAGGTGATGAACAGCCACTCCGGCGCCTGCGACTCCGCCAGCAGATGAAAATCCTGCCGCCGCCGCGGAAACACCTCTGCCAGAAATTTTCTGTGGCCATCAATCAGTCTCTGCATCGTTCTTTCCTCGTCGCGCACGCCGCAAAGCGCACAGTTCCAGCCTATCGTATCCCCGACCCGCGGCTGACCCCGCCGGCAGCGCACCCCCGCCGCATTCGGTACACTTGAAAGTGACCTATGTTTGAAAACCTTACAGACAAACTCCAGCGCGCCTTCAAAAATCTGCGCGGCCAGGGCACACTCACTGAAGAAAACATCGCCGAAGCCCTGCGCGAAATCCGCGTGGCGCTGCTTGAAGCCGACGTCAACCTCAACGTCGTTCGCGACCTGCTGGAGCAAATCCGCGCCAAGGCCGTGGGAACCGAGGTCCTCACCGCACTCTCGCCCTCTGAGCAGGTCATCAAAGTCGTCCGCGACGAGCTCATCACCCTGCTCGGCAAAGACACAGCTCGTTTCAAATTCGCTTCGCAGCCGCCCACCGTCATCCTCATGGCGGGTCTGCAGGGCTCCGGCAAAACCACCACCTCCGGCAAGCTCGCCGCCTGGCTCAAGAAGGGCGGCCATCGCCCCATGCTCGTCTCCGTCGACGTCTATCGTCCAGCCGCGCGCGAGCAGCTCAAGGTTGTCGCCAAATCCATTGACGCAAAGCTCTACGAGGGCGACCTGAAGGGCGACCCCGCCGGCGCAAAACTTGTCGAGCGGCTGGCGCAGGAGGCCCGCCGCGAAGCCCGCATCATGGGCTGCGACACGCTCATCGTGGACACCGCCGGCCGCCTCCACATCGACCAGGACCTGATGGCCGAAATGGAGCAGCTCAAAAAGCTCCTCAACCCGCAGGAGATTCTCTTCGTCGCCGACGCCATGACCGGCCAGGACGCGGTCAACTCCGCGCTCGACTTCCACCAGCGCCTCGGCCTCACCGGCGTCGTCCTCACCAAAATGGACGGCGACGCTCGCGGCGGCGCGGCACTCTCCATCCGCCACGTCACAGGCCAGCCCATCAAGTTTCTCGGCGTGGGCGAGAAGCCCGATGCCTTCGAGCCCTTCCATCCCGACCGCATCGTGGGCCGCATCCTGGGCATGGGCGACATGATGTCGCTCATCGAAAAGGCCGAAGAAAAGCTCGATCGCAAAAAGTCAGAAGATCTTGCCAAGAAGGCCCTCCTCGGCGACGGCTTCTCGCTCGAAGATTTCCGCGATCAGCTCCTCCAGATCAAAAAGCTCGGCTCCATGGAATCCATCCTCAAGATGATGCCCTCCGTCGGTCCCTTTGCCGGCATGCAGCAGGCCGCCAAAAACGTGGACGAAAAACAGTTCGTTCGCCTCGAGGCCATCATCAACTCCATGACGCCCAGGGAGCGCCTCAACCACGAAATCATCTCCGGCTCGCGCCGCAAGCGCATCGCCAAGGGCTCCGGAACCGAAGTCCAGGACGTCAACCAGCTCCTTCGCCAATATGCGCAGATGGCCAAGATGTTCAAGCAGATGGGCAAAGGCGGCATGGCCCGCAACATGATGCGCGGCGGCATGGGCGCCCTGGGCATGGGCGGCAAACAGAAATTCGGGCGATAGCAAATAGGATTCCGCACATCATGACGCAGTTGCAGGACCAGCTCGACGAGATCACCGCCAACACGCGCAACCTCGTCCAGCCCGAGCGGCTCGCGGTCGGCGAAAGAGCGGTCGAGGAATTGTTTGCTTCCGGCATCGAGGAAAAAATCCTTCCTGTCGGCGCGCTTGCGCCCGAATTTGCGCTCAAAGACGCCAACGGCAAGCTGGTCCGCTCCGCTGACCTGCTGGCCCTCGGTCCGCTGGTCCTTAAATTCTTCCGCGGCCGCTGGTGCCCTTACTGCGTCACCGAGCTTGAAGCCTGGCGCGACCTCTACGCCCGCCTCCGCGAACACGATTCCCTTCTCGTCGCCATCGGCCCGCAGACTCCGCGCCAAAGCGACTTCATGATTGGCCAGCACGGCCTGCCCTTTCCCGTCCTCACCGACCCCGGCAACGCCGTCGCCGAGCAGTTCGGCCTCGTCTACACCGTGCCCGACTACCACCGCGACTACTACCTCTCCATCCTCGTCAACATCCCCTTCGTCAACGGCGAACCCAGCTGGCGGCTGCCTCTCCCAGCCACTTATGTCATCGGGCGCGATGGCCGAGTCGCCTTCGCCGAGGCGCACGCCGACTTCCGCGTCCGCCCCGAGCCCGAGGAAGCGCTCCTGGCCGCCGTCGCCGCCTGTCGCCGCTAGCCCTGAGTTACTTCACTCGCTTATTCAGGATTTCTTCTGCCCGCGCCCGGCTCATCCCACGCAGCAGAAATACTTTGCTCCGCGATAACTCGCCGCTCATCAGCTCCACCGCCGACTTAGGCACGCCGAATAACTCAGCAAGAAACTCCACCAACGCCGCGTTCGCCCGCCCTTCCACGGGCGGTGCCTGCACGGCGATCTTCAGGTGAGCCTGCGCACCTTCGCCGTAAACGCCTACAATCGCCGTCTTTTTCGCGCCCGGCTGCGCTCGCACCGCAAGCGTCTCGCCGCCCGCCGTCTCGCGGAGCATTACGCCGGACCCTTATAAGGGGCGCGTTTGCCAAACAGCGCCGTCCCAATGCGAATCCGCGTCGCGCCCTCTTCAATCGCCAGCGCAAAGTCGCCGCTCATGCCCATCGACAGCACATCGAACCCCAGCCGCGGATGCGCCGCGGCCCAGCGGTCGCGCCATGTGCGCAAGTCGCAAAAGCATGTCCGCGTCACATCCTCCGGCGCGCCCCACGGGGCAATCGTCATCAGCCCTTGCATCTCCACGTGCTCCAACTCCGGCAGGAGCTCAAGAAGCGCGGCCATTTCATCCGACTCCGGCTCCACGCCTTCCTTCGCCTCTTCTCGGCTCAGCTTGACTTCGATGAGCACTGGCAGCCGCTTGCCCAGTCGCCCCGCCGCTTCATTCAGCCGCTCGGTCAGGCGCACGCCGTCTACCGAATCCACCCCGTCAAACAGCTCCGCAGCCTTTGCCGACTTGTTCGATTGCAAATGCCCGATCAGATGGATGCGCGGCCGTTCGCCGGCCAAATCTCTCCAAAGCTCCGCCGCGCGCAGCGCCTTGGCGGCATATTCCTGTACGCGATTTTCTCCCAACAGCGTGAGCCCAAGCCGCGCCACCTCAGCCAGCGTCTCCGCCGGGTAGGTCTTTGACACGGCCATCAGCTCCACTTCGCCGCGCCCGCGTCCCGCGCGCCTGCAAGCAGCGCCAATCGCCTCTTCCAGCTTTTCCATGTTCTCTTCGAGTGCCGTCATTGCTCCGCGCGGCCCATGCGACCCTTCGCGCTCTCCAGCCGCCCTGCGACCGGCACCGGCTCTATTGCGTTCATCAAACCCCAGCGCGGCATGTTCACATGAATCGCCTCAGACTGCCCCGGCTGCACCTGAGAGGTTTCGTGCCAGATGCCCACCGCGCCGTTGTTGCCCACGCACCGGTTGAACTCCGCCCACGCTGGAAGGTGCGGCCCTTCCTTCATGTGCGCAAAGGCGTGAAGGGCCTCAAAGCTGCGCCAGTATTGCAAGACCGCCACGCCGCGCCAGTAAAGCAGAAACTCGCTGTGCAAAAAGTCGAGCTCCGGATGACGCTTCAGCTCCTCGATCATCGGCGGCATCGCGCGCGCCACCGGAATCCATTTCCCCGGTTTCCACACGTGGTTCACGCGCATCCCAATCAGGAAGACAACAAACGTCGCGTCTGTCTTCGCCGTGTAACGCCCCGGAAATACCTGCGCCATCGTCCGCCTCCGTTTGCGGCCTCAGTGCCCGTGCTGCTCCAGATACTTCTCTGCCTCAAGCGCCGCCATGCAGCCCGTGCCCGCCGCCGTAATCGCCTGCCGGTAGCGCCGGTCCTGCACATCGCCGCATGCGTATACGCCCGGCACCAGCTCGCCTTTGTGGGTCGTTAGCACGTTGTCACGCGTCTTGATGTACCCCTCGTCGTCCAGGTCAATCTGTCCGCGAAACATCTTCGCATTCGGCTCGTGTCCAATCCCCAAAAACATTCCCTCTACTGCCAGCGTGTCCTTCTTGCCATTGGTCACGTCGCGCAGCCTCAGACCATTCACGGCCTTCTCGTCCACGCCCAGCACCTCGTCCACCACGGTGTTCGTGCGCAACTCAATGTTCGGATGCGCCATCGCGCGCTCCAGCATAATCTTCGACGCGCGGAAGGCTTCGCGCCGGTGCAGCAGCGTGACTTTGCTTGCAAAGCGCGTCAGGAACAGCGCCTCTTCCATCGCCGAGTCGCCACCGCCCACCACCGCAATCTCCTTGCCCCGGAAGAAAAATCCGTCGCACGTGGCGCAGCTTGAAACCCCATGCCCAATCAGCGCCTGCTCGCTGGGCAACCCCAGCCAGCGCGCGCTCGCGCCGCTTGCAATAATCAGCGTCCGCGCATGAATCACGCCAGCCGATGTTTCGAGGCGGAACGGGTGCGCCTTCAGTTCCACCGACTTCAGGTGCGTAAGCTGGAAGGTCGCGCCGAATCGCTCCGCCTGCTTCTTCATGTTCTCAATCAGCTCCGGCCCTTGGATACCGTCCGGCCAGCCGGGAAAGTTCTCCACCATCGTCGTTATGGATAGCTGTCCGCCGGGCTCGTGGCCCTCCAGCACCAGCGGGTTCAGCCCCGCACGTGCCGTATAAATTGCCGCCGTAAGCCCGGCGCATCCCGAGCCCAGAATCACCGTGTCGCGCGTTTCCGTCATGGTCGTTCCCATCTCAATTCCCGTCTCGATTCCCGTCTCGATTGTAGATGCTGCCGCCGCTCCATCAGCTTCAACCCGGTCAATTCAGGACCTCCATGCCGGCCGCAATTCTGACGCCAGGGCCTATCATGGCTCTCATGGCCAACCTCACGCTGATTTACGGAATGCGCCTGCTCCCTGAAGGCGAGGTCACAGAGATTCAAGACGCCACCCTGAAACTGGCCAACGGCCATCAGGCGCACGTCACCATGCACGTGCTTGAGGGCTCGCGCGAGGAAATCGAGGCCCAGCTTAAGCAGAGCCTCGATGCGTTCTTTGACTTTTATCCCGAGATTTAGGGCCTGTTCGCTCCCTGGCCGACGCCGCCCTGGGGCCTCAATCGGCCACGGCCAGCGCCTGCTCCGCTTCCTGCTCACTCACAGCCGGCTTGCGCTTCACGCGCAGATTGTCCAGCGCATAGTCAATGAAGCGCGGCTCAAAGTGCACCGGCTGACCCATGAACCGGCAGGTCGCCACCACCTGGTCCACGATGAAGCGCGGCTGGTAGCCGGCGAAGTCCAGCTCTTTCTCAAAGCGCAGCTTGTGCACGATGTAATTGAAGACCTCCGCCGTCAGTTGGAGGTTCTGCTTGGCGGCTTCAGCGATGAAGATCTTCCGGTAGTTGTCGAGCGAGGGCGCGCCAATTTCGATCTTGTAGGGCAGCCGCCTGAGGAAGGCCGGATCCATCAGGTCCTCCGGTTCCATGTTCGTCGAGAAGATGATCAGCTCCTCAAACGGAATGCTGAAACTCTTGCCCGTATGCAGCTTCAAGTAGTCCACCCGACTCTCCAGCGGAACAATCCACCGGTTCAGCAGGTGCGTCGGGCTCACCAACTGCCGCCCAAAGTCGTCGATGATGAAGCAGCCGCCCAGCGCCTTCACGTGCAGCGGCGCTTCGTAATAGCTGCCCATCTCGTCGTAGCGCAGGTCCAGCATATCCAGCGTCAGCTCGCCGCCGGTCACCACGAAGGGCCGCTTGCACGGCACCCATCGCGCGTCAAAGGCTTCCCGCCGGATCACCGAATCCCCATCGTCCTCCACCTGTGCGGAATCCAGCGCCAAGTGAATGCTGGGGTCGAAAACGCGGATAATCTGCCCCTCCACGCTCACCGAATAGGGCACATAGATTACGTCGTGGAAGACGCTGCTCAACCGCAGCGCCACGCTGGTCTTGCCGTTCCCGGGAGGCCCGTAAAACAAAATCGCGCGGCCAGAGTTCAGCGCCGGTCCGGCCTGCTCCAGAATGCACTCGTCAAAGGTCAGATCGCTGATCCCCTTCCGAATCCGTTCCATGCTCACCAGCTCGTTGGTAAGCTTCTGCAAGTTCACCTGCTCGGTGAACTCTTCAAGCGTCACCGGAGCCGGCCCCGTGTAGCGCATCCGCTGCAGCGAGTCCAGAGTCCAACGCCGGCCCTCCTCGGTGAAGGCGTAGCTCAAATCGATTGGGTTGTCGGAATAGCGCGAACCCAGCGTTTGCAAAAGCTGCCGGTTCACGGCCATCGTGATCAGGTCCAGAACAATGTGATAGGGGAGCTTGATTCCGTCAATGAACTGCCGCGTCGTCTCCAGCCGGTCCCGGTAGATCAGCTTCATCAGCATCCCCATCAGGTCCACTTCGTCGATGCCCGTCGCCGCAATATCCTTCGGCTCAGTCGGAATCCGGTGAATGAACGCGTCCAGCCGCTCCTGCGTAATCGCGCCAATCGCCACCAGGTTATCGCCCAGCCGGCCACCGCTCACCTTCAGGCGAGTCAATGCCTCGGCCACCTGCTGCTCGGTCACCAGCTTCGCCCGGATTAAAAGATCACCCAACCTGAGTCGCGTGTTAATGGCGCCCTCCTGTCCGCTGCACACTTGGCGCAGTCCCCTTAAGCGGGGCTGTATTCGGCATCCTGCACTACCTTAGTCGGTTACTTCCGAGCCGGTCGAGATGACTATTGTGTTAGTCCGGTAACTTTCTCTCCCCTGGGCCAAAATGAGTCATTTTGCGCTCTGCCGTTCCGCAGAATCTTCCGCGTCAAGTCAGAAGTACCCTGGGGAATTTGAGCGATTCCCACGCTCCTCACAACCCTCTTCGTGCATCCTTCAACTGAGGAGATGGCCACAGTGAGCGAGTCGACCCCGCAGCTTCAACCGCAGACACCGGCCGAACCAGCCATGTTTCAGCGCTCCGCGGCCCTGCGGCCCCGCGTCGTCATCGTCGGCGGCGGCTTCGCCGGGCTCCACGCCGCCCAGTCCCTGGCGCATCTGCCGGTTGATGTCACGCTCGTGGACCGCCGCAACCACCACACCTTCCAGCCGCTGCTTTACCAGGTCGCGCTCGCCGTCCTCTCCCCGGCAGACATCGCGCAGCCCATCCGCGGCATCCTCCGCGGCCAGCCGAACACCCAGGTCCTCATGGACGAGGTCACCGCCATTGACTCGCACGCCCGCCGCCTCACCCTCGCCTCCGGCGCGGCGCTCAACTACGACTACCTCGTCCTCGCCACCGGCGCAACCCACTCCTATTTCGGCCACGACGACTGGGCGCCCTTCGCACCCGGTCTCAAATCCATTGAGGACGCGCTCGAAATCCGCCGCCGCGTCCTGCTCGTCTTTGAGCTGGCCGAGCGCCAGATGCAGGAGCAGGGCTGGCATCCTCCGCTCAACTTTGTGGTCATCGGCGGCGGCCCCACCGGCGTCGAGCTGGCCGGCGCAATCATTGACATCGCGCGCAACTTCATGTCCCACGACTTCCGCCACATTGACCCCGCCAAGGCCCGCATCCTGCTGCTCGACGGCGGCGCCCGCATCCTCGCCGCCTATCCGCCGGATCTCTCCGCCCGCGCCGAGCAGGCCCTCACCCATCTCGGCGTTGAAGTCCATACCGGCACCCACGTCAACGCCGTCGGTCCCGGATGGGTTGAAGCCAAAACCTCTTCCGGCCCAACCCGCATTGACGCCGCCGTCACGCTCTGGGCCGCGGGCGTGCAGGCCTCGCGCCTCGGCGGCCTTTTGGGCTGTCCGGTCGACCACCGCGGCTGTGTGCTCGTCAGTGACCGCCTCAATCCTCCCGGACTGAACGAGGTCTTTGTCCTTGGCGACATGGCCCACCTCGAGCAGGATGGCCACGCCATTCCCGGCGTGGCACAGCCCGCCATGCAGATGGGCGATTTCGTCGGCCGCGCGATCGCCGCCGACCTCGCCCAAAAACCTCGCCCCGCCTTTCGCTACTTCGACAAGGGCGATATGGCCACCATCGGCCGCAAAGCCGCCGTCGCACGCATTCAATGGCCCTTCCGCGCCCACTGGAGCGGCCTGCCCGCCTGGTTCACCTGGCTGACCGTCCACATCTTTTTCCTGATCGGCTTCCGCAACCGCGTCTCCGTCTTCGCTACATGGATCTGGAGCTACTTCACCTTCACCCGCAGCGCGCGGCTCATCACCGGCGACCAGCATTTGCCCGGCTGGCCTGAAAAAATCCAGGCCCAACCTCCATCCGCCGAAAATGCAGCCGAGTCCAGAGCCGAATCCGACCCGACCGAGCCTGTTTCCTCAGCGCCCGGCCCGCGCTGACTGCTCATTTCTCCCTTACCCGTCTAGTAAACTGGTTCGAGCATGCTTGACCAGAATTTCGTCCGGGGAAACCTCGAACTCGTTGAACAAAGGCTCCGTGCTCGCGGCGCAGACCCGGCAGTTCTGCTGGGTGACTTTCGCGCCCTCGATAAGCGTCGCCGCGAGGCTATCACCCAGGCCGAGCAGCTCAAGGCCCGCCGCAACGAGCTCTCCCAGCAGGTGGGCGCGCTTAAGAAATCCGGCACCGCCTCAAGTGAAGACGCCAGGGCCCTGATGGACGAGACCCGCGGGCTGAAGGACAAACTCGACGAACTCGATGGTCTCGCCTCCTCGCTCGACAACGAGATGCGCCTTTCTCTTTCGCGCATCCCCAACCTCACTCGCGACGAGGTCCCGGTCGGCGCATCCGAAGAAGACAACGTCGTCGTGAAGACCTGGGGCGAAATCCGCACCTTCGACTTCGAGCCAAAGCCGCATTGGGAACTCGGCGAAGGGCTCGGCATCCTCGACCTCGAACGCGCCGCCAAGCTCAGCGGTGCGCGCTTTGCCGTTTATATGGGCGCGGGCGCGCGGCTGGAGCGCGCCCTCATCAACTTCATGCTCGACATGCACACGCGCTCACTCGAATCCGGCGGCCACGGCTACCGTGAAGTCCTGCCGCCCTTCATGGTCAACTCGAAAAGCCTCTTCGGCACCGGCCAGCTCCCCAAGTTCGCCGAAGATCTCTTCCGCTGTGCAGACGCCGACGCCGAGGCTGCCACGCGCGGCGGATTCAAGGACAACGACCACTGGCTCATCCCCACCGCCGAAGTTCCCGTCACCAATCTCTATCGCGACGAAATTCTCTCCGACGCGCGCCTGCCCATCTGCCTGACGGCGTACACGCCCTGCTTCCGTGCCGAGGCCGGCGCCGCCGGCAAGGACACGCGCGGCATCATCCGCCAGCATCAATTTCAAAAAGTCGAGATGGTCAAGTTCACGCGGCCCGAGGACTCCGACGCCGAGCACGAGAAGCTCACCCGCGACGCCGAAGAGGTGCTCGAAGCCCTCGGCCTGCCCTATCGGCGCGTGCTGCTCTGCGCCGGCGACACGGGCTTCGCCTCTGCCAAAACATACGACCTCGAGGTCTGGCTGCCCGGCCAGCAGCTTTACCGCGAAATCTCCTCCTGCTCCAACTTCGAGGCCTTCCAGGCGCGCCGGGCCAACATTCGCTACAAGCCCGCAACGGCCGGCGCAAAGGCTAAAAACGAATTCGTGCACACCATCAACGGAAGCGGCCTCGCCGTGGGACGCACCTGGCTGGCCATCCTCGAGAACTATCAGCAGGCCGACGGCTCCGTTCTCATCCCCGAGGCCCTGCGCCCTTACATGGGCGGCCTCAAAAGGATTACCAAGGAAGCGGAATGAATCGGATTCTCAAAAGTTATTTCTACTGGACCTACAAGCGCGGCAGTTTTCATTACGACGTGATGGTCACCCTCATCCTGCTCTTTATCTTCCTCACGCCGCACCTGTGGGACTTCGGCGACAAGCCCTCGCGCGCGGCCGGGCCCGCGCACCCCATCCAGGTGGTCGGCGACGGCGGACACGGCGTGATCGTCTCCGTGCAGGCCGTCGATGTTCACATTCCGCCCGGCGCAACCGATGGCGAAGTTCGCAAGGCCCTCCGCAAAGCCATTGAGCCCGTCACCGGAGACGCCGTCGCCGTGGAGCGCTGGGATACCACCGATGACAGCCAGGGCCGGCTCATCTGGCGCATATGGGCGCATCGCTAGAGCCGATTGCGCGTCCAATCCAAATAAGGAAACTCATGACCCGAATCCCCAAACTCGCCCTCTTCGCCGCGCTCGCTCTTTTTCTGGTCCCTGCGCCTGACGCCCGCGCCGCCGGTTCACACAACGCGGACTCGCTCGCGACCGTTCTCCATCGCCTGGACCTTGCCGCCGCGCGCTTTCACTCAACCTCGGCCGATTTCGTCTTCCAGTCCATCCAGACCGACCCCATCCCCGACACCGACACGCAAAAGGGCTCCGTCTACTACGAGCGCAAAGGCAGCTCCTTCCAGATGGCCGCCCACATCGGCGAGATCAACGGCCGCGCAATCCCCAAGATTTACAAGTATTCGGGCGGCGTCTTCGAGCTCTATGAGCCTGTCCTCAACCAGGTCACGCGCTTTGCCCGCGCCGGCAGGTTTGAAAGCTACGTGATGCTCGGCTTCGGCGCCAGCGGCAAGGAGCTCGCCGACAAATGGAACATCACGCTCCTCGGCACCGAGACCATCGATGGCGTACTCACCGACAAGCTCGCACTCATCGCCAAGGACTCTGAAGTCCGCAAGAATTTCCCCAAGGTCACCATTTGGATTGATCCCGACCGCGGCGTCAGCCTCAAGCAGGTCTTCGACGAAGCCGGTGGGACTGAGCGCACCTGCACCTACACCCACATCCGCGTCAATGAGTCGCTGCCGCGCGACGCCTTCACCTTCAAGACCAACAAAGAGACGCAGTTCGTGAACCACTAGCGGAGGTGCATGGCGGTCCTAGTCACCAGTACGGGAGGCATTTGCGCCCAACCGCTTAGCCGGTGCAAGCGCAATCAAAACAACGCCGATGACAAACAAGACAATCACGCCAATCAACTCTCCGCGCTCCACGGCGTGCCAATACACTTGCGCGCCCATCACCACTCCATGCGCAAGACTCGACCACGCGGCAAACGCAATCAGGCTGCGATGCGCCGACGGATCGCGCACGGCAAGCAGCAGAAAGACCCCCAGAGTCACATACAGGCTCAGCATCATGGCCAGTGCCGCTTCACGCAAGAAGAACACCTCCAGCGGATAGCATCCGGCAACAAACAGTAGTCCCACCAGCACCAGAACGACCTTCAACACAAGCTCTCGTCGCACAATTCACCCCTCCCCGCGACCTACGCAATACGCGGCCCGCAAGTTCCCAAATTCTCCCGACGCGCCCCGTTCGCGCCCTTCGTGAAAGGTTTGCCTCGCCCTTCACGTCGCCCGCCCGCGCACCCTCACCCATCCCCACGCGATCGCCACACCGCCCAGCACAAACAGCATCGGGAAGCACTCCAGCGTGTAGCGTGCTTCGGGCGAAACCGCCGTCACCGCCAGCACCGCGCTGCGCAGCAGGATGTACGCCAACATCGCCCACGCCAGCGTCCAGCCAGCCGTCCGCGGCCGCGGCATGAGCCCCGCCACGCCCAGCAGCAGGTACAAGGCATTCAGCGCCAGATAACTCCAGCTAATCACCGTCTCTTCCGGGTGGTTTTCATAGACCCACCAGTCGAGATCGATCGGCAGGTTTTCCACGCGCGGACGCAGACCCATGTCCGCCACGCGCCCCAGCGGCAGCCAGAGATAGTAGCGCCACGGCGCATCCCAAATCCGCTTCCGCGCCAGCCCCGCAAAGCCCGCATCCAGCCACGGCGTCATCTCATAGCCGTTGGCGTTGTATTCCTTCGCCAGCATCTCCGTATCGGCGCGCTCCGACGGCGAGTCAAAGGCCCGCGCCGGCACGTAGTTCAGTTCCAGGGGCTCGTCCGGCACATTCCAGTAAACCGAATACGTGGAGTCGAAATCGAGGGCCCAAGTTTTCACCCACCGATTCCATCCCGGATAGGCCGGCTGCCCGGGATCCGCGGCGGATTCCGGCGCCAGCGGCTCGAAGACGTGAAACACGCGCCAGTTTCTCCAGGTCCACGCCGCAAACGGAGCCAGCCCAAGCGCCACGCACGCTGCCACCATCCGCCAGCGCCCCGGCCTGCGACTTTTTTTCAGCGCGAGCAGCAACACCGGCCCCAGCGCCACCGCCGCCAGCGCTCCGTCCGGCCTGAGCAATGCAGCAAAGGTCACCGCTGCCGTAAACCAAAGCGCCGCGCCCCATGCCGGTTGCTCCACAAACCGGGCCGCTGCCCACAGCGCCAGAGCCAGCAGGAAAATCGTCGGCCCCTCCGTGAGCGGAGTGGCCGCATAGATGGCCGTGAAAGGACATAGCGCCGCCAGCCAGAGAGCCGACGGCCACGCCGCCTCGCGCATCTTCTCGGGCACAATCCGCCGCGCGCAATCGGCAAGAAGCAGGCACGCCGCCAAGTCCAGCCCAATCTGCACCCGGGCCACGGCCACGTAGTTTCCCACGCCGAAGAACGCAAAGCTGACCGCGAGAAACAGCGGATACCCCGGCAGGCGAATCAACGTGGCATGCAACAGCCCATCGCCGCCCACCACGCCAAAGACTCCATGCTCCAGCAGGTTCTGCGCGATGCCGCCGTAGATGTCCGTGTCCCCGTTCGCCTGGTAGAACTGGCCGAGCATCCACGCGCGCAGCGCGAACCCCGCCGCCAGCGCCACCGCAGTCCAGATCCATCGCCGCGAGGTCAATCGCCGTAGGGCTGCGCTGGCCAGGCCTGGCTGCCGGCCTTCGCGTTTGGTTTGACTCTCGCCCACCGGTTCCATACGATTTCAACTGTATATCGTGGGCCGTTTCCGCGGTCTCCGCGTGCGCGGAAGCAACACTGCCATGCCCGAAAAGCAAATTTTCTTCGACCCCCAGAGAAAGCGCTGGAAGCGGCTCCGCCGCGTTCTTGACGCTGCGGCCCTGCTCGTCACTCTGATCCTGGTCGGTTTCATCGTCAATGTCCTTCATAATCAGCATCTTCCTGAGCTTCTTCTACCCATGCCGCGGCACAATTTCCGCGCCCTGAATGACCACAACACCCTCCTTCGCTCGCGGTTCCAGCGCCCCGCCCGGCGCAAAACCCACCGCAAACCTTCTGACATTCCCTTCAACACCGGCGAAGGCCTGCGCGCCGCCTACTACGTGGAGGACGACCCGGCCAGCTACACCTCGCTCAAGGAGCACATCCACCAGATCGACCTCCTCTTTCCGCAGTGGCTCCACGTCGACGCACCTGCCGGCCGCTTGATGGCCATCACGTCGGATAATCGCGAGTACCCCATCGTCGACGGCGACTCCGTCCACGACCCCGACCAGCGTGACAAAGTCAAGCGCGTCATCCAGGAGGCTCACGAAGACACAGAAATCTTTCCCCAGCTCAATAATTACGATCCACACACCCAGAACTGGGACACGAACGTGAGCGACATCCTGTCGGACTCTGACAGAAGCAGAGACCTGCAGAACCAGATTCTGCGCTTTCTCTCCGCCTTCCCCTATTACCGCGGCCTTTCGCTCGACCTGGAGAGTCTGCCCGACTCGGCGCAGTCCGATTACGTCACATTCATTCAGCAGCTTTATGCGCAGATGCACCCGCATGACCTCCGCCTTTATGTTAGCGTCGCCGCCTCCACGCCTTCCCCCGAGCTGAGCCAGATTGCTGCCAACTCGGATGGCATTGTGCTGATGAACTACGACGAGCACGAGGTGGACAGCAACCCCGGACCCATCGCCAGCCAGGACTGGTTCCTCTCCAACCTCCGCCGCTTTCTCAAGGTGGTCCCCAAGCAAAAGCTCATCTGCGCGCTGGGCAACTATGGGTATGACTGGACGATGTCCATCCCGCCCAAGCCCCGCCGCGGCCATCGCGCGCAAAAGCCGCAGGTGCTGAACACGGACGTGCTGGACCACGTGGCCGATGCCTGGCAGCGCGCCGCCGACGCCGACGCCGATCTCGATCTCGACCCCAAATCCCTCAATCCCCACTACGAGTACATCGACGAGGACGACAACGTTCGCCACGTGGTCTGGTTCCTTGACGGCGTCACCGTGCTCAACGAGATGCGCTCCGCCCGCGAGCTCGGTCTGGAGACCTTCGCCTTGTGGCGGCTGGGCTCGGAAGACAGCTCGATGTGGAACATCTGGGACAAGCCCGCGAGCCCGGCCTCGCTGAATGCGCTCGGCTCGCTCCAGCCCGGCCATGACGTGGATTCAGAGGGCTCCGGCGACATTCTCCGCGTCACCGGCCTGCCCAGCCCCGGCAAGCGCACCGTGGAAGCCGACCCCGACGAGCCCGACCCGCGCAAGAAACTCATCGTCGATGAGCATATGGTTCAGTACCCGCACACCTACACCGTGCAGTACTACGGCTACCATCCGCATGAGGTCGCCATCTCCTTTGACGATGGCCCCGATCCACGCTGGACTCCGCCCATTCTCGACATCCTCAAGCAGAAGCACGTCCACGCGACATTCATGATGATTGGCGAGGAGGCTCTGCAGAACATCGGCCTCATGCGCCGTGTCGTCGATGAAGGCAATGAGATTGGCAACCACACGTACACACATCCGGACATCAGCGAAATCTCACCCCGCCAGCTCAACCTTGAAATCAAGCTCACCGAGCGCCTCTTTGAAAGCAAACTGGGGGTGCAGCCTCTCTACTTCCGCCCGCCTTATGACATCGACGAAGAGCCTGACACCGACGACCAGGCTGCGCCCATCGTCCGCATTCAGAATGAGGGCTACATCATCGTCGGCAACAAAATTGACACCAATGACTGGGATGAGCGCGTCCACAAATCTCCGCAGGAGATCGCCAGCACCGCCCTCGACCAACTCAACATCATGAAGTCCAAGCCGCAGTTCCGCGGCTCCGTGATCCTGTTGCATGACGGTGGAGGCAACCGCTCGGCCACCGTCGCGGCACTGCCCGTCCTCATCGATACACTGCGCGCCCACGGCTACAAAATCGTCTCCGTCTCCACTCTCATGGACAAAACCACCGCCCAGGTCATGCCCCGCCTCAACTTCTGGGCCCGCGTGCGCACCATTCCTGACTCCATCGCCTTCTCCACCCTCGCCATCATCTGGAGCTTCATCGTCTTGGTCTTCTTTGTCGGCGATGTCCTGATGAGCGCGCGCCTCATCCTCGTCGGCCTCTTCGCCATCATTGACCGCCTCCGCCGTCCGCATCGGCTGGCCACGCCCGGCTTCCAGCCCCGCATCGCCGTCCTCATCCCCGCGTACAACGAGGAGAAGGTGATTGTCCGGACCATCCGCTCCGTCCTCAACTCGGACTACCCGGATCTGCACGTCATTGTGGTCGACGACGGCTCCTCAGACGACACCTTTCTGGTCGCCCGCCAGGCTTACTCCGCGGAAATCGCCTCGGGGCGCGTTCAGATCTTTACCAAGACCAACGGCGGAAAGGCCGCGGCGCTCAACTTCGCCCTCGAGCGGACCCATGAGGACGTCTATGTCGGCATTGACGCCGACACCGTGATCGCCGCCGACGCCATCTCCAAACTCATTCCCCACTTTGAGGACTCCGCCGTCGGTGCCGTCGCCGGCAACGCCAAGGTTGGCAACCGCGTGAATCTCTGGACGCGCTGGCAGGCCCTGGAATACATCACCAGCCAGAACTTTGAGCGCCGCGCCCTCGACCTCTTCCACGTCGTCACCGTTGTCCCCGGCGCCATCGGCGCATGGCGCACCGAGCCCGTCAAGCGCGCCGGCGGCTATCCCGTCAATACCGTTGCCGAGGACGCCGACCTCACCATGAATCTCCTCGAGCAGCGCTACAAGGTCGTCTACGAGGACCGCGCCCTCGCGTTCACTGAGGCTCCAATCGACGCGCGCACCCTCATGCGCCAGCGCTTCCGCTGGTCCTTCGGTACCTTGCAGGCGGTCTGGAAGCACCGCGCCGCATTTGTCCGCAACAAGGCCATGGGCCTCTTCGCACTGCCCAACATCCTCATCTTCCAAATGCTCCTTCCGCTGGTCTCGCCCTTCATCGACCTCATCTTCGTCGTCGGCGTCGTCCACTACTTCGTTGACCGCTACTTCCACCCCGAGGCCGCCTCCATGGCCAGCCTGCAAAAGCTCCTCGCCTACTTCGGCGCATTCCTCCTCATCGACTTCGTCACCTCCCTCATCGCCTTCTCGCTGGAGCGCAGCCACCCGGCCAACAAGGGCGACGGCTGGCTGCTCTTCCACATCTGGCTGCAGCGCTTCGCCTATCGACAGGTCTTCTCCGTCGTCCTCGCCAAGACCCTCCTGCGCGCCATCGACGGCAAACCCTTCAACTGGGACAAGCTGGAACGCACCGCCAAGATGAGCAAAAGGACGGAAGCGATCACGCAATCGCGCTAGCGCTTAGTGCACTGCCGCAGCGACTACCTATTGGCTCGCACCCACACCTGCCATCCCGTGATACGCTGACACAACTTCACCGATGAGCTCTGCAACCCTGCCCACGCGCCGTCTCCCTCTCTGGCTGATGGGCCTCACCAACCTCTCCTACGGCCTCTATGGCGGCGTGGTCGCCTTTGCCATTCCGCAGGTGCTGGGCAACCGCAACGTTGCCGAGTCCACCATCGCCGGCATCACGGCAATCGGCTTCTCGCCCGGCTTCTGGGCCTTCCTATTCAGTCCCATCCTTGACGTCCGCTTCAGCCGGCGCTGGTATGCCGTCATGCTCGCCTTCTTCGCCGCGGCCACACTGGTTGTGGCTTTCCTCAACCTGAACCACATTCTTGTGCTCAAGATCGTTCTCACCGCCGGGTTCTTCGCCGCCTACCTCTACCAGAGCGCCATCGGCGGATGGCTTTCCACCATCGCCAACGCCGAGGAAGAGAAGACTCTCAGCGTCTGGATTACCATCGCCAACGTGGGCGGCTTCGGCATCATGGCCATCGGCGCCAGCCAAATTGTCCAGCGCCTCTCCCCGCTTGCCGCCGCTCTGGTCCTGGGCATCTCCACCCTGCTGCCCACCCTCGCGTTCCCTTTCATGCCCGCGCCCGGCCCGGACCGCCGCCTGGCCAGCGAGTCGTTCACGCGCTTCCTGGGCGACCTCGCCGCCATCGTCCGGAAGCGCGAGGTCCTCGTCGCCATCATTCTCTTTGCCGCTCCCGCTGCAACCTTCTCGCTCACCAACTTCCTTGGCGCGCGCGGCAACGACTTTCACGCCTCTATCGCATTCGTCGGAATTATCGGAGCCGCCGGCGGCACCATCGGCGGCGTCGCCGGCTGCCTCATCTTCCCGCGCCTCAGCCACCTTATGCCGCTGCGCCCGCTTTACCTCACCATCGGGATTGTCGGCGCCTGCTTCACCCTCGGCATTGTCCTGCTGCCTCTCGTCCCCGCATCCTTCGCCGTCGCCCTCATTGCGGAAAACCTCTTCCAGTCCTGCGCCATCACCACCAGTACGGCCATCATATTTGACACCATTGGCCGCAACAATCCCCTCGCCTCCACCACGTTCTGCTTCATCGGCGCGGCTTACTCGTTCCCCATCTCTTACATGCTTTATGTCGATTCCTTCGGCTTCACCAAGGGCGGCGTCGCCGGCAGCTTCATCGCGGACGCTCTCACCGGCATGCTTGCCTGCCTGCTGCTGGGCGCCATGCTCTTCTGGCTCGCCCGCAAGCCCTCGGCGACCGCGCCCTCGGCAACCCGCGCCGGCTAAGGTGAGAACTCGGCCTGCCCGCCTATCCGCGCGCATCCTCGCGACGATTTCCGCCTCGATGCCTTAGCATGGTTGGACAGGCGCGCCGCCGGTCCGGACCGCGCATTCACTGAGAGGGCATTCATGAGCGAGACCACAGCCGCAGAACTCACTTCCGAACAGATTGCGAGCCTCACCCGCGAAACCAACTACGGCACCTGGCGCTTCCAGAAGTCCTGGAAGCCACTCACCATTGCCGACGCCGAAGGCTGCTGGTTCACCGACGGCGCGGGCAAGCGCTACCTGGATTTCTCCTCGCAGTTGATGTGCGTCAATCTCGGCCACAAGAATCCGCGAGTCGTCGAGTCCATCGCCGAGCAGGCCCGCGAGCTGGCCTATGTCGCGCCGGGTTACGCCACCAGCGCGCGCGCCCGCCTGAGCGCCAAGCTGCTTGAAGTACTGCCCGCGGGACTTGAAAAATTCTTCTTTGCCACCAGCGGGACCGAGGCCAACGAAGCCGCCTTCAAGATTGCGCGCATGTTCACAGGAAAGACCAAAATCATCTCGCGCTACCGCTCCTATCACGGCTCAACGATGGGCTCCATCGCCGCCACCGGAGACCCGCGCCGCTGGGCCATGGAGCCCGGCGGCAAAGGCGCGGGCTTTGTCTTCGCGCCGGAGACCAACTGCTACGACTGCCCCATCAAGCACGCCTATCCCGGCTGCAACATTGCCTGCGCCGACTACATCGAGCACATGATCCGCAACGAGAGCGACGTGGCGGCCATCATTCTAGAGCCGGTGGTGGGCACCAACGGCGTGCTGGTGCCTCCGCCCGAGTACTTCCCGCGCCTGCGCAAAATCTGCGACGACCACGGCGTGCTGATGATTGCCGATGAGGTGATGGCCGGCTGGGGCCGCACCGGCAAATGGTTTGCCATCGACCACTGGGACGTGAAGCCCGACATCCTGGTCACCGCCAAGGGCATCACCTCGGCCTATGTGCCGCTGGGCCTCTGCGCGACCACGAAAAAAATCGCCGACTTCTTCGAGGACCACTACTTTTCTCATGGTCACACCTATGAGGCGCATCCCATCACGCTCGGCCCGGCCGTGGCGACCATCGAGGAGATGCAGCGGCTCAATCTCGTCGAGCGCGCCGCCTCGCTTGAGCCCTACGTGCGCGAAAAGCTGGAGACCCTCAAGGCAAAGCACGCGTCCATTGGCGATGTGCGCGGCCTGGGCCTGTTCTTTGCGGTCGAGCTCGTCAAGAACCGCGCCACCAAACAGCCCTTCAACACCATGCGCGACAAGGTGGAGGGCAAGCCGCTGGTCGTGGACCAGATTGCCGCCAAGATGATGGCGGACGGCGTGGCGCAGCAGGCCTGGGTGAGCCACTTTGTCATCGCACCGCCGCTGATTGTCACCAAAGAGGAGCTCGACCTCGGCATCGACGCGCTCGACCGCCACCTCGCCATTGCCGACGCGCTGGTGGAGTAAACGCCACTATCAAAGCGCTGCTGGACCACGCTTTGGCTCAGCCAGCAAGGGCTGTGGCTGCGTCAGTCCAAGCGTCATAATCACTTGGGGCGGCAGCTCCTCGAAATAGAGAACTGCGGATCGCGCGCGCTGGCGGTTGAAGATGCGCAGTCCCACTGCGATTGCCGCAAGCGCGACGAGAAGCAGTGCGCATTGGCCGGGATGATGCAGAGCGGGAAACTCGACGCTCATGACGAAGAGCTCGATCAACATAGCTCCTGCAAAACTTCCCCAGAATAGGTATTGAGAATTCGACTTGCCTGGAAAATGCGAGCACGCGAAGGGAATCCTATGAAAGCCGATGAGCACAAAGTCCGCCAGAATGAAACCGAACAGTAACAGAACCGCCAGGTGCTCACCGGTCTCGAGATAAGGCCGATAGGACAAGGACAAAAGGACTGCGGTAACCCAGACGGGGACCACTGCAAGAACGACCAGCGAACGCCGGACGGTGGCGACGTAGTCCTCGGACGGGCGAAGCTGTGTAATCCGCAGGACCCAGTTGGCTGTAAGCGAGATGGGGAGCGGGAAGACCGCGCGAAATCCGACGACCGCGAACGCCATCATCCAGATCGTGAGGGAGACGAACTGGAATGATAGTTGAGTGGTTGAGCCAAATCTGGGCGCCTGGTGCACGAGCCCGAGCGCGCATGCGGCAACGATGGCATAGAAGACCGCGAGAATGACGCGATGCTGCCGGCTGCGTCGCACTGAGCGAAGAATAAAGAACAGCACTGCGGTTTGCAGCGAACAGCCCAGTCGCGGTGTGAAGTGCAAACCTCGCCGGGCCGGAACCAGATCAGGGACTTCGACGGTCTTGCGCATCGTATGCGTATAGCAGATGAGAAGCGAGACGATTGCGCCGAACACACTACAGCCAAGGCCGATCCAAGCGCGGCGAGCCAGCCAGAAAGCATCGGCAGGCAATGAGCCGTTGCATTGATTAAACAGGGCAAAAAACCACACAACGGGCGATGCGGCGAGTAAAGGTTGACTGCGAATCGCGGTCAGTTCAGCAGACGATTCAATGTACGGCGCGAGAAAGTACGCGGAAAGAAAGAGACCGAAGGCTCCGAGTTGAAGGACTGCTGAGAGGCGCAGAAAGATGCGGCGTGGAAGCAGGAACGCGGTGAGTCCCTGAACAGTGAGCACAGAGCCGTAGAGAAACGTGCTGGCGGCAATCATGGTGAACCAGAACGTCGCCAGAAAGCGCAGAAATGCGATCAGGCCGCACGATGCGGCAAAGACCAACGACCAGGCCACACTCGAAGCAAAATTTAAACACACAACGGCGAGTCCGAGAAGCGCTGCCGACGCCGCGATCTTCGCCAGCAGGATAATACGGGGTTTCACCGGCAACGGCCCGAGCACCATGGCATCGCGCCGGTCGGGAAAAGTGTTGTCCCATGTAAGCACAGAGATAAGCCCGATGACGAGCATCATGGTGGATATTGCTGACTGCTCCTCGTGCCAGGCGAAGGTTGGAGGCGGGGAATACCATAGCGCGCCGATTGCCTCTAAAAGCGTGATCAAGATCAGAATGCCGGCGAATTGTCCCAGAAAACTTGGGATATCGGCTTCAATCGACAGCGCTTCAAGGTCAACGACGCGCAACAGAAACTGGCGATACAGCACGCGGAACTCGGGCGGCAGGCGGTCCAGTGTCTTGCGGATTGCGTTACGCATGGATCAAATCCGCAATCTGCTGACCCATCCCTTGGGAGTCCTGCTCCACGGCAAGCTGCGCAAAGATACCTTCCAGCGTCGGCAACGCCATCAGCGAGCGCAGACGCTCGATTGTATCGTCAGCGACAAGTTTGCCTCGGTGCAGAATCACGACGCGTGTGCTGATGCGTTCCACCGTGTCCAGTTCGTGTGAGCTGAACAGCACCACTTTGCCGCGTGCGGCAAGCTCTTGAATCAGGCTGCGCAGCACCAGAGCAGAGCCCACATCGAGTCCGGAAAAAGGTTCGTCGAGCAACAACAAATCGGGATTGTGCAGCAGCGCGGCAATCAGGAGTATCTTTTGCCTCATGCCCTTGGAATAGCCCTGTATTGACGCGTGCCGATCGTCGTAGAGCGACAGCAGCCGCAACAGCCCGTCGATGCGCTCTGAGGCCTTGCGTCCCGGCAAACCGCGCAATTGCGCCACCATCGTCAGGTATTCCGTTCCGGAAAGATGGTTGTAGAGGTAGGGTTCCTCCGGGACATATCCCATGCGCCGCTTGTATGCAATCAGATCTTCCTGAATGGGCGTGCCCTGAAACAATATCTGCCCCGCAGTCATCTCGATGAGCCCGGTAATCATCTTCATTGTGGTCGACTTGCCCGATCCGTTCGGGCCAAGGTAGCTGGTCACTTCACCGGGACGGGCGCAGAAGCTGACATCGTCGACTGCGGGAATGCCGGAGAAGTGCTTGGAAACGCGACGCAGTTCAAGCATGGCTACTTAGACACTCGCAAGGGCGGAAAGGTTCCATGCTGGAGGCGAAATAACCTTGATTCCGAACGGGAAAGTACAGATTCGCTTTCAGCAGGTCGCTGCCACTAATCAAACACGACCGTCTTGTTGCCGTAGCAGAGGATGCGGCGGTCCAGGTGCCAGCGCACGGCCCGCGACAGCACCAGCCGCTCCAGGTCGCGCCCCCGCGCCACAAGGTCCTCCACCTGGTCGCGGTGCGAGATGCGCGCCACGTCCTGCTCGATGATGGGCCCGTCGTCCAGCACCTCGGTCACATAGTGGCTGGTCGCGCCGATAAGTTTTACGCCGCGCGCGTGGGCCGCGTGGTAGGGCCGCGCGCCGGTGAAGGCGGGCAGGAACGAGTGGTGCACGTTGATGATTGCAGCCGGGTAGCGCGCGACGAAGGCCGGCGAAAGGACCTGCATGTAGCGCGCCAGCACCACCAGCTCCACGCGGTGCTCGCCGAGCAACTCCAGTTGCCGCGCCTCGGCAGGTGCGCGCGTGGCTGCCGCGACGGAAATGTGCTCGAATGGAATTCCGTAAAATTTTGCCAGCGATTCCACTTCGCGGTGGTTTGAGACAATCAGCGGAATCTCGCAGTGCAGCTCGCCCGAGCGCCAGCGGTGCAGCAGGTCCGCCATGCAGTGCAGGTATTGCGAGCAAAAGAGCGCCACGCGCGGCCGCTCGGCTCCGGCAATCAGCTTCCAGCGCATTCCCAGTTCAACCGCCAGCGGCGCGAAGGCCTGCTGAAAGCCCTCAAGATCAAATGCGGGCACTCCCGGATCGCCTTCGAGCGCAAACTCCACGCGCATGAAGAACAGGCCCAGCTCATGGTCCTCGTGCTGATCGGCGTGCAGAATGTTGGCGCCGCGTTCATACAGCAGCCCTGCCACGCGGGCCACAAGCCCCCTGCGGTCCGGACAATCGATCAGGAGAACAGCCGAATTCTTCATCCTGATCCCAGCTTACGGCATCTCGCCACAACGGCTCGGCCCAGAGACGCCACCGGAGCCGAGCGCCGATGCCGCGCCGCGGTGCAGTGCAGAGATCACCGCGACGTGGAGGACGAGTGCTCGCGCCGGGGCAGGGGTGCGTCCAACTTCTCTCGCAGACTGCCTGCCAGCTCGGCGACGGTGCGCAGCTTTTCGGCCACCGGCGAGGGCAGCTCACGGTCAGAGAGCGCAAGCTGCGAATGCAGCAGCAGACCGGCCAGCGTGGACTTCAGCTCGGTTTCGATCTCGGCCGCTGCGGCTTGCTGGGCAAGGGCCTGCTCGCGTTGCCTGCGGTGCAGAGCCGCGCGAATTTCGCGAATAAGCCGCGCGGTGGCGGAGAGCGCGAAGTTGATCTGGATGGGAATGGCAAGGCCGGCCCGCTCCCAGATGGTCTCCGCCGCCGCCGGGTCGCATTCCGCGATGGTGTCGTCCACCACAATCGCGGCAAACTCCTTGTGGCGCAGCGCGGAAAGTGCGGCCTTGCGCCCGTTCGCCACCTCCACGTGCATCTTCAGTTGCGTGCCCACCGCTTCGGCCAGGCTCTCGGCTCCTTCAATCCCGGTCACCATCAGGATACTCATTGCGTACTCCTTGTTTCGCTCCCCGGCTGTCTTTTCCTTCGTTCGTGGTTGTCATTTCCGTCCCTCTGCCGCCATGCGCATGCCTCCCAGCCCGCCCCCAAATGCGATTCCGGCTTAGAAAGCCTTGCGCGGCAGGGGGCGGCTAGTCATCCAGCATGGCGTCGTGGATTCCGTATTCCTTGAGCTTGCGATAGAGGGTGGTCTTGCCGATGCCCAGCAGGCGAGCGGCCTGCAGCTTGTCGCCGTTCAAGGCGCGAATCGCGCCCAGGATTGCATCCCGTTCCAGAGCCGCCAGTGGTTTGACGGGCTGGCCGTGCACCGCCTCGCCCTCTTGAGTGGCCGCCTCGCGATGAGCCGCCAGGCCCTGCTGCTGGAGCTGCGTGGGCAGATCGCCCAGATGGAGCACCGGGCCCGACGAGAACGTACAGGCGCGCTCGACGGCGTTCTCAAGCTCGCGTATATTTCCCGGCCAGTCGTAGAGCATCATGGTGCGCAGGACCTCGTCGCTGAGCGTGAACTTGTGGCCGTGCTCGCGGCTGATGCGGTCCAGAAAGTGGGCCGCCAGCGGGGGAATATCCTCGCGGCGGTCGCGCAGCGCGGGCAGGCGAAGGTTTACCACGTTGAGCCGGTAGAAAAGATCCTTGCGAAAGGTTCCCCGCTCGACCATCGCCGCCAGGTCGCGGTTGGTGGCCGCGACGATGCGCGCCTTGATTTGCACCCGATGGGTGGCGCCCACGGGCCGTACTTCCTTTTCCTGCAAGGCGCGCAGGAGCTTGGCCTGCAGCTCGAGCGAGAGCTCGCCAATCTCATCCAGAAAGACCGTTCCGCCTTCGGCCGAGACCAGCAGGCCGTCCTTGTTGCGGTTGGCCCCGGTGAAGGCGCCCTTCACGTAGCCGAAGAGCTCGCTTTCAATCAGCGTGGGCACCAGCGAACCGCAGTCGACGGGCAGAAAGGGCTTCTGCGGGTTGGGTCCATAGGCATGGATGGTGCGCGCCACCAGTTCCTTGCCCGTGCCGCTTTCGCCGAGAATCAGGACCGGATGGCTGCTCTGCGCAACTTTGGAAAGGATGCGGTAGAGCTTCTCCATCTCCGGGGAGCGGCCAATCATCGCGCCCAGACCCTGGCTCAGGCGCAGCCGCTCGCGCAACTGCCGCGAGGCGGTGTCGATGGTGTGGCTGGAGGCGGCGCGCTCCAGCACGGTGGAAAGCTCGTCGATGGCGAAGGGCTTGGTCAGATAATCGGTGGCGCCGCAGCGCATGGCCTCGACGGCCGCGTTGACCGAGCTCGATGCGGTCATGGCAATCACCGTCAGTTGCGGATAAAGCAGCTTGACCTCGGAGATCAGCTCCAGGCTGTGGTGATTGTTGTAGGGAAGATTCAGGAGCAGGATGTCGGCGGCCTGCCCGCGCAGCAGGCTGCGCGCCTGGGCCAGCTCGCCGGTGGTCTCCACCGCGTACCCCAGGCTGGCCGCAATCTCGCTGCAGGCCGAGCGCACTGCCGGGTCCGCATCCACCACCAGCAGGTGCAGCCGGACCGCCGGCTCCGCAATTTGTGGGTTTAACTCCATGAACCGGTCATGCAGAACTGTTTCGAGCATTGTATTCGCCTCGCGTCTGGTTAAGGGAATGCGTGCAATTCCGGGCATATCCGGCTCCGGCCGCCGGACTGTCTCTAACACCCCGGCACCGGAAGCACGATCCGGAAAAGGATGCCGGCAGGTTTGCTGTTTGCCGCGCGGATTTCTCTGCCGGCCGGCTCCACGATGGTCTTCACCCGCAGAGGCTCGGAAGCGGTTGCAGGACGAAACTGCTCGATGCCTTGCATCTTTACCCTCCGTACGGGCTTTTGGCCGGTCCGTTTACCGGTCCGCTGTCCCCGTCCAAGTGCGAACTTGCTTGCCCGATTGGGTCTTTCCGGCTCCCCTATCGGTCCAGGAAATCTGCTCTCTTCTCTTACACGCCACGTTCCAAACGCGAACATCTTTTGCAAGATGCTTGTCTGCAATGAGTTACGGAGCTTTTCATGGCGGAACTCAATCTTTCCCGGTCCACCGAATGAGTTCCAAGATGAAACTCCATTCGCAGTCTAACTGGGCTTAACTGTGCCAAACGCAGGGAGTTTGTTTTTGGAATCAAGGCCGGGGCCAGAACGGGAACCGTTCCCGTTTTGAGCCTCAAGAATCATCCCGGAACATTTCCCCAAAAAGGATTCCCGTACAATCCCGGTATGGACACAAAGGAAAGGTTTTTTAGGCCTGGAGGTCGCCTGGCGTCAGAATTGCGGGCGCTGAAACTAGAGCCCGGCTACGTTCAGACGGCGGAGGGTTCGGTGCTGGTGTCGCTGGGCAACACGCGGGTGCTGACCAACGCCACCATCGAGCAGGGAGTTCCGGGCTGGCTGCGCAACTCCGGCCGCGGATGGGTGACGGCCGAGTACGCCATGCTGCCGCGCTCGACCGTAACGCGGACGCCGCGCGAGAGCGAGCGGGGAAAGATTGGCGGCCGGACGCACGAGATTCAGCGACTGATCGGACGAAGCCTGCGCTCGGTCGTGGACATGCAGGCTCTGGGCGAGCGGACGGTGATTCTGGATTGCGACGTGATCCAGGCCGACGGGGGAACGCGGACGGCGGCGATTACAGGCGCGGCGGTGGCGCTGGCGCTGGCCTTGAAGGCGCTGGTGGCGGCCGGAACCCTGAAGCAGTCGCCCATGAAGCAGCTTGTGGCGGCCACCTCAGTGGGCATTGTGGAGGGAACCGCTCTGCTGGACCTTTGCTACGAGGAGGACTCGCAGGCCGAGGTGGACATGAATGTGGTGATGACGGCCGATGGCGGGCTGGTGGAGACGCAGGCGACCGCCGAGAAGGGCAGCTACTCGCGCGCCCAACTGAACGGGTTGATTGACCTGGCCGAGGCGGGATTGAAGGAGATCTTCCGTGCGCAGCGGGCGGTGCTGGGCGAGTGAAGGCACCACCGGCTTGCGAGCTGGCGCAAGTCAGCGGGTCAGCAAGTCAGCAGGCGCGAGTCAGCAAATTGGCGCGGGCAAGCGGATTCGACTGAACGACAGAGGGCACCATGAGCGACGGCCGGGAAGAGCGCGAGGAGCGGGAGAAGCGCCGCGAATTGGAACGACAACAGGATCGCGAGGACCGGCTTGAGCGGCCACCGAAAGACGAATGGGAGCCGGAGCGCAAGGAGTCATGAGTGTGTAGGGAAATTTCTCCTGCAAAACAAAAGCCCCCGGCGGACCGGGTGCTGGTTTAGGCCTTCGATTTCCCAGGTCTGAAAATCCAGACCTGGGGCACCCATTTTCGTATTGGGACGATCATCCCCGCGAAAAGCCCCCGGCGGACCGGGGGCTTTTGCTGCCTGTGAGGGCGCTCTAGTTGCTGTACAGCAGCACGCCCGAGGGTTTTTCCTCGCTGCCACCATCGTCGACGCTGACGGGGCGGTAGAAGAGCTGGTTCGCCTCGAGGTAGACCTCAAGGAAGGCCGGCCGGGCGGTGATCTGTCCTGCGATGAGGGCCTCAGAGAGCGGATCTTCGACGTAGCGCTGCAGGGCGCGGCGCAAGGGACGCGCGCCGTAGCTGCGGTCAACGAGGGTTTTCTCGATAATCCACTTCTTGGCCTCCTCGGTAACCGAGATGGTGATGGCCTTCTGTGCAAGATTCAAGTTGAGCTGCTGAACAAGCAGCTCGACAATCTGGAGCAGATCGGCGTCGTTGAGCGACTGGAAGAGGATGACCTCGTCGAGCCTGTTGAGGAACTCGGGGTTGAAGGTCTTCTTGACCTCGTTCCTGACCAGCTCTTCCACCTTTTCTGAAACCAGGTCCTCGCGGTCGCTCTGGAAGCCCAGGCCAGACTTTTTCTGCAGATGGCGCGCGCCGATGTTGGAGGTCATGATGAGGATGGTGTTTTTGAAATCGACGGTGTTGCCCAGGCCGTCAGTGAGCTGGCCATCCTCAAAGACCTGCAGGAGGAGATTGAAGACGTCCGGATGCGCCTTCTCAATTTCGTCGAGCAGGACGACGGAGTAGGGTGAACGCTTGACGCGCTCGGTAAGCTGGCCGCCCTCCTCGTAACCCACGTAGCCCGGAGGCGAGCCGATGAGTTTGGAGACTGAGTGCTTCTCCATGAACTCCGACATATCGAAGCGGATGAGCGCCTTTTCTGACCCAAAGAGGAAATGGGCCAGGGTGCGGGCCATTTCGGTTTTGCCCACGCCCGTGGGGCCGAGGAAGAGGAAGCTGCCGATGGGCCGGTGGGGCGACTTGAGCCCGGCGCGGCTGCGGCGGATGGCGCGGGCCAGAGCGCTGATGGCCTTGTCCTGCGAGATGACCCGCTTGTGCAGCTCTTCCTCCACGCGGAGGAGCTTCTGCGTCTCTTCTTCCTTGATGCTGGTGACGGGCACGCCGGTCCAGCGGGAGACGACGTCCTCGATGTCCTCGCGGCTGACAATGCCCGCGGCCGAGTCGTCAAGATGGTACTTGTCGCGGAGGGCGCGTAGATTTTCGCGCTCCTTGCGCTCCTCATCGGAGTAGAAGCGGGCCTTCTCAAACTCGTGGTTGGCGATGGCCGAGTCCATGCGGTGAACGATGAACTTGATGCGCTTCTGGACCTCGGTAATCTCCTCGGGCAGCGAAGTCTGGCGGAGCTTGACGCGCGCGCCGGCCTCGTCGATGAGGTCGATGGCCTTGTCGGGCAGGAAGCGGTCCGGGATGTAACGGTTGGAGTGCGCGACGGCGTACTCGACGGCGTCGTCGGTGTAGCTGACGGCGTGGAACTTCTCGTAGCGGTCCTTGATGCCGTTGATGATTTTGATGGCGTCGGCCTCATTGGGCGGCGGCACCTTGACGGCCTGGAAGCGGCGCTCGAGCGAGCGGTCCTTCTCAATGGACTTGCGATACTCGGCCGGGGTGGTTGCGCCAATGCACTGGATTTCTCCGCGGCTGAGGGCGGGCTTGAGGATGTTGGCCGCGTCGAGCGAGCCCTCGGCCGAGCCCGCGCCGACCAGCGTGTGCAGCTCGTCGATAAAGATGATGGAGTTCTGGTTTTCCATCAGCTCCTTCATGATGGTCTTGAGGCGTTCCTCGAACTGGCCGCGGTATTTGGTGCCGGCGACGATGAGCGAAAGGTCGAGAGCGAGGACGCGTTTGTCCGAGAGGAAGCTGGGAACTTCGCCGTCCGCAATGCGCTGCGCGAGGCCCTCGACGATGGCGGTTTTGCCCACGCCGGGCTCGCCGATGAGCACGGGGTTGTTCTTGGTGCGGCGGCAGAGAATCTGCACCACGCGCTCGAGCTCGCCATCGCGACCGACGAGCGGATCAAGCTGGCCGTCCATGGCGGCCTGGGTCAGGTCGCGGGAGAACTCGGCCAGCAGGCTGGATTCGCGCTGGCGCTGCTGCTGCGGAGCCTTTTCTTGCGTGACGCGGGCCAGCTCGTCGCGAATCTGAGCGAGCTTGAGGCCGCGCTCCTGCAGAATCTCCGCGGCGAAGCATTTTTCCTCGCGCAGGAGGCCAAGCAGCAGATGCTCGGTGCCAATGTGCTTGTGACCCAGGCGCTCGGCTTCCTCGGCGGCATAAGCCAGCACGCGCTTGCACTCGTTCGAAAGCGGAAGATCGACGCTGGTGGAGACCTTCTCGCGAATTGTGGTATGGGCCTCAATCTGTTTCCTGATGGACTCCACCGAAGCATGGGAACGCAGGAAGCGGTTGGTTAACGCCTTGTCCTCGCGCAGCAGCCCGAGCAGCAGGTGCTCAGTCTCGATATAAGGCGAGCCGAACTGGCTGGCTTCATATCGCGCGAAGAAGATCACGCGCCGTGCCTTCTCCGTATAGCGTTCGAACATGATGGTCTCCCTCTTGCAGCGGGTCCCGGTGGAAGTGGCTGTCCGTTGACTTCATCGGCCTCAGCCCCGCCTTCGCGAGCCCTTCTCTCTGTATGTCGCCGCCGGTGGCCTGTGGTTGAAAATGCCCCTTGCCGCCGCCGAACAGCTCTTTGGGATGGTGACGGACCGGGTTTCTGTTCGCGCCTGGTTCTGTTCGCGCTCGGCTCTGTCCGTTTCGCCGGCAAAGGTGCCGCCGGAACTTCCATCCTCGTGTTTTCCGGCCCGGTCTAACGCTTGCGCCGAACCGGGTCGTCCTTACGTCTATAAGACTCCCAATGAAGCCCGAACGATGCAAGGGGTGTCAAGCACCGGAGGGGTAACGTTAGGCATGGGGCGCTTCCCCCCATGGAATCAGGCGTCCGCGCTCCAGACGCAGAGTCCGCGCACAGCGCGCGGCCAGATCAAGGTTGTGGGTCACCACGATGGAGGTGAGCCCGTGGGAGCGATGCAGCCGCTCCAGAAGATCGAAGACGCGGCCCGCAGTGATTTCATCCAGGTCGCCGGTGGGCTCGTCAGCCAGCAGGATGCGCGGGCCGCCGACCAGGGCGCGGGCCAGGGCAACGCGCTGCTGCTCGCCGCCGGAAAGCTCGCCGGGCCGATGTTCGCTGCGATCCTCCAAGTCCACCTCCCTTAGCCAGTTGGATGCCGTTGCCAGGGCCTCGCGACGGGTTTGTCCGCGGGCCAACAGCGGCATGGCCACGTTTTCCAGCGCCGAGAACTCCGGCAACAGGTAATGAAACTGCCAGACATAGCCAATTCGGCTGTTGCGAAAGGCCGCGGCCTGTCGCGCATTCAGCCCGGCTAAATCGGTTGAGGCGCAGTGTACCGTTCCACGGGTGGGTGCATCAAGGGCACCCAGAATGTGCAAAAGTGTGCTCTTTCCCGCGCCGGACTGGCCGACGATGGCAACCAGCTCGCCCGCAAAGATTTCAAGGTTGAGGCCGTGGAAGAGGGTAAGCGCGCCGCGTGCCGTGGAGT
>JBAUEO010000020.1:0-40036 GCA_049678625.1 Occallatibacter sp. | reverse complement strand
GTTCCATGAACACCGCCAGCAAGGCAAATGCTCACGAAACCAGAATCCGGCGGTGGACTACTTTTACTCCGCCGCAGTGAACCGCTCAAGCGGCCCACTGTGGCCTAGTTTTGCACCGGCGCGCATAAAACTCCCGCAAAGGATGCGACATTGGCTCCATCACCTCCACCAGTTTGCTAACGACCTCCTATACCTCTGCCAGCAGTTCCGTCCCTTTCTATCTCCAGCCAACGCTTGGCGGTGCCGACTTCGAGGGCGTCGATACCCTGCGTGGCTTAGTCGACTATCGTCTTCGGGCCCCCAACCGCCTCCTGACCCAGGTCGACTTCGACAAAGCTGCAGCCAATCTTGGGGTAAAAGGTCACCCCATCGGACAATACGGCGTCTATGCCTTCTTCGACGCCGGCAATGTCTCTCTGACCCCCAGCCAGCTGACTGCACAGGGGCTCCGCACCGATGTGGGCATCGGCGTCTCGATCGCCATCCAGAACAAGCTCGTATTTCGCGCGTACATCGGTTTTGGTGCCGGCGAGGGAAGCCACCCCAACGCGAAGGCCGCCAACTCCTTCGCCCTCACTCCCCAAACCATAGGCTCGTGGATTCCATAAGGATATAGTCCGCAAGCCATCGCTAGAACCGCAAAACGCACATGGCCATCATGTATAAAAGGTGGTAGAGCACTTCAGAGTGCCCGAATGATGGAACCAGAATTGGGAAGTGTGGGGTACTGGGAAGTGCGCACGATCCGGGTTTACGAACGTTTTGTGACCGTATTGTGCCGAGATCTGAAAATGATGACAATCATGACAGATTTGAACTTCGCAGAGTCAATAAGTTACGTAGATTGAGATGGTGACGTCCGGCCGACTCCCGCCGCCTCCACCAGCCGTCGCCCTCTCAGAGAGGGCTACGGCTCGGCGTGCCACAGTTCTCATTTCAAAACCGGCTGGGCTGTCTGGATGTGGGCGAAGACAGTTGCACCGGAGCCACAGCGGAGGCGGACACCTCATGAAATTCGTTTACATTCTTCAGAGCCTCGCCGCAGAAGAGCATTTCTATACAGGCATCACCAATGACCTTGATGCCAGACTGTCGAAACACAATTCCGGCGCTGTGACTCACACTTCAAAGTTCCGTCCGTGGCGCATCAAGAGCTATGTGGCGTTTACAGATGAGGCTCGTGCGATTGCCTTCGAGAAGTATCTGAAGTCCGGATCGGGACGCGCCTTTGCCAAAGCACGGCTCTAGGCATGCGCCGCTCAGGCCGCTTCCGTCTCCACTTCAGGCCGCGGCGCGAAGAGCCAGCGGCGCAGCGCCACGGCGAGCAGCAGGCAGGCGGCCATGCTGAGCCCGGCATCGACGGCGAAGCAGCTGACGAGGCCGCGGACATCGTATCCCCAGCCGTCTATAAAGCCCATGTAAGAGATGGGAACGACCATGATGGACGTGAGCACCGTGAAGGTGGTGGCGGCCAGGGGATTGTCTGGGCCGATGACCTGAAAGATGATGCCAGTGGCAGTGGTGAGAGCCAGAGATTGAAAGACAAGTTCACCGGCAAAGACCACGGCAAATGCGGAAGGTGTGCGCGGAAACAGCAGCGAGCTTAGGGTGAACAGCGCTCCGGCGACGCCAATGCTGAGGTAGACCGGGCGAAGCGGGAATTTTTTTGCGAGCAGCGGAACGGCAACCATGCCGGCCAGGCCGGCGATGATGTAGCCTGCGGCCAGCAGGGCGCTGGCGACGTCGGGATCTGCATGGTAGTCGCTGCCGAGACCGCCAATGACATTGGTGAGCGAAAAAGAGGCCGAAGGGAAGACGAAGAGAACCATGGCGATGAGGACATCGCGACGCTTGAAGAGCGAAAAGACCTCGCGCCAGAAGCGGCCAAAGCTTTCCGCGGCAAGCACCTTATCCGGCTCAGGCGCGGGAATGGCGATGAAGAAGGCCATGGGCAGCGCGACGATGAGAAACATCAGCGCGGCAGAGAGAGCCGGAGGCAGGTGCTGAATCATGGGTTCGCCGACGATGGCCATCAGGCCTCCCGCGCCGATGCATGCAGCGATGAACCAGGAGCTGAGTTGTGCGTCCTGCTTTTTGTCGATGAGGCTGCCCATCCAGCCGCCGACGGCACCCTGATAGAGAGTGACGGCGGTGTTGGCGATGAGGGCGGCCGTTTCAATCCACATCAGATTGCTGTGGTAGCAGGTGATGAATGCGATGCCAGTGGCCGCGGCGAAGCCGAGCACCAGCGCGTAGGTGCGACGGCGGAAGCGGACATCCAGCAAGGGCGAGAAGAGAAACGCCCACCACCCGGGACTGAGGGCGAAGGCAGTCATGGCGGCAATGTGGCCGCCGGGAATGCCTTGAGCGGCAAGCATCTGCGGCAGCGTTGTGACCGTAAAGGTGACCACCATGCCGAAGGTGAGATTGGTGAGCCCCATCATCCAGACGGGCGGAGTGCGGCGCTGGGCGTTCATGCAAAACCTCTGGCAGGGGATGCCAAAGTCTACACCGGCGGGGAGAGGTGCTGCTATTCCGCGGTTGGAGCTTGCGTGGACGAGAAGTTGAAGGTGGAGAAGTGGCGGTTCTGGGGTTAAGGCAGGGTGACAGCTTTCGGATCCAACGCTCTCAAAATTTCGTTCGCCATCAGGGTAAGTCGCTTCGATGAGGATCTGTCTGCTTCGTTTGCAAAGATCACGAGACCCATCTTCAACTCTGGCAGGTTGATGCAAAGGCTGTCGAAACCGGGGATGTTGCCCTCCTGCCAGATGAGGCGAACGTCTCCCGATCTCATCATCTGCCAATTCAGGCCAACCGAATAATTGTGGTCAGTCAGTGTCGGCTTGTGAGAGAGTTTAACGGCCTCGTCCTTTTCCGCGACCTGCCACTCCACATACTTGAGCATATCGGTCACCGTGGATTTCAGCGCGGCAGCAGCCTGTAATTGATCGGGACTGTCTGGCATGAGGACGCCCTTCTCGTCGTATCCCTTCGCCCATCGTTCTCTCTGCAGGGGCTCCAAGGTGATAGTCGTGTCTACCATCTTCAAAGGCTCCGTGATTTTCTCCTTGATCAGCTCTTCGTACGGCATTCCGTAGACACGCTCCAGGATGTAACCCATGAGTTGGGCGGCTGCATTCGAATATCTGAACTTTTCACCTGGAATTGCCTCGAGTTTTACCTTGTGCAGGTCTGCAAAGAAGTCCGCCTTGGTGTAGTTTCTGAGAAGTTTCTCTATCCGAGTGGGCCACGGAATAACCTCATTGTCATAGCCGGGCAAGGCTTCCGGTTTATCGGGCAAGAAAAACGGCAGGCCCGATCTGTGATTGACGAGGTCGTAGAGCCGTATCGGATGCCCCTGAAATTCCAAGTTCGGGTAGTTTCCATCCAGATATCTGCGGACATCGTCGTCGAGATTCAGCTTCTTCTCTATGGCAGCCTGCGCCAGCAGAGTCCCCGTGAATGTCTTGGTGATTGATGCCAGTGGATACAGGGTGTTGGCCGTCGGAAGCTTATTCTTTCCTTTCTCCACCGTCCCGTAGTTGTACGTATAGGTTTTTCCGTCCTTGAGCACGCCGATCGATAGCCCCACAGCTTGCGGAGTATCCTTGAGGAATCCTTTGGCGGCCTGATCGACAAGCGCAGGAATCGCTCCATTACTGCTAGCCACTTCTTTGGCATTCGGCGTTTGAGCCGGCATGGAGGGCACTGCAATCAACGAGAGCACTGTCAGTCCTGCGATCGTCTTTAGAGCGTCAATAACCATTTTTCTCCTTGAGCCCTTCGGCACCGTCCTTGAGACACACTCTATGGCTTACTTTGCACGCGGTGCCAACAGAACATCATTGCAGCCTCATTACGGGCGAGAGGGACGGTCTGTTTTGCTTCCATAGTAAGACGTTCCACGAAGGATTTTGCACTCGTCGAGGGAGACCTTCGGTTACTCGCGTAGATTGCCCACGCGCGTCACTTGAGACTTCTGCCTGCCATTTGGACCAAGACGGGGAATCTCAAATACTCTCTCAACCACATTCAGTGGCAGGGGAATGATCCCTCGAACGCCCCGGCGGCATCGGGATTCCCGAGGGGGGCGGCTCAACTGATTGAGCAAGTCACGCTGAGTCGGGACGGAAACCACTACTCCGGATCGTTCACTCCGACCGCATACGATCCAGTCGGAAACCAAACCGTTACGTTTTCCGGAACGCTCCAAGCAACCCGAGTCACCATGGCCACGAAGGGCACCGATTTGCTTGAGTAGTGTGGCTTAGAAAGCATCCTTCGCGTTGACGAGAACTGCATAAGGTGAAGAATGCTGATTGATCCAGTCGGAGTATCAATTGGGTCGGTCGCCGAGAGCCAAGAAGAGAGGAAGAACGATGACGATGGGCTCGTCAAGGCTTGCGCAGAATCATAACCGCGCTCAAGAAAGACAGTCAGGCCGAGGCCTCCCATTTTCGAATTGCCAGTGAATAACCGTCAGCTCGGACATAACCCTGACTCGGTGGCTTTGGAAGCCCCAATGTCGGGCCGGGGCTTTCTGCCGCGCATAGTAAGTATTGTGAGAAGGTGTGTGCAATACACGCGCAGGAACGCCTGCGGGTGTGCAGTGCGCTGCTATTCCGCGGTTGGAGCTTGCGTGGACGAGAAGTTGAAGGTGGAGAAGTGGCGGTTCTGTCCGTTAATTTCGTTGCGCAGCTCGAGCCAAAGCTCATTGGGAATCTTGAGGTAGACCTCGACGACGGCCGGATCAAACTGCGAGCCCGAACAGCGGAGGATCTCTTCGCGGGCAATGTCAAAGCTCTGGGCGCCGCGATAGGGGCGGTCGCTGGTGATGGCGTCCAGCGTGTCAGCGACGGCAAAGACGCGCGCGCCGACGGGAATCTCAGCGCCGCGCAGGCCGCTGGGGTAGCCGCCGCCGTCGAAGTGCTCCTGGTGGGTGTAAACGATGGCCGCCGCCTCACTGAGAAAGGGAATTTTGCGCAGAATGTGGTAGCCGCGGCTGCAGTGGTCCCGCATCACCTCCTGCTCTTCCGGAGTGAGCTTGCCGGGCTTGCGCAAGATTTCATCGGGGATGGCCATCTTGCCAATGTCATGCAGGAAGGCGCCGCGCGCGATGACCTTAATCTCAGTGGGCTGAACGCCCATGGCCCGAGCCAGAGCGATGGTGTACGCCGTCACGCGCTTGGAATGGCCTTCGGTTTCAGAGTCCTTCAGATCGAGCGCGTCACCCAGGGCTTCAAGCGTGACGTCGTAGGAGTGCTCGAGGTCCTCCATGGCCTGGCGCAGCATCTCCGTGCGGGCTCGGACCACCTGCTCAAGGCTCTGCTGGTAGTTCTGGCTGTCCTGCATGGCCTGGCGATGGTCAAGAGCGCGCTGCACGGTGGCAATGAGGTGTTCGCGCTCAAAGGGCTTGAGCAGATAGTCGTATGCGCCGCGGCGCATGGAGTCAATGGCCACGCTGATGTCGTGAATCGCGCTGACCATGACCACGGGCAGTTGCGGGTGCCGGCCGCGAATGCTTTCAAGAAGCGCAATGCCGTTGCCATCCTGCATCACGATGTCGGTGAGGACGAGGTCGAAGGTTTGGCGGCGCATGACTTCCATGGCTTCCGCGCCACTGACGGCGAGCTCAATTTCGTAGCCCTGGCGTTCGAGCGTGGCGCCGATCATCGACCGGACGTGTGCCTCATCATCGACCACGAGGATGTGAGCGGCGTGTGGCTCAACGCGCGCGGGCGGCGCTTCGGCTTCAGCCGGCCGCGGGTCCATGGCTCCGCCACCTGAGCCGATGGCCGGATTGGTCGCCAGACTCATGACTCTCAAACGTTTTGCCAGACCATGCACCATCCAGACCGGCACTCTCCCTCAATGATTCTAGCCAGACTCCGCGTTGATGCGGAGACGGGGGTACCCATTCTGAAACGAGCTCAGCCGGCACGAAACGGAGCAAGATGCGGAAAAGCCCGGCGGGGCAATGGTTTCAGGCGGTGCCGATTTTCCGAAGGTCTGCGCGGTCCGGCCCGTTGCGCCGCCGTCTGAGCCTTGATTATCCCGACGTTACGCCAGCAGCGGGCAGGGCGCAAGAGGTTCAGGGGAAAGTACCATACTGCTCAATGATTCCAAGGTCATGTTAACGACTCCGCAAACAGCGCCGGGACTTCGGATACGGCCAGCGCATGGGGGCTCAGTCGCAGCGCTGCTTCCGGCGTTCGCGGCGAGCCGCCACCCAGCCTTCCTTCACCACCTGATGCGCGCGGGCCACGGCGAGCGCTCCGGCAGGTACGGACAGGGTGATGCAGGAGCCAGCGCCGATGTAGGCTCCATCCTCAATGGTGACCGGCGCGACGAGAGTGGAGTCACTGCCGACGAAGACGCCCTGGCCGATGTGCGTGGTGTGCTTTTGCTCGCCGTCATAATTGCAGGTGATGACGCCTGCGCCGATGTTGGTGCCCGCGCCAACGACGGCATCGCCCAGATAGGAGAGGTGGCCGGCCTTTGCGCCTTTGCCCAGGCGGGCTTTTTTGGTTTCGACGAAGTTGCCGATGTGGACCTCCGGACCGATCTCGCTGCCGGGTCGCAGATGGGCGAAGGGACCGATGCGCGCGCCGTCGGCCACGGTGCTTTCCACCATCACGCAGGACTGGCGCACAAGCACGTCGCTGCCGAGCGTGCAGTTTTCAATCACGGTGTACGAGCGGATGCGGCAGGCAGAGCCGATTTGCGTGCCACCCAGGAGCTGGACGAAAGGCTCAATGATGGTGTCGGGCGCGACTTCGACGGCGGCGTCGAAGACGCAGGTTTCAGGCCGGAAGATGGTGACGCCGGAGGCCATCAGGCGGCGGGCGGTGGCGGCGCGGATTGCGGTGTCGAGCGCGGCGAGTTCGGCGAGGTTTTTTGCCGGTCGCACTTCGGTTGGGTCGGCCGGTTCCACTGCGGCAACCGGCTCCCCGGCTGCGCGCAAAAAATCTGCGAGGCCGGCAAGATTGCGCGCCTTGCCCAGATGGCGCAGCATTGCCTGCGATTGAATGGCAAAGACTCCCGAGGCAGAGGCGGCCGCTTTGCGGCCAGAAGTGAGCGACGCGGCGAGGATGGTCATTGCGGCGCGCTGCTTGCGATGCGCCTGAAGGAGCCGCTCGAGAGTTTCCGGACGAAGGAGAGGAAGGTCGCAGGGGACGATGAGCACCTGGTCGAAGCCTGCCAGGGCTTTGCGGGCCGATTGCAGCGCGTGAAGGACGCCGCCCTGTCCGGACTGCTCAATAAACTGGATGCCCGCCGAGGCAAAGGCCTGCCGCACACTCTCGGCCTGATGACCGAGGACTGCGAAGACGTCCGCAGGAGCGGCAAGCCCTGAGACCGTGGCCAGAGCATGGCCCAGCAGCGGCCGGCCGCCGGCCTCATGCAGCGCTTTGGGCCGGCGCGAGCGGAACTGCGCGCCGTTGGCCGCGGCGAGAAGGACCACGGCCAGCTTGCGTGTGGGCCGGCCCGAAGCGCTGCCGGACGGCTGGCTCACGGTTTCTTCTCCGCGGGTGCTTTGTGGACATCGCGCCTCGGCATCGGAATGGCGATGTCGATGGGATGGATCGGGCCCATGTCGAGAGCTTCAAGTCCGGGCTGAATCTGCGGGCCGTTGCCGACGACAAGAATGGCGAGCTTGTCCGGGTGGATGTACTTCTTCGCAACCTCTTCAAGGTCGGGGATGGTTACTTTCTCAATCCCGGCCTTGTAGGTGTCGAGATAATCCGGCGGGTATCCGTAGAACTCGAGCAGCACCCGCTCGGCCAGCACCTTATCGCGCGTGTCATAGCGGAAGAGGAACCCATTGAGCAGGTCGTCCTTGCCACGCTTCAGCTCCGCCGGGGTAAAGGGGCGCGAGGTGAGCCCGGAGATTTCAGCCAGCGCGGCCTTGGTGGCTTCCACGGTGGTGGGGCTTTTGGTGAGCGCGACCACGCGGAAGGAGGCAGGGTGATCGTACCCGAAGCCGAGTCCGCCGCCGACCTCGTAGGCCAGCCCAAGCCGCGTGCGCACGGTTTGGAAGAGCCGGCTGCCGAAGCCACCGCCGAGAATGTCATTCATCACGGCGAGGGCGGGGACATCCGGATTGTTGCGCGTGGTGCCCAGCCCGACAATCTCGATATTGGACTGGTTCACGTCGCTCTTGTTGATGAAATAGACGCCGGGTTTGGGGCCGGGGAAGGTGTCATGCCGCGGCGCCATGGGCATGACCGGCGGCAGGCCGCCGAAGGTCGAGCGCAGCCTGGCTTCCATGGCGGCGGGGTCAAAGTCGCCGCTGACGCTGACGATGAGCCGGCCGCGCAGGGAGCGGTCATGCAACTGCTCGAGGTCGGCCAGCGAGATGCCGGAGATGGTGGCGATCTCCGGCTGCCGCGTGTAAGGGCTGTTTGCGCCGTAGACCAGCTTGTCAGCCTCGCGACTGGCAATCTGGCCTTCGCCATCGTTGCGGCGAACGATGCCGGTGGCCTCCTGCTGCTTGGCCAATTGCAGCTTTTCCTGGCTGAATTTGGGATGGAAGAGCAGGTCCATCGCCAGGTCATACACCTGGCCGGAGTCGGCCTTGAGCGATTCCCAGGAGATGGCGGTCGAGTCGTCGTCGCCGCCGGTCTCAATGTGTGCGGCCTTCTGGGCGAGGAGGTCGTCCATCTGGTCGCCGCTCATTTCTTCACTGCCGCTGGTGCGCCAGGTCATGCCGTAGAGATCGACCAGTCCGGCCTTGTCCTCGGACTCATCGCGCGAGCCGCCGGGAACGGCGACCGAGCCGCTGATGAAGGGCAGCTCGTGGTCCACCTGCAGGAAGAGAACGATCCCGTTTTTGAGTTCGATACGCACCGGCTCATGCGGATGGAAGGCCGGCAATGCTGGAATGGGAATCTTCTTCCAGGGTTCGGCCTGCTGGGCAAAGGCGGAAACGGGGACGGAAAGGGGCAGAAGCAGTGCGGCAAACGCCGCAAGGCCTGAGACTGCGGCCAGGGTGGAGCGGGAAACACGACTCAGCAATTGCCTGTTCATTGCGCGCCTCCGTTCTTTTCAGCCGCCGTGGGGGCCGCAAAATCAATTTCGGCGGTGGTGCGGTTGGACGGCACGAAAATCTGATTGGCGACGCGGCGAATGTCGGCCTTGGTCACCTTGTCATAGCGGTCAAGCTCAAGGAAAAGCTGCCGCCAGTCGCCGTAACGCGTTTGATACTCAGCCAGCGTGTTGGCCAAACCCTGATTGTCCGCCAGGCCGCGCAGCAGGTCCGCGCGGGCGCGCGTCTTGAACATGGCCAGCTCTTCGTCGGTCACGTCCGTAGTCTTCAGCTTTTCGATCTCCTTGTGCAGAGTCGCGCGCATCTCCGCCGGCGTGTGGCCCGGCAGCGGAAAGGCGTAAAAGGCGAAGAGGCTGGGATATTTTTCGCCGGGATAGGGGCTGAAGCCCGCGGCTGCGGCGGCGATTTGCTGCTTCTCCACCAGGCTGCGATAGAGCCGGGAGACGCGCCCGTTGGACATGATGTCCTGGATGGCGTCGTAGACCGCGTCGTCCGGGCTGCGGTAACTGGGCCGGTGATAGCCCTCGATGTAAAAGGGCTGCGTGGCTTCACGGATGATGACAGACTTTTCCGCGAACTGTTGGGGTTCGACGGTGGTCATGTCTTCCGGCTGCGGCCCGCCCGGAACGCGGCTGAAGTATCTCTCCAGCATGGGCAGGTCTTTTTTGGCGTCCACGTCGCCCACGATGGCGACGACGATGTTCGAGGCCACGTAATACTTCTTGTGGAAGGCCATCGCCTCGGTGGCCGTAATCTGGCTCACCTCGCTGGGCCAGCCGATGCCGCTGCGGCCGTAGTTTTGCGCCACGTAAGCCGTGGCCAGGAATTGCTCAAGGAGACGCCCGATGGGGTTGGAGTCAGTGCGCATGCGGCGCTCCTCCATCACCACGGAGCGCTCCTTGTAAAACTCGCGGGGAACGGTGTCGGCCAGGCGGCTGCTTTCCATCCAGGCCCACAACTGCAGCCGGTTGATGGGCATCGACCAGAAGTATTGCGTGCTGTCCAGGCCGGTTTCGGCGTTCAGGCCGGCGGCGCCGTTGGCCTCGGCCAGTTCGCTGAACTGGTTCGGGATGACGTATTTCTCCGCCGCGGCCTCGGCGGCTAGAAACGCCTTGTGCAGCTCTTCAAGCTTCTTCGGGTCGCGACCCACGGGCTTCAGATACTCGGCTTCGTAGGCGTTGTTGGCCGCCTCCACCCTGACCAGGGCAATCTTTTCCAAGGGCCAGTTTTTGGTGCCGATCTGCGTGGTGCCCTTAAAGGCCAGATGCTCAAACATGTGGGCCAGGCCGCTCGAGCCGGAGGGGTCGTCCACGTCGCCAGCGTTCACAAAGGTGTCATAACTGAAGACCGGCGCATCCGGCCGGTCGCAAAGGATGAGCGTGAGCCCGTTGGGCAGCACCTTGACGGTGATTTCATTTTCGAAGCGCTTCAGATAGGGGTGGTCCTGCGACGGGACCGGCTTTGATTGGTCCTGTTGCGCGCCGCACCAGCCGGCGCCCCCCAGCGCCAGCAGAGCCAAAATGACCGTACCCATCCATCGCGACAAATTCAAGGGGGAGAGTCTGTTCCGCATCCCTGCTCCTTGGCGCGGAGCCCAGACGCGACCCCCCGCACTCTTCCAAGCTATTCGGGCGAAGTGAGCGCGTCAAACGGCGGAGGAAAGATGTGCGGGCGCAATGTGGCGTTTGGCAACCGCGAGCGGCGCGCAGGCCCGGAACGGTCCGGGGGCTGCGGGCGAGCCTTTCGCGCGGGCGGGTGAGCCTTTCGCATGAGGTTGCCCCGTGCCGTTGCCCTATACTGAGAGATACGTCTTGAAGGTGTTTCCTTGAGTGTGAGCCAGCAAAGCAGAGCCGCAAAATCCGTATCACGCCCCGCGCGCATTCGCTCGACCACGGTGATTTGCGTGCGCCGCAATGGGCAGGTGGTGATGGCCGCCGACGGCCAGGTGACTTTCGGCGACCACGTGCTGAAGCACTCGGCCAAGAAGATTCGCCGGCTTTATCAGGAGAAGATTCTGGCCGGGTTCGCGGGGTCCACCGCCGATGCATTCTCGCTCTTTGCGCGCTTTGAGACCAAGCTTGAGCAGTATGCCGGCAACCTGAACCGCGCCGCGGTGGAGCTGGCCAAGGACTGGCGCACGGACAAGATGCTGCGCAACCTTGAGGCGCTGCTGGTGGTGGCTGACACGCAGCAGACCTTTTTGATCTCCGGCTCCGGCGACGTGATTGACCCCGACGAGCAGATTGCGGCCATCGGTTCGGGCGGCAGCTTTGCCACGGCCGCGGCCCGCGCGCTGATGGAGAACACTGAACTGAGCGCCCGCGAGATTGCCGAGAAGGCGATGAAGATTGCCGGCGAAATCTGCATTTACACCAACGACCACGTGACGATTGAGGAGTTGAAGAGCTAGCGGGAATTTCCGCCTGCCCGAGTTTCCATGGCCATTTATCTACCCGCATCTGCCGAAGAACAGGATCTCGCGCTGGACGATCTGACGCCGCGCGAGATTGTAGCCGAGCTGGACAAGCACGTGGTGGGCCAGCGCGCGGCCAAGCGCGCCGTGGCCATTGCGCTGCGCAACCGTCAGCGACGGCAGAAGCTGCCGCCCGACCTGGCCGACGACATCATGCCTAAGAACATCATCATGATTGGCCCGACGGGCGTGGGCAAAACCGAGATTGCACGCCGGCTGGCCAAGCTGACCAATTCGCCGTTTCTGAAGGTGGAGGCCTCAAAGTTTACGGAGGTGGGCTACGTGGGCCGCGACGTGGAATCGATGATTCGCGACCTGGTGGAGATTGCCATTGACATGGTGCGCGAGGAGCGGCTGGAAGAGGTGGAAGATCGCGCGGAGATGAACGCCGAGGAGCGGCTGCTGGACGTGCTGCTACCTCCGCCGCCCGCCGCCGCAGCGCCCGCGCAGGAGGGTCAGCTTACACTGCCCGGCGCGGAGAGCCACCAGCGCTCGCGCGAAAAGCTGCGCCAGCAGTTCCGCGAGGGCAAGCTGGACGATCGCCAGGTTGAGCTGGACGTGCGCGAGCGCGGCACGCCGCAGTTCGGCATCATCAGCAACCAGAACCTTGAGGACATGGAGATGAGCCTCAAGGACATGCTGCCGAACATTTTTGGCGGCGGCACCAAGAAGCGCAAGATGAAAGTGGCCGACGCCTTTGACTACCTGGTGCAGGAGGAGGAAGGCCGTCTGATTGACATGGACCAGGTCAATCGCGCGGCCACTGAGCGCGTGGAGTCGAGCGGCATTGTCTTCCTGGACGAGATTGACAAGATTGCCGGCCGCGAGGGCGGCCATGGGCCGGACGTTTCGCGCGAGGGCGTGCAGCGCGACATTCTGCCGATTGTGGAAGGCACCACGGTGAACACGCGCTACGGCATGGTGCGCACGGATCACATTCTGTTCATCGCCGCGGGCGCGTTCCATGTCTCCAAGCCGAGCGACCTGATTCCCGAGCTGCAGGGGCGCTTTCCGCTGCGCGTGGAATTGAAGTCGCTGACGGTGGATGATTTTCTGCGCATTCTCACGGAGCCCAAGTCGTCGCTGGTGAAGCAGTACACGGCGCTGCTTGAAACCGAGGGAGTGCGCCTGGAGTTTGTGCCGGAGGCGCTGCGCGAGATGGCCGAGTTCGCCTTCAAGGTGAACGAGTCCACGGAGAACATCGGTGCACGGCGGCTGCACACCATCATGGAGCGCGTGCTTGAGGATGTAAGTTTTCTTGCGCCGGATGTGGCGCGGCGCAACACGGAACCGGATGCGGGGGCGCTGCCTGAGTCGGTGACGTCGGAGGCTTCCACGCCCTTGCCCTATGCAGAACGGATGACAGCCTCCGGGCCGGAGAAGCTCTTCACCATCACGCCGGAATATGTGGAGCAGATGGTGGCGACGATTGTGAAGGACCAGGATCTGAGCCGCTACATTCTTTAGCGGTGCGCGGCGGGAGCACGATGTTGAAACCTCTGGACAGGGCTCTCGCCATTTGGCAATTCTGTGCGCTTCTTGCGGCAGGATGCATCGGTGCGATTTCCGGGACGGGGCGCGCAATCACCGGCGGCAGTCCGATCCAGCTTTGGCGCTGGTGCGCATGCAATCGCTCTAATGAATCGTGGGCGGGGGCAGCTTGGGCCGCCGCTTGCTCAAGTCTTCGCGTACGAGTGTGAGTCCGAGGATGCAGCGCTCAAAGGAATCCGCCAGGCGCGCGAAGAGCGGCGCTTCCTGCTCGTACTCGAAGAGATTGAACTGGCTCACGATGAAGTAGCTTTCCTTGCCGATCTGGATGAGCTCGCCGAGAGACGGCCGCGGGCCGCGATGACGCCGGCCGGGCGCAATCGCCTCAGGGTACATGCCGCCCACGAAGAGCGCATAGTCGCCGATGTGCTTGCGCACCGAGCGCTCGGCGTCAAACGAGGAAGCCGTGCCGTTCACCGGGTCTGCAGCGCGCAGCATGGCTTCCAACTCCTGAACGGGATGGCCCATCTCGTCGCGGACGCGGTAGAGATTCTCCGCCGCAGAGAACTCGCAGAGCAGTCGGGCCACGTAGCCGGTTACGCCGGGATCGTGCAGGCCCAGCTTGCCCTCGTAGCTGTTGCGCACGGCCTGCTGAAAGAAGGGTTCGAGTGGATGAGCCTGGGTCTGCATAACACACCTCCCGCCGCTGCGCGCGCAGCCGGCCTGCTCAAAGGCATTGGCCGGAGTCGCGCTTCCATATCGTGCCGAAGGGCAGCCAAATGCGCCGGCCACTGCCTTTTATACTCAAGATTGACACTGAGATTAACGGACAAGTTGCGGATTTTGACAGAGGGAGGCGTTACTTTTTTGGCAGAAGGTGCCACGGAATGCAAGGCCCGCTGGTAACGCGCAGCGAAAAAGGGCAGCCACGCGGGCTGCCCTTTCGGATGGAGCAGTCGCGATTCAGACCGCGGCCGGGGTGCGCGATTCGAGCTCTGCCAGGCGGTTGGCAAGCAGCGTCTCCAGCTTGACCAGCGCGGAGGAGAAGCCCTCTATGCCTTCCTTCAGCTTGTCGTGGGCCATGCGGTCGGCCAAGTGCATGCGGTCGAAGGCAGCCTTGTCGATGGTGAGCTTCTCGATGTCCATGGTCGCGGCCTTCGCCGGATCCAGCTTGCGGGGCAGCTCGGCGGTGGTGGAACCGAGTTCGGCGAGCAGTTGCGGCGAAATGGTCAGCAGATCGCAGCCGGCCAGCTCGCAGATCTCGCCGATGTTGCGGAAGCTGGCGCCCATGACAACGGTCTTGTATCCAAATTTCTTGAAGTAGTTGTAAATGCGCGTCACCGACTGCACGCCGGGATCGTCGGCGCCGTGAAAGTCCTTGCCGGTGTCCTTCTTGTACCAGTCGAGGATGCGGCCGACGAAGGGCGAGATGAGCGTCGCACCCGCGTCTGCCGCGGCGATGGCCTGATGCACGCCGAAGAGCAGCGTCAGGTTGCAGTGGATGCCCTCCCTCTCCAGCACTTCGGCGGCGCGAATGCCCTCCCACGTGGAGGCAATCTTGATGAGCACGCGGTTGCGGCCGATTCCGACGGCGTCATACTGCGCGATGATGCTGTGGGCCTGCGCGATGGTGGCTTGAGTGTCGTAGGAGAGGCGCGCGTCCACCTCTGTGGAAACGCGGCCAGGCACGATGGCGAGAATCTTTCTACCGAAGGCGATGGCGAGCCGTTGAAAGGCGAGGTTGGCAACGACCTGGTCGGTGGCGCTCTCGCCCAGCTCCTTGCGCGCGCCCTTCAGCACCTCGTCCACGATGGGCTGATACTGCGGCATCTGCGCCGCGGCGGTGATGAGCGAGGGGTTGGTGGTGGCGTCTTGCGGGTGGAACTGCTCCATGGCTTCCATGTCGCCAGTGTCGGCGACCACAACGGTGTACATACGCAACTGTTCAAGCAGATTTTGCGGCATGATTCCTCCAAGCGGGAAGATTCGGGGCGCGTTCAAGCGCGAACGGCTCCAGTGTACCTCTCTTTATTGGATTCGAGAGCCGGCGGGTAAGTTGCAGCCCGGGCAATTCTGCCAAGAAACGCTTTCCTCCTCTGCATCATAGGCTCCCATTCAATCAAAGCACCCTATTCCACCACCCGCAACCTGGCGAAGGCATGGTAATTGTCGCAGGATGGAAAATCTGGCCAACAGACTCAAGAGCACCGCGTTCCGCTCCGCCGGGTGCCCGCATCGAACTTCGCTTCTTCAATGCTCCTTTTGCTAATGGTTCGTTTTGCCGGTTACTTCATTGCTGCTCTCCACCGGCTTCGATTCCGGCGAGCCTTCCTGGCGAAGGAAGACACTGAAGACCACGTAAATGGCGATGGCCGCGAACTCCGCCTCCCAGGTTTGCATGTTGGAGAACCAGAATCCTGAGCTGAACCCAAAATCGGCTGTGGAAATGGACGGGCGGTGAATCATCTCCATCCTCGCGTTCAAATCCATCGCGCCAAAGAGCAGGTGGGCGACAAACGACAAGACGAACAAAACGGCGAAGGCAAGCGTGAGAGAGTTGCGATAGGCCCATGACCGCCTGCGGCCCTTCTGCTTTGGTCGCTTACGGGAAAGGCTTCTGGCGGTGAGCGAGTGCGCCGCGCCTTTCTCGCGCAGCTTTACCCCGAAGAGGACCAGGCAGCCCAGTTGCAGAAGAGCCGCCTGCCAGTTGGTAAAGATTCCGTCAAGGAAGTTGCCCGTGCCCAGGTAGCGAAGATAGCTGATGGCGCGGAACCCGTGCATTGCAAGTTCAGAGTTGTAGCTGATGTGTCCCGCGATGCTTTGTCCTGCCAGAGACGCCAGGAACAGTGCGACAAACGAGAGGGAGAGACCATGTTCCTTGAACCAGCGTGGCATTGTCACGATTTTCTCCTCGCTCGATTTTCTCCTCGCTCGGTCCCGCAGTGGAACAGTTGAACTTGAAAACCACTGCTGATCATTAGATGACAAGGCGGCCAGGACGGAAGGGCGGCGGGCGTTTTTTAAAAAAACAATTCACCTCGTCTCCTTCGTTGCCGGGTGACAGCAGTTTTGGGGATACGGCCTCAGTGGCTTGGCTTCAGGCTGTCTCTGCTGCAAACGTGTTGCTGAGCACGCCCAAGCCCGTGATGCTCACCTCCACGCGATCGCCTGCGCTCAGCGGCCCCACGCCGGCGGGGGTGCCCGTCAGCAGCAGGTCGCCGGGCTCGAGCGCAATGGCCGCGGTGATATAGACGAGCAGCTCCGGAATGGAAAAAAGAAAATCGCGTGTGGAACCGTGCTGACGCAGCTCGCCGTTCACACGGGTTTCCACGGTCAGGCCGGCTTCGGGGTCCACCTCGCTGCTGACAAACGGGCCCACGGGACAAAAAGTGTCGAAACCCTTGGCGCGGGTCCACTGGCCGTCCTTTTTCTGCAGGTCGCGCGCGGTCACGTCATTGGCGATGGTGTAACCGCGAATATAGCTGCGCCAGTCGTTGCCGGGCAGCAGGCGGCTGGCGCGGCGGCCGATGACCAGTGCAAGTTCGCCTTCATAATCCACACGGGCTGAGACCGCGGGCATGCGCACCGTGCCGCCCGGAGCCAGCAGCGACGACGGCGGCTTGAAAAAGAGCAGCGGCTCGGCTGGCACTTCATTGCCCAACTCCCTTGCGTGGTCGCGATAGTTGCGGCCCACGCAGACGATTTTCGATGGCGTGACCGGCGCGAGCAATTGTGCAGCGTTGAGTGGCATGGGCTCGAAGTCCAAGGTGGACGAAGCGACTTGCACCTGCGCAAGACGATACGCGAGGTCCTCTTCGGGGGCTTCGGCAGGGCTCACAATCCATGGTTCGCCCGCGGACTTGCCCGCGCGGTCTTCAATCTTGCCGTATCGGGGCTGGTCGTCGAGCAGAAATCGGCAGTATTTCATGGTCCTTGTTTCTCCTGTTCCGCGCGCGGGGTCAGGACGCGGGCACGGTTTCCTCGGCCTCGGCGGAGCGCGCGCTCTCGTGGCCGGTTTGGTCGATGGCGGTGACGGCGTAGTGGTAAGTGTTGCCGGGCCGCACGTCTGGATCGTGAAAGGCTGACCCTGCCATTGTCTTCTCCGGTGAGATGCGCAGCCAGGGGCCGGAACCCTGGCGGCGATAGACGGCATAACCGGCGAGATCGGGCTCTGTGTTGGGCCGCCAGCTCAGGTCAATGGAGGCCGCAACGCCGTTCTCCGGAGCGGTGGCCACGGCGACAAGACCCTGGGGCACGGCAGGCGGAAAAACATCCTTGACGTCCACGCGCACTGGTGGCGAAAGCGCCCCAGCCAGCTCCAGAGTTTTCCCGTCGGCGGTGAGGCGCGCGACGCGCTGCGCGTGATACTCATAGGTCTCGCCAAAGCGCACGGTCTCGTCGAGGGCGCGACCCTGGGCCAGATTGGACTCGACCAGCAGCGTTTGCTCAAGCGGTTCGGGCGGAGGCGCAAGCAGGCCCTGTTTCGCATGGGTGGGGTGCGGCGTGAGCAGCGTGCGCACCAGCCGGACGGGCACGTCTCCGCCGGCGGGCGACCACGTGAGGACCACGCCGGACTTGCGAACCTCCGCGCTGAGACGGTCAATCGGCGCGGGCGCTTCGCCGGCAAGAACCATGGCCGCATTCGAAGGTCCCGCCGAGCGGCCACTGTGATTCCTGAGCTCCACGGAATAGCTCAGCAGCCGCGGCGCACCTTCGACAAGCGGCTGCGGCAGCGCATCCACGAACGAAGCCGGAGCGCCGGGAGCGAATTGCGTGTCAGGGCCGGTCGCGACACATGGACCTGCGCTCTCCGCGCGACAGATGCGCACATTCACAGTGCCCTTGAGCAGCAGCTTGTCCGTGCTGCGAAGGGGCATTGTCCAGGCAAGCGTGACGCGGTTGCCGTTGCGCACTGCGGCGAGGTCGGCCACGGGCTGGGGCAGGTTGAGCGAAGGCGGCTGGGGCGCGCCGGGCGTGCCGCACCCTGCGGCGAAAACAGCCAGCAGTGCGGCCAGCGCAGAAGCCAGCGCCGAAACCGCGGCGATTTCCGACCCTCGATTGCGCCTTTGCATCGTTAGTGTTCCCGCGCCTGCTCTGCGTCAGACGAGACCAAGTGGCTGTCTGCCGGTAAGAGAAGGTCTTGCTGTGGTCAGTGCCTCGAGATTCAAGCCGTAGCGGCTGTGGCTGTGCTGTGGCTGACGGCGCGCCAGCGCTGCTCCAGGATGACGAGTGTGACGGCATACACACCGACGATGACCGCCGGAATAATCACGAAACGACGATGCGGCGCGAGATACCATGCGGCCGTCACCAGAACCGTCCTCGCTACACTGTGAAAGATCCCGACCCAGTGCTGGATGATCCAGGAATACGGCACCCACATCAGGCCGGCTAGGATCCCGACAGTCAACGGCAAGGACGTGTAGTCGACACGGAAGAACGGAATGGCGATGGCGTACACGAGCAGGGCCATCGCGACGCAGTGGAGAAACAGGTTATCGAAGACGTTCTTCGGCGTCTTCTTGTCCAGGAAGTTTTCGCCAGTGAAACGCGAGAGCGCGATGCCGAGATACGCGATGAAGCCAGTACCGATGAACAGCGACCACACAGCCAGGATGGGCGGCAGGAAGGCTCCCCCGATGCCAATCAGCGTCCAAGCGATCAACCCCGCCAAGGGCATGGCGAGGCCACGGCGGCAGGCGTATTCCGCTCGTTGCTCGTCGAGCGAACGGAGGAGCTGCGGCTGAGGGTCAGACATGGATTCTCCTGTTCATTGAGAATGTCGAGGGACAAATCAGCATACAACCCTGTATTACGGGGGTCAATTTGAGAGTCCCCTCCCGAGGCTCCAGGGCGCTGCGCCTCCCATTCAGCGCCATGAATTCCATTTCAGTCTAACGAAGACGCCGCGGAGCTGCGGGCATGCCGTATGCTTGCCTACGGATTGAAAGGGGAGGGAACCGCGTGCTGATCTTTGCCGCCATCCTTGCCATTTTTGTGTACGGAATGACCGCGGCGATGCTGGGCACGATTCTACCCGAGCTCTCTGACCGCTTCCGGCTGTCGCCCGCGCAAAACGGCACCATCGCCTTTGCACAAGCTCTGGGCTTGATGATCGCTTCACTCTGCGTCGGCCCGCTGCTGGATACCGAAGGGGACAAGGCGGGTCTGGTGCTGGGCCTGGCCTGCATTGTTGCCGCGCTGTTTGCCCTGCCTCGCGCGGGCGGATTCCGGTCCATTGTGGCGCTGATGTTTGTGCTGGGCGTGGGCGGCGGCGTGGTGGTCACCGGAGCCAATGCGCTGGTGAGCGCGGTCAGCGAAGCGCATCGCGCCACGGCGTTGAACCTGGTAAATCTCTTCTTCGGCCTCGGCGCATTCGCCACGCCGTTCATCTCCGCCAATCTCTTCCGGAAAAACTGGGTGCGGTTGTGCAACTCGGTCGCGGTCCTCGCAGTTCTCGCGCTGGCGGTGCAGGTCTTCACGCAGATGCCCGCGCCGGCCGGCTCCTCCGGCTTCGCGCTGGCGCAGGCCGGGCCGGTGCTGGGCAAGCCGCTGCTGTTGCTGCTTGGCTTGCTGCTGTTTCTTTACGTTTCCTGCGAAGTCGGCGTGTGGAACTGGCTGCCGCGCCATCTCATTGCGCAGGGCATTCCGGAATCGCGCGCGCTGAACATCCTTTCGCTGGGTTTCGCCCTGGGGCTGCTTCTTGGCCGCGTGGGTGCATCGTCCGTCCTCCTCCACGTGCGCGCAGCGCAGGTCACGCTGTTTGCCTCAGTGGCCATTGCGATCACCACCTTCCTGATGCTGCGGACGAAGAAGCCCGCGATGGCCGCGGCGCTCACTTTTCTGGCCGGGCTGGCCATGGCGCCGGTCTTTCCCACCACCCTGGCCATTGTGGGCGGAGCTTTTCCGCGCATGAGCGGTACGGCCATCGGGCTGGTGATCACCTGCGGATGGGCGGGCCTCGCCATCAGCTCACGGCTCATCGGGGCCATTGCCGGCGGCGATCCGCTGCGGCTGAAGAAAGCCCTGCTGGTGATTCCGGTTTTCGCCGTCGTAATGATCGGGCTGAACGTGGCGATTCTTGCGCTGTTGCACTAAAGTGTTGCGCGATGCGAATTTTGTGAGGATTTGCCGCGAGGCTCAGAGTTTGCGAAGTCGCTCGCAGGCTTCGTCCAACTCGTCGTCCTTCTTGGCGAAGCAGAAGCGCAGCAGATTGTCACCGCCTCCCGGACGGAAGAAGGCTGAGCCCGCAACGGAGGCTACTCCAGTGGCCGCGAGCAGATGACGCGCCTTTTCGGCTGCCGTTTTGCCGGGCAGTGGTCCTGTGCCGGCCAGCACGTAATAAGCGCCGGGCGGCACGCTCGGCTCCATGCCCGCATCGCGCAGCGCGGCCACCATGCGTTCGCGCTTGGATTGATGATCGGCGGCAAGCTTTGCATAAAACTCCGGCCTCAACTGTTCCAGTCCCGCCGCCGCGCCGTGTTGCAAGGCCGAAGGCGCGCAGACGTAGGTCAGGTCGTGGAAGTAGGCCATTGCGCCCATCCACTTTGCATCGGCGGTCAAATAGCCCAGCCGCCAGCCGGTCACGCTGAAGGTCTTCGAGAAGCCGGAGATCACCACGGTGCGCTCGCGCATGCCGTCGAGCGTGGCAGGCGCTATGTGTTCAGCACCGTCATAGACGAAGTACTCGTAAATCTCGTCGGTCAGCAGGAAGAGATCGTGCTCGCAGGCCACATCAGCCACGGCCTCGAGCTCTGCGCGGGTGAAGACCTTTCCGCTGGGATTGGCGGGCGTGTTCAGCAGGATGGCGCGGGTGCGTGGCGTGACGGCTGCCCTGAGCGCGTCCGTATCGAGTGCCCAATCCGGCGCGGCCAGCGGCACAAACACCGGCTTCACCCGCATGGAATTGAGCGTGCTGACGTGGTAGCCGTAGAAGGGCTCAAACAGCAGCACCTCGTCCTGCGGATTCAGGAGAGCCATGACCGCGGCGTGCAGGCCGCCGGTGGCTCCGCTTGCCACCAGCACTTCAGATTCAGGGTCATACTCAAGGCCGTAATCGCGCCGCTGCTTGTCGGCAATGGCCTGGCGCAGCCGCGTGATGCCGTCCAGGCGCGTGTAGATGTTGTGGCCGGCCTTGATCGCCGCCAGAGCTTCCGCCTCCACTGGCGCGGGCACCGGAGTATCGCAGACGCCCTGCGCAAGGTTGATGCCGCCGATGCGGTCGCACTCGGTGGTCATGGCGCGAATCTCTGACTGCATGGCGCCGGGGGCCAGCGCGCTGAGCGCGAGGCGGGAGCGGGTGTGGGGATGAGAAAGGACAGTTTTGCTCACGAGGGCGTTCCTTCTGGAGCCATCTTACATTCCTGCCTTTGCGCTCTGTGGCGCTGCGCCCCGTGCCGGCCTGCTCGCGTTCGCGGTTTCCTTGTCGGCCCCGGCCCGTCCACAGCCCGCAGTTCCAGTAGTTTTTTGTCGAGGGTCAGTCGAACAGCGCAAATGCCCGCGCAATCTGGGTGGAAAGGCCGGCAGGCTCGCCGTCCAGCGCGGGATGGGGCTCGAGAACGATTGCCGGCTGCGCGGAGAGGGCGCGCAGGGCCGCCACGGCTGCCGGCCAGTCGATGGTTCCGCCGCCCGGCCAAAGGTGCTCGTCCTTTGTGCCGTGATTGTCATGCACGTGGACTGAGGCGATGCGCTCGCCCATTGTCGCGATGGCAGTTTCGACCCCGACGCTCAGATGCGCATGGCCCAGATCCAGGCAGACCCTCACATTGGGCAGGTGGCCCGTCTCCAGAATTGCCACCAGATGCTCGGGAGTGGCGGGTTCGTTCAGCAGGTTTTCCACCAGCAGTCGCACGCCCAGCGGACGCGCAAAGGCGCCCAGATGTTCCAAGGCCGTTTCAGCATATTCGATGGTGCGCAGTGACCAGCCGTCTTCGCGCTCGCCCATGTGCAGGACAAGGTTGCGGAAGGGGATGCGTTCGGCGGCCTCGAGCGCGCGCTTGATCTCGTCCATGGCGTCAATGCGGCGGGATTTTTCCGGATGGAGAATATTCACAGGCGGGGCGCCGGCTCGGCCCATTTCGCGGTCAGGAAACGTGGGCGCGTGCAGAGAAAAGGGCTCCAGCGGGTTGGAGGCAAACCAGGCGGCCAGCTCGGCCACGTGCTCCCGGCTGGTGTAGTCAAAGTGCTGGCGCGCGGCAAAGACCTCGACGGCCTGCGCTCCGGCCCGGCCGGCAAGCTCCAGCAACCCCGGATGAAGGCGCTGCTTGAGGAACAGGTGCGTCGACAGCGTTTTGAGCATGGCCACGGGCTCTCCCGCAACGGGCCGCCCGACGGGCAGCGGCGAGTACACTCTCTATTGTCGCATGTTTTGAATAGTTTACGGCGGGTCTGGCTATTGTAGAACCAGATGCGTTGCAGGGGCGGCTGAGCTCCGCCCCAGCCTGCTGCCCTGCTGCATTGCTCGCGGCGCTTCAAACCACGCCGGCGATGTAGTGCACCTCCGCCCGCTCAACCATGGCCGGCAGGGCCGTGCATCCGGCCAGCAGCACCGGGGAGAGAGTCATCACCGGGCAGTGCGCATACGCCAGCACTTTATAAACGGTGCTGGCGTGTGTGAGCGCGGCGAAGTGCGAGGCTCGCGGCGCCCCCATCACAATCAGGTTGGCCTGCAGAATGCGGCTCTGATAAAGCAGCTCCTCGGTCGGGTCGCCCTCCATCACGTGCGTCCGCACATCAATCCTTCCCTTGAGCCGCGGCGGGATCATCTCCATCAGGTCGGCCTCGATCTGTCCCAGGCTGCGCCCGGCCAGCACTTCCGCGGCTTGCTGAGGCGGAATAATCCGCTGCAGCACCAGCCGCGCGTCATGGCGGGCAGCCAATTCGGAGGCCAGCCGCGCCGCCATGGAGCTGGATGGGTGTTCGTCGACCGGGCAGAAGATGGTTCGTGTGGTCATATTGCGGTAAGCGCCCTCGGCCAGATACGGCCCCACGATGGTGACCGGAACGCGGGCCTTGCGGAGCACCGCCTCTGCCACAGAACCCACCAGCAGTTTGCCCACGGGGCCCGGCGTGTGAACGCCCATCACCAGGCGATCCACCTTGTGTTCCTCCAGGAAGCGCAGAATCTCCTCGGCGGCGTTGCCGGAGCGGACCGCCACGCGGCAGCCGATGTTCAGGTCGCGCGCGCGGCGCAGCAGCGGGTCGAATTCCTTTTTGACCGCTCGCGCGGCGGCGAAATCGGCTGAGCGCGACTCCGGGTTACCTACCGCGGAGGTGCGCTGGGCCTTGCATGCGTGAAAGAGGATGAGATCGGCGCTGCCCTCCATCGCCTGTGCAAGAGCAAACGCAAAGGCCTTCTCATTGGCAGGGATTTCGGTGGCAAACAGGATGGATGAGGGTTGGCTCCATCCCCGTCTGACTGTCATCATGGCAACCTCCTTGCCGTTGGCAGGTTGGGGTTGCGGCGGGTGCTGCCCGTGCGGGCTGCGGCTCGCTTGCGGTTCCGCTCAGAGGCGCGCCTGGAGTGTGACCGGAACGGGAATCATGTTGACATGACCAGTTGGATGCGCGACCTTTGGCGCTTCTCCCGATTCTATGCGGTCTCTATCGGAAATGTCTCCTACTCCATCGACGGAAACCTGAAGGAAAGGTTGCACAGGTCCAGACCCGAATCAAGGAAAATCGCGTGATGGGTGCCACGCAACGTTGTGACGCACGCAAAGCGGCATCGAAAGCAGTGCAGACCGGCAGTTGGCGGCTTAGCGCGCCGTCACCAGCACCAGCGGATTGGACGCTGCCTGGCAGTTCTCCATGGAATCAAACTTCCACGCGGCTCCGCTGGCGAAGGTCACCTCCTCCAGCCGAACCAGCCGGAAGGCGCTGAAGCCGTGCAGATCCAGCTCCGCCTCCGAGGTTCCGGCACTGCCCGGCGCGAACATCGCTTCGACGGTGCGGCTCATTCCGCCGGAAGTCTGGCCCGCGCCAGCCGCCGCGCCGTTGACCGGAACCACTTGGGGCTTGTCGCTCCAGCCATCCACCGTCAGGCGCGCCCTCACCACTCGGTCGCCATTTGGATTGGTCAGAATCAGCTGTAGGCGAAGGTTAGGCCCCTGAACGGTCGTGCCATCCCCAACGAAGATGGGCGCGAACTGGAAACTGCTCCGCAGGTCCATTCGCACCGGACAGGTTGGGGCAGGCATCATCCTTAACAGCGCGCTCATGGATGGGGAGGTCCACCGGGGCTGGTTGGGCAAGGCAGACTGGGCGGTCTGTGCGGCAGCCGCAGCGGGGCTGGTGAGGCAAGCAGCGCAAAAGGCGGTAGCGAGCGTGATGGCCATCTTCATGGGGCCCCCTTCGGATGATCCGGCACACGGTTGATCCGGCTCACTGCATAGGAAAACACGATACGTCTGTTTCTCCGCGCCGGACAACGCGTTTGCGGACGGCTGCGGTCAGTCATAGAACCCCGCAGACCGGCCCAGGCCGCTGTGCGCGATTCCGACCGCGGGCCAGCCCCTCTGCTGTGTTAACGTTGCAGTACGGCGTTCCCCAGCCGGGGCTCCGGCAACCACAGGCCATTCAAGAATGTCTCAACAGCCGGAATTGATTTCGCCCCCTTCACCCGCGAGCCCGGCTCCCCAGTCCGCAAGCGCTCCGGGACCCCACCAGGCCACTGCCGCGCCGCACCCGCAGCGCATTCCCCTCTGGCTTGAGCGCGCTGAACTTTTCATCCGGGTCCTCATCCAGATGTATATTGGCCTAATCGTTTGTTACGTGCCGTGGTGGCCCTTGTTCTGGGACCAGAATCCGCTCTTTGTCCAGTTCCCCACGCTTTCCATTTACGTGGCCAACGGAGCCGTGCGTGGAATTGTCTCCGGGCTGGGTCTTTTGAATCTGTGGATCGCCTTTCAGGATGCAATCCACTATCGCGACAGGTGACGCATGAGCGAATCCAGCATTGAATCCAGCAGTGAGAAGCAACCGGCAGCCGAGAACCGCGCCGCGGCCCAATCTCAAGCCGAAGCGGACAGCGCCGCCGCTCCGCCGCTGCTCGAAAACGCGCCGCTGGCCTATGAAAATCCCGGCTTTCTGAACAGCGCCAACGGCCGGCCGATCCGCATTCTCTCGGAGTTTCTTGAGCCGCTTGCCCGCTTCCGGTACGAGAACATACAGGACACGGTGGTGTTTTTCGGCTCGGCACGCTTCCGCAGCCGCGAAGAGGCCGACCACACGCTGGAGCTGCTGGACAACACCGGCTCCATCCATCCGGCGCCCAGCGAGGAGCAGCCTGCCCGCGCGCCGCAGATTGCCGCCGGAACCGCCACCGAACTGCAGCGCAAGCGTGCTGTGGCCGCCGTCGAAATGGCCCGCTACTATGAGGACGCCCGCCGTCTGGCGCACATGCTCACCGAGTGGGCCAGGACCGTTCCCTCGCAGCGCCACCGTTTCGTGGTCACCTCCGGCGGCGGGCCCGGCATTATGGAGGCGGCCAACCGCGGCGCGTACGAGGCCGGCGGCAAGACCATCGGCATGAACATCCGGCTGCCCTTTGAGCAGCACCCAAACCCTTACATCACCCCCGCGCTCAACTTCGAGTTCCACTACTTCTTCATGCGCAAGCTGTGGTTTGCTTACCTGGCCAAGGCGCTGGTGGTCTTTCCCGGCGGCTTTGGCACGCTCGACGAGATGTTCGAGCTGCTTACCTTGGCGCAGACCCGCAAAATCGCCAAGAAGATCACCGTCGTGATTTACGGTCCGGAGTACTGGAAGAAGGTCTTCAACCTGGATGTGCTGGTGGAGACCGGCGCCATCTCGCCCAAGGACATCGAGCTCTTCCAGTTTGCCGAAACGCCGGAACAGGCTTTTGAAATGCTGCGCGACGGCTTGACAGAAAACTACCTTGTGCCCGAAGCCGCCGCCGAACACGCCGTCCCGGAGAGGATGCCCGGGGTCACCCTTGAGGACTTCTTGGGACCGGAGCTGCATCGCACGCGGCACTGAGGTGCGTCTCCTGTGCGCGAGCTACTCCAGATCCAGGGCAGGTTCGCGGCCCCGCCAGGCCATTTACCTCAGCGCGCTCTCCTTAGCCCGGTCATCAGAATGCCCAATTTCTGTTTCGAGTTTCCCCGGTAATTGTGAGGGTTTTGGCGCTATCTCCGGTTACTGGATTGATTCGTTCGGCAATTCAAGCCTCATTCGCCTTCCTTTAATCCTACTTTGATGGGCAATTCGAGAAAATGGCATCAGAGGTCCCAGATTGTTTTTGGTCCAAGGAGGCACAGTATGGCCCAGGCAACGATCTCCTATCTCTGGCGCGACCGGGAGGCGGCCAAGGGATACAGCACCGGCGTTTCCCTCCACAGCCACACCAATCAATCCAAAGAGACGCTGGACTTCCTGGCCAACCTGGGGAATCAGCATCCGGCTCTTCGGCCGCTGCTCTCGCGACTGGAGCGCCGCTCGGAATCCAAGTACGGCATTCGGCTGAATTATGCCGCCAGCTACTGGACTCCGCCGATGACTCCCAAGCTGGCCTTCGACCTGGAGTGCGACCAAATTGAGAAGCTTGATCTGGCGCCGATGGCTTCCATCACTGACCACGACACCATCGCCGCGCCCATGCTCTTGCGCACCGTGCCCAGCTCCAGGCGGATTCCGGTCTCAGTGGAGTGGAGCGCGCCCTACGGCGGCGAGCAATCCTTCCATCTGGGCATCCACAACCTGCCCAGCGCACGCGCGCAGCGGTGGATGGCCACGCTCGAAGAGTACACGCGGAACCCCCAGGAAGAGCGGCTGACCGAGATTCTGGTCGCGCTGAATGACGAGCCGGATGTTCTGGTGGTTTTCAATCATCCGCTCTGGGACCTTTACCTCATCGGCCAGGAGCGGCACGAGTTCCTGGTGAACGAGTTCCTGCAGAAGAACGGCGCCTACCTGCACGCACTGGAGTTGAACGGACTTCGCAATTGGGAAGAAAACCGCGCCGTGCGCGGGCTGGCTGAGCGCTGGAACATGCTGCTGATCAGCGGCGGCGACCGCCACGGCGTGGAGCCCAATGCCAACATCAACCTGACCAACGCCGCCAGCTTTACCGGGTTTGTTCACGAGGTCCGCCGCGAACGGAAGAGCAGCGTGCTCTTCATGCCCCAGTACTCCGAGCCGTGGAAACTTCGCCTGTTGCAGTCCACGGTCGACGCCATCCGCACCTATCCGGATTTCCCACAGGGTTCGCGCACATGGGACGAGCGTGCCTACCATCCTGACGCCAACGGTGTCATTCGCCCGCTCAAGGAGTTGTGGCCAAAGGGCCGGGCGCCGCTCGCCATCGGCTGGACCATTGGAATGGTCCAGCTTCTGGGCAAGGGGCCGGTCTCCGACGGCTTGCGGCTGGCCTGGAGCAACTCCCAGCAACTGCGCCTGGCGCTGGGCGACACGGAAGGTTGAGCTGGACTGGAAGCTGCCTTAGCACTGTCCTCGGGATTGAGGAAATGAACGCACATCCGCCGCGCGTCGCCTACTTCCCAGACTCTTTTCACGAGGTGAACGGCGTGGCCCACACCAGCCGCCACTTTGAGGCCTTTGCGCGCCGCCGCAATCTGCCCTTCCTGTGCGTGCGCGCCGGCGACCGCGCACAGCCTTTGGTGGAAGACGGCAATGTGTGGACCTTGGAGTTGCCGCGCGGCTTCCTCTCCTTCGCGCTCGAGAAAGACCTGCGCTTCGATCCCGCCTTTCTGCGCCACATTCCGCTGATGGACGAGGTGCTGGCGCGTTTCCGGCCCGACCTGGTCCACATCACCGGGCCCAGCGAGGTGGGCATGCTGGGCGCGGGCCTCGCGCGCGCCTTCGGTCTGCCGCTGGCCGCAAGCTGGCATACCAACGTGCATGAGTACGCCGCCCGCCGCGCCGGGTGGTTCCTGCGCATGCTGCCGACGCAGCAATCGTCCACCGCGGGCCACGCCATTCAGGACCTGACCATGGCCGCCACCGCACATTTTTACTCCGTGGCCCAGGTGCTTTTCGCGCCGAATCACGAATTGTGCGCCCAGCTCACCGCCCTCACCGGCCGCCCCTGCCATCGCATGCCGCGCGGCGTGGATTCGGAGCTCTTCCATCCCGCCAAACGCCGCCGCAGCGAGGATGATGGCGAGTTCGTTTTGGGCTTCGTGGGCCGGTTCTCGGTGGAGAAGAACGTGGCGCATCTGGCCACTGTGCAGCGCGAGCTCGAAACGCTCGGCCTCACCAACTTCCGCTTCCACATCGTGGGCCACGGCGCGCAGCAGGACTGGCTGCGCGCGCAGATGCCGCGCGCGGAGTTTCCTGGAGTGCTCAAAGGCGAAGCTCTCGCCACGGCTTATGCCAACATGGACCTCTTCGTCTTCCCCTCGCATACGGACACGTTTGGCAATGTGGTGCTGGAGGCGCTGGCCTCCGGCGTTCCGGCCATCGTTACGGCCGACGGCGGCCCCAAGACGATTGTGCGCGACGGCGAAACCGGCCGCATTGTGCCGGACGAGGGCTTTGCCGCGGCCATCGCGGATGTGCTCGCCAACCCCGCCCGCCACGCTGACCTGCGCCGGAATGCGCGAGCGTTCGCAGAGACAGCAGGCTGGGATTCTGTTTTTGAAGGAGTTTACGCGGCCTATGAGCCGCTGGTGGCCAGGCAGAAGAGGCTTGCGGGGTAATCCATCAGGTCACGCGCTTCCCCGTGCGCAGGTCCAGCGCGAACTCCGTTTCCTTGTCGGTCAGCATCTGCCAGCCGCGCCCGCGCAGCACGCCTGCCTCGCTGCTTGTCACGGTCACGCCTTCGTCGGAGAGTTTTTCCGATTGCCAGGCCTCGCCCTCGCGGCCCCATGCCAGAACCGCGTGATGGCCGACGAAGAGCAGCAGCGCCGCTTCCGGCGCCGGCGCCACGGCCAGCACGGGCTTATAGGGCAGCATGGTGAAGCGCTCCGGCGCGCGCGTGTCGATGAGGTAGGCGTAACCGCCGGCCACGGCGCACAGCTCGCCGGGATTGGGCGCCGACCAGACGCCCGTAGGCACAAAGGGATCGCGAAAGCCGAGCGCGCAGGTGGCCAGAAACGGCCCCGCTCCGGCTGGCCGCACCATCACCTCCAGCGCGCCGCGCTCCACCTCTTCCACGTCGCGCGGATAGACAAAATGCCGCGGCGGCAGGATGAGCGGCCGTGCCGCCAGCACTTCCGCCTGCCAGTCGTGGGCAAACTCCGCGTGGACCGACGGGGTCAACCTCTTACACCCCCACGAAGCGCTCGACCCGCTCGCGCACGCTGGGCACGCCCAAGCCCAGCGCCGACCCGTTTTCGAGAATCGGCAGCAGCTTGTCGAACTCCGGGCCCGAGGGCGCGCCGGTGATGGCAATGCGCACCGGGTGGAAAAGCTCTTTCCCTTTGATGCCGGTGGCTTCCTTGATCTCTTCCATCCATTCGCGGAAGACCTCCGGCGTCACGGAGTCTCCATAAGCACGCACGCGATCGGCCAGCTCGCACAGCACGGTGCGGGCGCTGTCCTCGGCCAGCAGCGCGGCATTTTCCGGCTTGGCGCGCACCGTCTCGGGGTCAAAGGCGAAGACGAAGGCCGTCTGGTTGATGAGCTGGTCCAGGTGGTCCACATGGGAGGCAAAAAGCCCTATCAGCTCGACGAACCACATCAGCTCCTCGTCGCTGGCGTCCTCCTTGTCCGGCACCAGCCCGCCAAAGTACTCCCATGCCAGCGCCGCCAGCCGCGAAGGCGTGGAGCGCTTGATGTAATGGCGGTTGAGCCAGTTCAGCTTGTCCCGGTCAAAGACCGCCGAGGACGGCGTGACGCGCTCGAGCGAGAAGGCCTTGGTGAGGGCTTCGAGCGAAAAGGTCTCCGTCTTGCCGTCCTCCGCGCCCCAGCCCAGCAGGGCAAGGTAATTGACCATGGCTTCGGGCAGGTAGCCCATGTGGCGGAAGCTGGAAATCGACGTGGCGCCGTGGCGTTTGGAGAGCCGCTCGCGGTCCGGGCCCAGAATCGTGGAGAGATGTGCGAACTCGGGCACCTTCCAGCCGAAGGCCTCGTAGATGGCCACTTGTTTGGGCGTGTTGGACAGGTGATCGTCGCCGCGAATCACGTGGGTAATCTGCATCAGCGCGTCGTCCACCGTGACCACGTAGTTGTAAACCGGCATGGGCGGTTGCTCGTCCGTGCCGGAGCGCACCAGAATCGGATCGCTGATCGAGCCGGGTTCGAAGACCAGGTTGCCGCGCACAATGTCGTGGAAGCGCAGGGGCTCCGAGCCAATCTTGAGCCGCACGGCAAAAGGCTTGCCCGCGTCAAGATTCCTTTTGATGGCTTTGGGCGGCAGGTGGCGGCACCGGCCGGAGTAAACCTGTGGTAGGCGCTTGGCGGCGGCGCGATCGCGCTCGACCTCCAGCTCCTCCGGGGTGCAGAAGCAGCGATAGGCCTTGTCCTCGGCCAGCAGCCATGCGGTGCGTTCGGCGTAGATCTCCAGGCGCTTGGACTGGCGGTACGGCCCATAGGCTCCGGTTTCGGGGGCTCCGGAGCCGTTCACTCCTTCGTCCCAGTCCAGACCCAGCCACTTCAGGTCTTCGACCAACTGCCCCTCATAGCGCGCCTCGGACCTCTCCACGTCGGTGTCCTCAATGCGGAGGATGAACTCGCCCCCCGTCTGGCGCGCAACCAGCCAGTTGAACAAGGCGGTCCGAGCGTTGCCCACGTGGAGGGGGCCCGTGGGGGAGGGAGCAAAACGGACGCGGACTTTCTTCGGGTTCATAGCAGGCATGATGATAAATCTTGGGCACCATAGTAGCCGAGAAACGAAAGTTTGGGCGCCTGTTTCGCGCGTGGCACCTGAAGGCCCTCGCGTCGCCGCTTCCCCCCACGCGGCCCGCTGTGGCACAGTGAAGAAGCCGCGTTCGGCCCGGCAATCCCCACCATGCGCAGTTTTCCTGTGGAGGCTCCTGATGCTTCGTCCGGCTCGTCTCTTTGTGGCTTTCTCCCTGTTTGCCCTGACGGTTACGGCTGCCGATCCAGCGTGCGCCGCGGATGCCGCCACCACTACCATCGCCGCCAAGGTGGCCGGCATGCGACCAATGGACGGCTACTTTCCGCTGGACTGGGACGCGAAGAGCGGCAAGCTCTACCTTGAAATTCCGCACCTCGACCAGGATTTCCTGCTTATCGATCAGTTGCCTTATGGCATGGGCTCGAACGACATTGGCCTGGATCGCGGCCAGCTTGGCGAAGGCCGCGTGGTGCACTTTTCGCGCGTGGGCGGCAAGGTGCTGCTCATCCAGCCCAATCTGCGCTACCGCTCCTCCTCGCCTGACCCCGCGGAACGCCTCGCCGTCACGCAGTCGTTCGCCGAATCGGTTTTGTGGGGTTTTCCCATCGCGGCCGAACAGGACGGCCGCATCCTGGTGGACGCGACCGGCTTTTTTCTCCGCGACGCGCATGGCGTTGCCGAGCAGTTGAAGGCCGCCGGACAGGGCGCGTACAAGCTTGACCCGAGCCGCAGCGCGCTGGCCATGGACAACACCAAAGACTTCCCCAGGAACACGGAAGTCGAGGCCATGCTCACCTTCACCAACGCGGACCCCGAGCACAGCCGCCTGGTGGCTTCCGTCACCCCGGACGCGCACGACGTGACCGTCCGCGAGCATACCTCGCTTATTGAGCTGCCCGGCCCCGGCTACACGCCGCGCCGCGACGATCCGCGCGACGGCTTCTTCTCGATCGACTACCGCAATGAATCCGCGCCGCTCGGAGAGCCGCTCGACCAGCGCCTCATCATCCGCCACCGGCTCACAAAGAAAGACCCCAATGCCGCAGTCAGCGAGCCCGTGAAGCCCATCATTTACTACGTGGATCGCGGCGCGCCGGAGCCCATCCGCTCCGCGCTGGTGGAGGGCGCAAGCTGGTGGGAGAAAGCCTTCGAGGCCGCCGGATTCAAAAACGCGTTCAAGGTGGAAGTGCTGCCCAAGGGTGCCGACCCCATGGACATCCGCTACAACATGATCCAGTGGGTCCACCGCTCCACGCGCGGCTGGAGCTACGGCGCGTCGGTCGTCGATCCGCGCACCGGCGAAATCATCAAAGGGAATGTCACGCTGGGCAGCCTGCGCGCGCGGCAGGATTACATGATTGCCGAAGCACTGCTCGCGCCTTACATGGAAGGCAAGCCCATTCCAAAGGAGATGCTCGAAATGGTTCTTGCCCGCACGCGCCAGCTTGCCGCGCATGAGACGGGGCACACCCTTGGCCTGGCGCACAACTTTGCCGCGTCGTCGAACTCCCAGGGCGATTCGGTGATGGATTATCCCCAGCCCCTGGTCACCCTCGATGCGAATGGCAAGCCCGACCTGTCGCATGCCTACGCGGTGGGCGTTGGAGCATGGGACAAGGCTGCAATCCGTTACGGCTACACCGAGTTTGCGCCGGGAACCGACGTCCACCAGGCCCTCGACGCGATTCTGCAACAGGACCAGAAAGAAGGGCTGCGCTACCTTACCGACGAGGACGCGCGCCCCCTGGGCAGCGCCAGCCCTTACGCGAACCTGTGGGACAACGGTCCGAACTCGCCCGACGAGTTGCTGCGGCTGCTGGCCGTGCGCAAGGCCGCGCTGGCCCGCTTCGGAGAGGATGCCATCCAGCCCGGCCAGCCCATGGCTCAGCTTGAGGACACGCTCGTGCCGCTCTACTTGTTGCATCGCTTCCAAACCGAGGCCGCAGCCAAGTCCATCGGCGGGCTCGACTACCGCTATGCCGTGCGCGGCGACGGCGGCTTTGTCACCCGCTTTGTTCCTTACGCCGAGGAGAAAAAGGCGCTCGACGCGGTGCTTGCAACGCTCGCCCCCGACGCGCTCACGCTGCCTGAGCGGCTGTTGCGCATCTTTCCGCCGGTTCCGCCGGGCTATCGCCGCACACGCGAGTCTTTCGGCGCGCACGCCGGCCTCGCCTTTGACGCCGAAGGTCCCGTGGAGGCCGCCGCCGGCATCGCCGCCTCGCTGCTCTTTGACCCCAGCCGCGCCAGCCGTCTTGTCGAGTACCACGCGCGCGACCCGAAGCAGATGGGCCTGGAAGAAGTGATTCACACGACGCTCAAGGCCACCTGGTTTGCTCCACGCAAGACAGGGCTTGAGGCTCAGACCCAATTCACCGTGGAAAATGTGGTGCTAAGGAACCTTCTGCAACTGGCGGGCGGCGGCAGCGGCGGTATTTCGCTGGGTGCGGCGCTTCCGGCGGGCATGTCCGTTCCGGGCGGCAGAAGCGGAGCCGCATCAGGCGAAGCGTGCGCCATCGCGCTGGCCGAAGTGGGCAAGCTGGAAGACTGGCTGAAGTCCACGGTTCCGCCGGGCGACACCGACGGCTACAAGGCCCATCGCGAAGCAGCCGTCGCCGCGATTGAGCAGTTCCGCAAAAATCCGGCCAGGTTCGCTCCGGCTCCGGCGCTTGCCACACCGCCCGGCCAACCCATCGGCAGCGCGGAGAGCGATGCGGTCATTGAATAGCCTGCGCGCGCATCGAATGAGCCGGCGCGCGCTGCGTCCAGGTCAGTTTGAAAAATGCTCCCAGCCTTGCGGTTCGAGAGGCTGGTTGCCTTCGGGCGTTCGCAATAGCACGCGGGGTTTGCGAGCACTGGCTCGCACAATTTTCCCGATGCGGGTGATGGGAATGCCTGCAATCGCCCGCGGCAGCTTCGCATCCGGTCCCGCTGTGAATAGCAGCTCATAATCCTCGCCGCCATGGAGCGCCTGCTCGAGCGTGGCCCCCATGCTGATGGGCAACTCTGCGGCCTCCACCTCCGCGGCCACTTGGGACTCCTCGCAGAGATGCGCCAGGTCGGTCGAGAGGCCGTCGCTCAGGTCAATTGCTGCCGAAGCCAGCCTGCGTCGCCGCAGGAACAATCCCTGCGCCACGCGCGGCTGCGGAAAAAGATGCGGCGCCAGCGGCGCGGCTTCGGTTGTTGCGGCCTGGCCCCGAAGCGATGCACGTTTGCGTATTCCCGCCAGATCGATCAGCCTCTCCAGTCCCGCAGCCGCTCCGCCCAGCGAGCCGGTCACATAAAGCAGATCGCCGGGCCTTGCACCGGAGCGCAGCAATGCACGCCCGCGCGGCACCGCGCCGAGAAGCACAATGTCCGCCACGGCCACGGGCGACTCGGCCAGGTCGCCGCCGGCAAGCGGTGTGCGGTGCGCTTCGGCCAGCGCGAGCAGCCCGTCGAGAAAACGCTCCACCCAGGGTCGTCCGCGGCCATGTTTGCGGGTCAGCTCGCGCGGCAGGCCCAGCGAGAGTAACGCCACCACGGGCCGCGCGCCCATCGCGGCCAGGTCGCTCAATCCCCGCGCCAGCGCTCGATGCCCCACGGACTCCGGCGGGTGTGCATCCAGCCGGAAATGGCGGCCTGCAATGGAAAGATCGGTGGTGACGGCAAGCTCTTCGCCGGGCCGTGTGCGCAGCAGAGCGCAATCGTCGCCGATGCCCAACCGCAGCCCCGCGGCCGATCCCGCGGCAACGGCCCGTGCACGAATCCCGGCGAGGACAGCCAGCTCGCCCCGCGCATCGGCCTTTGCCGGTTTATCCCGTCCTGTCCGCATCCCCTAGAGGATAGGGTATTTTCACGTTTTCCGCCCGCGCTCTCCATTTTTGTCTGGTACTTTGGAGGACTTTTCCTCTGGAATGCGTTGACCCCCCGCCAAGGCCTTTGTTAGCCTGTGAGAACGCCTCAGGAAAGACGCGCCTCGAAGAGCGCGACTGGTGGTTTTTGGGATTCCCTCGATCCCTTGGCCTTCACCCTTTTTCAAAAGATTTGAGGACGGCGCACTGCAGCCCGTTCCCTACTGCGGGAAATGAGATGAGGTATATGCTGCGTAAGCGCTACTACATTCTTTTTGTGGCCAGGGACGAAGACGGGCGCGTTCGGAAGGTTCCGCTTCCTCTTCATTACTTTTACGGCTTTGTGGCCGCGGCCGTCGTTGGCGCGTTCACCATCGTGGGCCTGGCGGGTTCTTACACCCGCATGCTGAGCAAGACCGAGAGCTTCAATCAGGTCCGCCAGGAGCGCGAAATTCTCCGCCAGAATTACAAGCACATGGCCGAGGTTGCGCATGACCGCGACGTGCAGGTGGCTTCACTGGGCGCTCTGGCCGGCGAGGTGACCACGCTCTACGGTTTGCGCCAGACCAAGCTGATGGCCACTCAACGGGATTCGCACCAGAGCAGAAACGGCAACTCCGCCACCGCGCCCACGCCCGCCAGCCTTGCCAATCCGGACGACATGACCCAGGCGGATGTGAAGATGACCATCGCGCAGTTTTACGAGCTGCGCAACCAGGCCATGTCCGGCCAGGTGGCCCGCGCGCTTGCCGGCGGACTTTCGCCCAGCTTCACCGGCGACTGGACAGCCCTGGCCGAGGCACCTTCGCTCTGGCCCATTGAAGGCCGTGTGACCTCGAGCTTCGGCGAGCGCCAGGACCCGCTGAACGGCGAAGGCGCCTTCCATCCCGGAATCGATATCGCCGCACCCTATGGAACCCCGGTTCGCGCCACCGCCGACGGCGACGTGACTCACGCATCGCGGGAGAACGGCTATGGCCGCGAGATCACACTCGATCATGGCCACGACCTGTCCACCATCTACGGTCATCTTTCAGCCATCGCCGTGGCGCCCGGCCAACACGTTGTCCGCGGCCAGATCATAGGCTATGTGGGCGAGTCAGGCCGCGCCACCGGGCCGCACCTGCATTACGAAGTGCGTGTCCACAACGTGCCTGTCAATCCGCGCAAATTCCTGCGCACCACGTATGACCAGGCGGTTGCGCGGGGCACGCTTGCGAACAATGCCGGCCAGTAAGCGAAAGGCGTCCGCACATCCCCAGACGGCTCCCCCCGCGGGAGCCGTTTTTCTTGTGCGCAATTTCTGCCGCGGCTGGCTCGCGCGGCTGACGCATCGCATCGTCTGGAAGGGCGTCGCGTGATATGGTTGCGTCGGGAATTTCAGAGCCCCTGGGAGATTGTGGAATGCTTCGCCGCTGGCTTCTTAGTTTTACCCTGCTTGCCTTCATCCTACCCGCCTTCGCGCAGAGCCGCGAGGCCGAGCTGCAACTTGCATTCACCCGCGCTCAGCATCTGCGCCACGGCATCAACGCGTCGGAATGGTTCGCGCAGTCAAGCGATTATTCCGCCGCGCGCACCAACCGCTATACGGACGCGGCGGACATCGCGCTGATGGCGAAGCTGGGCTTTGACAACGTGCGCCTCAGCATCGATCCGGCGCCGCTCGAGCAGAACCCGCGCGGCCGGGACGGGCTCAATGACGACTTCCTCGGCCGCCTGGACAAGGCGGTTGACACGATGATCGCCGACGGCCTTGCCGTGCAGATTGACATCCACCCGCAGGAGCCCTTCAAGGCCGCCGTGCGCACCGGCAATGGGGGCGTGGACCGCTTCGTCATGCTCTGGCGGAGGCTGGCGGCGCACTATGCCACGCGCGATCCCAACATGGTCTTCTTTGAGGTGATGAATGAGCCCGAGGTGCGCGATCCCTATCGCTGGGCCGGCATTCAGGCGCGCGCCGCGGCGGCCATCCGCGAGGTTGCGCCGCACAACACCATCATCGCCACCGGGCCCAATTACTCCGACGTTGTCGACCTGCTGGCCATGCATCCCCTGCCCGACGGCAACGTGATTTACAACTTCCACTTCTACGATCCGCACACCTTCACCCATCAGGGCGCCACCTGGGGCTCTCCCTGGTGGAGCTATGAGCACGGCCTGCCTTATCCGCCCACCGCGGACTCGATGGCCGCCTTGCTCAAGGAAGTGCCCAACCCCGCCGACCGCTTCCAGATGGAAAATTACTGGCTGGAGCACTGGGACGGCCGACACATCCGCATGCTGATTGACGAGGCCGCGGCCTGGGCCCAATCAAACCACGTTCCGCTCATCTGCAATGAGTTTGGAGCCTTCCGCGAGCACGTCGATCCGGCCTCGCGCACGCGCTGGATTCACGATGTGCGCACATCGCTCGAGGCCGACGGCATCGGCTGGACGATGTGGGACTATCGCGGCAGCTTCGGCGTGGTCTACAAGAAGGACGGCGAACCGGCGCGCGTCGATCCCGCGGTTGTCGATGCGTTGGGCCTGAAGGAACGCTGAAGTTTCCGGGGCCGCAAAGGCCCCAAAAACACAACAACGCCGCCGGGGGTGGATGCTCGGACTCGCCTGGACTGTCTCGGGCTTTCCCGGCGGCGCATGCTGCAGCAACGCTTGACATCAGTGGGGGAGGGAAGCGCGCCTCTAATTTGCTGCGATGCGTCTTTTTGGCCGCGGGTTTGCCGGGCGCGCAACTGCATCGAGAAGAATTTTCGAATTACTGCTCTGGATTCGTCTGCCCCGGATTCGCCTGCGCTGGATTCGCCTGCGCCGGGTTCGCGCTGGAGGCCAGTCCAGTCAGCAGTCCTGGCGTCAGCGTCGCCGTCACCAGCACACGGTCGTGCTTCTCGGTCACTTCAGCCGTGCTCAAAAGATTCCGCAGGCCGTTGTTGGCAGCGTTGTTGCCCAGCGGGGCAGCAAACCCGCGCGCCATGGTCACCAGCGTGGCCAGCGCCGCCGCCTGGCTGGCGGCTTCCTGATCGTTTTTGGCAATCTCTTCCACACGGAAGCGCAGCGAGCCGCCCAACGGCAGCGTGGGCGAGACGCTGGCCACCAGGGTCGCGCCCGGCTCGAGCGGCAGATCCCAGCCGAAGATGTGGATTCCGCCGTTCCCGGAAAACGGAAGCCCGATCTGGCCCACGCCCCAGGCCAGCGAAAGCAGCGGCACATCGTGGTAGTGGCGCGCCAGCAGCGTGGAACCGGCAAAGGGCAGCGCCGCGGTGCGGTGCCGGTCAATCATGGAGTGAATCTGCTCTTCGGTCGGCGTGTTGCTCACGGCCACCATGTCGTAGCCGATCTGCGCCACGCGCACCGTGCGGCCTTCCGAGGGAATGTCGTAGATGGTCTGCCCCGCGTAGCTCTCGCGCGACTCGGCGTGCGCATCCAGCCACGTGTTCAGCCGCTTGCCGGTAATCCTGCCCACCAGCACCATGGAGTAGGCAACCGGGCCGTTGGGGCCGTTGGGGTCCTTCATGCGGTGCAGCCCGATGGCCACCTGGTCCAGATCCCGCTCCCAGTCGATGCCCGTCGCGTCCACAAACTCTTCGTAGTCGGGCACGCGCTGGGGCGGCTGCAGCTTGCCATGCAGCAGCGCGCGAAAGGGCTTCAGGTTGATGTAAAGAATGCCGTCGGACTCGGGCAGCAGCCGCGCCGCCTCAGGCGGGGCCTTGGAGCGGAGGAAGACGGCCACGCCCAGCAAAACCAGGACCGCGGCCACTATCATCAGCGTTCGTCGCGTGCGTCGGTGCATCGTCTCCGGCCTTGGTGGCCGTCAGGTTTACCCTACCATCTCGGGCCGGGCTGGCAAGGATGCGCGACGGAGCCGCTAAACAAAAGAGCCGGCCCAGGTCTTCTCAGACGGGCCGGCTGCTTTGGCGTGGGTGTCGCCCAGGTTATTGCACGTCGCTCACTTTGCCGTTCTTGAAGATCACCTTCATGCCGTTGCTGTAGTAGTAGATGACCTTCGGTCCCAGATTCGCTTCTCTGGTCGGCTCGCCCATAGCGGCTTTCACCTGGGCGGTTGTCTGTCCAAGCGCGACGGATGCGGGTGGACCGGCCGGGGCCGCGGGAGCAGCCTGATCGGCCGCCGCCGGTGGGCCGCCTGCCTGTGGCGCGTCGGCGTTGGCATCCTGCACATCCTGATCGGCCTCCTGATCCGCCTGTTTAAGATCAGTGGAGTCCTGCGGATCGGGCGGGGGCGCAACAGCGGCATACTGCGGCTCGGTGGGCTTGGCATCCGCCGAAGCCGGAGCTTGCGGCAATCCGCCCTGGCCCTGCTTGGCCTTCAGGTCCTGGAGCCCCTGGTCCAGGGACTCGCGCATGTGGTTCTGCATCTCCTGCAGGTCAGTCAACTGGACGGCAACAGTGGCGGATATCTGGCATTCCTGCCCTCCCTTGCTGGCGAGTACGACCAGGTTTGCCTCGGTTGCATCGGGGGCCGGCGGACTTTGCAGTTGCAGGACGTCGCCGTCGGTGATGGCGCATTCCTGTCCGTTGCCGTCAACCAGATCGAGAGGCTGACCGGCGACGAAGGTGTGGTGACGGCCATCGGCCAGCATACGCGCGATTCCGCTGGAACCGGGATCAACGTCCTGACCCTGGGCGTTCTGACCGGCCTCCTGGTTTTCGAGAGCCAACTGGTCCCTCACCTCGTCGGCAATCTGTTGTTTTACATCAGGCGTCAGAGCTGGTTGCCCGCCTGCGGAGGAAGGATCCCCATTCGTCTCGTCCCCTTGTTGGTGCGCCGCATAGGCAGCCTGCAAATTCGTCGAGATGAGGTAGTCTGTGAGCCAGAACGCCGCTGACGGGTACACGGAATAGGGCGTGAAGTAACCGCCGTAGTAGCCATACCAGGGGGATCCTCTCCATCCCCAGCCATAGGAGATGGGTACGGCCCACGGATTGTAGGCCCATCCGTAGAAGGCGGGAGCATAGTAGGCCCCCGGAGCGTAGACATTGTAGTAAGCTCCGCGATACTCGTACCCGCGATAGTAGCGGTTGTACTCGTGGCCGTGGTAGTAGTATGCGCGCCGCCCAAAATCGTGACCACGATAACTGTAGCCCCGCTGCACATATCCGCGGCGGCCCCGTTCGGCGAAGACGCGCCCATGTCCGGGCCGATCCATCGAGACTCTACGTCCGCCGGTCAGCCCACGGTGGACATTCATTCCCCTTTTGTCACGCATGTCGCTCATGCGGCCGTTGGAACGTCGCGTGACTGCGCCGTGTCTGGTTTCCATCGTCCGGCTTCCCCTGGGAGCCATGCGCCCGCTGGCGGTCCTGTTGCCCGCTCCGCGCCCGCCGCCGGCACGCATGCCGCCGCCACCGCCGTTCATGTTGCGGCCGCCACCCATCGAGCGTCCGCCTGCGCCGCCTGTTGT
>JBAUEO010000019.1:0-123334 GCA_049678625.1 Occallatibacter sp. | reverse complement strand
GTTCCCAAAGTTGAAATCATGATTGCGGCTGCCATGATTCCCGCACCGAAGCGCGGAAAGACCACATTCACCACCGCCGTCGCAACCCGGTCGTCCGCCACATGCTGCATGGCGGGCAGCGGCAGGGCCGGCGCAAACCATCTCCTGGTCCGCACCATCCGCTCCCTGGCCGAGCCCCAAACCACGCGATATGTCTTGAGGAGAATTCAAACGGGCTTGAGTACTGTTCACTCCCAAAGGAAGAGAAATGCACGTACTTTCGGTGCACGAACCGGTCATCCAGGTACCGGCCGCCGGTAACTGCGCGGGTGAACGGAAGGCGCGGGATTCCCCGCAAACCACGCTATAATTGCGCCAAACCTTCCCTTTTCTGCCATGTCGATCATTCGATTTGCAGACTTCGAGCTTAACGAGCTGACGCTCGAACTCCATCAATCCGGAGCTCCTGTCCGCGTTCAAAAGCAGCCCGCGCGGGTTCTGGCATTTCTCCTGAACCATCGTGGTTCGCTGGTCACGCGGGAGCAGATTCGGATGGCCATATGGGGTGAGGAGACCTTTGTCGATTTTGACCAGGGGCTCAACTTCTGCATCCGCCAGATTCGCCTCGCGCTGAAGGACCACGCGGAGCGCCCGCTCTTCATTGAAACCCTTCCGCGCCTTGGGTATCGATTCGTCGGCCCCATTGAGATGATTGGCGGAGGCGAAGTGGAGTCGGCCGGGAAGCCCATTCGCATCGGTTTGGCTCCCTTTGAAGACCTCTCCGGCCGAGGCGAGGACTACTTCGCCGCCGGACTCACCGAGGACATGATCTCCGCTCTCTCGCGGATTGACCCCGGGCGGCTGCGCGTCACCGCGGGTCCGCGACTGAAGAGCGGCGAAGGCCTCGCCGACCAGATTCAGCTGCTTCACCGCCAGTTCAATCTGGATTTCCTGCTCCGTGGTTCGGTTCGGCGCTCGGCTGACACCTTTCGCATCACCGCCCAGTTGCACGATCTGCGCGATCGAAGCGTCGCATGGTCGGAGACCTATGACCGCAAGTCGGGCGACCTGCTGGCTGTGCAGGAGGAGGTCACGCATCGCGTCAGCCAGTCGCTTGCCCTGGAACTGCTGCCCAGCGCCACGGTCGGTTCGCGCCGCTATTCCCGCTCGTCCGCCGCCTATGACGCCTATTTGAAGGGCCGTTATTTCTGGCACAGGATGACTCCCGATGCCATCCGGCGAAGCATGGCTTACTTTCGTGAGGCGCTCGCGCTCGACGCGGGATTCGCCCCGGCCTATGCGGGCATTGCCGACTGCTATGCGCAGATGGGATCGATTCGTGTGGCGCAAATGAAGCCGCTGGAGGCCGTGGCGAAGGCGCGTGTCGATTTGCAGCGGGCTTTGGACCTGGACGAAACGCTGGCCGAGGCGCATTGCACGCTGGGGCTCATCAAAAGCTGGTATGACCTGGACTGGGCCGGCGCCGAGCAGGAATTTCGCATCGCGCTCGAACTGGAACCCAGTCAGGTGACTGCTCTACTCTGGCAGTCGCTCCTCTTTTCCGCATTGGGCCGGTTCAAGGAAGGTGTAGCCTCAGCGCAGCGCGCGCGCGAAGTGGAGCCCTTGTCCGCCACGGTCAATACGTACCTCGGTGTCGCGCACAGCCATGCGGGCGAGTTCGATCTCTCCGTGCGCCAGTTGCAGCAGAGCGTGGAACTCGACCCCGGCTATTACAGAAGCTACATGTTTCTCGGCCGGGCCTTCCTCTGCCTTGACAGGTATGAGGAGGCCGCGGCGGCCCTTCGCAAAGCTCTTGAGCTCAATCCGCAACATCTCGAATCCATTTCGTTCATGGGCCAGGCGCTCGCGGGCCTGGGGCAGCGCGATGCGGCTCTGCGCATCGTCGAGCAACTGCGCGCCGCCGAGGAGCGGATGGAGCCAGCCATCCTCATCGCCGGAGTCTACGCCTCCCTCGGCCTTGCCGACGAGATGAATCAATGGCTCGAGCACGCAGTCCGCATGCGGTCGGTACCGCTTTATCTTCCTGCCATCGGCTTTGAATACCGGCCCTATTTCTCCGACCCCCGCTACCAAAAATTCCTCGCCTCCATTGGCCTTGCGCATCGGGCATGCGTTTAGTCCGCCGGCGGAATGTTCTGGTTGAAGCAGAAGAAATTGTCGGGGTCATACCGGCGCTTGATCCGGGCAAGGCGTTCGTAATTGCTCCCATAGGAAGCCTTCACGGCAGACGAGCCATCTTCGCCGAGATAATTCACATAGGCATCCCGGGTGCTGAAGTCCTCAAGAAGCGCAGCAAGCCCTTTGGCCCACGCAATGCACTCATCGGACTTCGTCGGGTCCGTCCAGGAAGGAATAATGTTCACGCTGTACTGCACGCGCCGCAGGCCGAATGCCGTTTCCCCGGCGGGCACGCGGCTGGCCGCTCCGTGCATGTGCTCCAGAATCACCTGCGTCTGCTCAGTGGGCATTCTCTCCGCATAGTCCACGATGAGCCTGATCACTTCGTCGCTCAGCGCGGAGACGAACGGGCATTTGAAGTAGTAGTTCGCTCCCGGCGGAGCCGAGAAGTCCATCATGGTCTGGACCTCGGTGTATCTCTTCTCGCCGGTCTGGTCCACGAACGGCGGCTGCGGCAGGCAAAACTGCCGTGTTGCCTCAGCGCCTTGCTGTGCCGGCCCGCTGTGGCAGATGACAATTCCCACCATCGGATGACCGTGACCAATCATCAGCGCCGCATACGCGGTCAGCTCATCGGGCGCGGTCGCCGTAATGTCCCGGTAGTGACGCAGCAGGTCCATCGCATCTGAGCGCGGATAGAGCATCATGCCGCCGTGTACGCTCGCAAGCTCGTGCAGTTGGAACTCCAGCGCCGTGACAATGCCAAAGTTGCCGCCGCCGCCGCGAATGGCCCAGAAAAGCTCCGGGTTCTCCTCCACGCTGGCGCGCATGTGATTCCCGTCCGCGCCCACCAGGTCGGCGGAGATTACGTTGTCGCAGCTCAGGCCATGCTTGCCCATCAGCCAGCCCATGCCCCCGCCCAGCGTCAGCCCGGTCACACCTGTGGTGGAAATCACGCCACCCGTGGTGGCCAGGCGGTAGCGTTCGCATTCGGCGTCGAACACGCCCCACTTCGCGCCGCCCTGCACCAGCGCCGTCCGCTTGCGCGTGTTGATCTCCACCGCCTGCATGCGCGAGAGGTCAATCATCATTGCGCCGTCGGCCACCGCCTTGCCCGCCGCACTATGTCCGCCTCCGCGCACCGTCGCCGCAATCCCTTCCTCGCGCGCAAAGCGAACGGTCTGCATCACGTCGTCGATGCTTGCCGGCCGCACAATCGCCGACGGCTTGCGGTCAATCATGCCGTTCCAAACCCGGCGGGTCTCGTCGTACTCGGCGTGATTCGGGGCAAGAATTGGGCACGCCAGCGCCTTGCGCAACCGGGCAAACTGCGCGTCGGTGAGGGCTCCGGAGTTGGCTTTCATACACGGCAGCCTATCATCCGTCCCTCTCCGGCAGCGATGAGTTTTCGATGAGTTCGCCGCATCCGCAACTCAGGGCCAACTCATCCCTGGCTCATTGAGTCCGAAAAAGACTTGACGCAAACTTCTCTTCCATCACCCTCCTCGGCAGGTGCGGGACAAAAAGTTGTCTGGCATGCGGGGAGGCACAATCAGGAGGAAACCATGCAAATCTATGCCGGGACTGCGAAGGCAGTTCCATCCTTGCTTGCAAACGGTAGACGGCCCATGCCCCTGCTTCGTGGTGTGGTTGCAATCTTTGCCACGCTCTTCACTCTCGCTCTGGCTGTCCCCGCGCACGCCGCATGCGGCAACCTGGGCGGGCTGGCTTTGCCGGCCTTGAAGGGCTCTGTGCAACTTCCGGAGGATGGAGGTCCTCAACTCCATTCCAATGTTATGCTCCCCTTCAACGCGTCCAACTCGCCCATCGTCGGGCTCTGGCACGTTATTTACACCACCTCTGCGGGTTCTCCCTTTAACAACACCTTCGATACCTGGCACACCGACGGCACGGAATTTGAAAGTGCATTTCTGCCCGTGGTGGGCGGCAACATCTGCGTCGGCGTCTGGGCGCAGACCGGCAAGAACAGTGTCAAGCTCTATCACGTTGGCTGGCTCTACGGGTTTCCCGGTCTCGCGGCACCAGACCCCAACGACCCTGCCAGCTACTACTTCGTCCTGCAGGAGACAGTTACCGTGTCTTCCAACAACAACTCCTACAACGGCAACTTTACCTTCAAGGTGTACAACGTCAGCGACAACAGCTATACCGGCGTTGAAGTGGACGGCACCATGAAGGCCGCTCGCATCACCGTCAACTGACCGGAATGCCCCGCTCCGCCTCTTCGCGTAAGGGGCGGACTTCCCCAGGGCCATCGCCGGCGCACTGTCTGTGCCAACACGGGAGCCACTTGTGCGCGGTTCCCGTACCTCCGGCGCGGCGCCGCCGTTGGGGATGGGCAGAAGCGAAACCTGCAAGGTGCCTCCCGTTTCCGCCCAGTCCCCGGCGACGGATTTCCTCAGCCGCCCATTTCCCGCCAATGTCTAAAAATCATTCGGTGGTTCGCTCCAGCAATGGCGAAAATCCCAACAAAGCAGGCCAGATCCCAGGCCACAAGACGCCGCGCATGACGCAACGGTACGCACACCTGTCCCCTGAATACATGGCCAGAGCCGTCGGTAAACTGGATGGGATCATGCAGCAAATTCCGCTCAAGCAGACAAAAGCAGAGAGACTTCTTGGCGCCGATTGACTTGAGCCGCGCTCCGCTGGAGGAGTGAGTCCAGAGCCCTTTGCTGATTTCGACGCCAGTGGTACTCTTGCACGATAGAACTCCACGGAATGAATCGGGCGGGCGGATTAGGACTTTCTGGCTCGGTTATCTCCAGCGCAAACGGGGGCCTCAATGAATATTCGAATCCCTTGGATTTGGGTCACGATAGGGATATTCCTTGTGATCGAATTGGCTCTACTCTATATGTTCTCGCAACTCGATGATCCTCATCGCTCAGTGGTGTTGTTCGGAGCAACCATCGTGGGTGCGGCCTTTGCACTCTATAGCTATCTGCACAGGATTCAGGAGCATCGATTTGCCGAGGCCGGGAAAATGATGCAGCGATGGAACGCCCCCGACCGAATTGAAAGCCGGACTGTGATGGCCGATATAACCGACGGGAATTTCGATCTCGAAAAAATCCGACGGAAGACACCAGGCCAAGTATTCGACAAGGATACGCATAAACTCCGCATGCAAATCCTGTCATTCCTAAATTTTTACGAGGAGTTGGCAATCGCTATTGCAGAAAAAAGCGTGGATAACGAAAGATGCTATCGATTTTTCCGCTCGATTGCCGAGCAGACTTGGACGTCACTCGGGCCTTGGATTCAGAGCGAAAGAGATGTGGATAAGAACCAAAGCTACTATTGTGAGTTTCAAAATCTCGTAATGAAGTGGCGCAAGCAGGGAAATGCCAGCTAGCGGCCCATGCCGTCGCGGCCCATTCCATCAGATTTTCTGCCCATTCCGTCTTTCATAACCAAACCTCCAGCATTAAAGATGCGCCGAGTTGCACAGGCGATGAAGTTTATCCGAGAACGCCCCTTCTGGTCTTCTAAGTATACATCGGCTTCCTTATCCCGACGCTTAAAAATGGTCCTTGCAGTGCCTTAGTCACCATAGCGTCACCGCCTGAGAGATAGGCAAATCCCAATGCGCGTATCTCATTGACTTGATTGGCGTCCCCGACGGGATTTGAACCCGTGTTATCGCCGTGAAAGGGCGGTGTCCTAGGCCGGGCTAGACGACGGGGACGCTGTTGGGGCGCGGAGGGATGGCCGGAACAGACCCATTGGCCCAGATAAAGGCTATCAACTCGCGGATGGCCTGTCAAAGAGCCGCGGATGTCGCGCCAGAGCCTTGCGGACGCTCTGTAATAGCGCTGCCCGCTGGTTTGTGAAAAGCCTCAGGGCGCGACACAACACCTCGAAGTTTATCCCGCGGACACCCCATCGATCACCGCGCGAAGCCGCTCTCCGACGCGGCCGTTTGACGGCCGCAATGGGGCTCTCGGCCACCTTCGCCCGACTCCGTATGGCCCCGTGACCGGCTTACGATATGCTCGTAGGGTGACTCGCCGCTTTCGCTATCTGGACCTGATGACCATTGGCTTCATCGTGGTCCTGCTCATTTCCAACCTGGTGGGTCCCAAGATCTGCCGGCTGGGCCCGTTGCGCCCCAGCGCAGCCGAGTTTCTGTTCCCCGTCACCTATATCTGTGGCGACGTCTTCACGGAGGTTTACGGCTACGGCTCCTCGCGGCGCGCCATCTGGATGGGCTTTTTCGCCATGGCGCTCCTGGCCGGCACCGGCCAGTTCGCCGTGTGGCTGCCGCCGGCGCCGGAGTGGCACGGTCAGGTGGCCTTTACCACCGTCTTCAGTCTGGTTCCGCGCTTTGCCGCGGCCAGCCTGATTGCCTACTGGGCCGGCGAATTCACCAACAGTTACACCCTGGCCAGGCTCAAACTCATCACCAATGGCCGCTGGTTGTGGACGCGCACGGTCGGCTCCACCATCACTGGCCAGGCCGTGGATACGGCGGTGGTGGTGGCCCTGGCTTTCGGCGGCACGCTCTCCCCGCTCATGCTGCTGCGCATCATGGGCTCGTCGTACCTTATCAAGGTGGCAGTCGAGGTGGTTGCCACCCCGGTCACGTATCTGGTTGTGGGCTGGCTCAAGCGCGTGGAGCAGGTGGACGCCTACGACCGCCAGACCGATTTCAATCCCTTTGCCTGGCGGAGCGAGAAAGCCTGAGCCCTGCCCGGACCCCGGCCTTCGCAAGAGTGAGAGTTTTTTGCGACAATGGCAGAGCCTTAGGCATCACAGACTAGAACGTATCGAAATTTGCACCCAGCAATTTGTGTCCGGAGTTTGTACACGGGGGTCGGGCTGAGTCCGCGGCTCCTTGAATTTGACACCCATTGGAGCGAGATCGTGGAAGCTGATCAGGCCAGGCAGGGATTGCCAGCCGGGCAGCGTCTGAACGGAGTTTTGTACCCCTTAGGTCTCGTCATCCCGGAACTGCAAGCCCGGAACGGCTAGCGAGGTTGACTGCATTGAAGCGCAAGCTGAGTGTAACCATGGCAATCTGGATGGTCCTGGCGGTTGCCGGCTGCCAGAAGAAGGCGGCGTCTGTCCCACAGATGCAGGCGATGCCGGTGAAAACCACCACCATCGCGCTCACTCCGGTGGAGCAGAGCAACGAATATGTGGCCACGATCAAGTCCCGCAACTCCGCCACCATTCAGCCGCAGGTGAGCGGGCGGCTTACGCAGATTCGCGTCCACTCCGGCGAGCAGGTCCGGTCCGGGCAGATTCTCATGGAAATTGACGCTCAGCCGCAGATTGCCCAGGTGCAGGCGCAGCGCGCCACTGAGCAGCAGAAGAAAGCCCTTTACGACTACGACACCATCGAGCTTGGCCGCCAGAAGAAGCTCTTTGATCAGGGCGTAACCAGCCGCGACGCACAGGACCAGGCCCAGCAGGCCTATGCCAACAGCAAAGCCGATTACGAGTCGGCCGTGGCTCTGCGCAAAACCGATGAGGGCCAGTTGGCCTACTACACCATTCGCGCGCCGTTTGACGGCACCGTGGGCGACATCCCGGTGCATGTGGGCGACTACGTCTCCACCAGCACCATGCTCACCACAGTGGACCAGGGGCGCAACTTGGAGGCCTATATTTACGTCCCCACCGATCGCTCCAGCCAGGTGCGCATGGGGCTTCCGGTGGAACTCTATGACACCTCAGGCAAGCTGCTGGAAAAGACCGCAATCGATTTCGTCTCGCCGCAGGTTGATCCCATGCTGCAGGGCATTCTCGTCAAGGCGCCTGTGCATCTGGCGCCGGACGTGGTGCGCAACGCACAGATCATCAACGCCCGCGTCATCTGGACCAGCAAGCCCATGCCAGTCATTCCGGTGCTCTCCGTGGTTCGTCTCGGCGGCCAGACCTTTGTCTACGTGGTGCGCAAACAGAACGGCATGATGGCCGCGGTGGAAGTGCCCGTCACGCTCGGTGAGGCAGTGGGCAACTCTTACGCCGTCACCTCCGGCCTCAGCGTCGGCGACCAGGTGGTCGTTTCCAGCACGCAGTTCCTGGTGAACGGCATGCCCGTGCATCCCCTCTGAGTCAGATCCTCTGCTGCCGGGAATGCAGCCCCGGCGGGCGATGAGCGACGCGGCGCAGCGCGCCACGAAGGAAAGGAAAGAAGGCTTACCTTGTTTGTCGATTTCTTTATCCGCAGGCCGGTCTTCGCAACCGTTTGCGCCCTGCTCATCATTCTGGCCGGGGCGGTCAGCATTCCGTCATTGCCAATCGCCATGTACCCGCAACTGGCGCCGCCGCAGGTCAGCGTCTCATGCAATTACGTGGGCGCAAACGCCGACACCGTGGAGAAAGCGGTCACCATCCCCCTTGAGGAAGCCATCAACGGCGTCGAGGGCATGCGTTACATCCGCTCCACCAGCACCAACAGCGGCACCAGCACCATCACCGTCACCTTCGACACGGGTTATGACCTTGACATCGCCGCCGTCGATGTCCAGAACCGCGTGGCCAGCGTCACCGGCCAGCTACCCGCGGCCGTCAACGCCACCGGCATCTCCATCAGCAAGGCCAACACCAATTTTGTCTTCGGCGCCGGCTTCTACACCCTCGACAACCGCTATTCCCACGAGTTCATCTCCAACTACCTCGACGTCTACGTCAAGGACGCCCTCAAGCGCGTTCCCGGCGTGGGCGACGTGATGATCTTCGGCGAGCGCAAGTACGCCATGCGCGTCTGGCTCGATCCCGTGAAACTCGCCGCCAACGGCCTCACCGCTTCAGATGTCATCAGCGCGCTTCAGGAGCAGAACGTTGAAATTCCCGCCGGCCAGCTCGGCCAGCCGCCAGCAGACCCCACGCAGGCCTACCAGATTCCCGTGCGCGTGGTGGGCCGGCTCACCAGCCCGCAGGAGTTTGACAACATCATCATCAAGAGCGCGCCCACCGGCGTGATTCACCTCAAGGATGTGGGCCACGCCGTCGTCGGCGCCGAGGACTACAGCTCAAGTCTTGAGTACAACGGCCTTCCCGCACAGGGCGTGGGCGTCATCCAGTTGTCCAACGCCAACGCGCTCACCGTGGACGCGAAAGCCAAGGCGGTCCTCCAGCAGCTTTCCAAGAGCTTCCCGCCCGGCCTCGAGTACGTCATCGCCTTTGACCAGACGACCTTCGTCAGCGACTCCATCCGCGAGGTGCTGTGGACGCTGGGCGAGGCCATCCTCATCGTCATCGGTGTCATCTTCCTCTTCCTGCTTGACTGGCGCGCCACCATCATTCCCGCCGTCACCATTCCGGTTTCGCTCATCGGCACCTTCGCCTTCATCAAGCTCTTCGGCTTCTCCATCAACTCCCTCACGCTCTTCGGCATCACGCTGGCCACCGGTCTTGTCGTCGATGACGCGATCGTCGTCATCGAAAACGTCCAGCGCCACATTGCCATGGAGCACTCTGACCCGCACGAGGCCACTTCGCGCGCCATGGGCGAGGTCACCAGCGCCGTCATTGCCACCTCGCTGGTGCTCATCGCGGTCTTCGTGCCCGTCTCGTTCTTTCCCGGAACCACCGGCATTCTCTATCGCCAGTTCTCGCTCACCATCGCCTTCTCCATCGCCATCTCCGCCTTCAATGCGCTTACGCTTTCGCCCGCGCTTTCGGCGCTGTTTCTGCGCGGAGAAGAAGCGCGCCCCCACCAGATGGACTTTCTCCGCATCCGTCCGGTTTCGCGGGCTTTCGCGGCTTTCATTCACGGGGCGGACGCCTTCATCGGCTGGCTGGGCCGCACGTACGCCGGCGTCATCCACATCGCCCTCAAGCTCCGCTACGTGCTGCTGCTCGTCTTCTTCCTCGGTCTGGGGGCCACCTACTGGATTTATAACGTCGTCCCCCGCGGCTTCATTCCCCAGGAAGATCAGGGCATCCTCTACGGCATCGTGCAGGCGCCTCCCGGCTCCTCGCTGGCCTACACGACAGACCTGGCCAACCGCGCTCTGCGCATCATCTATTCGAACAAGGACATCACCGGCGCGTTTTCCGTCATGGGCTTCAGCTTCTCCGGCGGCGCCTCCAACCAGGGCATGATGTTCATTCGCACCAAGCCCTCCGCCGAGCGCCGCGGCAAGGGCCACTCCACGACCGATATCGTTGCCGACCTCAGCCCCAAGCTGCAAAGCCTGCTCTTCGCTCCCAACGGAGGCCTGGTCGCGGTGGTTCAGCCGCCCGCCGTCAGCGGAGTCGGAACCTTCGGCGGTTTCCAGTTCATGCTGCAGGACACAGGCAGCAACACGCTCTCTGACCTCGACCGCGTCGCGCATCAGATCGTCAGCCGTGGCCGCGCGCGCAAGGACCTAACCAATCTGCTCACCACCTTCTCCGCCAATGATCCGCAGGTTCTGGTCACCATCAATCGCGAAAAGGCCAAGGCGCTTGACATTCCGCTTTCCCAGGTCACCACCACGCTCGGCGTCTTCCTGGGCTCGCAGTACGTGAACGACTTCGACTTCAACAACCGAACCTATCGCGTCTATGTGCAGGCAGACGAACCCTTCCGCATGACTGCCTCTGACCTGCACGATTACTACGTTCGTTCCGACAACGGCCAGATGATTCCGCTCGACAACATCGTCACCGTCCAGCAAAGTTCCGGCCCGCCGGTCATCACCCATTACGATCTCTTCCGCGCGGTTGAGATTGACGGCTCCCCGGCCCCTGGCTACAGCTCCGGCCAAGGCATCACAGGCATGGAGGAACTGGCGAAAAGCGTCATGATGCCGGGCATGCAATATGAGTGGACCGGCCTCACGCTCGATGAAATCGAGTCCAGCGGCAAGACGATTATCATCTTCGGCCTCGGCCTGCTTGTGGTTTACCTTACCCTCTCCGCGCAATATGAGAGCTTCGCCCTGCCCTTCATCATCCTGCTCGCCGTGCCCATGGCTGTGCTTGGCGCGCTGGGCCTCGTCGCGCTGCGCGGACTCTCCAACAACGTCTATTGCCAGATTGGCCTGGTCATGCTCATCGGCCTGTCAGCCAAGAACTCCATCCTCATTGTCGAGTTCGCCGAACAGCTTCGCCGCAAGGGCCATTCCATCGCCGAAGCCGCCATTGAAGCCGCGGAACTGCGCCTGCGTCCGATTCTCATGACTTCTTTCGCCTTCATCCTCGGCGTTTTGCCGCTGGCCTTCGCCACAGGAGCCGGCGCAATCGGACGGCAGTCAGTGGGCACCACCATTGTTGGCGGCATGTTGCTCTCCACCGTGCTTAATTTGATCTTCATTCCGGTGCTCTACGTGCTGCTCAGCCGCCTGCTGCGGCGCGACCGCCACGAGGATGACGAGATGGCCGGCGCATAACTTTACTGCTTGTCCCGATGCGCCACAATCGCATCCTTGATTCTGTCGTAGACCTCGCCCGAAACCACGCCGCGCTTCACCAGGTCATTCTTCGCGTGGTAGGGCCGGAACCGGATGATCCTCTCGGCCCAGCTATGCGTCATGCCGGGTACTGCAATCAACTCGTCGAGAGACGCATGGTTAATGTCCACCCGGTCCTGCGCAGAAATCTTCGCGGGCGTTCCCACCGAGGACGCGCTTTCAGGCCCTCGAGCCATTCCCATGAGCGGCAGCACCAGCAGCACCGCGACCGCCAGCGCGAGATGGATCCTTCTGCGTCGCACGGCACGATTATCCGCTGCCCGTACGCTGCCGCGCAAACTCGATGGCAGCCACAGCGTCTTGCCCGCCGGCTCCGGAGCCCGATGAAATTCCCGCCCTGTGCGCCTGCAATTCCTGTAAGAATGACTTGTATGGCAAGGCCCCCGATTGCCTCCCCGCGTGGCGGCTCCGATCCTTCATTCCTCGGCAGAACAGGCTTGCTTTTGCTCGCCGTGCTTGGCGCGCTTCTTGCCTTCTGCCTCGTCTTTCTGTGGAGCACACGCGACTCCATGGCCCACCTGCCTTTCCTTGCGCATTCGGCGGCAGGCAGGCAGCCTGGTCGCGCCGGACTCGTTGACACAAGCCCATGGGACACCTCACAGGCCCTGGCTCCTCTGGCTGTCACCGCGGAGGAGAAGCGATACGCGCGCGAGGCCGGGCGTCTCGCCGATCATGAAGCCGACCAGGCCTTCGCTTCGGCTCTGCGCACGGCCACGCTTCAGGCGCAGCGGCGCACGCTCACCGGTGAGGCGCTTGAGCTTTCTCAAAGGGTCCAGCAGCTCCAGCAGCTCATCAAGGACGATCAGGCGCAGGTGGATGCCCTGGCCCGCAAAGCGCCCACGAAATCAAGCTCCGCAGCGTCTTCTGCGGAATCGTCTGCAGCCGGCGACGACGCCCAGGACGTTGCCAAGGCGCAGCTCGGCCTGGACACTGACGAGTTGACGGGCGCGCAGCGCGACCTGCAACGCGCATCCGGAGACCAGAGCGTCCGCATTCAGGAGGAGCTCACCGCGCATGAGGCCTCCATGCGCCAGTATGACAGCGAGGCAAAGAACGAAGGTCAGATTGCCGTCCTTTCAGAAAAGAAACACGGCACCCTCGCCAGCCGCATTCAGGCCTGGTTCAGTCAGCACGATCGCTATGCGCTCATTGTGCAGGCGCAGCAGAAGGCCCAGAGCACCGCAGCCTCGCTCGTCGCCGATCACAATGCGCTTGAAGCACAGGCCAACGCATCGCCTGCCGCCGGCGTCCAGCCGTCCGCAAGGTTTTCTCCCCTTCAGTTGTTGAGGCAAAAGCGCGCCACTCGCCAGATTCTCAGCGTCTACGACGACCGCATCCAGACTGAGCAGCAACTCGTCTCGGTTTACGGCAAATGGGCTGCGCAGGTTCTGCTGCAGCATCGCATTGTGCTTCACCTCATGCTCCAGTCCGTCGCTCTCATTCTCTTTATCGCGCTGTGCATGGTCCTGGCGGACGCGGTGGTCCGCCGGCTGATGGGCCGGGTCTGGCGCGATCAGCGTCAGAGTGAAACTCTGCGCAGCATTCTTGAGGTTGGCATTCAGGTGGTTGGCGCTGTGCTCATCCTGCTTGTCGTCTTCGGTGCGCCGCAGCAAACGCCCACCATCCTCGGCCTTGCCACCGCCGCGCTCACCATCGCCTTGCAGGACTTCATCCTCGCGTTTCTCGGCTGGTTCGTTCTCGTCGGCAAGCATGGCATCCACGTTGGCGACTGGGTGGAAATCAACGGCGTCGGCGGCGAAGTCACTGAGGTCGGGCTCTTTCGCACCTCGCTGCTTGAGACCGGCACTCTGGCCGACAAGGGCCATCCCACTGGCCGTCGCATCACCTTCATCAACAGCTTCGCCATCCGCGGCCAATTCTTCAACTTCTCCACTGCGGGCCAGTGGATGTGGGATGAAATCAAGATGGAAATGCCCGCGGCAGACAATTTGCAGGCCATGGTCGAGGGCATTCATCAACTCGCGATTGAAGAAACAGAGCAGAACGCCCGTGAGGCCGAGCAGGAATGGAAACGAGGGGCACGCGCAGGCGGACTCTCCCGCTTCCAGGCTGCCCCCGCCGTCGATCTGCGTCCCTCGGGCTCCGGAATGGAGGTCGAAATCCGCTACGTGACGCGTGCCTCCGAGCGGTTCGAGTTGCGAAACCGGCTCTACCAGCGCCTCGTTGCTCTGCTGCAACACCAGCCGGCCGCTCCGCCCCATGCGTCCACTTCCAATGCTCAAAGTTGAGGGGCGTATGTTCTTCGCTTCACGTGTCAAAAATTGCCGGTTGACACACTGCCGCGCCTGCCCTTAACGTTTTGAATAGATGCAGAGCCGCCGCCATCACGGTCCCCACCATCATCATGGGACATCCATGCCGGCGGACCGCTGTGGCCTGAGCTAAAGGCCAAACGAGATCAAGAGCACCACGAGCCCGCCGGCAACGCAGCCGGGGGGCTTTTTCGTGCCGCCGCGCTGCCACCCCACCACAATCAGTAAAGTCCGTACCAAGGGAATGAGCCGAACCCGATGAATGAACCGAACGCAGCAATCGATTTTGAAAAAATGGGCGGCCTGGTGCCCGGCATTGTGCAGGACGCCCGCACTGGCGAGGTCCTGATGCTGGGCTTTCTGAATCAGGCCAGCTACCAAAAAACCCTCGAATCCGGCTTTGTCACTTTCTGGAGCCGCACCCGTCAAAAGCTCTGGATGAAGGGCGAAACCAGCGGCAATCGCCTGCGCGTCCTCTCCGCCTCCTCGGATTGCGACAACGATACGCTGCTCTTCCGCGTGGAGGTGGAGGGCGATGGCCTCGTCTGCCACGAGGGAATGGTAAGCTGCTTCACACGGTGGCTCACAGTGCCCGCGGCCGAGCCTGCAAAGGAGGCCACCCGTGGCTGACAAGCTCCGTCTCGGCCTGCCCAAAGGCAGCCTGCAGGATGCCACCCTCGCTCTCTTCCGCCGCGCCGGCTGGAACATCTACGCCGATGGCCGATCCTACTTTCCCTCCATTGACGATAACGAAATCGAATGCATGCTCATCCGCGCGCAGGAGATGGCGCGCTACGTCGACCACGGCGTCCTCGATGCCGGCCTCACCGGAATTGATTGGGTGGTCGAAAGCGGCCTCGAAGTCACCAGCGTGACCTCGCTCGTCTACGCCAAGCAGAGCCGCCGCAAAGTGCGCTGGGTGCTCGCCGTACCCGAAAACAGCGGCTTTGAGCGCGCCCAGGACCTCGAAGGAAAAATCATCGCCACCGAGCTCGTCGAAGTCACCAGGCGATACTTTGCTGAGCGCGATGTGAACGTGAAAGTTGAATTCAGTTGGGGAGCGACCGAGGTCAAGCCGCCCATGCTGGCCGACGCGATCGTGGAAGTGACTGAAACCGGAAGCTCGCTCAAGGCCAATCACCTCAAAATCATTGACACTGTGATGGAAAGTGAAACCCATCTCATTGCCGGCAACACCGCGCTGGCCGACCCGTGGAAGCGCGCCAAGATTGACCAGATCGCGCTGATGCTGCGCGGCGCCATCGACGCGCAATCGCAGGTCGGCCTCATGCTCAACGTCCGGCGCGAAGACCTCGACGCCGTGCTCGCCGTGCTTCCCGCACTCAATTCGCCCACCGTTTCGCAGCTCAGCAACTCCGAGTGGGTCGCCGTCAACACCATCGTCGAAGAGGGCGTCGCGCGCGATGTCATTCCCCGGCTCAAAGCGGCGAATGCAACCGGCATTGTCGAATACCCGCTCAACAAGGTTGTTCTCTAACGCAGGGAGAGGGACAAACGCATGAAGCTCGTCCGAACCAAGGGCAGGGGAGCCCGGCAAACCGCGGAACGGATCGCGGCGCTCGAACGCCGTGGCGGGTCCGCGCTCGACTCAGTTCTGCCCGTTGTTCAGCGCATCGTCAAGGATGTGCGCCGGCAGGGCGATCGAGCCGTGTTGCGCTACGCCGCGCGCCTTGACGGCCTCGTCCGCAAGGGTGCGCTTCGCGTTTCCGCGGAAGAGATGGCCGACGCGTGGAACGCAACCTCGCCCGCGCTTCAGAAGGCGCTGGGCACGGCCGCCGCGCAGATTCGCAGCTTCGCGGAAAGCCAGAAACCATGTTCGTGGAGACGGTCCTCGCTTCCCGGCCTGCGCACAGGCCAGCTTGTCCGCCCGCTCGATGCGGTCGGCTGTTACGTGCCCAGCGGACGCCATCCGCTCCCCTCCACGCTGCTCATGACGGTCATCCCCGCGCAGGTCGCGGGTGTCCCGCGCATTGCTGTCGTTTCTCCAAAGCCCGCGCGGGAAACATTTGCCGCCGCGCATCTGCTTGGCGTCACTGAGTTCTATCGCCTCGGCGGCGCACACGCCGTGGCCGCGCTCGCGTACGGCACCGCGTCCATTCCGCGCGTTGACAAAATCGTTGGCCCCGGCAATCTTTACGTCACCGCCGCCAAGCGCCTCGTCGCTTTCGACTGCGCCATCGACATGCTCGCCGGTCCCACGGAAATCGTCGTCGCCAGCGAGCAAGGCAATCCCGCGCACATCGCCGCGGACATCATCGCACAGGCTGAGCACGATCCGGAGGCACTCGCAATCTTCATCACCACCCGCGAAGCTCTGGCGAAAGAGGTCAGGGCTGAACTGAAAATCCGCAGTCGCGGCAATCCCGCCGCACGCCAGGCCCTCGCGCGCAATGGCCTCATCGTACTTGCCGCAACGCTCGAAGAAGCGCACGACCTCACCAATCGTCTCGCGCCCGAGCATCTCACCGTCGACTCCGCCGCTGATCTCGACTGGGTGCGTAACGCCGGCTCCGTATTCGTGGGCCCGTGGTCGCCGCAGCCCATGGGCGACTATATCTCCGGCCCGAATCACACACTGCCCACCGGCGGCATGGCCCGCCTGCGCGGCGGCCTCAGCGTCAACGACTTTCTCAAGCTCATCACCGTGCAGGAATACAGCCCGCGCGCGCTCAACTCTCTCGGCGCTCAGGCCGCTCTGCTGGCGGATGCTGAAGGACTCGCCGGACACGCAACCGCGATACGCGAGCGCATGCAGGCAGGGAGGTCCCGTGAGTAAAGCCGCATCGCCCCCGCGTCCCGCGCCGCGCGCCCGCGTTCGCGCCATGAAGGAGTATCACCCGCCTCTCGGCAACCGCGACGCGCTCCGTCTGGACTTCAACGAGAACACTCTGACCTGCTCGCCGTGCGTCATGGACGCTCTTCGCCGCATCTCCGCCGGCGATCTCACGCGCTATCCCGTACGCGAACCTGTGGAGGCAAAGGTCGCCGAGCACCTGACCCTGCAACCCGCGCAGGTCGCGCTCACCAATGGCGTTGACGAGGCCATACACGTGCTCTTCGAAGCATTCCTTGAAGCGGACGATGAAGTGCTCCTCCCGGTTCCCACTTACACCATGTATGAGATCTACGCATCATCCACCGATGCTCGCGTGGTCGCGGTGCAATCCGCGGACGACCTTGAGTTTCCCTTTGAGCGTCTGCTTGCCGCGATCTCTTCTCGCACCAAGGTGATCGCAATCGCCAACCCCAACAGCCCAGCAGGTTCCGCGCTCGTCCGCGCGCAGATTCTCGAAATCACGCGTCGTGCACCGCAGTCTGTCGTTCTCGTCGATGAGGCTTACTTCCATTTCCACGGCGAGACGGTGATCGACCTCATCGGTACTGTCCCCAACCTCATGGTCGCGCGTACTTTTTCCAAAGCCTATGGCCTTGCCGGACTGCGCCTGGGCGCGCTCGCAGGCCCGCAAGACCTGATGCGCTGGGTCCGACGCGTTCTCTCGCCTTACAGCGTCAACGCACTCGCCCTCGCATGTCTTCCTCCGGCCTTGGAGGACGCCGCCTATCTTGACTGGTATGTGGCCGAGGTGCTGGCTGCGCGCGCGGAATTTGAGATCGCGTTGGACGATGCGGGAGTACGCCGCTGGCCCAGCCGCGCCAACTTTGTTCTGGTTGAAATCGGCAAGCAGCACAAGGAATTCGTGCGCGCAATGAACGCCGCTGCAGTGCTGGTGCGCGACCGCTCCAGCGATCCCGGCTGCGATGGCTGCGTCCGCATCACTATCGGAACTCGCCAGCAAATGCGTCAGGCCATCCCCGCGCTCCGCGAGGCGCTGTCCGCCCTCAAACTTCCAGGAGGCACACGATGAGTGCAAACAACCGCACCGTTCGCAGTTCTTCGGTTGACCGCAACACCACGGAGACCCGCATTTCCATCCGCCTTACTCTCGAGGGCCACGGCCGCTTCAAGATCTCCACGGGAATCCGCTTCCTCGATCACATGCTGGAGCTGTTCACACGCCACGGCGCCTTCGACCTCGAGCTGAAGTGCGACGGCGATCTCGATGTGGATCAGCACCACACAGTTGAAGACGTCGGCATTGCGCTCGGCGAGGCCTTTGATCGCGCGCTCGGAGACAAGCGCGGCATTCTGCGCGCCGGCTATTTCCTCATGCCCATGGACGAAACCCTAGTCATTGCCGCCGTCGATCTCAGCGGCCGCGCGGCCTTCGCGGTCGATACGAAAGTGCGAGCCCGCCTGGTCGGCGACCTGCAAGCGGAGCTGGTCACGGATTTTTTCGACGGCTTTGCGCGCGGCGCACGCGCCAACGTGCACGTCAAGACGATGTATGGCCGCTCCAATCATCACAAGATTGAGGCCATCTTCAAGGCCTTTGCGCGCGCGCTTCGCGCCGCCTGCTCGCGCGACAAGCAACTCGGCAAAATGCTTCCGTCCACCAAGGGACTCCTCTGATGCGCGTCGTCGTCATCGATTACAAGGCAGGAAATCTTACCTCGGTGCTCAAGGCGCTCAGCCATCTAGGAGCGCAGACGGTTGTCGCGGATTCACCCGCGCCCATCGAAAGCGCCGAGCGAATTGTGCTGCCCGGCGTCGGCCATTTCGCGGCCACTTCGCTGCTGGATGAGGCCGGCCTCACGCCAGCCATTCGCGCCGCCATCGCGCGCGGAGTTCCATTTCTCGGCATCTGCGTCGGCATGCAATGGCTCTTCGCGGGCTCCACTGAGGCGCCCGATCAGCCCGGCCTCGGATACTTCTCAGGGGCCTGCGCGCGCTTTCCGGTATCCGGCGAAAAGGTTCCTCATGTTGGCTGGAACTCGCTCGACCCGCTCCCCGGGTCGCGGCTTCTCGCCGGCGTTGTCCAGGGAAAATTCGTCTACTTCACCCACTCTTACAAAGCGCCGGTTACCGCGGATACCGCCGCGACCACAGAGTACATCGAGCCCTTTGCGGCGGCCGTCGAACGTGGCAACGTCATGGGCGTGCAGTTCCATCCGGAAAAATCCGGAGAATCGGGACTCAAAATTCTGCGCAACTTTCTCACATGGCAACCCGGAGGCGCGACTTGCTGACCAAGCGCATTATTGCCTGCCTCGATGTGCACGCCGGGCGCGTGGTCAAGGGCGTGCAGTTTGTCGATATTGTGGACGCGGGCGACCCCGCCGAACTGGCCGCGCGTCACGCCCGCGAAGGCGCAGACGAGATTGTCCTACTGGACATTACCGCCACGCACGAAGGGCGCCAGACTTTGCTCGATACCGTGCGCCGCACTGCGCTCTCTCTCTTCATCCCCTTCACGGTGGGCGGCGGAATCCGCTCTGCGCTGGACGCCGAGCAGGTATTCGATGCCGGCGCCGACAAAGTCAGCATCAACTCCGCCGCGCTCGCCGACCCCGCGCTGATTGACGCAATCGGCCGCAGCTTCGGCGCGCAGGCCGTCGTCGTTGCCATTGATGCGCGAAGAAATCACAATGCGGCGGATCCAGTGCGCGATGCCGGAGTCTTTGTGAACGGAGGCCGCAAGCCCGCCGGCCGCCGCGTGGTGGAGTGGGCGCGCGAGGCCGAACAGCGCGGCGCCGGCGAAATCCTGCTCACCTCCATGGACGCCGACGGCACGCGCGCCGGATTCGATTGCGAGCTCACCGCCGCGGTCAGCCAGGCCGTGCGCATTCCCGTCATCGCTTCGGGCGGCGCGGGCACGGTCGCGCACTTTGCGGATGTTTTCGCGCGCGGGAAGGCCGACGCGGCCCTCGCCGCCAGCATCTTTCACTTCGGAGTGTCGAGCGCACTCTCGCTCAAGCAGGAGCTCGCGCAAGCGGGAGTTTTCGTGAGGTTGCCATGCTGATTCCGTCCATTGATCTGCTCGGCGGCCGCATTGTGCAGTTGGTGCAGGGTGAAAAGCTCCGCCTGGCATTCGACGACTTCGAGTTCTGGATCGAAAAGTTCTCGCGATTTCCTCTCGTGCAGCTCATCGATCTGGATGCAGCCATGGGCACCGGCGAAAACTCTTCCCTCGTCGCGCAAATCGCCGCGCGCCTTCCCTGTCAGGCAGGCGGCGGCATCCATTCGATTGAGCGTGCCCGCCAGGTTCTCGATGCCGGCGCGCAACGTGTCATCATCGGCTCCGCGCTCTTCTCCGCGGAGGGTACGGTGAACATCGACTTTGCCCAGTCGCTCGCATCTGCCGTGGGCCGCGAGAAAATTGTTGCCGGCATCGATACGAAAGGCGGCCGTATCGCCGTCAAGGGCTGGAAGGCCCAGGTGGAGATCACGCCCGACGAAGCCATCCCGCAACTCGAGCCCCATGTCGCGGCATTCCTCTATACCCACGTGGATGGCGAAGGCCTGATGCAGGGTTTTCCCACGCAGGTCGCGGCCCGGCTCCGTGCGCTCACCCATCAACAACTCATCGTCGCCGGCGGCATCCGCAGCCGGCAGGAGGTGGATGCGCTCGACGCGCTCGGCGCAGACGCTGTTGTCGGCATGGCGGTTTATACGGATATGCTTTCCATCTGATCGCCGCATTCTTGTTCTCCGCTTCTGCACGCTCGTCCGATTCGTTATGCTTGAGATGTTTATCTTATTTGGCGTCGCTTGAAAGGAGCCCGGAGATGAGAACCAGGCTCAGTGGAATCCGGCTCGCAAAGCGGCTGGACAAAGTCGGATTTTCTGACATTGTGCAGGTCCGCAACAAGGTGATGCAGATGCGCGCGGAAGGCCTCCGCGTTCACTCGCTGCACGGCGGGGAACCTTTTTTTGAAACGCCGGAGCCCATCAAGTTCGCGGCCATCCGCGCCCTGGTTGAAAACCAGACGCATTATGCGCCGTCGTCTGGACTGCCCGCCTTGCGTCAGGCTCTGGTGGAAAAGCTGGCCAGGAAGAATGGCATCTCCGTCACCGCCGACGAAGTCATCGCCACTGTCGGTGGTTCGCAGGCTCTTTACGCCGCCTTCCAATGCGTTCTCGATCCCGGCGATGATGCGCTGGTCTTCTCGCCCTTCTGGACGCCCATCGGCGACCTTGTCACAGGCGCGCAGGCGCGTCCGCTGCTCGTGCCCACCATCACCGCTCGCCGCAACGGCATCCGCCGCACCCTCGAGCAGTTCTCCACGCCGCAGACCCGCGCCATTTACTACAACACGCCGCAGAACCCCTCCGGCCTCGTATTCACGCGCGCTGAGGCGGAGGAGGTTGCCTCCTTTGCCAAGGAGCGCGACCTCATCGTCATCGCTGATGAAGCCTATGAGGACCTGGTCTACGAAGGCCGGCACGTCTCCATCGCATCGCTTCCCGGAATGGCGGAGCGCACCATCACCGCCTTCACGTTTTCAAAAACCTATGCCATGACCGGCTGGCGTGGCGGGTACGCCGTGGCGCGCGAGCCCTTCATGACGGCCATACGCAAAATTGTTCTTTACTCCACCAACGGCGTCCCAACATTTGTGCAGTGCGCCATGCTCCAGGCGCTTCAGACTCCTGAAGATGAAATTGCTGCACGACGTGAGGAGTATCGCCGGCGTCGCGACCTGCTTATCGCCGCGTTGAACGGGGTTGGGCTCGCGTGCGACGCCCCGGCCGGCGCATTCTATGCATTTCCCAACGTGGAAATCATCCATAAGAACAGCCGCGCAGCCGCTCAGATTCTGCTTGAAAAAGCGCACATCGCCACCGTTCCCGGTTCCGTGTTCGGGGCGCAGGGCGAAGGCCATCTGCGCATGGGCTACGCAATTTCCGTGCGCGAAATTGAAGAGTGCGCCGAGGCGTTGCAGAAGTTCTTCGCCTAGCTGCATTCGCAGGCGGTCAACTCGCCCGCTGCGTGTAGCATGAACGCAGGACGGCTGCCAATGCGTGCCGCAGGGTTCCCATGTTGCGAGTCGGTTATCCAACCAGCATCGCCGCCGAACTTTTCTCCGGTTTCCCCCGCGACATCCAGCTGGTGCCGCTATCGGATCGCCTTGACCACGATGTCGAGATCGACGTCTGGATTCCTGACCCCTATCCCGCACGCGCCATGCGCATCGCGCCGCATCTGCGCGGCGTCAAACTGGTTCTCTCGCTCATGGCCGGCACCGAATGGATTCCCGCCGCGATGGGCCCGCACGTCACCATCTGCAATGCACGCGGGGCCCACAACATCGCCACCGCAGAGTGGACCCTCGCCGTGATTCTGGCCACCTTCAAGTACCTCCCGCTCTTCCTCGACGTCCAGCATTCCGGCATCTGGAAGCGACGCTTTGAGGCCAGCGCGCATTACGAACGCATCTCCGCCAATGCGCATGAAATCTACCCTCCCGTGATGCAGGAGGAGCTCACCGGGAAATCGGTTCTTCTGGTCGGCTACGGTTCCATCGGCAAGGAAATTGAACGCATGCTCGCGCCCTTTGATCTGGCGCTCACGCGCGTGGCTCGCACCGCGCGCACTGACCCGCCCGTCCATGATGTCTCCGAACTTGACTCGCTTCTGCCGCGGGCCGATGTTGTGATTCTCATCCTTCCCGCCACGGCCGAGTCGTACAAGCTCATCGGTGCCCGACAGCTCACGCTCATGCGCCACGGCGCGCTTCTGGTCAACGCCGCGCGAGGCCCAGTGGTCGATACCGGTGCGCTTGTGGAGGCGTTGCAATCCGGAAAGATTCGCGCCGCTCTCGACGTCGCAGATCCTGAACCGCTGCCTGAAGGCCACCCTCTTTGGACCTGCCCCAACCTGATTTTCACGCCGCACGTCGGCGGCTCCAGCCCGCGGTTCGCCGCTCGCGCGCTTCAAATTGCCTCGGACGAGTTGCGGCGCTTCATCGCCGGCGAGCCGCTGCAAAACGTTGTTCAGGCCGCGGTCTAAGCTGCAGCTTCCGCGCGCCGCCAGTCGCGCAGTCCCAGCACCGCAAGCCCCACGAGAATCGCGTAGAGCAGCGCGGTCGGCCACAAATCTTTGTAAAGATACTCGCCAATGTATGCCAGATTCACCACAATCCACAGCCACCAATTGGCCGTGTGCTTGCGCGCCTGCCACCAGCTTGCCACCAGGCTGAAGCTTGCCAGCGTTGCGTCCAGATAAGGCAGCGCCGCGTGCAGCCGAATCGCCAACTCCGCCAACACGGCACTCCCCGCCGCGCCCGCCAGCACGGCCACAAGCATCGCGCGCGCGGAAAGTGGAACCACGCGCACTGTGCCCTCTTCACGCACCCCGCGCCACCAGTGCCACCAGCCATAAAGCGTGAATGCAATGAAGAACACCTGCAGAAGCGTGTCGGAGTAAAGCCGCGCGCGATGGAAGACGATCAGATACAAAATGTCCGCGGCCAGCACCACTGGCCAGCACCACAACGTTCGTCGCGTCGTCAGCCAGATGCCCAGCACGGTGGTCGCAAAGCCGGCCCACTCCACCCAATGCCCGGCAAAATAATGCGCCACCGCAGCCTCCGTCATGCGCATTCCTCTCGCGGCCCCGCTGGCCGCCGGCTTGCGGCCCACTTCCGAATCGCATCCAGCAGCGCCTGCCCCGTTCCGTGAAACCAGCGCGCATGACCCAGCAAATAGCCATCGCTGGCCATCGCCGCCTTCTCCGGAGACTTCAGTGCGGCAAGAAAATAATCCGCCTCCGTCAGCGCAAACTCCGCGTGGCACAACGCCGTCATCGGCGCCAGCGCCGCCGCTTCTTCCTGCGTCAGCGCGCGCACAGATTCATATCCCTCCAGCATCGCTCGCAGATGGTCCAGGTGAAGGCGCACCTTCTCCGGCCTTGCCGGATTGTTAATCAGATCAAGCCACTCCACAACATTTCGTTCAATGGCCTGCGCAAGGTCATGCACCGCATTCGTCCGGTCCGCAAGCCCGAAATCAATCACCGCCGTCGCGTGCGCGCTTTCACTCCCGTCGCTCCAGAACAGGTTGGAAGCGTGCAAATCGTTGTGCGTCCACAGCGGCCGCAGAGCGGGAAGCAGAGGCATCATCTCCGCGTGAAAGGGCCGCAGCAGCTCAAGCGCTTCGTCGCAGCGCAGCCGCGTCGTTTTGTCTGTGCCAATCGCCGGCCGCGCCGCCAGATATGCCTGCATCGCCGCCGCAGGATCTTCGCCGGCAAAGATGGAAAAGCTCGCCACAAGCGGCCGCGGCTTGCGCGCCGGCTGGTCGTATCCACTCGCCGCCAGGTGCAGATGCGCCAGCGCCTCACCCGCGGAACGCGCATGGCGAGGCGACCGGAACGGAGTCCATGAAATCGCATCCACATATGCATCCACACCCGCAGGAACTTCGTGCACCTCATAGGTCCACTCGCCGCGCTCCACCACGGTGGAACCCGACTCCGCGCTCAGAACCCGTGGAACAGCCGCACCCCGCGCGCGCAGATGCGCCAAAAATCTGTGCTCTTCCAGCAGTCCCTCCGTGTCGCGAACCTGCTTGTGATGGCGCTTCACGAAGACACGGCCGCCGCCTGCCGAAACCACGCTTGCCGCGGAAAATGGACGCGGGCTCGCTGAAAGAATCGCACCCGGCCCATCGCACCCGGCATATTCCGCAAGCAGCCTGCGCACTTCCTCAGCCGTCAGCGGCGGCCAGTCCGGTTCCGTCAGCGTGCCGTCCATCCCATGCGCTTTGGTCTGCATGCTCATGCTTCCTCTTCCGTCCGCACCGCAGCGTGTCTAAAACGTATATGTTGCAGACAGCTTCACCGTGGCCGGCGCTCCCAGGTGCAGAAAGGTGTCGCCATAGCTCGCGCCCGTGTCCTTCCAGTAGCGCTTGTTGAACACGTTGTCTGCGAACAGATGCAGCGTCGTGTGTCCCCCTTCGCCGCCCGGCGTGCAGCGCGCACCCAGACTGAACAGGTTGTATCCGGGCACGCTCACCGTATCGTCCCGTGTCGCCTCTTTGCTGCTCGTGTAGCTCCAGCCCGGCATCACGTGCAGGCCCGCCACGCGCGGCACAATCAAGTCGGCAAACATCGTCGTATGCACCGTCGGCACGTTGATCACCTGCTTGTTGTCGAAGGCCGGCGTTCCCGTATCGGTTGAATCGGCGCGAATCGTCATTACCGATGCCGTCAGTTGCATCCAGCGCGTCGCTTTTCCCTGCGCGTTCACTTCCACGCCATCGTGCGTCTCGTGTCCCGCTGACTCAAAGCACAAATCGCCGGGGTTTACACCCGCCGCACAGAAACTGTCTGCCGCATCCACCACGCGCGGATAAAAGAACGGCTGCCGCATGCGAAAGAAATCCGCCGTCACCAGGATCGAGCTCACATACTTCGCCCCTACCTCCGACTGCCGCGTGAAATACGGATCGAGGAATGCGTTCGAGTTGTCCACCCAAAAGGGCGCCTGCGGCCCCAGCGAAAGCAGCACGCCGTAATTCGCATAGAACGTCAGCGGCTTCACCGGCGTGTAGGTGGCCGCAAACTGCGGCAGCCAAAGCGTCCGCGGATGTGCGTAGTTGAAGTCGCCCACGCGCACATACCGTCCCGCGGCCAGCAGCGTCACGCCTGCCGGCAGATGCATGCGGTCCTGGACAATCCCTGAAGCCTGCCGGTCAGAGTCGGCCAGCATCGCCGGGCCGGCCTGCTGGTACGGGCTCTCCGGCGCATACGCGATGTTTGCCTGATAAAGATTCTCCGTGCCCAGCGCCGCGTACACAATTCCAAGCGGCGGGGACAAATTCGCAGGCGACAGCGCCACCGAACGGTGAAACAGCGATCCTCCTCCCACCACGTCGTGCTCAATCGCGCCTGTCCTGAAGTGCCCCTGCAACAGCGCCTGACCGACCACGTTGATGCGCAGCTCACCGGGGCTGCGGTAGTCGTAGATTTCGTAGCTTCCGTCCGGACAGAAGAAGTAATACGGCGCATCCCGGCACAGCGAATTGCCATCCGCATCCAGCGCCGCTCCATAAGGCCAGATCACGTTATCGTCAATCAGCGAATGACTGTAGGATCCCTCCAGGTGCAACGCCCATCCGCGCCCGAGATCGTGCGTCAGTCGTGAGCCCGCGTTGAAGGTGTCAAAGGTATTCGGCTTCGACCACGGCTGATAGCCCAGCATCACCGAGGGGTACACGCCCGTCGGCACCGTCGTTCCGCCCAGCAGTTGGTAGCCCGCTTCTGAGCGCTGCACCTTGTGCTGATATTCGAAATCCATATAAAGCTCGGTGTTCTTCGCCAACCGGAACGACAAATCCAGCGCGCCCACGCCGCGCCATCCCTGCGCGTGCTGCACATAAGGATGCATATCCTCACCCGCAACATTCAGCCGGAATCCCGGCTCAAAGCGCCCGCCAAAAACATATCCCGTGTCCAGCGCGCCGTACGATCCTCCGCGATGATCCGTGGCCATCGTGTACGTCGTGCGTTCTCCGCGCTCCGGCTCCTTCGTCACAAAATCGATGAGCCCGCCGGCGGACGCCACGCCGCTCTCCACGCCCGCCAGGCCCTGCACAAACTCCACCTGCTGCTTGTTCTCGAGCGGCACATCCTGCTCGCCCGCAATCGTCATACCGTTGATCTCGAGTCCGGTCGCCAGATCAATCGGAAATCCGCGAATCTCAAAATCGCCGTAGTAGCCCACCGGCGCGTAGTCCTCGCCGACTGACGCATCATTCTTCACCACGTCGGTCAACAAAGTCGAAATCTGGTCGCTCATCACTGCGCGGCTCACCGCCGTCACCGCTGCCGGTGTCTCCTGCAAGCCCGCGCCGTCCAGGCTTCCCGCGGTCACATGCAGCGGCAGGTAGTCGTCCTGCACCTTGCCCTTCACCACCACAGTCGTCGTCACCTGCGGCGTCTGCGTCTTATTGCTCTTCGACTGTGCGGACTTGGCTTGGCTGCTTTGTTGCTCCTGCGCGGTCAGGCGCGGCGCGCCGAATGCCGCGACCGCCAGCGCAAGTCCAAGCGCTACCCTGCGCACCGCTAGCGCGCGCACAAAAAAGCTCAACGTTGATATGGAATGGGAATTCGCGTCATCGGCCATAGCTTCGTGCATACAACTCCTCGTTTCCACTCGCGGAAACAGGAGCACTCGCACTGCCCTGAAGTTCTGAAGGCCAACACGCTTCGGAAACTTCCCACGCCGGTATTATCCGGATCGGGTTCGAGGGTATTTCTCAGCCCCACTCAGTGGAGCACCCCTGTTTCAATAATCAGATTGAAACACTCCCCGTCCCGGAAAGCAAGTTCTTGTCTTGCATCGCGGAAAGCCCCGCCCGGCCAACCAACTCGCTGTTCGCCGCAGCAGAAAAGGCCGCGGATTGCTTCCCGCGGCCTTCGCCCTTCCACTCGATACGAAATCAGTGCGCGGTCTTTGCCGCGTCCGCCTTCGGCGCTTCCATCCGGCCGGTGCCTTCCTTGAGGGTCACAATCCGGTCCACGCCGGGCACCGTAAAGTGCTCCACGTTGCCGCTCGGCCAGTGCACCTCAATGTCGTCCACCTTCGTCGCCTGCCCCAACCCGAAATGCGGCCTCGGATCGTTCGACGACAAATAGCTGCCGCCGCTCAGCACGTCGTCGCGCTGCCGCATCCCATTCGCCGTCAGGTAGACGGTCGCGCCCGTCGCGTCGCGCGGGCTCTTCACTCCGCCAATCAACTTCAGCTCCAGCCAGTGGTTGTGGTCCGGGCTCACGTTCCTCAACAGCACCGGATGCCCGTCCATCACGTTGATCACCGCGTCCAGCTTGCCGTTGTTGAACAGGTCGCCCACGGCCATGCCGCGCCCCGCAATCACGTCCGCCAGTCCCGTTCCTTCCACCGCCGGCACGTTCTCAAACTTTTTGCCGTCCATGTTGTGGAAGAGCATTGGCCGCTCCGCCCAGCTGGTGCCCCAGTTGTACTTGTCCGCCTGCGGATACACATGCCCGTCGGCCATCAGCAAATCCTTCCAGCCGTCGTTGTCGTAGTCCAGGAAAGCGTCGCCGAAGCCCAGAAACGGAACCGTGATCTCGCCCAGTCCCATCTGGTAACTGATGTCCGTCATGTTCGCGTCGCCTTCGTTGTGATAGAGCGGCTTGTAGCTGTTGGAGAACGCCGTGTCGAAGACATCCACCATCCCGTTGTTCTGGTAGTCGCCCACGGCCAGGCCCATGGACGCCGACTCCTGCCCGGCCGAGTTTACCGCGAAGCCCGACGCATAACTGTCGTCTTCAAAGGTCCCGTCGCCGTTGTTGATGTAGAGATAATTCGGCGTTGAGTCGTCGCCCACCAGCAGGTCCGGCTTGCCGTCGTTGTTGATGTCGGCGAAGACCGCGCCCAGCCCGTAGTAGCCCGCCTTGTCCGCCACGCCGGCCTGCTCGCTCACGTCGGTAAAGGTCCCGTCACCGTTGTTGCGGAACAAGTGGTCCGGCAGGCCCTTCAGTCCGCGCGGCCCGCACGCCACCGGCTCGCCGCGAAAGGTGCAGTACATGTTCACTGATCCGCCCTCGGTGCTCTGCGGCAGGTGGTCCTTGTCGAAATGCACATACCCGGCCACGAACAAATCCAGCTTGCCGTCGCCGTTGTAGTCGCCCCAGGTCACGCCCGTCGACCAGTCGCCCACCTGTACGCCGGCCTTCTCCGCAACGTCGGTGAACGTCCCATCATGATTGTTGTGGTAGAGCCGGTTCTTTCCCCAGTTCGACACGTACATGTCGGGCCAGCCATCGTTGTCAAAGTCCGCCACCGCCACGCCAAAGCCCCAGCGGTTGTTCTCGACGCCCGCCTGCTTGGCCACGTCGGTAAACGTGCCGTCGTGATTATTGTGGTAGAGCGCCGCATGCGGCGGCGTCTCCTTGCCGTCCAGCGCGTCAAAGGTCGAGCCGTTCACCACATAAATGTCCAGCCAGCCATCGTTGTCGTAGTCGATCAGCGCAACGCCCGACCCCTTCGTCTCCACCAGGTAGCGTTTTTCCGGCGTGCCCGTCTTGTTGGTCCAGTGCGTCAGCCCCGCCTTTTCTGAGTCGTCGATAAAAATCACCGGCCCGCTCTTCACGAATCCGCCTGCGGTAATTGGCCGGTGCTCGGCGTCAAGTTGGATGGGATGCGGCGAGCTGGTCGTCTGCGCGCCAGCCATCGGCATCTGGCCGTTCTCGCCAGGCATGGTTTGTGTTTCCTGGGGAAGGGAACCGGATGTTGCGTCTTGCGCAAAAAGAATGCCGGGAACGCCCCCGGCCAGCATCCCCAGGACGATGGTCGCTCGCACTGCGCTTCGCATGGCAGCCAGTATACGAACCGCGCGCCGCGCGAGTATCGACCGAAAGGTGGAGCGGATGCTCCGAACAGGTTCGCCATGCGCCTCGCCGCCCCACTCGTCGCGCCCGCACGCGCCTTGTCAATCAGGCTCCCGCGCAGGTATAAGGTTTCCGTCGCCGCATCCAATTGCCGCGCCCAATCACCGAGTCCGGCGCAGCACACCCAAGGAGCCTTCCATGATCACCCGCCGAGACCTTCTCGCCGTCCTGCCTGCGCTGGCCGCCGCCGATCCCTTCGCCCTGGCTGATGCAGAAACCGGCACGAGTCGCGTGATGGGTTCTGAAGTTTTCGACTGGAACCGAATCCCGGTTCAACCCACGCCCTACGGCTCCGTGCGTCATTTCTTCAGCGCGCCCACTGCGACGCTTGAAAATCTTGAACTGCACGTCACCACGCTCAATCCCGGACACGCGCCCCACGCGCCGCATCGCCATCCCAATGAGGAGATGCTCATCATTCAGCAGGGCACCGTCGAAGCGCTTTCCAACGGCGAGTGGAAGCCGGTTGGCCCCGGCTCGGTGATCTTCAACGCGTCCAACCAGCTCCACGGCGTGCGCAACCGCGGTTCGGTCCCTGCGGTCTATCACGTGCTCAACTGGAAGACCGCTGCAACGCCGAAAGGCTGAGCGCGCATCCGGTCCATGTCGCACCGGACGCGCCTTCACTGCGCTTCCTCAATCCCCCACCACCACGTAGGGAATGCCGAACCGCCCAATCTGGATCAGGCTTTTGTCGCCCGGAGGCCAGATCTTCAGGCTCTCCACGCGCGTGTGCGGGGCCATCCGCTGCGCCACCGTGTTGCCCACCAGGTCGCCCGTTGTCGCCACGTTCAGGTGCACCCTGATCGTCTCGCCGTCGCGCACCCAGCCCAGAATGTAATCGCCCGGCTTCAGCTCCACGCCGCCCACGCGAATCGGCACCTGCACCATTAGGTAGTGCGAGTACTTTCCGTCGGCAGAGTAGCCCGCCGTAATCAGCACCACCCCGGCAATGTACTGCCCGTGGTTGTTCTTGACGCCGCTCGCCGTGCGCATCTCCGTTTCAATGTGCTCCTTCACCACCTGCGCGCGCGCCGGCAGAATCGACTCCAGCTCAGCATCTGTGGCCTGCCTCCAGGTCGTCTTCTCCGCCCGCAGCGCGGGCACGGTCAGCAATAGAAACAGCGCCAGAATCAATGTCTTTTTCATGGTTTTGGTTTCCTCAGGGATTCGAGCGGAACAATGCCCCGCTGGATGGCCGCCGTGGTGGCCTGCGTACGGTCCGTCACGCCCAGCTTGCCCAGCAGGCTGTTGATGTGTGTCTTCACCGTCGCCTCGGAGATCTCCAGCTCGGTGGCAATCTCCTTGTTGCTCATGCCGTGCACAATCTGCTCCAGCACGTCGAACTCGCGCGGCGTCAGCTCCTCGGTCCCAATGCGCTCGGCCAGCCGCTGCGCAATCGCCGGCGGAATGTGCTGCTTGCCCGCGTGCACCTTGCGAATCGTCGCAATCAGCTCATCGGTTGTCATGCCCTTCAGCAGGTACGCCCGCGCACCGGCCTGCAGCGCGCGATAAATATCCTCATCGCCGTCGTAGGTCGTCAGCACAATGAAGCGCGCATGGGGCGTCTCCATTCGCACCCGCTGAATCACGTCCACTCCGCCCATCCGCGGCAGCCGCAGGTCAATCAGCGTCACGTCCGGCATTGTCTTGCGAAACTGCGCAATCGCGTCCGCCCCATCGGCGGCCTCGCCCACCACTTCAATGCCGTCCACCACGTTCAGCAGCGCCACCAGCCCCTGCCGCACCACGTGGTGGTCTTCCACCACCAGGACGCGAATCGCTTCCTCTCCCACGTTCACTCCTTTGCCTGCTTCGGAGCAGGTGTGCGCAGTCTCACCGTCGTTCCCGCGCCCGGCTCGCTCGAAATCTTCAGCACTCCATCGATCGCCGCGGCCCGCTCGCGCATCCCTGTCAGTCCAAAATGCCCCGGCGGGGAACTCGCATCGCTTCCCGCCGCAAATCCGCGCCCATCGTCGCGAATCTCAAGCGAGGCCTCCGTCGGACCATACTCCAACTGCACATACAAGTGCTTCGCGCCCGCGTGCCTCTTCACATTATGGATGGCCTCCTGCGCAATGCGCAGAATTTCCCGCTCCGCATCCGTAGGCAGCGGCCGGTACGCGCCGAAAAGGCTGAAGCTCGTTTCCAGCCCATGCCCGCCCGCCTGCTCTGTCATCCGCCGCAGATGCACCGGCAGCGTCTTCTCGCCCGAGTCCTGAGAGCGCAGCGCCCAAATCGACTGCCGCGCGTCCGCCAGCCCGTCGCGCACATGTTCCCTCGTCGCATCCAGTTGCTTTGCCGCCGCGTCCAGCTTGTTGTGCCGCAGCAGCTCGGCCAGCACCTCCAACTGCAGGCTGATGCCCACATACCCCTGCGCCAGCGTGTCGTGAATCTCGCGCGCAATGCGGTTCCGTTCGCCCAGCACCGCGGCAAATTCCCTCCTGGCCAGCATCAGCCGCCGCCGCAGCACCAGCAGCACAAGCCCGCCCAGGGCCGCGGCCAGCAAAAGATAAAACCAGATGGTCTGGTAGAAGTGCGGCTTCAGCACAAACTCGAGCGCCGCGCCCTGCGTGTTCCAAAGCCCGTCGTTGTTCGCCGCCTGCACGCGGAATGTATATCGCCCCGGCGGAATATTCGTGTAGTAGGCCGTGCGCCGCGTGCCGGCCTCCGTCCAATGGTGGTCAAACCCCTCCAGCATGTAGCGGTAGCGCACCTTCTGCGGCGCCACAAAGCTCAGCCCCGCATAATCGAACTGGAAATGCACGTGGCCCGCGGGAATCTTCAGCCGCGCCTCTGCGCCGACCATCGGCTGGTCCACGTCGTCCACCGCAAACCGCTCCAGATCGACCGGCGGCGGAATGCCGTTGAGGTGAAAATGCGTCGGGTTCACCTCCGCCAGCCCTTTCGGCGTCGCAAAAAAAAGCCGTCCGTCCTGCCCGCGCCAGGCAGACGGATGACTGTTGGTCGCCGTCTCGCGGCTGCGCAGTCCGTCCGCCGGTCCAAACTCCGCCCAGTGCGTGCAGTCAGCCGTCATGGTGCAGTCGCACCGCGCAATTCCGTTGTCCGTCGCGAACCACAAGTGGTTGCTCGCGTCCGCAAGAACCGCGTGAATGCTCGTCTCCGTCAACCGGTTGTAACTCGGCCTGGAAAACTTTGCGCCATTCCACAAATTCCATCCGTGGTCCTGCGTGCCAATCAGCAGCGTTCCATTGCCGCGCGCCAGCAGCGAGGTGACCACGTTGCTTGAAAGTCCATCGGCCGTCGTGTAATTCACAATCCTGCCGCCCTTGAGCCGAGATAGTCCCGCCAGCGTTGCCACCCACAGGTTTCCGCGCCCATCGCGCGCCATCGCGCCTACCAGGTCGCTGCCCAGCCCCGTCGCCTGCGTGTAGGTCACCATCTGCCGCCCCGCCGGCGGATCCGTCCAGTGCGTCAGCCCGTGCCGCGTCCCAATCCATAGCGAACCATCCGCATCCACCAGCAACGACCGCACAAAGTCATCCGCCAGCCCGTCCGCCGAGGTAAACGACTGCACCTTCCCATTGCGAATCAGGCTCAGCCCATCCGGCGTGCCCGCCCACACATCGCCGTTCGGCGCCGGAGCCAGCGCCAGAATCACATTGCTCTGCAGTCCATCCTTCACCGTGTAGACGCGCGCCTTGCCCGCGCCCTTCGCCGTCCACGGCAGCGCATTCAACCCGCTGTCGCCCGTGCCCACCCACAGCGTGCCCCGGCTGTCCTCCACCACCGTCGTCGTGTTGTCGCTCGACAATCCTTCCCGCGCGCCAATCACGCGAAACCGCTCGTCGCGCAGAATGTCCAGCCCGCCGGTCTCCGTGCCCACCCACAGGTCGCCTTCGCGGTCCTCCAGCAGCGACAAAATTGAAGCCGTCGCCAGCGGATCGGTCACCGGCAGCCGTTGCAGTTTCCCGTCCACCCACCGCACCAGTCCGCCGTTGGTCCCAATCCACAGGCTTCCTTCGCGGCCGGTAAGAAGCACCTGAATGCGGCTGCCCGGCAGCTCCTTGCCCACGGCCATCCGCGCCACCACTTTCTCTCCCCGCACCACCGCCAACTCGCTGTTGGTGGCCACGGCCAATTCACCGCTGCCGAGCACCGCCACAAATCCCACGTTTTGCGGTTCCATCCCCGCCGCGGTTGCCGCTTTCTTCAACTCCGCACCCGCTGCTCCCGCCGGCTGCACCCATGCGCCGCTTGTTCCGTCCGCCGTGATTCGCGGGATTACTGCATCCGGCTGTCTGTCGCCCGCCGCCACAAAGCGGTCTCCCGCCTGCCGCGCCAGCCCCGCATCCGTCACCACCCACAGCCCGCCGCCCGCATCCTCTCCCAGTGCGCGAATCGACTCGCCGGGCAGTCCGTCCGCCGTTCCAAAGACCCGCACCGCGCCGTCCTTCCATCGCACCAGCCCGTCCGCCGTGCCCACCCACAACGCGCCGCCCGCATCCATGCGAAGGCAGCGAATATCCCCGCTCGGCAGCGCCGGTGTCGAGCTCCGGTCGAAGACCGTGAACGTGTGACCGTCGAACCGCACCAGTCCCACTTCGGTCCCCAGCCACACAAATCCATCCGACGTCTGCGCCAGCGCATGAATCGTGTTCTGCGGAAGCCCGTTCTCCATCACCCACGACTGCCGCCCATACTCGGCCAATTGCGTCGTCGGCTCCAGCGCCCAACCCGCTTGGCATCCCGCGGCGCACGCCGCCGCCAGCAGCGCCGCCGCGAACACCCTCATAGAAAGTGCCCGCACCGCCGCCAGCCTCATCCGCAGCCCGGCTTTGCGCACGCTCGTCCTGCGCGGGCTCGTTCCGTCCGGATTGGTCAATTTGGTCAATTTCATGAAGGTAAACGCCAAGGTCGTGTGCGGATTGCGGCCCGCCCCTGTCTCCGCGCGGGGCCGCGCACTTCCACAGTAATCGCTGCAGTTCGAATTTGCACCCAAGTCCTTTGCTTCCACCTGCCTGAAGAATTGCTTTTCCCTCCACCTTTTGATGGAACCCAGCCTCACTCCAATGGCTCAAGACACCCAATCTGCTTCAGGCTACTCTGTACTCGACTCCTGAATTTTGCCTGTAGTTCACTGGCTTATGAAGACCTTGGGGCGGCTGCCGACGGCAGTCGCCCTTTCCTTTTGCGCGCCCAGCCTTGAGCGCATACGGCCCGTTCCCACCCGCCGGTCTCAAAGTGCCCGAAACACATGCCCGCACACTCGCCGCCCGGCGGGGTGCCGCTCCGTGTCCTAACCTGCTACGCTTTCCACCGCATGGAAACTGAAAATCTAATCCTCGAACTCCGTCCGCCTCTCGCCGTTGTCACGCTCAATCGGCCCAGCGTTCTCAACGCCCTCAATGCCGCCACTTTTGCCCAGCTCGAATCCACCTTCCGCGCCCTCGCCGCCGACGATTCCGTCCGCGCCGTCCTGCTCACCGGCGCTGGAACCCGCGCCTTCGCCGCCGGGGCCGACATTCGCGAGCTCGCCGCTCTCTCTGGCGAAGACGGCAAAGCCTTCTCCCAGCGTGGCCAGGCTGTTTTTCGCGCCCTTGAGACCCTCGGCAAGCCCGTACTCGCCTGCATCCGCGGCTTCGCTCTCGGCGGCGGCTGCGAGCTGGCCATGGCCTGCACCCTCCGCCTCGCCGCGGACGATGCGCGTCTCGGGCAGCCCGAAGTCAAGCTCGGCGTCCTCGCCGGATACGGCGGAACCCAGCGCCTTCCCCGCCTCGTGGGCCGCGGCGCAGCCCTCAAAATCCTCCTCACTGGCGAAATCCTCACCGCCGGGGAGGCCCTACGCATCGGTCTGGTGGATGAAGTGGTTCCTGCCGGCGAGCTGATGCCGCGCGCGGAAGCCCTCGCGCTCCAAATCGCCGCCAACGCGCCCCTCGCCGTCCGCGAAACCCTCCGCGCCGTCAATGAAGGCCTCGACCTGCCGCTCGAGTCCGGGCTGGCCCGCGAAGCAGCACTCTTTGGCGCCCTCTGCGCAACCGCCGACAAGGCCGAGGGCGCGCGGGCCTTCCTTCAAAAACGCGCCGCCGTCTGGAAAGGCGAGTAACCTCGGCCGGCCAAGTCGCGGCCCACCCGCCGGAGCCTGGGCCCGCCCGCCGGAACCTGGGCCCGCCAGCTTGGGCTGCTTAGTTCCCGCCGCTCTTTGTTGCCGCTTTGGTTGCAACCGGTTTCAGCGGCAGCGGAATCTCCAGCGTGCCTGTCCGGTCGTTCACTTCGTCGCGCACCGCCACGCGCAGCCACGCCGTTTCCAGCGGAACCTCCAGCTCCTGCTCAGCGTGGAAGAGAATGCCGTATTTGCCGTTCGCATCCGGCTCGGGAGAAGCCAGCCCGTCGTTCAAAATGCTGTTCAGCAGCTTCCCGTCCGCGTCATAGGCTGCCACCGCGAACTCCAGCTTCGGAACCGTTTTCTCGTCCCGCGCCCGCTCCTTCAGGTCGGTATCCAGCACGCCGTACTGGACCCTGTATTTCGCGAGCTTCACCGGCTTCAGCGCCTTCGCCTGCTTGTTCCGTTTCCGCGTCTTAAAGTAGGTGGGCGAGTCTTCCAGTTGGTCCATCTGATTGGCGGTCGCCATCTCCGGCGCGCCCACCGTCGCCAGATGCACGCTGAACAGAACATCGTGCAGCATCGGCGCGCCGTGCTCGATGTTGGCGTAGAGCGTGTCGGCCTCCTTGGTCGCCACAAATCGTGCCTGCAGAATCTCCTCGCGCCCCGCCGATTTCGCCGCGCTCTCCGGCCGCGCAAAGTAGAACCGCCGGTAGCTCAGCGTGTACGCACCCTTCTTCTTCAGCGTCACTTCAATCCGCCGCTCCGAGCCGTCGAACTTCAGGTCCGCGGGCTCATAGCTCAGCGCATAGTAGCTCTCCCCGTGTGTCACTGCCTTCTCGATCAGGTCCGCGGCGTTGTTTGAGCTGAAATACGCATGGCCGCCCGTCGCCGTCCCAATCGCGGACTCGTTCTGGTTCTTGCCCATCTTCCCGATCCCGCCTTCCACGCCGCCCAGGTCCACCGGATACAGCGAAATCTGGCTGCTCATCAGGTTGGCGTAGGCCTTCTCGATCTCCCCGCTCGTCTGCACGCTCGGGTCGTTGCCAAAGGCTCCGTCCGGCTGCGGGCCAATCGGAATGGGGAACATATCCGCCAGCCAGATCAGGTTCTTTCGCCCTGAAATCCCGCCCAGGTACTCGGCCAGGAAGTTCAGGTTGGACAAGGCCGCCTCCGTGTTCCCCGCGCCGTACTCGCCCGGCCCGAACTCCGTCGCTCCGCCCAGAAACACCTTGGGCACATGCGGTCCCGGCCCGCCGCGCAGGATTGCCTCCCGCAGCGCCTCGTGGTCGCTCGTGAATCCCAGCACCATGTGCAGACCCGCCGCGTTCACAAACAGCGCGAACCGCGTCCCCTCGGGCGCGTGATCCACAAAGCTCAGCAACTGGTTGCGGAAGGCCATCTGATGCTCCCGCAGCGTGTTCACCATGTCGTAGTAAAGAATGTAAAGCGGACCTGTCTCCGGCTCCTTCGGCACATTCACAAAGGTGTTCGGCGGCATTGGGGAAAGCTTGGGCGGGATAAAGATCGGCGTCTCTCCGTTCTCATACTCGAAGGTCAGCACCTTCTGCTTCTTCCCGTCCTCCTTCACCGCAAAGTCGCCCTCCTTCAGCCCCACAACAGGCTCGCCGTCCTTGTTCAGCACCACCACATCCACCGGAACCCGCCGCACCTCCACGTGAAAAACCACGCCCTTTTCCTGCTGCGTGCGGCTCACCTCGCGCTGCTCCTCAGCCTCGTGGGAAGGGAACTGCAGCGGCCGGCCGGGCATTTGCGCGCAGGCCGCCCGCGCCCCCGCCAGCGGCAGCGCCAGCAGAGCCAAACCCCAGCACATCTTTGCGCGATTCTTCATTCCAACCCCAGGGTTCTGCGGCGCCGCTCCGTGGTGCACGCGTCCGCAGCCCGCCGCAGAGGCGGCAAGTCTATCAAACTGCCGGTCGGGGTGCTTGTGCAAGACAAAATTCCCGCCGGCGGGCAAACTCATTTGGATTGGAGTAAAACTTCGACCCTAGTGCGCCGCCTGGGCTGTTTCCCGCGTGCCCTCCAGCGGCAGCCGGATCTCCATGGTTCCCGTGCGGTCGCTCAGCCGGTCCCGCACCGCCAGCCGCAGCCATGCCGCGCCCGGCGGCAAATCCAGCTCCTGCCGGCCATGGAACAGCGCGCCCGCTTTGCCGTTCGTTCCGGTGCTGAGCGTGGCCAGGCCCTCGTTCAGCAGGCTGTTCAGCATCTTGCCGTCCGCGTCGTAGGCGGCTGCGGCAAACTCCAGCATCGCCGGCTTTCCCCGCTCCCCGGCCAGCTTCTTCAGCATCGGGTCAAACACGCCATACTCAATCTGATACCTCTGCAGCTTCACAGGCTTCGGCGCACTCTGCGGCTTGCTGCGCCGGCGCGTCTTAAAGTACGCGGGCGCATCCTCCAACCCCTGCATCTGCGCCACGGTCGCCATGGCCGGCTCACCCTCCGCCGTCACCTTCGCGCTGAACAACAGATCGTGCAGCATCGGTGCGCCGTGCTCCATGTTGGCATAGAGCGTGTCGGCGGTCTTCGCCGCCATAAAGCGCGCCTGCAGCGTCACTTTCTTCCCCGGCTGAACCCCGTCCTCCGGAACCGCGTAATACAGCGTCCGGTAGCTCAGTGTGTACTCGTTCTTCTTCCCCAGTGTCACTTCAATGTGCCGTTCTCTGCCGTCGTAGAGCGTGTTTGTGGGCTCATAGCTCAGCGAATAATAGCTGGAGCCATTATCCACGGCTTCGTCAAGCAGTTCCTTCAGCTTGTTGTTGGAGTGATACGCATGACCGCCTGTAGCCGCGGCGATGGCATCCTCGTGTTTGTATTCGGTAATGGTGTCTCCAGCCGACAATCCGCTCTCGTCCGACGTTTGGTTCAGGGTCACGCCGCCACCGGACATCACTCCGTTCAGGTTTACGGGGTTCACTGCAACCCGGCTCGCCTCCAGGGCCGCGTACGTTTCCTTGATCGCCGTGCTCAGCAGATAAGTCAGGTCGTTAATCTGGATGGTCGAACTGGAGAACCCTCCACCGACTCCCGTGTCCGAGTTGTGGCCGCTCATCGTGGGGCCCACGGGAATGGGGAACTCGCTTGCCAGCCAGAGCAGGTTCTTTTTGCCGGGGATGCCATTCATGTATTCGGCAATAAACTTCAAATTGGAAAGTGCCGCTCCGGCGTCTTCGAATCCGTAGTTCTCTCCATAAATGAAAACTTCGGGCACGTGCGGCCCCGGCCCCTTGCGCAGAATCGCCTCCCGCAGCAGCGCGTGGTCGCTCGTGAATCCCTGGATCAAATGCAGCCCGGCCATATTCACAAACAGTGCAAAGCGGGTCCCGGGCTGGGCATGATCGATAAAATCCAGCAACTGATTGCGAGCCTGCATCTGCTGGGTCATCGGCGTGTTCACCATGTCGTAGTAGAGAATGTAGAGCGGCCCGCGCTCCGGCTGCTGCGGCAGGTCAACGAACGTATTCACCGGCAACAGCGGCATCTTCCCCGGCACGTAGCGCATCACCTGCCCGTCATAATAGTCAAAGGAAAGAACCCTCTGTGGCCTTCTGTCCTCCTTCACGTGAAAGTCCCGTTCCTTCAGGCCGGTCACGGGATTGCCGTTCTTGTCCGTCACCACCACGTCCACCGGAACCCGCCGCACCTCCACCCGGAAGGTCGCCGAAGGTGTTGCGCCGCTCACGTCGTACTGCTGCGCAGTCACACTGGGAGTGGCCGCCAGGCCCAGCAGCAGCCCCATCACCGCCAAAGGTCTCTTCATGGCTCTCTCCTTCTGCACGCTGCGGCGCAAAGCCACATTGCAAGCACCCGCATTCTACTCGCTTTTGCGTGCTTCCACACGGGAATTGACTCCTGTTACTCAGAAAATCACTTGTTCTCTAACTCAAGTCGCAAATTGAGATAACTCCATTCCGCACCCGAGTTATCCATCCCGCTCGCTCCGGCGCCGTATCCGCCGGGAACTCATCGCCGCTGACCAACAAGCCCGACCGCCCTCGTACAAACCCTGTCTTCAGCAGTCGCCCTGTTATCCTTTGAGAGTGATGCAGCACATGCAATCGAGGTTTCTGGTTTTTCTTGCCCTGCTTTCTCTGGCATTGACTTCCTCCCTCTCGCTTACCGCCTGCCACAGGCAGGAGCAGGAGGTCGCCGGCGTCGCCCACAAGGCCGCCGACGCCGAGCACCGCGTCCAGGCCGCCAACACCCTCCGCGACCAGCAGCGCGCCGCGCTCGAGGCAATTCCCCTTCCCACCAAAAGCCTTTACGTTGACATTCACGAGCCCAGCCAGTGGAACAATCCCTTCATTACCGTCGAAGCCGGCCGCATCGATCTCCGCATCATCCTCACGGACGCCAACACCAGCACCTTCGCGCAGGGCACCATCCTTCGCCCCAAGGCCGCCCGCCGCCAGGAGATGCAGATTCGCCTCTCCGATCTCGCCCGCGCCATCACCGCCCTGCCGCCCGGAGCCTGGCGCTATGGGCGCGTCGTCGCCATTGCCGAAGCCCCCGACGCCGGCCTGAAAGATCGCCCCGCCATTCGCCGGGATGAGGAAGCCGCCATCCAGCAGCTCAGCGACCTCGGCGTTGTTGTCGATGAGTGGCCCGGCCGCTAGCGCCCGCTCATCCTCCGTTTTCCTCGCATGCGCCGCCGCTTCATCGGTTACACTTTTCCTCGCATGGGGGAACGATGCACGCTCACGCGCTTAAACTGCTTACCGCGGCCCGCAACCGCCAGGGCATCTTCGGCGGATACAACATCAACGGCGTCGAATACACGCTTGAGAGCGGCGGCCACGGCTGGCACATCACCGCCTTTCCAGGCCGCGACCCCATCAACATCTACTGGATCTCCGGCACGCGTTTTTACTCGGCAAAAATCCATCTCCTCACCGAGCCGGCAAACGAAATTCGCCTCGAGACCTTCGACGAAATCTCCTTCGTCCAGCCCGAGGAAAAAACCGCCGTCCTCGCCGCCATCGCCGCCTGGGAAGGCGAGTAGCCCGCCGCGCTTCGCCTCATCCGTGTCGCCTAATCGCTGCCGGGCTTCCAGTTCCCGTCCGCTGTGCCGTCGGGGCTCGCCACCACCACCACATAGCCATCCGGGTCGAGCATCCAAACCTCCCAGTGGTTCGGCCCGCCGTTTCCGTCCGGGGGATTGCGATGCTTCGGCATCACCATCTCCACCTTCATCGCCATCGCGCGCTCCATCACCGCTTGAAAATCTTCCACTTCGAACCACAGCAGTAATCCATTGCCATAGGGCCTGTCGGCGCGATCCGCAATCGGCCCATGGTGGTGCTCGGCCTCAAAGCTGTGCAGTTGCAGCATCAGCTCGCCGTTCTCCACCAGCCGCTCATAGTGCGGCCCACCGTGGTCGCTCTTCAATCCCAGCAGCCGCTGATACCACCGGCTGCTCGCCTCCACATCCGTCACCGCAATCAAAGGTTGTGGCCGCATTTTCCAGCCTCCGTCGTTTCCATCCAGCTTGATTGACCCTCCAAGCCTATCGCATTGCGTTCCTGGCAGCTCCCTCGCGCTACCATTCCTTCGTGAGCTCTTCGGCTTTTCCCATCCTCGCGCAGTTCACGCCCCTCGAACACGAGCGCTTCGCTGCCCATCGCGAGCTCGAAGCCCGGCTCAAGTCCACCCTCGAAGGCGAAGTCCACTTTGACCTCGCCTCCCGCGCCATGTACGCGGCCGACGCCTCCAATTACCGCCAGCTTCCCGTCGGCGTCGTGTATCCGCGCCACGCCGCGGATGTCGAAGCCGCGCTCGCCGCCTGCCGCGCCGTCGGAGCCGCCGTCTTGCCCCGAGGCGCCGGCACCTCGCTCTCCGGCCAGTGCGCCAACGTGGCCGTGGTCTTTGATTTCTCCCGCTTCATGCACCAGCTCGTTTCGCTCAGCCCCGCCGAGCGCCTCGCCCAGGTCCAGCCCGGCCTCGTCCTTGACCGCCTGCGCGACGCCGCCGAGCTCCACCACCTCACTTACGCGCCCGACCCCGCCACCCACTCCCGCTGCACTCTCGGCGGCATGATTGGCAACAACAGTTGCGGCGTCCACGGCCTGCTGGGCGGAAAAACCGTGGACAACGTCCACTCCCTCGACATCGTTCTCTACGACGGCACGCGCATGACGGTGGGTCGTACGCGCGAAGCCGAAGTCGAAGAAAAAATCCGCTCCGGCGGCCGCGTCGGCCAAATCTACTCTGGCCTCGCCCAGCTCCGCGACCGCTACGCCGACCTGGTCCGCCGGAGATTTCCGCGCATCCCGCGCCGCGTCTCCGGTTACAACCTCGATGAGCTCCTGCCGGAAAACGGCTTCCAGGTCGCCCGCGCGCTGGTCGGCAGTGAGGGCACTTGCGCCACCGTCCTCTCCGCCACGCTCAACCTCGCCGCCAGCCCGCCCTTTCGCGTCCTCACCGTACTCGGATTCGACGACCCGTTTGTCGCCGCCGACTCCGTCCCTCTCGCGCTCGCGCACAAGCCCATCGGCCTCGAGGGCTTTGACCAGCTTCTCGTCGAATTCATGCGCCGCAAGGGACTCGCCCTTCGCGATCTTGAAACCCTCCCGCCCGGCGTCGGTTTTCTTCTCGTTGAAATGGGCGCATGGTCCGCCGAAGAAGCCCAATCCATGGCCGAGAAGGTCGCGCGCGATTCGCAGTCCTGGCCCCATCCGCCCTCGGCCCACATCTGCACCCCGGCTGAAGCCGCCGCCGTCTGGCATGTGCGCGAGTCGGCACTCGGCGCGGTTGTCTGCGTGCCCGGCGAGCCCGGTCGCTGGGAGGGCTGGGAGGACGCCGCCGTTCCGCCAGACCGCCTCGGCAGCTACCTTCGCCGCATCACCGCGCTCATGGCCGAATACGGCTATACCAGCCCGCTCTACGGCCACTACGGCCAGGGCTGCGTCCACATGCGCATCAATTTTGACTTTGACACCGACAAGGGCCTGCGCAATTTCCGCGAATTCCTCGACCGCGCCACCGATGTCGTGATTGAAGAAGGCGGCTCACTCTCCGGCGAGCACGGCGACGGCCAGGCCCGCGCCGCTCTGCTACCCAAAATGTTCGGCCCCGAGCTCATGCAGGCCTTCCGCGAGTTCAAGGCCATCTGGGACCCGGACAACCGCATGAATCCCGGCAAGCTCATCGATGCGGTGCGGGTCTACGACCCCATCGAAAACCTTCGCCACCATCCGCCCGCGCCAGCCGGTTCGCCCGCGCCAGCCGGTTCGCCCGCACAGCAGCCGCTCGCGACCCACTTCGCCTTCTCTGCCGATTCCGGCTCTTTGCAGCACGCCACGGAGCGCTGCGTCGGCGTCGGCGCATGCCGCCAAGCCTCCGGCGGCGTCATGTGTCCCAGTTATCGCGCCACCGGCCAGGAGCAGCACTCCACCCGCGGCCGCGCCCGGCTGCTCTGGGAGATGCTCGCCGGCGAGCTCCGCGTGGAAGGCCTGCGCAGCCCCGCCATTCACGAAGCCCTCGACCTCTGCCTCAGTTGCAAGGCCTGCAAGACCGAGTGCCCCGTCCAGGTTGACATGGCCGCCTGCAAATCCGAGTTCCTCGCGCAGAGTTACAAGGGCCGCCTGCACCCGCTGCAGCATTACGTCTTCGGCTATGCCGACAAGCTCGCCCGCCTCGGCTCCCTTGCGCCCGCGTTCACCAACGCCCTGCTCAATGGCGCCGCAACCGGCCCGTTCGTCAAGCGCCTCGCCGGCATCGCGCAACAACGCACGCTCCCCCACCTCGCTGCCAAAAGTTTTGTAGCCGGGCGCGACTTCAGTCGTGCCGATAGACCGCTCAGCAAAATTGGGGCCTCAGCCTACGAGCAAGAGCAGTCAGCCCCACCGCAGGTGGTTCTATGGCCGGATACGTGGAACAACTACTACCACCCGCAAATCCTCGCCGCCGCTGAAACCGTCCTCGCCTCCGCCGGCTTCCGCGTCGTCGTGCCGCACGGTCATCTCTGTTGCGGCCGCCCGCTGTACGACTTCGGCCTGCTCCACTCCGCCCGCGACTATCTCGCCCGCGTCCTCCGCCGCATGACCCCGTATCTCGACCTGGGCCTGCCCATCCTCTTCCTTGAGCCCAGTTGCGCCAGCGTCTTCAAGGACGAATTGCCGGAACTTTTTCCCAACGACGAACGCGCGAAGCTCCTGCGCAATCAAACCTGGCTCCTCGCTGACTGGCTCGCCGTCAACGCTCCTGACTTCGCCGCGGGCAGCCTGTCCGGCGCGCACCTCCTCCTCCACGGCCACTGTCACCACAAAGCCGTCTTTGGCGGCCCGCAAAGCGAAATCGAAATCCTTCGCCGCGCCGGCGCAACCGTCGAGACAATCCAGGCAGGCTGCTGCGGCATGGCCGGGCCTTTCGGTTTTGAGAAAGGCAAATTCGAGGTCTCCAAAGCCATCGCCGAAGACGGCCTGCTTCCCGCCGTCCGCGCCGCCGAACCCATGACCATCCTGCTCGCCGACGGCTTCAGTTGCCGCGAGCAGATCCAGCAGCTCGGCCATAAACAGGCCCTGCATTTCGCTGAGGTCCTCGCCCGCTCCTGCGGCTGCGGCGGCTGAGAACGCAGTTGTTGCGCCGTCCCCCTGCGCTACCCCCTGCGCTACCCCCTGCGCTACCATGGTTCCATCACCGGAGCACCCATGTTCGTCGTCGTCTGGCAGTTTGAAGTCGCTGAAGAAAATCTCGCCGCGTTTGAAGCTGCCTACAGCCCGGAAGGCTCCTGGGCCACGCTCTTCCGCACCTCGCCCGACTATCGCGGCACCGAGCTGCTTCGCGACGCCTACATCCCCGGCGCCTACCTCACCATCGACCGCTGGACCAGCGAAGATGCCTTCCGCGCCTTCCGCCGCGACCACGACCCCGACTACGAGGCCATCGACCGCTCCTGCGACTCGCTCACCGCCCGCGAAACCCGCATCGGCGCCTACACCGTTTGAGCAGGTGCGCCCTTTACTCAATCACATAAATGTTTCCCGTGAACTCTGGTCTGGCCAAACCTTCGCGGATCCCTCTGTCGTGGGTGACCAGCACTGCATTCGTGTCGATTGCAAGACCCAGCAGATAGGCGTCCGTCACCTGTTGATGACCGATAATTCGCCTGGCGAATGGAGCCGTCAGCTCCGCCCAGCTTTTGTCGCTCCCCGAATATGAGTAGTCCGGGTGCTTCTTCATTGTTTGGAGAATCGCCGTGGCCATCGGAACGCTCCGCGCTCCCGCGCTGAAGCGCGGATTTGTCGTCAACCGAATGAAACTCACTTCGGTTAGCGGGCAAACACCCCATGCGCTCTTGCGCGTCGAGTTGAACCAGTTCTGCGCCTTCTGGTGGTGCGTGTGGCCGGGTTCGGCCATCGCAATCAGGACATTGACGTCCAGCAGGCTACTTCGGCTCAAACTCTTCCTCCTCGAGCCGCTTCACGTCTTCGATGGTGATGGTTCTACCCGTCGGAGGAAATATGGGAAAGCCGTTGGGCAGAATTCGAATCCCATCGGCAGCCGGGGTGGGCGCGTTCCGTGCCTTCCGGATCAGCTCACTGACGGCCGCGCTCAAAGTCAGCCCCCGCGCCCGGGCATAATAGGCCGCATACTCATGCACTTCATCGTCCATGGTGACCGTGGTTCTCATGGCACAATTCTACATCGATTTCCAATTTGATGCATATTCCTGCGTTTGATGCAGATGCTCTGTGCCTATGCATTGTCGGGATATTCTCTATTTCTTCGCTTTTTCCTGTCTTTGCCTGTGCCGTCCTGCTACAATCCCCTCGAATCCAATCCCCGCCGCGGCGTGTTTTTCCGCCTTTTTATCAGGTCTGCGCCGACGGTCAGATCTTCCTTATAGGAGCTCTCTCATGGCTGTCGCCGATGACCGCGCAAAAGCGGTCGAACTGGCTCTCTCGCAGATCGAAAAGCAATTTGGCAAAGGCTCCATCGTCCGGCTCGGCTCCAAAGAGGCCCTGCTGCCCATCGCCGTCATCTCCACCGGTTCCATCAGTTTTGACGCAGCCCTCGGTGTGGGCGGCATCCCCCGCGGCCGCGTCACTGAGGTCTACGGCCCTGAGTCCTCCGGCAAAACCACCATCACCCTCCAGATCATCGCCGAGGCTCAGCGCATGGGCGGCCTCGCCGCTTTCGTCGATGCCGAGCACGCCCTCGACCCCAGCTACGCCAAAAAGCTCGGCGTCGATGTTGATAACCTCCTCGTCTCGCAGCCTGACTCCGGCGAGCAGGCCCTCGAAATCACTGAGGCTCTGGTCCGCTCCGGCGCAATTGACGTTCTCGTCGTTGACTCCGTCGCCGCCCTCGTCCCCAAGGCAGAGCTCGACGGCGAAATGGGCGACACCCACGTCGGCCTGCAGGCCCGCCTCATGTCCCAGGCCCTGCGCAAGCTCACCGGCACCGTTTCCAAGTCCCGCACCGCGCTGATTTTCATCAATCAAATTCGCGAAAAGATTGGCGTCATGTTCGGCAACCCTGAGACCACCACCGGCGGCCGCGCCCTCAAGTTTTACTCCTCGGTCCGCGTTGACATCCGCCGCATCGCCGCCGTCAAGGAGGGCGACACCGTCGTCGGCAACCGCACCAAGGTCAAGATCGTCAAAAACAAGGTGGCCGCGCCCTTCCGCGACGCCGAGTTCGACATCCTCTACGGCGAGGGCATCAGCCGCGAAGGCGACGTCCTCGACCTTGCCGTCCTCCACAACATTGTCGAGAAGTCCGGCGCGTGGTACAGCTACTCCGGCGAGCGCATCGGCCAGGGCCGCGAAAACACCCGCGGCTTCCTTAAGGAAAACAAGGACACCTTCGCCAGAATGGACACCGAGGTCCGCAAGAAGTTGAACATCGGTGTCAGCAAGGTCGAAGTCCCTGAAGCCCCCGCCGACGCCGAAGCCCAAGCCAAGGAAGCCGTCCGCGGCCGAAAAGGATAAATAGCCTCAAACCCCTCTCTACGGCTGCGCGCGGCGCGGCAGCCTTTCTTTGACAGCGAAATGTAATGTATGTATAGTAGTGAATGAAATATGGAGAATCGAAAAAATGAAGCCGACTGAGCAGACAAAAAAGCACGTGATTTCCTCCTATGTGAAGCCCGCGCGTTTGAAAGGCGAGAAAACCATTCAAGTTCGGGTTGGAAATGTTCAGAAAGAGTTGGGCTGGACGAACCGGACCCCTTCTGTTTTTTCAACTTTGTTGTCGAAAGATTTCCAACTGGAGGCCGGTGTAGAGCTGATTGAGAAGCGCGGTGGGCCGCCTTCGGGCGGTCCGAGCACAACCGTGCAGTTCGTTTACCGGGTGCTTGACCAAGCCGAACCGGCTGCTTCGCCACAAAGGATGATTCCAAATGGAGCCGGGTTGAGGGCGCTTTATGGGCTCTGCGCCGAGACGTTCAAGGCGCTTGGCGGGGGTGAGGCGTTTCTGCACCGAGAGCGGGAGTGGGGACCGGACACATGGCAAAAGTATGAAGCGGAAGAGCTCAAGCAGCGAAATGCAAAGGAGACGAAGTGAACAGAGTCTATTGGGACTCAATGCTCTTCATCTATCTGCTAGAAGCGAATCCAGCCTTTGGTAAACGGGTCCAACGAACGCATGAAGCCATGCTGAGACGTGGCGACATTCTGTGTACAAGCATTTTTACCGTTGGCGAAGTGCTTACGGGTCCACGAAAACGCAACGATCTTGTGGGAATCAATACTTTGAAGAAGTTCTTCAACAGCAAAGAGGTTGAGATTCTGCCCTTCAACCTCGAAGCCGCCGACAGATACAGCGTGATCCGTGCCAACATGCGGGTCGGTCAGGCGGACGGAGTTCATCTGGCCACTGCAGCGTCGGCTGGAGTTGATCTCTTCATCACCAACGACGGCAAACTGAGAAGCCTCGCCATTCCAGGAATCCGCTTCTTTGCAGACCTGGATGGTAGGGTGTCTTGACGGGTAATCCCACGCCGTGGTCAACTCCGCCTCCCCCGCTGCTAGAATCCTCTTGGAGCCGTCATGTCCGTCAAAGCCCTCTATCCCGGAACCTTTGACCCGCCCACCAACGGCCACATCGACCTCATCCAGCGCGGCTCGCTCCTCTTTCAGCACCTCACCGTCGCCATCCTCATCAACCCCGTCAAAAATCCCCTCTTCACCGTTGAGGAGCGCGTCAAGATGCTCAAGGAAGCCACCCGCGCGCTCGACAACGTCTCCGTTGCCACCTTCGAAGGTCTCATGGTCGACTTCGCCCGCGAGCAGAAAGCCACCGCCGTCCTGCGCGGCATCCGCGCCATCTCTGACTATGAATACGAGTTCCAGATGGCACTCATGAACCGCCGCCTCGCCCCGGAAATCGAAACCGTCTTTCTCCAGCCCGCCGGCCGCTACTCCTTCGTCAGCTCCCGCATCGTCAAAGAGGTCTTCAGCTTTGGCGGCGACATCTCCGGCCTCGTCCCTCCCGCCGTTCTCAAGCGGCTCAAAGGCCGCATTAGCGGAAAGTAGACAGCCCGCCGGGTTCACTTTCTCGCTCCTTCCCATTTTCCAACGCTCCAAAATCTGTAAAGATAGAAGCAGCCATGAGCACCTCCACCGTCCCGCAAATTTTTGCCGAGCGCATCGGCCGCATTCAAGTCTCCGCCACCATGGCCGTCGCCGCGGAGGCAGCCAGGCTCCGCGCCGCCGGCGCAAACCTGGTTGACTTCGGCGCGGGCGAGCCGCACTTCCCCACGCCGCGCCACATCAAGGACGCGGCCATCCAGGCCATCGACGCCAACTTCACCCGTTACACCGTCGTCCCCGGCATCCCTGACCTGCGCAAGGCCATCGTCGAGCGCCACGCCGCCGACTTCGGCTCCGACTACGCCGTGGACGAGGCCATCTTCACCTCCGGCGGCAAGCATGCCCTCTTCAACACCGTCCAGATCCTCATCGACCACGGCGACGAGGTCATCCTTCCCGTGCCCTACTGGGTCAGCTTCAAGGACATCATCCAGTACGCCGGCGGCAAGGTCATCTTTCTTGAAACCAGCGAAGCCGAGAACTTCCGCATCTCGGCGGACGCGATTGAGCGCGCCATCACCCCGCGCACCAAGGCCATCATCCTCAACTCGCCGTCGAACCCCGCCGGCGCGGTCGTCTCCACCGAGGACCTCGAGCGCATCGTCCACCTTGCTCACAAGCGCGGCATTTATCTGCTGCTCGACGAGTGCTACGTCTATCTCAATTACGCCGGCACTCCCGTCTCCGGCGGCTCCTTCACCTGGGCCAAGGAGCACCTTGTCATTCTCGGCTCGCTCTCCAAAACCTATTCCATGACCGGCTGGCGCGCCGGATACGCTCTGGCTCCCAAGCCCATTGTGGCCAACCTCAGCAAGCTCCAGTCGCAGTCCACCTCCAACGCCACCAGCATCGTCCAAAAGGCCGCCATCGCCGCCGTCGCCGGTCCGCAGGAGTGCGTCTCCGGGTTTCGCGCCGAATTCATCGGCCTGCGCGACCACATGCTCGCGCGCCTGGCCGAGATCCCCGGCGTCACCTGCACCAGGCCGGAAGGCGCGTTTTACGTCTATCCAAATCTTTCAGCATTCATCGGCAAAGGCGGCATCCAGTCGGCCACCGAGCTCGCAACCCGCCTGCTCCATGAGGCCCACGTCGTCACCGTGCCCGGCGAGGCCTTCGGCACCCCGCACCACATCCGCATTTCCTACCCCGTCACCCGCCAGAACATCGACGAGGGCACCAAGCGCATGGGAGCATTCCTCACCAGCCTGGCGTAAGTACTGCTGCCCTTTGCTGATTTCGGAGGGAGCAGTGGGCTTCAGCCCCCGGCCTTTACCGCCTCTGCACAAATGCGAGAGCTGGACCTCTTGAAGGGTACGGGCTTCAGCTCGTACATCAGCAGCATCCTCATCCTCACGGGCTTCAGCCCCTGAGGGCATGCGCCTGCGCGCCCCACTCCGTCATCTTGGCCGAGCGTCTGCAGTCAGGGCACGCCGTATCCGGGTGCCGCACGTTGCAATGCGGGCACACCGCACCCGTCGCAAAGGTGTCGAATCGCCCGCCGCACGCGCCGCACTGCCAGAACGCGCCAATCGGCGGCGCCATGCCGCACGTCGGACATTTGACGCCTGCGTGTCGCGGCAACTGCTCCAGCTTCACCATCGCGCGCGCCGCCTGGATGCTTCGCCAGCAGGTCAGCAGCAGATACGCCGCAATCACAATCGTCCAGATCGACCGCCACCAAAGCCCCAGCAGCAGCAAGCCAGCCACGCCCACAACGCCCAGCCACGCGGCCACCAGCAGACTCCGGGCCTTGCCCATCCTGTACCACAGCAGCGCCCAAACAATCTTGCCGCCATCCAGCGGATACACCGGCAGAATGTTGAATGCCAGTAGAATCACGTCGATCCAGAACACGTTCACCATGAATTGGTAAACATCCGGCAGCGTTTGTGCCCAGCCCAACAGACCTGCCGTTCGGTATGCCCCATACAGCACCGGCATCAGCGCCACATTTACCAGCGGCCCTGCGGCAATGCTCCAAAGCACCGCTCCCGGCCTCGGCGGCGGATCCACATAGGCCACTCCGCCCAGCGGCCACAGCATAATCGTGTCCGCGCTTCCGCCCACCTGCCGGCAGGCCAGCGCATGCCCAAACTCGTGAATCAGCACAATCCCGAACAGCGCCAGATACTCCAGCACATTCCACACCGCCGAGTGGTAATCCCCGCGCCGCATCTCTATTTCAAACGCCGCCACCACAAACCACGACCAGTGCAGATAGAGGTCAATCCCCGCCACGCGGGCCAGGTGCAGCGAACCGTTCTTCAGGGTGGGCATAGCCGGTAGCTTATCCCATTGCGCCTCATTCCTCTGCCTGCGCGCCGGCGTCCGGCCCTCTGCCCGCCGCCGGAGTTCCCGCCGTCCACGCACCTTCGCCTGCCGCCGCCGCCCATTCCGCAAACTGAGAGGTTCCGCCTCAAAAACTGCGCTTCCTCTCTGTGCAAACCTGTTCTTCGTCAGGTACGATGGCATTTCCATGCCGACCGCAATCGATTTTCGACCCGTGATTCTTGCCGGAGGAAGCGGAACCCGCTTCTGGCCGCGCTCCCGCCGCGCCCATGCCAAGCAGGTCCTCGCCCTCGATGGCGAGCGCTCCATGATTCAGCAGACCGTCGAGCGCCTCAAGCCCCTCGGCACCCCGGAAAAAACCTGGGTCATCACCAACGACTATCTCGCCGCCGAAATCGCCGACCAGCTCCGCGACGTGCCCCGGGCGCAAATCATCCGCGAGCCCGTGGCCCGCAACACCGCGCCCGCATGCGGCCTGGCCGCCTTTCTCATTGAGCGCGAAAATCCCGACGCCATCCTCGGCGTCTTCCCCTCCGATCACGTCATCGCCGACGAGCCGCGCTTCCTCAAGGCCCTCCACAAGGGCATTGCTCTGGCCGCCGCCGCGGAAAACATGGTCGTCCTCGGCATCGAGCCCACCCGGCCTGAGACCGGCTACGGCTACATTGAAACCGGCGACCTCACCGACGACGACTCCGCCCTTCACGTCCGCCGATTCACTGAGAAGCCCAACCTCAATCGCGCCGAGGAGTTCGTCTCCGCCGGCAACTACTTCTGGAACTCCGGCATGTTCCTCTGGTCCGCCCGCACCCTGGCCAACGCCGTTCGCGAACACCTGCCGGAGACCGCGCCGCTGCTTGAAAGCATCGCCGCCGCCTACGGAACCCCGACCTTCAACGATGTTTTCCAAAAGCTCTACGCCAAGTGTGAAAACATTTCCGTGGACTACGCCGTCCTCGAGCCGCGCTCCGCCAAGGGCGAGCATCTCTCGCGCCTCTTCTGCCTCCCCGCCGAATTCAGTTGGAACGATCTCGGCTCCTGGGCCTCGCTTTACGAGTACCAGCTTGAAGCCCGCCTGCGCGGAGACGGCGATGGAAACGTATCCGACACCGACGGCCACCTCGCCCTCGATGCCGGCAACAATTACGTCTACAGCCCGCGCAAATTCGTCGCCCTCGTCGGCGTCGAAAACCTGGTTATCGTCGACACTGAAGACGCCCTGCTCATCACCAGCCGCGACAACTCCCAGGACGTCGGCAAAATCGTCAAGGAGCTCGGCCTCACCGGCCGCGACGACCTCATTTGAGCCCCTTCATCTCAATCCGGTCATTCTAGTCAGGTCTGATTCGACACGATGCATTTCACCAAGCGCCTCCGCGACGGTGTCCGCAACGGACAAATCACCTGCACCATTCGCATCTGGAAGCGCCTGCAGGTGCGCGTGGGCGGCCGCTACCAGATGGAGGAAGGCGAAGTTGAGGTGGACTCCATCGAGCCCATCGGCTTTCCTGACGTCACGCCACAGCTCGCGCGCGAGTCAGGGTTCCTCGGAGTCCTCGACCTCTTAAAAGTCGCGCAACACGGCAGCGGCGACAACATCTACCTCATCCGCTTCCATTACATTCCGCCGCGCAAACGGCCGGAGCCACGATAAAGACCATTCCGCGATACAATCTCCCCATGGCCCGCACCGCCAAAGAAATCCTCGAAGAAGCCAGTCAGTTGCCGCCCGCGGAAATTGATTGGCTCGTCGAATCCTTGCTCATCAAGGAGGGCGATGCGCCGCAGGCCGAGATTGATGCTGCATGGGACGCGGAAATCAAGCGCCGCCTTGATGCAATCGACTCCGGCGCGGTCAAAATGCGCCCGCTGGATGACGTGCTCGCCGGCATGGAAGCGCGCGCCGCCGACAAGCAGCAAAAGTGAAACCCGTCAGCATTCACCCTCAGGCCGAAGCCGAGGCGGCCGAGGCCTTTGATTGGTACTGGGCGCAGAGCCCATCTGCCGCTCTGCGCCTGAATGTCGAGCTCGCGTCGAAGCTTCGTTCGCTTCCGCACTCGTCCAATCTCTCGCTCCCCTATGTCTATGGCACTCGCCGCGTTCTTCTTCATCGCTTCCCATACTTCATCGTCTTCCGCGAACTTCTCCACGAAACCCAGATCATCGCCATTGCCCACGCAAAGCGCCGTCCCGGTTACTGGACTGCGCGTCTCTAAACCGCATCGTTACAATGATGAGTACGGAATGCGCTTGCCGGCGCGTCGTCTGAGATTCAAGGAGAAATAGAAGTCCGCCGCATGTCTCATCCTCAAATCAAATTCGGCACCGACGGCTGGCGCGGCATCATCGCCGACGACTTCACCTTTGCCAACGTTCGCATCGCCGCACAGGCCATCGCCGCTTACATCCATGCTCATCACGACCCCTCCCGCGGCCTCTGCGTCGGCTACGATTCGCGCTTTTTCTCGCGCGCCTTTGCCCAGGCCTGCGCCCAGGCCGCCTCCGCCACTGGCATCCCCGTCTTCCTCGGGAATGACATCACGCCCACGCCCGCACTGTCTTTTGGGGTACGGGCACGGAGCGCCGCCGGCGGCATCATGATTACCTCCTCGCACAATCCCGCCGAGTGGAACGGCGTCAAATACAAGGCCTGGTACGGCGGCTCCGGCCGGCCTGCCATCATCGCCGAGATCGAGTCCTTCCTCGGCCAGCCCGTCCCCTGCGCCACCCAGCATGCGCCCATCGTCCGCGTCGACTTCCTCCCCGACTACCTCGCCGCCATACAGAGCTTCGCCGACCTCGACCTCATCGCCCGCTCCGGCATGAAGTTCTGCATCGACTCCATGTACGGCGCAGGCCGCACCATCCTCTCAGACATCTTCACCCGCATCGGCGTCGATCACGTTCAGATCCGCGGCAATGTTGACCCGCTTTTTCCCGGCATCAACCCTGAACCCATTGAGCCGCACATCCGCGCCCTCGGTGAAGCCGTCGTCGCCTACCACTGCCACGCCGGCCTCTGCACCGACGGAGACGCCGACCGCATCGGCGCAACAGATGAAAATGGCAACTTCGTCGACCCCCACAAAATCTTTTCCGTCCTCCTGAGCTGGGTCCTTCGCCGCAAAGGCTGGCCCGGCGCAGTCACCCGCGCCTTCAACACCACAAAAATGATTGACCGCATCTGCCGGAAGCACGGCCGCGAGCTCATCGAGCACGGCATCGGATTCAAGTTTGTCTGCGATTACATGCTGGAGCGCGAAATCCTAATGGGCGGCGAGGAATCCGGCGGCATCGGCTTCCAGCGCCACCTGCCGGAGCGCGACGGCCTGCTCAACGCCCTGCTGCTCGCCAACGTCATGGCCGAAGAAGGCAAGACCCTTGGGGCACTCGTCGCCGACCTTCAGGCCGAGTACGGCGAGCACCACTACGGCCGCATCGATCTCCATATCCCTGACGACCAGAAGAACGCCGCCATCTCCCGCGCCCGCGCACTCCAGCCCGGCAGCCCCGCCTTTGCCGCCATGCCCGTCCTGCGCCAGGAAACCCTCGACGGCATCAAATTTTTCCTCGACAATCCCGAGGCAAGGACGAAACCTAACGCCGCAGAAACCTGGATACTCCTCCGCGCCAGCGGCACTGAACCCCTGCTGCGCATTTACGCCGAATCCTGCTCCAGGGAATCCGTCGCCAAGCTCCTCGAATCCGGCCGCGCGTTTGCGCTGGCGAAATAACCGCGGTCACACTCGACACAGAAGTGGGTGCCCCATCCTTGCGCAGCAAGGGTGGGAATGCACGCCCTATTCAAGTCCGTGTCATCCTGAACGGAGCGTGTTCGGGGCCCCGCGTTCGCTTTGCGAATGTGGGGTAAGCGGAGTGAAGGACCTGCATTTGCCTCCGCCTGCGCCGGGAAAAAATTTGGGTGCCCCACGTCTCGTTTCTGAGACGTGGGAAAGTGCCGGCCCCCGGTCTGCGACCAGTGCGCCGTCTACTGAATCACCGCCACCTTCGCCCGCTTGCCCAGCCGCACCACAACCTTGAGAGGAAGCGCTTGAGTTACATATAGAAGTGGACCGCATGATTTGCCGTCAACCTTGACAGCACTTTCAGCAATCTTGCGGTTCGCTTCAGCCCCTGAAGCTGCGAGGCCAAGATGCACTAAAAGTTTTGGAAGACGGATTTCACCCTGCTCTTTCCCCGCAATCTGTTCCCATGCCACTGACACCTCTTCCAGGTCCTCAGCCGTTTCCTTCTGCTGGAACATCCTCGCCCAATTTTCATCCGCGCTCTCTGCCGCCGCCTCACCGTGAAACCCTGCCACAATCGTTCGCGCCAGCCGCTTCTTCGCCTCCATCGGATGCAGCGTTCCCGCGGCAACCTCTGTCTGCAGCGCCTCCACCTCTGACCCGCGAAGGTCCGTGAGAAACAGAAAGTACTTCCACATCAACTCGTCTGAAATCGACATCAGCTTGCCGTACATCTCGCTCGCCGGCTCGTTAATCCCAATCGCGTTGTTGAGCGACTTGCTCATCTTCTGCACGCCGTCGAGGCCCTCCAGAATCGGCGTCATCAGCACAATCTGCGGCTTCTGCCCAAAGTGCCGTTGCAGTTCGCGCCCGCACATCAGGTTGAATTTCTGGTCGGTCCCGCCCAACTCCACGTCGCACTTCAGGCACACAGAGTCGTAGCCCTGCATCACCGGATACAGCAGCTCATGCAAACTGATTGGCTGCTCGGCCTGGAAGCGTTTGTGAAACTCGTCGCGCTCCAGCATCTGGCTCACCGTAAACTGCGCCGTCAGCTTGATCGTGTCCTCATACCCCAGCTTTCCCAGCCACTCCGAGTTGTAGCGCACCTCGGTCGCCTTCTCATCCAGAATCTTGAAGACCTGCTCCTTATAGGTCTCCGCGTTGCGGTCAATCTCCGCGCGCGTGAGCGGCTTCCGGGTCACGTTGCGCCCGGTCGGGTCGCCAATGAGCGACGTAAAATCCCCCACCAGAAAAATCACCGTGTGCCCCAGCTGTTGAAAATGCCTCAGCTTCCTCATCAGCACCGTATGCCCCAGGTGCAGGTCCGGAGCAGTCGGGTCAAAGCCGGCCTTCACGCGCAGCGGCCGCGCCGTCTTGCGGCTTTCTTCCAGACGCTCCCTCAGGTCGCTCACGCGGATAATCTCCGCCGCGCCCTTCTCAAGCAAATCCATTTGTTCGTCTACAGGCTTGAACGTGCTCATGCGTCTTTCAGTATACGGGCCGCGCCTCTGTGCCTTTCTCCGCCTCGCGGCTCGACGGTCACGCTCGCAATCCGTCCCGCATCGCCGCCTTTTGCGCGCGCTCCAACCGCAATTCTTATTCGGCGTTCATCATCCTTCTGCAACGCGCGCGCCCCGCAACTCATCCAAAGTTGTGTAGAGTTTCACCGCCTCACCAGAAACTGAGCCTTTGAAGGGTACGGGCTTTAGCCCGTACATTTCAGTTCACTTTTCAAACAAGGGGCTTCAGCCCCTCAGGGAATGTCCCGAAGCGTTGCTTTCGCGCGAACTGCTTCAAGCCATTCCCCAAGCAAACAAAAAGGAGATTTCTGCCCATGCCCACAGTCACCGGCCGTGCCATGCAGGTTCCCGCCGCCGGCGGAGCCTTCGCGTTAGTCCAGAAAGAATTCCCCGAGCCCGGCCCCGGCCAGGTCCGCATCCACGTGCAGGCCTGCGGCGTCTGCCACAGTGACTCGCTCACCAAGCTCGGCCTCTGGCCCGGCCTCCAGTTTCCGCGCGTCCCCGGCCATGAGGTCGCCGGCATCCTTGACGCCGTCGCGCCCGACGTTCCGCGCTTCAAAGCGGGCCAGCGTGTCGGCCTCGGCTGGCACGGCGGCCATTGCAACTTCTGCAATCCCTGCCGCCGCGGCGACTTCATGCTCTGCGAGAACGGCCCCATCTCCGGCGTTCACTTTGACGGCGGCTATGCCGACTACGTCCTCGCCCCCGCCAACGCCCTCGCCCTCATTCCCGACGAGGTCGCCCCCGTGGACGCCGCGCCGCTGCTCTGCGCCGGCGTCACCACCTTCAACAGCCTGCGCAACTCCGGCGCGCGCCCCGGGGACACCGTCGCCATTCTCGGCATCGGCGGCCTTGGCCATCTTGCCGTGCAGTTCGCGGCCAAAAGCGGCTATCGAACCATCGCCATCGCCCGCGGCCAGGACAAGGCCCCGCTCGCCCACCAGCTCGGCGCGCATCTTTATATAGACTCGACCACGCAGAACCCCGCCCAGGAACTGCAAAAACTCGGCGGCGCAAACATCATCCTCTCCACCATCACCAGCGCCAAAGCTCTTGACTGGGTCATCGACGGCCTCGCGCCAGCCGGCAAGTTCATTCTCCTCGGCGCGCCCGACGGCCCCTTCGCCATCAATCCCTTCCCCATGCTCCTCGGCCGCCGCACCGTCGCCGGCTGGCCCTCCGGCACCGGCATGGACTCTGAAGACACGCTCAACTTCAGCGCCCTCTCCGGCGTCCGCCCCATGAACGAGCTCTACCCGCTCGAAAAAGCCGAAGAAGCCTACGACCGCATGATGAGCGGCAAAGCCCGCTTCCGCGTCGTCCTCACCACCGGCAACTAGAGCTGCGCATAGGGCGGCGATTCTTCTCATCGCCACCCCGCTTTGGCCTTGTAACAGGGCACGAATTTATTCGTGCCGAAAAGGTCGCCAAAATGTTCGCGGGCTTTAGCCCCTGAGGCTCGCGTCTCCGTTGTCGCATTCGCATAAGCCGGCGGCCAATCGCTACTCTTGTATAATTCCTCCATGCACCGCACCGACTTCATCCCCGCTCTCATCGCCCGCGCACCCCGTGCCTCCGCGATCGGCGCCGCGGCTCGTGCTGCGGCTCCCGCCGCCTGAACTCCGCCCCACCTCATCCCACAAAGTCCAGAATCCAAATGCGCGCTCGTGCCAAGGTTTTGACCCTTCGACCGCGCGCGGACAAACTGACGACTGACAACTGACTACTGACCGCTGCGGCTACACTGGAGTCACCATGGACGAGTTTTCCCGCATTCAGCGCCTTCCGCCTTACGTCTTCAACATCACCGGCGAAATGAAAGTCGCCGCCCGCCGTCGCGGCGAGGACATCATCGACTTCGGCATGGGCAACCCTGATGGCGCAACCCCCAAACACATCGTCGACAAGCTCGTCGAGGCCGCGCAAAAGCCCGTCACTCATCGTTACTCCGTCTCCCGCGGCATCCCCCGTCTCCGCCGCGCCATCTGCAACTGGTACAAGACCCGCTTCGACGTCGATCTCGACCCCGACTCGGAAGCCATCGTCACCATCGGCTCCAAGGAGGGCATCGCCCACCTCTGCCTCGCCATTCTTGACGCGCAAGACACCGTCCTCGTTCCCAATCCGTCCTATCCCATCCACATTTACGGCCCCGTCATCGCCGGCGCGCACATCGTCTCCGTCCCCGTCCACGATCAGGAGCAGTTCCTGGCCCAGCTTGAGGAAATCATCCCCCGCATGACCCCGCGCCCCAAGGCCCTCATCGTCAACTTCCCCTCCAACCCCACCACCGAGTGCGTGGAGCTGCCCTTCCTCGCCCGCCTCGTCCAGCTCGCCCGCCAATACGGCTTCCATCTCATCCACGACCTGGCCTACGCTGACATCGCCTTCGACGGCTACAAGCCCCCCAGCGTCCTCCAGGTCCCCGGCTCGAAAGACGTCGCCGTCGAGTTCTTCACCCTCTCCAAGAGTTACAACATGCCCGGCTGGCGCGTCGGTTTCATGGTCGGCAACCCCCGCCTCGTCGCCGCCCTCGCCCGCCTCAAAAGCTACTTTGATTACGGCACCTTCACGCCCATCCAGGTCGCCAGCATCCTTGCATTGGAGGGCCCCCAGGACTGCGTCGCCGACATCTGCGAAACCTACCGCCTCCGCCGCAACGTCCTCGTCGAGGGGCTCAACAAGGCCGGCTGGCCCGTCGCCCTGCCCAAAGCCACCATGTTCGTCTGGGCGCGAATCCCTGAAGCCTACCAGCACCTCGGGTCTCTTGAATTTTCGAAGCTCCTGCTCACCCACGCCAAGGTTGCCGTCTCGCCGGGCATCGGCTTCGGCGACCACGGTGACGCCCACGTCCGCTTCTCCCTCATCGAAAACGAGGAACGCACCCGCCAGGCCCTCCGCGGCATCAAAACGATGCTGGCGAAAGCTCCCGTGTCTGTGGGGTAAGTAACCGGCGCTCCTTCCAGCAACGCATTGTCATCCTGAGCGGAGCACGCTTGGGGCCCCTTCGCGCCTGCGCGATGGGGTAAGCGGAGCGAAGGACCCGCATTTTGCTTTTTTGCAAAGCGCGGCACACTCACTTACTCTCACCGAATCGGACCCTCCAACTGCTCCCGCGTGTACCACGATTCGCTCAAATCGATCCATGTTGGATTCGTCTCGCGAATCAATCCAATCTTCTTCGCTCGTCGCCAGCCCTTCAGCTGCTTCTCCTGCGCAATTGCATTTCCCACCTCTACGAAGCGTTCAAACCACACAAGCCGGTCGCAGTTGTAAGCTGCCGAGAATCCCTCGTGCAACTTCCTCTTGTGTTCAAAGACGCGCTTCTTCAGGCTGCCGGTGACGCCAATGTAGAGGGTACGGCTCCGGCTTGCAACAATGTAAGTGAAGTAGGTTTTGTCGGGCATCGCTTGCATTCTATGCGTGCGAACGAAGAAATGCAGGTCCCTCGGCTCGGCTGCTTCGCACCCTCGCTCGGGATGACAAGTCATTTTTTACTGCAAGCGGCGGGCGGCGCCGTTTCCGGGAAGTGAGTCCTTCCGCTGAATTTGGGTGCCCCAGAGCCTGCCCTGAGCGAAGCCGAAGGGTCCAGCTTTCGAGCGGCAGCGAGAAGGTGGACCTGGGAAACCACAAGCCTCAACCCAGCGCCGCCAAATCCCTGGTCCCTAGTCCCTCGTCCCTATTCCCTGCACTCGTCAACCCCCCCAGCCCAACATCCCGCTCATTCCACCTCGCTCGCCAGCTCCGTCTTCGCCGCACCCATCACCTTCCACCGCATCAGCACCCACGCCATTGCGCAGCAGCCCGCCACGCTCACCCCGGCGTCCATCAGGTAGCTTCCCGCCGGCCCGCCCTTCGTGTAGCCCTGCCCGTCCAGCACCTGCATATAAAGGATTGGCAGCATGGACGCCGATGCCAGCAGCGAGAACATCGTCCCCGCCAGCGGATTGTCCGGCCCCATAATCTCAAAGATGATGGCGAACAGCGTGGCAAACGCCAGCGCCTGGAACATGTTCTCGCCGGTTATCGCCACTCCAAATGCAATGGGGCTCCGCGGCGCCAGCAACTGTGCCAGCGTGAACGCCGCGCCCGCCACGCCCACGCCCAGATACACGGGCCGCAGCGCAAACCGCTTCGCCAGCGGATGCAGCAGCAGGCTCCCCGCCACGCCGGCAAACACCGATCCCACGCCGGAAAACAGCCCCACCGTCTTCTCGCTCGCGTGGAAATCCGCTCCCATCCCGCCCATCAGGTTCGTCAGCGCAAAGCTCGCCGCCGGCGACGCAAACAGAACCAGCCCCAGCACCACATCCCGCCGCTTCAACAGCAGCACCGCCTCTTTCAGGAATTTCCCAAACCGCTCCAGCGCCCCAATCTCTGAAGGCGGCGGAGCGGGAATCCAGAAGTAGGTCACCATCGGCAGAAGAATCAAACCGCCCGTCGCCATGCCCGCCAGCAAATGGTTGGGCAGCGCCAGCAGTTGGCTCGCCAACACCATCATCAGCCCGCCCGCGCCAATATTCGACGCCGCAAACCACATCCCCAGCCCGCTGTCCTGCTTCTTGTCAATCAGGCTGCCCATCCACCCGCCTGCCGCTGCCGTGTACTCCGTTGCCGCGGTGAAGCCCACGAACATCACCCACTCCAGCGCCACCGGCCCCGGCCGCGCCGCCACCGTCCAGCCCACTGCCAGGGCAGCCAGCACGCCGCATACCAGTGCATACGTGCGCCGCCTGTAGCGGATGTCCACCATCGGGGCAATCACAAGCCCCCAGAACCCTGACGACATCACCACTGCCGTAATCGACGCAATCCGGCCCACCGGCACGTGCTCTGCAGCCAGAATCTGCGGCAGCGTCACCGCCGTAAATCCGCCCACCATTCCAAACGTCGCGTAAGTCAGCCCCATCAGCCACACCGGGGGCAGTTTTCTCTCTTCTGTTGCCATAGCTTCGCCTTCGCCCGCGCGCCGGCGCATCCGCGGAATGGGAAAGATGCGGTTGGGCTTTGCGTTCCCCCATTTGTACCGCAGCCCTCCGTTCTCCGCCTACGCTTTCTTCTCGTCCGCCTTCCCCCCCTCCGTCGCTTCGCTCCGCCGCATCCAAAAATTTCCCTCCAGACTTTGCCGATTAATTCGCCGAACCTGCCACACTGGAAATAGACGGGCTCTCAGCTCAGCCCGGAACCGTTTCCTCTTGACTCCCTGGCCCGGAGGGACCACCCCCCTACCCCCCTGCGAGGTACTAATCGTCAATAGGGCCCAAGGTAACGTACGTTTTCCACAATTTGTTTGCCGAAGATTACGCAGCTCCGTTCGCCTCGTCTTCGCCCCGCAGGCGCAATCGGCGGCCGCCGGCCGTTCGCTGACTTGCTGACTCGCTGACCTGCTTCCTCGTTGTCCGCTGTTTGTTGTCCGCTGTCTTTGTTGATTTATCCTGTCCCTTACGCATGACCCCGAACTCATGACCAAGGACGTAATTCCCGATCTGACGGCCTTTGACGACGCCGCCCTCTCGCAGGCCTTCGCCGCGCTCGAGCGCCAGGCCCGCGACGGTGCGCAGTCGCTCGCCTCGCCTGAAGCCGTCGAGGCCTTTCGCCTCCAGTGGCTCGGCCGCAAGCAGGGCCTGCTCAAGGAGGTCTCTGACCGTTGGCTCAAGGCCGCGCCGCCCGCCGCCAAAAAGCTCGTCGGCGAGCGCTTCAAGCTCCTCAAGGAGCTCGTCGAATCGCTGCTTGAAGAGGCCGCGGGCTCCGGGGCGGGCGGGAGTTGGAACGACGCAGCCCTTCGCGCCGAAGCCATCGACATCTCGCTGCCCGGCACCCGCCGTCTGCTCGGCGCCGAGCATCCCATCACCCGCACGATGAACGAAATCACCAGTGTTTTCGCGGCTCTCGGCTACTCGGTCGGCGTCGGCCCTGAGGTCGAAACCGACTTCTACAACTTCGAGTGCATGAACTTTCCGCCCGGCCATCCCGCGCGCGACACCCAGGACACGCTCGTCGTCGCCAACCAGGAGCGCCGCCCGCAGCGCGACCGCCTGCTGCTGCGCACGCACACCTCGCCCGTACAAATGCGCACCATGGAGCTTGAGCCGCCGCCCGTCCGCATCGTCATTCCCGGCAAAGTCCACCGCAATGACGCGCAGGACGCCACGCACTCGCCCATTTTTCATCAAGTCGAAGGCCTCTGCGTCGACTCGAACATCACCTTCAGCGATCTCAAAGGCACGCTCGACCACGCCATGAAGGCGTTCTTCGGCTCGTCGGTCAAAACGCGCTTCTTCCCGTCGTTTTTCCCGTTCACTGAGCCCTCGGCCGACGTGCAAATCAGTTGCATCTTCTGCGGAGGAAAAGGCTGCCGCAAATGCAAGCACTCCGGCTGGATTGAGCTGCTCGGCTGCGGCATGGTTGACCCCGCCGTCTTCGCCTTCGCCCAGGAAAAGCAGTCCGCCTACGACCCGAAAAAAATCTCCGGCTTCGCCTTCGGCATGGGCGTCGAGCGCATCGCCATGATGAAGTACGGCGTCAGCGAAATAGGCCAGTTCTACGCGGGCGACATGCGGTTCCTGGGGCAGTTCGCGTAGCAAGTCAGCAGGTTGGCGAGTCAGCAAGTCAGCCTGAAAGAGAGCAGGCAATGCCACGAACAAGACACTATCGGGATTTGGCCGCATGGAAAAAGTCGATGGAACTGGCTAAGAGTATCTATCGAGAGACGGAGTCGTTGCCAAAGTCCGAGATGTATGGGCTGCAAGCGCAGATTCGACGAGCAGCCGTCTCGGTACCGAGCAATATCGCAGAAGGACATGGCCGTCTGAATGACGGACATTTCCGTCAATTCCTCGCCAATGCCAGAGGCTCGCTATTTGAGGTGCAAACTCAGCTGGAACTCGCCTCTGATTTTAAGTTTCTTGCGCAGGGCAAATATGAGGCTCTCATGAATCAAAGCGATGAAGTCGCGCGAATCATCAATGGCTTACTCGCTTCGCTGAAAGGCGACTGAATTTTCGAGCTGGTCTGCTGACTTGCTAACTCGCTGGCTTGCTGACTTGCTCACACGGATTGAAACGGAATGAAGATTCTCACAAACTGGCTCCGCTCCTACCTGCCCTCGCTCCCCGTCGACGACGCGCAGCTCGCCGAAGACCTCACCCTGCGCGGCATCGCCGTCGAGGGCATCTTCGCGCTCGGCCCCGGCAACGGCTCGCTGTTTGAAATGGACATCACCACCAACCGCGTTGACGCCATGAACCACTACGGCGTGGCGCGCGAGGCCGCGGCCATCTACGGCGTTGCGCTGCGCCCGCTCGACACCGCGCTACCTCAGTCCGCGCCAGCTGCGCATCCGTTCCAAGTCCGCATCGAGGCCGAAGAGGCCTGCGGCCGTTTCACCGCGCGCGTCCTGCGCGGCATCACGGTCGGCGACTCGCGCGACTGGTTCCCCGGCGCGGAGGTCGATTCATACTTCAAGCTTTTGGACCAGAAAAAAATCTCCAGCGCCGTTGACGCCACCAACTTCTGCTGGCTCGCCATGGGCCATCCCACGCACGCCTTTGACCTCGACAAAATCGACGGCGGAATCGTCATCCGCCGCGCCCGCAAAGGCGAAAAGCTCAAAACCCTCGACGGCATCGTGCGCACCCTCGACCCCGAAGACCTCATCGTCGCCGACCACGCCAAGCCTCTCGCGCTCGCCGGTGTCATGGGCGGTTGGGACACGATGATTACGCCCGCAACGAAGAACGTGCTCGTCGAGGCCGCGTGGTTTGAGCCCATGGCCGTGCGCCGCACCGCGCGCCGCCACGGTCTGCACACAGACGCGAGCCACCGCTTTGAGCGCGGAGCAGACTTCAACGCTGCTCCCGTTGCCTCCGCCCTCGTCAGCCGCATCCTGCTCGCCAACGGCGGCAGCCTTGAGAGCGATCTTGTCGATGCGCGCGTCGCCGCCTTGGAGCAGCGCACCGCAAACCGCGCGCCCATCCATCTCGCACTCGGTGAGGTCCATCGCATCCTCGGCGCAACGGTTGAGCCTGCAGGAATCACCGCCGCCACCGTCGAAAACCTCCTCTCCGCGCTCGGCTGCGGACTGTCAATTCAGCCTGAAACCGCGGCCGGATTCGGGGCCGTCTGGCAAGTCTCTCTGCCCAGTTGGCGCCTCGACCTCGAACGCGATATCGACCTCATCGAAGAGATCGCCCGCGTCTACGGCTACAACCGCTTCGCCAACACGCTGCCCCTCTTCGGCGCGGGCGTTGTCGCGCTGCCTTGGGCGCAAAGTGAGGCCGCCGTCCGCGAATCCCTGCGCGCCGCCGGCTTTCATGAGGCCATTGCCAGCACCTTCTGCTCTGCCGCCGAGGCTGCGCTCACCGCGCCGCAACCCGGCCAGGTGGTTCCACTCGGCAACCCGCTCAGTGAGGAAGCCGGAGTCCTGCGCCCCTCGCTCATTCCCGGCATTCTCGCTTCGGTCGCGGGCAATCTCCATCGCGACGTCGGCGACGTGCGCCTCTTCGAGCTCGGCACCGTTTTCAGCGGCACCACGGAAAGGGTCGACGAGCGCCCCTCGCTGGCCTTCGCAGCAGCCGGCAGCCTGCCGGAGCAATCCCCGCTCCATCCCGCGCACCCCATCGACTTCCACGACCTCAAGGGCGCGGTCGAGCAGCTTCTCGCGCGCTTCCAATCCCGCGCCGTCTACTTTGACCGCTTCCCGCCCGAGGCCGGCCTCACGCCGCAGTGGCTGCACCCTTATCGCTCCGCACGCGCTGTCCTCGATGGCGTCACGGTCGGCTGGTTCGGCCAGCTTCATCCCGCCCAGGCCGCCGCGCGCAAACTCAAGGACGCGGTCCTCCTCGGCGAAATCCATCTCGACCGTCTTTACAAGTTGCCCCTGCGCAAGCCCGCCGCGCGCGAGCTCTCCCGCTTCCAGCCCGTTCGCCGCGACTTTTCGCTCATTCTCGGCGACCGAACGCCCTGGGAAGCCGTGGATCAGGCTCTCGCCGCGCTCGAACTCCCCGAACTCGTCGATTGGCGCGTCCGCGAGGTCTTCCGCGATGCGCGTCTCGGGCAAAAAGAGTACTCGCTGCTGCTTGGCGTCACCTTCCAGGCCGCCGACCGCACCCTCCGCGAAGAGGAGCTGCAGGCCTTTCAGGATCGGGTCGTCCAGGCTGTTGGCAAAGCGGGCGCTCGCCTGCGCGCCTGACCTCTTTTGCACAGCCCATGGAGCTATAATTTTGTTGCACAGCAGCACGCTCGGAGGTCATTCAAACATGCCGCAGACTTTCTGGGAATCGGAAGTTGAGGAGAGAGCCGAGACCACAAAAGTCTCCGGCGTCCCGGCCGATGAGCCCGAATCCCTGGCCCTCAGCGCCGATGATTTTTCCGCGCTCGAAGAGCGGGTCATTCGCGCCGTCGAGCTCGTCAAGCGTGAGCGGCAGGCCCGGCTCGCCGCCGAAGAGCGCGCCGCAAAGGCCGAAGGGCAGCTCACGGAGCATGCTCCCGCGCTGGCTCAGATGAAAGATGAGGTCCGCACCCTGCGCCGCGAGCGCGATCAGGTGCGCCAGCGCATCGATCGACTGCTCTCTCAACTCGATTCGCTCGAACTGTGAGGTCGCCTATGGCCAAAAAGAAGGCGGAAACTCCCGCCGAATACACCACCGTTTCCATTTACGACCAGACCTATCACCTCACCGGTCAGAACCCGAAGCACATCCACCGCCTGGCCGATCTGGTTGACTCGAAGATGCGCGCCGTCGCTGCGCACAGCACCACCGTCGATTCGCTGCGCGTCGCGGTGCTGGCCGCGCTCAATCTGGCCGACGAGCTCTCCCAGTCCGGCGTCGCGGACGCGCGCAAAGGCCACGCCCGCGCCGTCACTCTGCGCGGTTTGCTCGATGAAGTCCTCGATGCCGACCGCAAAACCGGCTCCTAGCTCCCTGAAGTCAAGCCAATGGCCTGCAAAGGGATGGCGCGCCTCCGCGATGCGTGTTCTCCTGTGCTCCCGGGCCGGTCCCATTCGGGCCCGCGCGGGTTACGAAAGCATTTTTCCTATTAGGTGTATCGCGGAACCTCCAGGGCTGAGTTGGCGCGACCCTCAGGGAGCGACAACCTTGTACAACGTTGGCGACTCTACGGGAATAGGAAAAATGCCTTAGCACACCGCGCATCCGCTCCGCAAGACTTGCATTTCCCGGCGCGCCCACCTACTATCCGCATTAGAAACCGGCCTGCAAAGCAGGTGGGTGGTCAACGCTGGTTGAACCAACATTCATTGAACAGGGGCTCGACTCGTTTATTTCGGTTCCGTGTGCCGTGTCCGCCAGTCCGGAATGCCTAACGAACCGCGGGGAGCTCCGCCGTCTTAGGACGGGTTCACCAGCGCATCACTCACGGCCCAGCGGGCCGGATTCTACCTTTCAGGCCGCCTGAGAAGTTATTCTGGCTCTGGTGCGCCCCATCCTTTTCCAACCCGGTTCATTGCTCGTCCGCCCCTTCGCCGCAAAGGCGGCCGCTGTGTTCGCGCAGTACGGCTGCATGGGCTTGCGCAAAGCCTTCGGCGCGGAGATTGTGGACGCACATGGATAATCCCCGCAACCTCCGCGTGACCGCCGATGCGGCCGGCCAGCGCCTCGATCATTTTCTCGCCGCGCAGCTTGAAGGCCTCAGTAGGTCGCGCGCGCAACTTCTTCTCGACCAGGGCGACGTGCTTGTGGATGGCGAACGCGCCAAGGCCTCGCGCAAGCTGCGTGGCGGCGAGCACATCCTCGTCACCGGCGAGCCGCGTCCGGTGCCGCTGCGCGCCATCGCCGAAGAAATTCCTCTCGATGTGATTTATGAGGACGATGCTCTCGCGGTCATCAACAAGCCTGCCGGCATGATGGTCCACGCCGGCGCAGGCCAGTCGGACGATGCGCGCAATCGCGGCACGCTGGTCAACGCGCTGCTGCATCGCTTCCGCGCGCTGTCTTCCACCGGAGGCGACCTTCGCCCCGGCATTGTGCATCGCCTGGACAAGGAAACCAGCGGCCTGATTATCGTGGCCAAAAATGACGCCGCCCATGCCGCGCTGGCCGCGCTTTTCTCCGGCCGGCAAATCCGGAAAACCTACATCGCCCTGGTGCACGGCCGCGTGGAGAAGGAGCGGGGAAGCATCACCGCTGCCGTCGGCCGCGATCCGGTGCGCCGCACGCGCATGACCACCCGGCCTACCGAAAACGCCCGCTCCGCCGTCTCTCACTATGAGGTGGTGCGGCGGCTCAAAACCCGCTTCGGCGCGTTTACGCTCGTTCGCGTGCGCATTGAAACCGGGCGCACGCACCAGATTCGCGTGCATATGGCCTCCATCGCCCATCCGGTTGTGGGCGATACGCTTTACGGCGCGGCGGGCCGGCTCGTGGAGCAGCTTCCCGCCCAGCAGGGTCGCACCCGCATCCGCAAAGGCCAGCAGAGGTCGCTCAAGTTGGGGCGCAACTTTCTGCATGCGGCGCAATTGGAGTTTACCCATCCGCTCACCGGCAGGCCGTTGAGTCTTGAAGCCCCCTTGCCCGCAGAGCTGGACCAGTTCCTTGTTGACGTGGAAGGCACATCACCAAAGTGAGACCTAACTGCCCTTTCCTCGGCTTCGCGAATATTCCCCTTGGTAAAATGAGGATAATATGAAGCATTTTTTGTTTGGCCCGCTTCTTGCGGCCCTTTCCGTCTTCACCGTGCAAGCTCAGCAGCCGACCGCTCCCACCACGCCGGCACAAACCGCTCCGGCACAAGCCGCTCCTGCCGCGGCCCCCGCTGCTGGCCAGTCTGGCACCGCCGCCCAGAAACCTGCCACGCCCCCAAAACAGCAGGCGGATGACCAGAACATCCCCACCTTGAAGGTGAACGTGAATGAGGTCAGCCTCATCTTCACCGTGACCGACAAGCACCAGCATTACATTCCCAACCTCAAGCTCAGCGACTTTGCCCTGCTTGACGACCAGCGCGCGCCGCAGAGGGTCACCTCCTTCCGCCAGCAGATCAATCTCCCGCTGCGCGTCGGCATTCTCATTGACACCAGTACCTCAATCCGCAGCCGCTTCAAGTTTGAGCAGCAGGCGGCCAACGAGTTTTTGCTCGATGTGCTCAAGTCCAGCAAGGACCGCGCCTTTGTCATGGGCTTCGACGTCACGCCCGATGTGACGCAGGACTGGAGCAACAATCTCGACGGCCTCACCACCGGCGTCAACCGGCTGCGCCCCGGCGGCGGCACCGCGCTTTTTGATGCCGTCTACACCGCCTGCCGCGACAAGCTGCTCGCCTCGCGAAACCCTGAGCCCGTGCGCAAGGCCATCGTCCTCATCACCGACGGAGACGATGACCAGAGCCGCGTCCATCTCGACGAATCCATCAAGGAGTGCCAGCGCGCCGAAACCATCATCTACGCCATCAGCACCAACTGGATGCCCACCCGCGGGCGCGGCGACAAGGTGCTGGCGCAAATGACTGAAGCCACCGGCGGCCTGCTGCTCTATCCGCCCTCGGCCGAGGAGATGTACCAGAGCTTCAACAACATTGAACAGGAGTTGCGCAGCCAGTACCAGCTCACTTACGAGCCGGCCGACTTAAAATACAACGGCGAATTCCGCTCCATCTACCTCTACTGCCTCAACCGTCACTACCTGGTCCGCGCCAAGAAGGGCTACTTCGCGCCGCGGCAATAAATCGCGGCGCTTGCTCATGGTCCTTCCGCAAGCAAACGCAACAGGCCGTCTTCATCCAGAACGGGCACGCTGAGTTGCCGCGCCTTGTCGAGCTTTGACCCTGCGTCTTCCCCGGCAACCACGTAGCTTGTCTTCCTGCTCACGGAGCCTGCGGTCTTCCCGCCGGCGGCTTCAATCTTCGCTTTTGCCTCGTCGCGGCTCATCGTGGGCAGCGTGCCGGTCAGCACAAAGGTCATTCCCGCCAGTTGTGTGGAGCGCTGCTTCTTCTCCGCCGTCATCTTCACGCCTGTCTCGCGCAAGTGCTCCACAAGTTCGCGATTCTTGGCTTGCCCAAAAAACTCAAGAATCGCCTGCGAAATCCGCGGACCCACCTCTTCCACGCGCTCCAGCTCCTCTGCGCCGGCGGTCATCAGCGCATTGATGGAGCCGAACTCCTCGGCCAGCAGCTGGGCCGTGCGCTCGCCCACGAAGCGAATTCCCAGTCCCATCAGCACCCGCGCCAGCCCAGCCTGTTTCGATCGCGCAATCTCCTCCACCAGCGCCGTGGCCGATTTCTCCGCGAAACGATCGAGCTCCGCGAGCTGCTCCACGGTCAGCGTGTAAAGGTCGGCCACGCCGCGCACCAGCTTGCGCTCCAGCAGTTGCTGCACCACCGCTTCGCCCAGTCCTTCTATGTTCATCACCTCGCGCCGGCCAAAGTGCAGCAGGCTCTCCCGCAGCTTGGCCGGGCAGTCCGCGTTCACGCAGCGATAGTCCACCTCGCCTTCGGCGCGCACCACGCCGCTGCCGCACTCAGGGCAGGTTGCAGGGAACGCAAAGCTCACCTTCCCGCGCGCGCGTTCCGCATCCTCCACCACCTCCACCACCTTGGGAATCACGTCGCCGCCGCGCTCCACCTTCACCCAGTCGCCAATCTTCAACCCCAGCCGCTCGATGAAGTCCGCATTGTGCAGCGTGGCGCGGCTCACCGTCGTCCCGCCAATAAACACCGGCTCCAGCTCCGCCACCGGCGTCAGCTTGCCCGTGCGGCCCACCTGCACCGTAATGGCGCGCACACGCGTCACGCCTGCCTTCGCCGTGAATTTGTACGCAATCGCCCAGCGCGGCGCGCGGCCCGTGTAGCCCAATCTCTGCTGCGTCTGGTGCGCATCCACCTTCAGCACCACGCCGTCAATCTCGTAGCCCAGCTTTTCGCGCTTCGTTTCCGCATCGTTGATGAACGCGAGCATCTCGTCCACGCTTTCCACCAGCTTGCGATGCGGATTTACGCGAAATCCCAGCGCGGCCAGCGCGTCCAGTGTGGCCTGCTGCCCCGCGGCCATAAACTCGCCCTCGACCAGCAGAAAATAGCCGTAAAAGTCCAGCCGTCGCTCGGCCACAATGCTCGGCTCCAGCGTGCGCAGCGTGCCCGCCGCGGCGTTGCGCGGATTCACAAACGCCGGCTGGCCCTCCCGCTCGCGCTCCTCATTCGTGCGCGCAAACGCCGCCTGCGGCATCACGCATTCCCCCCGCACTTCAAACTCCCGCGGCGCTCCCGCCTTTTTCAGCCGTTCTGCGGAAATGCTCAGCGGAATGCTGCGAATGGTGCGGATGTTCGTGGTCACATCCTCGCCCGTCTGTCCATCGCCGCGCGTAATGCCCATGGCCAGCCGCGCGCCGCCGCCCTCCGCCGCCGCATAGCGCAGCGCAATGCTCAGCCCGTCCAGCTTCAGCTCGGTCACATAGGCCACCGGCAGCCCCGCAGCCAGCTCGCGCACGCGCCGGTCCCAGTCGGCCAGCTCCTCGGCGGAGTAGGCATTGTCCAGGCTCAGCATGGGCCGCGAGTGCTGCGCCTTCTGGAAGCCCTCCGCCGGCTTGCCGCCCACGCGCTGCGTCGGCGAGTCCGGCGTCACCAGTTCCGGGTGCTCAGCCTCCAGACGCTTCAACTCGTTCATCTGCGCGTCGTACTCAGCGTCAGAAATCTCCGGCGCGTCCAGCACGTAATAGAGGTGCTCGTGGCGCGCGAGTTCCTGGCGGAGCCGGGCGATGCGGCGGTTTGCGCCGGATGATTTGCGTGCGTCCATGGGGTGGATTATAGGGCTCTCCCTCAAAAGGTTAGTATGGGGTGCAGAGCGCGATGGAGCCGATCACTCATTTTTTAACTGGAGCCTGCATTGGCCGCGCGGGCCTCAACCGCAAAACCGCCTATGCCACGCTGGCCGCCGTGCTGGCCGCCGAGGCCGCGGACCTCGACATGCTCTGGGGCTTTGCCGGGCCGGTCCAGGAACTCAAGCACCATCGCGGCATCACGCACACTCTTATTTTTGCGCCGGTGGTGGCCGCCGCAGCCGTGGGCGTTGTCTGGCTCTGGCGCCGCTATCGCACAACACACGGCACGCGAAAAGCTCCATCCGCCCCGCAGCCGGACCCCGGCGCGCCGGAGCCGCGCAAACCGCAGCCGGTCCACTGGGGATGGCTTTACCTCACGGCTCTCATCGCCGCGTTCAGCCACATCCTTCTCGACTGGACGAACAACTACGGCGTGCGCCCGTTCTTCCCCTTCAGTCCCCGCTGGTATGCAGGCAGCTTCGTCTTCATCGCTGACCCCGTTCTCTTGGCCCTGCTTGGCTCTGCGCTCCTTTTTCCCTGGCTCTTCGGCCTCACAGATCGCGAAATCGGCGCGCGCCGGCCGGCCTTTCGCGGGCGTGGCTGGGCCATCTTCGCGCTCTGCGGCGTGGTGGTCTACTGGGGTCTGCGCTGGACCGAGCACGGCATGGCCGAGAATCTGCTCCGCAACAACCCCGTCGCCAACCAGCCCGTCGATCGCATCGCCATGGAGCCATACCCGTGGAATCCCTTCCACTGGCACGCCCTGATGGAAACCGCCACCTACTACCAGACCGCCGAAGTCAACACCTGGACCGGTGCAATCGACAGCGACCCCGGCGAGGACATTCTTTACAAGCCGCGCGATACGGCCGCCGTGGAAGCGGCCAAACGCACCTTCCTCGGCCGGGTTTATCTCGACTGGGGAAGCTGGGCCGTCGTCAGTGACCTGGGACAAGATCCCATGGCCGCTCTGCCGCCGCCGGAACTGCCGCCCGGACGCGCCTGGGCACGCACATGGACCACGGTCGAGTTCCAGGACCTCCGCTTCGGCTATCGTTTTCCCGGCGCGAAGCACTCCGGCGCGCCGCCCTTGAGCGGATGGGTCTACATCGTCGACAATCGCGAGGACGGCGGCGAGGGGATGGGCCGCGAGGTGCAGAAGTAGCGCCGCGAGCGAAAGTTGGAAAGCCTCGCGCGGCGAATGGGATGTGAGCCGCGTGATTTCCGTCCCGGCGGAAAATTTTGTTGATGCGGCGCACGATAACCGCCACGGCACCCGAATTTCGGGCGCAAAGGCGCGAAGCGTGTTGACCGCTGCGCCGCCGCACCGCAGAATGAGAAAAGCGTCTCTCCGCCGGTGGCTCTGCCGGCCGGAAAACTTTGCGACTGAGGTGTGCATGGGAGCCTATCTGCTGCTGTTGGTGGCCGTAGCAAGCCGTTTTGTCATGGTGCCGCATTTGGACTGGCTGAACTTTACGGCCATGGGCGGGGCGCTGCTCTACTTTGGCGCGCGCCGCCGCTGGTGGGAGATGCTGTTGCCGCTCGGCGTGCTGATGGCTGTCGACTATTACATGACCGTCAAGGTCTATAGCTATTCCTTCCACTGGACAGCCTATGGAACCACGTGGATGTGGTACCTCGCGGCCATGGCGCTCGGCTTCATCCTGCTGCGCTCACAGACGACCTTCGGGCGCGTGGCGGCGGGCGTGGTGCTGGGGCCCACCTCGTTCTTTATCGTCTCCAATTACGCTGTGTGGGTGGGAGGGACCATGTATCCGCCCACGCTCGGCGGTTTGATGACCTGCTACGCGGCGGGGCTTCCGTTCTACGGCAACGACGTTGTTTCGACGGCGGTTGTCGCCGGCCTGGCCTTTGGCGTGCCGGTGCTCGTCCGGCGCATGCAGGCCCAGCAGCAGGCGGCGCTGGCAGGCAAGTAAGCCGTTAGAAGCCGAAAGAAAATCAAAGGCCGGGGCCGCGAGCCTCGGCCTTTTTGCGTCTGAGCCACCACACCAGAAATCCGAGGAGCGCCAGGCCGAACACCACCGCGAGCGCCGTCAACGCGTGATGCGCCACCAGGTCCACCGCGCCGGGGCCCAGCTTCAACACCAGCAGGGAAAGAGTGATCCAGCGGATCATGCGTCCCACAAAGACCGCGATGAGGAAAGGAACGACGCGCATCTCAAAGACGCCGGCGGCGAAAACGAAGACCTTCCACGGCGTGGGCGGCGGCAGCATGGAGGGGATGGCGACGGCCAGAAACTCCTGCCGCTCAAAGCGGTCGCGGAGCTGCTCAAAGCGCTGGCGGTTGATGCGCTTCAGCAGGAATAGCTCGCCGCCGGCGCGGCCAATGCCGTAGGGAACAAGCCCTCCGATGGCAGACCCGAGCGCGGCCATCGCGCAGTAGAGCAGAAAGTGGGATTTGTTGTTCCACACAAAGACGGCCAGGATGGCGTCCATGGGGACCGGAATCGACGAGGAATCCAGCAGCGCAACCGCAAACGCGCCCCAGAAGCCCAGCTTGATGAGCGCAGGGAGGATGGCGAGCTTCCACCGGGCCATCCAATGGAGGAAAAACTGCTTCAAGCGAGTCTCTTTCCGGGGCGGAATCCGTCCATATCAGTAATGATTCATTGTACTTTCCCGCCCGCCGCGCGGGCCGGTTTGCGCGCAGGCCAAGGAATGAGAGAATAAAAGGAAAGGGAAGCGAAGAGGGAGACGGAGCGGCTGGAGGGGCGTCGCGCGTTTCCACCTGGAAGCATGTCCATCCTGGAACCACAATCCAACTGGAACGAGCCGGAGAAGCCGGGCGGCGCCACAGCCGTTGTCGAGGGCGCCGAGGGCGAGGACGCGCGCGCGGAAGCCGACGGCGCAGCGCCCGTGAGACCCGGCCGGTCCACTTCGCGCTGGGTGGACTACGACACCCACGAGCTGCTGAACATGATCAGCGAGCTCGAGGATGAGCGTCGCTGGGCCCGTCTGCGCGAGGGCATCTGGATTGCAATCCTCTTTCACTTGCTGGTCTTGTCCGCGTTCACGTGGATTCCCAAGTACGTCTTCAAAGTGCCGCCTGTCATCGACCCCTTCGATGCCATCAAGAATCGCAAGGACCTGAGCTATCTTGACCTTCCTTCGGACGCGCTGAAGCAACTGCGCCCGAAAGTGACTGTGAAGCCGGTAAAGCCACCGGAGCTTGACAGGAAAATGCTCGAGGAGCTGCGCAAGTCGGAGCAGCCGGTGACCACGCCCACGCCGCCGCAGGTGGAAAACCCTGTGAAACCGGAGCCGCAGCAGACACCGACTCCGCCCAGTGAAACCTCGAAATCGACCGTCCAGGCTCCCAAGCCGGAGCCCGCTCGGCCGAATTTCGCCATGAACAACGAGAATCCGGCTGACCAACTGCAGCAGGCCATGCGCAATGCCGCCCGAGGACCCAGTTACCAGACCAACAGCCTGCCGGCGGGCGGCGGCCTCTCCATGCACCCGGGCGCGGGCACGGGCGGCGTGGAAATCCTCTCCAACACTCAGGGCGTGGACTTTAGCGGGTGGCTGCAGAAGTGGTACCGCGAGACCGAGCGCACCTGGGACCCGCTGATTCCCGACGAGGTGAATGCGCCGATATTGAAATCCGGTGCCGTCCAGATTCGCTTCAAGGTCCTGCCCAATGGACGCGTGATGCCAGGCAGCATGGTTTTGGAAGGCCGCTCTGGCGACACCGCCCTTGATCGTGCCGCGTGGGGCGCAATCGAAGGGTCGAATTATCCGCCACTGCCCAGCGCCTTCCACGGGCCCTACCTCGAACTGCGCGCCGTCTTCCTTTACAACATGAAACCGCCCGGGCAGTAGCGGCAAAACTGCCGGGCCCGAACCGTTGCGGGTTTCGCGCCACAGCCCCGTCGCGATAAACTTTCTGCGGTATCCATGCGACTCAACGCCGCCCATTCCGCCATTCCATTGCTCAAGCGCTACCGCCACGGCCGCCGCGACCGTGGCCGCTGCTTTGGCTCGAAAGTCTGATTCCTGACGAGATGAATCCGGAGTTCGCCGCGCAAAGTGTGTTGCGCGGGCCCCAGATGCGCCCCGGCGAGCCGGATTGCAGAGATTCGAGTTGAGAGCGCATCCGCGTGCATGCGGATAGAAAGGTTCCTTGAGATGAACAGCTTTTCAAGCCGTGCAACGTTGACTCCCGGCCGCAAGACCTACACCCTGTTTCGCCTTCCGGCAGTGGCCGAGCGTGGATTCAACCTGGCGCGGCTGCCCTTCAGCCTGAAGATTCTTATCGAAAACCTGCTGCGCCGCGAGGACGGCGTAAACGTGACCGCCGCGGACATCGAGTTCCTGGCGAAGTGGGACGCCAAGGCCGAGCCCAGCCGCGAGATTGCTTACATGCCGGCCCGCGTGCTCATGCAGGACTTCACCGGCGTGCCCGCCATTGTTGATCTTGCCGCCATGCGCGACGCCATCAAGACCCTGGGCGGCGACCCGGAGCGCGTCAACCCTCTGGTCCCGGCCGAGCTGGTGATTGACCACTCCGTGCAGGTGGACGAGTTCGGAACGCCGCGGGCCTATGAAGCCAACTCGCTGCTGGAGTTCCAGCGCAACCGCGAGCGCTATGCGTTCCTGAAGTGGGGCCAGACCGCCTTCCGCAATTTTTCTGCGGTGCCGCCGGGCATGGGCATCTGCCACCAGGTCAATCTCGAGTACCTGGCGCGCGTGGTCTTCACGGCGGAGCAGGACGGCGAAACCCTTGCGTATCCTGACACGCTGGTCGGCACCGACTCGCACACCACGATGATCAACGGCCTGGGCGTGCTCGGCTGGGGCGTCGGCGGAATCGAGGCCGAGGCGGCAATGCTCGGCCAGGCGGTTTCCATGCTGGTGCCGCAGGTGGTGGGTTACAAGCTCACAGGCAAACTGCGCGAGGGCGCAACGGCCACCGACCTGGTGCTGACCGTGACGCAGGCGCTGCGCAAGCTGGGTGTTGTGGGCAAATTCGTGGAGTTTTATGGGCCGGGAATTGCCGAGCTGCCTTTGGCCGATCGCGCCACCATCAGCAACATGGCGCCCGAGTATGGCGCCACCTGCGGCATCTTCCCGGTGGACGCCGAGACGCTGAAGTATCTGCGCCTCACCGGCCGCAGCGAAGAGCAAATCGCCTTGGTCGAGGCCTACTACAAGGAGCAGGGGCTCTTCCACACCGCGGGTGCGCCGGAGGCCGAGTACTCGCAGACGCTCGTGCTCGATCTCGCCACCGTGGAGCCGAGCGTGGCCGGACCCAAGCGGCCGCAGGACCGCGTGCTGCTCAAGGACGCAGCCTCAAGCTTTGCGCAACAACTTCCGGGGTTGCTTGCGCCCACGGCTGAGCCTCTCGGGACGCGCACGGCCGCTGCATGGAAGCGCGACGCCGTCACCGACACGGCCGTCGCGGAAAAAGCGCCGCTGCACGTCACCACCACGGTCAAGGAGCGCTTCGGCGTCGATCCGGATCCCTATCTCGATCACGGCTCCGTGGTCATTGCGGCCATCACGAGCTGCACCAACACCTCCAACCCAAGCGTGATGATTGCTGCCGGGCTGCTGGCGAAAAAGGCTGTCGAAAAAGGACTCACCGTTCCGCCGTGGGTCAAGACCTCGCTTGCGCCGGGCTCGCGCGTGGTTACGGACTACTACCAGAAATCCGGCCTGCTGCCCTATCTCGAAAAGCTGCGCTTCAACGTGGTGGGCTACGGCTGCACCACGTGCATTGGCAACTCGGGGCCGCTGCCGGCCGATGTGACCAGGAGCATCGACGAGCACGGGCTGGTTGCGGTCAGCGTGCTCAGCGGCAACCGCAACTTCGAGGGCCGCGTGAACGTGGACGTGCGCGCGAACTACCTCATGAGTCCGCCCCTGGTTGTGGCCTACGCGCTGGCCGGCAAAATCGGCCACAATTTCGACACCGACCCGCTTGGCACAGACCAGGCGGGCAAGCCGGTCTATTTGCGGGATATTTGGCCCTCGCAGCAGGAAGTGGCCGAGGCCATCGCGAAGGGCCTCAGCAGCGAAGCGTTCCGCAGGGAGTACGCCACCGTCTCCCAAGGCGACGCAAGCTGGCAGGGACTCAGCTTCCCCACCGGCGATGTCTACCAGTGGGAGCCGGACTCGACCTACATCCGCAAAGCGCCCTACTTCGACGGCATGACCAGAACGCCGCCGCCGGTCGAGGACATTGCAGGCGCGCGCGTGCTGGCCGTGCTGGGCGACTCCGTCACCACCGATCACATTTCGCCGGCCGGCTCCATCAAAGCCAGCGGGCCGGCGGGAAAATACCTCACCGAGCACGGCGTGAAGCCCGTGGACTTCAATTCGTATGGCTCGCGGCGCGGCAATCATGAGGTCATGGTCCGCGGAACCTTCGCCAATGTGCGCTTGAAGAACAAGCTCGCGCCCGGAACCGAGGGCGGCGTCACGCGCCTGCTGCCCGAGGGCGAACAGATGTCCATCTTCGACGCCAGCGTGCAGTACGCCGAGCGCAATGTGCCGCTGATCATTCTGGCCGGCAAAGAGTATGGCTCCGGCTCCTCGCGCGACTGGGCGGCAAAGGGACCGAAATTGCTGGGCGTGCGCGCGGTCATCGCGGAGAGCTTCGAGCGCATTCACCGCTCAAACCTGGTGGGTATGGGCATTCTGCCTTTGCAGTTTGAGGCGGGGCAGAATGTCGAATCGCTCGGACTGACGGGCGAAGAGGTCTACGAGTTTCCGGGCCTGACGGCGATGCTGAAGTCGAAGCTTGCCGGCGGGCGCACACTCAACGTGAAAGCAAAGACAGCCGACGGCAAAGAGAAGCAATTCACCACCAAGGTGCGCATCGATACGCCGAGGGAGATTGAGTACTTTGAGCACGGCGGCATTCTGCAGTATGTGCTGCGGCAGCTTGCGGCGAAGTAAACACACGTCAAAGCAAACCAAGCGCCACTCCTTTGAGGGAGTGGCGTCCTTGTTTCACTGGCAGGCCGGCTATTTGTCCGGTGCGGATTTGGAGGGCGCGCGCCGGGCCCGTTTGGCAGGCTGGGAGGCTTGCTCTGGCAGATGCCCAGTCGGCTCGGCGTGCGTCGCGAGGAAGCGAACGCCTTCCAGGTTCTGTTCGCCCATTACATGGAGGCGCAGGAAGTTCGTGGAGCCGGACTTGGTGCGGGTTCCGGCAACGATGGCAATCACCTCGCGCGCATGCACGTAGCCGTTCTGCTCCAGCAGGCTCTCGGCCACCTCTACCAGAGCCTCGGTCGTGTTGACTTTGGGACAGCGGATGGGGGTGGTGCCCCAAAGCAGATTGAGGCGGTTCACGGTCACCTCAACGGGGCTTAAGGCGAAGATCGGCGCGGCCGGGTGATATTTGGAGAGCTGCCGGGCCGTGGATCCGGATTCGGTGAACAGGGCTATGCCCCGCAGGTCCAGGTCGTCGGCAGCGTGGGCGGTGGCCTCGCAGATGGTCTCCGCGATGGAGAGGTGGCTGATGCGGACGACCGGACGCGTCCCGGAGTCCTTCATGTGGCGCTCGGCCTCGGAGACAATCCGTCCCATCATGGCGACGGCCGCCACCGGATACTTGCCCACCGCGGATTCTCCTGAGAGCATCACGGCGTCGGTTCCGTCGTAAACCGCATTGGCCACGTCGGAGACTTCGGCGCGCGTCGGCCGCGGATTTTCAATCATCGATTCCAGCATCTGCGTGGCCGTGATGACGGGCTTGCGGTACTCCGCCGCGCGGCGAATGATGTGCTTCTGGATGGCCGGAACCTTTTCCGGAGGCACTTCCACGCCCAGGTCGCCGCGAGCCACCATAATGCCGTCAGCGGCGAGCAAAATGTCATCCAGGTGTTCCATCGCCTGGGGCTTCTCCAGCTTGGCAATAATCCACGTTTCGCCTCCCAGGGCGGAAACGCGATTGCGGACCAGGCGAATGTCCTCGGCCGTGCGAACAAACGAGACGGCGATCGCGTCCACGCCGTTGCGGATGGCGAATTCGAGATCGGCTGAATCCTTTTCCGTCAGCGAGGGAACGCGCACAGCAATGCCGGGAAGGTTGATGCCCTTGTTTTCGCCCAGCATGCCGCCATTGATGATCTCGCAGACCACGTCCGGGCCGCGCACCTGTTCGACGCGAAGCTCGATGAGTCCGTCCGACAGCAGAATGCTCGAGCCCTGCTCCACGTTTTCCGCCAGAGTCTTGAAGGTGGTGCCCACCAGCGAGGCGGTTCCGGGCACCTCGCGAGGAGTGATGGTCAGGCGCTCGCCGGCCTTCAGCAGCACCGGCTGGCGATCCTTCAGCAGAGCGGTGCGAATCTTCGGCCCCTGCAGGTCGCCCAGAATGCACAGAGGTTTGCACTCCTCTTGGCTCACCTTGCGGATCATGCGGATGAGGGAGAGCTTTTCCTCATGGGTACCGTGGGAAAAATTAAGGCGAACCACGTTGATGCCGGCGCGGACCAACTGGTGAAAGACTCGCTCGCTGTTGGAGGCCGGGCCGAGAGTGGCAACAATCTTCGCGCGGCGATGCAGGGGAGAGTCGGAAGGGCTCAGGTCGGCAAGAGGCATTGCGAGGACTCCAAGAGTATTTCAGTTGCAGGAAGAAGAGGAATGCGGGATAACCCGCTTCATTTTACATGCGGGCGATGAACGCAAAGAGACTCCTGTCCAGTATGCATGACCGGCCGGGCAGGGAAAGAGTGTGGGTCAGGGAAGCGTGGACCCAGGCGAAGCCGGATCGGGTTCGGCCGCGGCCGGGTTGGAGCGGGCGCGGAAGAGCACGCCGTTCAGCTCCGCACCCAGCAGAGCGGCGAAGGATGTGATGTAAAGCCAGACCAGCGTGGCAATGCCCGCGCCAAAGGAACCGTAAAAGCGCGAATAATTTGCAATGCGTGTCACATACCATCCGTAGGCCAGCGTGGTGGGGAACCAGGCCAGCGTGGCGGCCACGGCGCCGGGCATCACGCGCAGCCAGTGTTCGCCGCGCTTGGTGCCGAAGTGGTAAAGCGCGCCCAGAACGGTCACGCTGGTCGCCAGGGCCACCGTCCAGCGGACCAGCCGCCAGAGAAAGAGGACCAGGAAGCGAAGGTTGTGGTTGGCGGCGTCAATCATCCACGCCTCAATCAGCCGGCCCAGGATAAGGACAAGCGTAGCGAGCGCGAGCGGGACGAGGACGATGGGGACCAGCATCAGCGCGCGAACGCGGCGCCGCCAAAAGCCCCACTCACCGCGGGGCAGACGGTAGGCGCGGCGGAAGCCCTCCATCAGCGAATGCATCACGCCCAGGGAGGCAAAGAGGCTGAGGAAGACGGCGGAAAGCAAAAGCTGCGCGGAGAGCAGGCGGCGGGATTGCAACCTGGCGGCCAGCAGTGTGAGCGTGTCGGACGGCAGCAGGTATTCGAAGGTGTGCCGGATTTCGCCCACGAAGGTCGAACCCTCCGGAACCAGGGCCAGCATGGCGGCCAGCACGACGAGCGCCGGAAAGAGCATCAACATGCCGGAGTAGGCCGTCGCCTTGGCGGTGTTGATCACGTCGTGATCGAGCGCGAGCAGAACGGCTTTCCTGAGCTTTGAGGCGAAAGAGGCCATGCGGGTTCCCCAGCCAGAGTAGAGCATTGGGCGGGATTGCGCGAGGCGGCCCGGCCTCGATTGTGAGCCCTGCGCGGCGGCAGGTATCATAAAGCCCACATGGGCATTCCTCCGCTGATTGAGGTTTCCACGCTCGGGATGTCGGATACGCTCATCCTGATGGTTCTGGCGCTGATGGTCTTCGGGCCCCGGCGGCTGCCGCAGATTGGCCGCCAACTGGGCAAGCTGATGTACGAGTTCCGGAAAGCCTCGAACGACTTCAAATTCCAGATGGAAGAGGAATTGCGCACCGCCGAGGAGGCTGACCGGCGCAAGCGCGAAGAGGAGGACCGCAAGCGGTTGACGCTGGAGGCCCCAGCCGAAGGCGTGAGCGCCACAGCCGAGGTGTCGGATCTGCACGATGCCCGGCCATTGCGGGCCGCGGCCGAAGAAGCGGAAAGCGGACTTCAGGTCAGGCCGCCCTCCATCGGCGAAACAGTAGCTGCCGAACGGCCCGGAGCGAGATTCGCCGAGGAGCCTGCCGCACAGGAAGGTGGTTCGACCGAACTGCAGCCGCAATCCGGCGAAGTGCAGCCGGAAGAGCCCGCGCAAGTGGCCGATGAGCCCGCCCCGTCGGCAACTGAGGCTGTGAGCCACAATGGTTGACGCAGCTGAGGCCGTAAGCAAGGCGCGCGAGGCCATGAGCCAGCGCGCGGACCTGCCAGGCATGAGCCTGATGGAGCATCTGGAGGAGCTCCGCAAGTGCCTTGTGCATTCGGCCATCTATCTGGCCATCGGTTTCTTCGCCGCCTGGTTCCTGCACAACCGGCTGGTGGATTTTCTTCAGGCGCCGCTGAACCGGCTGGGCAAACAGCTTGTCTTCACGCATCCCATGGACCCGCTCAACCTGGATTTGCAGGTGGCGCTGCTGGGCGGGGCCATTCTGGCTTCGCCGTTCATCCTTTACCAGGTGTGGCTCTTCATCGCGCCGGGGCTTTACCAAAAAGAGCGGCGATTTGTGATTCCGTTCATGGCGGCCACAGTGGGGCTCTTTCTGACCGGGGCGGCCTTCGGCTATTTCCTCGTTCTTCCCGGCGCGCTCAAGATCCTCATCGTGGGGTTCGGACACAACTTCACTCCGATGGTCACCATTGAGGAGTATTCGAGCTTCTTCCTCAGCATCATTCTGGGCCTGGGCATCAGCTTTGAACTGCCCATCCTCATCTTCTTCCTCGCGCTCTTCGGCATCGTCAGCCCGCGTTTTCTTTGGAAGAACTTCCGTTATGCAATCCTTGTAGCCTTTCTCGTTGCCGCCTTCATCTGCCCCAGCCCTGATCCATCGACCATGTGTCTGTACGCTGTGCCGATGCTGGCGCTTTACCTGGTGGGAATCGGCGTGGCCTGGCGAGTGCATCCTGAAATGCGCAAGGCGAGGGCAAAGGCGCAATGAGGCGATCGACAAAGGCGCTGGCCTTCGCCGCGCTTTTTTCGCTGGCGGGGTTCGCCGGGACGGCGTCGGCGCAGGCCTTCACCGGCGGCCGCGCGTATGAATATGCGCGGCAGTTTGTCGCAATTGGTCCGCGATGGCCCACCAGTCCCGGCCACGCCAGAGCCGAGGCATTCCTGCGCGCGCGACTAAGCAAGGACAATCTCGAAGAGGATGCCTTCACCGCCGACACGCCCATCGGTCCCGTGAAGATGCGCAACTTCATTGTGCGCTTTCCTGGAACAAAGAACGGCGTGATTGTTCTCGCCACGCACTACGAAACCAATTACTGGCTGCGCAATATTCATTTTGTCGGCGCCAACGACGGCGGCTCCACCACCGGCCTGCTGCTGGCGCTGGCTGACCAGTTCCGCGATGAGACCGCGCACGGGCGCAAGCTGCCGGGCTACTCCGTGTGGCTCGTCTTCTTTGACGGCGAAGAGGCCATCCAGAGCTGGTCGCGGTCCGACTCGACCTACGGCAGCCGGCACCTGGCGGCAAAGTGGGGCCGCGACGGCACGCTGGGGCGCATCAAGGCTTTCATCCTCACAGACATGATTGGCGACAAGGACCTCGACATTCAGCGTGAGACCAACTCGACCGCGTGGCTGGTGGACCTGATGCGCGAGGCGGCAAAGAAGGAGGGCGTCAGCGAACACTTCTTCCAGGAGCCAGAAGCCGTGGAGGACGACCACCTGCCGTTCGTCGAGCGCGGCGTGCCCTCCATCGATATGATCGACATTGACTACGGACCGAACGACAGCTATCACCACACCGCGCAGGACACCATGGACAAAATCAGCGCGCGCAGCCTGCAGATTGACGGCGAGGTGATTCTGGAGACCATCCGGCTCGTGGACGCGCGGTGAAAAGCGAGACATGCGATGAACGTGAGACGCGTGCCTCGCCGTGTCCCAGCAGGCCGCGTGGTTTAGCATCCAGTAGATGATTGCCGGTGCAACGTGGCAGTGGTGGCTGGGGTTCCATGCGGCGGTGCTCACGCTGCTGGCCGTGGATGCGCTGCTCCCGGGCCGGAAGCACGAGGCCAGGCATCCGCAACGTGTGGCATGGCTGTGGACTGCGGCTCTGGCGCTGGCTGCTGCCGGCTTCGCGGCGTGGATTGCGGTGGCGCAGGGGCATGAAACCGCGCTCGAGTGGGTGGGCGGCTACACCATTGAAACCTCGCTGAGCGTGGACAACCTCTTCGTATTCCTTGTGCTCTTTCAGGGCTTCAAGATTGACGAGCAGAGGCAGCACCGGGCGCTGCTGTGGGGCGTGGGCGGGGCCATCGTGCTGCGCGCGGCGTTCATTGCCGCCGGCGTCACGCTGCTGGACCACTTTACGTGGGTCACGTGGGTCTTTGGCGCGATTCTGCTCTACGCGTCGTGGCGGCTGGTGCGCGGAGGTTCGGCGCACGCGGCCATTCCGGAATGGATTCGGCGCTTGCAGCCGGCCAGGGACTCGCTGCTGCCGGTGATTGTGGCCGTCGAGGTCACGGACCTGCTCTTCGCGGTGGATTCGATTCCAGCGGTGCTGGCGGTCAGCCACGATCCTTTTGTGGTCTATACGTCGAACATCGCGGCGATTCTGGGCTTGCGGTCGCTTTATTTTGCGCTGTCAGCGCTGCTGGACAGGCTGCGCTATCTGCACTACGGTCTGGGAGCGCTGCTGGCATTCGTGGCGCTGAAGATGCTGGCGGCCCACTGGATTGAAGTGCCCATCACGGTGTCGCTCGGAGTGATGGGCGGCATTCTGGCCGTGTGCGCCTTTGCTTCCTGGCTGGTGGAGCGGCGCGAGGCGCGGAGTTAAAAAATCGATGGAGGAAGCGATGGCCTATTTTCTTTTCAAGTCGGAGCCGGACGTTTACTCGTTCGACGACTTTCTGCGCGACAAGGAGACGGTGTGGGACGGCGTGACCAATCCCACGGCGGTGAAGCACCTGCGCGAAATGAAGGCCGGAACAAAGTGGATTTTTTACCACACGGGCGGCGAGCGGCGCGCCGTGGGCACGGGCACGGTGGTGAGCGTGGACGCAAGCAATCCCAAGGTGCCGGTGGTGCGCGTGAAAGCGGGCAAACGGCTCCGGCAGCCGCGCACGCTTGAGGAGATTAAGGCGGAAAAAATCTTTGCCGGGTCGCCGCTGGTGGTGATAGGTAGGCTGTCGGTGGTTCCGTTGACGCCGGAGCAGTGGGCGTGGTTTGTGGGCTGAGCGGAGCCAGTCCGTTGCATACCGCAGACGGAGTCAAGGCTGGCGGGAAGTGTTTACGGCTTCGGTTCCGCAAGCCAGGCGCGCGTGTTCAACAGTTGGCGCTGGTCGAGCGCCCAAACCCGGCCGGTGAACTCGGCGGGATCGCGGCCTTCCCGGGCCGATTTGTCGAACTCGCCGGCTACGGCCTGCATTTTGGCGTCGAGGTCGTCCAGAAAATTCAGCACCAGGGCTTCGGGAATCATCGGCAGCTTGGGCGAGCCGAATTCCAGCTTTCCGTGGTGGGAAAGGATGAGGTGGACGACCAGCGTGCGCAGCCGCGGCGGAAAGTCCGGTAGCGTGTCGATGGTCTTTTCCACCAGCGCAACTCCCATGTGGATGTGGCCCAGCAGAGTGCCCTCAGTGGTGTACTCAAAGCCGGTCTCCCATTCCAGCTCCGTGGTCTTGCCAATGTCGTGCAGAATCACGCCGGTGAGCAGCAGGTCGCGATGGACTAGTGGATAGTGGGGCGCGACCCGATCCGCGAGCGTGAGCAGGCTGACTACGTGCTCCAGCAGACCGCCCAGCCAGGCATGATGCAGTTGGCGGGCAGCCGGTGCTTCGCGATAGGCCTGCGCGAGCGCGGGATCGCTGAGAAGCGCAGTGAGGAGCTGCTTGAGGTGCGGTTCCGTCATACCGTCCACAAAGCCGAGGAGGGTTTGCCAGAGTTCGTCCACGTCGAGCGCGGTGGCGGGAAGCATGTCGGCCCGGTCGGCTTCGGCGGCGTTCGCCTTGCGAATCTGCTCGACCTTCATTTGCAGGCGATCTTCAAAGCGTGAAACCGAGCCGCGGGCCTTCACCAGGTCGCCGCGGACCAGGTCGCGGGCGATGCGCGGATCGGCGGGGTCCCAGACGCGGCCTTCAAGCTGTCCGGTCTTGTCGGAAAGAGTCAGGTTCAGGTAGGGCTTGCCGGCGCGCGTGGTGCGCTGCTGGCTGGAGAGCAGGAGAAAGTAGCCGTCGAAGGTGCGGCCTTCCTCAAAGCCGGTGAGATCGGCGATGTACAGATCTTTCATGCTGCCCGACAGATTACCGCAATGGGTGGGACTGACCCAAACAGAGCGGCCCGGAAGCCAAGGGCCGAAAGCTAGGTTTCCGGCCCGAGAGCGGAGCTTGCGCGCCCTTATTGCTGGGGCGCGGTGGAGGGAGCCGGAGCGCCGGGAACGGGCGGAATCGGCGTGGGCTGCGGCGTGGTTTTATCCTTGGGTTTGTGTTCCTCGTCGCTGTAGCGGGTCTTCTTGCCGTTGGTGGCGCTGCTTTCCTTCTTCTTTTTGGCCACGACGTTGTCGCCCAGGCCCAGGGGAGCTGACTGCTCCTGACGGTCCGCGGCTTCGGCGGCAGAAGCCGGCTGGAAGCCTGTGAAGTCCTTGGGCTTCGTCTTCTTGGCTTTCTCACTCTTGTCCTTGTGCTGGCGCGCAAGGTCGCTGTAGCGCGTCTTGTGGCCCGGAGCAGCTTCCTGCTCGTTGGCGGCTTCGTCGGCGTTGGCGCCCTCGGGAATCAGGTCGGGCTGAGCTGTCTGGCGAGGCACCGCGCCGGCATTTTCCGTTTGGCTGGTGGGCGAGTTGGGCAGGGTCTCCTGCGGCGCGCGGCCAAAACGGATCTTCTCCTTCTTGCCCGGCTTTTCTGAGGCGACTTGCTTCTTCTTCTTTGCCTTCTTCTCCGGCGCGGGCGCGCTTTTCTCCCCGGATGGGTTCGACGTGAGCTCCAGCGGCGCGGCGCTCTTGCGGCGGAAGCCTCGGCCGGTCTCGCGGTAGCGGGTCCGCTCAATTTTGCGCTTCTTCTTCGGCGATGGCGGCTTATAGGTCGAGTAGGAGATGGGGAAGATGCGCTTGTTGGGGCTGGCTCCGGTGTCCACGTAGCCAGGCGCAATCTCGATGTAGGAATCGTCGCGAAGCTGGGTCAGATAGGCGCGGGTGGCCGGCTCCATCTTGCTCATGAAGTAGGCTTGTTCCGCGTCGCTTTCCGCCTTGCTGAAGGGCGGAACACCGCCGGAATTGTGTTGCACGACATCCAGAATGACGAAACCCTGTTTCGTTTGGATGGGCGCGGTGAACTGGCCGGCCTTGAGGTCAAAGACGTTCTCCTCGAAGACCGGGGCGAGCTCGCCGCGCTTGTAGGTGCCAAGGTCGCCGCCGGAGGCGGCGGTGGGGCCCTCAGAGAACGACTTGGCAAGCACGGAGAAGTTTCCTCCGGCATGGAGCTTGGCTTCAATGTCGGCTACTTTGGCTTTTGCGGCAGCAAGCTTCTGGGCATCGCCGTCGTCCGAGCTCGAGGTAACGAGAATCTCCGCCAGGTGAACGCTCTCCGGTTGGGCGTAATCCTGCTTGTGCTCTTCAAAGTACTGGCGGACCTCGCCGGGCGTGATGTTGATGCGCGCTCCCACTTCCTGCCGCATCACGTCCTGGGTGATGATCTGGTTGCGAATGCTGGCCTTGAAGTCTTCATAGGAGACGCCTTGCTGCTCGGCGGCTTTCTGCAGGTCATCGAGAGAGGTCATGTGGTATTGCTTGCGAAGCTCATTCAGGCGTTGGACGAGCTCGGTCTCGCCGGTGATGCTGAGTTCCTTGCCCTTTGAGAGCCAAAGCTGCTGATCGATCAAGTTGCGCAGCAGGTCGCCCCGGGCGTCGGCCATCTCCTGCATGGAAGCGCCGCGCTGACGTTCTTCCTGATTCAGATCCTGCTCGGCGCGCTGGTAGTCAGAGAACGTGATGATGCGGTCATTGACGCGGGCAATGATGCGCTCCACCACCTGGCCGCCGTAAGGGCTTGAAGGCGCTGAGGTTCCCACCTGGGCCCATGCCGGGACCGCGACAGGAACTGCGAGCAGCGAAGCAAAGAAGGCGAGCGCCGCGGGAATGCGAAGAATTCGAAGGGTCATAAAGTCAACACACGGCAGACGGCGCGAATGCGCCCTTGCTGCATAGACGTCATTGTAAACGCCGGGATAGCCGGGATGCGATACGCGAAGGGCAAAAGAAGCGGGAAGTACGCGCCGAGGCGGCTCAAAAACGCTCATCCGCTACCGGATGCCTCACGGGAATCGTCCAACGATGCGGTGCTATACTTTCACCTAAGATTGCCGTGCGAAAGCTCTTGCTAGAGAGCGGCCGCCGCGGTGATCCGGAGGTTCCTTCCAGCCATGACTCCCCGCGCCCGCCGGGCACTTTTCAGCCTCGTCCTGTTTTTCACCGTTTGCGCAGTTGCCGGCAGCCTGATGCAGCGCAAAGTGGGGGCGCAAACCTCCGAGGACGAGAGCCAGGTCCGCGACAGCCTGCAGCGGTTTACCAATGCCTATGCCCTGGTGGAGCAGAACTACGCCGAGCCGATGACGCAGGACAAGGCCAGCGACGCCATCTACGACGGCGCAATTCCGGAAATGCTGCGCACCCTCGATCCGCACTCAAGTTTTTATGACCCCAAGGCCTACGCGCGGATGCGCGAAGACCAGAGCGGCCACTACTACGGCGTGGGCATGGTCATCCAGCAGCAGGGCGACCACGTCTTCGTCATCATGCCCTTCGATGGAACACCGGCCTACCGGGCGGGGATCAAGCCGGGAGACAGGATTGACGCAATCGACGGCAAGTCGGCCGATGGCATGAACTCCGACCAGGTGGTGAAGGCTCTGAAGGGCCCCAAGGGCACGCACGTGCAAGTGACGATGGTCCGCGACGGCGCACCCAAGCCGCTGGTCTTCGACCTCACGCGCGACGAGATTCCGCACCCCTCCATTGACCTGGCGTATGAAATTGAGCCGGGCATCGGCTACATTCATCTGACCCAGTTCATGGAAACCACGGGCCAGGAGATGCAGGATACGATTGCCGGCTTTGAAAACCTGAAAGGCCTCGTGCTGGACCTGCGCAACAATCCGGGCGGGCTGCTGAGCCAGGCCGTCGATGTGAGCGACCATCTGCTCTCAAAAGGGCAGGTGATTGTCTCGCAGCGCGGGCGGGCTTATCCGGATCAGGTCTATACGGCCACGCACGGCAACGGCGGCAAGTCCTTCCCGATTGTGGTGCTGGTGAATCGCGGGACGGCCTCGGCCGCGGAGATTGTGAGCGGCGCGCTGCAGGATCACGACCGCGCCTTGATTGTGGGCGAAACCACCTTCGGCAAGGGACTGGTGCAGACGGTCTACAACCTGAGCGAGAAGACCGGGTTGGCTCTGACCACGTATCACTACTACACGCCGTCCGGGCGTCTGATTCAGCGCAATTACAACGGCGTTTCGCTCTACGACTACTACTACAACCATGCCGGCGCGCTGCCCTCGAACTCGACCAACCAGGAAGTGAAACTCACCGACTCGGGCAGGACGGTTTACGGCGGCGGCGGCATCACGCCCGACGAGAAGATTGCGCCGCCCAAGAGCAATGACTTCCAGGATGAACTGCTCTATAGGGAGGTCTTCTTCCACTTTGCGCCGCACTACCTGGCCACGCACACCGTGGACAAGGATTTTACCGTGGACGCTGCGGTGCTGAAGGACTTTACCGACTACCTGAGCAGCAAGAACATCCCCTGGACGCAGCAGGACTTGGACGGCGTGCAGGACTGGGTAAAGGTGAACATCAAGGAGAAGATCATTACCAGCCAGTTCGGCCAGGAGGCAGGGTTGAAGGTGCTGGCCAATTGGGACCCCATGATCGAGAAGGCAATCTCCTACCTGCCGGAGGCGCAAGCTCTGGAGCAGCACGCCCACCAGGTGCTGGCCGAGAAAGCTGCTGCACGGGCCACGGGTGGCGCAGAAAAGGCGCAGTCGATGCAATAGCCTCGAACTTGCGACGCAGAGTGTCAGGCCATCCCGCGGGATGGCCTGATCTGCGTCTGGGCGGGAAATGCTTTAGCGCTGGCTGGCTTCTCCGGCAGTAACTTTGCGGTTGAATTCGCCGGATTTGTGGCGCGGAACGCTGAGAGACTGCCAGTGGTCGCCGGCAAAGTGTTTGGCCAGCAGGATGATCTGGCCGGTGTGCTGCGCGTAGTGCGCCACCTGGCGGTTGATGGCCTGCATCACGGAGTGGGCCTCGCCGCGGATGGTGACGGTGCGGGTAAGGTCGGCGTCGGTGAGCGATTCAAGCGCGGAGAAAACGCAGCTCCAGCCGGCTTCCCACTCCGCCAGCAGTGCGGCACGGGTGGCCGGCGGATCCACGAATTCCGCGTCGCGATTCCGCGAGGGCTTTTCGCCATCGCTGGTCAGGAAGTCTGTCCAGCGCGAGCGCATGTTGCCGGCCATGTGCTTCACAATCACGGCGATGGAGTTGGCCTCGGCATCGAGCGCGGCGAAGAGCTGTTCATCCGTAACCTGATCCATGGCGCGCTCGGCCAATCGCTTCTGCTGGCGGAAGATTGCGAGCGAGTCGGCGACGTAGGACGTGGTGAATTCGAGGGCCATGGGACGAGTGTAGCTCCGCGCGAGCCGCAGAGGGATTACAGCAAGGAAATTACGGCTCGTCGTTGTAGATGCCAACCTCGAGCTTGCCGCCTTCGCGCAGGCGGGCGCGGAACATGCCGGGAGTGTTGAAGCTCCAGGCCATCTGGCCGTCGGGGGTGATGGCGATGACGCCGCCGTCGCCGTGGAGAGCGTCCAGCTCCTTGTGAATCACCTCGTCCGCCGCGGCCTGCAGGCGCATGTGGCGGAACTGGACCAGATTGCAGACCTCGCGCGCCACGCCCAGGCGGATGAAGAATTCGCCGGTGCCCGTGCCGGAAACGGCGCAGGACTGGTTGGAGGCGTAGGTGCCGGAGCCGATCTGGGGCGAGTCGCCAATGCGGCCCCACTGCTTGCCGGTGAGCCCGCCTGTGGAAGTGCCGGCGGCGATGTCCCCGTATTTGTCCAGCGCGACCACGCCCACGGTGCCGTACTTGTGGGTCTCCGGCGTTTCAAAGAAGGCCAGGGGCTTGGTGGGCGCGGGCGGCGCGCCGGCGGCGCGCGGCGGAATGGGCAGGTTGTGCGCCTTCAGATAGCGGAGGAGCGACTGCCAGCGGCGTTCGGTAAAGAAGTAGCTGGGCGGCTCCATCTGCAGGCCGACGGAGGCGGCGAAATCATCTGCCCCCGCGCCGGAGAGCAGGACCCACTGGGTCTTCTCCATCACGGCACGGGCGAGAGAGATGGGATGGCGGGTGCGCATCGCGCCGGCAACGGCTCCTGCCTTGAGCGTCGCCCCGTCCATGATGGCAGCGTCCATCTCGTTTTTGCCGTCGGCGGTGAAGACCGCGCCGCGGCCGGCGTTGAAGTGAGGATTGTCCTCGAGGATGCGAATGGCGGCCTCAATGGCGTCCAGCGAAGTTCCGCCTTTGTCGAGGACCTTGGCGCCGGCTTCAATGGCCTGGGTCAGCCCGGCGCGGTAGGCAGCTTCGGCCTGGGGCGTCATGGACGAGCGCTCGATAACGCCCGCGCCGCCGTGCAGGACAATGGCCCACTGGTGCGTGGGCTGAGGCTTTTGCGCGGAGGAGGCCACGGGTAGCAGGATAAGCGCGGCGGCGAGAGAAAGCAGAAGGGATTTCTTCATGGTTGACCTCAAAGAAGCGGGAGTGCGGAGCCATGCACGTGGGAACCGTGCCGGATTATGAACCACAGAATCGCTCCACCCGGCGTTTCTTGGGATACTATCGCAATCCATGAGGGGTTGCGCAGAACGGATTTTGACGGTGTTGCTCATGGCTGCGCTTGCCGCGCCCGCCTTTGCCCGCAGCAAGCCGATTGTGGTGAAGGTGGTGGTGGTCACCATGTTCGAGATTGGCAAAGACACGGGCGACGTGCCGGGCGAGCTGCAGGCGTGGGTGGAGCGCGACCATCTGGGCAGGATCTACGCGCTGCCCGCCGGCTACCACGCGGTGCGGATGAACGATCGCGGCGAGATGGCCGTGCTCACCGGCCGGGGCACGGCCAACGCAGCGGCGACCATCATGGCACTCGGCCTGGATCCGCGCTTCGATCTCCGCCACGCCTACTGGCTGGTCGCGGGGATTGCGGGGGCCACGCCGGAGCGCGCGTCCCTCGGCTCGGCGGCGTGGGCGCGATGGGTGGTGGATGGCGACCTGGGCTACGAGATTGACGCGCGCGAGATGCCGAAGGGCTGGTCAACAGGCTATGTTCCGCTGCGCAAAGCCAAACCGTTTGAAGCTCCCGCCGCGCCGTTGCCCGGTCAGGTCTACGCGCTGAACGCGGGACTGGCCGAGTGGGCCTATGGGCTCACACGCAACTCGCCTTTGCCGGACTCGCCAAGGCTCAAAGAAATTCGCAAAATGTTTGACGGCGCGTATGCGCAGAAGCCGCCGTTTGTAACGATGGGCGATGAAATATCGTCATCAACTTACTGGCACGGCAGGCTGCTGGACCAGTGGGCGGACCAGTGGGTGCGCTACTTCACCGGCGGCAAGGGGACATTTGTGACCACGGCGATGGAGGACACGGGCACTCTGCTGTCGCTCACCAATCTGGCGCGGGCGGGGCGGGTGGATTTCAATCGCGTGATGGTGCTGCGGGCGGTGAGCAACTTTGACCAGGAGCCACGGGGAATGAACGTGGCCGAGAGCCTGGCGGCGCAGCGGACGAGCGAGTTCGGCGCCTACCGGCCATCGCTGGAGGCGGCCTATCAAGTGGGCCATGTGGTGGTGGAGGAATTGCTTGGGAACTGGAAGAAGTATGCGACGGCGGAGATTGGGGTGCAAAATGCCCGGCAGGAAGAGTGATTCGCTGCCGGGCGCGTAGTGGTCGATATGTGTGCGGCTCTAGTTGCGCTGGTTCAGCTTGGTCAGCAGGCGCAGGATCTCAAGGTAGAGCCAGACCATGGTCACCATGATGCCGAAGGCTCCGTACCACTCCATGTACTTGGGCGCGCCGTACTGGACACCCTGCTCGATGAAGTCGAAGTCGAGCACCAGATTGAGGGCGGCGATGGCGCAGACAAAGAGGCTGAAGCCGATGCCGATGATGCCCGAGCCCTCAATGCTGTGGAAGACGATGCCGAAGAAGCCCAGGATCATCTCGGCAAAGTAGAAGATCATGATTCCGCCGGTGGCGGCGATAACGCCGATGCGGAACTTGTTGGTGACCTTGATCATTCCGGTGCTGTAGGCGATCAGCAGCACAAAGAGCGTGCCGAAGGAGAGGCCCACGGCGCGGACGGCGATGCCGGGATAGGCGAGATTGAGCTGTGCGGAGATGCCGCCGAGGAACAGGCCTTCAAGCAGCGCGTAGATGGGCGCGGTGACCGGCGACCACTCTTTTTTGAAGATGGTGACAAAGGCCAGAATCAGACCGCCGAAGAAGCCCACCATCATGAGCGGCGCAACCGAGGCCATGGAATGCGAGGCGATGTAGAGATGCCAGGTCCAGGCGGCGGAGGCCAGCGCGCAGACAAACAGAACACCGGTGCGATGCACGGTGCCGTTCAGGGTCATGCGCGTGCTTTCGTCAATGGCTCCGCCGTAGCCTGCGCCGGCCAGATTGCGGAAGGTGTTTGCGCTGAGTGCGGGATTCGACGTCTTGAAGAGGGCCATGAGAACACTCCCTGATGCAATTGCGAGGCGGCGATTCCGGGCAACATGCGGGGAAGCGCGCCCGCCTCTGCTTTTATTTTAATCCGATGCGGTCAAATGGCGCAGCGAGCCGGAAAATGCGCGGGATATAATCGGCGGCACGCAGGCAAAGTGGACCGTGCGAGTCTGTAAGCGAACCATGGAGGAGGAGCGATGGCGATGGATGCGAAGGCGGGTGCGCGGGAGCGGTTCGGGTCCGTGCAGGAGGAGCTGATCGCGTTGAGCCACCGGATTCACGCGCATCCAGAGCTGGGGTTTGAGGAGGAAAAGGCCTCCACGTGGCTCTGCGAGGCACTGGACGCGGCGGGCTTCACCGTGGACAAGGGGATTTGCGATCTGCCCACGGCCTTCCGGGCCAGGGCGGGCTCGGGGCCGCTGCACATCGGCATTTGCGCGGAGTATGACAGCCTGCCGGGAATCGGCCACGCGTGCGGGCACAACATTATCGCGGCGTCGGCTCTGGGCGCGGCGCTGGCCGCGGCGAAGGTAGCCGACGAGGTGGGGCTGACCATTGAGGTGATCGGAACTCCGGCCGAGGAGGTGGGAAACGCGGGCGGCAAGATTCTGCTGCTGGAGCGCGGCGGATTCGACGGGTTGCATGCGTCGATGATGGTCCATCCCGCCCCTTTCGACATGCTCAAGGCGAAGGTGATCGCGGCGTCGATGTTCGAGGTGCATTGCACCGGGAAAGAGTCGCACGCGTCGGCATTCCCTGAGCTGGGCGTGAACGCGGCGGATGCGCTGACCATTGCGCAGACGGCGATTGGCCTGCTGCGGCAGCATATCCGCTCGACAGATAGGATTCACGGCATCGTGACCAATGGCGGCGCCGCGCCGAATGTGGTTCCGGCGCACACTTCGGCCAGGTTCATTGTGCGCTCGGAGACGCTGGAGCAACTGGAGATGCTGCGGCCGAAGGTTTACCGCTGCTTTGAGGCCGGCGCGCTGGCCACGGGCGCGCAGGTAAAGTTTGTGGGTGGCGACAAGCCCTATGCCGAGATGCTGCACGACGACGACATGGCCGTGATTTATCGGAAGAACTCTGAGGCGCTCGGTCGGCCGTTCCCGAATCTGGGCGAGTGGGAGACGCGGCCAACCGGTTCGACAGACATGGGAAATGTGTCGCTCGCCATGCCGGCCATTCATCCGATGATCGGCATCGGGTCGCTGCCGGCCGTGAATCATCAGCCGGAGTTCACCGCGCACTGCATCACGGCGGATGCGGACAAGGCCCTGCTGGACGGGGCGCTGGCCATGGCGTGGACCTGCGTGGAGATGGCCGAAACACCGGCGGTGCGGCAGAGGCTGATGACGGCGCGCTAAGGGGCTTGGCGAAGACGAGCTGACCAGTAGAGAATGCGGGTATTCCGAAATTGAATCGCGCGCAGTCGAGCGCCGGGGGATGGGCGGATGCATTCGGTGTGGTTTGGCGAATATATGGGGACGCTGGTTCTGCTGCTGCTGGGCAACGGCGTGAACGCGGGCGTGACGCTGCGCAAGTCCTATGCCGCGGGCACTGGATGGATGGCGATCACGACGGGGTGGGGACTGGCGGTGATGTGCGGCGTGCTGGTGGCGCAGGCCTTCGGCAGTCCGGGCGCGAATCTGAATCCGGCAATCACGATTGCGAACGCAGTTGCGCTCGGTAATTACTCGCAAATGGCCAGCCTGTGGCTGGCGCAGGTGCTGGGCGCGATGACCGGCGCGGGGCTGGTGGCGCTGCAGTATGGGCCGCACTGGAGGCTGACGGAGGACCCGGCGGCAAAGCTCGGCGTCTTCTGCACCAGTCCCGCAGTCCCGAATCTGGCCTTCAACTTTTTGAGCGAAGTAATCGCGACCATGATGCTGGTGATTGTGGCCGGGTCAATCAGTTCGAAGGGCGTCTCGATGACGGGCCCTGCTGGCGGCGTGGGTCCATGGCTGGTGGGCAGCCTGGTGTGGGGCATCGGGCTTTCGCTGGGTGGCACCACGGGGTACGCCATCAACCCCGCGCGCGACTTTGGGCCGCGTCTGATGCATGCCATCATGCCCATTCCGGGCAAGGGCGGCTCGAACTGGAGCTATGCGGCGATTCCGATCGCGGGGCCGCTGACTGGCGGCGCGCTGGCTGGCCTGCTGCTGCACTTTGCGCATCTTTAAAGGCGCGGCGCGAGCAGGAAGGCGCGGCGCAAGCAGGCTCAGTCCACTTGAATCATGATTTTGGTGAAGCGCGCGGGCTCGCGGCTCCACTCGTCGAGAATCGCCGGCGTTTCCGCCATGGGAACAATGTGCGTGACCGCGTCATCGACTGGAAAGCGGCCGGCTTCGAGCATGCGAATGACGGAGTGGAAGTCGTCGGGCTGGGCGTTGCGCGAGCCCAGGATGTCGAGCTCCTTTTGCACGAAGAGCCGGGTTTCGTAGGAGACGGGCTCCTTGGCATAGCCGATATAGACCACGCGGCCGGTGAAGGCGACCTCTTGAACTGCGGCGCGAAAGGTCTGGGGCAGGCCGATGGCTTCGATGACGGCGTCGGGGCCGCGGCCTTCGGTCAGTTCGGCGAGCTGGCGGTGCAGGTCGCCGCGGGCGGTGTTGATGAGGTGATGCGCGCCGGCCTTGCGCGCGGTTTCGAGCTTGGCGTCGTCCAGATCGACAGCAATAACGGTAGCTCCGCGAAAGGCCGTCCCTGCCACGACTCCAAGGCCAACGCCGCCGCAGCCGAAGACGGCCACGACATCCCGTGGCGTGACTCGGCCGCGCGCGACAGCATGGAAACCGACAGTGAGCGGCTCCACGAGGCAGAGCGCCTTGAGCGAGAGATTGGCGCGAAAGAGGCGCGAGGCGGGCATAGAAATCCGCTGGGTAAGCGCGCCATCGCGCTGCACGCCGAGGGTTTGATTGTGTTCGCACGCGTTGGGCCGGTTGCGCAGGCAGGCGGCGCATCGGCCGCAGTTGGAATACGGCGAGAGCGTGACCGGCGTGCCGGGTTGCCATTCTGGAAATGCCGGATTGAGCGCGGCGACGATGGCCGAGACCTCATGGCCCGGTATGCGCGGGTAAGTCACCAGAGGATTGCGGCCGCGGAAGGAATTCAGGTCGCTGCCGCACAGGCCCACCATGCGCACGTCCAGCAGGATTTCGTCGCCGGCCGGGGTCGGCTCAGGAACATCGCGGCAAACGGCGTGACCGGGCGCTTCGAGGACGATGGCTTTCACGAAAGTGCACTCCGTACAGCGCCGCAAAGAGCGGAAAGACTGATGATAGCCGAGAGGCCGCAGCACGGGTGAAGGAGAGGCTGTATGCTGTGCCTGCGGGCTGTTGAGCCGGTGGAGAGGGCGCTGCACATGGCGGAAAAGGTGCTTCAGATCGATCCGCGGGATAATGTGCTGGTGGCGCTGGCGCCGCTGGCGGCGGGCGAAGCAGTGCGGTACGGCGCGGCCGCATGCACGGCTGCGGAAACCATTCCGGCCAAGCACAAAATGGCGCTCGAATCGATGCAGCCGGGCGCGGTGATTCGGATGTACGGAATGGTGGTGGGCGAAGTGACGGCGGCAATCCCGCAAGGCGGACTGCTGACGACGCGCAACGTGCGGCACAAAGCTGAGGAGTACGACGCGCGGCGCAGGGAGGTCCGCTTCGCGCCGCCGGACGCGACTTCATGGCAGACAAGAACCTTTCGCGGGTTCCGGCGCGCGGATGGGCAGGTGGGCACGCGCAATTTCTGGCTGGTGTTGCCGCTGGTCTTCTGCGAGAACCGCAATGTGGAGCGGATGCGCGAAGCGCTGGAGGAGGAGCTGGGCTACGGAGGCGAGAAAAATGTGTACCGAAGGCTCGTGCGGCAACTGGTAAAGGGACACGCACACACGGATGAAGCAGCGGAGGATGCCGCGCAGGCGCGCAAGGCGCGGGTCTTCGCCAATGTGGACGGCATTCGGTTCCTGACTCATCAGGGCGGATGCGGCGGCACGCGGCAGGACTCCCAGTCGCTGTGTGGATTGCTGGCCGGATACATTCATCATCCCAACGTGGCCGGGGCAACGGTGCTGAGCCTGGGCTGCCAGCATGCGCAGGCCAGCCTGCTGATGGAGGAGCTGCGCGCGCGCGACCCGGAACTTCGTAAACCGGTTCTCATCTTTGAGCAGCAGCGTTCCGGGCGGGAATCCGCGCTGATGACCGAGGCGCTGGATGCGACCTTCGCGGGGCTGGAGGAAGCGAACCGGGCGGAGCGGACAGAGGCTCCGCTGGCAGCCTTGACAGTTGGATTGAAGTGCGGCGGCTCTGACGGGTTCAGCGGGATTTCCGCGAATCCGCTGATTGGATATGTGTCGGATCTGCTGGTCGCTGCCGGCGGCAGAACGCTGCTGAGCGAATTCCCTGAGCTGTGCGGCGTGGAGCAGGAAATCATCAACCGGTGCGAGAACGATGCCCTGGCGCAGCGTTTCTATGGCCTGATGCAGGCTTATGCGGCGCGTGCCCGCGCGGTGCACTCGGGCTTCGAAATGAATCCCTCGCCGGGCAACATCGAGGACGGACTCATCACGGATGCCATCAAGTCCGCCGGCGCGGCGCGCAAGGGCGGCGTGGCGCCCGTCCGCGGTGTGCTGGACTATCCGGAGTACGCGACCGCCAGGGGGCTGAACCTGCTCTGCACTCCGGGCAATGATGTGGAATGCGTGACGGCGCAGACCGGCGCGGGCGCGAGCCTGGTTCTGTTTTCGACCGGGCTGGGCACTCCAACCGGAAATCCGGTCGCGCCTGTGGTGAAGATCTCGTCGAACACGGCGCTCGCCGGGCGCATGAGCGACATCATCGACTTTGACGCAGGCGGCATTGTCACGGGTGAATCGACGATCAAGGAGTGCGCGGACAAGCTGCTCGAGTTCTGCATCGATGTGGCCGGTGGTGAGCGGCAAACGAAGGCCGAGCTGCTGGGGCAGAATGACTTCATTCCCTGGAAGCGCGGCGTCTCCCTCTGACGCGCGAACGCAGAAGATTTCCTATTCCAGCAACGACGAAATGACGGCGAGCGCTGCGATGGCCGCGGTTTCCGCGCGTAAGATGCGCGGTCCCAGCGAAACGGCGCGCCAGCCGGATGCGTCGAAGAGAGCCTCCTCGGACGGTGCCCATCCACCCTCCGGCCCGATAGCGATTTCGAGCGCGGGAGACTCGTCGGGCGAGGCAGTGAGCAATTCACCCAGCGCGAAGTGGAGCGTGGTGGAGCGCTCCTGCTCGGCGAGGACGAGGCGCGCGGACTCGGTTTGCGCGCGCACGTGATGAGAGAGCGCGACGGGGTCGGCGATGAGCGGAACATCTGACCGCCGGCACTGCTGCGCGGCCTCATGCGCGATGCGGCGCCAGCGCTCGGCGCGCCTGCCCGCCGACTGGGCGAGATGCTTTTCCGTGCGAGCGGCAAAGACGGGCGCAATGAAGCGGACGCCGAGTTCGGTGGCCTTTTCGATGGCCCATTCCATGCGATCGAACTTGTAGACGGCCATTACCAGGGTAACGGGAAGAGCGGGCTCTGCGGCCATCTCCGCAAGCAGGTTGAAGAGGACTTCGCCCTCTGCGACGGACGCGACCTCGGCGTGATAGACGCGGCCGCCGGCGACAACATCGGCCTGCATGCCGGGCTCGGCGCGCAGCACGCGGGCCAGATGATCGGCCTGCGCGCCGGTGAGCGTGGCGGCGGTTTCACTCCAGTGTTCGGCAATCCAGCGTCGGCGGGTCATGATGTTCTCAAGAGGCTGTGATGCGGAAGTGCGCGATTGGCGCGGGTGTTTGGCGCGGGGAAGAAACACTGAGGGGGACGCTGAAAGCGTCCCCCTCAGTGCTGCCTATTGGTTGGTTGACCCGTTACTTCTTCTTCGCGGTTTTCTTCGCGGACTTCTTCGCGGGTGCCTTTTTGGCTGCTTTCTTGGTTGCCATTTGCCTATTCTCCCTTTTCGATGGGTTGCATCGATACTGCAGAACTAAATGCAGTTGAGGAATGTATAGATTCATGCTTGCTCAGTGTCAAGAAAAAAACATCGTGAGAGTGGAAAAAGTGGCAACAATTCTCAACACCGAAAATGCGCGCAGGAGCGGGAAGAATCAGTGAGCGGATGCGCGAAAGATAGTGGGACCTCGCCGGAGGGGATGTGGAGATGCGCAATCAAGGATGCGAAGTGCGATGAAGGCCGACGCAGGAGAGCGTTCGGGGAGCACGAATAAAATGCGTCCACTTTCCGAAAAGCGTGAGTGAGCGCAAAAGCGGAAAGTGCGAATCGCCTCTCTGTGCGCGGCTGAAAGCGATGTGTACTATTTGCGCGAAGTGCAATTGCGGAAGGAGCGGCGGACGATATCAACACTCGATGATGTTCAGCGCGAGTCCGGCCAGGCTGGTTTCCTTGTAGCGGGATTGCATGTCGAGGCCGGTGAGGTACATGGTGCGGATGACCTGATCGAGCGAGACCTTGTGCTCTTCCGATTCGCTGAGGGCGATGCGCGAGGCGTGTACGGCCTTGGCCGCGCCCATGGCGTTGCGCTCGATGCAGGGAATCTGAACGAGGCCGCCGATGGGATCGCAGGTCATGCCCAGGTTGTGTTCCATGGCGATTTCCGCGGCATGCTCAATTTGGCCGTTGGTGCCGCCCAGCGCTGCGGTCAGTCCGCCGGCGGCCATGGAGCAGGCCACGCCGACTTCACCCTGGCAGCCAACTTCGGCGCCGCTGATGGAGGCATTCTCCTTGTAGAGAATGCCGATGGCGGCCGAGGTGAGAAAGAAGCGGACAAGGCCTTCGTGGTCCGCGTCGGGAATGAAGTTCTGGTAGTAATGGGCGACGGCAGGAACAACGCCGGCCGCGCCGTTGGTAGGCGCGGTGACAACGCGTCCTCCGGCGGCATTCTCTTCATTCACGGCCATGGCGTAGACGGTGACCCAGTCGAGCGGGGCAAGGGGGTCGCTGTGAAAGCCGTTCTCTTCGCGCTCGCGAAGACGTTGTGCCAGGCTTTGGGCGCGGCGGCGGACGTTGAGGCCGCCGGGAAGAATGCCTTCGGTGGCGATGCCGCGCGCGACGCAGTCCTGCATGGCTTCCCAGATGCGCTCGATGCCCTGGCGGACCCGCTCGACGGGGGAAAGTTCGGGGTCGCGCGGCGCCAGGGCGCACTCGTTTTCGAGCATGAGCTGGCTGATGGAGAGCTCATTGGCGTGGCCCAGGGTGAGCAACTCATGCGCGGTGTGGAAGGGAAACGGGATCGGCGGTTGCCCGGAATCGTCCTGTGGCGCGACGCCGTCCTCAACGATGAAGCCCCCGCCAATGGAGAAAAAGGTGCGCTGCGAGAGTTGAGCGCCGGCGGCGTCCATCGCGGTAAAGCGGATGCCGTTGGGGTGCTGCGTCTCCGCGCCGGGCGGAAACATCTGGTCGCGGTGAAAGAGCAGGTCTGTGGCCTCTGCGAAGGGAATGGCATGTGTGCCGGCAAGAGCGATTTGCCGCGCGGAGCGGATGGTGGCGACGGTGGAATCAATGGCTGCTGGATCGATGGATGCAGGCTCATGGCCGGCGAGGCCCAGAAGGACGGCGCGATCCGTAGCGTGGCCCAGGCCGGTGAGCGCGAGCGAGCCGTAGAGTTCTGCCTGGATGCGAACGACGCGAGCCAGGAGCGGACCGGAGGCGAGGCCGCGCGCAAACGCGCAGGCTGCCCGCATGGGGCCCATGGTGTGCGAACTGGAGGGGCCCACGCCGATCTTGTAGAGGTCGAAGAGGCTCGTCGTCACGCTAGGATTGTAGCGGAAATTTGGGAGAGCCGCGGGGAGCGGCGAAGAGGGAGCCATTTTTTGCGGCGCTGCCGGTACAATCAATAGGACATGATCCGTTTTTCAACAGCAGGGGAGTCGCACGGGGAGGCGCTGATTGCGCTGGTGCAGGGCATGCCGGCGGGCGTGCCTGTGGACCTTGATTTTGTGAACCGTGACCTGTGGCGCCGTCAGCAGGGCTATGGCCGCGGCGGCCGCATGAAGATTGAAACCGACATGGCCCACGTGCTCAGCGGCGTGCGCCACGGCAAGACAATTGGTTCGCCGATTGCCATCGAAATTGTGAACCGCGACTGGAAAAACTGGGAGGAAAAGCTGCCGGTGGAGACGGGCGATCCGGCGAAGCACCAGCCGGTCGAGTCGCCGCGGCCGGGCCATGCGGATCTGGCCGGGGCGCTGAAGTACAACTTCAAGGACGCGCGCTACGTGCTGGAGAGGGCGTCAGCGCGCGAATCGGCGGCGCGGGTGGCCGCGGGTGGATTCGCGAAACTTTTGCTGAAGGAACTGGGCATCGAGGTGGCGAGCCACGTCATTCGAGTGGGCCGCGTGGAACTGGAAAGAATGGCCACGTGGGACCAGATTGCGGAAGTCACCGGACGCAGCGAGATTGTACTGAGCTGTGTGGACGCCGACACTGAATCAAAGATGAAGGAAGAGGTGGAGCATGCCTCGCGCACCGGCGATACGGTGGGCGGCGTCTTCGAGGTTGTGGTGCACAACATTCCTGCGGGACTGGGCACCTATGCGAACTGGGACGAGCGGCTGGACGGTCTGCTGGCATGGACTGTGATGAGCCTGCAGGCGGTGAAGGCGGTGGAGATTGGCCGTGGCATGGTGGCTGCCGAGTCCTTCGGTTCGGCGGTGCACGACGCCATTCACTATGCCGCGGGCGACCAGGGACGTCCCACGCGCTTCACCCGCGAGAGGAACAACGCGGGCGGCATTGAAGGCGGGATCTCAAACGGCGAGGATCTGGTGATTCGCGGCTATCTAAAGCCGATTTCAACGCTGCGCAGACCGCTGGAATCGGTTCGCTTTGACACCCGCGAGGCGACAAGCGCAAGCTACGAACGAAGCGACATCTGCGTGGTTCCGGCGGCGGGCGTGGCGGCCGAGGCAATGGTGGCATTGACCGTAGCCGGGCTCGCGGTGCAGAAGTTCGGCGGCGATTCGGCCGGGGAGATGAAACGGAACTTCGCCGGATACATCGAACAGATGCGGCGCTACTGAGGCGTGAAACGAGAAGGAGCGACGGGGAAGAGGAGATGTTGCTGACGATCGTGAAGTATCCCGAGCCGGTGCTGCAGCAGCCCGGCGAACCGGTGACGAAGTTTGACGGAGAGTTGCGCAAGCTGGTGGCCGACCTGTTCGAGACGATGTATGCGGCGAACGGGATTGGGCTGGCCGCGCCGCAGGTGGGGCTGTCCAAGCGGATCACGGTGATCGACCTGAGCTTGGGCAAGAATCCGGAAGAAAAGCTGGTGCTGGTGAATCCGGAGGTCACCTTTCGCGAAGGACGGCAGTACGAAGAAGAGGGCTGCCTGAGCATTCCCGAGATTCGCGAGAAGGTGGCGCGCGCGGCAAAGGTGCGGGTGCGGGCGCAGGACGAGCATGGAAAGTGGTTTGAGATGGACGGCGAAGAATTGCTGTCGCGCGCATTCCAGCATGAGATTGATCATCTGGACGGAATGTTGTTCATCTTCAGGATGAGCGGGCTGAAGCGCGATCTGGCGCTGAGAAAAATTCGCAAACTGCAACGCGAAGGAAAATGGTAGGCCGGTGAAGTTGGTTTTCTGCGGGACGCCGCGGTTCGCCGTACCCACGCTGGAGGCGCTGCTGGGCGCGGGGCATCAGATTCCGCTGGTGGTGACGCAGCCGGACCGGCCGGTGGGTCGCGCGCAGCAGATGATTGCGCCGCCCGTGAAGCAGACGGCGCTGGCCGCCGGGCTGGCCGTGATGCAGCCGGACAAGATTCGCAACAACGTCAACTTTCGCGCGCAGTTGGAGGCAATTGCGCCGGAGATAATTGTGGTGGTGGCCTATGGGCGGATCATTCCGCCCTGGATGCTGGCGCTTCCGCGGCTGGGATGCGTCAATTTGCACGCGTCGCTGCTGCCCAAGTACCGAGGGGCCGCGCCGATCCAGTGGGCCGTGGCGATGGGCGAAGCGGTGACGGGCAATACGACGATGCTGCTGGAGCAGGGCCTGGACACTGGGCCGATTCTTCTGCAGCAGGAAGTCGCGATTGGCCCGGATGAAACGGCGGCGGATCTCTTCGAGGTGCTGGCGGAGCGGGGTGCGCCGCTGGTGGTGGAAACGCTGATGAGATTGGACGACGGGAGCGCGACGCCGAAGCCGCAGGATGATTCTCAGGCGACGCTGGCACCGATGTTGGAGCGCGAGGATGGGCGAATGGACTTCGCAACGCGGACGGCCGAGGAACTCAGGAACCGCTGGCGGGGATTTCAGCCGTGGCCCGGCGCGTTTGCCATCCTTGAGGGCCGGAAGCTTGTCTTTACACGCCTGCTCATTGCTGCTCCGCCCTACCCGAACGATCTTCCTGTTGGTCGACCGGGAGAGCTGCATTTCGCCTCCGGCTGCTTGTTTCTTGCCTGCGCAAACGGCACATGGCTTGAAGTTCGCGAGCTTCAGCCCGAAGGCAAGCGTCGCATGACGGCCGCCGAGTTTTGGCGCGGCGCCCGGCTCAATGCGGGCGCGCGGCTGGGCTGAACGATGGCTGGGGTGAGCGCGGCACGGAAGGCGGCATTCAACATTCTCCTTGCCGTGGAACGGGGCCGGGCGCACTCCGACGATTTGCTGCGCGGGCGCGCGATGGAAAGGCTTTCTGCCGCGGACAAACATCTGGCCACTGCGCTGGCGCTGGGCGTGCTGCGCTGGCAGATTCGGCTGGACCACGAGCTGCGCGCCCTGCTGGCCAAACCCAAGGTCAAGCTCGATGACGAGGTGCGCGTGGCGCTGCGGATGGGCGCGCTGCAACTGCGCGCAATGGATCGGATTCCGGCGCGGGCAGCAATTGACGAGAGCGTGGAGCTGACCAAGCTGGCGGGATACAGGTTCGCGTCGCGGATGGTGAACGCGGTGCTGCGCAAGCTGGCGGCGGCGGAACAGCCGGTGTGGGGGAGCGATTCGGCGGAAGAGCTGGCGCTGGCCGAGGCGCATCCGGCATGGATGGTGGAGCGCTGGGCGCATATCTACGGACTGGAAGCGGCGCGGGCGATTTGCGCGCACGGGCAGCGACAGCCCAGGGTGACGATTCGTATTTCGGATGAGGACGCGGAAGCGGAGCTCGCTTTGGCCGGTTTAGAACTGCAGCCGGGTGCGTTGCTGCGCCGGGCCCGGAGTGTGACGAGCGGCGACGTGACGGCAACCGAGGCGTTCCGCATGGGGCGCGTGCGCGTGCAGGACGAGGGTTCGCAGTTGGTGGCTGAGCTGGCGGGCCGGGGCAAAGCAATTCTGGACATGTGCGCGGCTCCGGGCGGCAAGACATTGATTCTCGCGGAGCGAAATGAGGGCAGCCGCGTGGTGGCGTGCGAAGCCAGCGAAGTGCGGTTGGAGCGGATGCGGGATCGAATGGGGGCTGCCGGCGCGCAGGTGGAGTTGCGGCGTGCGGATGCGGCGGAGTGGGCTGAAGAGGCGGCGTTCGACGTCGTGCTGGCCGATGTGCCGTGCAGTGGAACGGGAACACTGGGGCGGAATCCGGAGATTCGGCACCGGCTGCGCGAGGAGGATTTGCCGCGGCAGGCGGAGCGGCAGCGGGCGATTCTCGGGGCGGCATTGCGGGCGGCAAAGCCGGGCGGACAGGTGATCTATTCGACGTGTTCACTGGAACCCGAGGAAAACGATGAAGTGGTTCGCGCGGTGCTTGCGGAACGTTCGGAGGCGCATGTTATTTCGCTGGCGGAGCGCATTGAGGAACTGCGTAACCTGGGTGTACTGGCATCCGACGGCGCGGAGCGGCTGGCGGCATGCGTGACGCGTGAGGGCTGGCTGCGGCTGCTTCCCGGTGTATTGGGCACGGACGGATTTTTTATAGCGCGGATGGAGCGAACGCGCTAGAGCCGCGCGAGAGCATTGGTTGCCAGCGCTATTTTTCCTCTGCCAGCCGTAGGGTTTGATATTGGCGACCGAGCGCGCCACAAAGGGCCTCGACCACCAATTCGTGGTCGGCGCGCTGCGGCAGACCGGAAACGGTGATGCTGCCAACAACGCCTGCGCCAGCCACTGTAAGCGGGAATGCGCCGCCGTGCGTGCAATAGTCGGCAAGGGGAAGGCCCTGGCTCTGGAGAAGCGTTTCTCCCTTGAGCTTTTCCTTCAGGCCGACGGCGTAGGAGCTGCGGTGGAAGCGTGCGACGGTGTTCGACTTTCTGCGGGCCCACTCAACATTGTCTGGAGTGGTTCCGTCCATCGCGGCGTAAAAGAGCGGCTGTCCGAAGCGGCGAATGTCGATCACGACGGCGAGCGAGCGCTCGCGTGCGAAGAGATAAAGCTTTGTCCCAAGCTCCCACGCGGCGCGGGCAGAGAACTCTGGGAAAACGAGCTCACGTTCCTGGAGAGCAATGTGTTCGAGGTCTTCGGCGAGGTTCATGGGCGCGTCCTTTGCGGGAGATGGGAGTGACGAAGCCATGATAGTGCGCGGCGGCAAAGCAGGCGAGAGCGGCGCGCGAAATCATGCTTCGGCGGCGGTCTCCTCGATCTCGAGATTCGCCTGAGGGACGATGCCCAGCCGCTCGTAGACGGGGCGTATCTCGCGGCGGATGCCGGGCAGGCGCGTCCAGAACCAGAGCGCGCCCAGAATGCAGGCAAATCCGCACAGAATGACGGTGCGCGGAGCGCCGATGGTGTGAGCGAGCGCGCCGGCCAGAAGACTGCCGAAGGGCGCCATGCCCACGAAGGCCATGGTGTAGTAGCTCATCACGCGGCCGCGCATCGTGTCGTCCACCAGAGTCTGGATGATGGTGTTGCTCGCCACCAGGCCCTGCATCATGCCGAAGCCTGTAAGGAGCATGAGCAGCATCGAGATCCAGAACGAATGCGAAAGGCCGAAGAGGATGAGTCCGACGCCGAAGCAGACGGCGGCGATGGGAATCATCTTGGTGAGGCCGCGCACCGAGCGGCGCACGACCAGCGACAGCGCGGAAATGAGCGAGCCGACGCCGACCGCGCCCATCAGAAAGCCGAGCGTGTTGGCGCCTCCGTGCAGCACGCGCGCGGCAAAGATGGGCATGAGGATCATGAAGGGCCACCCCATGAGGCTGAGGATGGCGAAAAGAAGCAGAATGCTGCGCACGGGAAGGAAGCGCGAGACGTAGGCCCAGCCGTCGTGGAGCTGGGAGAGCATGGACGCGGCGGCGCGCTGGGGCGCGAAGGCGGGCAGGCGCATCATGAAGAGCGAAATGAGAACGGCGATGTAGCTGACGCCATCGGCAAAGAAGCACCAGCCCTCATTGGTGGCGGCGATGAGCAGGCCGGCCAGCGACGGCCCCACAAGCCTCGCGGCATTCACCATCGAGGAGTTGATGGCGATGGCGTTCGAGAGATCGGCGCGTTCTTCCACCATCTGGATCATGAAGGACTGGCGGCCGGGCATGTCAAAGGCATTGATGACACCCTGAAAGATGCTGAGGGCGAAGATTTCCGGAATCGTAATGCGGTGGGTAAGGGTGAGCCAGGCCAGTGCCAGGGACTGGACCATGGCCAGGGCCTGGGTCCACAGCAGAACCTTGCGGCGATCGACACGATCGACAAGAACCCCGGCCAGCGGAGCCAGGAGAAAGGCCGGAAACTGACCTGCGAAGCCGACCGCGCCGAGCAGAAGCGCGGAGTGAGTGAGCCTGTAGACAAGCCAGGAAGTGGCCAACCGCGTCATCCATGTACCGATGAGCGAGATGGACTGGCCGCCGAAGAAGAGGCGGAAGTTGCGATGACGCAGAGCACGCCACGCATGAGCGAAACTGCGCGGCGGGGAGGCAGCGCGATTTGGGGAAGGTCGGCCCGAGGATGCCATGTGTACAGGATTTAGATGCGACGCGAGACGGAAAGGACGGAACTACTTGGCGACCGTGAATTTCACGTCCATGGTGGCGTCCACGCGCGCGCCCGGCGCGGGATCCTGGGCCACGATGGAGCCGGAAGCCGGCGCGGGCTGCGCGGGCGCGGAGCCGGCCGGCGGCTGCTGGATCTGGACGAAGGAGGGAGCGGCCGATTGGAGGCCGACAGCCTGCAGTTGAGCTTGTGCCGCGACAATCGGCACGCCGGTGAAATCGGGCAACACGTAGCCGAAAGGAGCCTGCGGAACGGGTGCGGCCAGCAGGAGATTGACGCTGGGCTGCTCAATGCCCTGCGCGTGCGCGGAGGGGTCCTGTGCGATGACCACGCCTTCCGGTGCGCCGGCGTCAGGCAGGTGTGCGATGGAGCCAATTTCAAGCCCGGCACGGCGAAGTTCGATGGCTGCCTCGCGCTGATCCGCGCCGACCGCGTTGGGTACATCCACCCGCTGCGGGCCGAGGCTTTCCGAGACGCGCACGCGCCACTCGCGTCGGACGACCGTGCCCGGCGCGGGCGATTGGGTGAGGATGTGGCCGGCGGGCACTTCGGCGGAGTAGTAGCGGTTGTCCACGTCGAGGTTCAGGTCCATGCCGGCGGTCTGGCTGCGCGCCTGCGCGACGGTCATGCCTGTCAGCGCGGGAACGTCCACCTCCGCGCCATGAATGACAAAGTGCATGGTCACCATGGCGGAGAGCATGGCCAGCAACACGAGCCCCAGGATGAGCGAGGCTACGCGGAAGAAACCGAGGAAGAAGAGCTTGTTCACGGCTCGGGCTCTCCGTCAGGGTAAACAATCTCGTAGTCGATCGCGGAGGCCTTCTCCAGCATCTTTGAAACCGAGCAGTACTTGTTCTTGGAGAGCGAGACGGCGTCCTCGACGGCTTTTCTGCTGAGACGGCCGTGCAGCGAATACGTAAGATGAATGTGGGTGAAGATGCGCGGATGGGTTTCCGCGCGGCGGGCGGAGGCGGAGACGCGCAGCGCCGTGAGGCTCTGGCGCTTCTTTTTCAGGATGCCGACCACGTCCACCGAAGTGCAGGCGCAGAGCGCCATCAGGACAGCTTCCAGCGGGCTAGGTCCGTGGCGATGCGCGCTGTCGCCATCCACGAGGATTGTGTTGCCGCTTTCATTCGTGGCTTCAAAAACTTCGTCGTGCTTCCATTCAGTGTGGACAATCACTCGGGGCGCTCCTTCCGATTAGCGCGTGTTGTCAGTCAGAGGCTCGGGATGAATCGTGACGCGGTAGACCTCGGGGCAGTCGAGCTTGAAACGGTCTTCGAGAGCGGTGATGATTTCGTGAACGCGGGCCATGGGCAGATCGTCGGGCAGAGAACAATGGCAACTGAGGACGGTGTGTTCGCCGGCGCGGCCCACGGAAACTTCGTGCACATCGGAAATCTCCGGGAAGTGTCGCGCGGCATCGCGGAGGGCCTGCGTCAGTCGGCGGTCCTCCTCAACCAGTTCCTCGGGCTGCTCGATGGTTGCCGGTTCGCTTTCAATGTGCGTGAGGACGGAGTCCACCTCCGGCGTTTCGCGGAGGATTTCGGCCTCCATGGCGGTCACAAAGTCATGGGCGCGGCGCAACAACATGGATTCGTCCAACTCAACGTGCTGCTCCACGCGGAGCCGGCCGTGGTGGGACTGGACGCTGAGCTCGTGGACTGAGACGTTGTTGCGCGCGGCCACTGCGCGGACGCGATCGAAGATGCTTTCGGCGGGACCCTCGCGGGGCACGGTGTGGATAACCACGTCGGCCTCGGGCAACGCGCGCTGCACAGCGGCGGTGGCGGCGAGGACGAGATCGCCCGTATGCTCGAAGGTGAAGTGGCGCGGGAGGGCCAGCGTGAGATCGGCAAAGTAGGAAGCGCCGGAACGCCGGACGCGGGCCTGCTCCACGGCGAGCACCCCTTCGACCTTCTCAACCTCGCGCATCATGCGAAAGCGAGTCTCAGCGGGAATGCGATCCATGAGGGCGCCGATGGTTTCGTGCGTGAGCTGCACGGTCATGCGCAGGATCATCAGCGAGACGACGACGGCGGCGAAGGGGTCGGCGTAACGGAGCCAGTCGACGTGGAAACGCTCGCCATACCAGCTTGCGGCCAGGCCGATGAGAACGGCAAGGGTGGACCAGATGTCCGATGCGAAGTGGAATGCGTCGGTGGCGAGCGCGGGGGAGCCGGTCCGGCGGGCCACGGCGGCCAGTTGACGAGAGCGCCAGTAATCGACCGCGATGGACGCGAGCAGAACAAGGACCGGCCAGAGGGAGTGGCGAAGCTCCACGCTGTGGTGGAAGATGCGCTGGAGAGCCTCCCAGATGATCCAGACGCAGGAAGCGGCCATCAGGCCGCCTTCAGCGAAAGAGGAGATGTTTTCGATTTTGCCGTGGCCGTAGGTGTGGTCTTCGTCCGCGGGCTTGTCTGAAACGCGGACCGAGAAAAAGGTGAGCGCGGAGCCGGTCAGATCCAGTCCCGAGTGAACCGCGTCAGAGAGCACGCCGAGCGAGCCGGAAACCAGACCTGCGGCCAGTTTCAGAAGGGTCATGGCTCCGGCGGCCAACATGGATTGGAGCGCAACGTGGCGCTTCTCCGCGGAGTGGCCTGCTGTAGGCGCGAGTCCCGGGCTGGCGGCGGCATCATGCATGGCCTTCTCAGCCTATCGCGGGTCGAGTGGCGGTGTACAACCCGGCGATGCCGAAGGTGTAGGGCTGCCAGGCTGCGCGGTCGAATCCGCACTCACGCAGCAGGTCCAGAATCTCCGCGGGCGAGGGAAAATTGCCCACGGAGGTGGGAAGGTAGTTGTAGGGGCCATCCTTGCCGCAAATCAGCCGGCCAATTGCAGGAAGAATGCGGCGGAAGTAGACGGCATAGGCTTTGCCGAGGAGGCCGCCCGGCTCGGAGAACTCGAGAATGCCGAGCTGGCCGCCGGGGCGCAGCACGCGACGGAATTCGCGCAATCCAGCCTCGTAATTGGCCAGGTTGCGGAAGCCGAAGGCGGTGACGACGAGGTCCAGCGATTCGCTCCTGAGTGGAAGGTGGAGTGCGTCGGCCTCGAGCGCGACGGCCCCGCGGCCAGAGAACTTTTGCGCTCCGCGGCCAAGCATGGCACGGGCGAAGTCGGCTGCGAGGATGGGGCGCGCGCCGGCGGGCCGGTGACGCAGAAGAGCCATCGTCAGGTCGCCTGTGCCGCAGCAGATGTCGAGGACGGCGGTGTTGGGGTCGGCGAGGATGGGATGGAAGCGAGTCGCCGCGCGACGCCACCATAGGTGGTCAATGTTCGCGGAGAGAACGTGGTTCAGCAGGTCGTAGCGCGGCGCGATGTTGTTGAACATCTGCTGGACGGAGCGTGCGGCGGAGGCTTCGTCTGCGGCTCCCTGCGGGCGGGCTCCGGCGGCTGGCATCAGGCGCGGCGCTCCCGGGCGCAGGCCAGCATGTATTTCGCGGCGGCTTCCAGTTCGGCGGCGGTTACGTCCTCCACCACGCCGGCGTTGCCGATGCCCACCGGCAGCACAAATCGGCGAACGCCGCCAGTGTTCTTCTTGTCAGCCCCAGTGGCGGCGACGAGCTTGGCAGCGCGGACGTTAAGCGCGGGCAGCGGGCCGTAAAGATGGATGAGCATTTCCAGGCGTTCGAATTGCGTTGCAGAGACGGTGCCGCGCGCGCGCGCAAGGAAGAGGGCGGCAATCATGCCCCAGGCCACGGCTTCGCCGTGCAGGAGGCCGCGATAGCCGGTGGCCTGCTCCAGCGCGTGGCCCAGCGTGTGGCCGAAGTTGAGAATCATGCGCAGGCCGCCTTCGTGCTCGTCGCGGCTCACCACGCCGGCCTTCATGCGGATGGATGCGGCGATGACCTTCTCAAGCGCGCGCGGCTCCCGCAAGAGGATGGATGCGGCGTTTTCCTCCATGAAGCGGACGAGGGCGCGGTCGCGGATGATGCCGGCTTTGATGCTTTCCATCAGGCCTGCGCGCAACTCCCGGTCGGGAAGAGTCTGCAACACGTCAATGTCAGCGAAAACCGCGGCGGAATGGTGAAAGCTGCCGACCAGATTCTTGCCTTCCGGCAGATTCACGCCGGTTTTGCCGCCGACCGAAGAATCCACCTGGGCGAGGAAGGTGGTGGGAACCTGCACACAGGGAATGCCGCGCATGAAGATGGCGGCCGCAAAGCCGCCCACGTCCCCAACAATGCCGCCGCCGAAGGCGATCAGCAGCGAGCTGCGGTCGCCGCCCGCCGCAATCATCTGGCGAAGAATCTTTTCCGTGCTGGCCAGGGTTTTGTGGCTTTCGCCCGGCGGCAGAAAGAGGGCGATGGGCTGCTCCGGAAAGGATTCGAGGAAGGCATTGAACCAGAGAGCCCAGATCTCCGGCGACGTGAGAACGAAGATGCGGCGGGGCAAGCGGCCGAGCACGCGCCGGATGCGCGGAGCCAGTGAGCCGAGCAGTCCGCTGCCGGCAAGCACGTCGTATCGGGCCGAAGGTGTGACAACTCGGATGGTTTGCACGCTGCTTTCATCCTACTAAAAGTGCGGGCAGAGGGCGGCCGGTTACGCCAGAAGCCAGAAAAGCGGAACAAGGCTGATGGCGGTCAGGCTCAGCAGGAACGCCAGGCTCTGCCGGCCGGTCTTGCGGTCGGCCAGCGAGTAGGCATAAATGCCTTTGACCACGTTGTTGCTGGCTGCGGCGATGAGGATGGCGACTGCGGCAACGTTGAGCGGAGTAAGCGAGCCGGCGGACTGCGTCAGGCCCATGATGAAGGGGTCAACATCGCTGATGCCCGTCACGGCGGCCAGCGTGTTCAGCCCCGCACTGCCCAGGTAGGTCACGGCCAGGTGGGTGGCCACAAGCATGGCCAGGAAAAGGCCGGCGAAGAAAAATGCAGTCAGCAGGTCGAGTGGATTCTTGGGCTCAAAGGCACCTTGAACAGCATGGGCTGCGGGGTCCGCGCGACGCGTCCAGAGCCAGCCGGCCAGAACGGCAACGACAGTGAGAACCCCAAAGGGCGCGGCGAGACGGAACATGAGCTGGCGGTTGAAGAGAGCCAGAAGGATGATGAGCCGGAGATACATGACGCCTGAGGCAATCAGGATGCTGCCGGAAAACAGATGCGGATGCTCTTCTTTCGCCGAGCGCCGCGCCAGAACAACGGTGGTTACTGTGGACGAATACGCCCCACCAAGAAGCGCCGCCAGCACCACCCCGCCTTTGGTCAGCTTTTGCAGCAAGTAGCTCAGGTAGGAAATGGCGCTGATGGCGACGACGACCAGCCAGGTTTTGAAGGGATTGATTTGGAAGTGAGTAAAGTTCTGGTTGGGCAGGATTGGAAGAATGACGCCGGAGAGGAGAAGGAACTTCGCAAAGGTTAAGATTTCGCTGGAAGGAATGCGGGTGGCGAGTTTTTCAAGCGCGGTCTTCAGGTCAAGGAGGATAAGGCTGGCGACGGCGAGGGTGGTGGCAATCCAGAAGTGGCCGTAGCACACCAGCGCGCCCACCAAAAACGTGGCCAGTCCTGAAATCTCCGAGGTCACGCCGGCGGTCTGCGTGGTGGAGAGCTTGTGCCAGTAGGAGACAAGCAGGAACGATGCGACAACCAGGAAGCCGATGGTGAGCGGCAACAACTGCGCGCCGGAGAGCAGCGCAAGAGAGTAGCCCAGAAGGCCGATGATCGGGAATGCGCGGACTCCGCCAAAAAAGTAGGCGGCGCCGGTGGCCTTCTGCTCCTCGCGCTCCAGGCCGATGAGGAAGGAAAGAAAGAGCACGAGGAAAATCTTCACGGCATCCGGCGGAAGGTGCTGGTAGAGCTCCATGCGGGACGAGCCTCCGGTGGCGGCTTCGGCGAATGCGCGGAAACAGCCTGGCAGACAGCTTACACGCAAGCCGGACGCGGCGTAAGCGGAAGACGCAGGGTGATAGCCTCTTAAGGTTATGGCGCTGCGCGGGCAGGCGGATTTTCCGGTGAGGTGTGCGGGCATTGTTCGAGACGTGGCGAGGGAACGAGCAAGGCGGAAGTGCCGTACACTTTGTGTGAGCAGAAGGAGAGTGTATGAAGGTGCAGATCCAGGGCACGACCATGCCCGTGTTGAACGTGCAGCTTGACCCGAACGAGAGCGTCTTCTCAGAGAGCGGTGAGCTTTCGTGGATGACCCAGTCGATCCAGATGGCCACGCATACCCAGATGGGCGGCGGCGGCGGACTTTTCGGCGTGCTGAAGCGCGTGGCGGGCGGGGGCAGCATCTTCATGACGGAGTACCGCGCCTTGCAATCTCCCGGCGAGGTGTCCTTCGCGACGAAGGTGCCGGGTCACATTGTGCCGGTCGAAGTGGGGCCGGGGCAGGAGTACATGGTGCACCGGCACGGATTCATGTGCGCCACTCCGCAGGTCGCCATCAGCGTGGGCTTTCAGCAGTCGCTGGGCGCGGGCATTTTCGGCGGTGACGGGTTCCTGCTGCAGAAAGTGAGCGGCATGGGCACGGCGTGGCTGGAACTTTCCGGCGAGCTGATCCAGAAGACCCTGGCGCCGGGCGAGATGCTGCGCGTCCATCCGGGGCATGTCGGCGCGTTTCAGTCGTCAGTAGGCTTCCAGATCACCACCGTTCCCGGCATCAAGAACATGATCTTCGGCGGTGACGGGCTCTTCCTTGCAGTGCTCATGGGGCCGGGCACGATATGGCTGCAAACGCTGCCCATCTCGCGGCTGGCGCACCAGATCAGCGAATATCTGCCGCACACGGAACGCAGCCAGATAGGCTCCACTGCGGGTGGAGCGGTGCTCGGTGGCATCGTCGGGTCGATTTTCGGCGGCAACCAGTAGAAAGCACAAAACGGCGGCAAGACAGGGACGCGAATGAGCGCAGGATTGCACGAAGAACAAACCGGAAGACAGGATTTCCGCAAGGAGATTGTCTTTGGTCTGGCGCTGGCGCTCGCCTGCTACGTGGCATGGCTGGTGCGCGACGTACTGGTGCTTCTCTACGTGAGCGGATTGCTGGCGGTGGCGCTCTCGCCCCTGGTCAAATGGGTCTCCACGGTGCGCGTAGGAAGGTGGCAGCCATTCAAGGGGTACGCCATTCTTCTTCTGCTTGTGTTGCTGGCCGCAGCGGTCACAGCTTTCGGGTTCCTCTCGCTGCCGCCCGTCATCCAGGATCTGCAGGAGTTCGCGCGGGAAATGCCGACGCGCTCGCCGGAAATCCTGCAAAGGCTGCAGCACATACCCTTTGCCGACCGGCTGCAGACAGGCGAGCTGAGCGTGAAGGTGCAAGGGTTCGCGAGCGAGGCTGCGGGCTATATGCTGGTCTCTGTCCGGAGCTGGGCGGGCAAGCTGGCCACCTTCGTCGCGGGCTTTGTGCTGACCATCTATTTCCTGGTGGAGGGCGATCAGGCATACCGCTGGTTCCTGTCGTTCTTTAAGCCGGAGAGCCGCGCGCGGCTGGATGCAACGCTGCAGCGGGCCAAGACACAGATGGGCAAATGGCTCCTGGGCCAGGGCAGCCTGATGCTCATTCTGGGTTTGTCGAGCACCATCACTTACGCGTTGCTGGGCGTGCGGTACGCCTATGCGCTGGGCGTGCTGACGGGGATGCTGAACATCATTCCGATTGTGGGCGCGGCGGTCAGCCTGGTGCTGGCGCTGCTGGTGGCGGCAATCGATTCCTGGGGCCGCGTGGTCGGTGTGGCGGTGTTCTTTCTGGTGTACTTGCAGGTGGAAAATTCCTTTCTGGTTCCGCACATCATGAAGAATCGCGTCGGTCTGCCTGGGCTGGGGATTCTGTCAGCGTTGCTGCTGGGGTCGGCGCTGGCCGGAGTGATGGGTGCTCTGGTTTCGGTGCCCACTGCGGTGCTGGTCTCTGTGCTGGTGAACGAGTACCTGGTGCAAAAGCAAGCAGCTTGAACCGGGCCCCACCGCAGCGCCAGTTTGACCGGCAGCGGACGGGGGCTGCGCGCTGCCGACCGCGTGGCTCAGCGTGCGGGTCGCCCCTGCTCTTCAACCTGGGCCTTGATCTGAACCTGAGCCTTAACGAGGGCAGGGGCAGGAAGATTCGCCGCGCGCAAGGCCGCGTCCACTGCCGCCTTCATCACGCCGCAGCGGGCAAAAAAGCGCACCAAGCCGCCAGAGAGCGTCGTCGGCGGCCAGGCAGCGGGATTCTGCGCAGCCGGGATGCTCACCGCCTGCGGGTGCAACGCGGCCATCTTCAGCGCACCCGTGCCTTGCGAGTCCAAAACAAGCTGCGTGAGCTTGCGCGCCACCTCCAGCGGAAAGCTCTCCGCAACAAAGACCATCTTGTTGCGCGTCGTGATCACCACGGGCCCTTCATTGGTGGAAAAGACCTGCTGCGTGTCGCCGTTCGCGGGCGCATTGGCTTCGGCGGCCTTGTCCTCCGTCAGACCTGAATATTTATTGCCGAGCTCGGAGGCGTAGAGACCGGCGAAATTGACGGCCGAGGTTTCGCTCTTCCAGCGGGAGAGATAGAAAATGGCAATCGAATGGGTGGTGGCCTGCTCAGCGGGCGTGGCGCTGCGAAGCTGGCCTGCCCAGTAGATGCCTCCGTCCCAGGCCGGAGTGAAGTCGCGCGCGGCGTTTTCGCCGCCAAACAGGCTGGTGAGGATATGCACATCAAGCTGGCCCACCTGGCCAATGTCATAGGGCTTGTAGAGCGGGTCAAGGAGCGGATGAATGTTCGGCAGCAGTGGAACGGGAGGAATCTGACCCTGCTCGTACATGCGCGGGTTGATAATTTCCCAGCTCGAAGAGGGCGGGTGGTCGAGCGTTCCCGCGAAGGCGGCCTCGCGTCCCTTGTCCATCCAGATGTCCTGCTCGAAGCTGAGGCCCTCCCGGTAAGGGAACATCAGGGATTCAGAGAGCAACAGGGGCGCGCGGGCAAGGATGGGCGAATCCGCCGAGCCCTTCATCTGCTGCTTCAGATATTCGACAACCTCCGGGTCCTTGATGATGCTGAGGCCCTTGGGCTGGAGCTTGTTGTCGATCATGACGGCGGTGGCCTGCCCCTCGGTGACGGCCTCGCGCGCGGTGTCCATCTCGTCTTTCTGGATGTGCACGTTGTCCGCGGTAAAGGTGGTGGAAACGTCGGGCGGGGTCTGGTCGCTCCATTTCGTCAGGTCCACGTGCTGGTCCTGCAGGGCGTGGGTCAGCTCGTGGGCCAGCACCGGCTTCTGCTCGTCGGGGCTTATCCAGTCCAGCAGATTCACGGTCTTGGTCTTGGGGTCATAATAGGCCTCGATCTGTTCACCCAAGAGCTGGAGAAGGAAGGGCTTCAGGTCGAAGTCGCGGTCGAGAAGGCCGAATTTCTTCAGAACCAGCTCGCTGCGCTGGAAGCGTTTGGCGTCCTGGTCGTCGTTCATCTGCTTGCGGAGATAGTCCTCGACGGCGGCGCGGGTGGTCAGTTGGCGCTTGACCTCGCTCTTGATGGGAAGGCCGGATTCGTCGGAGGCGAACTTGAGCAGCTGGTCGACCATGCCGAAAAGCTCTTTGGCCTGGTCCGGAGTGATGGGTGTCGCCGGCGCCTGCGCCTGCGCGGCGGGCGGGATGGCTGGAGCCTGCGGAGTGGCGGGCGCAGCCTCTTGCGCCGGAGCCAGAGCAGCGCAGAAGGCAAGGAGGGTTGTCGCAATCCACCGGCCGGGAACTCTGACCGCTGCCGTCGGGTGTTTCTTCATGGAATCTCCAGCATACGGGAGCTGATGCCTGAGCTTCCCGTGGGCAAGGCCGGGCATCCTACCCTCAAGGCTATAATCAGGGAGCGGCGCGGTGTGCAATTTGCGCAGGAAAAGTACGCGCGCGGGCTTGGAATCGCAGGGATCATGACCGAATCCATTGTTGCAACAAGCATACCGGCCACGCCGCTGGCGACGGCTCTGGCCACGGCCAAACCCGCCAAACTGGCGGAGTACCGCGGGGCTATGACCCCTGTTGAATTAGACGATCCGGCGCGGGAAACAGAGGCCCTCGCGCGCGAAGCGGCGATTCATGACCTGGGCTGGATGCGGCGTGTCGCCGTGCATGGGGAAGATCGCTTCCGCTGGCTTAGCGGGATGGTGACGAATGCGGTGAAGGACCTGGGCACGAATGCCGGGGCCTGGAACCTGGTGCTGAATGCGCAGGGGCGCATCCAGGGTGATCTGACGGTGTGGCGCGAGGGCGAGGAGCTGGAGCTCGAAATTGCTGCGAATCAGTACGACCGCCTGCTGGCGCACCTGGAGCATTTCATCATCATGGACGATGTGGAACTTCACCTCGTGGGCGCGGAGCCGGGCGCGGCCGAAACTGCGTTGGGCGTCACCGGGCCGGAGGCCGAGGCCGTGCTGGCGCGGATTGGATTGCCCTCGATCTCCGAGCCGATGACCTCGACTCGCGTGGAGTGGAACGGGTTGGATTTGAAGGTGGCGCGCGGCTATGGAGTGCTCGCGCCGCACTTCACCCTATGGACTGCGGCGGCGGGGCTCATGCGGTTGTGGCGGACGCTCTCGACCGGCGGTGCGGTCCCAGTCGGCTGCATGGCGCTGGAGGCCTTCCGCATTGCGGAAGGGATCCCGGCCTATGGCGTGGACATTGTGGAGCGCGACCTGCCCCAGGAGACGGCGCAGATGCGGGCGCTGCACTTCAGCAAAGGCTGCTACCTGGGCCAGGAGATTGTGGAGCGGATTCGGTCGCGAGGGAATGTGCACCGGCATCTGCGCTCGCTGGAATTGATTGGACCGTTGCCGCAGGCAGGAGTCGAACTCACGCTGGAAGGCGCGTCGGTGGGAAGAATTACCAGCGCGGCGGAGCTGGCGCTGCCCGAAGGCGGCCGGAAGTTCGCGTTGGCGATGTTGCGGGCCGAGGCAGAAACCGACCGCGCGCCGCTGAACTATCAGGAAGGAACGGAAACAGGCGAGGCGAGGCTGCTGACAACTCCTCCTGCCTGGAAACAAGAGGCATAAGAAGGCAGGAACGATGAGCGATACGCCGAAATTCGAGGTAATTGACCGCCGGAAATTCAAAGCGGACGAGGAGCGCGAACAAGCGCAGAGCGCCGCGCCGCCGGCGGAAGAAAAGGCCGAACAAACCGGCGCGCCCACCGCCGGACCGCGGCTGGTGGTGCCGGAAGAAAGCCCGGAGCTCCCGGGCGAACCCTTGGCGGAGGCGTCTGACGAGAGCGCATACCCTGAGATGCCGCTTCCGCCCACGGCCGAGGAGAGCCGTCAGCAGAAGACGGCCTACGACGCCAGTGCGCAGCGGCTTGAGGACCTGGTGAGGGCGCAGAATCCGGCCGCTGGACCGCAGCCGCCAGTGGGATTCGAACACCTGGTGCAACAGCTTTATCTTTCGGCCATGATTCAGATGGGCGCCGGCGCGCAGGAGGGTCAGCGGCCGCGGCTGGACATTCTGGGAGCAAGGCAGACCATCGACCTGATGGGCGTGCTGGCCGTAAAAACCAAAGGCAACCTGACCGCTGCCGAGGACCAGACGCTGCAGACGGTGCTCTTTGAGGTGCGCATGGCCTTCCTGGAATTGACGAACATGATTTCATTGCAGGGCGTGCCGGCCCCGCCTCCGCCGACGGGCAAGCACTAGACGGAGGCCGACCCAGGAATGGAAGGCAGGGTTACATTTCTTGGGACCGGAACCTCGATGGGCGTTCCCACCGTAGGATGCCGGTGCGCCGTGTGCACCTCCGCCGACCCCATGGACCGGCGGTTGCGGCCTTCGCTGCTGATCGAGTGGCAGTCCGGCGAGCACACACGGACCGTAGTCATCGACACCGGTCCTGATTTTCGTGAGCAGGCGTTGCGCGCAGGGCTCACGCGCGTCGATGCGGTGCTTTACTCCCACGGACATGCCGACCACATTCTGGGCATGGACGATCTGCGGCCATTGAGCTTTGCCGCGGCGCGCGAGGGCAGACAGATTCCCCTCTACGCATCCGAGGAGACGGCAGAGGTTCTGGGGCGCGTCTACGACTACACCTTCGCGCCCGATGCAACCTATCCCACCCGCGCGCGTGTGCGGCTGGAGCCGCTGGACGAACGGGTGAAAGTGCAGGAGGCAGAGTTCGTGCGGGTGCCGCTGCTGCACGGGAAAATGGAGATTGCGGGCTTCCGCTTTGGGCGAACGGCCTACCTTACCGACGTGAGCACAATCCCCGAGGAGAGCTTTGCGCTTCTCGAAGGGCTCGACTGCCTAATCGTCTCCGCGCTGCGCCACAAGCCGCACCCGAGTCACGCAACGCTGCACCAGGCAATGGAGTGGGCGCGGCGCATCGGCGCGAAGCAGACCTGGTTCACGCATATTGCCCATGAGCTTGGCCACGCGGAGACAAATCGCGCACTGCCCTCGGGAATGGCTCTTGCCCACGACGGGCTGAGCTTTTCCGCCGAGTTGGGTCCGGCGATATCCGGTCCAACCAAACCGGAGCCGGGTACGCCATGAGCACGCGCGCGGAAGGAACCGCGGTGTACCGCACGCTGGACGAGATTCCGGCAGGCTTCGGCCCCAGCGTGGCTGCCATCGGCAACTTCGACGGCGTGCACCTCGGTCATCAGGAAATTCTGGCGACTGTTGTGGCTGAGGCGCGCACGCTGGGAGCGAATGCGGTGGCGCTCACGTTCAATCCGCATCCGGAGAGATTCCTGCGGCCGGCCACCGCGCCCCGGCTGCTCACTCCGCTCGAGGAACGTGTGAGGTTGCTGAAGGCGACCGGCGTGGACGCGGTGGTGGTGCTGCGCTTTGACGCGGCGCTGGCCGGGATGCGGGCAAGGGACTTTGCGCGCGAGGTGCTGGCCGGGCGGCTGCGCGTGCAATCGCTGCACGAGGGCGGAAATTTTCGTTTTGGCTGTCGGGCCGAGGCAGGCGTAACGGAGTTGGCAGCGTTCGGCGCGGAGTTCGGCTTCGCGGTGCACGTGCAACCGGCAGTGCGCGTGCATGGGATGGAGGTTTCCAGTTCGGCGGTGCGGACGCTTGTCGTCGCTGGCGCAGTGAAGCAGGCGCGCTGGATGCTGGGGCGGCCCTTTGGCGTGCGGTCGCATCCCGCGCGAGGTCGAGGCCAGGGAACCCGCTCGCTGGTACCCACTCTCAATCTGGCGACGTATGAGGAATTGCTGCCCGCGCATGGCGTCTACGTCGCTCGGCTGCGGATTGGTGAGCGATGCTTTGACGCGGTGACGAATGTCGGCGATCGGCCCACCTTCTACGGCGCGGGCTTCAGCGTGGAGACGCACATCCTGAACTTTGAGTCGATGGAACTCACCGAAGAGACCGCGCTGGAACTGGAATTTCTGCTGCGGCTGCGCGGAGAAATTCGCTGGCCTTCCGTGGAGGCGCTTCGTGCGCAGATTGGCAAGGATGTAGCGCGCGCGAAACGCTATTTCCGGCTGGCTGCGCGGAACCTGACGCCAAGCGTGGCGCCGCGAGGCGGCCTCAGCGCGGAATAGGCACCACGACACGCTGCGGCGTGGCGCGAGGCCGCACGGCAGGCTTGGCCGGGGAATGAGCTGGCCGCGTGTGTTGGGCCGCAGACGGAGCTCTCCTTGCGAAATTGCCGGGCGCACGGGCCGCAGCCGGCGGTTTTGCCCAGGCCTGGTCGAGCGGCTGAGTTGTCAGGTCGCTGGGAAACTGCTCGTTCGGGTTTTGCGCGATGGCCGCGCGCATAAAGTCCATCCAGATGGGAAGAGCCGCGCGGGCGCCGGTCTCCTTGCTGCCGAGCGACTGCTGGTTGTCATAGCCCACCCAGACGCCGCAGGTAATCGAGGGCGAGAAGCCCAGGAACCATGCGTCGGTAAAGTTGCTGGTGGTTCCCGTCTTGCCGCCCAGGGGGTGGTGGAGTTCCGAAGCCATGGTGCCGGTGCCGTGGGCGATGACGGCCTGAAGAAGCACCATCATCTTGCGGTCGGTCTCCCGGCTGATCACCTCATCGATTGCGGGGCGTTCCTGCCAAAGGGTGATGCCGTCGTAATTTTCAACCTTGCGAATGAGCCGCGGCGCCACGCGAATGCCGTCATTGGGAAAAACAGCATAGGATGCCACCTGCTGTTCAAGGCTGATGCTGGCCGCGCCGAGCGCAATGGGCAGGTAGGGCGGAATCTCCGACGTGACGCCGAAACGGCGGGCCATGGCGATCACGCTTTGTACGCCGGCGCGCGCGGTGAGCTTCACGGCGGGAATGTTGCGCGACTCGGCAAAGGTGGTGGTCAGCGTCATCGGGCCCTTGAAGTCGTTTTCGTAGTCGTGGGGCGCATAGCCGTTGAAGTTGATCGGCGTGTCGAGGATGATGTCCGATGGTTTGGCTCCCTGTTCCATTGCGGTGGCGTAGACGTAGGGCTTGAAGCTGGAGCCCACTTGCCGCTCAGACTGCGTGGCGCGATTGAACTGGGAGAGCTGGAAATCGCGGCCGCCCACCATGGCCAGCACGTCGCCGGTGATGTTGTCGATGGCCAGCAGTGCGGCTTGCGCGCCGGAGTCCTGTTCCAGCACGGCCCGTTCGATGCCGCTTTCCTTCGTGTTGCTCAGGTGGACATAGATGATGTCCCCAGGCTTCACCAGTTCGTCAGCATTGCGCATGCCGGTCCAGGCCCAGTCCTTCGGCACGATGAGGATGGATTGGTCGCCGATGCGGGCATGGATTTCGAGCGGAAGGACGCGGGTGACCACGGCATGGACATAATCGCCAGGGTGGGCAGTGGTGGCCCAGTCGGGATGACGATAATTGGCGATGGACACGCCGCCGGCAAGGACGTTTTCGAGATGGCCTTTCCAGCCGTGCCTGCGCTCGTAGGCGGCCAAACCGTCCTCCACGGCCTGGTTGGCAACTTTTTGCAGGTTCAGGTCCAGGGTGGTGCGGATGCGCAGGCCGGCCTCATGCACCTCCGCGGTGCCAAACCGCTTCTCAAGCTCGCGGCGCACATCCTCCTGGAACCAGGGAGCGATGGACTGGTCTGGCTCGGAGATGTGCAGGCCGAGCGGGGAGTTCCGAGCTCCTTCGGCCTGCTTGTGGGTAATCACGCCGTCGGATTCCATCTCGTCGAGAACCAGGTTGCGGCGGCGTAGGCAGCGGCGGGGATTCAGGATGGGCGAGTAGGCAACCGGGCCTTTGGGCAGGCCGGCAAGCAGCGCCGCCTCGGGAAGTGTCAGGTCTCTGGCGTGCTTGCTGAAATAGAACTCTGAGGCAGCCTCAAAGCCGTACATCCCGCTGCCCAGGTAGATTTGATTGCCGTAGAGGGTGAAAATCTGCTGCTTGGTAAACGCGTGCTCAATCTGGATGGCGAGGAAGGCTTCCTGGATTTTGCGCGTCAGGGTGCGCTGGTCCGTGAGGAAGAGGTTGCGAGCCAGTTGCATGGTGAGGGTGGAAGCGCCCTGGCCGCGGCTGTGGCTGCGCATGTCATGTAGCAGCGCGCCCAGGATGCGGAAGACGTTGATGCCCCAATGGGATTCGAAACTTTTGTCTTCAATGGAGATTACGGCCTTGCGAAGGATGGGAGCAAAGCCGTCGTAGTTGACGACAATGCGGCGCTGAAGCGCAAAGGATCCGATGATGTGGCCGTTGCGATCATAAAGATCGGTGGTGGTGGAGGGCCGGTAGCGTTCGAGATCGTGAATCTGGGGCAGGTCCACCGAATAAATGAGCATGAGCCCGGCCAGCGAGCCGGTGACGATGGCAAGAAACGCGAGAACAATCAGGGCCAGGTTGCCGGCGATTTTGAAGCGGCGAAAGGAGGGAACCTTGAGGCGGCGGCGCTCGGGCGGCTCATCCGGCTCGAGTCGATGAGTGCGGCCCAGGCCGCGGGGCCGGGAAGGCTGATGGTGGGTGACAGCCAAGGGCAAAAAAGGCCTCATGGGCGCGGTGCCGGCGTGCGGCCGCAAGCGCCTGAGAAAAGGCTAGCATTGTTTGGCTTCCCGGCAGAACGGGCGCGCGCGGGTTTGAACCACGCGGTGCAAGAGAAAGGGAATCCTCCTGGCGGGTTGCTCCTTTTTAGCTGTTCCCTTTCAGCAGTTGCAGGGCCTTGTTTAGCGTCTCGTCGGCCTTGGGTTGACTGGTGGGAATGTCAAAGGCATTCTCCACGTTCTGGTCCACCTCGACGGTCGGGGAGACGGCTTCATCTTGAATCTTCTTGCCGTCCGGGCCTTCATACTTGGCGACGGTGAGCAGCAGCGCGCCGCCGTCAGGCAGCTCAAGGGTCTTCTGCACGGAACCTTCCCCGAAAGTACGCTCACCCACCACCTGGCCGCGGTGGTCCCCCTCGACGGCATCGGCGGCGAGTTCAGCCGCGCCGTAAGTGCCGCGATTGACAAGCACGGCCAGGGGTGCGGAAGTCATGAACGTTGCCGGATCGGCGGCAAAGGTTCTGGTGGGAAACTTCTGGCCCTCCAGCGTGGCCAGAGTGCCGCTCTTGATGAAAAAGTTCGCCAGGCGGAGGCCGGCCTGCTCAGAGCCCCGCGAGCAGTCGCGCAGGTCGAGAAGGATCTTCTGGTTCTTGCCCGCGGCCTTCAGCTTGGCGGCAATCTCATCCACGCGCGCCGCGGTCAAGGCCTCCGGCTTGAGGTAAAGAATGGTCGAGTTGTCGTACTCCTGCTCGTCCAGCGCGGGCAGCGACGTAACGGCGCGGGTGAGTGTGAGCTTTTCCGGCTCTTCCTTGCGCGGGCGGATGACCGACATGGCGACTTGGGTGCCGGGCTTGCCCTCCAGCATAATGCGGATGATGGCCAGCGAAAGCTCGCGGGTGGACTTGGGGCCGATGGATTCGATGATGTCGCCGTCTGCCAAGTGGGTATCCGCCGGCGAGCCCGGAAGCACGCTCACCACGGTGGCGTAGCCGGAGCGCTTGGAGACCGTAACGCCAATCTGCGCCACGTCGGTGGAGGGGTGGTTCTTGTAGATCGTGTACTCGGTGGGCGTCAGGTAGCTGGAGTCGGTGTCGAGCGACTGCAGAAGGCCGCGCAGCGCTCCGTCGGTCACTTTGGAAACGTCGGGCACCGTGACGTAATCGCTCTGGATGCGCTTGAGCACCTGTGCGTAGACGTGCATCTGGTCATACGCGCCGTCCTGCTCGCCGCCTGCATGGACGCCGAACCAGCCGAACTGCCCCAGGGTGAACCCGAGACCGAGCACGGCAAAAACGGCTACGGCCAGAACGAAGAAAAGTCGCTGCATCAATCGAGACACGGGCACCACCGGGGCAGCCACATGGGGAAACAGGCCGCCACCCTTATAGACGCAATGATACCGCAAGCGGTGTGGCAGGGGCGCGTGGAGGGTGGAGTCAAGGAAGGGGGTCTGGTGGCGGAGGGCAGGATCGAACTGCCGACCTTGGGGTTATGAATCCCACGCTCTAACCATCTGAGCTACTCCGCCGGGAAGGCACGCCGCAAAGGCGCAGGGCGCGCAGACCTTCAGGCAGTAGTGCCAGCGCCGCGCAGGATACCCACTTGTCATGATACGGGCCGCCCGGAGCACCGGTCAAACTCCAAAGCAGCGCAAGCTGCTTGCGCTTCAGTACTTCGACTTGATCGCGTACGTCAGCCCCATCGTGAACTGGAAGGAGTTGCGCTTGGTCGGCGGAATCGCCACGGGCGGATCGTTGAGGTAACTGTTAAGGCTGCCCATCGAGAAGCTGAAGTTCTTATACGCAGGAAAAGCC
>JBAUEO010000018.1:0-64959 GCA_049678625.1 Occallatibacter sp. | reverse complement strand
CACCGCCAGTCACACTCCACGAAACACCGTTCGTCTTCCCTCCCGTCACCGTCGCATACAAACGACGCACACTCCCCGCCAACACGTTAAATCCCAACCCAGGTTGCGTGATCGCGACCGACGCCGTATTGTTGGTGCCCGAGATGGCAAGACTAATGCTGGTGGAAGCGCTCAGATCTCCCGATGTTCCCGTCACCGTTGTCGTATAAGTGCCGATGGTTGCGGTGCTGGCCGCCGTAAAGCTCAGCGTGCTGCTGCTGCTGGTGCTGGCCGAGCTGAATTGCGCGGTAACGCCTGAAGGCAGACCCGAGACCGCAAGAACCACTGTGCCGGAAAATCCGTTCTTGCCGGCGACCGTGATTGTGCTGGAACTCGAGCCTCCGGTCGTGAGCGCAACGCTCGAAGAGGACGCCGACAGTGTGAAACTCGGCGTGCCAACCGTCACGGTTATCGCGGTCGAGGCCGATAGGCTACCCGAGGTGCCCTTAATCGTCAGCGAATAGCTGCCCGCCGCAACCGAGCTGCCGGTCGTGAGCGCCAACACGCTGGTCGTGCTCGTCGAAGACGGGCTGAAGGCTGCCGTCATGCCGGAGGGCAGACCGGAAACCGCCAGATTCACCGCGCCGGAGAAGCCGCCCTTGCCGGTTACCGTGATCGTGCTGGAAGTCGAAGCGCTGTCCGCCATCGAAAGACTCGCGGAAGACGCCGAAAGTGTGAAGCCAGGCGCGGCAACGGTCGCCGTAACCGCCGTCGAGCTGGTCAGGCTGCCCGAGGTGCCCTTAATCGTCAGCGAATAACTGCCCACCGCAACCGAGCTGCCGACTGTGACCGTCAGCACGCTGGTCGTGCTCGTCGAAGACGGGCTGAAGGCTGCCGTCATGCCGGAGGGCAGGTCGGAAACCACGAGAGCCACCGAGCCGGAAAAGCCGCCGGTTCCATGCACCGTGACCGTGCTCGATCCCGAAGCGCCGTCCGCGATGGAAAGGCTGGCCGAGGATGCAGAAAGCGTGAAGCTCTGGCTAGGAACCGTGAGTGTAACGGTGGCGGAACCGGTCAGGCTGCCCGAGGTACCGCTAATCTTCAGCGGATAGCTTCCCGTGGGCGTCGCGCTGCTGGCCGTGAAGGACAGAACGCTCGTTGTGCTCGTTGAAGATGGGCTGAAAGATGCCGTCAGGCCGGCGGGGAGCCCTGTGACGGCAAGGGCCACCGCGCTCGCAAAGCCGTTGGACCCGGTGACCGTGATGGTGCTGCTGGCCTTGCCGCCGGGCGCGATGGTGAGACTGGCGGACGAGGCGCTGAGGGTGAAGCTGGGCGACGGCACGCTGACATCAATCGACGTGGAGTCCGACTGGGAGCCCGAGGTGCCGCTCACCATCACTTTGTACTTCCCGGGAGGCGTCTTCTGGCTCGCGCTCAGGACGAAAGAGCTCGAGCTGCTGGTGGTAGACGGGCTGAAGGTAGCCGTCACGCCGGCGGGAAGACCCGTGGCCGACAACTGCACGTTCCCACTGAAGCCGTTTTCTCCTATGACGAGAATCTTGCTGCTTGCATTGCCCCCGGCAGCCAGCACCAGCGAGCTCTCAGAGGTGCTCAGGCTCATGGTGGGCGTTGCATTGGGCGTTGCCGCAATCTGTGAGCCTGAGGAGCAGCCGGCGATCATGGCAAGTGTAGTGGCGAGGCAGAGAACCCCAACCAGTTGAAACCAGCGCAGTTTCCCCTGCAAGTCTTTCATTCCGTGCATGATGTAGTAGTCGTCCTTTCATCGCGGCCCGTCGGGTCGAGATGCCCCATGGTGACGCTCACGGATGCATATTGACGTAAGGTCAGTAATATCCCACTTATCGGTCACTAGTCACCACTAAAGAGTTACTCAAGTAGCCAAAAGTAATATCAAAAGGAAATACACTCGAAATGGTGAAATCCGCGTGCGCGAAGATGCGCGGACGGAGATGGATGGATTGAATCTATCTATTGTTATTTCAATAATTTACATATTTAATAATTCATGCCTTCGAAAGCCCGAAAGCGAATGGCTACTCAATTCCAAAAAGTAACCTGTAAGTAACCTATCTTGCACAATCAGTCGGTGCGCCTCAGCCAAGGAGACGCCACGGGAGGTTATCTAAGTAATATTGATGCCGCGCGCCTTCTGCCAGGGTGCTTTGGAAACCGCTGCCCGGCGGTGCGAAGGGAAACGAGAGGGAACGTGGCTTCCTGGCGCATCGTTGCTCGATCGCCCGCATTCCAGCCTGAATCGTCGGGCTAGAATGGCGACAGTTCCTTCGACAGGAAGCTCCCTTCCCGCAGAAATCACAAGGAAGAGGAGGGAGATGCAATGCAGGGCACCGCTTCAACCGGGCTTGTCGAGTTCCTCAGCAGCCACTCGGTCGACGAGACGCTCGACTGGCTCACGCGGTTTCTCGCGCAAAAGGGAATCACGCTCTTCGCTCTTGTCGACCATAGCGGAGAAGCGGCCAGGGTGGGATTGAAGATGCGGCCCACAAAGCTGGCCATCTTCGGCAACCCCAAAGCAGGCACACCTGTGATGGTGGCCTCGCCTTCAGCCGCCATTGATCTGCCCTTGAAGATCCTGATCGCAGAAGATGAAGCGGGCGCGGTCCGCGTCACCTGCAACACGGCGGACTACCTCGCGCAGCGCCACGGGATTCCGCCCGATCTTGTGCCGGCTCTCGGCGCGGCAAAACTGCTGGCAGAAGCAATCGCTCAGTAGGGCAGCACGCACGAGGCCCCGCCCATAAAACTCAAGCTAAACGCCATTGGAGATTTCGGGCTGCTCCCGTTGCCCCGGCTCTCGCCGGGCTCATCACCCGACTATTCCTTCACAAGCTGTACCGCCGCCGGCAATCCGGACCTTGCCGCAGGCCTCTGAGCGGCCACCATACGTTCAGGGATGTACCACACCGCTGAGTTCCGCGTGTCCATCGAGCGAGCCATCCAGCAGTACCACGGCGACCCAGGGTGTGGACTTGTCCAGGATGCGGGCGTGCCAGGCGACGACCCGGCTGCCATGGTTTCCCAGATCCACGGAGACCGACTCAGGGCCGAAAAAGTCGAGGTTGTCTGCACGCACAGAAATGGTGTGCCGGCCGGCTCCTTCGACAGTCGCGCGCAGGATTACGGATTGCGGTCCCGCGGATTCAGATGTAGCCGCGAAGGTGACGGCATGTTCGGGGCGCAGGTCGATTGAATCGGCGCCCCCGGCGAGGGCCACGAACGAAGTGTGCGCATCGCCATAGGTCGCAAGGTACCGTCCCTGGGGGATCGCCGCGCGGAAACTTCCCTCCGCCGCAATGGGCAGGCTGAGGTTTGCACGCGTGTCTGTATTGACGAGAGTGACGGCTCCGGCGCTTCCGGGATCGACCATGCCCGTGAGAATCGCGGGGCCGCTCAGATCGCGCATCAGCCAGATCCATTCGCCCGCGGGCTGAGTCCACACCTCTTTGTAGGTCCAGCAGATTTGGTTGGGCCAATAAGGCACATCGGCGTTGCCTTTTGTCTCAATGCCCACGGGGATGGCGCCGACCATCTGGCCGGATCGGACGCTGTAGAGGGGAGTCCAATCATATCCCTCGCCGTACATGATGCTGGCGGAGAAAGGATTTCTGCCGAGCAGCCACTGGGCCTGCTGCTGCGCCAGGTCTTCATCGCCGATATCTCCTCGCAGTTGTGCCGCGACGGAAAGGGCCTTGGCCTCGGAGAGCAGCACGCTGGAGTTTCCGCGGAACTGGAACCATACCGGATAGCGCCGCAGCCAGGCATCGCCACCCAGGTGAAGACCCTCTTTTACCTGAGCGACGAACATCGCGCGGCTCGCCGTTTCCAGCGGTCTCCAGGCAGGGCTTTGGGGAAGGATGGCGGCTCCGCTGATCCTGTAGACACCGGCGGGAAGCACGTTGTACGGCGCATCCAAACGAGCCCCCACTTCCTGGTAATACTTTGTATGAAGAACGATTGCCGAATACCACTTGATCCAGCTCGGATTGTCGGGCAGCGCCTGGCACAGATGCGCCAGCGCGACAATGGGCTGCTCTTCTTCTCCCATGTGAAAGCGATGAAAGAGGTACTTTCGATCCGGACCGGTGAAGAAGTACCCGGTCATGGGAACACTCCACGGCTGAAGCGCTCGTTGTTGAGAAGCGAGAATCTGGTTTCCCAAATCGACGGCTTCCCGGGCATAGATGGGATCGGAAGTTGCCTTGTAGAGCTCGATCGAGGCAATCGCTCCAAAAGAAATCCTCTCCAGGTTGTCGCTTTGTCCGTAGACCTCCGGCGCCGGCGGTGTTTTCTTCAGACCGTCGGCGGCGAACTGCCAGTCTTCTTTCGCGGTGACACGGCTCCTGCGCGCCAGATCGGGATCGCGGGCTTTCAGCACTCGGCTGGCGAGAGCTTCCACCGCGGCTGCGCGAAAATTCCATTCCGGATTGTTGACAGCCTGTCCAAAGCGATCGTCCGCATCGCCCATCACGCCGTCTGTCCAGTAGCTGATGTTCTGACCGGTGCTGCGATAGCCGTCGCCGAATCGAGTCTTGAGCACCCAATTCAGACCCCATTTGGCTTCCTCGATCACCCGGTTCAGCAGCTCCGGATCGTCGTTTTCCTGCTGCAGGCGGCTGGCCAGCGTGAACAGTGCGTACGCCATCGCCGGAGTGTTTCCGGTCTCGCTTGTATCTCCGGCATCGTGATAGCCGCCATTCACAACAATGCGCCGATCGCCGTGCACGGTGTAGTCATCCTGATGACAGATGCCGTGGATTCCGGGGATCACCGTGCCGCATCGCTCGCTGTACATGAAGTTGAGATCTTTCCAGATGCTGTCGCGCCACACATCCGCGCCAATGCGAAACGACCGCGTCGACACATCGCCCGCGCGGAGGAAGTAAGTTCCGGGGCGCTGCACTTCGGAAAAATCCAGCACCTGAAAGGTCCCCAGACTGGTCTTCCTCTCCTCAACCGGACCGGTGTAGATTGCCTTGCCCGCAGCTTCTTCAATCACAGAAAACCTGTGCGCCACCAGCCCGCTCGCCAGCGCCGTCTTCGTCGTTCCAGGCTCGTATCCGGCGTGGCTGAAGGCAATCTTCCCCGGCGCAACGTCCCATCCCTCCACGTAGTCGGGGACGACGCTCTGCAGTTCGAGCTGATCGAGATAGAAAACCGTCTGCTCGCCCGGATTAGGAATCATGCGCGGCAGCGAGTAGCCGAAGCTGAGCCCTGTAACCCTGTCGCGATCGAGCGAGGGAATCTCCCATATCACGTGGTTCCACTGGTGATTCACGATTGGAATGGAATCGTCCCGGCCTTCATTCTGGTCGTCCGGCAGCAAATGAGCCCCTTCGTTGTGCAGAGTCATATTCAGCGAAATGGCCGGCGCCCCGTGGATGTCAGGGAACACCCACACGGAAACGCGGTTGTACTGCCTCCAGTCCTCTGAAGGAAAATTGCGCGTCGCGACAAGGTCCTGCCAGTCTCCGCTGCCCTCAACCCGGCCGATGTTGTCCGTCGAGGCAATCCTCAGCGACGTTCGCCCCTGCTTCGCCTCCGCGGTTGAGAGCGTCATCGTCCCCACGCCGGCGAATGACCAGTGCGAGAGGTCCTCCATGCCATCGAGCAGGCGCGCGCGCAGCACTTGCTTCTGCAGTTGACGGTACTCCGCCCCAGTCCGGTAATCCGGCTTCATGGGTGCGGCCGGAGTGACCTGCTGCGCCCACACGCAAACCGGAAGCGACGCCAGAACTACAAGGATCGCGGTGAGCAACCGGATCGCAGGTGAAGCAGAACGAGTCAGCCGCTGGAGCACAGTCATCAGAGTGTCGCCTCCGGTTTTCCTCAACGATCGGATGGTTCACAACTGCATGCGCAGCCGCGCGCGTGTGGCGGCGTGGGCCAGCAGCAGCATGGCCACGGTAAATGCGGCGGCGCGGATAACGCCGGGCCAGCCCTGATTCCAGTGCTCCTGCAAGTAGGCCGTTCCCGTCAGCGCGACGAAGAAGTAATAGATATCGGGGATGAGATAAGTAAGCAGCGTGCTCGATCCCGCCGGCCGCACCAGCCATGCCCACGCTGTGCGCTTCTTCACGTCGCACAGCCAGTAGAGAGCGATGAAGAGCACGCAACAGGCGGCCACTGTCCACAGCGCCCACGTTGGCGTGGCGCGAATTTTGGAGATGCCCAGCGGCCCGAGAAACCATCCGGCGGCAAACGTCACCACCGCCATCAGAATCCCTAGAAGCATCTTCCGCGCCGGTCCCAGGGTCTGAGTCTCCAGAAAGATCTGCGACATCACGACTCCGGCCATAATCAGGCTGGCCAGGGCTCCGTTGCCGAAAGGCCACGCATAGAGAGACACATGCTCGACGCGAATCCAGTGGGCACGGCAGGCAGAGTTGTACGCCACAAGAAGGATCAGCCACGCCAGCGGCGCCAGGCGCCATCGCCGCGTGGGAATGTACAGCAGGCATACCGCGAAATAGGTTAGCCCGATCAGGCCGAGAATCTCTGGATAGGAGAATTTGATCCACGCTTCACCGCCGGGCACGGCGCGACGAAAATCGGCGAAGACGAAGATAAGAACAGCCGCGCCGGCAAGCCGGAGAATCATTTCCACCCTGCGGCTCAGGCCTGTATAGACGTTCCATAGCAGGATTCCCCCGCCCAGGCCGAGTAGAGCCCAAAGATATGGAGAGAGGTGCATCCTCTTCTGATCGCAATGGTCGACATTTGCCAGAATCAGTCCGAGAGCCAGCAGTGCCGCCGAACGCAGAATTACGTGCAGGCAGAGCCTGCCCACGGAGGGGTTCCGCCGCAGCCGGTGCCGCACTGCGATTGGCAGTGACATTCCCACGATGAAAAGAAATGCGGGAAACACCATGTCTACATAGGTCATCGCGTCCACGCGCGCCGGCATGTGATAGGTCCACTTGCTCAGGCCGCGCACGCTCGCCAAATCGTTGACGAAGATCATGACCGCCATGGTGATGCCGCGAAAAATATCGATCGAGACCACGCGCGTGGAGGCCGTCTGTCCCGCAACACCCGCCGATGGATTCACCGCAGCCGCGGAAGTCATCGCTTGTCCTCCACACTGTTTGCGCTCCCGCCCAAGAGGGCGTGATCAATCGTATCCAGCAGCGTCCCGGAAGCATCGGCCTCATACTCCCAGAACATCACGCCGCCCAGATGCATCCGCTCCACATAGGCACATTTCAGCGCCAGCGATTGCGGATCCTCATACGAGACGAACTGCTTCTTCTCGACGCTGTAGAGATAGGGCACTGACGCTGCATCATCCCAGTAGCGCGTAAAGTTGCCATTCGGCATCTTCCCTGCAATGTCCCGATAGCGCGCGAACGCCTTCGGCACCGGCGATCCGGCTTGGAAGAGCCCATGATTCGTCGGCGCAACATTGCCCCATACGTGCCCGTAAAACGGCACACCCAGCACAATCTTCTTCGCCGGAACCCCCGCTTTCTCGAAGAGCCTCACTGAAACATCGGCCGAGACGTGCTTGGGGTCCGCCGGATCCGTGTAAAGCGGCGCATGATTGCCCGTGATTCGATCGCTGCCCGGCTCGTAATAGTCATACGCCATCAGGTTCACAGTATCCACAGCGCGCGCAACCTTGCGCATCTCCGTGTGCTCCAGAAAATCATCGCCCGCGCCGGCCGCAATCGACAGCAGCAGCGGGCGGCCCAGCTTGCGCTGCTCGCCATCAAAGCGCTTCCGCAGTCCTGCCAGCAGCAGAGTGTAATTCCTCTTGTCCTCAGGCCTGAAACGGTTCCCCGCTCCCACCTGGCCCGGATACTCCCAGTCAATGTCCAGCCCATCCAGCTTGTAGCGCTCAATGAGGGCCACCGCGCTTTCGATAAACCGCGATCGGCTCTCCCGCGTCAGCGCCGCATCAGAAAACTTGCCTGACCACAGCCATCCGCCCACAGAGACGAGCACCTGCAACGAGGGATTCTCGCTCTTCAGTCCGACCAGAGTGGCAAGATTCGGAGCGTCCACCGGACTGACAATCACGACCTTTCCGTCCTGAACATTCGCAAAGGCGTAATTGATGCGGGTCAGTTTTTGTGCCGCAATCTCGTCGGGTTGAATCACCTGATTCCGCGGAAAGACATATGCAATCACTGCCGGGCCGGTGCGCGCCTGCTCAGTGTGTCGCGCTGCGGCCGCTGGCAAAGCAAAAGCCATCAGTGTCAACGTTAGGGCGATCAGCCGAAGATCACGCGTTCTGCATCGCAGCAAGTCTCGCATGTCGTCTCCTCAAATTCGATCACACCTATAATTGCACGAGCGCGCCTTGCGTCGACCGGCGCTGTCGCCCGCACGCGGTACATTCCGTGTTATCGTCTCGTTCATTACGATGAAAGGGAACCCCCATGCTCCGCTTCACGCGACCCCTTGCAATCCTCTTCTGTGCCGCGCTTTTCGCTTCGTTTTCCCATGCTCAGGTGCGGGTTCTCACCGATCAGGTCGGCTACGAGACCACTGCATCCAAAGTCGCCCTCATTGAGACCACAGGCGACATCCGCCCGTCCGGATTCACGCTTATCGATAACGATTCCGGACGCGTGGTCTTGACCGGAACCCTCCAGCCTGCCGGTTCGGTCGATCACTGGCGTGGCTGGCAATTCTGGAAGGCCGACTTTTCGGCGTGGCGAACTCCCGGACATTACAAGCTGCGCGTCGCCATCCCCGGCGGAATGGCCGACTCCTGCGCTTTCGCAATCGGCGACGATCTGCTGGAGCGGAAGACGCTGTCGAACCTCATCTATTACTTCAAAGGTCAGCGCGCCAGCGGAGACATGGACCGGGCCGATCGCCATCTCCTTCTTCCGGAGAAGCCCGGCGGAGTCATCGACGTGCACGGCGGTTGGTATGACGCCACGGGCGACTACGGCATCCACCTCTCCCACCAGAATCCGACTTCGTACTTCAATCCGCAACAGGTGCCGCTGGTGGCCTGGACGCTCCTCGCCAGCTACGACCTCCTGAGGGATCGCCACGACGACAACTTCAGCGAATACGAGCGCCGGCTCCTCGACGACGGTCTCTATGGCGCCGACTTCCTGGTTCGCATGCGGAGACCTGGCGGCTCTTTTCTGGAGAGCATCAATGCGCCCGGACCGCAGAAACTGGCCAAAGACCGTGCCGTCGGCAATCCCAACTGGCGCACGCGCATCAAGACCGGGGCCAATCAGTCAACGGAGAGCGTCGGCACGGCCACCGGCCCTCATGCCTATGAAGCCGGCTTCCGCGCCGGTGGCGGAATGGCGATTGCGGCGCTCGCGCTCGCCAGCACCATGCCTGAGGACGGCCACTTTTCACGTTCGCGCTACCTCTCCACTGCTGAAGCGGCCTTCGCCTTTCTTGAGGCTCACAACACTGAACTGCTCAACGATCACAAGGAAAACATCCTTGACGATTACTGCGCGCTTATGGCGGCCACAGAACTCTATCGTGCCTCCCATCGCTCCGAATACCTCGCCGCGGCCGACCGCCGAGCCGATCGGCTCATGTCGCGGCTCATCCGTTCCGGCAAGTTTCACGACTACTGGCGTGCCAACGACGGCACGCGCCCCTTTTTCCATCCATCCGACGCCGGGCTGCCGGTGGTGAGCCTGCTGCGCTACGCGGAGATTGTTTCGCCTCGGCAGAAAGAGCGGGTTCGGCAGGCAGTCAGAAAGTCTCTGCAGTTCGAGCTGTGGACGACGCACGAAGTGAATAACCCTTTTGACTATGCGCGTCAGTTGGTGCGCATGGGAAACGGTGATGTGCGCACGGCGTTCTTCTTCCCCCACGACACCGAGGCTGCTCCGTGGTGGCAGGGTGAGAATGCACGTCTGGCCTCACTGGCCGCCGCCGCGCGAATGGCCGCGCCGCTTTTCGCAGGCGACCCGGCGTTCCACCGCGCCCTCGAGCGCTACGCTGACGATCAGCTGCACTGGATTCTGGGCCGCAATCCCTTCGACACCTGCATGCTGATGGGCAGCGGGCATGGCAATGCGGCCTATATGTTCTTCCTCTCCTGGAAATACACCAATGCTCCAGGCGCCATCATCAACGGCATCACGGCGGACATGAACGACGAGGACGGCATCGCATTCAACCAGGGTTATGCGGTCACCGGCAAGGACGACGACTGGCGCTGGACGGAACAGTGGCTGCCCCATGCGGCGTGGTTTCTTTACGCTGTGAGTCTGACCCACGACTAAGGCGAGGAAACGGGCGCCGGGTCAGAAGCCCGCTTTGTTCTCCGCTTCCGCCCTTTTCTTGACAGATGCTGTCGCGTGTGGTGGACTCAGTTGCACCGGTACTTTGTAATGGAACCTTAATAACATAACGGGGATGTTCTCTCAAAGATGTTTCGTCCAGGAGTAACAAGGCGGAGATTTCTCAAGCTGGCTGCAGCTGGCGGCGTAGCGTGTGCAGCATCTCCGCTCTTTGCCTTCAGCAAACTCAATATCGGAGTCGGCACATACAGCTACCACACCATCTCTGTCGACGCCATGATCGTTCAGCTGAAGCTGCTTCGCATACGCGAGATCGAAATGTCGCGCGGTGAGTTCATGCTGCTGAGCAATCCCAAAGAGGAGCTGTTCCACACAACGCGCGAAAGGCTCGACCGTGCTGGAATCCGCTGCTGGTCCTATTATTCGGCGACCATGCACAACGATCAGGACATCGAGCGCGCCATCCGCTTTGCAACAATTCTGGGATGCAGCAATATCACCGGCGATGCGCCGTCTCCCGTCCTGCGTCGCATCGATGAAAAGCTTACCCGGGCGGGGCTCACATTCGGCCTTCACAATCATTTTTTTCCACATACCACATTCGCCTACGAAAGCCCCGGGGAAGTATGGAACGCCATCTCCGGCCTGTCCAAAACCATGGGAGCAACAGCGGATACCGGACAGTTCGCCCAGTGCGGGTATAACCCCTCCCAAGCCATCCTCAAGCTGGCGCCGCGCCTGCGCATGGTTCACCTCAAAGATGTAAAGGCAAAAGGGGATGAGGAGAATGTTCTCTTGGGAACGGGTATCGCGCACATCCCGCAGGTTATGCGCGAACTCCGCCAGATGAACTTTGCAGGTCTTGTCGCCGTTGAGTACGAAAAGGAAGGCAATGACGACGCCGACATGGTGAAGCAAATTGCCTATGCCAGGAGTCTGGCGTAACCGCGGCTCAATGCGCCGCTGCTTGGAGAAAAAATGCGAAAGTTGTTTTCAATCGCTCTCATATCGCTGATATCTTTCGCAGCCCCGCTAACGGTCCATGGCCAGATCCTGCACCCAATTTTGTCGCTGGGGTCGAAGGCCCCCAACTTTGCGCTGACCGGCGTCGATGGAAATCTCCATAAGCTCAGCGACTACGCCAAGGCGCGTGTGCTCGTGGTCATCTTCACCTGCGACCACTGCCCTATCGCGCAAATGTATGAGAGCCGCATTGAAAAACTCTACGAAGAATATAAGAACCGCGGAGTCGCGGTTGTGGCCATCGAAGGCAACGATCCTGATGCAACGGTCATCGATGAGCTCGATTCCTCAGACGTGGGTGACACGCCCGCGGAAATGAAGATTCGTGTCCAGTACAAACATCTTCACTATCCCTATCTGTACGACGGCGATACTCAGGCCGTGACTCGCGCCTACGGTCCGCAGGCTACACCGCATGTATTCATCTTCGACCAAAGCCGCCGCCTCCGCTACGAAGGCCGGTTTGATAACAGCTACCGTATTGAGAAAGTTACGACCCACGATGCGCAGAATGCAATCGATGAACTGCTCGCGGGCAAGCCGGTCAGGGTAACGCACACGGCAGTCTTTGGGTGCTCCACCAAATGGGCTGAAAAGAAGGCTCTCGTGGCTGAATATAATGAAAAGCTCGACGCAACCCCGGTGACTGTAAGCATGATCAGCGCCGCCGGGCTTGGAAAGCTGCGCGCGAATGCTGGCGACAACTACACGCTCGTCGCTTTCTGGGCGACCTGGTGCAGTTCCTGTATTGCCGAGTTCGCTGATCTGCAGAACACCTACCGAATGTACAGTGATCGTGGCCTCAACCTGGTTACAGTCTCAGTCAACTCGCCTGATGAGAAACGAAGCGTTTTGAATTTCCTGCAAAAGCACCATGCCACCAGCGAGAATCTGCTGCTTGATTCCGACGACGCTGCCAGCTTACAGGCTGCCTTCGATCCCAAGTGGCAATCAGCCGTGCCTTACACCATCCTGCTTGGCCCGGGTGGCAAGGTTATCTATAAAACACTCGGCTCCGTCGATATACTGCAGCTGCGCCGTAGGATTCTGGCAGTCGTACCCTCTGCCTACATCGGTTTCAACAAATACTGGGGAGGGTAATAACCGGATTCCGGTAATTTGTATTGCGGAATCACATAGGCCAACTCCTTAAAACGGGTTGGCCTGCTCATTTTGTCTCCCAGCATCCGGAAAGGTTTGCGCCTTGAGTGTTCTTCGCGGAATAAAGAAATTCGGAATCGCCGTGTTCCTGATCTGTGCTGCTCTTCCCTGCAGCGGGCAGCAGCTTGACCTCATGCCGTGGCCGGCACACATCACGCGCCAGCAAGGCTCTCTCGCTCTGAATGGTGCTCTGCGCATCCAGCTCACCGGCGGCGATGAACGAGTCCACCACGCGCTCAAGCGCTTCATCCACCAGCTTTCCGTCCAAACTGGAAAATCCTTTGATCGCTCGTTCGGCAAGCCTCCTCAAGGTCCGCTGCTCGTCATTCAATGCGCCAGCCCCGGCCTTAAGGTGCAGGCCCTGGACGAAGACGAAGGCTATCACCTGTTCGTTCGCCAGGCGGGAATCAAGCTGACCGCTCCCAATCCGCTCGGCATCCTGCACGGACTGCAGACACTCTTGCAGCTTGTCCAGGCGGGAACCAATGGCTGGATCATTCCCGACGTTCAGATCGACGACGCTCCCAGGTTTCCATGGCGCGGCCTTCTGATCGACGTTTCCCGGCACTTCATGCCGCTCTCCGCTCTCGAGCGAAACATCGATGGCATGGCGGAGGTCAAGCTCAACGTGCTGCATCTGCATCTGTCCGATGACGAAGGCTTCCGAGTGCAGAGCAAGAAGTGTCCGCGCCTCACGCAATATGCCTCCGACGGCCTTTACTATACGCAAGCGCAAATCCGCCAACTGATTGCATATGCCCGGGCCCGCGGCATTCGCATTGTTCCTGAATTCGACGTGCCCGGCCACGCCGTAAGCTGGCTTGTCGCCTATCCCAAGCTGTCCTCCGGCCCGGCTCCCACGGGGCTGGTCCGCTCTGAGCACGACACGTTGCGCCCGCCGCTCGACCCTACCAATCCGGAGACTTACATAATCATCAGCAAACTCTTCGGAGAGATGGAGAAACTTTTTTCCGATGCCTATTTCCACATCGGTGGTGATGAAGTGGAAGCACAGTACTGGAAAAATGACCCACAAATCCAGAAATGGATGCACGCGCACAACATCGCAAATGCCCATGCACTGCAGACTTACTTCACTCTGCGGGTACAAAGGATCGTCGCAAAGCACGGCAAGCACATGGAGGGATGGGACGAAATCCTCGACAACAAATTGCCCAAGGATTCGCTCATTCAGTCATGGCGCGGCGCAGACTCTCTGGCGAACTCCGCCCGCCTCGGATATAAAACCGTCCTCTCCGCCGGATACTACCTCGACCTGATGCACTCCGCCGCATACCACTATGCCGTCGATCCGCTCGGCGGCCCCAGCGCTACGCTCACGCCGGCCGAACAGGCAAACATCATAGGCGGCGAAGCCTGCCAATGGGCTGAGTATGTGACTCCTGAAATTCTCGACAACCGCCTCTGGCCGCGTCTTGGTGCCATCGCCGAACGCCTCTGGTCACCGGCCTCCGTTACAAACGTAGACTCCATGTATCGGCGCCTTGCAGCTCTCAACCGCAACCTTCAATGGCGAGGACTCCAGCAGGAAGCCAGCACCCGAACCATGCTGGGTCGCATTGCGGCGGACGATATGCCTCTGCCACTGCTCGTAACGCTGGCGCAGGCTGTCGAACCCGTAAAGGACTACGACCGTGAGACAACGCAGGTTTATGATGTCGAGCAGCCGCTCAATCAACTGGTTGACGCCATCCCGCCTGAAAGTAATGCAGCACGAGAAGTCAACGCTTTGGCCGTGCGCGCCTTACACGATCTGTCAGCGCGTCCTGAGTTGCGCATGTGGTTCACCCGGTGGAGTAAAAACGACGCACAGATCGAGCCCTGCTTGTCGAAATCATTCCTGCGCGTACGTCTCACTCCGCTGTCTCAGCAACTCGCAGCGCTGGGCGACTTGGGACTCGTTTCTCTGAGCAATATTCAAACGGGTCATCCAATCTCTGCAGAGAAGAAGCAAAAGGAACTCGATATGTTGAAGGCTATTGAGGCTCCACATGCCGAAATGTTCATCGTCGTCACGCCTTCAGTCCGCAGCTTGGTGGAAGCGGAGCCCGTGACCTTGTCCACAATGGGGAAGTAGCAAGAATGATGAGTCTTCCCCTCCACGGGATGGGCTCATCTGCAACATGTGCTCACTGCAACCTGCCTCCCAGCCACAACAGAGCATTTTCAAAAAGACGGTTCTGCAGTTTGCTATCAAAAATTTTGTTGCCGTGCCCCATATTCGTATAGAGCATCCTGTACTTCGTGTTGGTCCATACAACCGGGATATCTCCATGCGTCAGCGTGTTCTTGAATCCTATCGGATAGTTGGAAGGATCGAGAGTCATTAGCACCTTGATGCCGGGACTTAGCCGCGGATCAGGGTTCCAGCTGTACCATTCATTCGCCGGCGACTCAAAACTCGCCGGAAACCCGTTCGTCGCAGGATGGCTTGTATCATCCACCTCAATCTTCGCTGGCAGCGGTGGCCAGTTATTGCCGGAGAACACCGTCCCGATAAAGTCCGCAAACCACGGCCACTCCTTCCGTCCGGACATGTATCCGGCAATGTGAAATCCCAGCCATCCCCCTCCATGCTCCATATAGGTCTGGAACGCCAACCGTTGCGCAGGAGTAGATGGCCTGTCATCCAGCCACATCACAACCTGGTAATGCGAGAGCGCGTTTGCATTCATGTCGTTCCAGTTCTTCGTGGTCTTGAACTCAAAGTGGTCCCTGGCCGCCATCGCCTGGAAAAATGGAATGGCCTGTAGCGCAAAATCCACATGATCCCCTTCCACCGTGGTCGAGTAGAAGGCCAATACATGGAACGTCCTCTGTTGCCCCAAAGCAAGTACCGAGGCCATCAGGCCCATCACGCAAACGCAAGAGAATCGGCGTAGCCGGCTCATCAGGAACAACCTCCGCCGGCGCGCATACTTTTCATGGACTTGCCGCCGGACTTTATAATGTTTAATAATATAGTGCCGCAGGGATCGGTCACAACATGAATATGCTCAATTTCAAACATCGGCCTTGGCGTCGCTGCGCTGCTCCTCTAATCTGCGCGATTGCCGTCACTGTGCTTCACCCTGACATCGCTGGCACTGCGCACGCTGAGACAGACGCTTCCTACGGACGGCTAATCACAACTCGAGCCATCGCCATCAACCAGAGGACGCACAAAGTTTATGCTGTCGACGAAGGCGCGGACAGCGTGGTGGTAACAAGCGAACAGACCGACGCAACCCACTCGGTCAAGGTGGGTATGGGCCCCATCGCTCTCGCCATAAATCCGCGCACCAATCGGATTTATGTCGTCAATGCGAACAGCAGTTCTGTCAGCGTGATCGACGGCAAACAGGATGAAGTCATCGCAACCATTAAGATCCGCAGCGGGTCAAACCCATATGTCGTCGCCGCCGATCCGGCCATCAACAAAATCTACGTGGCAAACACCTACAGCGATGCGTTGATCGTCATCGACGGAACCGCAAACTCCGTCAGCCGCTTCAAAACTGGCAGCGCGGATGGAATCGTCATCGACCCTCACTCCAATGACCTCTTCCTCATGACCTACGAGGATCCCGACATTCGCATCGTCAACGCTTCCACCGGCGCAATGACGAAGGTCAACGTAGGCGCGCACCTTTGGGGAATGGCTTTCGATCGTGCCACCAGGACGCTTTTTCTTGGCCACACAGGAACAAACAATATCGTTGAACTGAATGTGCAAACGCACGCCGTCCATGCCATCCAGGTCGGCTCAATTCCTTGCGCCGTCGCGGTCAACCCTCGGACGCAAATGCTTTACGCAGTGAACCTCGGCTCCCAGACCGTCAGTGTCATTAACTTGAAATCGAATAAGGTCGTTGCCACTCTGCCTGTTGGCAGCCATCCTCAGGACGTCGCAGTCGACGCGCTTCATAACCGCATTTATGTAGCCAACGTCCATGGCAACAGCATCACCGCAATTAACGGCGCAAGCAATAAAGTCATCGGCACTTATGGTGCTGGAAAAAATCCCTACGCTCTCGCGATTGATCCAACAGAACAAAAGATCTTTGCCGCCAACTTCGGCGAGCCCGCCGTTACCATGGTCAGCGTCGCTTCGGCTGAAACACATTGATCTCTTCGGCTTGAGTCTTATTAGACCATCCATTCAGTAATCAGTGGGCCGGCTTCGCCATTTCCACCGCCCAGATTGCTGCCGGACGCATATACATGGATGCCCGGAAGTTCCCGTTGACATCCCAGGCTTCTGGAGTCCGGAACCAGTACCCTTTGCTCTCATAGATCACGTGGTATAGGCCCCACAGCGTCTTATATGCCTCGGCCTGCATCCCCTCACTCTTAAGCAGCGCAGCATATGCTTCGGTCGTTCCCACCCAAACCTCTTTGCCCTCGGGATTATCGAGGATGGTGCCGTTCGTTGTCATCCCGTTCACGGCGCCCATCTGTCCATCCCCAAACTCCATTACGTTGTGGTGATAGATGGCCTGAAGTGCAGATACCTGCATCGCATGCGGAACGAGATCTCCCAAGCCAAGCATATTGGCATACCATTGCCCTGCCAGCTGATCCGTTTGGATCGCATCTCGATTCGCAGGCTCCGTGTCATAGCGGAAATACCTCCCGTTCCATAGCTCGTGGATGTAGGTCTTCTGCCCCCTGAGAAATAGCTCGTGATATTCCTTCTCCACGTGCGTATCGCCAAGCGTGCGGGCTGTCTCTTCAGCAGCCCGTAGCGCGGCCAGCCACAACCCGCCGCAATATGCACTGACGCCTTGAACCACCCAATCGTCATAGGTTTGGTCAGGGTAGCCGCTGTTCTCCGGAATCCCTCCTCCATGATCGAACTGCCGCAGATACTGGATCGCATCCTGCACCGCCGGCCAAGTCTCACGCAAAAATTCTTCATCCTTGCGGCCGGTGAGCACATAATCGCGGTACACCATGAGTACAAACTTTGAGTTCAGGTCCTTCCAGTCGTTGGTGTCCTGCCATCCCGGCTCATTGACTGTGATGAATGGGTCGCCCGCGGGTACTCCAAGATCGTGCGGCACCGCGCCAATTTTCTTTCGCTTATGCAGAACAGGCTTCCCTGTCAACTGCGTCTTCCACACCCATAGTCCCTTTTCCGGCCACTGTTTCGGTACCGTGGCTGCAAATTCGCGCAGTACTTGCTTATCGATCGCGGGCCAGAACTTCAGCAACGGCAGCGACGCATAAAAGCGCACATCGAGCGTTGCATAGTAGGTATAGTCGTAGCACTCGAGCAGCGCGAATGAAGGCGATGTCTTCGGATCGGCACCTTCTTCACGCCCCCAAAAACTGCCGCCATCCGCTAATATGTACAGCTCGTTGAACAGCATTCCGCGGAACCACAGCGGTTCGCTTTTATCGTTTATGTACGGAGCCTGCCAGGCATCAATCGCGTGGCTCCATGCAGCTCCTTGCAGAAGTCCAACGCGGGCAATCTTCAAGGCGTTTCTGCCGCTGGTTCCGTAAAAGTCGGTATAACGGCGAAACCATTTGCGCCCCTCGCCAAACTGGACCACAGGAAAATCCCAGGCAATCACCATTGGAATAATCTTGTGCTCACCGGGCTTCAGCGTAAACCGCACAGCAATCGCCCCGGCAAGCTTTTCTCCGTCGCTTACCCAGGAAGTTTTGTCGTCAGCCAGGGTTCCATCCTTCGCAAAGTGCGACCACACAGCATGACCATCGCCCATTGCCTGGAATGTTGTCTGATAGCTGATCTCAACTCCCGGCGATTGCAGCGCCGCAATGGCAAACTGACCATCCCAATCATTCGAAGCGACGCCTGCCCGCTTGCGGTCGAAGACGATCCCCTTCATTGCCTGGCCGGGACTGATCGTCTCACTTCGGTATTGGTCAAAGTTCCCCTGGTTTGGAGCGCCATTGAAGTTGCCCGTAAAGGTACGGAACCATCCAGACATATTGGTCCATAAAAGCAGCAGCGCAACCGTCACAGTCTTGTTCGTGGGATTGTCCGCATGCCAGCGATACACCGCAACCGGATAGCTCGACTCGCGATAGTTGTTCGGAAGAACAGGGGAAAACTGTTCAAGCACCACATGCACCGGAAACTTCTTCCAGCGGTAGTCATACCAGGACTTCGGATAAAGCGCGGCATACTCTCCCGCTCCAACTGGATAATTCCACTTCTAAGTCGACAGCTCACCGTGCTCAGGATGATCTGTCACCAGCACCTGCGCAACCCCCGGCGCTCCTTCTGCGCGCTGATACATCGCGAATTGATTCGCATAGCTAGTCTCATACTGATTCACGCCTGCCTTGATGTGCCAGCGCGCAAAGTTGCCGATAAGTCCTCGAAAATGTCCCCGAGCCGAATCCTCCAACAGGCGCTCCCTGCCAGTAGCCGTCGTCCATGCTTCCTGCCTCTCTGGCCACACCCCCATTCGCAAGCGGCAGCCCGATTGGCCTGCGCCATGCTGCCGCAGGAATCCCATGATTCGATTGGCCGATGGCTGCAAAGGAGAAAGCACACAACGAGAGAACGGCAAGAAAACGAACTAGCTCTTTCAAGATGCGTATCCCAAAGGTATCTGTAGTGTCTCAACACCCGGTCAGGATGGATGCCCTGAATCGCGCCATTACTGAGTATCAGTTGGCAAAAGCACTTCGGGAACAAACTCCAGCGCAAGCATAATCGCGCCCCACAGCACTGCAGCATCTCCCAACGTGCCGGTAAGTACGCGTGTAACGCCAAACTCGCTGCCTTCCAGCTGCTGTTGTACTCCGCGCAATAAGGCCGGATGTTCGCCTATTGTCCCGCCCAGAAGAATCAATGCCGGATTAAGAATCAACGAAAGGTTCAAAACAATATCGGCAACAATGCTTGCCCGGTACTGGACAATTTTCCTTGCCAGTGCATCTCCGGCCTCAGCCAAGTCCAGAACCTGCAAAGCGCTGCTGATCGCTGAACGGCCTGCGGCTGTCTGTTCACGCCAGCTCGCCAGGATTCCTGAGCTCGTCAGCACAGACTCCAGCTCGCCGAATTCAAAAATTGTCAGCTGCTTGCGGGAGGTGTTCGGCAAGCGCAGATACGCAATCTCGCCAGCAGACCATTGCGCTCCATGATGAATTTTCCCGTTAAGAACAATACCCGCGCCCACATTCTTGCCGATGCTTATGTAAGCGAGATCTGTCTCGTTGCGGGAAGCTCCACGGTGTCTCTCGCCCAGCGCAGCCAGATTGATGTCATTCTCAACAATGACCATGCAATCCACAATCTTATGCAGCATCGCGCGCAGCTTGACCGAGCGCCAGCCCTGCAGCGTGCTGATCGCAAGCACAACACCTTCTTCCGCATTTGTGATTGCGGGAGCCCCAACCACAAGCACCAGCAGCTGATCGCGAGTCATTCTTTGCTTGCGCAGCAAGGTACGCAATCCTTCACCAATATACCGGCAAACAGCTTCGGGCTGCGTCTTTTTGCCCGCCAACGTCAGCGTCAGCTTCCTCAGTTCATTACCGTCAAGATCGGCAAGCAGAAACTGAATGTCATCCGAAGTAATCTGCACAGCAAGAACGCACCCGAGCCTTGCCTTAAACCGGATCATGTCCGGCGGGCGCCCGCCACTGGATTCACCTTCGCCAAGAGGCTCAATAAGGTTCGCGGCAATCAGATCCCTTACGATATTCGTCACTGTCGGAGCACTCAGTCCCGATGCACGAACCAGGTCCGCACGCGAGCAGGTGCCGGCCTCGCGCAAAAGCGCCAGGATGCTCAATGTGTTGGTATGCCGCAGGACAGGTGGCCTGCCGATTGGGAATGACTTCTTCTTCACCATCAACTCGCTCGTATTTCAAATTTGCCGCAGAGGTCTACTGCTCCATCGCGCCATACTGGAAGCGCGGTGGCAGCCTGCAACCGAACTTTTCGATAATCCCCAGCGTGAGCGCCTGAGCCACAAGAATAGAGGTAACGCTTTCCCAAGGCTCTGGCACCGCGTCAATATTTACCGGGAGCAAACGGTCACTGCGCGCGTGGTCCCCGCTCGATACAAGAATCACTTTACCTCCTCGCCGGTTGCACTCCTGCGCAAGCTTCACGCCCAGTCCCGCTGTGCGCCCCAGCGCAAAAATCACTGCCAGGTGTGAGGCATCCACATCCAAATTCGGCCCGTGCTTAAAGCCCGCGCCCGTATGCGGCGCAGCCCGGTGTCCGCTCATCTCGCGAATGGTCAGCGCCCCCATAACCGCAGCTCCGAATGCCGAACCGCGCCCAATCACCTCGGTATTCACTGTACCGCGCCAGAACTCTTCCATCTGCTCCCGCATCCCCAAAATGCGATCCAAGCTTCCTGCAACAACATCCAGCGCCCTCATGGCATCTTCTTCCCAACGATAGGACAGCATCTCCGAAGCAGCAATGATCGCCGCTGCAGCGGCATTCGTATATGTCTTGGTCGCATTGCCGTACTCCGGCTCTGCCAGAATCGGCAACTTGTGCTGTGCCAGCTTCCAACAGGTGCTGGCCGTGTTGTTGCATATCAGGGCCAGCTGCTCTGCTCCCATGCGCTTGCACAGCTCAACCGGCTCTGCGCTCTCGCCTGACGTTGTCAGCAAGATCGATGCAGCGGCATCCTGCCACACAGAAGAACCATAATGCAGCCACTCACCCGCATCCACCGAAAACGAGGAGCGGCCATGGCTCTGCAGCATTATGGACCCGCTGATCGCTGAACAGAGCGAACCGCCCATGCCAATAAACATCACCGGCCCTTTTGCTTTCGCCATATTGCGAAGCGCTTTCAACTCGGCGCGAATCTCCTCGTCTTTGCTGAAGGCGCGGATGATTTCATGCAGTCGCTCAGGTTGTTGGCGGCACTCAAGCTCCAGAATCCGGGTCCCGTCCGCGCTCAAAAGCTCTTTCGGCGGCTCAATGCCTGAAATCCAACGCGGGGCTGATGTCGTTTGGCTCATCTGAATTCCTCGACCAGAGGTACAGAGTTTGTTATTGTTGTTTACGATGTCCCCTTAGAGACTACCATTCCATCGAGGCAATGGCTTGCAGCAGGATAAAAGCAATGTGAATCCGCAGGTCAGAAGCGGCCTAATCTGGCGGGTATCCTTCATCGCCGGGCTGGGGGGCATCCTGTACGGCTACGACATGGGAATCATAGCCGCAGCGCTTATTTTTGTGCGCAGCACATTCAGCCTGTCCACCAAAATGCAGGAAATGGTCGTGAGCATTGTGCTCGTTGGGGCCATGCTTGGGGCCATCTACGGCGGAGCCATCGCCGACCGCATCGGAAGAAAAGGCACGCTCCTCTGGGGCGGCGGTGTCTTCATTTTCGGCTCCATCCTCGCTCCGCTTTCGCCCAACGTCGGCACTCTGATCGCCGCTCGCATGCTGCTCGGCATTGCCATCGGATTCACCTCAGTCACCGCACCGGTTTATGTCTCTGAGCTTTCGCCGCCGCAGTCGCGCGGCAGGCTGATCGGGCTTTATCAATTTGCCCTCACTCTGGGCATCGCCATCGCCGATCTCGTAGGCTACTGGCTCGCCGGCCGGCAGGCCTGGAGAATAATGTTCGGCATTGGAGCAGTCCCCGCAATCATTTTCCTGCTCATGGTCCTCACGCTTCCTGAAAGCCCGCGTTGGCTTTTCTCAAAAAATCGCACTGCCGATGCAAAGCGCGTGCTCGATTCATATACCGATGAAGCGGGCGCGCAACTCTTCCTCGCTGACATCCGCAACGGCCTGGCTATGCAGGTGGAAACCCGCTGGAGCGCTCTCTGGAGCCCTGCTGTACGCGGCTCACTCGTCATTGCCGTTGGCTTTACCATTCTTCAACAGGTCACCGGAATCAACACCATCATCTATTACGGTCCGCAAATCTTTACCCTGGCCGGAATCACCTCAAACTCCCACGCCATCTTCGCCACTCTGCTGGTCGCGATTACAAATGTTCTTGCGACGGTGATCGCTCTGGCTTTGGTGGACCGCATCGGCCGCAAGCCGCTTCTTTATGCCGGTGTCGGCGGCATGACCGTTTCCCTCTTCGCGCTTGCCGTGGCGTTCCACTTTCAAGCGGCCCTGGGCGCATCCCTGGGCATATTCGCTACGGTGTGCTTGATGCTATACATCACATGCTTCGCAGCCAGTATGGGGCCAATCGCATGGATTCTGGTCGCCGAAGTCTTTCCGTTGCGGCTGCGGGGCCGGGGAGCTGCCGCGGCAACTCTGGGCTCTGGCGTCTCAAACTTCATAGTTTCCGTTACATTCCTTTCTCTTATCAAGGCTGCCGGCAACTCGCTCACCTTTGGCATCTACGGTGTGTTTTGCATTCTGACGCTGCTCTTTACGCGGTTCATCATCCCGGAAACCAAGGGGCGTGAGCTGGAAAGCATCAGCGCCGCAACCCGCGCAACTGTATAACCAACGCGATACAACGCGTGTTCCAACTGGAATTTTCGAGGGCAATCTTCAAGATGGTGCAACAGACCTATCCCGGCGCACTTGGACAAGAATCCGGTGCACAGCATCACACCGGCTATGTTGTCGGCGTTGACATTGGCGCTACCAACCTGCGTGTGGCGCTTGCAGACGCATCCGGTGCCATCGTTGCCAGACATTCAGCGTCAACCGCTGGTACGCGCGACCCCCAAATGGTCATGGACATGATTCAGCAGGGCGTCGATCAGCTTCTTGAAGAAAAGAGCCTGTCGCGCAACGATCTGCGCGCGATCGCAGCCGGTGTTCCAGGAGTGACTGACGTAAACGCCGGCGTCGTCATAGCCACATCGTATCTGCTCGGCTGGCGTGACATTCCATTACAGGCAATGCTTGAATCCGCTCTAGGCATTCCCGGGGCAATTGATAACGATGTAAATTTCGCCGCGCTGGGCGAATTTTCCGCGGGCATCGCGCAAGGAGCAAAGGATTTTGTGTTTCTTGCGGTCGGTACCGGAATCGGTGCAGGAATCATCCTCAATGGCGCTCCATTTCGCGGCATGGATTGGACAGCAGGCGAGATTGGCTACATGCTTGTTCCCGGAACCCAAGAGGAGCCCGCCGGACTGGGAGAACCCGGCGCACTCGAAAGCCTTGCAGGCGGTGAAGGCATCCGGAACCAGTGGATGCGCGCATGGGGCCCGGAAAAGACCCGCCTGCCCAAAGAACTGACGACAACGCAGATCTTTGACCACGCGATGCAGGAAGACGGCGACCCATTGGCCCTCGCAATGCTGCAACAGTCCGCGCGGCTCCTTGCGTGTGCCCTCTTTAACGTGTCGCTCGTCCTCAGTTGCCCGCTCTTCGTCCTCGGCGGGACCGTGGGCCTGCATCCGGCACTCAGCAATGCCCTTCAGGCAGCCCTTCGCCAGCGCGCAGGTCGCGCTCACTGCCAGGTCATCTGCAGTGTTTTGGGAGCGGACGCTCAACTCTATGGCGCAATCCGCATGGCACTCGATACAGCAGCCGCAAGCCAGAGCCGAGCTGGTCTCCAGAAACCCACAACACGGAATGCTCACCCCAAAAAGACGGCGCAAACAACCGATATGGAGAGGATGATATGAGGCCAATTCTATTTCGCGATGCCAGCATTTGGGACGGCACCGGCGCCGATGCATTTCCCGGTGACGTGCGTGTGGAAGGCGCAAGAATCAACGCCATTGCGCGTAAGCCCGAGCGCCTTGCAGTCGATGGCGCAATGGTAATCGAGGCCAGGGGAAGAACGTTGATGCCCGGCCTGGTCGAAGGCCATGCGCACATCTCATTCGGCGGAGCAATCAACGACTCCGACCTCGGCAACATTCCGCCCGAAGAACACATGTTGCTTACGGTGCGCAACGCCAAGACTCTTCTCGACCACGGCTTCACCAGTGCCTACAGCGCGGCTACATCAAAGCTGCGGCTCGATGTTGTCATGCGGAATGCGATCAATGCCGGAGAACTCCCCGGCCCGCGCATGCGCGCCGGCAGCCCGGAGATCACTGTTACCGGCGGCCTCGGCGATGAGCGCAAAGCCCACATGTATTACGAGAGCTTCGGCCTCATTGCCGACGGGAAAGACGAGATTCGCAGAGCCGTTCGCTTATGCTGCCGCGAGGGTGTGGACAACATCAAGCTCAACATCTCTGGAGACGACCTGAGTCCGGCTGCGCACGGCGGCCTCACCGTCATGAGCGAAGAGGAGATCCAGACCGCGGTTGGCGTGGCCCGCGACTTTGGCAAACGGGTCAACTGCCATGCTCGCGCGGCAGAGGCTGTAAAGCGCGCGGTCCGCAACGGAATTGACGTGATCTATCACTGCGAGTCGGCCGACGAAGAAGCCATCGATCTGCTCGAGTCCGTCAAAGACCGCATCTTTGTCGGCCCCGCCATCGGCATCATCTATTGCACGCTCTATGAGGGCGAGAGGTTTGGTTTTTACCGCGACTCCGAAGTGGGACGCAAAATGCAGCGCACCATTGACACAACCGCTGCGGTCTATACCGAGCTTCGCAAACGCGGCGTGCGCGTCCTTATCGGCGGCGACTATGGCTTCGCTCAATCGCCGCAGGGCGACAATGCGCGCGACCTCCAGCACTTCGTCAACCTGCTCGGCTTTACGCCCAGTGAGGCACTGCAGTGCGGCACGCGCATCGGCGGACAGGTCATGGGCATGGGAAGTGAACTCGGTCAGATCAAGGAAGGCTTCATCGCCGACCTGCTCCTGGTCGACGGTGACCCACTCAAGGACCTCGACCTGGTGGTGCGCGAAAAGAACCTGCACGTCATTATGAAGGAAGGATCGCTCCATAAGGACATCTCCGCTGCCGGCGCGCGTGAAAGCACCATGGCCGCGGACTAAAGGATCTTGGCATGGATGACCCGCGGCGCAACTGAAGCGGCGCCTGGGCCATTGGCTATTCTTCAAGCATCGATATTTCTGCGCGTTTCCAAAGACCGGAACCGAAGCACCATGATTGACTCGCGCTTCGTCACCCAACAGAAAACTCGCCGTTGTTGCGTTAGAACTTGCAGGCTTCACGGGATTCCGTCTGTGCTTTCGCTCAAGCGCCGAGCACCCACCGCGATCATTCTGACGTCGAGCCCATTTAGCCGGTGCCGAGCCCCGCGATAAACCACGCAAGGCGGCTGAATGCAGTCGATCCCGTGTTCGTCATCGCAACGCTCTCACGCAGTCCGGTTCTCGTCGGTTCCCTGGCTTTACCGGAACCGCCGCACGCGCAGCGTGTGCCGCCCCGACCGGTAGAATCCCACGACGTACAGCGTAGCGCGGCTCTTTGTCGAGAAGATTAATTGCCGAATGCGCAGCAGCGGGCTCCCGCGCGTGATCGCGAGACTATCCGCCAGGCGCTGGTCCGCATCCGTCGCGTCAATCTCCTCATCCGAGTAGGCAAGCTGCACGCCGAACTCCCGTTCCATCACGCCAAACAGCGAAACCCGCTCCAGCGGCACGTCCACCAAGCTCGGATATTCATCGGCCGACCAATAACAGGTCTCAAGCGCCACCGGCTCATCGCCTGCCAGCCGGACACGCTCCACCTTACCCAGCCGGGCGGTCGGCGCCATCCCCAGGCGCGCCGCAATTTCGTGCTCCCGCGTCACAATCCCGCACGTCACCACCCGCGAATTGGCCGGCAGCCCCAGGCTCGCCGTCTGCTCTGTGTAGCCCAGCAGCTTGTTGAACTGAATCCGCGGCGGGGCCACGAAAGTCCCCGCTCCGCGCCGCCGCTCCACGATCCCGTCCCTCGCCATCTCGCTCAGCGCATGGCGCGCCGTCATCAGGCTCACCTTGTGCAGCCGCGCCAACTCGCGCTCAGAGGGAACCAGATTCCCCGGTTTCAGTTGTCCTGAGTCGATCCGCAGCCGGATGGCGCTCTGAATCTGTTTATAGATTGGTTCCTCATTGCGGTTCCGCATCGTCCGTCCTCTTCGCTGCGAATACTCGGAGTGATCTCGTCAGATGAAATGGATCCCGGGCTCTTTCCCGGAGTCAGGTACCCGTCCGTAAACCCGCTCTAGCCAAATGGTAGGACGGGGTCCGCTCCCCCCGTCTTCCAAATACCGTAGCATAGCTTCTGCTATAGTGCGGCCCTTCGTCAGAGAACCGATTGCTATATAGCGCAAACCCTAACATCGAAACCGGATAATGTAAACATCCGCCGTTCGTTTTGACAGTCGAGGTCCGTCTGCGCCGCTGCGGAAGGCAGCCGAAAAATCGTTTTAATGCTGATATTGTCCAGCATTGCGGCGGTCCACCACCCCCTCGCCGGCCCCCGTCGCCGCCTTCGCCAGAGAAAAATCCACAACGCCGCCGCTTTTGACGCCGGTCATCTGCTTTGGCTTTGCTATATAGGATTAAGATTGTGCTATATAGCACACATCCTCAAAACGTCAAAAAAACCGTTGCCTTTTTTCGAAATTCGTCCTAAGCTAAGCGCGATATTTCTGATATTCATCTCCCCGCTCTCTATCAGAAATGGAGCTGTCCAGACAGATGTACAGGGTTAGCGCTCGTTTGCTCCGGCTCGTTGGCTCTCTACCCGGTCGCGCTTATTTAGAATTGCCGCCGCACTCATTCTGTCGTACGTCGACTGCAAGGTAATGAAACACAGGGAGATGGATGGTGCTCAAAGGAGATTCTAATGAATGTTGTAAAAGTAAGCGGCTTGCCCAGCCCAGGCAGCTACGGCAAGCCGGGAGGTCGTCCGAATTCGAAGGGCTGGCAGAGGCGGCTTGCTGCCCCCAAAGAATCAACGAGTTACATGTGCAGTCCAAACTCTTCTGGAGGTCTTTGACATGAGTAAGAGAGCAATCTCGTTACTGGGTTTCCTATTGGTTATTGTGACCGTTCTGGCCCCTTCGGCATGGAGTCAGGCGGTCACCGCAACGATCGTCGGCACTGTCACTGACCCAAGCGGCGCGGCTGTTCCCGGGGCCACGGTCAAGGCAACTTCAGTGGATCGGGGTATCAGTTTTAGCGCCGTGTCTAGCGATGCCGGTCTCTATCGCATCTCGGAACTACCGGCGGGCAGCTACACTCTCACGGTTCGGAAAGACGGCTTTACCACCGTCTCCCACGCTCCATTTGTCCTTACCGTCAACCAAGTTGCACGCATCGATGTAGCGCTCAAGGTTGGCCAGGTGTCTGAAACGGTGGAAGTGACCAGCGCGGCGCCAGTTCTGCAAACTGACTCCACACAGGTCAGCACGATCATCAACTCGACGACCACCGACAACCTTGCGCTTGCCTCGCGCAATTATGTCCAACTTACTCTCCTTGCTCCGGGTGCCGTTACCACCGACCCCAGTAGCTTCAATAACGGCAACAATACCGGTGGTTATGGAGGCCGTCCGCTGATCAATGGCAACCGCGAGCAGGCGAACAACTTCCTGCTGGACGGCATGGACAATAACCAGGTCTCGGATAATCTTCTGGGTTACACGCCGGCGCCGGATGCAATTGAGGAGTTCAACCTGATCACGAGCAACGCTCCCGCCGAGTTTGGCAATTTTGAGGGCGGCATTGTGAACGCCGTCATCAAATCGGGGACCAATCGCTACCACGGAGATGCATGGGAGTATCTCCGAAACAATGTCCTGAATGCAAACAGCTGGTCGAATAACCTGACCGGCCTGCCGAAAGACCAAATTCGCTGGAACATGTATGGCTTTACCTTCGGCGGCCCGATCCTAAGGAACAAGCTCTTCTTCTTCACCGATTATCAGGGACAGCGGTTCGATGTACCGAGTTCGCAGCAGCCGATCTCAGTCTTCACGGCGGCTGAACGAACCGGCGACTTCGGCGCGCTTTGCAGCAGCGGCTTTGATGGTTCAGGAGTCTGCCAAGGGTCCGGTCAGCTATACAACCCCTGCGCGTCCTTCACCGCACCGTGCACTCCTGGATCCACTCCAGCCTCGCCGCGCAGTCCTTTCCCGTATAACCAAATTCCTGCCGCGATGATCAGCCCGGTGGCATCGGCACTGTTCTCTTCCAGTCTGTACGACGCGGCTGCCAACACCAACCTGCAGAATAATGCTGTCAACACCGTTACCTCAGCCCAGGATGTGGATCAGGGCGACTTGAAGATCGACTACAGGCCCGACTCGAAGGACATCATTTCCTACCGCTTCACCCGGGCATATCAGAACAATCCCGTCAACGGCACAGAGGCGGTGCTTGGCAATGGTTATGCAACTACGCCGATCTACAACACAGTGGGCAACTGGACCAGAACGTTGTCCAGCAACCTTCTGAATAACGCTCGCTTCGGCTGGAGCCACGTTACCCTCAATAGCGGCAATAGCTGGGCTTCGGGCGTGGGCGATCTGGGCAACACACTGGGCATCGGAAATGGCAATCCTGCGAACGTGCCCGGCCTACTGCAGCTCACTTTCAACAACAGCGACGTCAATCTCATAGGCCAGGAGGAGCAGACCCAGAGTTTTGATGACCACGTGTGGCAGGCTGAAGATTCGATCATCTGGACACATGGGCGGCACAGTTTCAAATTTGGTGGCCAATACTGGCGCGAGATCCTCAATACGTTCTATGCCGGCAATAACGGTGAGCTGGGCTATATGACGTACAACGGACAGTTTACCGCTACCGACTCCGGATCGGCAGGAAACGGAACGGGCGACGGCGGCGCGGACTTTGTGCTCGGTCTGCCGCAATCGTATGGCCGCGGCGTGAGCACCGGTGCTACGTGGATCCAGCACGACAACGTCATCGGTATCTACGGCGAAGACACATGGCAGGTTACCAACACCCTGAGCTTGAACCTTGGCCTGCGCTATGATGCGCATACGCCCTGGGTTGAAGACAAGAACCAACAGGCCAATTTTAATATCAACACCGGGCAACTCCAGCTCGCCGGTCAAAATGGAGCAAGCGACGCGCTCTATAACGGCTTTTACGGCGGGCGGGACTTCCAGCCGCGTGTCGGTTTCGCGTGGTCACCCTCCATGCTGAACAACCGCACTGTAGTGCGGGGCGCGTTCACAGTTTCCTCCTATCTTGAGGGTACCGGCACAAACCTTCGCCTTACCCTGAACCCGCCGTTCACTCCGGCAGAAATCAACGCAGCTTACAACGACACTGACCTGCCTCTCACGGATTCATCCGACGGCATTGTGGGCACCGGGTCCAACGCGTCCTGCGACGGACCGGCTTACGCCTGCTATAACCAGGCACAACTTCGGGTGTGGGACCCCAACGTGCAGCCGGCGATCGCGTATCAATGGAGCCTTACCATTCAACAGCAAATTGCGAAGGGCACAACCTTCCAGGTGGGGTATGTCGGGCAAAAGGGTATACACCTGATGGTGCCGTTCGACTTTGGCCAACGGGTGCTCGAGTCGAATTCATCCTGCGGTACACCACCGTGCACGGCGGACAGCCCCTATTTTGCCCAGAACTTGGCACTCTACAGCGCATTGGGCAACCCGGGACTGACAGATAGCGACGGAAATCTCCTGTCAGCGGATAACAATGGGATCAATGAAGGGGGCGTTGTCTCGGGCACGAAATCGAACGGGAATATGGAGTACAACTCCCTGCAGGCCATCCTGCAGAAAGAAATGTCCAACGGGCTTCAGGGGCAAGTCTCCTATACGTACTCCAAATGCATGTCTGACAGCACTGGATATTATGGAGCCTGGAGTAATGCCCTGAGCGCTTCGGCATACTGGCAGAATGTCTATGATCAAAGAGCGGAGTGGGCGCCTTGCTACTACGACGCCACTCACGTACTTTCCGCGTATGCCGTTTACGAACTGCCCTTCGGGCACGGCAAGCAATTTGCCGGCGGCGCCCGCAAGTCGGTCGATGAAGTGATCGGCGGATGGGCGGTGAGCCCGATCGTGTCGGTCCGTACTGGCTGGCCATTGCCGGTTTCCGGAGCGTCGGACAACTCAGGCACTTTCAGCCGTGGAGCTCGACTGGACTGCAACTCCTTGCCGTCTATCGAAAATACTCCCATCGCAGGGGTAGGCACCCAGTGGTTCACCAATAACAACAACTTCACGCAACCGGCGGTTGGCACATTCGGAAACTGTGCACCGCAGCTCGGAAGCCTCCGGTCGCCGCGATACACCGATATCGATGCGAGTTTGCACAAGGATTTCCCACTTACTGAAACGTTCCGCCTGCAATTCCGCACCGACTTCGTGAATGCCTTCAACCACGTTCAATACAATGCTCCGAACACATCAATCGGACCAACGATGGGGCAGATTACGAGCGCCCAAAATCCAAGAAACATCCAGATGGCCCTGAAGCTTTACTTCTGACACAGCAACGATCACTGAAAATCGCTGATGCAGGCGCGAATTGCGCCTGCATCGGCGATTTGTTATTTTGGATCAAGAACTCTTTGAAAAGCAGGCTGCGCAGAGATGAGTTACTTTTGGGCTAAAACATCCGCCGTTTTGTTCTTATCTGTCGCCGCGCTTTCTGGATTCAGTTCCAGCGCACAGCACACCAGATCTGCTTCACCAGCAGCCACTGTTTCACCTCAACAGGCCATCACCCAGGCCCAACAAGGCCACTGCCGTGAGTCGATTTCCGCACTCAAGCGGGTTATGTCCGATCAGTCTCCTGCGGAGACTCGGAAGCTCGCCGGCGTACTTGGAATTCGCTGCTCTCTTGCCATCAACGATCAATCCGCCACCCTGGATTTCATCCGCTTGCTCAGCAGGGATTTTGGCCACGATCCCGATGTGCTGTATGTCATCGTCCATGCCTACTCCGACTTATCGACGCGCACAGCCTTGGGTCTTGCTCGAATTGCGCCGCAATCCGCGGCTGCTCACAAATTGAACGCGGAAGCGCTGGAGGAACAGGGCAGGTGGAAACCGGCGGAGCTTGAATATGAGGACATACTCAAGAAAGACCCTCGTGCCCGTGGTATTCATTTTCTGCTGGGCAGGTTGTTGCTCTCTGACCCCAATGGCGGACCGGACGCTCCGGCCCGCGCCAAACAAGAGTTCCTAAAGGAACTTCAGATCGACCCCGGTAACGCCGACGCAGAATATATCCTGGGAGTACTTGCGCAGCGCGCCCAGGATTGGGACGAAGCGATTGCCCGCTTTTCGCAGGCAGCAAAACTCGACCAGAATTTTGCAGAAGCTTACCTCGGATGGGGAGTTTCCCTGCTCGGCGGCAAAAAATATGAGCAGGCGATCGCTCCCTTGAGGCACGCCGAGCGTCTCACACCCGGAAATCCCGACATTCACAACGCGCTCGCGACCGCTTTGGTGAGAACCGGGAACAAGACCGAAGCAGAAAAGGAATTTGCCATTCTCCAGAGTCTCAATTCCAAGGATCACTCCGGCGCATCTACGGGAGATCAACCGCAATAGTCTTTTTATTCTCTCCGGTGTATTCCGCCTCACACAGAGGAATATCTGGACAAAGGCCGCACACATACGATGAATCAGATTTGCGCAGGCCGATTGACACGGCGGCAATTTGTGTCACAGACGATCGCAGGCGCATTCCTGATTTCGCAGCGTCCGCTCCTCGCCTCGACCAGCGCAACACAGTTTCCTTTTGTTATGGTCCCTCCAGAAGCAAGCGGCATCAAGTGGGTGCACACGTCAGGAAAATCCCCCCAAAAGTATCTCCCGGAAAGTTCAGGACCGGGTTGCGCTTTTCTTGACTACGACAATGATGGCTGGATGGACATTTATCTTGTGAACAGCGGCAAATGCGATTTCTATCATCCCAATTTGCCGCTCCGCAACGCGCTGTATCGCAATAATCGGGACGGAACCTTTACTGACGTAACGGAAAAGGCTGGGGTTGCGGGCGGGGGGTACGGCCAGGGAGTCGCGGTCGGCGATTATGATAACGACGGTCTGCCCGACCTGTACGTTACGCAGTACGGAAAAAGCATCCTCTACCATAACAACGGCGATGGAACTTTTACCGATGTGACGGAGAAAGCAAGAGTAGCGGCTCCGGGATGGTCATCGAGCGCGGTATGGTTTGACTATGACAACGACGGATTACTCGATCTTTTTGTAGGCCAGTTTGTTGAGTTCAGCAAAGAGCTGAACAAACCCTGCGGCATCCATGATGATGGCCTGCGGCACTACTGTATTCCTACGGTTTACACGCCCATGCCGAGCCGGCTTTTTCGCAACAACGGCGACGGCACGTTCACAGACGTTAGTACAGAATCAGGCATCGCCGGTCAATTGGGAAAAGCGTGGGGGGTGGTTGCGACCGACATCAACAACGACGGCTTGATGGATCTCTACGTAAGCAACGACACCGTTCGAAATTTTCTTTTTCTCAATCGCGGAAATGGGAAGTTTGAAGAAATCGGAGAAATCGCCGGCGTAGCCTACAGTGCCGACGGGCGCACTCGGTCGGGGATGGGCGTGGACTCCGCGGATTATGATCAGGACGGCTTCATGGATCTTTTCGTCGCCAACCTTGATCGCCAATCGTTCTCGATTTACCGCAACAATCATGACGAAACCTTCGACGATAATGGCGGCCAGACTGGCATCGCCGCTGCTACCTATCTGATGAGTGGCTGGGGACTCAAATTCTTCGACTTCGATAACGACGGAAATCTGGATCTATTTTTGGCGAACGGAAACCCCGACGATTTAATCGACCGGATCCACTCCAGGGTGACGTATAAGGAGCGTCCCATCCTATTCCAGGGAACCGGCAAGGGGTTCCGCAATATCAGTCAGCAGAGCGGGCCAATCTTCGAGAAGCCGCTTTCGGCACGCGGATTGGCGATTGGTGATTTCAATAACGACGGCGCGACTGACGTTCTCATTGGAGTCAATGACGGCCCTCCGGTCCTGCTGCGAAACACCGCCGGCGCTCAGAATCACTGGCTTGGAATCAAGCTTATCGGGACCAGATCGAACCGGGATGCGATTGGGGCGCGGATTACTTATCAGGCGCAGGACTTAAAACAGCACCGGATGAAAGTGGGAGGCGGCAGTTATCTTTCGAGCCATGACCCGCGCATGGTCCTCGGTATCGGCAAGCGCCCGAAGTTGGATTGGGTTGAAATCAAGTGGTCGCTGCCTGGAGGTAAAACGGAACGCTTTACGGATTTGCCCATCGACCGTTACATCACGATTATTGAAGGCCGGGGAAAATGGACGTAATCTCGATCCGAGAGGTCAACGCTGCCGACGATGACCTGCCCGGCATCCGCCGCGAAGTGAACTCCATGCCGTTTTGCAGGCACGGATTGCGGGCGCGCGGGGCAAGAGCCCGCAAGGGCGCGGCCAATCGCACCGGGCCGCTTTTGCCTGCCGTGATGCTCGCACTCTGTCGGATTGGGCCTGGTGGACGCGGTAGGAATCGAACCTACAACCTGTCGGTTAAGAGCCGAATGCTCTGCCAGTTGAGCTACGCGTCCTTTGATTGGTGGAAGAGCCGCGCCGTGGGCCAAACTGGCGGGCTCCGGGCTGGCCGTACAGCGGCCCGCCACGTTTTTCAATATAGCACAGGCTAGTTGCGCTTCAAAAGCGCGCAAGCGGCATTTCCTGCGCATGTTTAGAAGGTGAAGGCGACGCCGCCGCGAATGCTGCGCTGGCCCTGCGCAAAGATCAGCAGCGAGCCGTCGCTGAGCACCAGCGGGCGATACCCCTGCGCCAGCAGATTTTGCACATCGAGCAGCGCCTCAATGCCTGATCCGTTCTCGTGACGCGCGCAAATCGGCTGGCGCAGATGCAGGCTGAAGTAGGGCGTCACGGCATTCTGTGAGTAAGGCGCAGCCTGCGTCACAGAATTCGTCGGCTGCCAGCGATAGGTCGCGCGCCACCGCGTGCCCGACCCTTCCAGGGTTCCGGAGAGCGCCAGCGCATAGGCCTGCACGCGGCGTGGCCGCGCCTCGCTGACCAGTTGCGCAATAAGGGTGGGATGCGGAGTGGCGGGAAGAAACAGCGCATCGCCGTTGGCGTAGCTCACGCGAATGCGATTGCCGTCAATCTGCCGCTCCACGGAAGCCGTCATGCCGGTGGTGGAAAACTCCGGGCCGGCCATGCGGAGCATTCCGCTGCCGGGGTCGAAGAGCAAACCCTCGAGCGCAGTCGGCATGTCTCCCTGTGCAAAGCGCGCAAACGCCTCCATCACCGGGTTCTGGATATCGTCCTGAAACACGGTCACCGACATGCCCGAGACGTCGGTCTTCCGTTCCCAGCCAATCTCCTGGTGCAATCCGCGTTCCAGGGCCAGCCGGCCGTCGCGCATCGCCACAACAGGAAGCATCTCGGCAGCCTCGGAGGGATCGGCGCCCGCGGGGTTCTGCATAAAGGTGGTCATGCGGTAGCGAATCTCCGTTGCGCCATTGCGCCAGCCGAAGGATGCAAAGGGCAGCGCTGCCACCACCGTATTCGGCGTGTTCTGGCTGAAGCGCGCAATCACTTGCTCGCCGCCGGCCTCGGCCTCGAACTCATCGCCAAGATTAATCGTCTCCCAGCCGCGCATCGCGGCTTCATTCAAGCCGCTCCCAGCGGAGCTGATCACCTCAGGATGCACTGCCACGGCCGCCACTGACTGCACTGAGCCTGCGAAGCCGAGATCCTGGCGGAAGCCCAGCATCGACTCCATCGCCGCGTCGGTTCCTGGAGTGAAGTCCACGCGGGCCAGCAGTTCGCGACTGTTGGAGGGGGTCGCTTCCACCTCGGCCGTCAGCCGTTCGCCGCTCTCGCCAAAGGTTCCCGCGCTTCCCGTGGCCATCAGCCGGGCCTTCAGATGCGGACGCGCATTCGGCCCGTCTGTTTCCACCACCAGCGGACCATCCTCCAGCCAGCGCAGCAGCGGGCGGTTGGAAGCCGAGCGCAGCGTCCATTCCCAGTCGTCCTGGCGCGCGCTGGCTTGGCGCGGCTGGGCGGGCAGCCACTGCATCACTTCATAAAGCGTATTCAACGTGAGATTGACAATGGCCCTGCGGCGCACATGGACGTTCTCGCGCAAGGAGGGCAGAAAGGACTCGCCCATGGCCTTCAAGGCATAGCGGCCCGGCTGCACGCCGCGAATCGTGAATCGGCCTCTGCTGTCGGTGTAGACCGCGGCCACCAGACTCAGATCCGGACGAAGCAACTCCACCGCCGCGCCAATCAGGGGCGTGCCTGAGGAGTTACGCACCACGCCTGTTACCGATCCAGGGCTGGCTCCGTGGACGGGAACCGTACCCAAGGCGATCAGCGCCACAAACAACGCGAGATAGGACCTGCGTATCATCCGAATAATTGATGACCCCGCGGCGTCCCTGGCAGTCTCAGTCCCAAATCGTCCCGCGGATGTCCTGATTCTGGGTCAGGATCATCGCTCTTCGCGGCGTTCGCTTTATTCCACGACAAAAGGTGCCGATTGCGCAATCTCTTGTTTTGAGATTGCGTCGTTCACTTTGATCAGCACCTTATACCTGCCGGGCTGCAGGCCAGCAATGGGGAACGATTTCTCCACCGTCAACTGGTCGCTATGGGCCTCTAAATCCTTTGATTCCAACTGCTTTTGAAGGAGGACGTCGTCATTTTTGGCATCGACAATCTCGTAGGTAACCGTCGCATTATTACTCTTGGTCGTGTCGTTGATGCCTAAATTGTAGACCTGTATCCAGAAGTTCAGCTCCTGGTCGCGCGTGAAACTGACTGGCTTGTCCGGCGAGTTGGCCACGCGCGGCCGGATGAAGGTGTTGCCAATCACAAAGCTGCCGCTGCCGATCGAATGCGAATCGACAGGGTTCATCTTGTCGGCCAGAATCAGGCTCGAAGTTTCAAGCTTTTCATCGTGGAACTCCGGCACGACCAGGGCGCGTCCATAAAGCCCCACGTGGTCAGGGTTGTTCACGTCCTTGATGGCAATATCCAGGCGGTAAAGTCCCGGCGCCAGCGGCAGGGCCTTCCAGTAGACCGAGTCGTGGTCGAGCGACTGCTGCAGCAATTCCGCCGGCTGCTCCACCTCCACGGTGGTTTCAAAGGTCTGCACCACCTTGTGCGTAATCGTCGTCACCTTGCCCAGAATGTTCACCACGCCCTTGGAGACGCCGTCCTTGGTCACAAACGTGACGTCGCGGTTCTTGATCTGCAGGGTGATGGGCACCAGCACCATGCTGTCGGTCACCTTCACGAAATCGGTCCGCACATCGAACGGAAAGACCGGACCGCTCAGCAATTTGTGCTCGGAGATGAAGTTGTCCAAGTCGGCGAACTTGATAACCGGCGGGGAAAACAGCTTGGCGGCCATATCGATGCGATCGAACTCCTTGGACTGTTCGGCCGCCTGATCCGGTCCCAGTCCAAGGTCTTCCATGCGGCCCTTGAAACGATCGGCCTTCTTGGCCTTGCCGGTCTGCTCCCACCAGGTCAGTCCCGCGCCGGGAACGTGCAGCAGGGCGTCCTTTTCGCTGCGGTCGATGGTGAAGTGATAGTCGCCGCACATGCAGGTGTCCACAAACTCGATGTTTACGTTCTCGCCGATGCCCGGTATATAGCGGTAGTTCCAGTCCTCAAAAGGAAAGGTTGAGGTTTCGCCGCCGCCCTCGTCCATGGGCCGTTCATAGCTGCCGCCCGAGGGGTGCGACTCGATCGTGTCCGGCTTGCCGTACTCAATATACATACGTCCGCGGTCGGTCTTCCATCCCGGCTTGCCCGCCGCGAAATGCTCGTTGGCATAGGCAATGCGGCGATAGTGCTCTTCGCGATAGCTGTTGTCGGGCGAATCGGGATCGGGATTGCGCCGCGCCCAGAACTGCTCGATGAAGGCCTCGCGCTCCTCGTCGTTGCTCAGGTTCAGGAAGGCTTTCCGCTCCTGGTCGGAGATGATGTAAACCACGTCCTGGTTGAGCCAGTTCTTGTAGGCGCTGGAGATCTCGTTGTGCAGTGCTTTTTGCGCCTTGAACCGCTCCTTGTCAGTGCGCTTGCGCTTCAGCGGGTTCGCCTGCTGCCCCTGTCCCGAATCCTGTCCTGAATCCTGTCCCGCTGCCTGGCTGGAATCCGCCTGGTTCTGCGCGGCCTGGCTTTGCGCGGCCTGATCGTCCGATTTGTGTGAGCGGCGCCCGTAGGCCGGCAGCGCTAGCGCGATCAGGCTGGAACCGAGAGCAAAAGACAACAGCGTACGGCCGGGAAACTTCATTCCTTGGAACACTCCTGCGATGCCTTATTTTACGAGTCCCAAAGGGGCAGGGCAAGCCTCGTACGCACTCTCCCCTCAGGTTTGACGAGCCTGAAGAGTAAAGGTCGCGCGCGCAGCCCGGTCGGGCGCTCGGCCGGGCCGGTCCAAACCAGACACCAAACCAGAAATGATGCCCGACAACGGGCCCGGCGTCAGGCGAGGCGAATGAGACCTTTAAGGTCGCTCAAACGTCTTTTCTATGGGGGAATCGCGCAACCATCCGCATCGCCTTCCTCGGCCGCACCGCTCCGTGAACATCGCAAGCCGCGCGACAGGGAGAAAATTCAGAAACCGCCGGCGTCCGCAACCCCTCCCCGCGGACCACGGCAGGCCGGCAATTTTTTGAGGTGCCCGGGAACCCACGGCCCGGCATTTGCGTACACTGGAATAGGATTACCCCGGAGCAGCCACCACTCATGAAGAAGATTTTGCTGATCATTCTCGCTGTTCTCGTGACCGCAGGTCTCGTCGCCTTCATGGTCTACAAGCAGCAGTCCGGCTACACCAAAGTGATGACCGCCAAGCTCGAGCGCGGCTCTCTGGCCACGGTTATCAGCGGCACGGGCCAGATCAAGCCCACGACCTATGTGAACGTCGGTGCTGAGACCATGGGCCGCGTCACGCGCTTTTATGTGAAGGAAGGCGACCACGTCCACAAAGGCGAGGTCCTGGCAACCATCGAAAACGTGCAGCAGGAAGCCAACGTCGCCGGTCAGCAAGCGGCCATCGCCTCCGCAAGCACCGACATTGCCTCCTACGTTGCCGCGGTAAAGACCGCACAGGCCAACGTGTTACATGCCCAGGCCGACCTGGAACAGAAGAAACTGGACTGGCAGCGGGCCCAGGCGCTTTACAGGGAAGGCATCATGTCCGCGCAGGACCACGACGCAAGCAAGGCCGCCTATGACCTTGATGTGGCCTCGCTGGCGCAAGCCGTGGCTGGTGTGAACCAGTCCAAGGCCAACACCGCCTCAGCCCGCGGCCGCCTGAAGACCCAGCAGGCCAACCTCAAGGTGAACCAGGATCTGCTGAGCCGCACCATCGCCCTCGCTCCATTCGACGGCATCGTCACCAACGAGCCCATCCGCCAGGGTGAGAGCGTGGTCCCCGGCATTCAAAACACCGAGGGCTCCACGCTGATGACTCTGGCCGACATGAGCGTCATCACCGCCGAGGTCAAGGTGGACGAGACCGACATCATCAACCTCGCGCTCGGCCAGCCGGCTGAGGTCACCGTGGATGCCATTCCCGGCGAGACCTTCAAGGGCACGGTCACTCTGGTCGGCGACCAGGCCCTGCTGCGCTCCACCGGCGTTGCCACTTCGCAATCCACCACCGGCACTGAGGAGGCCAAGGACTTCAAGGTTGTTGTCACCCTCTCTGACCCAAACAACGAGCTCAAGCCCGGCCTCTCCTGCACCGCCAAAATCACCACCGCGCACAAGAATGATGTGCTGTCGCTGCCCATTCAGGCGCTCACGCTCTACTCGCCTCCGCCACCGGGCGAAAAGGGCAAGGTTGAGGCTGCCACCGCGGCTTCCTCCAACGCGCCTCAACCCCAGCAGGGTGTCTTTGTGGTGGAAACGGATAGCCGCGGACACAAACGGGCCAAGTTTGTCGCCGTCAAAACAGGCATCACGGGCGCCACCGACATTGAGGTGCTCTCCGGGGTCAAGGCCGGCGACGAAATTGTCATCGGCCCCTACAAAACCCTGCGCGTGCTCAAGGACGGCGCTTTGCTCAAGGAGGAGAAGACCTCCGCGTCCAACTCGGCAGCTCTGGGAACCTGAGTCCCAGGCAGCACGGCAGTCTTCGCAGTCTCAAACTGGCGGCACGCAACAAGACACGGCGCCTCACCCCCACACCCTCAGCCAAAGGAAGAGAGGCAGATGGCTTTGAACAGCACAATGACCGACACCCAACTGCGGCAGGCCCCCTCGCTCGACGGCCAGATGATCGTGGTGGAGGATCTGTGGCGCACCTACGACATGGGCTCTGAGCAGCAGGTCCAGGCCCTGCGCGGCATCTCGCTCAAGATTCGCCACAACGAGTACGTGGCTATCATGGGTCCCTCCGGCTCGGGCAAGTCCACACTGATGAACCTCATCGGCTGCCTCGACACACCCTCCAAAGGCCGCTACTGGCTCAACGGCCAGCTTGTGAGCGAGCTGGACGACGACGAGCTGGCGCGCATCCGCAACAAGGAAATCGGCTTCGTCTTCCAGACCTTCAACCTGCTGGCCCGCGCCTCCTCGCTGCACAACGTCGAGCTGCCGCTCATTTACAACGGCACGCCCGCCGCCCAGCGCCTGGAGCGCGCCAAGGAATCGCTGGCCAACGTAGGCTTGGAAAATCGCATGTACCACAAGCCCAACGAGCTTTCCGGCGGCCAGCGCCAGCGCGTGGCCATTGCCCGCGCCCTCGTCAACAGCCCCTCCATCATCCTGGCCGACGAGCCCACCGGCAATCTCGACTCCAAAACCGGAATTGAGATTATGACCCTCTTTGACCAGCTCCATGCCAAGGGCAACACCATCGTTCTCGTCACCCACGAGCCGGATATCGCAGACTACGCGCACCGCGTGGTCCACATCCGCGATGGCCAGATCTTCTCCGACGAGCCCTCCAAACGCCTTCGTTAGAAATGTCCAATGGGATTCCCGAACCGGAAAGATGTGTATCTTTCCGGTTCATGTTTTTTGGCGGTTTGTCGATATGCCAGTTTGACGGCCCGCCAGGGGAAACTTGCGGGCCCTGAGACGAGGCAGGTCGGCATGTCCATGCAGCCCGTTGCGCAAGCATCCACACATTCCGCCGGCTCCTGCATCCAGCTGGTCGGGCCGGAGTTCGCTGAAACGCAGATGGTAGGCGTCAACGCCGCCTGGCGCAAGCTCCTGGTCCAGGCGGTGACCGTCGCGCCCCACGTCCAGTTCGCGGTCATTGAGGGCGAGCCCGGATCGGGTAAACAAACCCTCGCGCGCTTCCTCCACAGCCGCACCCCGCTGGCCCACGGCCCCTTCGTCCGCCGCGACGTTCGCGAGTGGCTGGTCAACGAGGCCGATCCCGCCACGCTCTCCGGCTTTCTTTATCTTGACCGCATCGATCTGCTCGCGCCTCCCGGCCAGGGTATGCTTCTCGGCGTGCTCAAGGCTTTGCAGGACCGTCCGGCAGGTCGCGCCGTTCTGGTCGCCTCCTCGCAAACCTCCCTCCGCCAGCTTGCCGCGCATGGCCTGCTGCTTCCCGATCTCGCCTTTCGGCTCACCGCCGTCCGTTTCGCCGTTCCGGCCCTGCGCCAGCGCCGCGAAGACATTGCCCCGCTTGCCCAGGCGATATTCGAACGCATTTGCAGCCGCTATCAACTTCGCCCCGTCACGCTTGGCCCCGGTGCGCTGGCCCGACTGCTGCAACATGCATGGCCGGGCAACATCCGCGAGCTGGCCTGTGTCCTTGAAGCCGCTCTGCTTGAGGCCGGCCAGGGCATCATCCGCGCCGATGACCTTCTGCTCCCCATCCACTCTGAGCCGCGGTCCGCGCCGGCCTCTGCGTCCGCCGCGCCTCCGGCCAACCTCGCCCTTGACTCGGTCATCCAGCACCACGTGCAGTACGTGCTCGACCTGAACCGCGGCAACAAGCTCCGCGCCGCGCGCCAGCTCGGCATCAGCCGCTCCACCCTGTATCGCATCCTGGGCAACGACGCAGCTCTCCCGCAATAACCACCCGCTTCTTCCCGGAACGCGCGGGGTCGGCGGCGTCCGTGACCGCCCGCCCGCCTGTGCTTTACACTCCACCTCAGCGCTCGATGCACTGAGGTGATCCGTGTTGAAGAAGTTGCTCTTTCTTTCTCTTTCCGCCATCCTGCTTATGCCCATGGTTGCCCCTCCGCGCGCTGTCGCTGACCCGCCCGCCACGCTTGCCCAGCGCCAGGCTGACCTGAACGACCTCTTCGCGCAATACTGGGACGCCTATCTCCAGCGCTACCCCGAGTTCGCCTCCACCATCGGCGACAAGCGTTTCAATGACAAGCTCTACGACTTCTCCGTCGAGGCCATCAACCAATGGCAGGCCCAGGAGCAGAACTTTCTCATGCGACTGGCCGCCATCGATTCCACCGGATTCACTGACGAAGAAATGACCAGCCGCGAGCTGCTGATGCGCCAATTCACTCAGGACATGGAGGCCGCCGACTACAAGGAGTGGGAGATGCCCGTCAACCAGATGGACGGCATTTACTCGCGCTATCCGCAGCTCGTCGGCGAGCTAACCTTCAAGACCGTGAAGGACTACGACGACTGGATTGCCCGCCTGCGCGCAATGCCCAACGCATTTGACCAGGTCACCACCAACATCACCCTCGGCATGCAGGACCATCGCGTCCCTCCGAAATTCCTGCTGGAAAAAACCCTCGTCCAGGTCAATATGCTCGCCAATCAAAAGGCCGAGGAATCGCCGCTGGCCGCGCCCCTCAAGCACTTACCTGCGTCCATCTCCGCCGCAGATCAGGAACGCATCAGGTCCGAAATGCTCGACGTCCTCGCCAAGAAAGTCCTGCCCGCCTACAAGCAATTCGCGCGCTTCATGCGGGTCAGTTACATTCCCGCCGGCCGCTCCGAGCCCGGCATCTCGTCCATCCCCGGCGGCCAACAGTACTACCAGTTCCTCATCGAGCGCGAAACCACCACCAAGATGACACCCGCCGAAATTCACCAGATTGGCCTTGAGCAGGTCGCGCAGGACGAGACCGCTATGCTGGCCATTGCGCACCAGCTCGGCTTCAAGGACCTGGCCAGCTTCCGCGCCAGCATGAAGGCCAATCCAAAATTGCGCCCCGCCTCCGCCGAGGCTCTCGTGGAGACTTACAAGGGATACATTGACGCCATGCGACCCAAGCTGCCCGAGCTCTTCGGCCACCTGCCCAAAGCGCCGCTCGAAGTGGTGCCCATGTGGAGCTATCTCGAACCCAGCGCGCCGCAGGCCTACTACGAGCCCGGCTCGCCCGACGGCAGCCGCCCCGGCCGCGTCCGCGTGAACACGTACAAGGCCACCGAGCGCAGCCTCGTCAACGTCGAGTCCATCTCCTATCACGAAGGCATCCCCGGCCATCATCTGCAAATCTCTCTTCAACAGGAGATGCAGGGCGTACCCGAGTTCCGCAAGCATGAGGAGTACACCGCATTCACTGAGGGCTGGGCGCTTTACGCCGAGCGGCTCGGCAAGGACGTCGGCTTTTACAAGGACCCCTACGAGGATTACGGCCGCCTCGACGCCGACATGTGGCGCGCCATCCGCCTCGTCGTCGATACCGGCGTGCATTCTGACCACTGGACCCGCCAGCAGATGATTGACTACTTCCGCGCCCACTCCGGCATGGACGAAACCAACATCGAGGCCGAGGTCGACCGCTACATCGCCTGGCCCGGACAGGCGCTGGCCTACAAAATCGGCCAGCTCACCATCCTTGCCCTGCGCGCCAAGGCGGAAAAAGAGCTCGGCCCCAAATTCGACATCCGCGCCTTTCACGATGAAGTCTTGAGCGCCGGCTCCATCCCGCTGGACATGCTGACCGACCGCGTGGAAGCCTGGATTAATGCGCAGGTCGCCGCGCAGAAAGCCGCGACAAAATAGCCCGCGCCCGCTTTCTCAGAGTCAGAGGGCTTTTGACGAAGCTGGAGGGTTCGGGCTTTAGCCCGTACATCTGCGTGCAATCCCCGCCGCAACGCGCGTATTCTGGTGGCAGACCTGATTCACTCATCCAAAACAGGAAAAACAGGACAAGGAAAAGTATGTCTGACATTGCCCAAGAGGCCAGCGAAATCCCCGCGCAGTTGCCCACCGTCCGCGTTGCCGTTCTCGGCGCAGGCAAGATGGGCGGCATCCTGCTGCAGGCCTTCCTCAAGCAGAACCTTTTTGCACCCGAGCAGATTCACGCCACCGTGGGCCACGCCGAGCGCGCCATCGCCCTCAGCACGCAATGGGGCGTGGACGTAAGCACCGACAATCGCGCCGCCGTCGAGCAGGCTGATCTGGTTCTCGTCGGCGTCAAGCCCTTTCAGGTGCCCGACCTCATCGAGGAGATTCGCCCCGCGCTGACCAGGGACAAAACCATCGTCTCCTTTGCCGCGTCTGTCAAAACCCGCGCCATCGAGGACGCTGCCGGGCTCGAAATCGCCGTCATCCGCGCCATGCCCAACACCCCCGCGGCTCTCGGCGCTGGCGCAACCGGCCTCTGCCGCGGCCGCCACGTCACGCCCGTGCAAATGGAGCTTGCGCAGCGCATCTTTGAGACCGTCGGCCGCACCGTCGTCGTCGATGAGAAGCACATGGACGCCGTCACCGGACTCTCCGCATCCGGCCCGGCATACATTTACATCGTGATTGAGGCGCTGGCCGAGGCCGGTGTCAAAGTGGGCCTGCCGCGCGACACCGCCACGCAACTCGCCGCGCAAACCGTCTTCGGCGCAGCCAAAATGGTGCTTGAAACCGGCTACCATCCCGCACTGCTCAAAGACGCCGTCACCACGCCCGCCGGCTGCACCATTGACGGCATTCTCGAGCTCGAGGAGGGCGGCCTGCGCGTCACGCTCATCAAGGCCGTGATGCGCGCCACCGAGCGCGCCAAGCAACTGGCCGCCGGATAAGCGGCCCGCGCACGCCCATGCAGCGTCCAAACTGGCTCCCCAAATATCTTCCCGAACTTGACGGGCTGCGCGGCCTCGCCATCCTCGCGGTGGTGCTGTACCACTGCAAGCCGCGGCTCGTCGGCACGTGGCTGCATCCCATCGCAATCTGGGGATGGTCCGGCGTCACGCTCTTCTTCTTCCTCAGCGGATTCCTCATCACCTGCAATCTTTTGGCCGCGCGCGACAAGCCGCGCTACTTCCACAACTTTCACGCGCGCCGCATCCTCCGCATCTGGCCCGTCTATCTGCTGCTGCTCGCCTGGGTCTACGCCCACGCACCGTGGTACGTGGGTGGGAGCGTGGGTCACGCCGTGCGCACCGCGCCCTGGTGGGCTTACTTCCTCTTTCTGCAAAATCTTTTTCCGCTCGCGCTGCCTCCCGCGCTCGGCCCCACCTGGGCGCTCGCCATTGAGGAGCAGTATTACTTCCTGTGGGCGCCGGCCGTGCGCTGGCTGCGCAATCCCGCGCTGCTTTCTCTGCCGCTGGCCGCCGCAATGGTCGCCGCGCCGCTCTTTCGCCGCGCGCATTTCAGTTGGCTCACGCCCACGCACACCCTCACGCACCTTGACGGTCTCGCCCTCGGCGGCCTGCTCGCCATCGGACTTTACACGCTCCAGCTCAGCCGCCGCATGTGGCTCACGCTCGGCCTCATCTCATTCGTCGCTGGCGCATGCGCCGTCTTCACCATCGCCGCAGGCACGCCCTTTCTGGATACTGCGCTCTCCTTCGGCTATGGCGGAGCGGTTCTCGCGCTTGCCGCATCGGTGGGCGCGCGCAATCCCATCCACATCCTTCTGCGCCGCGGCCCGCTCGCCTTCTACGGCAAAATCAGCTACGGCCTCTACATGGTTCACATCTCCGTCTTCATTTACATTGGCTGGCTTGACCTGAAGATGACGCCCTACGGCACGGCCGGCAATCTCGCCATCGTCGCCTTCCGCCTCGCCGCCTCCACCGCTGTCGCCGCCGCGCTCTGGTACGGCCTTGAGTCGCGCATTCTCCGCCTCAAGCGCCACTTTTAACGCCTGCGCCCCCCGGTGCGAGATTCGCCGCATCATGGCGGCGGCGCGCATGATGAAGCGCCAGGCACAAAATCCGCAGCCACATCGGCTACACTGGAACGTTGTCCACGGAGTTCCTTCTCATGCATGCTTCAGCGGTCCAGGCGGACGTGCAATCCTTGCCCTCGCCCGCATTGCGCCGCTTCGCCTGGGGCGTTCTGGTTTACTTCATCGCCGTCATCCTGTGGGGCGCGCTGGTCCGCGCCACCGGCGCCGGCGCTGGTTGCGGCGATCACTGGCCGCTCTGCAACGGCACCGTCCTGCAGCACGCGCCCAGTGCCGACACAATGATCGAGTTCACCCACCGCGTCACCAGCGGCATCTCTTTCCTGCTCGCCATCGCGCTGCTCGTCTGGACCTTTAAGGCCACAGTCCGCGGCCACTTGGCGCGCGCCTTCGCCGTCGCAGCCGTCGCCTTCACGCTTGTCGAAGCCATTATCGGCGCGCTGCTGGTGCTGCTCGGCCTCACCGCGGAAAGCCGTTCGCCGCTGCGCGCTCCCTACCTCGCACTGCACCTCACCAACACTCTGCTGCTTCTGGCCGCGCTCACCCTCACCGCGCACATGCTTGGCCGGCGCACAGGATTTCTCCGTGGCCAGATCCGCATCGTCGCGCCCTTCGGCACAGGCACAGCTCTCGCCATCGTCCTTGTCGTCGGTGTCACGGGCTCGCTGGCCGCGCTCGGAGACACGCTCTTCCCTGCCGCATCGCTCCGTACGGCCTTTGCGCAGGACTTCTCCGCGCGCAGCGCCTGGCTGGTCCGCTGGCGCTGGACCCATCCCACGGTCGCCTTTCTGGCCAGCATTTTTCTCATCTGGCTGCTGGTGCGCGCGGCGCAGCGCTCCGCCCACTGGGACAATCGCGGCCTCTCCGCGCTGGTCCTCACGCTGCTTGCCGCGCAGTATGTGCTGGGAGTGCTGGACGTTTTCCTGCTCGCGCCCGTCTGGCTGCAGGTGGTGCATCTGCTCGGCGCCGACGCGCTCTGGTCGTCGCTGATCGTGCTCGCCGCGCGTCTCACGCTGCAGCCCGCCGATGCCGACCCCTCGCCCGCGTCCTGACCCTTCGCGTCCGTCTTTATTTGCGCAGCACGTCCGCCGCCGAGTACACGATTCCGTTCACTGAAACATTGATCGATGGCATCTCCGGCGTCGCCGTCAGGCATTCAATCTTCCCATCGTTCAGCAGCACCGTGTCCTCCACCTTGCCGCCCTGGATGCTGGGGTTCCACGCAAACGCCTGGTGGTTCACCACCGCCTCCGTGCCCTTCGGCGTCGCCAGCCACTCGCGCTCCCAGTAGCCCGTCGCTCCTCCCGTGTGGTGGAGTTTCTCTTCGCCTGGAAATCCCGCCGCGGCGTAGGCAATCTTCGCCGTCTCAAACAGATTTGCGGCGGTTGCGCCCTCACGGGTCGCGTCCAGCAGCGCCGCATTCACCTGGGCCGAGGCGCGAAAGCGCCGCTCCAGCTCATCCGGAACGCGCACGAAATGCACAAAGCGTGTGATGGAAATCGCCAGCCCCCACTTGCGCGCGCACAGGTTCAACATGGCGTAGTTCTTCATGCGCGCGCCCTGTGGCACAGCATGCTTGTACTTGTAAATTCGTTCGTCCACCGCGAACAGATGCACCGACGGCCGAATGCCGCGCCGTAGCAGGTTGGCCGCGGTCACGGCCTCCATGTCGAACTCGCTCAGCCCCGGCTCGATCAGCATCAGCGCCTCAACCGTCGAGGATGCGGTCTCCTGGCCCAGCCAGCGGTAGCGCGCAATTTCGCTTGGCAGCAGCGAGGCGCGCAGCGGATACAGATTCAGCGGCGTCAGCCCCGGGCCCGGCACATCGGAACCCAGCGGACCATCGGCCAGCCTGGCCGCGCTTGCCGCCGTGTCGTCCTTATACCAGGGAAAGGTCACCGGCTCGAAGTCCAACCCCGCGAACTCTTCGTCGCCAAGCCGCGGCGCCTCGTTCTCAGTCGTCAGATAGTAGCGCCTGCCCTTGGCCGTCACCAGAATGCTTGCCACGGCCGTCTCGCCCGGCCCCAGAACCCGCGCCTCCACCGCGCCGCCCGTCACCCAGGCAAGATTTTCATGGCGCCGCAGCAGCACGCCCGACAGGTGCTGAGCCTTCATCCACTCCACCAGCTTTGTGTGTTTGGCCTCCAGCTCCGCGTTCCACTCCTCCTCGGTCACAATCGTGGAGCCCTGCATCTCCAGGCTCCGCTGGATTCGTTTGCTCATGCGCGTCGTTCCTCCCCGCCATCATACCCGCAAAAATGGCGCGGGCGTTGACAACTTGTGCCAACGCCCGCCTGCCTGGCCCGCCCCGGGCCTGGCCTAGTCTTCCAGTTCCGGATGGTGATGGCTCTCCCATCCCATATAGCGCGCCGCCTCGTGCACAGATTTGGAAACATTGCTGAAGTTGGCCGCCACGTGGTGCTCAAAGCCCTCGCGGCAAATGTAGCGCAGCAGCTTCTGCAGGCTGGGAATCTCCGCCACCCCCGCGCCGCCGAAGGTCTCCAGCGGATCGTCGGTGAACCGCCCCGGACCCGTGTAACCGCGAATCACGCCGCGCCGGTCGTCGGTGGAGTAGCGCGCGAAGCTCATCGCGCCGGCCTTTACGCGGCCAACGCACGTGCCGAAGGTGTTTTCCTTGCCCACCGTGCCCGCAATAATCTCCTGGAAGTCCATGTGCACTTCCTTGAAGAAGTGCTTGGGCAGGTTGGAGCAGTGGAAGCACACGCACTTGTTCGGGTCGCTGCCGTAATTATTGTTCCAGTCCAGCAGCGCTGAAGGCGTGCCCGAGGCCAGCGCCAGCATATACATGCTCAGCGTGCCTGGCACATCCACTTCGCAGGCCGAGGGAATCAGTTCGTTGCTCATCATGCTCATGATGGTGCACGGCACCACGCCGAAGAACTCCTCCATTGACGTCCAGCACTGCACCGCGCTGATGGTCACATGCGTCTGCTTCATCCAGCCGTCAATCACCGCGCCCAGCTTGGCCATCTTCAGCAGCCCGGCCTCCGGGATGCCCTTGGTCGAAACATAGCTCTTGATGGCCGCCAGCTTGGCTTGCGCCGCATCGTCCGTGTCCTTCATGCGGCCAATGCGCCCGAAGATCTCCGACAGATCAATCGTCTCGATCGTGATGCCGCTCGTCTCCAAAATCCGTTCCGAGTAGCGCACCGTGTTGAAGGCCGTGGGCCGCGCGCCAATCGAGCCGATGCGCAGATTCTTCAACCCCTTCACAATGCGGCATACCTGCGAGAACCATTCGAGGTCGGCCTTGAACTCCGCCGAGCTCAGGCTCTCAGTGTGCAGCGTGGTCAGCGAGTAGGTGATTCCGTACTGCATCATGTTGTTGCACGCGCTCATTTTGCCGCAAAAGCTGTCGCGCCGCACCGCAATCGTCATGTTGTCCGAGCGGTCCGGCGTGGCCTGCACCAGAACTGGAACCTTCAGCCCCGAGAGCCGAATCGCATCCACGATGCCGCGCTCTTCGCCAAAGTTCGGCAGCGTCACAATGATGCCGTCAATCTCCTCCGCATGCTTCTTGAACAGCTCCGCGCAGCGCTCGGACTCCGCATAGGTTTCCACCGCGCCGTGCTTGGATTCCTCCGGGCCCAGCACCACCGCGCGCGCGCCCGCCGCCTCCAGCACCGAGAGGATTTCGTCCCGCCCGGTCTTCGCCAGGTGATCCGGAAAGAATCCGCGGTTGCCCACCACCACCCCAAAGGTCATCGATCGTAGTGCCGCCATTCCTGCTGCTCCTTGTCAAATAAATCATTTCTTAGCCGAAAAGTTTGCCAAGCCGAAAATTTGCTAAACCGAAAAATCTGTCGCCATCAATGCTTGCCGTTGCGGCCGGGGCGAAAGCGAATGTCGTAAAACAGTCCCAGCGCCAACAACAAGCCGCCCCACCATATCGGAGCGCGCAACTGCGCCAGAACCACGTGCGGAGTGTACCCGGTGGCCAGATTCACCAGGCCCGAGCCGCAGATCAGCGCGCCATACACCGTCAAAGTCACTCCGATAAAGAACCAGATTGAAATATGTCCCGATTGCATCCCCGCCTCCTTACCAGAAGTACACATTCAACGCCACGAAAAACACGATCGCAATCGCCGTCCAGAACCACTCGTTCTTGTAGAACGGAACCGGCTCTTCCACGGGCAGCTTGGTTGCGCCGTACACCACGCCGTTCAGCTCGGCCAGCGTCTTCGGCTCTGTGAACAGGCTCACCGCAAACGTCACCAGCACCGTCACAATCACTGACCACAGCGCGCGATACATATCCTCGGCCATCGCCTTGGCGTCCGGCGAAAGCGCCACGAAGCGCAGCGCCGAAGGCACCAGCTTTACCCACGCCCACAAGCTCACTGAGGTCAACGTTCCAATCAGCAGTCCCCAGAAGCCGCCCGCCTTGGTCGCCCGTTTCCAGAACATGCCCATCAGCACCACGCCCAGCAGCGGCGAAATAAAGAAGCTGAACAGCGCCTGCACATAATCCATTATGCTGGCCGCATGCATCACCATGTAGGCGGTTCCGATCGAGACAATCACGCCCAGAACCGTTGCCCACCGGCCCACCGTCACATAGTGCTCGTCCTTCGCCTTCTTGACCAGCAGCGGCTGGTAAATGTCATACGTCCACACCGCGGAGAAGGCGCTCACGTTGCCCGCCATGCCGCTCATAAAGCCCGCAATCAGCGCCGTAATGCCCAGTCCCAGCAGGCCCGGCGCCAGATAGCGCACCATCATCAGCGGCAGCACTTCGTTGTAACTGTGCAGCCCTGAGCCCGCCACCGCCAGGTTCTGTGGCACCAGATGCATCAGCGATCCGTTCGGATTCTGCAGCACCACCAGGCCCAGTAGTCCCGGCAGAATCACGATGAACGGCACCGCCATCTTGAAGAACGATCCAATCACCGGAGCCATCCGCGCCGCGCGCAGATTGTTGGCCGCCAGCACCCGCTGCACCACCAGGAAGTCCGTCGTCCAGTATCCAAAACTGATGGCAAACCCCAGCCCGAAGACGATTCCTTCCCAGTTGATGCCCATCGGGTTGCTGGAAAAGTGGCCCAGGCTGCGCCACATGTGCGTGTAGTCGCCGTTCGCCACCGCGCCTGCCGCCATCTCGTGATGCAGCCGGGCCTTGAATCCATTCCAGCCGCCCGCTTCTATCAACCCAAAAATCGGCACCAGCAGCGCGCCGCCCCAGATCAGCACAAACTGCAAGACTTCATTGAAAATCGCCGACCGCAGTCCGCCCAGCGCCACATAGAGCGCCACCGCCAGCGACGAAACAATGATGGAGAAGTTCAGATCCCAGCCCAGCACCACCTTCATCACTTCGGCCATCGCGAACATGTTCACGCCGCTCATCAGCACCGTCATAAAGGCGAACGACACGGCCGAAACCACGCTTGCGCCCTGCCCATAACGCAGCATCAGATAGCCGGGCACCGAGTGCGTCTTGCACACGTAGTAGAAGGGCATCATCACCATGCCCAGGAACAGCATGGCCGGAATCGCGCCCACCCAGTACCAGTGCGCCGCCAGAATCCCGTACTGGTAGGCTGAGCCCGCCCAGCCCATCAGTTCCAGCGAACCCAGATTGGCCGACACAAAACTCAGCCCTGCAATCCAGGCCGTCATCTCCCGCCCGGCCATAAAGAACTCTTCGCTGGTGTTGGCCTGGCCCTTCAGGTAAAAACCGATCCAGAGCACCATCGCGAAATAAATGGCGATGATGGCAATATCCAGCGGGCTGAGGTGCGCCATAGAAACTGCGCTGAGCGCGAGCGCCATTCCGCTCACCTGCAAATGCGGCACGGCCAGCGCTGAGAGTGGGACCAATCCGAACATGGTGTCACCTGGCTAGGGGCATTCCGCCTCGGTCAGACCGGCGGTCGTTCCTAAGTAAATGGGTTTACTGCTAGAGCTGTCAAGCAACAATCTGTGCCGGCAATTCTCCTCCACAAATGTGCGCCCGTCAGCAACTTTGCACTGCGGACCCCACACGCCGCAACCTCCGGGAGGCCGGAAAGCGTTTACCCTCGGAAGGGTACCACATCCCGTTCTTCTCGCAACACCTCCTGCTCAGCCACGTCGCTCTCTCTTCCCGCTCAACCACGCCCTACCCAATTTCCCTTGTCTTCCCCGCAGCTCAACGGTACCTTGGGGCATGGAGAGTTCCTCGCTCCAGCCCTTCAACGCACATTCTCATTGCCCAGTGTTTCCTCCATTGAAAACCAACCGGCACATTTACTGAATCCTCTGCCAAGGAGCCGTTTCCATGCACACCATGCCTGAATCCGCCTTCGCCGCCGGCTTTTCACGCCGCTCCTTTTTCCGACTTGCCGCCGGAGCCTCCGCGCTCGCCAGCCTGCCTTTGCTCACTGAGTCTGATCTGGCCCGCGCCGCCGTGCCTCACTTCGCAGACCCCAACATCGGCATCCATATTGACGCCAATGAAAACCCCATGGGCCCCTGCGAGGCCGCGCGCAAGGCCATCGCCGACATCATCCCCCGAGGCGGCCGCTATCTCTTCAACTGGGACACGGAACTGGGCACCACCTTTGCCAATCAGGAGGGCCTCGACCCGGAATCCGTTCTCGCCTTCGCCGGATCCACGGAGCCGCTCAACTTCACTGTCCTCGCCTTCACTGACAAGGATCACCCGCTGGTCACCGCCGACCCCGGCTATGAAGCGCCCATATGGGCCGCAAAGGGCAGCGGCGCGGAAATCTTCAAAGTTCCCCTGGCTGACCCCAATGGCGCCGCGCGCCACGACATCAAGGCTATGCTTGCCGCCACGCCCAACCCCGGCGTGATGTACATCTGCAACCCCAACAACCCCACCGGCACACCGACTCCGCACGAAGAAATCGAATTCGCCGTCAACCACGCGCCCAAGGACACGGTGATCCTTATCGACGAGGCCTACATCCACCTTTGCGACGAGCCCCGCTCGCTCCACTTCGTCAAGGAAGGCAAAAACGTCATCGTCCTGCGCACCTTCTCCAAGATTTACGGCATGGCCGGTCTGCGCATGGGCTTCGCCATCGGCCGTCCTGACCTGCTGGCAAAAATTGCCACCATGAACGGCCAGAATGCCCTGCCCATCACCGCCCTTGCCGCCGCCAGGGCCAGCCTGCTCGACGCCGAACTCGTCCCCACGCGGAAAAAAATCATCGCCGGAATTCGTGAGCAGACCCTCGATTGGCTCAGGAGTGAAGGCTGGCCCGTCACGCCTTCGGTCAACAACTGTTTCATGGTCAACGTCAAGCGCCCCGGCCAGCAGGTGCAGGCCGCGCTCGCCCAAAAAGAAATGTTCGTCGGCCGCATCTGGCCCGCATGGCCCAACTGGCTGCGCATCACCGTGGGCACATCAGAAGAAATGGCAATCTTCCGCAAGGACTTCAAGCAGGTCATGGCCGCCGACACCGCCGGACTCACGCCGCCGCCCCTGCCCCGCCGACTGGCCGACCACCCCTTCACGCACCTGTCCTGAATTCGGCGCTTCGCCGCGCATGAAAAAGACCTCGACCATTCCGGACGAGGCCTTTTCTTCTGGGAAGGTGTACATCCGCCGGCCAAATGGATTAACCTTTCCCGCGTCATGAAAACCTCACAGAATCCTGCTAAACAATCGTTTGCGCCTGTGCGCCGCTCGCACCTGGCGATGCCTCTCCTTCTTGCCTTTGTTGCCGCCTGCGTTTTCTCCGCAGCGCCCGCCGGCGCGCAGGCTCCCGCGCCGGACTCGTCCGCCGTTGAGGCCCAGGCCCACCAGATGCTCTCCAAACTCACCCTCGATCAGAAAATCCAGCTCATCGGCGGCGTGGACTCCATGTTCACCCACGCCGAGCCCTCCATCGGCCTGCCCCGCCTCAAAATGTCTGACGCATCGGTCGGCGTGCGCACCTGGGGGCCCACCACCGCCTACGCCGGCGGCGTTGCCCTGGCCGCCACATGGGACACCAACTTTGCCTACGAGCTCGGCCGCGCCCTGGGCCGCGATGCCCGCGCCCGCGGCGTCAATTTCCTTCTCGGTCCCGGCGTCAACATCGCACGCTCGCCCGTCGCCGGTCGCAACTTCGAGTATCTCTCCGAGGATCCCTACCTCAACTCCACCCTCGTCGTCCCGTGGATTGACGGCGTGCAGTCTCAGGGCGTCTCCGCCACCGTCAAGCATTACGCAATCAACAATCAGGAGTACAACCGCCACAACGTCGATGTCACCGTCGACGAGCGCACCATGCGCGAAATTTACCTGCCTGCCTTCAAGGCCGCCGTCACCAAAGGCCACGTCGGCGCGGTCATGGACTCCTACAACCTGGTCAACGGACAGCACTCCACCCAGAACCACTTCCTCAATGTGCAGGTCCTCAAGCATGACTGGGGCTTCAAAGGCGTCCTCATGTCCGACTGGGACGCCACTTACGACGGCGTGGCCGCGGCCAACAACGGCCTCGATCTCGAAATGCCCTCGGCGCGCTTCATGAACGCCGCCACCCTCCTGCCCGCCATCAAGGACGGCCAGGTCAGCGAATCCACCATCGACGACAAGGTGCTGCGCATCCTGCGCGTCGCCCTGCGCTTCCACTTTCTCGATCGTCCGCAGCTTGACCTCAACGACCCCATTTACTCCGTCGCCGATCGCGGCGTCGCCCTGCGCGGAGCGCTCGAAAGCATGACCCTGCTCAAGAATCAGGACCACCTGCTCCCGCTCGACCAGGGCAGGATCAAGACCATCGCCATCATTGGACCCGACGCTTGGCCGGCCGTACCCGGCGGCGGCGGATCGTCTACAGCCACGGCCTTTGATCCCGTCAGCTTCGTCACCGGCATCGGCAACTTCCTCGGTCCCGGCGTCCACGTGCTTTACACCCGCGGCCTGCCGGAGATGAACGAAGTCTTCTACCAGACCCGCTGGGACGGCCCCATCCAGGAAGCCACCTATCCCAGCCACGACTTCACCGGCACACCCTCGGTCGCCACCGTCCACGGCATCGGCAATTACAAAAACGAGTGGTGGGGACCGCCCAACAAATCGCCGCGCAGCATCCGCTACACGGCCGCTTACAAAGCCGGCGAGGCCGGCGATTACCTCATCCTTGCCGCGGCCTCCGGCGGCGACCACTACACCATCAAGGTCGACGGCAAGTCTGTCGCCGAGCAAATGCAGATGGAGGGCCAGCATCCTGAGTCGGCCACCCTCCACCTCGATGCCGGACAGACCATCCACGTCGAAGCCGATTACCTGCCCGCGTTCACCGGCAACCGCTTCGCCCTCGGCATCCGCGGCATGGCCGATCTCATCCCGCCCGACGTGAAGACCATTGCCAAAGCCGCCGACGCCGTCGTCGTCGCGGTCGGCTTCGACCCTTCCAACGAAAGCGAGGGCTCTGACCGCAGCTTCACCCTTCCCTGGGGCCAGGACGCGCTCATCCAGGCCGTCGCCGACGCCAATCCGCACACCATCGTCACCCTCACCGGCGGCGGCGCCGTGGACACCAGCCGCTGGCTCAGCAAAGTTCCTGCCCTGCTCCACACCTGGTATCCCGGCCAGGAGGGCGGCACCGCGCTGGCGGAAGTTCTCTTCGGCAAGCACGACCCCGAAGGCCGCCTGCCCATCAGCTTTGATCGCAGTTGGAACGACAGCCCCTCGCGCAGTTTCTACTACCCCATCCCCGGCGCGGACACCAAACTCGAAGTCCACGAATCCGGCCGTCCCACCCGCACCGACACCATCCAGCACGTCACCTACGGCGACAAGCTCATGGTTGGTTACCGCTACTGGACCACCACCGGCAAACAGCCGCTCTTTCCCTTCGGCTTCGGCCTCAGTTACACCACATTCAAGTTCTCCAACCTGCAGGCGCCGTCGCTTTCCACCATCGGCACCATCGATCCCGCAGGCATTCCCGTCAGCTTTGACTTGACCAACACCGGCAGCGTGGCGGGCGCGGAAGTCGCCCAGCTTTACGTCTCCGATCCCTCGGCCACCGTTCGCCGGCCGGAGCGCGAGCTGAAAGGATTCGAGAAAATCCGCCTCGCGCCCGGCGAAACCAGGCACGTCACCCTCCTGCTCCACTCCGGCGCATTCAGTTACTGGAGCGAATCCGCGCACGCCTGGCACGCCGATCCGGGCAACTTCATCCTCCGCGTCGGCGACTCCAGTGAGGACACGCCGCTCACCCACACCCTCATGCTCAAGTAGCGGCGTTTGCCCAAAACAAGACGGCCTGCCGTTCAACCGGCAGGCTTTCCTGTTTCTCTCACAAATTCTATGTGCGGCAGAACTCTATTGTGACACAACAACCGCCGAGGCCTTGCATCCCGAGAATTTCAGATTGAATGTGTAGGATCCCACAACTCCAATAGTCAGATTCTGGGGAATGCTGAAGCCGTTCACATCCTGATAGTCGAGTTTGAAGTCGAGCTTGAACGACGATTCGCCAACCTGCTCATCCATCTTCATCTCTCCAATGCGGCGCAGATCTCCCGGCACAGAATTCGGCGAAAGGACATAGCTGATATCACCAACGCCCTTCATCGCCCCGGCGTCAAAGTCGTAGTGCGTCGGCACGCCTTCAGGGTTCACGAGCAGATGAATCTTCGTTGCAGCGCTGCTGGCCGTCAGCTTCGCACTGCCGTCGGGCAAACTCGCAATCTCTTCCACTTTGTCCGCAGGGCTCAGCATCGGGCCCGCCATCAGCGGCCAGTAGATCTGGTAGAACCCGCCGACCATCTGGCGGAACCCGCTTTCCATCTGTTCCTTGGTAGCTGGCGCGCCATCAGCCCAGTTGAACTGGATTTCCGCTGGTCTCCCGCGCACCGCCCGCTCATGGATTTTGAGGTCTTTCAGAACCTGCATCCTCGCCTCGGGAACGGTTATTTTCTGCGCGCGAAAAAACGCATCCCAATCCACGGATACGTCGCATTCCATCAACTCCAGGCTATCCGGGTTGTAATAACTCCCCAGGATTGCTTTGACCAGCGCGGGTCCGCTCTTCGGAAGAGTGCTCGACGGGGACTGCGCCGGCGCGGTCTCACCCGCCCCAGGCGCCGCCTGCTGTCCCCACGCGCACAACGGTGCCAGGAGCAGAGCTCCAATCGTTAATTTGGTAAGCATGATGACGCAGAAGTTAGCACGATTTTCAATCGCCTGTCTATCGTTGCAGGCGCGGCCCGCCATCATTCCATCATTCCCCGCCGCGCAAACGCCCGCCCACTGGCAGGCCCAGGCTCACATCTCTTCAAAACGACCAACTTTCGCGCGCCAAATCAGCATCCATCCGCTAAACTTGGCACCAGAACAAAAACAGTGATTCGTCGGGGGGCGAAATGAACGACTGGAAGCTGCTGCAAAAAGACCCGTGCGAGGCTCTTGCTCATCTGCACTTTTATTCCATCAAGAAAAAGCACGCCAAAGGTGAGATCGAGATCCGCATCACCGTCAAGGAGTTCGCCTCCGCAAAAACCAGCGACATGAAGTTCTACGCCGAGGCCGACCTCTGCCTCAACCAGAACTCCATGCCCTTCCAGCCGGTCGGCTGGGGCGAATCGCAATTCATCGCGCTCGCCGAGTGCCTGCGCAACCTGCGCAAATTTGACTACGAGGAGTGCACAGAGCCCTCCGCTGCGAACGCGGGCGCGGAGTAGACTCCTACTCCGCGCCCGCGCATTGCCCAACCCGCATTCAGGGCCCACTCCAGCGTTACGGATTGCTCGGCGCGGACAGCCACGGATCCCACAGCACATTCGGCCCGCTGGCCGTCGTGCAGTGCTTCGCGCCGGGGCCGGACGCGCATCCCCAGTAGTTCTCCGTGGCCACGCTGCCGCCCGTGCAGGATGCATGGTCAAACGCGCAAATGTTGGCCACGCCCGTGCCGCCGCCCAGCAGGTTGTTGCCGTGCGCGTTCACCAGCGCCGGCGTGCTCACCGCAATGTCCACGTCCTCGTCGGTAATCGTGTTGCCGGAAATCACCGTGCCCCGCACCGGCGACCCTCCGCCTCCGCTGTTGATGTTGATGCCCACGCGCCCCGGCGTCGCCGTATCATTGGTATCTGCCAGGTTCTTCGCAATGTAGTTCACGATAATCTGGTTGCCGTCCATGTCGTCGGCCGGCAAATGAAAGTTCGGACCCACGTGCGTGTGCAGCGACACTCCGCCAATTCCGTTGCCGATGAGCCGGTTATGCGTAATCACGTTCTGCGATGCGCGCCCCTGGCCAATGCCGTCGGAAAACAAACCTACGCCCGCGCCGCCCACTTGCACACCGTTGTTTTCCACGTCGTTGCCGTCCACCGTGATGTGGAAGTCGCCGTAATGCTTCGATCCGATTGCGCCCACCGGCGGATGCGACGCGAGCACGATGCCGCACTCGCCCGGATTGTCATTCACCGCGTTGCCTGAGATCACAATATCGTGGCTCGCGCGCGTCTCGTCGGTCACCAGAATGCCGTCATCGTTCTGCGTAATCAAGTTCCCGGTCACCGTCGAATCCCGGACGCCCATCAGGTGCAGCCCGCCGCCGCAATCGCCCGTCTCGTCGGTCTCAAACGACGGCTGCCCGCTGCAGGCTCCCGGATCGCCCGTGAACACCGCCGGGGCCTTGGTGTTGTTGCGGATGGTGTTGTCGCGAATCGTCACGTCCGACGCGCTCACCACCAGCACGCCTTCCCACTGCGCGTTCTCCACCGTAAAACCCGTCAGCGTCACGTGCGCCAGCCCGGCGTTGTCATAGCCGTCCACAAAAACGCCGTTCGCCATTCCCGTCGCATCGATAATCGTCTTCTTCGCCCCCGCTCCGACCAGCGAGAGCGGCATCCCGATCACCACATCTTCCTTGTACGTGCCCGGCCACACCAGAATCACGTCGTAGGGCTTGGCCAGGCCAACCGCGCCGTTGATGGTCTTCGAACAACCCGCCGAGCCCGACGGGTTCACGCAAAGGGTTGCGGCAGCCGCGCCCACCGGCGCAAGCAGAATCAGCGCAGAGCAGCAGGCGGCGAGCGCCGCGATCTTGCTGCGTTGGATGTTCATGGGAATACCTCCTTCATCTCGGGGAAGGTTCCATGTTGGTCCCGTCCTTGGCCGCAGTCAAGTGAAATCCCGCTGAAAATTCCCGTTTCACCCCTGCAAAACCGAGTCGAAAATCCTGCGCCGCCGGTTCCCCGTCCAACCGGCTCCCCTGCGCTAGTTCTCCGCCGCCTCCGGAAGCCCCACTTCGCCCGCCGGCGGCAGCGTATGCGTGTCCCTCCAGTGCTGCACCACCGTGTTCCACTTCCGGCTGCGCCCAATCCACAGCTCCGTCGCCCGCGCATAGCGGTCCATGTTATTCCCCAGCCAATACCGCCGGTTGTCCCTCAGCCACGCCTCGCGAAAGAGCTCCCCAATCTCGGAATACCCGTCGCGCATATCCTCCAGCCGCCCGTTGGCTGAGCCGATCGTCTCCAGCAGATCGCTCACCTCGCCCCGGTTTGCCTTGTCCGCGGCCAGCTCCCGCGCCTTCGCATAGAGATTCACGCAGTCCGCCGCCGCCTGAAACTTCATGCCCACAAAATCCATGCGCCGCGCCCCCAGTTCCATCGCCTCCAGCGCTTCCGGGTTGCGCAAACTCTCATGGCGCTCCTTCGCCGCCGCGCGCGCCTGGGCAATCCGCGTCATCGCCCGCTCCGCGCCCAGTCGCAACTCGCTCGCCACGGGCAGCAGCTTCGCGCTCACCTGTTCGCCCGCTGGCGAAAACGGATCCACCCAGAAGTAGCTGTCCTGCACATCCCCCAGCCCCGCTTTGTTCAGCACTTCATGCGCCGCCATCAGCGCCAGCTCGGCCTGGTCAATTTTTCCCGTTGCATCGCCGTGGAAGGCCAGCCCATACGACGCCTCGAACGTCGCCTCATGGCTCTCGCCTTTCTGCCAGCCCGCCGCCGCGCCAAACAGCACGCCAAACCAGTTCTCGTCGAAGAGGCCTTCGCCGTCGTCGTTCCATACCGTGTTTAGCTCGCCCTTTGCGCCCAGCTTCTGTCCGTCGCGCACAAACGCACGAATGTTCGCGAGCGCCACGTTGTTGTTCGGATACACGCGATTCCAGTTGCTCACGCCCGGCGCAACCCAGGTCTCCAGCCCCGCCTCACTAAACGGCAGAATCAGCCTGGTAAAATCCGGTTCCGCGTCGTAGCGCCACGGAACCGCGATCATGTCCTTCGGCAGCGTCTTCACCAGTTCGGGCGAGTGCACCGCAATGTCGCCCCAGAACAGCAGCCGCTTGTGGTCCGGCTCCAGCGCCGCGTGAATCTGCTTCAGGAAATTCAAATACACCGCGCTCAGGCCCTGCTCCTTCACCTCCGCGCGCGTGCGCCCCAGCCCCAACTCGAACGTCTCATCCGCGCCAATGTGCGCATAAGGCCCCGGAAACACCTTCGCCAGCTCGCCAAACCAGCTCGCAATCAGCGGCAGCGACCGCGCATCGCCCGGCGCAAGCACCGCCCCATGCGGCGTCTCGCCCAGCGGCGAATACTGCTCGAACTTCAACACGTGATGCAGATGCCCGAATGACTCCTGCTCCGGAATGACGGTGATGTGATATTTCGCCGCGTAGGCCACCATCTCCCGCGCCTCCTCCGGCGTCATCGCGCCGCCCGGAAACGCCGCCACCGGCGTGGACGCATACGCGAACGTCGCCTCGAAGTACGGCGAGTACGTATTGATCTTGTACGTGGCCATCGTGCGCAGCTCGCGCTTCACGAACTCCATATTCGGCAGCGGCCCGCGCGACCAGTCGTCGCTCACGCCGCGATGCGCCATCGCCGGCCAGTCGCGCAGCGTGGCGGCAAGCAGCACCGCATTCCGCCCTTCGCCGCGCACCAGTTGCTTCACCGTCTGCGCGCCATAGAACTCGCCTGCAGCGGTCTCCGCAATCACCGCCAGGCCGTGCCTGCCGTCCGGCACCAGCACGTAGCCCTCGTCGTGCATCGCCGCGTCAAATTGCAAATGATTGTGCTCCAGCAGCGCCCGGCCCTCGCGCGTATCCGCGCGCTCCAGCCGCACCCGCGCCCGGCCGTGCCTGCCCGCCACCACGCCGCGCGCCTTCAGCGCCGCTTCCAAATCCTCAGCCGCAAACGCAACTCCCGCATCGCGCCCATGCGTCACCTCAATGCCCGCATCGCCAACCGCAATCGCGTGCACTGCGGAGCACTCTCTCGGCGCAGGAATCAAATGCAGAGTTTCACACGAAGGCGCGCCCGCCTCCTGCGCACCCAATTGCGCCGCCCCGCCGCACCCCGCGCCCACCGCCACCAACGCCGCCAAAGCCGCCAAAGCCGCCAAAGCAAAAGAAAACCGCATGAGTCCGCACCATCCCAACACAAAGATGAATCAAAGGCTAATGCATCCATGCTTCGCGTGTCATCGCAGCAGCTTGCCCGCAGTCGGTCAAATTCATCTGCGTTCAAGGGTTCGGGTTCATCTGCCTTGAAGGGTACGGGCTTTAGCCCATAGGCTCAGCTCAATCGCCTTGAAGGGTACGGGCTTTAGCCCGTAGGCTCAGCTCAATCGCCTTGAAGGGTACGGGCTTTAGCCCGTACATTCAGCCCAACGAAGGATCTCCGCGGCTTCAGCCGCTGAGGGAAATCCTCTGTCAACGTGACCGCCGCGCCTATCGCAAACTCCTCAGTGCCGGATACAGCTTGCGCCACTTGGCATAGCCCGCCTTGTACGCCGCAAGCTCCGCCGCATCCGGCGATACGCGCTCGGCCACTTCAATCGCCTCGCCGCACGCCGCATCCAGATTCGCCCAGTGCCCCGCGCCCACGCCCGCCATCAGCGCGCAACCAAACGCGCCGCCTTCTTCCGCCGTCAAAATCTCCACCGCCTGCCCGTACACGCCCGCCTGAATCCTGCGCCACAGCGGACCGCGCGCACCGCCGCCGCCCAGCCGCACCGCGCGCACCGGAATTCCCAGCTCCGCAAACAGCGTGAACGAGTCTTCCAGCGAATACGCCACGCCCTCCAGCACCGCCCTCACAAAATGCGCCGCCGTGTGCGTCGGCCCAATGCACGCAAAGGCCGCCCTCACCTCCGGATCAAGGTGCGGCGTGCGCTCACCCAGCAAATACGGAGCCCACTCCAGCCCCTCGCTGCCCGCCGCAACCTTCGCCGCCGCCGCCGTCAGCGCGTCATAGCTCTCGTCGGCAAAAAACGTCTCCTTCAGCCAGCGCAGGCTCTGCCCCGCGCTCTGCGTCACGCCCATCACGTGCCACACGCCCGGCACCGCATGGCAAAACGTATGCAATCTTCCCTTCGGATCCTTCGTCGGCGCGGCCGTCGCCGCAAACACCACGCCGCTGGTTCCAATCGTTGCCGACACGCTGCCCGGCTGCAGAATCCCCATGCCCACCGCGCCTGCGCCCTGGTCGCCTGCCCCGGCCACCACCGGCATTCCCGCCGTCAGCCCCGTCAGCCCGGCAGCGTTCTCGCTCACCCGCGCGCACACCTCCGGCGACTCATACAGTTTCGGCAGCCAGCTCTCGGGAATCCCCACCGCCTCCGCCACTTCCCGTGACCAGCAGCGATGCGCCACGTCCAGCAGCAGCGTGCCGCTGGCCTCCTGCACATCGATCGCAAACTCGCCCGTCAGCCGATAGCGCACATAGTCCTTCGGACACATCACGTGCCGAATCTTCTTGAAAATCTCCGGCTCGTGCGTCTTCACCCACAGCAGCTTGGTCAGCGTAAAATTCGGCAGCGCCGGATTGCACGTCAGCTCAATCAACCGCTCATAGCCAATCTTCGCGTGCAGCCAATCGCACTCCGGCTGCGTCCGCGTGTCGCACCAGATTAGCGAAGGCCGCAACACCGCGCCGTTCGCGTCCAGCATCACCGCGCCGTGCATCTGCCCCGTCAGTCCCATCGCCAATAGCGGCTGGCGCGGCTCCGGCGCTGCATCCAGTGCACCGCGAATCGCCTCCTGCGCCGCGCGCCACCAGTCCTCCGGATCCTGCTCCGCCCAGCCCGGATGCGGCGTGCGAAATGGCGCGTGCTCGCTCGATGCGCTCGCAATCACCTTGCCGCCCGCGTCCACCACCACCGCCCGCGTGCCCCCTGTGCCCACATCCATTCCTAGGAACCACATCGCCGTCTTCTCCCTTGTCGTGTAAACGTGTAAATCGGTTTTCTCAGCCACCGCAGCATATCAACTTTGCCCGCCGCCGGAAAGCGCACTCCCCGGCAGGCGCGCCGCAACTCTTCCATTGCGCCACCCGCGCCGCGTGGTTTATCGTTGGCCCGTCCCCCAGGTCATCCCGTGCATCTTGCAACAACCGCGCCTCACAGGCGAAGCGTCAACAGGGCCGCACATTCCCTGGGCCAATCGCCATCCGCCGGCAAAGGAGCCCTTCTCATGAACGCCCAAGCACCCACCCCCGACCTCATCCTGCAAACCGGCCTCGCCTTCATGGCCTCGAAAACCCTCCTCAGCGCCGTTGAAATGGAGGTCTTCACGGAGCTCGCCAAAGGACCGGAGACCCTCGAAACCCTCACCGGCCGCCTCGGCCTCCATCCCCGCTCGGCGCGCGACTTCCTCGACACCCTCGTCGCTCTCGGCTTCCTCAGCCGCACCGACGGCCGCTACGCCAACACGCCTTCCAGCGATCTCTTCCTCGACAAGCACAAGCCGTCGTACATCGGCGGCATGCTTGAAATGGCCAACAAGCGCCTCTATCACCACTGGCGTCATCTCACCACCGGCCTGCGCACCGGCGAATCGCAGAATGAGATTGTCGGCGAGCAGGATGCCTTCTCCGCCCTCTACGCTGACCCCACGCGCCTCAAGGGCTTCCTCCGCGCCATGACCGGCATCAGCCACGGCTCAAACATGGCCATCGCCGCCCAATTCCCCTGGGATAAATACAAAACCGCCGCCGACTGCGGCACCGCGCAGGGCGACCTCATCGTCCAGATCGCGCTCAAAAATCCCCACATCGCCGGCACCGGCTTTGACCTGCCCGAGGTCGCGCCCATCTTTGAGGAATATGTCGAGCACAACGGCCTCTCCGCGCGCGTCCATTTCCAGGCCGGCAGCTTCTTTACGGAGCCCCTGCCCAAAGTCGACGTCATCCTTATGGGCCACGTCCTCCACGACTGGAATCTCGAGGAGAAGAAGATGCTCATCCGCAAGGCATACGAGGCCATCCCCGAGGGCGGCGCTTTCATCGCCTATGACGCAGTCATCGACGACGACCGCTCGAAGAACGTCTTCGGCATGCTCATGAGCCTCAACATGCTGATTGAAACCCCCGGCGGCTTTGACTTCACCGGCGCCGACTGCATCGGCTGGATGAAGGAAGCCGGCTTCCGCGAAGCGCGCGTCGAACACCTCGCAGGCCCCGACTCCATGGTCGTCGGCATCAAATAACGCTCCGCCGTTTTTTCGTTTGCGTCGTCGCCGTCCTGCTCCACAACGCACCGCATCCGGCGGTATGACCGTGGCCCGCTCCAGCTCGCACGCAAACAGAAGGGGCGTCCTTCCATCTTCTGGAAGAACCCCCCTTTTGATGGTCCTGGTTTTCTCGCTCGCTCTTTCGCTCCGTCCGCGCTCTAATCCCTCTAATCCATGGACATGCTCAACTGGTGCCGCACATCCGCCCCGCGAATCCAGAAAATCACATCCGTCGCAATGTTTGACGCGTGATCCGCAATCCGCTCCAGGCTCCGCGACACCATAATCCCGTTCATCGCCTGCTGCGTAAACTCCGGCTTCTCCTGGATCATCTCCAGAAGGTCCACGTGCGCCCGCCGGTTCATGCGGTCAATCTCGTCGTCCATCTCCCGCACCGCGTCGGCCATCCGCGCGTCGCCCTCCAGCAGCGCATGAATCGCTGACCGGATCATCTTTCCCGCGTACGCGCCCATCGCGGCAAAGTCCACCGGCAGCTCCACTTCGTCGGTCTTCAAAATGTCCTTCGTCCGACGCGAAATCCCCATCGACTGGTCGCCAATCCGCTCCAGGTCCCCGTTGATCTTGATCACCGCCAGAATAAACCTCAGGTCGATGGCCATCGGCTGCTCTTTGGCCAGCAGCTCATAGGCCATCTCGTCCAGCTCGCGCTGCGCCGAGTTGATGGCCGTCTCGTTCTGCTTCACATAGTGGCAAAGCGCCAGGTCCCGCTGCAGATACGCGTCCACGGCAGACTCTACCGCCTGCTGCGACAGCGCTGCCATGGCCAGCAGCTTGTCCTTCAGCTCCGCCAGTTGCAGTTGAAAATGAATCCTCGGCAATTCCGTTCCACTCCTACTTACGATTGTGCACCATCCATTGTTACCAGCCTGCAAATTTCTCGAAATGCATCCCAAAGGTCACATCCGGCAAGTCCTGATGCGGGACCGCTGTCGCGCCAGAACACCTCGTCCGCCCCGCGCCCTCAAACTTGCCGACTCGCTAACTGGCCACCCCGGCTCATCCCGCTCCAATCCTCAACGAACTGTCATTCTGAGCGACCGCAGCGCGAGCGGAGGGAGTCGAAGAACCTCCATTTCGTCCTTCAAGCTGTCCTCTTGAGCAGCGGTCGCGACCGCAACCGAAGCCGAAAAATCCGCGGGTGCTTTTCCCGCATTCCACCC
>JBAUEO010000017.1:0-5003 GCA_049678625.1 Occallatibacter sp. | reverse complement strand
GTTTATATCTCGGCCCCAGGGGCGATTTTCAGTACCGATTCGTCTTTAGACCGTGCGAATCAATCAGGGCCTTGCCCTGAAGGCGGCATTGACGTTTCCATCGAGTGACGCCAGGTCGACACCAGCCTTCGTTCAACACCTCGGAGCGATTTGGGCATCCAATCCGGTGGCAGCCAATCGTGAGTGGCGTTGCATATCTCAGACCGCGCCATGTCAACACTGGCTGGACAAGGCGCGAGCGACAGAGTCACGAGAACCTCCGTTCCTCGAATGCGAAAAGCATGCTGCCATCTCTGAAAACACGAAAATGTATAAGTTCTTCCGTGGCTAAGGGAAGTTGCTGCCGGGCGGACCAGCAGCAGCCACCTTCAGGGATGCGAGCTCGGCAACAGATCAGCGAATCTCAACCTGGTCTATTTGAAAGCTGAACTTGCCGGGGTTCTGGACGTCTGCGAAGGCGACTGCTTCGATGTCGGAGCCGTCGGTCTCAAACCGCGAGAAGGAGAAGGTGTACTGCTTCCACTCGGGGCCGGTGGTAAAGGAGACCATGCCGGGCATGCCGTTCTGGCCGTTGCGCTGAGCGGTGAGGACGAGAAGGGTATAGCTCCTTCCGTCGCCTTTCGCCCAGAAGCTGATTTGCTTCTTCTGGGAGAGGTTGACCGCTTCCATGGGATGGGAGCCGGGCATGAACATGACGCCGCCGAAGGGATACTGGGAGCCGGACATCACTTCGCCGGAAACTGCGAGCGCGCTCTTCGATCCCAGGGCGCCCGGCGAGACGATGGAAATGGCCGAGTGGGATTTGCCGCCGTTCATGGAGTCGGAAGCGGCCATCCAGGAGCCGTAGTTTGCAGTGGGCTGATCGCCGTTGTCAAAGGTACTGACAACCCCGGATGCCGAGCCGGCCGGCGGCGGTGGCAGCGGCGGTTTAAGCTGCGCAGGGATGGTTCCGACCTCCAGATGGATGGTCTGTGTGTCGGCGGAGCTGGGGCCGACCATGATGTCGAAGGTGCCCGGCTCGACGACGCGGTGCATATCCGCGTCGATCAGCGAGAGGTCGTCAGGACCGATGGTGAAGGTGACGGTACGCTTTTCGTCGGGCTTTAGGGAGATCCGCTCAAAGCCGCGAAGCAGCTCAATGGGACGGGTGACAGATGCGATTTCCTGGTGGATGTAGAGCTCGGGCACCTCGTCACCCACGCGGGCACCAGTATTCGTCACATCGACGGATACTTTTGCCGTGCCGCCTGTTTGGATGTGGGCGGGCTCGACGCGCAGATTCGAGAACTTGAAGGTTGTGTAGCTGAGGCCGTAGCCGAAGGGGTACAGCGGCTTGCGCGTGGAGAACTCATAGCTGCGGTCGTCCGACGGCTTGTGATTGTAGAAGTCGGGCAGGTCGCCAACGGAGTGGGGGAAGGTGATGGGCAGCTTGCCGCCGGGATCGACACTGCCGAAGAGAACGCGTGCGGCAGCGGTGCCGCCTTCCTCGCCAAGGTAAAAGCCTTCGAGGATGGCGGGGACGTGCTTGGCGATGTAATTGATGGAGAGCGGGCGTCCGTTAATCAAGAGGACGACGACCGGCTTGCCGGTTCCGACGACGGCTTTGACGAGGTCGTTCTGCGCACCGAGGAGGTCGAGAGAGTCGCGATCGCCAAGGTGGTTTTCCGCCCAGGCTTCGCGGTTGGTGCTTTCGTTCTCGCCGACGACGAGGATGGCAACGTCGGACTTGCGGGCGGCGGCGACGGCAGCTGCAATGGCAGCGGGATCCTCGGCGGCGAGCTTGACGTTGTTGGCGTACCAGCCGCGCCAGCCTTCGGGCGCATCAGTAATCTTGCATCCTTCGGCGTAATTCACAACGGCGCGGTTGCCGACGTAATCACGGATGCCCTGAAGGATGCTGACTTCATGGCCGGGCTGGCGCGAATATCCGCCGACGTGGACATCGGCGGCGTCGGGGCCGATGACTGCGATGGAGTGGAGCATCGAGAGGTCGAGGGGCAGAAGATGGTTCTCATTCTTGAGCAGGACCATCACCTCTTCCGCGGCCTTCTCGGCCAGGATGCGGTGCTGGGGGCTGTTGACGATGCTCGCCGCGGCGTTGGGATCGACGTAGGGATCGTCGAAGAGGCCAAGGCGGAACTTGGCGGCGAGGACCTTGGAGACGGCGCGGTCGAGCTCGGATTCCCGGACGAGGCCCTGTTTCACCTGCCACAGCAGCGTGCGGTAAGCCGAGCCGTCGGAAAGGTCGAAGTCGACGCCGGCTGCGAGGGCCTGGCGGGCGGCGTCGGCGTTGTCGCGGGCCACGTGGTGGACCTGCCAGAGCATCTGGATGCCATCGCCGTCGGAGGTGATGAATCCCTGGAAGCCCCATTGCTGACGGAGGACGGTGTCGAGGAGCCAGTGGTTGATGTGCGAGGGAATGCCATCAATTTCGTTATAGGACGCCATCACGCTGCCGACATGGGCTTGCTGGACGGCAGCTTTGAAGGGGGCGAAGAAGTTCTCGCGAATGACGCGCACGGAGTAGTTGCCGGGTGCGGTGTTGGTGCCGCCTTCAGGCTGGCTGTGGACGGCGTAATGTTTGGCGGTGGCCATCACGTGGTCGCGGCCGATGAACCAGGTGGGACCCTGGAGGCCGGTGATTGCAGCAACGCCCATACGGGAGACGAGGTACGGGTCTTCGCCATAGGTTTCTTCGGTGCGGCCCCAGCGAGGATCGCGGGCGAGGCCGAGAACGGGCGCAAAGACCTGGTCCTGACCCCGCGCGCCGGCCTCATTGCCGGCGGCGGTGAGGATCCGGTGAACCAGCACGGGGTCAAAGGTGGCGGCGAGGCCCAGGGCCTGCGGGAAACTGGTGCTGCCGTCTTCCATGTCGCCGTGGAGGGCCTCGCCCTGGGAAAGGAAGGGAATGCCGAGGCGGGTTTTCTGCACGAACCAGCGCTGTACGGCGTTGCGCAGGATGGCGGAGTCGCGGGGAGTGATGGAGAAATCAGGGTTGCCCAACTGCTCCAGCGCGGCGCGGGCCTTCCGCAGATCGTAGGTGCCGGTGGGATCGATGACGCCCTGCAACGTATCGTAACCACCGCTGATCTGGTCGACTTTTTCCTGGAGCGTCATGCGGGAGAGAAGGTCGGCGACGCGCTCGTTTACGGTCAGCTTTGGATTGCGGTAGGGAGCATCGGCGGGTGGAGCCGGGAGCGTGGCGACGGTTTTGCTTTGCGGCGAGGAGCTTTGGGCGGAGACAGGCGCGGTGCACAGCAGCGCGAAACCGAGTGAGCAGAACAGATGCAGAGATGGATGGATTTTCATGACGGGCTTGGAAAGAGCAGCAGCCTCCGTTCAGGATTGCAGCACTATGCTACTCCTGATACGCAAAGCCGCAAAGACAAGTTCATATCGCAGACGGGAAGCGGCTCCGGCGGCTGCGATTCCAACGAATCTTTCTTGGGCTCTACCCTGCCAGCCATGAGCCGCTGGGAGTATGATGCTTGCGCCGCGCTCCAGGGCCTTCAACAGGCGCGGTAGCCACTCTGGAGGGCACTATTATGGCGACTTTGATAGCGACACACCCGGGCAAGCTGAGCGACAAGATCAGCTTTCGCCCGCGCTACGGCAACTACATCGGCGGCCAGTGGGTTGAGCCCGCTTCCGGCCAGTATTTTGACAACGTGACACCGATTACCGGCAAGGCGTTTTGCGAGATTCCGCGCTCGAATGCGCAGGATATCGAGAGGGCGCTGGACGCGGCTCATGCGGCGCGCGACCAATGGGGCAAGACCAGCCCCGCGCATCGGGCGATGCTGCTGAGTCAGATTGCGCAGCGTATGGAGGAGAACCTGGACCTGCTGGCGCTGGCCGAGACGTGGGACAACGGCAAGCCCATCCGGGAAACGACCGCGGCAGACCTGCCGCTGGCGATCGACCATTTCCGCTACTTTGCCGGATGCATTCGCGCGCAGGAAGGCACTGTCTCAGAGATCGACCAGGACACAGTGGCGTATCACTTCCATGAGCCTCTGGGCGTGGTGGGGCAGATTATTCCGTGGAATTTTCCGCTGCTGATGGCGACCTGGAAGCTGGCGCCGGCGCTGGCAGCGGGCAACTGCGTGGTGCTGAAGCCGGCCGAGCAGACGCCGGCGAGCATTCTGGTATGGGCCGAGCTGGTGGGCGATATTCTTCCGCCGGGCGTGCTGAATATTGTGAATGGATTTGGCGTGGAGGCGGGCAAGCCGCTGGCGTCCAGCTCTCGGGTGGCCAAGATAGCCTTCACGGGTGAGACCACGACTGGCCGACTTATCATGCAGTATGCCAGCCAGAACCTGATTCCGGTAACTCTGGAGTTAGGCGGTAAGTCGCCGAATATCTTTTTTGACGATGTTTGCCGCGAGGACGACGATTACTTTGACAAGGCGATTGAAGGATTTGTGATGTTCGCGCTGAATCAGGGCGAGGTGTGCACCTGCCCGAGCCGGGCGCTGATTCAGGAGAGCATCTACGACAAGTTCATGGAGCGGGCTCTGAAGCGGGTGTCGGCAATCAAGCAGGCGAATCCGCTGGATCCGGCGACGATGATTGGCGCGCAGGTGTCAAGCGAGCAGATGGAGAAGATTCTGAGCTACTTCGACATCGGGCGCAAGGAAGGCGCGGAAGTGCTGGCCGGCGGAGGCCGCGCGAATCTTGGCGGCGATTTGGAAGGCGGCTACTATGTACAGCCGACCGTCTTCCGCGGGCACAACCGGATGCGCATTTTCCAGGAGGAGATCTTCGGGCCGGTGGTTTCCGTGACGACGTTCAAGGACGAGGCGGACGCCCTGGAGATTGCCAACGACACGCTCTATGGGCTGGGCGCAGGCTTGTGGAGCCGCGATGCGAACCGTTGCTACCATCTGGGCCGCGGCATACAGGCCGGGCGCGTGTGGGTGAACTGCTATCATGCATATCCGGCGCACGCGGCCTTCGGCGGCTACAAGCAGTCGGGCATCGGCCGCGAAACGCACCGCATG
>JBAUEO010000016.1:0-2358 GCA_049678625.1 Occallatibacter sp. | reverse complement strand
GTAGAAGTCCTCGGGCGTGAGGGTGCGGTGGTCGAGCTGGGTCGCGTCCTGGTTGTCGTAGAGCTTGATGTTGAACTTGAGCCGGCCAACGCGAGAGAAGTCGTACTTGCGCGCGTCAAAAAACATTCCTTCAAACAAGGCGGTGGCCGTGTCCAGCGTCGGCGGGTCGCCCGGGCGCAGCTTGCGATAGATTTCGATCAGCGCCTCTTCAGGCTTGCGCACGGAGTCGCGCTTGAGCGTGTTGGTGATGATGTTGCCCACGTCGTCGCGCTCAGGGAAGAAGAGTTCGAGCACGGTTGCGCCGCTGGCCATCACCTTGTGCAGGCGGTCGGCGGTGAGCTCGACGTTGGCCTCGACGATGACCTCGCCGGTAGCCGTATCCACCACGTCGGAGGCGGTCAGTGCGCCGTCCAGCTCCGCGGATTCGATTTCCACTTTGCCGATTCCCGCGGCGCGGATGGCCTTGAGCGAGTGCGCGGTAATCTTGCGGCCGGAGTGGGCAATCTCCTCGCCCTTGTGCGTCACGGCATGCGCCGGCTTGGCGCCCTGCAGATGGGTGTGCCTGTGCGCGTCCTGGGGCACGGTCCAGAAGAGCTTTCCGTCGGCAAGCTGGATGCGGTCGACCGTATAGAAGGTCTTGAGAATCTCCTCGTCTGAACGCAGGCCGAGGGCCCGCAGGAAGATGGTGCCCAGGAACTTGCGCTTGCGGTCGATGCGCACATAGAGCGTGTTCTTCTGGTCGTACTCGAACTCCACCCAGGAGCCGCGATAGGGAATGATCTTGCCCAGGAAGTAGGTGCGGTTGTTGGCTGTCTCAAAAAAGACGCCGGGCGAGCGGTGGAGCTGCGAAACAATGACGCGCTCTGTTCCGTTGACGATGAAGGTGCCATTGGCCGTCATCAGTGGAATGTCGCCGAAGAAGACCTCCTGCTCCTTGATGTCGCGGATAGTCTTGTTGCCCGTCTCCGGGTCCTTGTCGTAAATGGTGAGCCGCACGGTGACCTTGAGCGGCGCGGAGAAGGTCATGCCGCGCTCTTCGCACTCCTGCTGGTCATACTTCAGTTGCAGTCCCACCGGGTCGCCGCACTTGTTGCAGAAGTCGGGCGTGTTCTTGTTATAGGTTCCGCACTTGTGGCAGAGCACGTCGCCGGGATGGAAGGGGTCAGTGATGACCATGGCGCCGCACTGCACGCAGGCGGTGCGCAGGTGGTGTAGTCCCTTCAGGTGTCCGCACTTGCACTCCCAGTTGCCGATTGCGTAGTCGACGAAATCCAGTTGCGAGATGCCGCGGAAATCCGTGATGGGGAAGACGGAGACGAAGACCGACTGCAGCCCCGAGTCGTCGCGCTCGTTGGGCAGCTTGTCCATCTGCAGGAAACGCTCGTAGGAGCGACGCTGCACCTCAATGAGGTTGGGAATCTGGGTTGCGGTGGGAATCTTTGAAAAATCGAGCCTGCTGCGAATCGCGCGCTTCTCGTTGGGCATGCTTCACTCCTGAGGCTTAGGACTCCGGCGCGACCAGGGACTTGCAAATCCTGGGGCCTTGCCGGGCCGTCGCGCGAGCCTCTCACGCGGCGGCAGATTACCAGTTCTCTTCCCGTCGTGCGGGCCGGCAGTATGCATCCGGCCTCGCCCGGCTGACTCTGTTGGCCCGCGGGGCCACAAAGAGAGCCGGCGATTTCCTTGCCAAGCAATTGCGCTTAAGCGTCAGTCCGCTGGGCAAAAGGGGCATTTCCGCTGAACATCTGGTTGCGCTAGACTGCGCACAATCGGAGGAGTCTGAGCGCGTTCGGAGCCGAACTGCTCCATTGCGCGCGCAAACCAGAGACTTTGCCCAAAGAAGGCCCTATTCAGGGAAGCCGGGAGACACGAAAGGCTCGCAGGGACGCAATGCCCCACGAGCGCGGCTCACAGCCTGTGCTCCCAACCGAATTCTTCTTCCTGCTCTCGCCGATCCCAAAGCTCGCTTCTGCCGCTCGCCCGCCAACCACTCGCCATTCGTCAAGGAAAACCCGCCTATCTCCTTGACCCTAAGGCACTTGAACCTCGCCGCTTAACCGCCTTCGGAGTGCTTGGCACTTCTCCGAATTCGGTTGCCTGCGTGCCCTGCCCGTATGCTCAAGACGCGCCACCCAGTATCCGGCCATTCCATTGGAAAACCGGGATGGGCCGAAAAGACGCGCAACGGATATCGTAACGCGTCCCGGCTCGACTTGCAAGTCCCCTGGGCTACTTGACCTCGATCGTGGCCACACCTTCGAACTTTTTCTTGATGGCCTCGGCCTCATCCTTGGTCGCGCTTTCCTTCAGCGCCTTGGGAGCGCCATCGACCAGGTCCTTGGCTTCCTTCAGGCCGAG
>JBAUEO010000015.1:0-15625 GCA_049678625.1 Occallatibacter sp. | reverse complement strand
GTCGAGCGGCTGGCGGCCAGGACGGGCATCGACCTGAGGTACGAGCAGGGCGGGCGCGTTCCCGGCCAGGAGCAGACCCAGCGCCGCCGCCTGCTGCAGGCACACCGCGCCGCGGCTGACTTTTATTCAGAACGGATGACAGGCGCCGATGCCCAGCCCGGGCGCGCTTTTCTGGCCGAGCGCGGATTCGAGCTGGCGGACGCGGCAAAGGCCTCCCTGGCGGATGCGCAGGCGAGCCAGCAGGCGGCAAGCGATGGGGTGCGCGTGGCGCGCGAGCGGGAAAAGCAGACGCAGACGCAGGTGAGGTCTGCCGAGACGGGGCCGCAGCAGGTGGCTGCGCAGAGTGCGCGGGCCAAGCAGGCCCGGGCACAGGTGGCACAGGCGCAGGCGCAACTGGACCAGGCCAAGCTGAATCTAAGTTACACGAAGATTTATGCACCGGAGGATGGAATTGTTACGCGCAAAAGCGTGGAGATTGATCAGAACGTGAGCGTGGGGCAGAACCTGATGACGCTGGTGTCTCTGAGCGACCTGTGGGTGACGGCGAACTTCAAGGAGACGCAACTGAAGCACATGCGCGCGGGCGAGGAGGCGGAGGTCCACGTGGATGCGACGGGCAAGGACTACAAGGGCCGCGTAACCCAGATTGGCGGCGCGACGGGCTCAGTGTTGAGCTTGTTTCCGCCGGAGAATGCGACCGGCAACTACGTGAAGGTGGTGCAGCGGGTTCCGGTGCGCATCGACTTTACGGATTTGAAGGACGAGGACGCGAACCACTTGCTGAGGCCGGGGCTGAGCGTGGAGCCGAAGGTGCGGGTGAAGTAATGGGAAAGACGAAGGAACGGGACGGCAAGCGCGCGGGAATGTGAGAGAAAGCGCAAGAGCACCCAGGAGGGGCGCGGAGCGCGGGTTAGCGCTTCGTGCCCTTTTCCACGATGGCCAGACGTGTGACGACCGTGAGGCCATCGAATTTGCTCATGTGGACAACCGGCTCCCACTGGATGCGGGCTTCAGGTCCAACGGCGGGCTGGAGGGCCTGCACGAGGTTTTCCACCTGCTGACGGCGGACGTTGAGCTGCTCGACCTCACCATGGATGCGGCTGAGTTCCGTCGCGGCTTCATGGAAGGCTGCGTGATAAGGATTGTTGTGACCAATGCTGTCCATACGCTGCTCCAACGATTCTTATTGTAGGAACATGCGGGCCGGGAAGGGCATCGCACAGAGGTGGTAATCGGGTACAACTGTTCCGTCAAGCGGGGGCGGGCACCGAATTCGGAGTGTTGCGGGAGAAGGCACTCGTTTATATATAGACTGATTGCGGGATCACGATGAAAGACGCACTGGCCGTATCGAAAGAGAACTATCTGAAGGCGGTGCTGGAGGCCGAGGCGGAGGGCCGCCAGGTGATTCCGGCCACGCTGGCCCACTGGCTGGAGGTTTCGGCCCCGGCGGTGACGATGGCGCTGAAACGGCTGCGGCGCGGCGGCTATGTGGAGGTGGGCGAGGACGGCATTGTGCGGCTGACCGAGTCGGGGCGGGAGATGGCCTACCGGACGGCTCTGCGGCACCACCTGATTGAGCGGATGCTGAGCGAGGTCTTCGGGATGGAGTGGCATGAGATCCACGAGGAGGCCGAGCGGCTGGAGCACGCAGTTTCACCGGCCTTCGAGGCCAAGTTGAAGGAAAAGCTGGGCGAAGGCGGGGCCTGTCCGCATGGGAACCAGGTGCTGCCGGTGAGCCCGGCGGAGCGGAAACGGCGGGGCGAGGTTCCGCTGAGCGAGGCGGCAGAGGGCGGGCGCTATACCGTGACCAGCCTGCACGAGCGGGACCCGAAGCTGCTGGAGTTTCTGCACCGGATGGGGATTGGGCCGAGCCGAAGCCTGCGCGTGGTGAGACAGAACTACGACCAAACCGTTTCGATTGAGCTTCCTGCGGGTGTTTCGATCTTGGGAAGACCGGCGGCGGAAGCGGTGTGGCTGAGGCCGGAGGGCCGGGGATAATTAAACACGATTATGCACTTGACACAGATTGAGTACAACGGTCAGTTTTCCTTTGATACCACCTAAGTTGTACAACTTGACACTTGCATCGTTTGGGTGCAACCGGGCATCCTATGTATGTTCATCCACCATGTGTGGAAGGAATTGGGCTGGCGATCCTCGTCGGCCCCCTATATATTTAGATTTTTCTATTGAACTTGCTCTCTAACGTTCTCTCAGTACCCCTCCCATCAACGCAATGCGCCGTTACAAGACGACGATTTCCATTCTCATATTTACGCAGAATCACGACATATCGGAGTTCCCTCAGCCACAGGTATGTATTTATGTGTCCTTTTGACTCTCGGTAGTCCCACTTCGTGACTTCGGGTTGATTGGAATTGCATATTATCGCGGCGACCCACGGCAATCGAGCGCAACGGTCCATATTAGGCAAGCGCGAACCGCTGGCCTGGTCCTCTCTTTCAATAAGATGCCAAAATATCGTTTCTTTTCCATCCGATTCCACATCACGAAAGTAGTGGACGATTTCCCCATCCATGGTTATCCGTGCCCCCTTGAAGTCTCGAACAAAAGACGCGTATAGCTGGTCAACTGTGTCATCCGTCCAAGGTGACACCGCCAACATTTCTGGGAGCCATATCGGAAGAGGCATTAGCGCATCTCCCAAGGGGCCCAGCGAAGAAGGTTGAATTTCTCCTCCCTGTACAGCGTGCTACGGGCAAGAGAGTATCCCGTTTGCTGGCGTATGAATTCGACTAGGCGTACTTTTCCTCTATTTCCTTTAAGATCGCGTGCAGCATATCCTACGGCTCCGATCAGGACATCTGCCAATTGAAGGAGTTCTGATTCGTCTGAGCGCATGATCTGAATCCGCTCCAGAATCTCTCTGGAGAAGTCGTACATGCTGTTGCAAATCACATCGTGAAGATGAGCTACCCTTCGGCTTCCCCACGTGTCTTTTATATCTACATAAACGTGGTACTTGCCCGTCGGTGAGATCACCGTCTTAAGCATATCGAAGTACATTTTGTAATACCACTCGTCGTGCGTCTGGCGAAAGTTCTCGTGATCCAGTTTGTTCTTGTCGGCGACCAACAAACCCCTAAAGTGCAGATCGTCATCCGCGAAAAAGTGTTCGAGCAGGTCCAGATAGAAGCCCACTTTTGATTCAGAGACCTTCGTCCACTTGATCTCAAACGTTGGAGATAGCCCATGCTTTACCTTTAGGGAACGCAAGTTGCGCGCGTGGCCGGAGGCACGCAGGGTAGAGCACCACACTGCACCAATCACCATAATTCCAAGGCCATCGTGCTCTAGGTGGCAACTTTCGTCACAGTAGATATTGAAAGCCTTTGAAATTTCTTGCAGACCTTCCGTCATCGTTACCTCCATTGCGATCTCATCACGGAAGAGTCGCAATCAAATCCTTCGCCAAAGCCTGTGCGCGAGACATCCCCTGATTCGTCAAGCGGTAACGGCTTCCCTTCCCAATCCCAATCTTGATTACCAATCCCTCACTGGTCAGTTTTTCAATGTGCCGGTCAACGCGGTCCACCCGAAATCCTGATTGCTCCAAGCCGTCTTTCACTTCTGCTCCGGTGATTGAATCATTGTTGCGAAAGTGACGCTGTCCAAAAATCGTGAGTAGCGTCGCGTCGAGAATATTTCCAGGAAGTGCGGTTAGAGAAATTACGCGGCCCTCTGCTCTGAAAATCTTATCGAAACTGGATGTGCTGTAATCATCTCCAATCTCCTCATCTAATGCTGCTTGCTGAGATTTTCGCACAAGCGTAGTGTCATTACGGACTGATATGGATTGGATCATTTCCTTAAACGCCTCGAACTGGGCTTTCACCACTTCTGGTGAACCCTCTGCTTCGAACTCATTTTCTCCAATTTTCATCTTGATTCTGTAGCTGTCCATGCTGCGCTCCTTCGGGGCATTTACATATAGTAGCAGTTAGTAATTATAGGTCAACCATAAAAGTCTCATATCTCAGAAAATAATTGGAGAGGCCGGAGGGTCGGGGATAATTAAAAGTAAGCCAATTTATTAACTATGATTAACAAGCTGTGGCATACTATGTGAAAGCCTTGTTCGGGCGCGCTCAGGAGAGCCATGGCCGCGGAGACCACCCCACAAATCGCGCTGCGAGAGCCGTCGTTGCAGGAGGTTTACGCGACGGTGAGCGTCTCGCGGTCCTCGTGGTACTGGCGGAGGCTGCTGGGGTTTTTGGGGCCGGGGTTCCTGATTTCAGTGGGCTACATGGACCCTGGAAACTGGGCGACGGATATTGCGGGCGGGGCGCGGTTCGGCTACACGCTGCTGTTCGTCATCATGCTGTCAAACCTGATGGCGATTCTGCTGCAGAGCCTTTCGCTGAAGCTGGGCGTGGCGACGGAGCGGGACCTGGCGCAGATGTGCCAGGAGAACTACGGGCGGACGACGAGTTTTCTGCTGTGGGTGGGCGCGGAGATTGCGATTGCGGCGTGCGACCTGGCGGAGGTGATTGGCTCGGCGATTGCGCTGGAGCTGCTGTTCCACATTCCGTTGCTCTATGGCGTGCTGATCACGGGAACGGACGTGCTGCTGATTCTGCTGCTGCAGCGGTGGGGTTTCCGGTATGTGGAAGCGCTGGTGATCACACTGATAGGGACGATTCTGGGATTATTCGTGATGCAGATGCTCCTTTCGCGGCCGGACTACTGGCCGGCGCTGACGAGCCTGGTGGTGCCGTCGCCGGCGATTCTGACGAACGGGGAGATGCTGTATATCGCCATCGGAATCCTGGGCGCGACGGTGATGCCGCACAACCTGTATCTGCACTCGTCGATTGTGCAGAGCCGGAAGTACGAGCGGACGGCGGAGGGCAAGCGCGAGGCGATTCACATGGCCAATGTGGATTCGGTGCTGGCGCTGACGCTGGCCTTGTTTGTGAACGCGGCGATTCTGATTGTGGCGGCGGCGGTATTCAACCGCAGCAGGCACTACGAGGTGGCGGCGATTGAGGATGCGTACAAGCTGCTGAGCCCGCTGGTGGGTGCAGCGGGCGCGAGCACGCTGTTCGCGATTGCGCTTTTGGCGAGCGGACAGAACTCGGCGATTACCGGAACGCTGGCCGGGCAGGTGGTGATGGAAGGGTTCCTGCACATCAAGGTTGCGCCGTGGCTGCGGCGGCTGATTACGCGGGGACTGGCAATTATTCCGACAATTATTGTGGTGGCGCTGATGGGGCGGAGCGGGACGGACAAGCTGCTGATCCTGAGCCAGGTGATTCTGTCGCTACAGTTGAGCTTTGCGGTGGTTCCGCTGGTGATCTTCACGGGCGACAAGGCGAAGATGGGCGAGTTTGCGAACGGGCGCGTGCTGCAAGGTCTGGCGTGGACCACGACGGTGCTGATTGTTGCGCTGAATGTGTGGATGCTGGTGCAGATTGCCATGGGCCAATAAGGTCTGGCGCACGGGCCGGAATCCAAAACGAAAACAGACAATCGGAATACGATGAAGGCATGAAGGTTTTGCGGGCAGCCGAGATGACCGAGTGCGACCGTGTGACGACGGAGCGGTTCGGCGTGCCGTCGCTCGCGCTGATGCGGGCCGCGTCGAGCGCGGTGGCGGAGTTTGCGCGGGAGCATTTCCGGCGGGCGCGGCGCGTGACGGTGCTGTGCGGCAAGGGCAACAACGGCGGCGATGGGATGATGGCGGCTCGGAAGCTGGCCGATGCGGGGCTTGAGGTGACGACGCTGCTGCTGGGGTCGCCTGCCGACTTGAAAGGCGACGCGGCGGAGGCCTGGAAGGAGCTGGCGGACGCAGACGCAAACAGGGCGCGCGGGCAGATTTATTCGGTGACGACGGCAGAGGATCTGGACAAGTACACGAGCGCGTTTGAGACGGATCTGATTGTGGACGCGGTGGTGGGAACGGGATTCAAGCCGCCGCTGCGGGGGCTGGCGCTGGAGGCTCTGAAGCGCGTGCGGGCGAGCGCGGCAAAGGTGTTGGCGGTGGATTTGCCGTCGGGGTGGTCGGCGGACCACCCCACGGACAAGGACCTGTCCGTGGGGGCCCCGGAACGCTCCTCAAGAGAAGCTCACCATCAGAACGGCCCGGTTTTTCCGGCGGATGCGGTGGTGACATTTACTGCGCCGAAGCCGGCGCATGTGTTTGGAATGCTGACACGGCAATGGGACGATCCGGTGGTGGTTGCGCCGATTGGGTCGCCGGACGATGCAGTGATTTCGACAGCGGGATTGACGTGGGCGGGCGGCGCGCTGGGGATGGTGCAGGCGCGTCGGGAGGCCGAGGCGAACAAGGGAAATTTTGGACACGTGCTGGTGGTGGGCGGGGCAATTGGATTGGCGGGCGGACGGATGGGCGCGCCGGCAATGGCATCATTGGCGGCGTTGCGGACGGGCGCGGGGCTGGTGACGGCTGCCGTTCCTGAGCCGGGATTGGCGGTGGTGGCGGCGATTGCGCCAGAGCTGATGACGTTTCCGCTGGAGGCGACGGCGGAGGGGGAGATTGCGGCGACGAATCTTTCGCCGAAGCGGCTGGAGACGCTGCTGGCGGGGAAGACCGTACTCGCGATTGGGCCGGGGATGGGACAGAGCGCGGAGACGGCGAAGTTTCTGGCAGGGCTGCTCAAGGCGACGGAGATTCCGGTGGTGCTGGATGCGGATGCGCTGAATTTGCTGGCGCAGGACCGGGAATCGCTGGCGGAGTTGTCGCGCGGAGGCAAGCGGACGGTGGTGTTGACGCCGCATCCGGGCGAGATGGCGCGGCTGGTGCAGACAACCACGGCGGCGGTGCAGGCCAACCGGCTGAAGACGGCGCGGGAGTTTGCCGAAGAGACAGGTACGACCGTGGTGCTGAAGGGATTTCGCACGGTGGTGGCGCATGCGGATGGCACTGTAGCGGTGAATACGACTGGAAATCCGGGGATGGCGAAGGGCGGCAGCGGGGATGTGCTGACGGGAATTGTGGCGGGAATGGTGGCGCAATATGGGAGCGAGCCGGACTCGGACAGACAGGCGCGCGCGGTGGAGGCTGCGGTGTATCTGCATGGGCTGGCCGGCGACCTGGCGGTGCGGCGGATGGACGAGCACACGCTGCTGGCGACCGATACCCTAAAGGAACTGGGGCGGGCTTTTCGCTTTCAACCGCGCGGACGAAGCGGGTATGTTTGGTTGCAGGGGATGCCGCGCGGCGATCGACGGGCGCGGGCAGGCCACGAGTCCACACAGCGCGAGGGCACAGATCGCGAGGGCAGAGGATGAGCCAGGGAGCGCCAGCCGCCACGGTGCGGACCTACGAATTCAAGACCGGCAACGGTGCGGAGACGATTGAAGTGGGGCGCAAGCTGGCGGAGCTGTTGCAGCCGCCGCAACTGCTGGTGCTGCGCGGCGACCTGGGCACGGGCAAGACAACGCTGGTGAAGGGCATTGCCGAGGCTCTGGAGGCCGCCGACGCCGACGAGGTGACGAGCCCGACGTTCACGCTGGTGCATGAGTATGACGGCGTGCGCGCGGGGCGTGCGGTGAAGCTCCATCACCTGGACGTGTATCGGCTGGAGGGCGAACGGCAACTGGAGACGCTGGGGCTGGATGAGCTGCTGACCGAGGATGCGCTGGTGCTTGTGGAGTGGGGCGAGAAGTTCAAGAGCATCAGGAAGAAGGCGACAGGCGAGATTGCAATTGAGTCGGCGGGCGGCGAAGCGCGCCGGATCAAGGTGACGCTGAAGGAATAGGAGTGCGGGGCGCACCGGCGAATTTGCTCGAGCCCGCTCATCGCGATGAAGCCGCGATGAACGGGGCACAGTTTCCTGGGTTTTACTCCCTATGTCCTTGGGTCTTGCCCCATGTGTACTGAAATTCATGAGTGGCTGCGTGCCAAGACCGGGAATGCAGGTCCTTCGACTACGCAGGTCGCAAAAGACTCGACCTGCTCCGCTCAGGATGACAGGCATTTTATTTCAGGATGACAGGTATTTTATTCAGCGAAAAAACGACAAACTCAGAAACCCATGATGTTGTAGCCGCAGTCGACGTACATCACTTCGCCGGTGATGGCCGAAGAGAGGTCCGAGGCGAGGAAGAGAGCTGCGCCGCCGACTTCAAGCTGGTCGACGTTGCGATGGAGGGGTGCGCGGTCGGAGTGCATCTTCATCATTTCGCCGAGGTCGCCGACGCCACGGGCGGCAAGGGTCTTGATGGGCCCGGCGGAGATGGCGTTGACGCGGATGTTGCGGGGGCCGAGGCTCCAGGCGAGATAGCGCGTGGCGCACTCAAGGCCGGCCTTGGCGATGGCCATGAGGTTGTATTTGGGCACGACCTTTTCTGAGGCGTAGTAGGTGAGGGTGATGACCGAGCCGCCCTCGGGCATGAGGGGCGCGGCGGCGCGGCAGGCGGCGATGAGGGTGTAGACGCTGACGTCCATGGCGATGCGAAAGCCTTCGCGGGAGGTGTCGAGGAAGTCGCCGCGGAGGTCGGCGGCGGGGGCGAAGGCGACGGCGTGTACGAGGATGTCGAGCTTGCCGAATTTCTGTTTGAGGGCGGCGAAGAGGGTGTCGATTTCGGCGTCGATGGAGAGATCGCACTGGAAGCCGGATGCGCCGGAGAGCTCGTCGATGAGGCCTTCGGCTTCGAGCTTCATGCGCTCGTTCTGGTAGCAGATGGCGAGGGTCGCGCCGGCGGCGTGGAGCTTTTGGGCGATGCCCCAGGCGATGGAGCGCTTGTTGGCGAGGCCGAAGATGAGAGCGGTTTTGCCGGTGAGATCGATCATGAAGGCTCGGATTCCTTTTGCGGGATGGACGGGCGAGGGCTTGAGGAGTGTCGGCCGCTGCGCCGTGGACAAGGATAGCAGCCGGGGCGCTTCGAAGGGGATGCGTGGCGCGTCTAGCCGCCGAGGTCGACGAGTTGGACGTCACCGACGGGGCGGCCGAGGAAGCGGGAGCCGAGGCGGGAGAATTTCTCGACGGAATCGGTGGCAAAGCAGCGGATGGGAGTGGGTTGGATTGCTGATTCTGATTCGCCGGAGGACGCGGGTGAGTCGGCTTGGTAGGTGGGTGCGGATGCGGCGACTGGGGCAATTTGCGGGGCGAGACGGCCGTTGACGAGTTGAACGGCGGCGTCGGCGGCGGAGTCGGCGGAGTCAATGACGCGCATGCCGGGGGGAACGGCCTGTTCGATGAGCGGGCGGAGCAGGGGATAGTGCGTGCAGCCGAGGACGAGCGTATCGGGCTGGAGATTTTCGGCCGTGGCGGCGGCGAGGATTTCGTCGAGATAGATGCGGATGACTGTACGAGTGACTTCCACCTGGGGGGCGTTTGTTAGAAGGATCGTCTTGCTTTCCCAGGTCTCAGAATCGAGATCTGGGGCACCCATATTTGTGTTCGTGTCGAGGTCTGTGGTCCAGCCTTCTTCAACGAGGGGGACGAGGAGCGGGCAGGCCTTTTCAAGTGCGCGGAGGCCGAGGGCGTTGCATGTGGCGGTGTAGGCGTGGCTCTGCACGGTTGCGTCCGTGGCGAGGACGAGGACGTGGCCGGTGCGGGAGACGGCGCGGGCGGCGGCGGCGCCGGGCTGGATGACACCAAGGACCGGGACGGAGACGGAGTCCTGAATGGCGTCGAGTGCGAGGGCGCTGGCGGTGTTGCAGGCGATGACGAGGAACTCGGCGCCCTGTTCCAGGACGAGGAAGCGGGCGCTTTCCGCGGCGTAGCGGGCGATGGTGCGGCGGGATTTGGAGCCGTAGGGCAGGCGGGCGGTGTCGCCCAGGAAGGCGTAGCGGGCCTGGGGCATGCGGGCAACGAGGGCGCGAAGGACGGTGAGTCCGCCGAAGCCGGAGTCGAACACGCCGATGGTTGGGACTCCGATGGTGGAGGAATTGGTCACGGTGTTGCGCCTTGCGTTGAGTTGGAAGTGTTATCGGGTTCACCGGAGGTGAGGACGGAGTCGGCGGTGAGGTAAGTACGGGTGAGGTCGGCGTGTCCGGCGAGGGTGTCGCGGGGCTGGCCGTCGACGAGGAAGCGGACCTGGGCGACGCGGGGCAGGTTGGCGCGGAGGGTGTCGCAGATGGATTGAATGGTGAGGGATTCGGTCTCAATGCCGGAAGGGTGCGAGGCGGCGAAGGCGCCGGTGAAGTTGACGACGGCGAGCAGCGGGCCGGAGTCGCGCGCGTCCTGCCGGACGGAGTGCGGATGATTGGAGGGCGACGTGGCGCGTGAGCCGGGAACTGCGGCGGGTTCGGCCGGGACGGGCAAGAGGAAGACCTGTGCGATGCCGGCTGCACCGCCGGGGACGGGATGGGCGGAATCGGGGTTGGCGTAGAGGTCAAGAAGATTGCCGAGGAGGACGCGGGCGCGGGCTTCAAGGTCGGCGGGAAGCGGCAGCGAGCGGGCCTGCGGAGTGAGGGAGCCGTCGGCGTCACTGGCAACGATGAGAGTGGCGGGCTCAGAGGGAGCAATCTCAGGCGCGCGGGTGGGTGCCGAGTCCTGACCGGCGAGAAGGCGCTGATGGGCGCGCTGGCGGAGGTGCCAGAGCTCGGCGGCCATGGCCAGCGAGCCGAGGAGGAGCAGCACGAAAAGGACCTTCTGGTAGCGGGGAATCATGGCTGCGGAGATTCTGAACGCCAGGCCGAACGCCAGGCAAAGATGGCGTCGACGAGAGCGGAGGCGACCTGAGCCTGGTATTGGGAGTCGTCGGGTTCGGCGAGGATGGAGTTGTCAGAGCCGCGTTTGGGGGCCAGCTCGATGGCGACGGCGGGGCAGGCGAGCGAGTCAAGGCCGGGCAGGGAGACGCGGGCGAGTGTGGTGCTGAAGCCGGCGTGGACGATGGTGGAGTTGAGCGTGCCGGCCAGCGAAATGCCGCGGGCGACAAAGGCGGCCTGTGCGGTTTTCCAGGGGAGAAAGCGAGCGGAGAGCGCGGGGGCGAGCGAAGAGGTGAAGAGATGGACGCCGGAGCCGCTCTGGGTGGCGTGGAGAACGAGGCAGAGCTGGGCATGGGCGCGGTTGGCGAGGTCGGCGCGCTGATCGGCGTCGAGGGCGATGTCGGACTCGCGCGTGGTGCGGACGGAGAGGCCGCGGGCGGCGAGGAGCGAGCGGAGGCGGACGCTGAGGGCGAGGGTGACGGATTTTTCGGGCTGGCCGTCGGGGAGGGTGGCGCCGAAGTCAGACCCGCCGTGGGCAGCATCAACTACGACGACGAAGCGCGGCGTGGAGGCAGCGGGCGGGGCCTGGGCAGACTGGGCCTGTGCGGCAGCGGGAAGCGCGGCGAGAAAAAGCAAGGCGAAGAGGGCGCTCCTCCAGCGCATGAATGGCCTGGCCGGCGAAGAGATGAGAATGGCGTGCGACGCGGGAGTAGACGGTTTCGCCTTTGCCGGCGTCAAAGGTCTAAGGAAGGCCGCGAAGGGGCTGGAATGCCAGGCGCGGAATGGGAGGAAACAGGCCATGCGACGAGTGGTTCTCCACGGGTCGGCGGAGACGATTGCGTCGGGAGCCTCCGACGGACTCAGTTGCGAACCCCGCGCGCTTAGCGACGATTGTATCCCAGCACCGGGGGTGGAACGGACGTTGAACGAGAGGGAAAAGGGGGCTTTGGGCGTGCGGGCGGAGCAGACGGGAGGCGCGCGCGGCGTGCTACACTCGCCAACAACCCAGGGTGTCCCGGCATGACGACGCGACCCAATGGATGGAGCACGTTGGAAGGCGAAGGCGGGCGCCGTGGCGCGAGCCTGAGGATGGTGGTGTGCGCGCTGGCGGTGCTGCTGGCCGCGACCGGCGCGCGAGCCCAGGAAGACCCGCTAAACAAGGTGAATGTGAAGCCGCCGGCGACGTCGCAGGAATCGACTGCGCCGCCGCCAGGCGTGCAGGCACCCGCGCTGACGGGCAGGGCAGCGCTGCACGCGCGGCCTGGTTCGCTGATCCGGATGAACGTGGACCTGGTGCTGGTGCCGGTGACGGTGACCGATCCGATGAACCGGCTGGTGACGGGCCTGGAGAAGACCGACTTCCAGGTGTACGAGGACACCAAGCGGCAGAAGATTACGAGCTTTGCGAGCGAGGATGCGCCGGTTTCAATCGGGATTATTTTCGATCTGTCGGGCTCGATGACGTCGAAGCTGATTCGGGCGCGGGATTCGATTCTACAGTTCATCAAGACGGCGAATCCGGAGGATGAATTTTTCGTGATCGGGTTCAATGACCGGCCGGAGCTGATTGAGGACTTCACCAGCTCGGTCGAGGACATTGAGGCGCGGCTGGCGACGGTGCGCAGCGGGCACAGGACGGCTCTGCTGGACGCGATCTACTACGGCGTGGAGAAGATGCGGGACGCGCGGCACCAGAGGAAGGCGCTGTTGGTGGTTTCAGACGGCGGCGACAACCGCTCGCGCTACACCGAGGGCGAGGTGCGGTCGCAGGTGCGCGAGTCCGACGTGGAGATTTATGCGATTGGCATCTTCGACCCCTATGCGCCGACGCCGGAGGAGCGGAACGGGCCGACGCTGCTGAATGAGCTCTGCGAGGACTCCGGCGGGAGGATGTATCGTGTGGACGATTTGTCAGAGATGGGAGACATTGCGGAGAAGATCTCAACGGAGTTGAGAAACCAGTATGTGATTGGATATACGCCGGCGGCTCTGGTGCGGGATGGCAAGTGGCGTAAAGTGAAGGTAAAGCTCATTCCGCCGGAGGGATTGCCTCCGCTTACGGTCCACGCACGCACCGGGTACTATGCGCCTTTGCAATAACGCGATTTTTGTTCTTTTTCTGTCCGCATCGGCGCTTTGCTTCGGGGCGCAGCCGGCGGCGTCTGCGCAAGCGGCGGGGCCGGGCTCGGCTGGCGCGGGCGTGGCGGGGCAGGACGGGGCGGGACAGGCTCCTTCCCTGACCGCGGACCGGGACCCAATTCCATCGCCGGACCGAGGCGGCGCGGCGACCACGCCGGGCGAAAAGCTGAAGAAGCAGGGCAAGGGCTATGTGCTGCGCAGGGATGTTGACGAGGTGGTGCTGAACGCCACGGTGCTGGACGGCAACCGGCTGGTCGAGGACCTGAAGGCAGGCGACTTCAAGGTGTATGAGGACGGAGTCGAGCAGAAGATTATCAGCTTCCAGCACACGGATCTTCCGGTGTCGATGGGGCTGGTGGTGGACAACTCGGGTTCGATGGCGACCAAGCGGCCGGCGGTGAACAAGAGCGCGCTGGATCTGGTTGAGGCGTCGAATCCGCAGGACGAGGCGTTCGTGGTGAATTTTTCCGACGAGGCCTACATCGATCAGGACTTTACCTCAGACATCAACAAGCTGCGGGACGGGCTTTCGCACATTGATTCGCGCGGGGGAACGGCGCTGTACGACGCGTTGGTGGCCACGGCGGATAAGTTGGTGGCGGATGGGAAGCGGCCCAAGCAGGTGCTGGTGGTGATTACGGACGGCGAGGACAATGCGTCGGAGCAGACACTGGAGCAGACAATTGAGCGGGTGCAGCAGTTGTCTGGGCCGGAGATTTATTCAATCGGTCTGCTGTTCGGCGACGACATGACGCGGTCAGAAGCACGGCATGCGAAGGGGGCGTTGGAGATGCTTTCGACCGAGACGGGCGGGATTGCGTTCTTCCCCAGGAATATGGAGCAGGTGGACCAGATTGCGGCCGAGGTGGCACGGGATATTCGCAGCCAGTACACGATTGGCTACCGCTCCACGGAGTCAGCCAGCGTGCCGGGCTTTCGGCGGGTGACGGTGACGGCCGAGGCCAAGGGAATGGGCAAGCTGACGGTGCGGACGCGGACCGGATACTACCCTGGGGCGCGCATCGCGAAGCAGGGCGCGGGGCAGTGAGGACGCGGCCCGGGCGCGTGCGTCGTAGGATTAGCATCGGCGAAGTTTGATGAAAAAGATTGTCCTGTTAAGGCGCAAAATTCTGGCGGCTGTGGCGATTTGCGCGGCCGTGGTGATTGGGCTGGGCCTGATGTGGGTTTGGCGATTTGAGCACAATGCGCGCGCGCCGATTGACGCCGCGATGAAGGTGGCGAGAGGCTCGGCGAAGCTCCAGAAGGCGATTGGAATGCCGATGAAGGCGGAGCGGCTGGCGCTGGGAAATCTGATTGCAAGCGACGGCGACGGGACTGCAGACCTGGTGGTGCGGATTGAAGGACCCGACGACCGCGGCGCGCTGGATGAGTGGGCGCAGGAGGTGGCTGGCGAATGGCGTGTGTGCTCGCTCGCGTTCCAGCCGCGCGATGGCGGAGCGAAGCTGACGCTGGTGGACGACGCGACGACAAACTGCGAGCGGGAGTGAAAGGCTGGGTCGTGACAGGCTGCGTTGCCACGATAGACTAGAGGTCAGGAGACCGTTCAAGAACCTGACCATGTCCAACTACCGATACTCGACCCTTGCCGTACATGCCGGACAGCATCCGGACCCGCAGACGGGCGCGGTGAATGTGCCTGTGTATCTTTCTTCGACTTTTGAGCTGACCGGCATCGGCACGGACCGCGGCTGGGACTACTCGCGCGCGGGAAATCCGACGCGGGACCGGCTGGAAGAGGCGCTGGCGGCGCTGGAAGGCGGCACCAGCGGACATGCGTTCGCCAGCGGCATGGCGGCGATTGCCGGGCTGGTGACGATGCTGCGCGCAGGCGACCACGTGGTGTGCTCGCACAATGTTTATGCGGGCACGGTGCGCTTGTTCAACCAGATTGTGAGCCACTACGGCATCGAGATTGAGTATGTGGACACCAGCAACCTGGACGCGGTGCGGGCGGCGATCAAGGCGAATACCAAGCTGGTGCATCTGGAGACGCCGAGCAATCCGCTGATGGTTCTGAGCGACATTCGCGTAATCAGCGAGATTGCGCACGCCAAGGGCGTGGAAGTGAGCGTGGACAACACGTTTCTTTCTCCGGTGCTGCAGCGGCCGCTGGAGCTGGGCGCGGACATTGTGATGCATTCGACGACGAAGTATCTGAACGGGCACTCGGACGGGATTGGCGGGGCGCTGATCGGGTCAAAGCCGGAGCACAAGGAGCGGTTTCTGCTGGTGCAAAAGGCGGTGGGAGCCGTGCTATCGCCGTTTGAATGTTACCTGGTGCTTCGCGGAATCAGAACCTTGCCGCTGCGGATCAAGCAACACGAGGAGAACGGACGCGCGGTGGCGGAGTATCTTTCGACGCACGCGAAGGTGAAGAGGCTGAACTATCCCGGGCTCGAGAGCCATCCGCAGTATGAGCTGGCGGCGCGGCAGCAGAAGGGTTTCGGGTCGATGATGAGTCTGGACGTGGGCTCGCGCGAGGGCGTGGCGCGGTTTCTGGCGGTGCTGAGGATTTTCCTGAACGCGGAGTCGCTGGGCGGCGTGGAGTCGCTGGCCTCGCACTCGGCCACGACGACGCACGCGGCGCTGACGGACGCCGAGCGTGAAGCGGCGGGGATTACGCAAGGGGTGATCCGGCTCTCCATCGGGATTGAGGACAAGGATGACCTGATTGCGGACCTGGAGCAGGCGCTGGCCGCGGTGTAAGAGGCGGACGGATGAAAGAAGCGAATCAGGCGCCGGGGCTGCTGCTCGGCATCGACACCTGCGGGCCGGCGGGTTCGGTGGCGCTGGCGCGGCTGGCGGGCGCGCACGTTGAGC
>JBAUEO010000014.1:0-216007 GCA_049678625.1 Occallatibacter sp. | reverse complement strand
GCCAGCACCGGCTCCTCGCCCTGCAACCCGGCCAGCGCCGCCAGTCCCGCCGGCAGCACCGCGCCCGGCTCATAGCCCGCGGCGCGCACCGCGCTCTCATACTCCTCCAGAACCGGCGCGGCCATCGTGGCCACCAGCACGCGGCTCTCCTGCTTGCTCGTCGAGAGTATCTGAAAGCTCACGCCCGCACGTTCCACCTCGAACGGAACCATCTTCCGCAGCCTGAAGCGCAGCACCTCCAGAATCTCTGCCGCATTGGAGGGCAGAGAATCGAAGTCCAGCACAAACACCCGCACCGCCGTATCGGGCAGCACCAGCGTCACCGCGCGCGTTCGCGGCGCAACGGCATCGAGCGCCGTCCTTATCGCTGCCGCCACCGTCTCCGGCCGTTGCACATTGGTTTCAGTCAGCGCAGGAGTCAGCGCACCCGCCGACAGTGCCTCAAAGGCAAAGACCGCCGCCGCGTTTCTGCCCTGTAGCGTCGCGGCCAGCACGCCCTGCGGAGCAAGCTCCACCGCCGCCGCGGGCCGTCCGCCTCCCTGTGCCGGTTTCGCTTTCGTCCCCGTCGCTGCCACTATCTTGAAGCCTCAATGAACGTGACTTTGTTGATCTCTTTCAGCGTCGTAATCCCGCGCCGCACCCGCTCCAGCGCCGACTCGCGCAGAAACGTCATGCCTTCCTTCTGCGCCAGCTTGCGAACCTCCGAGGTGGGCTTCTTGTCCAGAATCAGCTCGCGGATGGGGTCGGTCAAGTCCAGCAGTTCATGAATCGCCGTCCGCCCCCGGTAGCCGGTTCCGCCGCACTCAATGCATCCGGCCCCCTCGCGGAAGGGAAACTGCTTCCACTCGGCCAGCGGCAGCCCGCTCGAAAGCAGCAGCTCGTCTTCGTAGCGCACCGTCTGCGCGCAGTGTTCGCAGATGGTCCGCACCAGCCGCTGCGCCAGAATGCAGTTCAGCGCGGAGACAAAGTTGTAGGCCTCCACGCCCATATTCAGGAACCGCCCCAGCACGTCCACCACGTTGTTGGCGTGCACGGTGGTGAAGACCAGGTGCCCTGTCAGCGCGGAGTTGATGGCAATCTGCGCCGTCTCCTGGTCGCGAATCTCGCCCACCAGAATCTTGTCCGGGTCGTGCCGCAGAATCGACCTTAGCCCGCGCGCAAACGTGAGCCCCTTCTTCTCGTTCACCGGAATCTGCGTAACCCCGCGAATCTGATACTCCACCGGGTCTTCAATGGTGATGATCTTGTCCTCGTCGCTCTTGATCTCATTCAGCGCGGCGTAGAGCGTAGTGGTTTTGCCTGAACCCGTCGGTCCCGTCACCAGCACCATCCCGTACGGCTCGCGAATATACCGCCGGAATCGCCGCAGGTCGTCCTCCGCAAACCCCACCACGTCCAGCGTCAGGTGGCTGAACTTCTCGCTCATCGATTCCTTGTCCAGCACGCGCAGCACGGCATTCTCTCCGTGCACCGTGGGCATAATCGACACGCGGAAATCGATCAGCCGCGCCTTGTAGCGCACCCGGAACCGCCCGTCCTGCGGCACGCGCCGCTCGGCAATGTCCAGCTCGCTCATAATCTTGATGCGGCTCAGAATCGTGGTGTGATGTTCGCGTGCAATCGGCGCCATGGCCTCCTGCAGCACGCCGTCAATGCGGTACTTCACGTGCACTGAGTCGTCATAGGTCTCAATGTGGATATCCGAGGCTCGCCGCTCCAGCGCAGTAAAAATCGTCGTATCCACCAGCCGGATAATCGGGCTGATGTCCTCGTCGCTGGTCAGCTTTTCAATTGAAATGTTCTCGTCCGGATTGTCCTCGCTGCTCAGCACGTCGAAGGTCAGCCCTTCGCTCGCCTCGTCCAGCACGCGCTGCGATTGCTCAGTCTTTTTCAGCAGGTCGGTAATCTGCGAGAGCGTGGCCACGCGCGGCACAATGCGGTGCCCCAGCAGCCCCGCAATCTCATCCAGCACCATCAGCCGCGAGGGGTCGCTCACCGCGATCACCAGCGCCTCGCCCTGCTGCTCAATGGGAACAAAGTTGTAGCGGAACATCAGTTCCACCGGCACCGTGCGCAGCAGGTCGTGCTGGATGCGGAAATGCTTCAGGTCCACGAACTCCGCGCGATACCGCCGCGCCAGCTCCTCGGCCTGCAGCCGTTCTTCCTCGCTGCCCGGCGCCGGCCCCGCGGCCGCCGCCAATGTGCTTGCATCCGCCATGCCGTTTACCCCTGCATCCCGCCCGTCGATCCAAGCGAAAAGATCGGCAGGTAGAGCGAAATCAGAATGAACACCACCACAATTCCCATCACAATCAGAATCGCCGGCTCAATCAGCGCCAGTGCCGCGGTCAGGGCCGTGGCCACATCTTCCTCATAAAACTCCGCCACCGAATTCAGCATCTGCGGCAGCGCGCCCGTCTGCTCGCCCACGCCAATCATCTCCGTCGCCAGTTCCGGAATCATCTTGGTCGCTTCAAATGAGTCGGCCAGGCTCTTGCCCTCCCGCACCGTCCCAATCGACGTCCTTACCGCCTTGGTGACCTTGCGCGAGGAGATGGACCGCGAGGCTGTTTCGAGCGACGGCACTAGCGGCAGTCCGCCCGTCAGCAGCGTGGAGAGCATGCGCGCAAACAGCGCCACCTGGTACTTCAGCCATATCTTTCCAAAAATCGGCACGCCGACGCGAAAGCCGTCAATCGCCTCCCGCCCGCGCTCGGTCGTCGAAAATCTCCACAATCCCACGCCCGCCGCCACCACCGTGAGCGCAATCCACGCTGCGTAGTGCTGTGTCCATTTGCCAAAAGCCAGCAAGTCCAGCGTCATCGTCGGCAGCTTCGATCCCATCTGGTCATAGAGCTCGGCAAATTGCGGAATCACCACCGTAAACATGAAGATCAGCAGGCCGGTCACCATGGTCAGCAGCAGCGAAGGGTAAATCAGTGAGGCTTTCACTTTTTTCTGGAACGTCAGCGAGACCCGCTGGAAGCTCACATAGCGCTCCAGAACCTCCTGCAGGTTGCCGCTGCGCTCGCCCGCAAGCAGGGTCGTCGTGTACATCGTCGGAATCCCGCTCTGCGCCTCAAAGGCCGTGGAAAGCGACTCGCCCGTCTTCACGCGGCTGGCCACGTCCTCCAGTTGCGCGGCAAAGTTCCGGTCCTTGCGCCCCCTGGCCAGCATCGTCAATGAGCTCAGAATCGGCAGCCCCGCGCGTATCAGCGTCAAAAACTGCTGGTTGAAGATCAGGAACGGCTCCAGCTTCACCTTCCGCCGCCCGAAAAGCGCAAATCCGCTCCGCGGCTTCACGCTGAAGACGTGATAGCCCGCGTGCATAAACCGCGCCCGCAGTTCCTCGGCCGTCGCGGCAGTCTGCACCTGTTCCTGCACCCGTCCCCGCTCATCGGCCAGCTTGATGACGAACTCTGCCATACTTCCGACTCCCGGTGATGCGCCCGTTGCGCTTCCGGCTTTCCTCTCGATGACTGCTCCGTTCAAGGGTAACAGTCTCACCGACTTGATAGACGCAAACCCTCCATGAATCGTTCGCTTGCCACAGCTGGGGCGCTCATCGCGGAAGCAGCCGGATCTTCACAGGTTTCCGGACGGTTGCACGAGGCGTTTCAGGTGTTGGTTCCGGATTTGGCGGCGCATCACTCCCCGGTCACAGTCGGATTTAAAGAACTGGTATAAGCTAAGTGCAAGATGGAAATTTTGAGGGAGGCTTTTCGATGAAATGGCCTTGTTCCCAGCTTTCATTCTTAGGTTTTCTGGTTCTGCTTGCCTCCGGTTGCGGCGGCCGCAACGTGACGGTGACACCCACCCCCTCGCCATCCTGCGTGCCTTCTTCCAAATCCGAGTTTGCCTACGCGCTGACCGGCTACACCGTGTCAATGTACACCGTGAACTCATGCACTGGGGCCTTCAGCGCCACTTCGCCTGCCAACATCCCGACCGGTTACGCAGCGCCACAGGCAGAAGCGGAAGAGATGGTTGCCGACCCGCTCGGGCGATTTGCCTACGTGGCCAATCTGGTTTCCAACGCCTCCGACCTGTCCACCATCTCGATGTACGCCATCAACTCCACCACTGGCGTCCTCAGCCCGACCACGCCGGCCACCGTTCCCACTGGATGGTTCCCCCAGGAAATCGCAATCGACCCGCTCGGACGATTCGTCTACACCGCCAACTCTGACGACAGTTCCATCTCCATGTTTGCCATCAATCAGTCCTCGGGCGTTCTGACCCCCACGACGCCGTCCTCCGTGTCAACGGTGGTTCCCGGCAACATTCTGGCGGACCCAGGCTTCTTGACCGTCGATCCTTCAGGCAGGTTCCTCTATGTAACCGAATCGCTTACCAATGGCGCAGCCGTCTTGATGTTCTCGATCAACCAGACCACAGGACTTCTCACGCCGACATCGCCTGCCACTGTCTCCTCCGGAGGAATCCCATGGCAGGTCGTGATTGCCCCATCGGGCAAGTTTGCCTACGTGGTAAATAATTTGTCCGGCCCCAGCTATTCCCTGGGCGTCTCGCAGTACACCGTCGATTCCACAACAGGGGTTCTGACCCCGGGCACGCCGTGGGCGGTCGCTGCCGGCAACGCCCCCACAGCCATCGCCGTGGATCCCACCAGCAGGTTCGCCTACGTCGTCAACCGCCAGGACAATACGGTTTCCATGTTCACCATTGACCCCAACACCGGCAACCTCACGCTGAATGCAACCGCAAACGACCCCTCGGGCACCGTCGCCACCGGTACGGAGCCATTCCGCATCGTCTTCGACCGCTCCGGCAAGTTCGTCTACGTCGTGAATGAGCAGAGCCCGGTGACCATCTACACGGTCAACAGTGATGGCACTCTCACCGCAACAGGATCCACCGGAACCAGCGCCTTGTCGGTTGCCATCACCAACCTCCCGGACTAGTCTGCCTTTCTAGGCATTTTTTTTGAAGACTCGCGCACCAGCTTCCGACCCCTTTGCTCTCAACAGATAGACGCCAAACGAACTGCGATCGCTCAGAGGAGCATCCTCGCCGAATTTCTCTGCTATCGTTCCTACCAATGGCAGTCAACGACAAGCCGTGGATCCTTCGCCCGTCAACCCCGTGGAAATACTTCCGCGCGGCGCCCCTCAGCCGCATGTGGGTCCTGATGGCGGCGATATTCTTCAACTTTTCGGTCATCGGTTTCTACGTCGACCTTACCGGTTCAAAGGGAGGAATACCCTATGCCGTGGTGGCCACAATCGCGTTTGCCTGCGGCTTGGACGCAGTGTTGTGGATCGTTGTCCTGACCCGCATGTCGCGACTGAGCTTCTTCGTCCTGATTGTTCTTCAATTCTTCGCCGCCAAAATCATCAACGCCGCCGCGAACTGGGTGGTCCACACCTTTCATCCGCCGCCGGTTGCCTCAGCCACCGGCATTCAGTTTGACGCGACAGGCATCCTCTGCGTCGTCCTCGTCTCCTATGTCTGCTTCATCAAATTCATCAACCAACGGGGCGCGGAGGCCTTCCGCCTTCAAAACGAGCTGACCCTCGCCCACGGGATTCAAAAAACCCTGGTCCCGCCCGTCGCCCTGCGCTCCCCGCAATTCGAGGTCTACGGCATCTCCTGCCCCAGCGATAAAGTCGGCGGCGACCTCGTCGACGCGCTCCATCTCTCCAACGGCGACACCGTCGCCTATCTTGCAGACATCGCCGGTCACGGCCTGCAGGCTGGCATCCTTATGGGCATGCTGAAAACGGCCGCCCGCACAGCCCTTCTTGACGCCGGCGACCGCCCGCCCGATCGAACCCTCCCCGTCCTGCTCGATCGTCTCAACACCATCCTTCCCGAAGTGAAAGAATTGCAGATGTACGCCACCTTCACCGGCTTCCGTCTCGGAGTCGATGGCAGCGTCTTTTATGCCCTCGCCGCCAGTCCGCCCTTCCTGCACTGGCACGCTGCCCAGCAGCGGGCTTCGCACACCGACGAGCCGCAGTTGCCTCTCGGGCTATTGCCGGTTCCCGCCTTCGAGGGCGCTGCCACCCTCGTCGCTTCCGGAGACCTGCTGGTGGTCGCCACCGACGGCATTCTCGAGGTGGCCGATAAACGCGATGAGGATTTCGGCGTCGAGCGTCTGAAAGATGTCGTTGCCGCCAACGCGAACGACGGTTTGCCGCAACTTGCGGAAAAGATTCTCACCGCCGCACGTGCCTTTGGCCGCCAGTTCGACGACCAGACCATCCTGATCGTGCGCTGCCTGTAGTCGCCTCATCGGGTATTGACGCGGGCAGCCGCCCGGTTCACTGTCACGTGCGTCGCATGTATGCTGGTTCCGTTCCCGCATTTCGGGGTCCGAGGTGCCCGCCGTGTCCAGCTTCAATCTTCCACGTCCTCGCCCGGCCCGCCTCGCCCTGGCCGTTCTTGCCGCCGTCTCGCTCACCGCCTGCGGCGCGGGCTCGGCCATCGTTCCCGCGCCCTATCCCCACCAGCTTGCTCAGGTCACCATCGCCGCCTCCGGAGACGTCATCCCGCACGAAGCCGTGAAGGCCGCCGCCGCTGCCGCCGGACCCGGCGCCCAGGGCTGGGCCGCGCTGCTGTCGCACGTGGCCGACGTTTTTCAGTCCGCCGACATCGGCTTCGTCAACATGGAAACACCCGTCGCGCCCGACCACGGCCGCGGCACCCACGCCTTCCTCTTCAACGCGCCCGTCGCGCTGCCCCAGGCGCTCAAAATGAGCGGCATCAAAATCGTCTCCTTCGCCAACAACCACGTCATGGATCAGGGCTGGGCCGGCTTCACTGAAACCCTCCAGCACTTGCGCGAGGTCGGCCTGCTCTTCGCCGGAACCTCTGACAATGCCGCCCAGGCCTGGGAGCCCGTCATCACCACCAACAACGGCATTCGCATCGGCTGGCTCGGCATGACCCGCTGGCTCAACGGCAACCGCAACCCGTCCGACCCCACGCAGCCCCAAGTGAACTTCTTTCCTTACCCCGGCGAGGCCAACGGTGCGCCCGGCGCCAGCGAGGCCCAGGTCCTCGCCGCCGTCAAATCCGCCCGCGCCCAGTGCGATTTCCTGATCGTCTCCATCCACTGGGGCATCGAGTACTCCACCACCCCGCGCCCCCAGGATGTCGCCCTCGCCCACAAAATCCTCGATGCCGGAGCCTCTGTCATCCTCGGTGCCCATCCCCACGTCCTGCAGCCCGTGGAAACCTACCGCACCGCCGACGGCCGCCACACTGTCGTCTTCTACTCCCTCGGCAACTTCCTCTCCAACCAGTCCCGCACCTATATTGACGGCCTGATGCCCGACTCCGACGGCGACCCGCGCGACGAGATGATCGCGCTCTTCTCCGCTGTGAAAAACGATTACGGCCCCGCCGGCACGCGCGTGGAGCTCGGCCACGTCGGCATCCTGCCCGCCTGGGGCGTCAACAATCGCAACCAGCTCGCCTCGGGCCGCGCCAAAACCCCCGTCATCGGGCCGGTTCTGATTGATAGAGAAATTCCCACGCTCCAGGCCCAGCTTGCCGCGCTCAACAAAATTGCCAACGCGAACAAGGCCGACCCCAGCGCTCCAGCACTTACCGATCCGCAAAAAAAGGAATTCGTCGCACTCACCAGCCGCCTCAAGCTGCTCGACGACCGACGACAGCAAATCGTCGCCCGCGTCGGCGACGAATACATCACCGCCCCGCCGCCCCTGCCCGCCAAACCGTAGGGCTGCTCAATTCATCGTGTCCACGGCCTTCACCCACTCCGGCGCGTCCGCGGGCAATCCGTGATAGCAGTCATAGGTCGCAATCGTGTGCCCGCTCTTCAAATCCTCCAGCACACAGCTCATCCCAAAGTGCAGAGGGCCCTCTTCAATCGCAAGTTGCTTTCCGTCATCCCAGAACACCCAGCTCCAGATAAACCCATCGGCCTTTCTTCGCCGAATCACGTGCCCGTTCCGCGCAATCACCAGCACGCCGGAAAAGCACTCGTCGCCATAGGAGCTGTCCGGCAGGGCATAGTCAATCGTCCAGGCCTCCAGCCCGTGCGGCCCCGCCACGTGCGCGGACTCTTTGCCCTTGTCAGTACAGTGGTCGTCCTGGCTCCACGCGGTTGCCGTCAGCGCAGCCGCAATCAGCACGAAAAGCACGCACCGCTTCATTCCTTCGCCTCAGCCTTTCAACCGTCCACTGTTTGCTGTCCGCCGTCCGCTGTCTCTCTAATACCCCTGCGCCACCAGCCATGCCTCCGTCAGCTCCATCCCCGCCGTCTGGGTGCCCCCGGTCTCGATCTTGAGACCGGGGTGGGCTCTCATCTGCTCCAGCGCCAGCTTCACCAGCACATCGCCCTCAATGTTCACCGGAGCGCCCGCGCGCAGCGTGTGCAAGTTGGTTCGCCAATAAGTTAAAGGGAGTATGGCAATCGAGATTGTCTCGCCGTCCCAGTCGGCAATCGTCAGGCTGATGCCCTCGATCGCCACGCTCCCCTTCGGCACCATCCACTGCCGCGCGTCTTCCGGCACGCGCACCTTCAGCATCCAGTCCGTCGTCTGCTCGTCAAAATTCGGATCCGTTCGCGCCGCCACCGGCTCCAGCGCCATCAGCACAGCGGTCCCGTCCACATGCCCCTGCACCACGTGCCCGCCCAGCGGACTTCCCGCCGCCGTCGGCAATTCAAGATTGACCTTCGCGCCCGCCGCAAGCTGCCCCAGGGAAGTCCGCTCCAACGTCTCCTGCGCCAGGTCCGCATAAAAATATTTCGGATTCACATCGAGCGCCGTCAGGCACACGCCGCTCACCGCCAGCGAGTCGCCCTCGCGCAGCCGCCCGGCAATCCCCGGCGCCTCCACCGTAATGCGCCGCACGCCCAATCCGCTTTTTGGGCCGCGGTCTTCCAGCCCCATCAGCGTCCCGGTCTGCTCAATAATCCCCGTGAACATGCATTCATTTTAGCCGCGCCGCGCCCGCCGTGCGCCCGGCCCATACGCAAACGGGCTGCAAACCGGCCACGCATCGCAGCCAGCCTGCAGCCCGTCCATCCCGCCCCGTTCCTGCTCTACTCCGCCGCCTCTTCCGCGGCCTCCAGCGACCTCGGCACGCGCGTCAGCTTGCGATACGTGGCCAGCAGCGCAAATCGCCAGCGCAGAATCATCCCGAAGGCCAGAATGAAAAACAGCCCGCCCGTCTGCTCCAGTGTCATGTACTTGTCAAAGAAACCGCGGGCGAAATAGCGCACCGCCGCCAGCACCACCACCACCGCGAAAAACGCCGCGCTCCGCTTCATCCAGATCACATCGCCCTCGCGGTGCAGACTCGATGTCCGCAGGAGCGGATAGGCCAGCACCGTCGCGCCAATCGCAAAGACCGCCAGCGCCCACATCCACGGCACGCGAAACCCCGGCACAATAAACATGCTGAACCCCGTCGCCATGCCCAGCGGCGGCATCACAATCTTCCGCGCCGTCATCGGCTTCTGCCCCTCGCGCACGCGCCACATCAGCACGCCGCATAATCCTACGACTGAAACCACCGCCGTCAGCACCGGCGTTGAAACCGTCACCGCAACCAACCTCTCTCGTCCTTATTCTTGCAGGCCGCGCCGCTCGTGGTCATGTCCGCGTCGCGCATCGCGCCGCATTCCTACTCCCTGTCCCTTACTCCCGGTTCGCGCGCTAGCCAGGGGTCTTTCAGCAGCCAGCACAACTCCAAGTCCTCGCCGTAGCGCGCCACTTCCATTGCGCCCAGATGCAGCGCCTGCGCCATTCCGCAAAAGGCCGGCACCGCGTCCGATCCCAGTATCTGCGGCGATACAAACAAATGCACGCGGTCCACAAGCCCGGCCGTCAGCAGCGCCGTATTCAGCCGCGTGCCCGTCTCCGTAAGCACCGTCAGAATCCCTTCCGCGCCCAGCCGGTCCAGCATCTTGTCCAGCGGAACCCGCCCCGCTTCGGCCTCCAGCACCTCCACGCGCACGCCCCGCGCGCGCAGCGCCTCGGCCTTTTTCTCATCGTGCGACACGGTGAACACCACGACGTCACCCTTCGCACCCTTCACCATCTTCGCGTCCAACGGCATGCGCAAGGTCGAGTCCAGCACCACGCGCAGCAGCTTCCGTCTGCGCCTCAGCCCGCTGCGGTCGGTCAGCATCGGATCGTCGGCCAGCACGGTGTCCACGCCCGTCAGCGCCGCGTCCGCCTGCCAGCGCAACGGCTGCACCGCCGCCCGCGAGGCCTCGCTCGTAATCCAGTAGGGCTCTCGCGCCGTGTGCACACCCGGCGGCGGCGCAATCCGCCCGTCCAGCGTCATCGCCACCTTCATTCGCACCAGCGGCCGCCCGCTCTGGCTCCATCGCGCAAAACTCTCGTTCAGCCGCCGCGCGTCCTTCTCACATACTCCTACATTCGTCTCAAGCCCCGCCGCGCGCAAGCGCTCCTGCCCGTGCCCGGCCACTTTCGGATTCGGATCTGTCGTCGCCGCCACCACGCGCCCCAACCCCGCCGCAATCAGCGCCTCCGTACACGGCCCCGTGCGGCCGGTGTGATTGCACGGCTCCAGCGTCACGTAGGCGGTCCCGCCCTTCAATCTTTCGCCGGCGTGCTGTTGCGCCTCGCGCAGGGCCACAATCTCCGCGTGGTCCTTCAGGTCGTACTCGTGCCAGCCCTCGCCCACCAACTGTCCGGCGCGATCCAGAATCACGCACCCCACCGCCGGGTTCGGTGACGACACACCAATCCCGCGCCGCGCCAGCTCCAGCGCCCGCTCCATCCAATACGGATCTTTTTCTTCGGCGCGCATCCTCACCCCACCAGCGCGTCCACAAACGCCCCCGCGTCAAACTCCAGCAGGTCTTCCATCTTTTCGCCCACGCCCACAAACCGCACCGGCAAATTCATCTCCCGCGCAATCGCCACCGCAATGCCGCCCTTCGCCGTGCCGTCCAGCTTGGTCAGCACAATCCCCGTCACCCCCGCCGCCGCCGTAAACTGCCCCGCCTGCTGCAAGCCGTTCTGGCCCGTCGTCGCATCCATCACCAGCAGCACCTCATGCGGAGCCCCCGGCACCAGCTTGGCCGCCGTGCGCCGCATCTTGTCCAGCTCATCCATCAGTCCGGTTTTTGTGTGCAACCGCCCCGCCGTATCCACAATCAGGTCGTCGATCTTCCGCGCCTTGGCCGCCGCAGCCGCGTCATAAAGCACCGCCGCCGGGTCGCCGCCCTGTCGCGTCTTGATCATCTCCACGCCGCTGCGCCCCGCCCACACCTCAAGCTGCTCAATCGCCGCCGCGCGAAAGGTATCCGCCGCGCACAAAAGCACGGAGTGCTTTTTCGCTCGCAGCCACGCGGCCAGCTTGCCGCTGGTCGTGGTTTTGCCGGTCCCGTTCACGCCCACCAGAAAGGTCACCTTCGGCGGCGCATCCGGCTCCGGCACAACGCGCCGCGGCTCCTCCAGAATGCCGCGAATCTGTTCTTTCAGCAGCGTCCGCAGCTCCTCGCCGCCCGATATCGCCTGCCGCCGCGCCCGCTCCCGCAGCGCCTCCAGAATCTCCGTGGTCGTGGTCACGCCCAGGTCGCTCATCAGCAGTGCCGTTTCCAGCTCCTCCAGCGCCGCCTCGTCCACCTCGCGCGTCAGCGCCACCACGTCGTTAATCCGCGACGTAAACGACTCCCGCGTCCGCGCCACAGCCTGCTTCATCCGGCTGAAAAAGCCCGGCTTGCCCGCCGCGTCCTCGGCCTGCTCCGGCTTGTCGTCCCTGTTTCCGAAGAGTGTGATCATAAGCCTTACCCTTCCGAGTTTAATCCACCCTCCGCTTGCGCCCCTTGCACGCTCGGGGCTCCGTGATTCCCATCAGTTCCGTCCCTTCACCATGTATTCCGCCCAACGCCAAAAAATAACTTGCACTTTACAACCAAAATAGAGAAAAATCGCAGAGCGGTTCGCGCCTTGTCGGGCGCATTCACCCCATTTCCGGAGGAGTCACACCCCATGAGCAAAGTGCGTGTCCTGGTTGGAACCCGCAAAGGCGCGTTCCTCCTCACCTCAGACGGCAAACGCGACAAGTGGGAGGTCAGCGGTCCCCATTTCGCCGGCTGGGAGATCTACCACATGAAGGGTTCGCCTCTGGACCCCGATCGCATCTACGTCTCGCAGACCAGCGGCTGGTTCGGCCAGCTCTTCCAGCGCTCCACTGACGGCGGAAAGACCTGGCACCAGCCCGGCGTCACCGACGACAAACCGCCCAGCTTCCCCGACAAGGCTCCCAACCGTTTCGTCTATGACACGACGGACGCGAGCGGAGCGCCCCTCACCACCCACCAGTGGTACGACGGCACGCAGCATCCCTGGGAGTTCAAGCGCGTCTGGCACGTCGAGCCCTCGCTGACTGAGGCCAACACCGTCTACGCCGGCGTCGAGGATGCCGCGCTCTTCCGCTCCACAGACGGTGGCGAATCCTGGCAGGAGCTCTCCGGCCTTCGCGGCCACGGCACCGGCCCCAATTGGTCGCCCGGCGCCGGCGGCATGTGCCTGCACACTGTCATCCTCAGCCCCACTGATCCAAACCGCATCTACATCGCCATTTCCGCCGCCGGAGCCTTCCGCACCGACGATGGCGGCAAATCCTGGAAGCCCATCAACCGCGGTCTCCGCTCTCAATACATCCCTGACCCCGACGCCGAAATCGGCCACTGTGTCCACCACATCGCCATCCACCCCTCGCGCCCCAACGTGCTCTTCATGCAGAAGCACTGGGATGTGATGCGCTCCAATGACGGTGGCGACAACTGGACCGAAGTCAGCGGCAACCTGCCCACCGACTTCGGCTTCTGCATTGACGTGCACGCCCACGAGCCGGAGACCATTTACGTCGTGCCCATCAAGAGCGACTCTGAGCATTTTCCCATCGACGGCAAGCTGCAGGTCTTCCGCAGCCGCAGCGGCGGCAATGAGTGGGAAGCGCTTTCGAACGGCCTGCCGCAAAAGGACTGCTACGTGGACATCCTCCGCGACGCCATGGCCGTCGACCGGCTCGACGACTGCGGCATTTACTTCGGCACCACCGGCGGACAGGTTTACGTCTCGCCCAACGGCGGTGACACATGGCAGGCCATCGTGCAAAATCTGCCGCCCGTGCTCTCCGTCGAGGTCCAGACCATCGCTTAGCCCCTTGTCCGGGAAGGGAAATGAGTAGTAAAGAACAAGCATGGGTGCCCCCGGTCTCGATTCTGAGACCGGGGATATCCCGAACCTTCACCAGCCAGCGAAATTGGGTGACCCATCCTTCGCGCGCTTTTTTGCCGGAAGATTGGAGTCCTCCTGCCTTGGACTTGTCATCCTGAGCGGAGCAAGCTTGGGGCTCCGTCATGCAGCAGGATGGCTGGGTAAGCGGAGCGAAGGACCTGCATTTCTTTATCCGATAATCTGAGAATGAACCCCACCACCCCAATCCGCGTCCAAATCCCCTACCATCTCCGCAACCTCGCGGGCATCTCCGGCGAGCTCACCCTCGACGTTGACGCGCCCGTCAGCATTCGCGCCGTGCTTGACGCGCTCGAAGCCCGCTATCCCGCGCTTCGCGGCACCATCCGCGACCATGACACGCTCCAGCGCCGCGCCTTCCTGCGCTTCTTCGCCTGCCAGCAGGACCTCTCCCTTGATCCCCCAGAGACACTCCTTCCTGACGACATCGTCACCGGCAAGGAGCCCTTCCTCATCATCGGCGCCATCGCCGGCGGCTGATGCAGTCCCGGGCCCCGCGCCTCGCGCAGTTGGAGTTATTTCTTAAACACGCTTGCCAGCACTGTCCCGGCGGCGTCGTCTTCAATCACAGCCACCGTTGTCAGCTCCAGCAAATCTGCCCACTTCGCCGCGCCCTTGTAGAGCGCCACAGGGTCGTTGGTCTCATGCAGCAAATAGCCTCCGCTGCAGTCCACATTGTGCCAGCGCCCCAGCAGCGTTACACCCTCCTCAGGCGCAGCTTCGCCGCCAAGAAACCGCTCGGCCGCCTCGGGAATATTGCCTGTCGGAAAAGACCACGTCGTCATGAATTTCATTGCATTTGTCCTCGATGATGAATTTTCATTGGGGGATTTTTCTCGGAGCTTCCCGAGCCCGCTCATCATAGCATCCATCCAATCCCCTCACGTCAATCGCGCCCCGCGCATATATGATGGAACCGCTCGAAAATCGCCCTCGGAGGTCCGTTCCAAACCATGCGCATTCGCCCTGCTGTTCTCTTCCTTTCTCTCTTTGCGGCTCTCTTCGCGCTCGCCGCCAGCCCTCTCGCCTCATCCGCTCAATCCAACACAGATTCCTCGCACGCCGCCGACATGCACTGGGTCGGCGCATGGGCCGCCTCGCCATTAAGCGGCGATCCGTGGCACACCGTGCCCACCCTGGTTAGCTCCACCATCCGCAACGTCGTCCACACCTCGCTCGCCGGCTCGCATCTTCGCGTCCGGCTCACCAATGAGTTCGGCACCGAAGCGCTTCACATCGACGCGGCCAATGTCGCCCTCAGCACCGGCACAAGCGCGATTGATGCCTCGACCCTCCACACGCTCACCTTCGGCGGATCGGCCTCCATTGTCATTCCGCCCGGCGCTGAAGTTCTCTCCGATTCCGTTGATCTCTCGACGCCGGCCTTCGCCAATCTCGCCATCAGCATTTTTCTGCCGCTGCAGCAGATCAGCGAGCCCAGCGTCCATTCCAGCGCCCAGCAGGACAACTACATCGTCCCCGGCAACCACGTAACCGCCGACGCGCTCACCGATCCCGTCGTCGTGCCCTCCTGGTACTTCGTCGAGGGCGTCGACGTCGAGCCCATCCAGCCCCACGCCGCCGCGGTTGTTGCTTATGGCGACTCCATCACCGACGGCGCCTACGCCACGGAAAACGAAAACCACCGCTGGCCTGACTACCTCGCCGTGCGCCTTCACCAGAACCCCGCGACGGCCAATCTTTCCGTGTTGGACGAGGGCATCGGCGGCAACTGCGTGCTCATTCACTGCGCCGGACCCAACGCCCTGGCCCGCTTTGACCGCGACGTGCTTTCGCAGGCCGGCGTCAAATATGTCATTGTGCTCGAAAGCATCAACGACATCGGCGCGCTCCACAACCCCAACAATCCCGCCTACAAACTCACCGCCGAGGACCTCGAGCAGGGACTCGCGCAAATCGTCGCCCGCGCCCACCAGCACGGCATCAAGGTCTTCGGCGCAACCCTCACGCCGTATAAGGGTGCGGGATATTTCACCGAGAAGGGCGAGCAGATTCGCGAGGCTGTCAACCACTGGATTCTCACCCCCGGCGTCTTCGACGGGACAATTGATTTTGATAAGGCTACGCGCGACCCCGCCAGCCCGCTCGTCTATGCAAAGGTCTACGACTCCGGCGACCACCTCCACCCCAAGGACGCCGGCTACTCCGCCATGGCCGACTCCATCGACCTCAGCCTCTTTGAGTAGGCTCGCGCATCTCCGCGCTCCGGCGGCCTTCGCTTCCTTGCCCCGAGTCTCGGGTGCCCCATTCATGCGGCGCTCCTTGCCGCATGAGTGGGAGAGCACGACCCTCCAACCGCCAACGTGTGTCCCATCGTTTTTCGCGCCCTTTGCGGAATGGGTGGGAACTGCATGCCTTCTGCATCGCCACAGATTCGTCCTCTTGAGCGAGTCGGCTTGAGCAGACGAGTCGAACGATCTGCGGTTGCCTTTTGGTCGGCCTGCCCGCGCGCCTTTCAGCCGTCTTATCTGGCACTCACAGCGCCGCAATCCCGCAACCCGGTGCGCCCATGCAGGTTTCCACACCGGAATCGGCTATCCTGTAGGCGCTGCCGAATATGCACACCCCGGAGGTCACGGATGCTTGCCCCCACGGTCGCCCCGCCCACTTCGCCCACTCCTGCACTTGAAATCGCCGCGGCAATCGAACGCGTCGGCCCGCTCCAGGGGCTTCCGCTTGAAGACTGCCTGTGGATCGCGCAAAACGGCGAAGAGATTGTGGCCGATGCCGGAACGATTCTGTTTGAGGAAGGCGCACCGGCCGACCGCATGATTCTCATCCTCAAGGGCGAAATCCACGTGCGCCGCCAGCACGGCGGACCCATGGAGCTGTTCATCGGCCGCGCCGGACAAATGACCGGCCTGCTGCCCTTCTCGCGCATGAAGAGCTACGGCGGCCAGGGCTTTGCCGTTACGCCCGTCTGGGCCATCCTCCTCCACAAGTCGCTCTTCCCGCAGATGCTCGCCGCCGTTCCGTCCATGACGCAGCGCGTGGTTTCCACGCTGCTTGACCGCGTTCGCGAGGTGACCCGCATTGAGCAGCAGGCGGAGAAGCTTTCCGCGCTGGGCAAGCTCTCCGGCAATCTGGCCCACGAACTCAACAATCCCGCATCGGCCGCCAAGCGCGCAGCCTCCAGCCTGGTGACGGAGATGCGCGCCAACCGCGAGAGCCGCTTCAAGCTCTTCCAGATCCACCTCAACCCTGAAAAGATTCGCGCCTTGCAGGATTGGGAGCAGCGCGTGATGAGCCGCACCACGCAGAATGCGCCGGAGCATACCGGCGAGCTTATCGCCCGCGAAGAGCAGATGCGCCAGTGGCTCACGGAGCTGCCCTGCGAGAATGCCTGGGACGTGGCTGCGCAGCTTGCCGAGCAGGGCGTCAGCGTTGCCGACCTGAAGCAGCTCGGCTCCGTGCTTGCGCCCCATGAGTCCAGCGTTTCCCTGCAGTATTTCGTGCGCTATCTGCGCGCCACGCGCTCCATTGACGCACTGCTGAACGCCACCGACCGCATCTTCGACCTCATCAGCGCCGTCAAGGCCTATTCCTACATGGACCGTGCGCCAATTCTCGAAATTGACGTGCCGGCCGGGCTCGACGCCACCGTGCAAATGCTGCAATCGCGCATGAACCACGTGACGGTGGAGCGCGATTATCAGCCGGACCTGCCGCGCATCAGCGCTTACGGCAGCGAGCTGAATCAAGTGTGGACCGCGCTGATTGAAAACGCCCTGGACGCGCTCGGCAATCAGGGCACGCTGCGGCTCACCTGCCGCCTGGAAGGCGAAATGCTTCTGATCGAGATATGGGACACCGGCCCCGGCATTCCGCCCGAGATCAAGGACCGCATCTTCGAGCCGTTCTTCACCACCAAGGCACCCGGCCAGGGCCTCGGCCTCGGGCTCGACAACGCCATGCGCATCGTGCGCAAGCACCGCGGCCTCATCGGCGTGAAGTCTGAGCCGGGCTCCACCTGCTTCCGCGTACGCCTGCCCATGGACCAGCTCCAGGCCTACTGACCATTTGCATCGCTGAGCCTGCAACAGGGGGTTTTGCCGCCATGCCGAAAGCGCCCGGCTCGTCTTCGCCGTTGAAAACCACGCTTGCACCCATGCTCTCCGTCCGCCGGAGCGCCCAGGCCGTGGAGTTTTACAAGAGCGCCTTTGGAGTGGAAGAACTTTTTCGGCTGGATGGGGACGACGGTTCCGTCCTGGCGCAGCTTTCCCTCGGCGCATCGGAGTTCTGGGTTGCCGAGGAGTCGCCCGAGCACCTGAACTTCAGCCCGGATGCGCTTGAGGGCAGCACTGCCCGCATGGTGCTGGTCACTGAGGACCCGAATGCGCTGTTTCGGCAGGCGGTCGCGGCCGGTGCGCGCGTCATCTGGCCCGTTGAAGACCAGCATTATGGCTGGCGCGTGGGCCGCCTCGTCGATCCCTTCGGCCACCACTGGGAGATTGGCAAACCGCTGCGTTGAAAAAGCGAAAGAGCAGGGGATTCTTTGCTGCTCAGAACGAAACGTCCGCCGGCTCCGTCACGCGCATCACCGATTGGTCGCCGGTTTTCTTCTTCCAGGCTGAGCGAATCGCATCAATCCTGGCGCGATTCTCCGCCGTGTCCGGGTAGTCGATGATCAGCATCTTTGAACGCAGCCGCTCGGGGCTCTTTTCGTTCCTCCCCTGCCACTGGCCATAAACGTCCACCACGCTCAACCCCGCGCGGAAGCGCGGCGTGACCTCTTTGTCGAGGAAGGCGCGCCACTCGGCTTCGCTGATGCCCTTGGCCGGATCGTCGGCCGGGCCCAGGCCGAAATAGAGTTTCGTATCCACCCAGCCGGAGGTCTGGCCGGGATGCGCGGCGTCGCCAGCGAGCGTGGGCACGATCGACTGTTCAGCGAGTCCTGCGTGCGGAGTGGGTGCGCAACCCGAAACGCACACCAGAAGCACAAGAGACAGCAGCCGAATGCCGATCCTCAAAAGGTTCTCCATGCGGCAGTCCGAGCCGGCTTACTTTTCCACTTCCACGCCACGCCAGAAGGCCACAAAGCCCTTGATCTTGCGCGCGGCCGGCTTCGGGTCAGGATAGTACCAGGCGGCATCCGGGTTGTCCTGGCCGTCGATCAGCAGGCTCATGTAACGCGCCTGGCCCTTCCAGGGGCATGTGGAGGTCGTGGAGCTGGAGCGAAAAAATTCACGCTTCAGGCTGGAATCGGGAAAATACACATTCCCCTCCACCGTCTCCGTCACATCGCTTTCGGCAATCACTTTGCCGTTCCAAACTGCTCGCGCCATTGGGTTTACCGATGGTAGTAATCGCCCCTTGGCGGCCGGAAAGTGAACGCTCCCGGCCCCTGGGTGGCCGATACGACACTACCAGAGTTCGCCATCTAAGGCGAGTCCTCATGCAACGAAGTGCGGCCTTTTCTTCTACTTGTCGGCCTTGATGGTATCGATGTGGACGCTCTTTTTTGCCGTGTCCACTGAGGCGACGATGCTGACGTGCGCGCCGTAAAACAACGGCTTCACAGCCGCCGGATTGTCGATGGTCCAGACTTCCTTCTTTGTCTGCTCCACAAACACCGGCTTCATGCCGTTCTTGATGCACGACCGCACGCACTCGGCGCCCGTGCCGGCGTGCTTGGCGCCGCACATGGAGTCGGAAATCCAGCCGTTAAACTTTGCCGAATCGGCCGCGTGCGCGGCGATTGCTGTCGACGCGGCCAACAGGATGAACATTGCAACCAGACGTTTCACTTAAACCCTCCGGAATTTTGAAGCTTCAACAAATCAAGTGAGTTCATTCTGCGCCACTGCTCCGGCAAAACACAAGACGAGCGGGCCGGGCGATTGGGTGGCGCCGCCGTTTAACGGGCGGATGGTTTGCCGGACTGCAAGGAGCGTGTCCGGTTCTCCACGCTCTTCAGGGCGATTTCATACCGCGCCGCGGCCGAAGCGAACCGGCTGACAAGTTCTGAGGTTTTCATCAGAAATCCCGGCGTGCGCTCGCGAATCGGGGCAATCAGGTGGGTGAACTTGGCCAGCAGAAAAAAGCCTTCCCCGTTGCAATCCACGAAGAGATCCGCGGAGACGGCCCCGTGCAGCACCAGGGCTGCTGCCATCTCCCAGTAAGTGATCACCTGCCGGTACCACGCATTGTGCGGGTCGCTCGTATTGGCGGCCACGACAAAGAACTCTTCAGCCGTGGAAGGCCAGAACTCTCCGAGGACCCAGGCGCGGGCCTCGCGCATCACGGCTTCCCTGCGCAGCTCATACAGTTTGAGAATAATCTCCGCATCCGCGGAACTTGCCAGCGTTCGCTCCATGAAAGGCTCCTGTTGCCCATACTAACGCGGTGCACTGCGGGGCGGCGCGCGGCGTGCCGCACTCTTCCTCCGGCGGAAGGGCGGCGCGCGCTTTGCTTCACGCAAAGTTTATACGGGTTGCAACTCGCGGTTCTTGGTCTGTTTTTCCGCCACCGGCCCATGCGTCTGGGCGGTGGGCGGAGGCGGCGCATCGCCGATGCGCTTGGAATAGGTGCAAACCATCGCACCCTGCTGCGGCGTAACGGCTGCAGCCGCCTTGCCGCGCTTCTTCGGCGCGGCCTCTTCCTCTGCGCCCTTTTTCTTGTTGGGGCATTCAAGAAAGATTCCGCTGCGGAGAGTCTTCTCCACAAGGTATGGGCTGCCGCATTGCGGGCACTTCGTCGCCACCGGCTTGTAATTCGACGTGAAGTCGCACTTGGGATAGTTCGTGCAGCCCCAGAAGATATTGCCGCGGCGGGCCTTGCGCTCGGCAATGTCACCCTCGCCGCACTTAGGGCACTTCATCCCTTCAATGAGGTTCTGCTTCACGTACTTGCATTTGGGATAGCCGGAGCAGGAGACAAATTCGCCATACGCGCCCTGGCGCAGCACCAGCGGCTTGCCGCAGACCGGGCAGGGCTCGCCGGTGGGCTCGGGCGGCTTCTGCTGCTGCTTCTGGCTCAGCTTGCGAATGGTCTTGCAGGGCGGGTCATCGCTGTATCCTGGACAGCTCATGAACGGTCCCCACGGCCCGCGGCGCAGCACCATCACGCGGCCGCAGTTCTCGCAGTATTCCTCGGTGTCGCCTGCCTCCTGCGCCTCCGGCGTGTTCATGTCCGGCTTGGCGGCCAGGTTCTCCTTGGTGAATGTGCAGCTGGCCGGGTCCTTCTTGTTGTAAGTCGAGCAGGCGAAGAAGCTGCCGAACTTGCCCCACTTGAGCACCAGAGGCGAGCCGCAGAGGTCGCACTTCTCGCCGGTCACGACCTCCATCCGCTTGATGTCTTCCATGTTCTTGCCGGCGTCCTTGAGCTCTTCCTCAAAGTAGTCGTAGAAGCCATTCAGCAGGTCGGTCCACTTCTCCTTGCCTTCTTCAATGTCGTCCAGCTCTTCTTCCAGGCGAGCCGTGTACTTGGTGTCAAAGATGTAAGGGAAGTTCTTCACCAGCAGTTCGCAGACCACCACTCCGATTTCGGTGGGATAAAAGCGCCCGCGCGAGCCCCCGTGCTTGACCACATATTCGCGATCCTGAATGGTGTTGATGATGGAGGCATACGTGGACGGGCGGCCAATGCCGCGCTCCTCGAGCTCCTTGACCAGCGAGGCTTCGTTGTAGCGCGGTGGCGGCTCAGTGAAGTGCCCGGCAGGGTCCAGCTTTTCCAGTTCCAGCGTCTTCACGTTGTCCAGACTGGGCAGTTTGTTGCCCAATCCGTCTTCGTCCTCTTCCTTCTTCTCCGCGGAAACCTCGTAGACCTTCAGGAAGCCGTCGAAACGCAGCACCGATCCGCTGACGCGGAAGTCATAGGTCTTGCCCGTCCTAGCCGAGACCGCGGCAATCTTTGCGGTGGTTACGTCGAAGATGGCCGGGGTTATCTGGGAAGCGACGAAGCGCCGCCAGATGAGCGTGTACAGCTTGAGCTGCTCGTCGCTCAGGTAGCGCGCCATCGTCTCCGGCGTGCGCGCGGCGTCGGTGGGGCGAATGGCCTCGTGCGCGTCCTGGGCGTCCTTCTTGCCCTTGTAGGCATTCGGAGTTTCCGGCAGATAGTGCTTGCCCAGATTCTTCTCAATCCACTCGCGCGCGCTGATCTTTGCGTCCGGGGCTACACGAGGCGAATCGGTACGCATGTAAGTGATGAGACCGACAGTGCCTTCCGCGCCGATGTCCACGCCTTCATAGAGCCGCTGCGCCACGCCCATGGTGCGGCGCACGTTGAAGCCGAGCTTGTTGGCCGCATCGCGCTGCAACTGGCTGGTGATGAAGGGCGAGAGCGGCCGCCGCTGCTGCTCGCGCGATTGCACGGAGACGAGCGACCACGTTGCTGCTTCCAGCGCGCCCACCACGGCGTCCATGGTGGCCTTGTCCGGCAGCGCGCTGTTCAGGAACTGCGGCTTGCCGTCCTTGTCCTGGCCGTTGGGCACGCGAACTGATTCGCCGTCGATGCCGACGAAACGCGCGGTGAAGGTTTTGTCTGCCTGTTGCTCGGGGTGCAGCAGCGCATCCAGCGTCCAATATTCCACCGGAGAAAATCCGCGAATCTCGCGTTCGCGCTCCACCACCAGACGCAGCGCCACGGTCTGCACACGGCCCGCGGAGAGGCCGCGGCGCACCTTGTCCCACAGGAGCGGCGAAATCTGGTAGCCCACCAGCCGGTCGAGCACGCGGCGCGTCTGCTGCGCGTAGACAAGGTTCTGGTCCACGTCGCGGGCATGCTTGAAGGCCTCCTGCACGGCCTTTTTGGTGATTTCGTTGAAGGTGACGCGGCGAATCTTCTTCCGCTCCGCGGGGCTGGTGCCCAACTGTAGCGCGAGATGATAGGCAATCGCCTCGCCTTCGCGGTCCGGGTCAGGCGCCAGGAAAATCTCGTCGGCCTTGGCCCCGGCCTTCTTCAGCTGCTCCACAACCTTTTCCTTGCCGGGCGAGACAATCAGCTCCGGCACGAACGTCCGCTTTTTCAGCTCCACGCCGATGTCGTTCTTGGGCAGGTCCATGATGTGGCCCACGGAGGCGCGGACCTCAAAACCCTTGCCCAGATATTTTTCGATCGTCTTGGCCTTGGCAGGCGACTCAACGATCACCAGTGATTTGCTCATTGCCATCCTTATTAGATGATGCTTCGTTCCATTCGGGCTGCCACTCGGCCTGTTGGACTCGCGGAAAGCCAATTCGGTTGCTGGGGTAAGTCCTTCTGTCCGCCGCCTAAAAGCCATAGGGGGCGTTCTCCGCCCTCAAATCGCATGCAAACACTGCAAGCTAACACGGAATGCCGATTCGTTTCCACTCGCAACCGTGCTTTTGAGGCCGAATGTTCTTGCAACTAAACGCGAATCCGTCACTTGTAAAGGAATTTTTCTCGGCCGCCAATCGTCTTTCGGCGCATGCCGAAGACGCGGTTCTCACAAGGTGCGCACATAATTCTTTCCGGGAAGCTGGCGGATGCGGCCCGCGATTTCGAGCTCAAATAACGCGGTAAACACCTCGGAGGAGGTCAGTTGGGTCTCCAGCATTTCCAGCAGTTCGTCGAGGTGCAGCGACTCATCCTGCCGCAGCACCTGAAGCACCATGGACTCCTGCGGCCGCAGTGCCTGCTCAGGCAATAAGGATGCAGGAGCCTCGGGTCTGGATGCAACGCCGGCCTCGGCCTCCAGTTGCAGGCGCACGTCAGAAGGCAGTTCCTCCCACACGTCCTCCCATGTGGCCACCAGCTTTGCGCCCTGTTTAATCAGCGTGTTCGGCGTCCACGAGTTTTTGTTGGTCACGTTGCCGGGTACGGCAAACAGATCGCGATTCTGCTCCGCCGCGCAGCGGGCGGTCACGCGCGTGCCGGAATTTTCGCCCGCCTCCACCACCAGAACGCCCACGCTCAGTCCGCTGAGAATGCGGTTGCGCCGGGGAAAATTCTGCGGCGCCGGAAATGTGCCCAGAGGCAGCTCGCTCACAATGGCTCCGCCGGTGGCGAGGATTTCCTCGGCCAGCCTCTTGTTCTCCTTGGGATAAATCACGTCCACGCCGGTGCCCCACACGGCCACCGTGGGCATGCGCGCCGTCAGCGCTCCCTTGTGCGCGTGGGAGTCAATGCCGCGGGCCATTCCGCTGATGACCAGCATGCGCCGCGCCGACAGATCGCGCGCCAGCATCTCGGCCACGCCAGTCCCGTAAGGAGTAGGATGCCGCGTGCCGACGATGGCAATGCTCGGCCGCTTGAGCAGCTCCACCGCTCCGCGCACCCAGAGAACCGGCGGCGGATCGTAGATTTCGCGCAGCCGATCCGGGTACTCGCGGCAGCCGTAGGTCACCAGCGTTGCGCCCTGCTCCACCACGCGCGACCACTCGTCCTCGGCGGCTTCGCGCGCCTTGCCGTCAAAGAGAAACTGCGCGGATTCGGCGGGCAGCCGCAGACCCTCAAGCTCAGTGAGGGAAAGCTGGAATAGCCGCGCAGGCGCGTCGAGCAACTTCATGGCGTCAAGAATGCGCTTGGGACCGAGGCCGGGAGCAAGGGTCATGGCGAGCCATGCAAGGCGATTGTCGTCCAGGCGTGAAACGGAAGTTGAAGGCATGTGCTGGGGCGGGTCAATCACTTCGGGGCCATTCCGGGGCTTGAATTGGGGCCTGAGTGGTTCCGGGCGCGCAGTGCACCCTGCCATAAGTCACTCCCGGCCCGGACTTTTCGTAATTGGGGCAAACCTATCGTTCCCCGTGGTTGAAGTCAAGACTACCATCCCCAGATTGTCCGTCGCGTGGCGCGCCCGGCGCAGGCGCGCAGCCTGACCCGGCACGGATGCGCAGACAGAGTTGATAAACTGAGGATGCGTGACCGAGACAGGACAAGCTCGCATTCGTCTGGCTGCCATTCGTTTTTTGAATCCTGCCCCGCTGATGTGGGATTTTGAGCATCCTCCGCTCAACCAGGAACTCGGCGCGCGCTACGAGCTCGAATCCATGCTTCCCTCAGAGTGCGCGGATCGGCTTGTGGCGGGGACTGCGGAAATCGGGCTGGTTCCCATCGCCACGCTGGCGCGGAATCCGGCGCTGCGCATCCTGCCGGGCTGCGTCATCGCCTCAAAGAAAGAAGTAAGGTCGCTGTTGTTGGTTCGTCGGGCCAGCCAGCCGCTGGCCGCGCTGCGCAGCGTGGCGGCCGATACGGCCAGCCGGACCACAATCGTCTATGCGCGGCTGCTCTTTCACGCCTGGGGAAATCCTGAAGTTCCGTTCATGCCCATGAGTGCGGACCTGGACGCGATGCTGGTGCGGGCCGACGCGGCGATTGTGATTGGCGACCCGGCGCTGATGGCGCTGGAGGAGCGCGCCAACCGCGAAGAGCGCACCGGCGAAGAACTGGTGTATCACGATCTGGCCGCGGAGTGGGATGCGTTGACCGGTTTGTCGTTTGTTTCCGCTGTCTGGGCCGCTGCGCCCGCACCCAGCGCAGGGCCGGATTTTCTGACCGCGCGGGTGGTGCGGGACTTTGTGCGCTCGCGCGACAAGGGCCTTGAAAACATCGAATCCATTGTGGCGGAGTGGGCGCGCAGGATTCCGCTGACCGAGCATGCCATCCGTACCTACCTGACCAGCAATATTCATTACGTCCTGGACGAGGAGTGCGTGGCAGGAATGCGCGGGTTCTTCCGGATGGCGGCGGAGGCGGGCGTGCTGCCGGAGTACGATTTTGAGCGGAGCATTCCGCAGGGTCTTTCGCAGCCGACGCGCTGAAAATTCGTAAGAGTCCGGTCCGCTAAATCTCCCAGCGCAGCAGCGTCGCGCCCACGGTAAAGCCCGCGCCCACGGCGGCCAGCAGCACCAGGTCGCCCTTCTTCAGCTTGCCCTGCTCAATGGCCGTTTCCATGGCCAGAGGAATGGTGCCCGCCGAAGTGTTCCCGTACTTCTCAATATTGATGATGACGCGTTCCGGGTCCATGCCCAGCCGTTCTGAGGTGGACGTGATGATGCGCTTGTTGGCCTGGTGCGGGATGAAGCAGCCGAGGTCCGCGCCGGTGACGCCGTTGCGCTCGAGCAATTTTACGGTGGCTTCGGCCATTTTGCGTACGGCGAATTTATACACTGCCGGGCCGTCCTGGTGGATGTAGTGCATCTTCTTGTCCACAGTCTCGTGGCTGGCGGGGTTCAGGCTGCCGCCGCCTGCAAGGTTGAGCGCGCAGCCTCCGGAGCCGTCAATCTCATTCACGAAGTCGATGAAGCCGATTTCGCCCTCGGCCGCGGGCTCGATGAGCACGGCGCCGCCGCCGTCGCCGAAGAGCACGCAGGTGGCGCGGTCGGTGTAGTCGGTCATGCGGGTGTTGGCGTCCGCGCCGCAGACCAGCACCTTGGAATGCGCGCCGCTCTCCACCAGCTTGACGCCCGCCTGCAGCGCGAAGACAAAGCCCGAGCAGCCGGCCGAAACGTCAAAGCCCCATGCGCCCACCGCGCCAATCTTGTTCTGCACCAGGCAGGCCGTCGAGGGAAACATCATGTCCGGCGTGACCGTGCCCACGATGATCACTTCCACTTCAGTGGGCACGATGCCGCGTGCGGCCAGGCACTTCTTCGCGGCCTCCGTGCAAATGTCGCTTACGCCCTTGCCCTTGGCCAGCACGTGGCGCTCGCGGATGCCGGTGCGCTCCACGATCCACTGGTCATTGGTGTCCACCAGTTTTTCAAGGTCTTGATTGGTCAGAAGATCAGGAGGAACGTAGGTTCCCAGCGCCGTGATTTTGGCGCGCCGGCCCACAACAGGACGCACGCTGAGGCTCAATGCACATCTCCTTGCGGCGCGGACTCTTCTCTGAATTGCTTGGTTGGCCGCGCTCGTCAAACCTTCCATGCAGGGGCGATCGGGCAGCCCTGCTTCATGCGCCAGCGGAACCGGCGAGCAGCTAAAAGAACGTTGCCGGCAGGCCCGCAGGCGCCAAAAAAGTACCGGGTGACCTACTGCGCCCGTACTAGCCCGTTACCGTTGCTTCCTTCCGGACCTGGCGGGGTTGGCGGGATTACGTCGCGTAGGGCCCGGCACTTATGGATTTTAGCATCTTCGGCGGGAGGAATTCGGCACCCGTCTCAGACCCAAAATGCGCGCGGAGATTCGGTGATTTACCGATTGCCCGGTAGAATGGAAGACGTGAGCAAAGCTTCTTTACCCACGGCGCCTGTCGTGGGCTTCGTTTCGTTAGGCTGCCCCAAAAACCTCGTCGATTCCGAGGTGATGATGGGCCTGCTGGACCGCGCCGGCGCGCGCCTCACTGCCAATCCCGCCGAGGCCGAGATTCTCGTCGTGAACACGTGCAGCTTTATCGATACGGCCAAGCAGGAATCCGTGGACACGATTCTCGAGATGGCCCGCCACAAGACCGAGGGCCGCGCCCGCAAGCTGATTGTGGCCGGGTGCCTGGTGGAGCGCTATCGCGACGAGATTCAGAAAAACATTCCGGAAGTGGACGCGGTGGTGGGCACGGGCGAGCTGGAATCGATTCTGGAGGCGGCCGGCCTGAAAACGTTGAATGGGTCGCCGGTTGCGGCCGCGCCTTCGCCGTTCACGATTCTGAGCGGCATCCCGCAAGCCCATTCCGGACAGGAGTCGCTGGCAGGCACGCACAAGACGGAGTCCAGGGCCGAAGGCAATCTGCGCGAGGAGCAGGGACGATTCCGGCGCGATGCCTGGCAGGGCGCGGCGCACATGCTGCCGACTTACTTGTACGACGAAACCACGCCGCGGCTGCTCTCAACGCCGCGCGCTTCGGCGTACATCAAGATTGCCGAGGGCTGCGACCATCCGTGCACGTTTTGCGTGATTCCGAATCTGCGCGGCAAGTTTCGTTCGCGGCGGTTTGAGTCTGTGGTGGCCGAGGCGCAGCGGCTGGTGGCGCAGGGCGTCAGGGAGATTACGCTCATCGGCCAGGACACAACCTGCTACGGCGAAGACCTGGGCCTGAAGGATGGACTGGCCACGCTGCTGGATACGCTGGCCGGCATTGAGGGGTTGCGCTGGCTGCGTTTTCTCTACGCCTATCCAAATCGCATTACGGGGAAGTTGCTCGACACGATTGCGAAGCACGACAACATTTGCAAATATCTTGACTTGCCGCTGCAACATGCGTCGCCTGCGGTGCTGAAGACGATGAAGCGCGGCGCGGGCGCGGATATTTTCCTCAAAACGCTCGAAAAAGTTCGCGCGGCGGTGCCGGGCATCGCGCTGCGGACGTCGTTCATCGTGGGCTTCCCCGGCGAGTCGCTCCGCGACGTGGAGATTCTGGAGGAGTTTGTCGCCGCGGCGAAGTTTGATTGGCTGGGCGTCTTCAGTTATTCCGACGAAGAGGGCTCGGGAGCGCACGCGCTGGAGAGCAAGGTGGCGAAGCGCACCATTGAAGCGCGCAAGCGGCGGCTGATGAAGATGCAGCAGGGCATCAGCAAACGCGCCAAGCAGCGGTGGGTGGGCCGCGAGCTGGTGCTGCTGGCCGAGGGCGAGAGCGAAGAGACGCCGCTGCTGTGGGAGGGCCGCACGGAATTCCACGCGCCGGAGATTGACGGCAAGGTCTACATCAACGACTTTGGCGCGCCAGAGACGGGTGCTGCCACGCTGGAGGCCGGGCGTTTCTATCGCGCGGAGATTACCGAGGCGCACGACTACGACGTGGTGGCGCGGGTGGTCGTCGGGCCGCTGTAGACTATTTCGTTTGCGTGGAGATTGAGCCGAGATGGCCGCGAAGAAGAAATCCGCGAAGGTGCTTCGCTGCCCCACGTGCGGCATGCTGGTGAGGCCGAAGGACGAGGACTATCCCTTTTGCAGCGCCCGCTGCCGCAAGATTGACCTGGGCAAGTGGGCCACAGGCGTGTACAAGATCAGCTCCCCGGTGCTTGACCCCGAGGTGCTGGAAGACCTGGGCGGGCTGGCAGGCGGCCACACTAAGGACGGGAATGACGACTGAGGCCCGAATTGGTGAGTGGATTGATGAATGAGGGGGCGGCGAAACCGCGCAAAACGCTCTGGGCGTGGACCGTCGCCACGTTCTTCGGTGCGGGGCTGCTGAAGCCTGCGCCGGGCACTTGGGGCTCCGTGGGAGCGCTGCTGCTGTGGGCGGCATTTGCCTGGGGCGCGCATGCCTCGGCGCACGGGCTGCTGCTGTTCCTTACCGTTGGGATTGTGCTTTCCGTTGCGCTGGGCGTGCCCGCGGCCACGATTGCCGAGCGGGAGAGCGGGCGGCACGATCCGGGCTTTGTGGTCATCGACGAAGCGGCCGGGCAGTGGATTACGTTGCTGGGTTCGCCGGCGGACTGGCGGCACGCCCTCATCGCGCTTATCCTGTTTCGGCTCTTCGACATCACCAAGCCGTTTCCGGTGCGTAAGTTCGAGCGGCTGCCGGCAGGCTGGGGCATCGTCTTCGACGACGTGGCCGCGGGGCTGTATGCTTTGGGTGTAGCATCGTTGCTACGACTCTGGGTGTAGAAATGCCGCATTCCCATGCACAATCCGAACCGGATGAAGCGCTGATCGAGCCGCGCATCGACGACATTGTTCCGCCGGTTGCGCTGCCTCTGGGCGATGTGGAGTTGGCCGGCGCGCATCTGGGCCCGCAGCACCGGGCTCTGCCGGCGGTGATGGTGGGCGCGCACGCGGCGCACGTGCTGATGAGCCGGCCCGGTCGGCTTGCGTTTCGCGTTCCTGAGGAAGCGGCGACGGGCAATATCGAGGTGCGCTCGCCGGCCGGCGTCAGCAACATGGCTCCGCTGCGCGTGGCGCGGGAGCTTACGCGGGGACTGCATCCGGTCACGAGTCCCGCAGTGAGCCGATCGGGCATGGTGTATGCCACCATCTCTGGTCCGCGCGGCAAGCAGACGCCGGTTTCCGTGGTGCGCGTGAGTCCGGATGGACGCGGAACGCCTTTTGTGACGGGAATTTTGAACGCGACAGGCTTGGCCTTCAGTCCGGAGGGCGATCTGTATGTGACCTCGCGCGCAGAAGGCAATGTGTATCGCGTGGACGGCGCGGGAGAGGCGACCCTTTACGCCGAAGGCATGGGCGTGGCCACGGGCGCGGCCTTCGATCGCGACGGGAATTTGTTTGTAGGCGACCGTAGCGGCACGATTTTCAAGATTGATCTCGAGAGACGGATTTTTGTGTATGCCACGCTGGAGCCGAGTGTTTCCGCCTACCATCTGGCGGTGGACGGCGAGGGTACGCTTTATGTGACGGGGCCGACTCTCTGCTCGAATGACGCCATCTGGGCCATCAACACGCAGGGCGAGGCGCGCGCGTGGTTCCGCGGGCTGGGACGGCCGCAGGGGCTGGCGCTGGATCGGGATTGCAACGTGTATGTGACTGCGTGCCTGCACGGACGCCATGGGCTGGTGCGCATTACGCCCAGCGGCGAGGCGAGCCTTGCGGTGAGCGGAACCAATCTGGTGGGCGTGGCATTTTCTCCCCTGGGCACCGCCATCCTGACCACTCACGAAGCTGTTTACGATGCGGACCTTGGCGTGGAAGGACTGAGCCTCTTTTAAGAATCAGGGAAAGCTTTGTAAGCTGAAGTGTGGCGGAGTGCGCCGCAGGCGCGGGCGGGATTGCTTTTCTCTTTATGAAATCAGAGATTGTTGCGGTTGGTTCCGAGATGCTGACGCCTTTCCGTCAGGACACCAACTCGCTCCATGTGACGGAAAGACTGAACGAGATCGGCGTAACGGTGGCGTTCAAGACCATTGTGGGCGACCGCCGCAAGGACCTTGTGAGCGCGATTCGCACGGCGGTGCGGCGCGCGGACATCGTGGTGCTGATGGGCGGGCTGGGTCCGACGGAAGATGATTTGACGCGCGAGGCGATGGCTGAGGCGCTGGGCGTGGCGCTCAAGCGGGATTACAACCTGGTGGCCGCGTTGCACGCACGGGCTGCCTCCTGGCGCATGCCGATGCCGGAGAACAATCTGAAACAGGCAGACGTGATTGAAGGCGCAACGGTGCTTGAGAATCCGCACGGCAGCGCGCCGGGGCAATGGTTGGACGCGACGTTCGAGGGCTATCGCAAGCTGGTGATGCTGGTGCCGGGCCCGCCGAACGAGTGCCGGCCGATGTTCGACGAGGAGTGCCTGCCGCGGCTGAAAAAGATTGTGCCCGCGCGGCACATTGCCAAGCGGACGCTGAAAGCGGCAATGATTCCCGAGTCGCAGGCCGACAAGCTGCTGGCGCCGATTTACAGCGAGTACGGCGATGTGGAGACAACGATTCTGGCGCATGCGGGCGACATTCAACTGACTCTGCTGTGCGCCAGGCCGGACGAGGAGAGCGCGGAAGAGCGCGTGGACGAGCTGGCCGGACGCCTGGAAGAGGCGCTGGACGATTGGCTCTACTCGTCGCAGGGCGAGGCGCTGGAGCAGATTGTTCTCTACTATCTCGGACTGCGGCAGGCCACACTGGCGGTGGCGGAAAGTTGCACGGGCGGCATGGTGGCGCAGCGCATCACCGGCGTGGCGGGCAGCTCGCGGTCGTTCCTGGGCGGCGCGGTGGTGTATTCCGATCCGCTGAAGACCAGCTTCGCCAATGTTGCACCGGAGCTGATTGCCAAGCACGGAGCGGTTTCCACCGAGGTGGCCTCGGCGATGGCTGAAGGAATTCGCAAGCGCACCGGAGCCACGCTGGGACTGGGCGTGACGGGCATTGCCGGGCCGACGGGCGGGACGGACGAGAAGCCGGTGGGCCTGGTCTACTTTGCCGTGAGCGACGCGCAGCAGACCGACACATATCAACGAACCTTTCGCGGCAACCGCGAGCGCGTGCGCCAGTGGGCCACGCAGCAGGCGCTGGACCTGGTGCGGCGCAAGCTGATGTAGGCGAGGCGAACGGCTTGGTTTTGTTGCCGATTGAGCCGTTACGGATTGGTTTTGGGCTTCGTTGCAGAGTCGGTCGTTTTCTTCTCTGCGGGCTTGGTGGCGTGCCGGCGGCGCGTGTAGTGGTGGACCCTCGGCTTGGGGCAGGGCTTGACGGGCGGCGGCGCGGGACACTTGAAGGCGGCCTGCTTTTGAAGGGTGACACGCAGTGCGCTCATCTGCTGCTCCTGCCGCGTGGCCTCGGTTTGCAGACGGTCGTCGAGGCTGAGGCGCGCCCGCTCCAGGCTGCGCAGAGCGACCTGCAGCTCGCCCACCTGCTCAGCGGGCGCGGAGATGCGCGCGGCATCAAATACGCGCAAAAGCACGTCGTAAACAGCGCCGACACGCTTGACAACCGCAAGAGCCTTGCCGAGCGATTCGGGTGCGGCATCTGAAGCGACGAGAAGAGGGGGGAGGGTAACGCGGATCTCGTGCTGGATGGCCTGCACATCGTCGGCAGCCTCATCGCGGATGCTTCCGTGTTTCCACTTTTGGATGTTCAGGCTGGCCAGAGTGGACTGCACGGAGTAGAGCGAGGAGCGCAACTGCGCGGAGGACGACGGAAGCGCGGGCGTGGCTGGCGCTTGCGATAATGCCGGAATCGCGGCCAGGGAAAGTGCACAGGGGATGATCCACATGAGGGACTGTTTCACAGGTTTACGTCTCCTTCAGGCGCCCGCGGGGAGGAATGCGCAACCGGCAGGCTCCGCGGGCAATTCTTACCAGTGTATTCCTTGAAGGGGGATTTTTTCGAGGGGTCTGCGAAGACACAGGGTGCGGATTGACGCGCGTGCGGGGGCTTTGAAAAACTCCCACTATGGCCTACAGCGGAAAGGTGGAATATGCGCGCGAGCGCAAGATGCGCGAACGCAACAAGCCCCATTACCGGCTGGCGCACTGGCCCATCTGGATATGGGTCTTTTTTCTGGCGCCGGGACCACTGACGTTTTCACTGTTCGCGCATGGCTTCAGTTGGGCCAACTCTGCATGGCTGGCGGCGGTGCTGCTGGGCACGGGAATTGCCGGGTGGAATGCGCAGTTGCCGGGCGTGGAGCACCAGCCGTACATTCTGCGTTTTGACGAGGACAAGCCGAATCCCCTGTATCGGCGGGTGTGTTACACGTTTGCGTGGAACGCGGCGCTGAACTTTGCGCTGCTGAACCTGGCCGGGCTGGTGATTGTGGTGGCGACCGGCGTGTGGACGATGAAGCAGCTTTACCAATTTGCGTATCTGCCGCTGTGCCTGCTGATTCTGGGGCTGGGCGCCGTGGGCAAGCTGCCCCGCGTGGGCCCGAGGACAAAAGGCGAAGGCACGGAGCGGCGGTATTTTTACGGCACGGTGTGGGCGGTGACGGCGGGACAGACCGCGCTGCTGGTTCTGTGGAAGACGCTGCCGCGCGCCCACTGGGCGGACGTGACAAAGCTGGCCGTTTACCTGGCTGTGCTGGCGCTGATGGGGATGCTTGCGGCCAAGGGAAAGCTCTATCGCACGCGGCCGATTCTGCCGGGCGAAGTGATGGTGGATTGAGACAGGGATTCCCCGGAGTCCCGCGCAGAAGGTGCGCGCGGCCGGCTATTGTGCGCTTATTTTGGGGCGCCTACAGGCTTGTAACCGGAGCTTCCCGCCTTCTTGATGGCAGCTTGACCTTCTTCCACGCTGAGCAGAGGCGTGGTTTTGGTGTTGCGCACGGAACCGCCGCTGGCAACGGCGAGCGACAAGGCCGCGGCGCTGACGTTGTTGGGCATTTCCACGATGCAGACAACGTCGTGGTCGCCGAAAGAGAGCCAGAGACCGGTGAGCGATCCACCGAGCTTTTCAACGGCCTTGCGCACGACGTCAGAGCGATTCTGCGGATTCCTGATGAGCGAGGTGAGCGCCTCAGTGGTGTAAGAAGTTTGCACGAGATAACTCGGCATGCGTAACCGCCTTTCAGAGAATGCTAAAACCAGGGGAGCCGGAGGGAAGCACCCACTATACACTCGGCGGAAGCGGCGCGCCGGGCGAACCAAACGAAGCGCGACGGAGCAAAGGCGGGCGGCGCAACTCAGACCCCGGCCCGACCTGCTACACTCGGTCTCGTTATGTCCCCAGCGAGCCCGCTGATTGCCTTGGCTGCGTATCTGCTTGGATCGATTCCAGTCGGATTTCTGCTTGTCCTGCTGGTGCGCAAGCAGGACATTCGCACAGTGGGCAGCGGCAACATTGGCGCGACGAATGTGCTGCGCCTGGGCGGCAAGGGACTGGGCGCGGCAACGTTTCTGCTGGACATGCTGAAGGGCAGCGCGGCCGTTTGGCTGGGCATGCTGGCGGCGCCGGTGTGGATGCCCGGCGTGCCGATGCGGAATGTGGCGGCTCTGGCGGCGCTGTGCGCGGTGCTGGGACACATGTTTCCGGTGTGGCTGAAGTTTCGCGGGGGCAAAGGCGTGGCCACCGGTTTTGGCGTATTTCTGGTGGCCTCGCCGTTGGCCGCGCTGGCGTCGCTGGCGGTGTTTGCCCTGATTTTCGCCATGGGCAGGTTTGTCTCGCTGGCATCGATTGTGTCCGCCGCGTGCTTTCCGGTCTTCGCCTGGATGCTGGTGCGCGGTGAGCGGCCGGCGTTCTTCATGGCCGTGCAGGCGACGGTGGCGCTGATGATTATCTTCAAGCACCACCAGAATATTCGGAGACTGATGACGGGAACAGAGAACCGCTTTGGCGCAAGGAAGCCCGCATGAGCCGCGTTGCCGTGCTGGGAGCCGGCGCGTGGGGAACGGCGCTGGCGCTGAGCTTTCATCGTCGTGGCCACGCGGTGACACTGTGGTCGCACGACACGAATGAGGCGCGCGTGATTCGCGAGGCAGGCGAAAACACGCTGTTCCTTCCGGGTTTTCCGCTGCCCGCTGAGATGGAAGTGACTCCGGAGGTCGCGGCGGTGGGCGCGGCGGAAATTGTGGTTGCCGTGGTGCCGTCGCAGTTTCTGCGGCGGACGATGAAACGGCTGGCGCCCCACCTGCGCGCGGGACAGATTCTGGTGAGCGCGACAAAGGGCGTGGAGGACAACACCTTTTTGCGCATGACCGAGGTGCTGCAGCAGACGCTCGAGCCGGCCGGATTGAAGCTGGCCATTGGCGCGATGAGCGGGCCGAGCTTTGCTCTGGAAGTGGCGCAGGGACAGCCGACGGCGGTGACGGTGGCCTTTGCCGACGCGGCAGTTGCGGCGCGGGTGCGCGAGGAGTTTTCGTCCCAAACCCTGCGGCTTTACACGTCGACCGACGTGATTGGGGTGGAGCTGGGCGGCGCGCTGAAAAACGTGATTGCGATTGCGGCGGGCGTGGCGGCGGGCGTGGGTTTGGGTTACAACTCGGCCGCGGGGCTGATGACGCGCGGGATTGCGGAGATTACGCGGCTGGCCGTGGCCTGCGGCGGACGGCGCGAGACGCTGGCGGGGCTGAGCGGCGTCGGCGACCTGGTGCTGACCTGTACCGGATCGCTGAGCCGAAACCGGACGGTGGGCGAGGCGCTGGGCAAAGGGCAGAAGCTGCCGGAGATTCTGGAGGGCCTGGGCGGCAAGGTGGCCGAGGGCGTGCGGACCACGCGCGCGGCGCTGGGACTGGCGCGCCGGCACGGCATCGAGATGCCGATTGCCGAGCAGATGGAGCAGATTCTGGACGCGGGCAAGGACCCGCGCGAAGCGATTCGCGAGCTGATGCTGCGGCCGGGCAAGGACGAGCAATAGGGACAGCAGACAGCAAGTCAGCAAGTTAGCAAGTTAACGAGTCAGCAAGACAGCGAGTTAGCGAGTCAGCAAGTCAGCAAGTCAGCAAGTCAGCGAGTTAGCGAGTCAGCAAGTTAGCAAGACAGCGAGTCAGCAAGTTAGTGAGCTAGCGACAGGGAGGAGTGCCGGATGCAGAAAAATCGGTCGATTCCGCGGGCGGCGGTGATTCCGGAGCTGGCGTATGAGGATGTGATTGCGGCTGCGGAATGGCTTTGCCGCGCGTTTGGATTTCGGGTGCGCATCCGGATCGGGAGCCACCGGGTGCAGATGCACGCGGGCGGCGGCGCGGTGATTGTGCGGGAGCTGCGCGAGGGCGAGGAGAATGGGCCGCGGACGGCGGGGCACTCCGTGATGGTGCGCGTGGAGGATGTGGACGCGCACTGGCGGCGGGCTGTGGAGCAGGGGGCGCGGATTACGCGCGCGCCGAAGACCTATGAGTACGGCGAGCGGCAGTACAATGCCGAGGATCTTGCCGGCTATGCGTGGACGTTCACCGAGAGCGTGAGCGACGCGGACCCGGCAGAATGGGGCGGGACGGCAGTGGAGCTGGAGGGGTGAAGGGCTGGATGAGCCTGTTCCAATGGGCGAGCGCACGGGGTGCGCGGATTAACGGACCAGAGGGCTTTCCCAGACGCGGCAAAGCAATTTTTTGAGCTGAGGGAAGTCGCGTGGGCCCAGCTCGGCGGCCCACTCGCGCTCGATTTGCCGGAGTATTTCGATGGCCCTGGCGTAGGCGGCGTGACCGCGGCGGGTGAAGTGGACGATGCGGGCGCGGCCTTCGCCCGGCGCGTCGGACCGGACCAGATAGCCGAGGTCTTCGAGACTGCCGAGGAGTCGGTTCATGGCCTGCTTGCTCATTCCGGCGCGCTGGGCCAGAACGCCGGGCCTGACACCGTCAGGAGAAGGAAAGCGCAGAATGGCCATGTGCGGCAGGCCGAGGTCGCCGAAGCCGGCCGCGTTGAGCTCGCGAATGATGCGGCGATGAATGGCCTCGGCCGGGACGCGCAGCAAGGCGCCGATGAGCATGTCCTTTGTCGCGACGGGCGAATTTTTGTGCGCAATTGTCATTGACGATAAGGGTAAACTATGTTTACCATAATTTCAAGGTAAACGTGGTTTACCAAAAGGAGGTTGCAATGGGAACGCAGATGAGTCAGGCTCCGGCTCTTTACCCGGATGGGGCGGCGGAGTCCCCGGGCGGGGCGGTGGCGAAAGATCTGAAGGAGAGCGGTGTGAAGTGCGTGCGGGCGGGAAGCGGCCGGGCGTACTGGGGCCCGGGGAGCCTGATGACATTCCTGCTGACCGGGGAGGAGACTGGTGGTGCGTTTTTCCTTTCTGAGGTCGTTGTGCCGCCGGGTGGAGGACCACCCCCGCATATCCACCAGCGTGAGGACGAATCGTTCCGCGTGCTGGAAGGGACGCTGACGATTCAGGTGGGTGAGACAGCACTGACTGCGACGGCCGGGGATCTGGTGTATCTTCCCCGTGGCATTGCTCACTCCTTCAAGAACACGGGCGATGTAGCGGTAAAGGCTCTGGCATTGATTGCACCAGCGGGGTTGGAGAATTACTTTGCCGAGGTCTTCGAACCTGCGGAGGATCACTCGGCGCCGCCGCCAGTGAGCAAAGAGTTGATTGCCCGGGCGCGCGCGGCATCCGCCAGGTACGGGCTTGTGCTGCTTCCCCCGGCATAGCGGAACCTGATTTGAGATTACGAAAAGGAGATTGCGATGACACAACAGGCGATGGATCTTTCCGTGAATCCCGCGGATGAAGTGATTCGGTTGGGACCGCTGGCGGTGCGGTTTCTGGTGACCGGGGAAAACTCGGGCGGCACGGTTGCGGTGTTTGAGGTGATGGTGCCGGGAGGGCAGCGGCTGATGGCTCCGGCGCACAGCCACGACCACTACGAGGAGACGACTTACGGCATGGAGGGCGTGCTGACGTGGACCGTGGACGGCAAGCCGATCGATGTGGGGCCGGGGCAGGCGTTGTGCATTCCGCGGGGCGCGGTGCACCGGTTCGACAACCACGCAAGCGAGGACGTGAAGGCGCTGTGCATGGTGACGCCGGCGGCGATTGGGCCGCAGTTTTTCCGCGAGTGCGCCGAGGTGGCGCGCGAGGCGGCAGGCGGCCCGCCGGACAAGGCGAAGATGATGGAGATCATGAAGCGGCACGGGCTCACGCCGGCACCGCCGCCAATGCAAGCTTGATGAAGGGACCGACTAGCGGGCAAGCTCGATGGGCGTGGGTTTGGGTGCGTCGGGGGCGCGGCCGTTTTCGTCCAACTTGCCGAAGATCATTTTGCCGCTGGCGGTCTGCAGCACGCTGGTGACGGCTATGTCGATGGATTTGCCAATCATTTTGCGGGCGTGATCGACGACCACCATGGTGCCGTCGTCGAGGTAGCCGACGCCCTGGTTGAATTCCTTGCCCTCTTTGAGGATGAGGATGGTCATGCGCTCGCCGGGCAGGACGACGGGTTTGAGGGCGTTGGCCAGGTCGTTGATGTTGAGGACCTCGACGTGGTGGAGGTGGGCGACCTTGTTCAGGTTGAAGTCGTTGGTGACGACTTTGGCCTCCATTTTCTTGGCCAGCTCGAGGAGCTTGAGGTCCACTTCGCGGATGGAGGGGAAGTCGTCGGGGACAATCTGAATCTGGAGGGCGGGGTTGGATTGCATGCGCTGGAGCATGTCCAGGCCGCGGCGGCCGCGCTGGCGCTTGGAGCTGTCGGTGGAGTCGGCCACGGTTTGCAGCTCGCGGAGGACGAACTCGGGGACGACCATGGGGCCGTCGATGAATCCGGCTTCAGCGATGTCGGCGATGCGGCCGTCAATGATGACGGAGGTGTCGAGAATTTTGGCGGCGCGGCGGGCGGGGCGCTCGCCGGAGAAGACGACGCCGAGGGCGGCGGGGTTGAGCAGGTCGCCCTTGCTTGCGCCCACGATGAGACCGACATAGGTCATGAGCATCAGGACGAAGATTTGCAGAACCGCCGAGGTGGTGGCGGGCAGTGGGGCCGAGCGCAGCACGAGGCAAAAGAGAGCTGCGCCGAAGATGCCCAGGACCGAGCCGGCCACCGCGCCGATGAGGCGGCGAAGGCTGAGGGCGCGGACGCGGAGCTCAAAGATGATGACGGCGGCGGCTGCGGCAGCTCCGGCGGCGGCGGCGGCAGGTGCAGCCAGGCCGAAGGGGCGAAGGAAGTAGCAAACGGCGGAAAGAAGAAGAACAAAAAGAAGGCGAACAAGAACCAGATCCATAAACTGGGCCACTTTCGCGCGGGCCGAGAGGCGAGTCCGTGCTGGCAATGAATGATGAAGGCGAGTATGCCCGTGAAGTGGTGGGCGCGTCAAGCGGGTGGTTGTTGAGCGGCGAACGACTGGGCGGGGAAAGAGAGGGATTGAGCGGGCGCGGCGGCGGCGGTTGAGGCCGCGCCCTGCGTGCGTGCTAAGAGGCGACGGCGAGCGTGGCGGACTGGGCCAGGCGGTGCATGCCCTTGCGGGGCCCGCGTTTGCGCGCGCTGAGGATCTTGATGCGTTCGAGGAGCTCCTGGGTGGAGATGGATTTTTTGGCGAAGACGGCGTCGGCGGCGTGGACGTGGGCGCTGAGCTTTTGCGGATCGCCGAGCAGAACCATGGGCACGTGGGAGGCGGATTGCTTGAGCCGCGCGACGAGCTGGATGCCTTCAAGGTGCGTGTTGGAGCAGTCGGCGAGGACGAGATCGACGGCCTGGCCGGCGAAGAGTTCGAGGGCCTGCGCGTGGCTTGCGGCGGCAAGAACGCGGTAGCCGTTGATGGAGAGCATGAAGCTGAGGACGGAGAGGTCCTGCTCATGGTGGTCGACGCAAAGGATGACTTTCTTGGGCCTCATAACCGGGTGGGGTGCTCCTTCGAATGAATTTTCATTGCCGCGTGTCGGGACATACGTGGGCTTTGCCCGCTACTGGAGCGGGTTTCAGCGACGCAAGTCCTGTGCGGCGGCCGCAGTTTGGCGTTCGCTGTCAGGTGGATTCCTGCGGCGGAACGAAGTCGGAATTTCGCGCACAGCCACGTTGGGCAGGCCGCGAAAGCCTGAACCATTCCAGCCGTCAATCCACGTGAGGTGAGCTTTTCCCCGCGGTCAGATTGTGCCTGATGCTTCTCGGCGAGATCGGCATTGCTGCCGGATGTCTTGCTTCAATGCTTGGCAAGAGTACGGGCTTCGGAGGCGCACGAATAGAGGGAAAGGGAAGCGAAGATGGGAGTGAAAACGCACCTGTAACAAGTGGAAAACACGCAGGGCAAAGACAGGAACGGAGTTGGGATGATGAAAGCTTGTTGAAAGCGTGTGCATCATGGCAGGAAAAACCGTCCCGATGCCACAAGAACAGTGCTGCCGGCGACGCGGATTTGCGAGACCGCGGGAGAATCGCCTTCGAAAGCGACGTGTGCGGAGAGGAAAAGGTCGCTGGGGCGATAGACTTCAACGCCCTGACGAAGGTGGATGCGCTGCGCGGAGACAACCGCGCCTCGGGAGACGAGATAACTGATGGCGCATCCGGCGGCGGAGCCTGTGGCAGGATCTTCTCCGCCGTAAAACTGCATGCGTGCGCGCCAGGCGGGCGAGGAATCCGCGGTGGGCGCGAGGACGTAGAAGGAGTCCGCGCCGTGAGAGCGGAGCCAGGGAGTGGCCTGCGCGAGATCAACGCGGAAACGGGCGAGAGCTTCAAGATTTCGAAGGACGACGATGGCGAAGGATATGCCGGTGGAGACAACCTGCGGAGGCAATGCGGGATCAAGGTCAGAGAGGTCGAGGCCGACCAGAGGCGCGACTTCAGCGGGGTTGAGGATGGCGCCGAATTCCGGATTGCGCTGGGTCATTTCGCCGAAGGAATCGGATTCGAAGCGAACGGGGATGGGGCCGACGTTGAGGGCCAGAGTGATGGTGTCGCGGTTGAGAGCTTCGGGGGCCATGCGGCGCAGGAGGCTGGCGGTGCCGAGGGTGGGATGGCCGGCGAAGGGCAGTTCTTCCTGGGTGGTGAAGATGCGGACGCGCACGCCCTCAGTGGCCTCAAGCGCGGCGGGGCGGCGCAGGACGAAAGTGGTCTCAGAGAGATTGAACTCGCGGGCGATGGACTGCATCTGCTCGGCGGAGAGAGCGTAGGCCAGCTCGGGCGGAACGAGCACGACGGCGAGGGGATTGCCGGCCAGAGGGGCATCTGTAAAGACGTCGAGGACGTGGTAGTCGAGCGTGGGCATTGGGTTGACAGGCCTCCGGTCAACTTCTAGTCTACGGGTACCCGGCGCGGGCTGAAGGCGTGAGCCGCGTGCGCGCGATGAGCACCGGTGGCGAAGTGGCTAACGCGCAGGTCTGCAAAACCTGTATTCGTCGGTTCAATCCCGACCCGGTGCTCCAAAGATTTTGAAGTTGAGATTTCGAAGAGAATGTGGGCCGCGTCGATGGACTCGATGCGGCCCTTGTGCGTGTGCGGCGCGGCGTTGAAGGGGAAACGGAGAAAACGAGGTAGGCAATGCGGGCAAAGGGCTGACGGCCGGGCCTTAACCGCCGGGAAGCGGTGCGTAGTAGCCCTTGCGGGCGTGGATCCGGAGGTCGTCCCCGTTGCAGTGGACGGTGATGCGGCGGAAGGTGCCGTCCAATTTGGCGTCGGTGGAGGTGTAGGTGGCGACGTACTGGGAGCGAAGCTCGTCGGCGATTTGCTGGAAGGCTGCGGCGAGTTTTTTGCCGTTGTAGCCGACGTTGATGACGCGGCCGCCCGTCTCAGTGGACATCTGTTTGGCGGCGGAGTAGCCGGAGTAGCCCATGTTGAAGCTGCCGTAGACACCGGGGTCGGCAATGAGGATGACGTAGATGATGGCGTTGGAGCGCTGGGCGGCGGCGATGGCTTCCTTGATGGTGGTTTTGCTGCCCTCGTCCTGGCCGTCGGTGAGGATGATGAGAGCTTTGCGTCCGGATTGATCGGCGAGCTTCTGGTGGGAGGCGAGGTAGACGGCGTCATAAAGCAGCGTGCCCTTGGGCGTGCCCTGGACAGGTACCGGCCCGGTGCCAAGGCCGGGGATGCCGAACGCGCCGTTGCCGCCCGCGGTGTTGATCTGGGCCTTGTCCATGGCATGGGCAAGCTGCGAGGCACTGTTGGTGTAGTCCTGCAGCAGGTCAACGTTCACGTCAAAGGAGAGCAGGAAGGCTTCGTCCTTGGGGCGGAGGATGTCGCGCAGGAACTGGTCGCCGGCCTGCTGCTCGAGGGGCAGGACTTCATCTTGGCTGCCAGAGGTGTCAAGCATCATGCCGATGGTGAGGGGCAGGTTGGATTCGGCGGTGAAGTTTTTGATGGTCTGAGGGACGTTGTCCTCGGCGATGGAGCAGTCGTTGCGGGTGAGATGGGGAATGAGGGCTCCGTGCTTGTCAGTGACGGTGAAGAATTGGTCGACGAGGCTGACGTTCACCTTGATGGTGGCGACGGACTGGTTCTCGTCCGGCTGTGGCGGGGCGTTCGAGACGGGCGGCGCATCCGGCGAGGGCGCAAGCTGGCCCCAGGCGGCAAGAGACAGAGCCGGGGCGAGAAACAGCAGCGCGGCAACTCGGCACAGACGGCACAGACGGAAGGACATGCTGATGAGATAGACGAAAAACGGCGGACGAAGAGAGCATAGCGCAAATGCCCCGCAAGGGGTGTGAACAGAGCGCCTGTTCGGGCCTTGGTATGGGCCCAGGTTCGGGCTCTGGTTGGGCTCGGATTGGCGACAAGTGAGGCTCTGCGGCGTCTGATACCCTGTGAAGGGTAGCCGGAGTGGCCGATTGCGGGCCTGGAAGGCCGCTGAGCCGCGCGGTGAAGGGTCCCGAAGCGGGAGTTTTTTGGAGGACGGAATCGTTTTGAAGTCAGGTTTGACGGCAATGGCGCTGGCCGCGCTTTTGAGCGCGACGATAATGGTGCAGCCTGCGGCTGTGGCCCAGCAGCAGACGCCTGTTCCGGACGCTCCGACGCCGCAGAAGGCGGAATCGCTGAAGAGCGTCGCGGGAGGGACGATTACGCCGGGGATTGGCGCGGGCGTGGAGAAGCCGGCCGGCGGAAACTCGTCGAGCACGGTGCAGCAGCCGCCGGCGACCCCGCCGACGCCGCCAAAGGACAATTTCCAGACCAAGCCGCCCGAGGAGCCGCTGTCGGGCGAAAACGTGACGAAGCTGGGGTTTGTCATCCGCAAGTACACGAACTTTGTGCAGGTGCCGGTGACGGTTAAGGACGGCAAGGGTCGCCTGGTGCCGGGGCTGACGTGGCGGGACTTTCAGGTATTTGAGGATGGCGCGCGGATGCCGCTGAGCTTTTTCACGGTGAGCCCGTATCCGCTGTCGGTTGCGTTTGTGATTGACCGGGGGCTGCCGGCCAATGTGATGGAAAAGGTGAACGATTCGCTGGCGGCGATTCAGGGATCGCTGACGCCCTATGACGAGGCGGCGGTCTTTACCTACAGCAACGGATCAGAGGAGCAGACCAGCTTTACGGGCGGGCAGAGCGAGCGGCTGCCGATGGTGCTGGCGATGACCAAGGCGACCGGAACCGACCCCCAGGTGCCCATCAACAGCGGGGCGATGGCCGGCTGCGCGGTCTATACGAACGGCAATTGCGTGGACCCGAATGTGCAGCCGGGGCTTTCGGTGGGCGATTCATCGGCCATGAGTATTCCCAAGGAGATTCACACGCTGAACGACGCGATTCTGGCGGCCGCAAAGGAACTTTCGAGCCGGCCGAAGGAACGGCGGCGGATTATTTATGTGATCTCCGACGGCAAGGAGTACGGCAGCAAGGTGAAGTATAAGGACGTGATTCGCTACCTGGAGACGAACCAGATTGCGGTGTACGGCACGCTGGTGGGCGACTCGGCAATGTGGGGCGAGGGGTTTGTGAGCCGCATCCACCTGCCGTTCACAATGTATGACAACATTCTGGCGAAATACACCTTTGCCACGGGCGGATCACTGGATGCGCAGCGCGGCGTGAACGGGATTGAGCTGAGCTATCAGAAGATTACCGAGGAAGCAAGGACGCAGTACATGCTGGGCTACCTGAGCCATCAGCCGCTTCTGGTCGACAAGTTCCACACCATCGATGTGCGCGTGGACCGGCCGGGATTGGACGTAATTGCCAAGCACGGCTACTATCCGACCGCGGAGGACCTGCACTAGGGGCCGCGAAAGAGAATTCAAACAGCAACGAACAAGGCCCGCGAGGAGAATCGCGGGCCTTTTGACTTTGATGCGGACAAATTTGTTGCGCGCAAATTGAGTGGTGGTCGGATTTGTGCCGGGGGGATTTGTGGCGGGGATAAAGTGCGGGGATTTCCGGAACGGGAGAAGCGCTGCAACGGCCCGGGCAGCAGTTGCGGACGGGCTTCGCGGCTACTTCTTCTCCTCAACAGGCGGGTTGGCCGGTGGATTGGCCGGCGGCGCAGCGGAGCTTTGCTGCGTGGTCTGCGCGGGCGGGTTGGTGGGCACCGGATCTGTGATGCCCTTGATCCCCTCACGAAACCCCTTGAGACCTTCGCCGAGACCCTTGCCGAGTTCAGGCAGACGCCTGGCTCCAAAGAGCAGAAAGACCACGATGGCAAGAACGATCAGGTGCCAAGGCTGTAGAAAATCACCCATGGTACTTCCTTCCGCGCGCCGAACGGGCAGGGCGCGCTTCTGTCACGGCTTATTGTCGCACAAAGAGGGGAAGGCTGGCAGGCGCGCAGGCAGGGCGTGTGCCTAATTGACGCGGGAGGGATCGCCGAGGCGCGCGGTGACCAGGGAGTAGAAGCTGCGCATGTCCTCTTCTTCGCCGATGGTGAGGCGGCGGTAGACCTTCATGAGGGGGAAGAGGCGGGAACCGCGGACCTCAATGGCGGGCAGGGCTGCGACGCCGCCGGGGTACGGGGTCATCTCCCACCCGCCGGCGTAGCGGCGGCGAAGGACTTCACCGAGATAGCTGCCCCAGAGGCGGGATTCGAAGTCGAGATCAATGTCGGGCGAGTCGGCGAGGAGGACAAGGATTTCGTCGAGTGCCTCGATGGAGTCGGGGGTAAAGTCGAGGGGGCGATGGAAGGTGGCGCGGGCCAGGTCCACGGCGGCGCGCGCGTAGCCGTCCATCATGGCGTCCAGGTCGGGGAAGGCGCGGGATTCGAGCTTTTCGCGCAGGGCGTTCTTCACAGTCTTGAGTATAGGACGGGTGCGTGTAACGAAGGCGCTTCGCTGTGCATCCAACAAGTGACTAGAGTGACCTGTCGGCGCGGCGTGGCGGGGTGTGCCGGGGGTGTGGCAGACTGGGTGCAATGCAAGGAGGCTCGCAATGAAGGGTGTTTCTCGGTGGTTGAGTGTGGCGGCAGGGCTGCTGTTGGCAGCGGGCGCGGCCTATCCGGCGGGACGGGTGATTTATCCGGACCCAGGGCAGGCGCGGGCAGATCTGGCGGCGGCGCTGCAGAAGGCGGAGGCCACGCACCGCAGGGTGATTGTGGATTTTGGCGGCAACTGGTGCGGCGACTGCCAGGTGCTGAATATCTACTTCCACAGCGCGGACAATCAGCCGCTGCTGGAGCGGAATTATGTGCTGGTGGATGTGAATATCGGGCGGTATGACAAGAATCTGGATCTGGCGAAGGAGTACGGGGTTCCGCTGAACAAGGGCGTGCCGGCGCTGGCGGTGCTTTCCCCGCGAGGCAAGTTGATTTACAGCCAGGCGAACGGGGAGTTCGAGTCGATGCGGAGCATGCAGGCGGCGACGGTGACGGAGTTTCTGGAGAAGTGGAAGCCGAAGGGGCGGTGAGAAGGCTGAGGAAAAGGCAGATGGGAGGCCAAATCGGCCTGCGGTGGCCTCCTCCTGAGCTAACGCATTTTTCCTATTGGTGTAGAGCGAAACGATACGGCTGAGTTGGCGCGACCATTAGGAAGCGACAACCTTGCACCACTTTGGCGACTCCACAGGAACAGGAAAAAATGCCTTAAAGCCCGGTTGATTCAAGGCGGGTGCCGGGCCGACCAAACAGCAGGCTCTTGCTCTTGCCACCAAACCCGAAGCAATCGCACCGAGCGACGAGCCGATTGCAACTGGAGTCTGTTTCACCCCTCTCCTCCTCCGGATTGCAACGTTGCTCGGATTGCGGCACGGATGAGTTCGTCTGAGGGAACTCCGCCTGTGTATCTCCTGCACATCAACCCGAACTCCCTGCTATCCGCGGCTGCCGATTCTATATCGATGCCATTTACGCGAACGGTTGGCGATCCGAGAAAGTTCACGCTTTGAGCCGTGTCCGTATCGGCCACCAGAACTTCTCGTACGTCCGCACGCCAGCCCTGTTCGCGCAGAACCGCGTTGATTCTCTCCACGGTTGGTAAATGATTGGGGCAATCCTCGAAATAGAGAACTTCTATCTGTATGCGGGAACATGCCGAGCGCACAGTCATGAATCGATCCTTCCTAAGTTCTCTGTCGGTATCTTCCGAGAGGAATTTCCGCCAGCCAGGCAAGAACAGTAATGGCGACAATGGAGTCGAGGAAAATGGCTGGTTGCATCGGCACAAGATGGACAACCGCCAGTGCGGCATAGACTGCCGCCAGCAGCAGGAGCGGCCCCGTGATGTAGCAGTGCACCCTGCCGCATCGCGCCAGGTTTGCGAGACAGGCCCCGCCCATCACCAGCAAAGCCGGAATCCAGAGGAGCAGGCCGTGGCGCCAGTTCGCGCCAACAATCAGAGCGACCACAGGGAGGCCCCAGAGCAGTAGAGCAGTTCTTCCGCGGACCAGGTCTCTTGATTTGCAACTCTGTTCAGACATAGGGTCCTCCGCGATTCTTGTGAGGCTCGGAATCAGCCATCTGGTCGAGAACCGGGCAGGGTTCGCGCTGTTGCGATTGGCGCGCCAGCGCCCGGTTGCATTTGCGCAGCGCGGAACGAAGATGGACCTCCAATTTCTCCAGCTCCGACTGCTTCTCGTGAACTACGGCCAGCTTCTTTTTCAGAAGCTCTCGCACCTCGGTACAAGCGTCGGCATGTTCATCCTGAAAGACGAGAAGCTCGCGGATCTCCTTCAACGAAAATCCGAGGCTTTTCGCGCGCTTTATAAACGCCAGCCGACCGACCTCGGCCTCCGCGAATTTCCTGTAGCCGGATGCCGTCCGCGATGGCGCAGCAAGCAATCGTTCCTGTTCGTAAAAGCGTACCGTTTCCAGATTGATCTGGGCCCGCTTCGCAAGCTGACCTCTTGTCAGGCCTTCCATGATTCAAGCCTAAACCCTGTAGGTGTCTACAGGGTCAAGCAAATTCGGCACTTCGCGAACTGCTAGCTCAGCGGCGCCAGGTGCTTGGTGTTCTGGTAGGTGTACTGGATGCGGTGGATGACGGTGATGGTGGAGAGGACGGCGAGGATCCAGAGAACGGGGGCCATGATGTTGAACAGGGCACCGAGGATGACGAGGACGATGCGCTCAGGCCGCTCCATGAAGCCCACCTTGCAGGAACCGATCAGCGCCTCGGCGCGGGCGCGGGTGTAAGAGACCATGAGCGAGGTGACCATGACGAAGGCCACCAGGACGACATAGCGGAAGCGGTTGATGCGGCCGTAGTAGACCAGCAGGCCGAAGAAGAGGACGACGTCGGAGTAGCGATCGATGACGGAGTCAAAGAATGAGCCGAAGACGGTGACCTGGTTGGTGCTGCGGGCGACGCGTCCATCGACCATGTCAAAGATTCCCGCGCCGATGATGACCAGGCCGGCATAGACAAACATGCGGTGAGGGCTGGCGGCGCTGGCGTGGCCGAAGAGGAAGGCCGCGACGATGTTGATGACCAGCCCGAAAAAGGTGAGGACGTTGGGCGAGATGCGGGTGAGCGCCAGACCGTGGACGATGCGGTCCAAAATCCAGCCGCAGCCGCGGCCAAAAGCGCTGGTCCAGGTCATGCGAATCTTCCTGACTACTGCTGGTCTTCGGCGTCGTTCTCCTGGACGCCGGCTTCATCGTGGATGGTGGTGAGTTTAAGGATTTCCAGGTCGCGTTTGCCGTTGGGAGTGTGGATGGTGGCCACGTCGCCGACTTGTTTGCCGACCAGTCCGCGGCCGATGGGCGAGGTGGTGGAGATCAGGCCCTTGGTCACGTCAGATTCCTCGCTGGTGACCAGGCGGTACTCAATCTCCTCTCCTTTTGTGGCGTCATAGACGACGATCGTGGAGCCGAAGCCGGCCTTGTCATGGGGAATGTTGGCGAGATTGACCAAAGAGAGCTCTCCCATGCGGCGCTTGAGCTGGCCGAGGCGCGCGTTCACAAAGGTCTGGCGCTGCTTGGCCATGTGATATTCGGCGTTCTCTGAGAGGTCGCCGAGGGCCACAGCCTTTTTGATTTCGGCCGGCAGCTCGTGGGCCAGCTCATGCTCGAGGGCATCAATCTCCTTGAGGAGCTGTTTTTTGATGTGGTCCGGCATCCGTAATCCGTGGCGGAGAGCGCGAGGGCTCAGACCGCGAGAGAGGTAAGAACTCGAAGTTTCATTATACGCGGGTGGATGTGTCGTCCGTGGCGGAGCGGACACGCGTGTCGAGGAAGGATTGCAGAATGAGCGTGGCGGCGACCTGATCGACGAGGGGGCGGTGGGATTGGCGGTCGTGGCCGGCTTCGTAGAGGATCTGGTGGGCTTCGCGGGTGGTGAGCCGCTCATCCCACAGGTGGATGGGCAGGCCGGTCAGCTGGCCGAGCTCATGTGCGAAGGCTTGGGTTTTGGCGGAGCGGGGGCTTGGTTCGCCGGAGAGATGGAGAGGATTGCCGACGACGATGGCCGCGACCGAGTGGCGGCGGGCGAGGCGGGCGATGGAGCGGAGGTCCTCGCGCGGGTTGCGGCGGCGCAGCAGGGTGAGGACGGGCTGGGCGGTGAGTCCGAGCTCGTCAGAGACGGCGATGCCGATGCGCCGGGTGCCGACGTCAAGGGCGAGAAAGCGGGGTGGAGGAGCGGAAGCCATTGCAACCTATGGTCCAGCATAGCGGTTTGGCGGACGGGAGGGGGAACCCGGAGGGAACAAACCGATAAAATGGAGGTAACGGCGAAGAATCCGCGGGGGTGGTCGCCGCGTCTTAAGTTGAAGAGAAGGAAAACCAGCAGAGCATGGCGCGCCAGAGACGGAAAAGCAACAAGGCAGGGGGCTTGGGCGCCACGGGAACCCGGCTGGTGCTTTTGCTCGTACTTGCAAGTGGGGCGGCGGCGGTGGTGTGGCTGATGGCCGTGCCCTATGGGCCGGAGTCCGAGACCTTTGTGGAGATTGCGCCAGGGGAGTCGACGGCGCGGATTGCAGAACAACTGGAAGAGGCTGGGATCATCCGGAACCGTTACGCCTTTGACCTGTTGCGCTGGGTGGAACGGGGATCGCTGAAGGCCGGGGAATACCGGTTCGACCATAGGGCGCAAATGACCGAAGTGTATGCGCGGATTGAGCGCGGGGATGTCTACACCCGGACCGTGATTGTGCCGGAGGGAGCGAACATCTTCGAGATTGGGCAACGGCTTGAGGAGGCGGGACTGGGAACCGAAGACGAGTTTTTAAAGGCGCAGGCCCAAAACCTGGGGTTGATTCAGGATATGGACCCGAAGGCGACCAGCCTGGAGGGCTATCTGTTTCCTGACACCTACCGGTTTACGCGCGCCGAGACGATGACGCAGATTTTGAAGACGATGGTGGGTCAATTTCGCAAGGAGGCGGCTGCGCTGGATTTGACGGGGAATATGCACAACGTGGTCACGATGGCATCGCTGGTGGAGCGCGAGACGGCGGTGAACGGCGAGCGGCCGATTGTGGCCAGCGTGTTTGAGAACCGGCTGGCCAGGAAGATGCCGCTGATGACGGACCCATCAGTGATTTACGGGCTGGAGCTCGAGGGCGAGTGGCGAGGAAGGATTTACGCGAGCGATTTGAAGCGCAATACCCCGTATAACACCTATCTGCGCGCGGGGCTGCCGCCGGGGCCGATTGCGAACCCCGGAGCGAAGGCGCTCGCTGCGGCGATGCATCCGGCGGAGACGAAGTATCTCTACTTTGTGGCGGCCGGGACCAACCCGCAGGGGCAGTCGCTGTTTGCCTCAACGCTGGCCGAGCACGCGCGGAATGTGGCCGGCTACCGCAAAGCGGTGAAGAAGGCGGGTGCGCAGTGAATCGGGCGCGGCGGCTGGCGGCCGTTTTGGCGGGGACGTGCGCGCTGCTGGCGCTGTCCGGTTGCAGCTTGTGGCCCACAACGCGCCGGCTGCCCAAGCCGCGGGTTCCGGTGGTGACGCGGACGGTGACGCCGGTGGAGCTGGTGAAGCAGGTGAACGAGCGGTGGGGCGCGCTGGACGGGCTGACGGCAACCGTGGAGATGCAGGCCACGGAGTTGAAAACCCAGGAAGGCCTGGCGAAGGATTTTCCCTCGGGCAAGGGCTACATTGTGATGCGCAAGCCGGAGATGCTGCGCGTGGTGGGAACCTATTTCGGCGTGCGCGTCTTTGACATGGGCAGCGACGGGAAGACCTTCAAGCTGTACATTCCGTCAAAGAGCGTGGCCTTCGAGGGATCGAACTCAGCGACGGGAACGGCGAAGAATGCGCTCTACAACCTGCGGCCAGGATTCTTTTTTGATGCGATGGTGGTGCGCGGGCTGAGCCCGGACGACTTGTACTCCGTGACGGCGGATACGGAGACGATTGAGGACGTGAAGAAGAAGAATCTGCTGCTGGTGCCGGAGTACATTCTGAACGTGATGCGCAGGCGGCCGGCAACGCAGGAGCTGACGCCGATTCGCGTGGTGACCTTCCATCGCGACGATCTGCTGCCCTATGAGCAGGATCTCTACGACAAGAAGGGCAACCTGGTGACGCAGGTGTATTACGGCAACTACAACGATTTCGGATCAGGGCTGTATCCGGGCCGGGTGGTCATCAAGCGGCCGGAGGAAGGCATCGAGATTACGCTGGACGTTCTGCGCGTGTCGAAGAACCCGAAGTTCCCGGCCGACGAGTTCGAAGTGAAGATTCCCGACGGGACGAAGATTGAAACGCTGAAGTGACGCTGGAATCCGTCGGCGGTCGGGGCGTCGAGAAAAGGTGGTTGTGCTTTCACCCATCTCAAAATCGAGATGTGGGGCACAAGGCGATGCTGGCGCAGGTACGCGGAGCGAAGCAAGCGGGGATGGTCCGGATGCGAAGGGGTGAACCTGCGCATCCGGCGTGAAGGCGCAGCGCTACTTGGGCGCGCCAGTGATGCTCTGCACCGCGATGGTGCCGGTGCTGGCATCGAGTGTGCCGACGACGATGACGGACTTGCCGACGAAGTTCTTGGCGTTGTCAGCGCCGCTGAGCTTGTAGGTTTTGCCCGAGGACTCGAGGACATAGTCGCTGCCCTGCTGGGCGATGGTTCCGGTGAAGCTTTGTGTTTGCACCGCAGGCTGAACCTGATTAGGCGTTTGCGGCTGCGGGGCCTGGATGAGAGGCATGGCCGAGGCGATGCCGGTGAGAGGCGAGGCCATTGCCGGTGTGCCTAAAAGCGTGAGCAGGCAGGCGGAGAGGGCCAGAATGTAAGGATGCTTGATCGATTTCATAGATGCACCTCCGGGGGATTCTTTGCCGAACCGGCGGCCGCGCCAAGCGATAGGGCCACGCGCGACGGGAGGGCCGGTGCGGCATGGTCATGCGCTAATCAGGTAGCAAGCGGATTGCCAGAGTGAGTGACGTTGAAAACAGGAAGTTTGCGGGCGAGAGCGCGATTGGGCGGCGTGTAAGAAGTACAAGGCGTGCAAAAAGTCGGCGGGAGGATGTGCAGGGTATGCAGAATCTTCCCACCGTTTTTTGTATTTTGCGCGGTGAGGGCCGCGCGGGTTCTACCTGGCCGCCGCGCCGTGCATCAGGATCTGGTAGCGACGGGCGTACTCGGCTTTGTAAGCGTCGACGGTTTGCTGATAGCTCATCTGCGGCGTGTTGGGTTTGACGGACCAAATGAGTCGCACTTCCTTTGCGGTGGGCGGAAGCGTGAGCGCGCCGTCGTGCGCTGCGATGGGGCGGCCGCCGACCGTGGCCGAGTGCAGCTCCACGAACCAGGGAAGATGGACGACGATGTCTTTCGGCGCGCGGGTGAAGTGCGTGTCGAGTCGAAGAAGGGCCTCGCCGTCTGAGGGTTGAGTGAGTCTGAAGGCGACTTCGCCGAAATACGTCGGCGCCTGACGCACGGCGATGACCTTATTCTTTCCAATCCAATCGGGCGAGACGACGCTGAGCAGGTGAAGCTCATCGCCGGCCTCGCGGACGAGCATGGTGCGCAGCAGGGTGCGGTACTCGGCGGCGAACCAGCCGTGAGGCGCGAGGTTGTCCTGAAAGTTGCGGTCGCCCCAGGGCAGGATGGCGAACTCGAAGCCGGTCTGGGTGGAGCTGGTGTGCATCAGGAGAGCGTAAAGCTCTTTGGTGGCCTGTTGCTGATCGCCGCGGATGGCCTCAGTCATCGTGTTCTTGATGGTGAGGTAGTGGTGGAGAAACTCGCCGTCGGCGTAGGTCATGATGCCCTCTTTGTATTTGGCCTGGGTGGCCTTGAGGGTGGCGGTGACGCGCGGGTCGTGCGGATCGAGCGTGGGCTCGGGGACGACGGCGAGCATGTTGCCCCAGTCGTAGCCGCCCTTCTGGCCATCGAGCGCGGGCGGGATGTAGCCATTGTGCGCGGCGCACTGCGCGTCGAGAACTTTGAAGAAGGCCTGGTGGTAATCCTCGTACTCGGCCTGCCAGTTTTCGGCGAGGTCGGCATGGCCGGTTTCGCGGGCCATCTGGGTGGCGAGGCGCAGGCCGTCGAGGGCGAGGAAGTTGTAGCCGGTGAGATGGCCGGGGACGAACTCGTTGTCGCGTACGTCGCTGGCGGGCATGATGTGGAGCGGGTCGGCGGCGCGGGCCTGCCGGAGCCAATCGACGGCGCGCACGATTTGCGGCAGGGCCCACTCGGCGAAGGCTTTGTCGTGGGTGATGCGGTAGTGCTGCGAGTAACCCCAGACGGCCTCGCCCCAGCCGTCGTATTGCTGCGACTGCGAGAGGAAGTTGCCGTCGGGCTTTTGCGAGAAGGCGAAGAAGTCGAGAGCTTCCTTGGCAATGTCGGGATAGCCGGTGACGTCGTAACTGTGGACGATGTCTGAGCCGTCGCGGAGGAAGAAAGAATGGTAGTGGAGCTTGTTGACGGTCTGGATGTAATTGGGGCCGATGTGGTCAATGGCGATCAGGTCGTAGATGAGGTTGGCGTAGAAGGTGTCCGTCGCTTTGCGCTCGGGCAGCGTGATCTGCATGCCGCGGGCGAGGATCCGATTCCAGAAGGCGACAGTTTGGTCGTGGAAGGCGTCGAAGCTGGCTGCATCGATGGCCTGGAGGACAGCGGCGTCCGAGGTGGGCTCGACGGGCATCTTGAAGTCGAGGGCATAACTCTCGCCGGGTTTGAGGAGTTTGGAGTAAGTGACGAGGCCGACGGCGACGGTTGGATCGACGGTGAGCTTCTCGGGTTTGCTCACATCCTGCGGATAGTTGTAGTGGCCGTGGAGGGTCCAGCCGCGGTTCACGTATCCGGCGGGGAAGGTGTAAAGCAGGCGGCCATCGCGGAGGAAGCCGCCGGGGGTGAAGGAGTAGACCCAGTCGTGGCTGAAGAAGACGCCGACCTGGCGGTAATCGCCGGGAAATTTGCCTTCGAAGGGGCGGTCAAAACGGTTGCTGCCGTGGAGCGGCGCGCCGGTGTTGTTGGGCGCGTCATAGCGCATGCCGGTCAGCAGGATGGCGCGGTTGGGTTCGTTGCCGGGGTTGTGCATGGAGATGCGGATGAAGTTGACCAGGCGGCCTTCCGGGCGGCCGTCAAGCGTGGCGGCAAACATCGTGAAATAGTAGTCGATGCCGTCGCGCGTGAAGTGATAAAGGAGGATGGGCAGGTGGCCGTCTTCAAGGGTGCGGATGCGAACGCTGGTGGGCGTGTACTCGGGGCCGGTGAAGAACATGAGCTCGCCGTAGCCGGTGCGGAGATAGCCTTCGGGCGTGATTTCAGTAGCGGCCTCTGCGTACATCATGCCGATTTCATCCGTAGGCGCGGAAAAGTAAGAGAAAGGCTCGCCGGGCGTATCGATGGAGGGCGAGACCATCTGGGCATGAACGCGGAAGGACTGCAGGGCCGCGACCAGAAGCGCGGCCAGAAGCAGAGCAGACGTGCGCAGGGTTGTCATGGCAAGAGAAGGCTAACGCATCACGCGCGAAAGTGGCTGCCGAAAAGAGGAAACGAGAAGGTCAGGGCGTTCAGTTTGCGGGGCGCGACGGAAGCGATACTCAGGCGGCGAAAAGTGTGCGATGGAAGGCAGGGACGCGCGCGAACCGGGGCGGGATTTGGAGTGAATGGGGATTGAGCGGGAGGCTGACGGGATGGGGGCGGAGGCGGTCTGTCTGCTCCTGTCGGTCCTGAAGCCGGTCCTGGAGCCGACCTTGGAGCTGCTGAAGCCGCTGGAGACGCCGGCGGCCCTCGGCCAGCCATTGAGGGTCCTTTTCGGCCTTGAGATAGCGGTTCCAGACATCGATGGCGTTGGCAATCATGCCGAGATTTTCAAGGACAATCGCCTCATTGAAGAGGACGACGGAATTGTCGGGGGCCAGAGCGTCGGCGCGGCGGAGATTTTCAAGGGCGGTGGCGCGGTCATTCCGGCTGCCGTTGGCAAGGCCGCGCTGGAAGTAGGCGGAGGCATCGTCGGTGAGCAGAGCGGTGGTGACGGGGCCCTGGGCGAGAAGGCGGTCGAGGATGTCGATGGCATCGCCATCCTGCTGGCTCAGAAGATCGGCGCGGGCCTGTAGTTGGAGGAGTTGGGGATCGGCGGGGTGCTTCCCGAGCCTTCTTTGGAGGATGGCGCGCGCGCTGAGCAGCGCCGGCGATTCATTGCCGGCGGCATTGCCGCCCTGCGAAGACTGGGGAACCACTGGCGCGAAGGCAGCGCCGGTGATGCGGAGGTCGAAGGCGCGCGACTGGGTGTAGGCGCGGGCGAGGAGCCGCTGCGGGGAGTTGTTCCGGGCATACCACACGTTGAAGGCGAATGCGGCGACAAGGGTCGCGGCCAGGCCAGCGGCGGCCCACCAGGCAAACGGAGGGATCTTGCTGGAGGCGCTTTTGCGGGGCGTCTCCGCAAGGCGGGCGGCGAATTTGCGCTGCCAGTTGGGTGAGGAGGATTCAAAGTCTTTTGGATCAACCGAATCCTCCTCGGAGGCCTCGGTGGAGATCATCTGGCGGCTCTGGCGGAGGCGATGGAGGCAGTTGGCGCACATGGCCGCGTGGGCCAGGAGCTTTTCGGTTTCCTCCTGGGGGAGATCCTTGAGGGCCAGGCGGAGCCAGGTGCCGGGGTCGGGGCAACTGTCGGGGCCAACCATGGTGACCCGGCCGGAAGGCTCGCCCGGCTCCGCAAAACCGCCGGGACGGAGGGAGGTGGTGAGGTCGTCGAGGGTCTGGCGGAGCCAGTCGCCGGAGGTGGAGACGGCGGTGGGGTTGTTCTGGCCGGGTCTTGGTTCATCGGTCATGGTTGCAGTGAATAACGAAAGTGGAAGTGATTTTCCTTTAGCGCAGTGGACCAATTTCCGCGGTGTGCCTTGCTGGGGGGTTGCTGGGGAGCGGCATCATTTCCGCGCGCAGCCAGGTGGTAAGGCGGCGCAGGGCGCTCTCCACGCCTTTGGGGGTGAGGCCGATGGCGGGCAACGCGGCGATTTCTTCCGCGGTGAGCCCCTGAAGGTAGTACATCCAGAACATGGCGCGGTCGCGCTCGGAGACCATCCGCGGAGTGGAGCGCAGTTTGCGATCGATTTCGCCGAAAAGGACGATTTTGTGAAGGCTGAGGCCGCTGTCTGTGGCGGCGGTGCGGGAGGCGCTGTCCTCGAGGGCAACGGTTACCACTTTGCCACCCCGCTTGGCGGAGTGCTGGCGCCGGAAAAAATCATTGGCCACGGAGAGCGAAACGACGCGAAGCAGGCCGAGGAAAGAGTCCTCGCCCTTGGGACGGAAATCGCGCAGAATGCGGCGCTCAGCCTCGCAGAGTTTGAGGAAGACCTCCTGCACGATGTCATCGACGATGGAGGGTACGACGTTGCCCATCCACATGCGGGAGACGCGGGCCGCCACCATGGAGGCGATGGGCCAGGAACGGCGCAAAAGCTCCTCCCACTCCTCGGCCTGGGCGGATTCCGCGCAGGCCTTGGCGAGATCGTTGACGGGCGTCAGGGAGTGGTCCATTGTGCGGGAATCCAGTTTACCGCAGAAGTTGTAAGGTAGTTATTTGTTTGTCAATGTGCGCGTGGAGTGGAGCGCGGGGCGGCGAGACTTCCGTGCCGTCGCGGACCGGCGGGGCTGTGCTAGTATCCCGGCAAGCACTGGCGGAGATTTACAAAAGGAATCGGCATGGAGAGACCTCTGCGTCCCTTGACGCTCGGCGAAATTCTGGATCGGACTGCGCAGCTTTACCGCGAGAACTTTCTGCTGTTTACGGGCATCGCAGCGGTGTATTCGGGCATGCTGCTGGTGCTCAGCCTGGCGCAGATTGGGGTGGGAGAGACTCTGCGCGTGGAGCACGCGGAACACTCGCTGCGCTGGGTGATCTGGCTGACGGCGTGTGTGACCGCGGTGGTGGCGTTCATTTTTGCCGGGGCCGCGGTGGCGGCGAACAACCGCGCGGTGGGCTGGCTGCATCTTGGGCAGCGGGCGACGATTCGCGGAGCGTACGCGAGCATCCTGCCGCAGATAGGGCGCTATCTGTGGCTCATGACGATTACGGCCGTGATGGTGTGGTTGCCGTTCGGGGTGCTCTATGGGGCCTACCTGGGCGTGGTGTTGCTTTACGCGGGACCGAAGGGGCTGATCGGGCGGCCGGGAGTGCCGGTGACGTCGATGGACAGCCATGCGTTGATGGTCTTTCTGGCCACGACGGGTGTGTTCCTCGTGCTGCTGATTCCGGTGGTTGTGTATACGACGATTATGGCGCTGCGCTATTCGCTGGCAGTGCCGGTGTGCGTGATGGAGGACGTGAAGGCGCGGAAGTCCATCCGGCGGAGCATTGAGCTGAGCAAGGGCGCTCGGGGGCGAATCTTTCTGCTCTTCCTGCTGGTGGCGGCTGTGGACATTGGGCTGGTGATGATCACCCAGATGTTCTTCATCATCGCGGTGATGAAGCACCACGGAGATCTGCCGGTGTGGATTCGCGTTGCGCAGCAGGTGGTGGCTTTCTTTACGAACACGTTTGTGGGGCCGATTCTGGCCACGGGACTGACGCTTTTCTACTATGACCAGCGCGTGCGCAAGGAAGGCTTCGACATTGAGCGGATGATGCGCGCGGCAGGGCTGGAGCCGGAGCCGGAGCCGGAGCCGACACTGGTGCTGAGCGCGGGCGTGGGGGCTCTGCCGGCCGCGGCCACCCAGGCTGCGCCGCCGCAGACACTGGATGAGGAACCGGAAACGGGATTAGGGAGCGTGCATGAATGAGCCGCTCCATCCCCTCGCGCTGGGAGAGATTCTGGATCGCACGGCGCAGATGTATCGCGCACATTTTTTGCGGTTTTTAGGAATCGCGGTGATTCCGGCGGCGGTGCTGCTGGCGTTCCTTGCGGCGGTGGTCGGCGTTGTGGCCACCATCAAAGCAGTTGCGGGCAATAAGCCGCTCTCTGACGCGCAGGGCATCACGCTTGGGGCCATCGCCCTGGTGCTGGGGCTGGTGGCCCTGCCGCTGTGCGTGGGTGCGATGGCGCTCTGCTGGGCGGCGCTGACGGATGCCACGGCGACAACGTTTCTGGGCGGGACGTTCACCATTCGCGGGGCGTATAGGAGCGTGTGGCGCCGGCGCTGGCGGTTGCTTTGGCTGTTGACAATGGAAGCGCTATTCCTGGGAGTGATTCCGGGTTCGATCATCTTTGCGACTGCGATTCTGAACGCGGTGCTGACGGCGCTGGCGGACAAGAAGGGGCTGGGCGCGCTGGGCGTTCTGGGCGCGGTGCTGACGGTCGTGGTGATTGCGGCGCTATTGGGCGGCGCGCTCTGGCTGCTGCTGCGGTTGTGCATGGCCTTTGCGGCCTGCGTGGTAGAGCAGGTGAGCGCGTGGCAGGCGCTGAAGCGCAGCGGAGAACTGAGCAAGGGGACAAAGGGAAGGCTGTTTGTGCTGTTTCTTCTGGGCTATGCGCTGAACACCGGACTCTCGATGCTCGTCACCGTTCTGTTGCTCGTTGTTGTTGCTCTTGTGCCGGCCCTGCAAGGGCAGAAGAACGCGGACAAGGTGGGAACGGTGCTGCTGGTGGCGCTCTACGGAACGTATTTTCTGGTGAAGACGCTGCTGACGCCTCTGTACGGAATTGCGCTGACGCTGTTTTACTTTGACCAGCGGATACGCAAAGAGGGATTCGACATCGAGAGGATGATGCAGTATGCGGGGATGGTGAGCGCGTCGGCGGCGGTTGAGCAACCTGCGCCGGCGGGAGGGTCAGGTTCGTGAGGTCGCGGCAGAAAACGGCGATGGCGATGCGAGGGCTTGGATTGGCCGCTGGGCTGGCTGCGCTGTTGTGCGCGGGCATCTCCGCGGGAAAGCTGTGGGCTGCGCCGGTGGCGCTGCCGAAGGTGCCTGCTGCGTCGAGCGGGAACGGCTGGCGCGACTCAACGATGGGCGAGTACCGGCAGCACCTGGAGGTGCTGGGCACGCTGGTGGAGGCGTGCGCGAAGGCGCGCAACAAGGAGGCATGCAATCCGAAACAGGTGGGGGCGGATGATCGCGTGCCGTGGACGGTGGAGGGTCATGCGGGAAAAAGGATGATCCGATTTACGTGGCTGCGGAATCTGCTGGTGAGCGCGCAGCAGCCGGACAAGCCGGACGCGAATTTCGAGGCCAGAAAAAAGGAAGCCGAGAAGAAGCATGAAAGTGTTACGCCGGCGACGACGGGCGAACTGCTGGTGGATGCGGAAGCGCGGCTGAAGGACGATGCGAAGGAGAGCGAGGGCGGCGGAGTTGCACAGACGAGCTGGACCGAGGAACGGGCGGCGCTGCAACAGGTTCTGGCGGGCAAGGAGTTTCGCAATCTGCAGGGCGAGAAGGCGAGCGACAGATTTCTTGAGAAGCTGAGCCGCTGGCTGAACAGCTTGTTTGCGGGCGCGTCAAAGCTGCGGATTACCGCGCCGTGGCTGGGCCGGGCAATCGTGGTGGGGTTTGTGGTGCTGGTGTGCGTGGGGCTGGTGTGGGGGCTGCTGCAGTTTGAGCGGCGATGGCGGGTGCGGCTGGTTCCGGAGGGGGTTGCGGCGGCGGGCTCGCCGTCTGCGCGGGACTGGCAGAAATGGCTGGAAGACGCGCGGCGCGCGGCGGCGGAAGGGCGATGGCGCGAGGCAATCCATTTTGTGTACTGGGCGGCAATTTCAAGGCTGGAGCAGAAGCGTCTTTGGCCTGCAGACAAGGCGCGAACGCCGAGGGAGTATCTGGCGCTGGTGGGCGAGGGGGATACGCGCAAGTCGGGACTGACGCAGTTGACGCGGAGCTTTGAGCGCACCTGGTACGGCGGGCGCGCGGCGAGCCGTGGCGAGTATGAAAATGCCGAAGCGCTGGCCGCGGAACTGATTGGGCAGACAGGCGGGCTGGGCAGCGGGCCGCGTAGCGGAAAGGTTAGCCGGGCGCGCACCGGGACAGGAGGCGCGCGATGAATCTGTTCGCGAGCCTGGATGCAAAGGACCGGCGGCTGATGCTCGGATTCCTGGGCGGCGCGCTGGCGCTGGCGGTGCTGATTGGCGTGCTGATGCCGAATGGCGACGACGACAGCCCGGTGCCATCGACGTATCTGAATGGGAAGCACGGAGCGCGGGCGGCCTATGAGACGCTGCTGCGCTCTGGATATCCAATCGAGCGATGGGAGCGCCCGCTGAGCGAGCTGGCGGCCACGGCGGGGCCGGGGACGGTGGTGATTGTCGCCGAGCCCTTCCAGGCCGACGTTGACGATCTGAAGGCGATGCGGAAGATGGTGGTGCATGGCGCGCGCGTGCTGGCCACGGGGCAGATGGGCGGAGATCTGGTGCCGGAAGGGCGGGCGACGCGCCCGGATGCGTTCCACTTTGCGGCGTGCGCGCTGGAACCGAATGGGCTGGATGCGCTGGCGGATTCCGGGCAGGCGTGGATGATGCAGGAGTCGACGTGGCGGGTGGGCAATCCGGCGTATCGGGTGCAGTACACGTGCGGAGACGAGCCGGCGGTGGTGGAGTACGACTACGGCAAGGGGCACGTGGTGTGGTGGGCGAGCGCGACGCCGCTGGAGAATGGATCACTGACTCGGGCGCAGAATCTGGACCTGTTGTTGAACTCGCTGGGACCGCGGGCGGGACATCATTTCTACTGGGATGAGTCGCTGCACGGGGACGTGCGGTCGAACTGGAGCTATGCGGCGGGACCGGCGCTGACGCTGCTGCGCGCGGGCCTGCTGGTGGTGGGTTTGCTGATTGTGTTGAGCTTCAGCCGGCGGAGCGGGCCGGTGCGCGAGCTGGATGCGCCGTCACGCGCCGCGCCGACGGAGTTTGTGGATGCGCTGGGTTCGCTCTATCAGAACGCGAAGGCGGCAGGAACGGCGGTGGGCGTGGCGCTGGAGCGCTTCCGGCGGCAGAGCCTGCGCATGTGCGGGATGAGGCCGGCGGCAGTGGGTGCGGCGGAGTTGGCGGCAGCGCTCAGGCGGCGGTTTCCTGGGCTGGATGCGGGCCTGGAGAAGGATTTGCTGGCATGCGAGGAAGCGGCGGCGAGCGAAGGCATGGAGCCCAAGCAGGCGCTTAAGCTGGTGCAGGCGCTGAGTGCGCACAGGAGCGCGCTGGCCGAAGCGACGCGGGCGGGCGTGCTGGATGGAAAGCGTGAGAATTCCGAACCAAAACAAGTGGAAGGGGTCCGATGAGCGAAGAAGCGAATGTGGAGCAGAACGACAAGACAGTCGAAGGCGCGGCGGCCGCGGCACAGCCGCAGGCGGAGACTCTGGCGGCGACGAGCCGGCTGATTGCGCACGCGCGCACGGAGATGGGTCGCGTGATTTCGGGGCAGAGCGGCGCGATCGAGGAGATTCTGATTGCGGTGCTGTGCCAGGGGCATGCGCTGCTGGAGGGCGTCCCGGGAATTGCGAAGACGCTGATGGTGAAGACGCTGGGACGGCTGCTGGGGCTGGGCTTCCAGCGCGTGCAGGCGACGCCGGACCTGATGCCCGCCGACATTCTGGGCACCACGATTCTGCGGCCGGGAACGGACCAGTTCACCTTTCACTCCGGGCCGGTGTTTACTGACCTGCTGCTGGTGGACGAGATCAATCGGATGCCGCCGCGGACGCAGGCTGCGCTGCTGGAGTGCATGGAAGAGCGGCAGGTGACGACGGATGGAACGCGGCGGCCGCTGCCGGAGTGGTTTACGGTGTTTGCGACGCAGAACCCGGTGGACTTTGAAGGGACCTATCCGTTGCCCGAAGCGCAACTGGACCGGTTCCTGATGAAGATTCGCGTGGCGTATCCAAGCGAAGCCGAGGAGCTGAAGATTCTGGAGCGGCACCATGGGGCCTCGGGTGCGGGATTGCTGGAGGATGTGCGAATTGTGGCGATTCCGTCGGCGCTGCTGGCGGAGGCGCGGGCGGAGGTGCGCGGGATTCGCGTGGAGCCGGAGCTCTACGGCTATATTGTGACGCTGGCGCGGCGCACGCGGGAGTGGCCGACGCTGCTGCTGGGCGCCAGTCCGCGAGCGGCTCTGAGCGTGATGCGCGTGGCGCAGGCCTCCGCGGCATTTGACGGGCGGGATTTTCTGGTTCCCGATGACGTGAAGCGCGCGGTGGCGCCGGTGCTGCGGCATCGCGTGATGCTGAAGCCGGAGGCGGAGCTGGAGGGATTCGACGCGGACCGCGTGCTGGCCGATGTGGTGGCGGCGGTTCCGGTGCCGAGGCAGTGATGCAGACCTCGCTTCATCCAGCGGAAGTGCGCGCGGTGTGCCAGAGGCGCGGACGGATGGCCTTCGGGCTGACGCGGCGATCGGTTGGGCTGCTGCTGGCGGGATTCGTGTGGCTGATTCCGGGCTTCTGGATGCCGCGATTGAGCTACGCGATGGTGGCGTGGGATGCGGTGGTGTTGCTGGCGGCGCTGCTGGATGGGCTGCGGCTGCCGAAGGCCGCGCAACTCGCGGTGTCTCGGAGCTGGGCGAATGCGCCTTCGCTGGACAGCGCGACGGAAATCGAGCTGAAGGTTGAAAACCAGGGAAAGATGATTGTGGATTGCCGGCTGGTGGACGATTTGCCTCCGGCGCTGGTGGAACATTTGCAAACGGAGAAGGTGCGGGCGTTTCCGCGCGTGCCGGCGGCGGTGCGTTATCGCGTGGAGCCGAGGGAGCGCGGCGACTGGGAGACGGGCTGGACCTATGTGCGGTATGGGTCGCCGCTGGGTCTGGCCGAGCGCTGGGCAAAGGCGCCGCTGACGCAGACGGTGCGCGTGTATCCCGCGCTGCGCATGGGCGAGGAGCAGCAGATTTTTCTGGCGCGGAGCCGGCAGATCGATTTGCAACTGCGGCAGACGCGGCAGCGGGGACTGGGACGGGATTTTGAGAGCCTGCGCGAGTATCGCGAGGGCGACGACCTGCGCGATGTCTGCTGGACGGCGACGGCGCGGCGCGGAAATTTGATCACACGGCAGTACCAGACGGAGCGGAGCCAGCCGGTGTGGATTGTGCTGGATTGCGGGCGGCTGATGCGGTCGCGCGTGGCGGCGGAGCCGGGGAAATCGGCGCTTCCGGTCGCGGGTGCGGAGATGAGGGCGCATTCGAAGCTCGATTTTGCATGCACGACGGCGGTTTCCCTTGCGCAACTGGCGCTGTTTTCCGGCGATCGCGTAGGGCTGCTGGCCTATGGGCAGGGGATTCAGCAGCGGCTGCTGCCGGGGCGCGGCGCGGCGCAGATGCGGCAGGTGATCGACGCGCTGGCGCAGGTGCGTGCGGAGACGGGCGAGGCGGACCACTTGCGCGCGACAGCGATGCTGAACCGGTTGCAGCCTAGGCGGTCGCTGATTCTGTGGATCACGGATCTGGCGGAATCGGCGATGCGGCCCGAGGTGATTGACGGAGCGATGCAACTGGTGCGGCGGCACGTACTCTTGTTTGTGGCGATGGCGCAGCCGGAGGTGGAGCGGATGGCCGAAGCGCGGCCGAAGACGGTGGAGCAGATGTTTCGCGCAACGGCGGCGCAGGAGATGGCCGGGCGGCGCGAGCTGCTGCTGGCGCGGCTGCATGAGCAGGGCGCGCTGACGCTTGATTTGAATCCCGATGCGCTGACTTCGCAGGTTCTGAACCAGTATCTGGCGGTGAAGGAACGGGCGATGGTGTAGGTGCGTTTCGTGCTTGAATAAAGCGATTCATCTATTGCATCAGCCCGCGCATCGGATACAAATAACGTATGTCAGGGATGAGCGTATTGCGTTGTTGCAGATGGATGGCGCTGCCGGCGCTTGCATTGGGATTGCAGGCTGCGGGACAGGCTCAGGGTCAGGTGCAGTGGCAGACGCCGCGCGTGATTGTGGTCGATGTGCGGCAGACGACCGGGCCGGTGGATCGGTTCTTTGATCTTTCCGTGGGCTCGGATTATCCGGGAACGCTGATTCGCTCGGACAGCCAGGCGCAACTGCAGATGGTGAGCGATGAGCTTGGCTTCCGCTACATCCGCTTTCACGCAATCTTCCACGACGTGCTGGGAACGGTGCGAGAGGAGAACGGCAAAATCGTCTACAACTGGACGAAGATTGACCAGTTGTACGACGATCTGCTGGCGCGGCACATCGAGCCCTTTGTCGAGTTGGGCTTTACGCCCGAGGCGATGAAGACTTCAGACAACAGCATTTTTTATTGGCATGGCAACACCTCGCACCCCAAGCCGACCGAGTGGCGCGATCTGGTGGATGCGTTTGCGCGGCACATTGAGCAGCGGTATGGACAGCGGGAGGTGCGGAGCTGGTACTTCGAGGTGTGGAACGAGCCGAACCTTTCCGGCTTTTGGGAGGGCGGCGACCAGAAGGCCTATTTTGCGCTCTATGACCTGACGGCGCGGACGCTGAAGGCCGTGGACCCAAAGCTGCGCGTGGGCGGGCCGGCGACGGCCGGAGCGGCGTGGGTGCCGGAGTTTCTGCGGTATGTGAAGCAGAGCGGCGCTCCGATTGATTTTGTCTCGACGCATACTTACGGCGTGACGGGTGGCTTCTTGGATGAGAACGGGAAGAGCGACGTGAAGCTCTCGCCCTCGCCGGATGCGATTGTGGGCGATGTGCGCCAGGTGCGCGCGCAGATTGCGGCGTCGCCGTTTCCGCATTTGCCGCTCTACTTTACGGAGTGGAGCACGAGCTACACTCCGGCGGATCCGGTGCACGACTCCTACATCAGCGCGGCCTACATCCTGAGCAAGCTGAAGGCCTGCGAGGGGCTGGCGCAGGGCATGAGCTACTGGACCTACTCCGATTTGTTTGAAGAGCCGGGACCGCCCTCGGCGGCTTTCTATGGAGGGTTCGGCCTTGTAACTCGCGACGGGATTCGCAAGCCGGCGTTCTTTGCCTACAAGTATCTGCACGCGCTGCGAGGAGCCACGATGCGCGATGCCGACGCCCAGTCGATGCTGGCGACGGATGGCGAGAATGTGGCGGCGGTGCTGTGGGATTTTGAGCAGCCGGTGCAGAAGCTGAGCGACCGGCCGTTTTACACGAAGTTAGTTCCGGACCATCCGGCGGACCCTGTCGAATTGAAGGTCAAGCATCTTGCTCCGGGCGCGGTGTACCGGCTTGAAGTGCATCGCACGGGGTACAAGGCGAACGATGCGGACTCAGCATATATCGAGCTGGGCGCGCCGAAGGACCTGACGCCGCCCGAGATTGCGCAGCTGGACTACCTGACGCGGGATGCGCCGGAGCGGGATGAGACCGTGGTTGCGGGCAGGGACGGCGCGGTGGACGTGCGCGTCGCGATGCGCAGCAACGACATTGTTCTGGCGACTCTCAAGCGCGAAGTGGGCGGGCGCTAGGCCGGCTTTAATCCGCTGCGGGGATTTCCGCGCGGACGCTCCGCAGGCGTTTGGCCAGCGCCCACTTGAGCGCGTCGATGCCTTCGCCGGTGACGGCGGAGATGGCGTGGAACTCGAGCTTGCGGCGCTTGGCGTGCGCGGCGAGCTTCTTGAGCTTGTCCGGATTGGCGGCGTCGATTTTGGTGGCGACCACAATCATGGGTTTCTCCGCCAGTGGCTGTTCTCCGGTGCCGTTGCCGAAGCTCGCGAGCTCATTGTTGATGATCTTGAAATCCTCGACTGGGTCGGGACGGCCTGAGGCGTCCGATACGTCAACGAGGTGGACGAGCAGGCGGGTGCGCTCAATGTGGCGCAGGAACTGGGTGCCGAGGCCGAGGCCGAGATGCGCGCCCTCAATGAGGCCGGGAACATCGGCGACGACGAAGGATTCCTCATAGGGCATTTCGCCCACGGTGACCACGCCGAGGTTGGGTTCGAGGGTGGTGAACGGGTAATCGGCGATTTTGGGCCGCGCGGCGGAGATGCGCGCGATGAGCGTGGATTTGCCGGCGTTGGGGTAGCCGACGAGACCCACGTCTGCGAGGAGCTTGAGTTCGAGGCGGTACTGGCGCTCTTCGCCGGGCCGGCCCAGTTCGTGCTCGCGCGGAGCCTGGTGGGTGCTGGTGGCGAAGTGCTGGTTGCCGCGTCCGCCGCGTCCGCCTTTGGCGACGATGATGCGCTCGTCGGGGAGCTGGAAGTCGTGAACGAGTTCGCCGGTTTCCTGGTCGTAGAGCGCGGTGCCGACGGGGACGTGGAGAACGACGTCGTGGCCATCGAGGCCGGTGCAGTTGGAACCCATGCCGTGCTCGCCGCGCTGCGCCTTGTGCTCCGGGTTGAAGCGGAAATGGATGAGGGTGTTGTGGCGCTGTGAGGCTTCCATGACCACGTCGCCGCCACGGCCGCCGTCTCCGCCGGAGGGACCGCCTCGGGGGACGAACTTCTCGCGCCGGAAGGCCATGCAGCCATTGCCGCCACCGCCGGCCTTTACGCGAATTTTGGCTTCATCGATGAACATCTGCGGGAGGGTTCCTGAGGGGCGAAAGCGTCTCATCCAGTGTACCGAACGGTGGAGAAAAGGGATTTTGGGGCCGGGCACCGCGGACAGAGTTACCTTTTCAGCGAACTGGTACTCAAAAGTTTCTAATTTTTCCTGAGATGACCTAGAATCGCAGGTAATTTCACCAGCCGGGCAAACCGGCGCGGCGAAATGTTTGGGGGAGAATCGCCGTGCGGAACCAGTTTGCCGCCGAAGAAGTGGGTCCCGTGGGCAGAGCGGGCCGCGGGAAAGGGATGCGCCCCCGGGAAATCTGCAGCGGGCTAATCGGTTGAGGACAGGGTGGGGCGCTTGGAAGCGGCTTGCAGAGGCGGCGTTGCTGATAGGGGTCAGCGCGCAGGCGGCGGGGTATGCCCAGCAGGCCAGACCTGGGGAAGTCGCGCCGGCTGCGAAGGCGCGGCAAGCGGCGAAGAAAAAAGCTGAAAAGGCAAATAAGGCGATGGAGAGGGGCGTTCTGGCGGCTCGCCTGAATGCAAGCGGGCTGCCAGCGACGATTCCAGATGCGATTCCCCTGGGCACGACGACGACGATTCCAGCCGAGGAACTGGAGAGCCTGCCGTTGTCTGGCGGGGATTGGCAAAGCCTGGTGCTGGATTCACCGGCCGAACAGGGGCAGTCAGGAAGCGAAGACCAGCCGGAGTCGCGCAAAGACCGGGGACGGACCGCTGTGACCGTGGACGGCGTGAGCCTGCGGATGACCTTTGGACAGGCGGGCGTAGGGCGACGGAGCGGGCGCGGCGATCTGCTGATGGGTCCGGGATCCAGCGAGGCGGCGGTTCGCGAGGTGGGCCGGACCACAGACGGCTTTGGTGGCGGCGACCTGGGAGCGGGCGCCGGTGAGGGAGCGGGTGGGCGGGTGAGCCTGGGGATTCGCAGCGGCGGGAACCGGCTGCACGGATCGGGGTCGCTGTTCAGCCGGCAGAATTTTCTGGGCGCGCAGAATCCGCTGACCGACTGGGTAAAGCTGACAACGCCGGGGACGGCGACGACGGTGCCGGGGTACACCGCGATTCCCTATACGGCGGGAAACCGGGAGCTGCTGTGGGGCGCGCGGCTGGGCGGCGGCGTGGGGCACAGCCGGACCCACTGGTTTGCGTCGATGAACGGATACCGGCGGGATAACCCCGGAGCGGCGACGGTGCGGCATCCGGAGAACTTTTTTGCGCAGCCGACGAACGACTCAATGCAGGTGCTGGCGGCGCGGCTGGGGCTGAGCAGCGCGAATCCGGTGGGCGAGGGGGTGCAGGCCTATTCGGGAATGCTGGAGACGCTGGCCGGTCTGCTGGGACCGGCGGCGCGGAGCACGACACAATGGACGGGACTGGGACGGCTGGACTGGAGCCGGGGCGAACGGAACCGCTTTCTGGTGGAAGGGACGGGGGCGAACCGGAGCGGGCCGGGGAGCGGGTTGTCGCGGGCGAGCGAGTTCTATGGCAACCACAGCTTTGGCGAGCGGCAGACAAGCGAGCAGTGGGTGCTGGGACGGTGGGAGCGGTCTGCGACGCCGAATCTGCTGCTGGTGACGTCAGGGTCGTATGCGCATCACCTGCTGAGCGCGGGACCGGAGACGCCGTCAGCCTATGAGCAGACGCTGAACGTGAGCAGTTGGGGAAGGCTGCCGCAGATCAACGTGGATACAACTTATGGCTTCACAATTGGCAACCCGGCGCGGCTGAACCCTGGAAGCTATCCGGACGAGCATTTATATGAGGCGCGGGAGCAGGCGGCATTGGTGCGGGGCAGGCTGCTGATGAGGTCCGGCTTCGAAGCCCGGCACGGAAACGACGCGACGACGCTCTTGAACAACCAGACCGGGACCTACAACTACTCGACGGTGGAGAATTTTGTTTCGGATGCTTTGTCATTTGCGGCGTTTGGGGTGAGCGGGCAGTTGAACCCCTATGACCAGCACAACTGCGACCAGACGGGACGCGTATGGCGGGACACGACGGGGCAGTTGCGCGGGCTGGGCTATTTGCCTTGTTATTCGCACTACACGCAGACGATTGGGCCGGACCACTGGTGGATGAGCACGAACGACTGGGCAGCTTATGGAACGGCGCAGTGGAACGCGGCGAAGCGTCTGACGTTTGCGCTGGCTCTGCGCTGGGAGCGGGAGCAGTTGCCGCCGGCCATTGCGGCGCTGGACAATCCGGATTTGCCGCTGACCAGTCGGCTGCCGAGCCTGGGCAACGAGTGGGAGCCAAGGGCGAGCCTGGCGTGGGAGCCGGGCGGGAAGAATTGGCCGGTGGTGCGATTGGGCTACGGGATGTATTTCGGGCGGACGCGGAACGCGACGCTGCTGAGCGCGCTGACAGAGACAGGTTCACCAAAGGGCGACCTCAAGTATTTTCTGCGGCCCACGGACAATTTGAATAGTGGAGGAGCGCCGCCATTTCCTTATGTGCTTGCGGGGCCGCCGGCAACGGTGGTGAAGCCGGGCGTGGTGGAGTTCGGGCCGCGATTTCGGAACCCGGAGGTGCAACAGGCGGTGGTTTCGCTGGAGCAGAGGCTGCCGAGCCATGTGCGCGTGGTGGCGGGCGCGGTGGTGGCGCTGGGGCGGCGGCTGCCAGTGACAGTGGACGCGAACATCGATCCGGCGGTGAATCCGAAGATGATTACCTACCAGGTGGTGGATGGGAACGGGACGGGGCCGATCAAGTCGGCGACGATAACGGTTCCGTTTTACGCGGATTGGCCGGATGCGAATTCGCCAACCGGGTTTGCGGGGCGGCTGAACAACAACTACCAGCAGATTACGGAGCTCAAAAGCACGGCGAATTCGAACTATGAGGCGGCCCAGGTGCAGCTGATTCGCCGAGGGCGCGGCGGGTTGACGATTCATGTGCGGTACAGGTATGCGCACACGACGGATTGGAATCCGAACCAGAGCCTGCAGGCGTTGCGGCCCAGCGTCTTTGATCCGAACGACCCCGCGCAGGAGCACGGCGCGAGCAATCTGGATGTGCGGAACTCGCTGACCACGGCGCTGATATGGGAGCCGCGATGGCACGTGGGCGAAAGGGCGGGGCGGCTGGCGAATGGATGGGTGCTTTCGGGGATGGGATACGCGCATAGCGGATTGCCTTACAGCATGCGGACGTCGGGCTCGCTGGCGAAAGAGTTTACGTCGGGCGGGTCTGCGATTGTGGGGCTGGCGCCGGGAATGCTGGGCTATGGCGGCGCGAGGCTGGTGTACGGCGTGGGTAGGAATACGTTTCGATATCCGGATACGTGGAAGGCGGACGTGCGGTTGGGCAAGCGGTTCCGGATGGGACGGCAAAGAGAGCTGGAACTGATGGCGGAGACCTACAACCTGTTCAACCACCAGAACGTGACGCGGATTGAGACGATTGGCTACACGATGGAAGCAGGCACGCTGAGCGGCCAGTTGCCGAGGCTGACCTATCTGACCGGGCTGAAGACCGGATCGAACGAGTTCGGCCAGCCGCTGAGCGTGAACGCGACCAGCTTCTACCGGCAGCGGCAGATTCAGTTCGGAATGCGATTCCAATTCTAAAAAAGATTCTCAGAAGTGTTTTCGATTCCGCAGAGCGGCTGCGCGGAGACGGTGCGTCCGTTGAGCGCGAAGCAGGTGGCGCCGTCGATGTCCGTGGAGAAAGTGCGAGCGCCGGCAGCTTGCAGCGCGGCGAGAACTTCCGGAGTGGGGTGGCCGTAGTGGTTGCGGAGGCCGCAGGAGATGACGGCCCACTGCGGCGCGACGCGGGCCAGGAAAGCGGGCCGGGTGGAGGTGTTGCTGCCGTGGTGTCCGACCTTCAGCAGCGTGCTTTGGAGGTCAGGCTCGGTGAGCATGGCCTTTTCTACCGGCGCTTCAGCGTCGCCTTCCAGAAGAACCGACGTGCCGCGATAGGCAACGTGGAGGACAAGCGAATCGTCGTTTGATGGCTGGGGGCCGGGGCGATAGGAGGCGAAGGGAGCGAGGACGTAAATCTGCGCATCGCCCAGAGTCATGGAGTCGCCGGCGCGGAAGGAACGGATGCGGATGTGGAGCGAGCGGGCTTCGCGGAGCAGGGCCTCGTATTGGGGAATGGGCGGATTGTTGCCGATCCACAGCTCGCGCGGGTGGAAGTTGCGCAGCACCGCGGGCAGGCCTCCCATGTGGTCTGAGTGCGCGTGGGTGAGCGCGACCACGTCGAGGCGGCGAATGCCGCGCGACCAAAGCACAGGCGAGACGACGTCTTCGCCGATGTCAAAGTTGCGCGGAGCGTAGCGCGCGCTGCCGCCGAAGCCGCCGCCATCGACGAGCAGGGATTTGCCGCCGGGGGTGATCAGGAGAATGGAGTCGCCCTGGCCCACGTCGATGGCTTCGACGAGCAATGCGTCGTGTGGATGCTCGACGGGACGCGGAAGAACAACAGCAAATGCGGCGAGCGTGAGCAGGGCCCAGGCGGCGCGCCGGGGCCAGCGGCCCTTGCGTGCGAGCAGAAGCGCGGCGATGAGGAAGGCGCAGAAGAGCGCGATTTGCCAGGTGAGCGGCGCGGGAATGCGGAGATTTCCAAGTGCGAACGAGCCGAATAGGTGAACAAGCCAGACGCTGAAGTGGAGGAAGAGCGCGGCGGCAGCCGCAGGAACGACCGCGGCCGCGGGCCAGAGAGCGAGCGCGAGAAGCGTCAGCAGCGCGGCGGGCATGAGCACGGCAAGCAGCGGCAGGATGAGAACGTTGACCGGCAGCGCGAAGACGGTGATGCGATGAAAGTAGACGGCCATGGGCAGCGTCATGACGAGCTCGACGATGCAGGAGACGACGAGGACTTCCAGCACGCGGAGCAGAAATCGAAGAGCGGTTGGAAAGCCTTGCCAGGCGAGACCCTTGGGTGCAATGCGCGCGATGCGTTCGGCGAGCACGCGCAATGCAACGCGGAATTGGGCGATCGGCGCCGGGAGTTTGGGATCGATGGCGACGATGGAGAGCTCGCGCGTGGCGGTGAGATAAGGCTGCACCGTGGAGGCGAGCAGTGGAACGGCGATGCCGGCGATGGAGACGACGGCGAGGATTGTCATTTGCAGGCTTGCGTCAAAGAGGCTGCGCGGATCGACAACCAGCAGGCAGAGTGCGGCGAATCCGATGGTGTTCAGGGCGTTGCGTTCCCGGTAAACAAGGCGCGCGAGCAGGTAGAGAAGAATCATCCAGAGTGAGCGCTGAACGGGCGTGGCGAAACCTGTGAAGACCGCGTAAGCGCTGGTGCAGGCCATGGTGAGGAGCGTGGCGGGGATGCGCGAGAGGCGGACGAGACGCGCGAGCCAGAAGAAGAAGCCGGCCACGATGGCGAGGTGGAGCCCGGAGACAACCAGCATGTGAAAGGAGCCGGTGCGTTCAAATCCGACGCGAAGATTGGCCGTGAGATAAGTGCGGTCGCCAGTGCTCATGGCGGCGAGCATGGCGGCGTCGTCCGGAGTGAGGCGCAGCGCGGCGGGCAGCCACTGCATGGCGATGGGAAGCGCGAGAAGGCGCGCGCTGGCGGCATGTTGCAGCTCGGCGATGCGGCAGGCGAGAAAGCTGCCGGGCGCGCGGCCCAGGCGCTGAACGCGCTCAATGCGAACCGAAGCGGTGGACGTGATGCCCTGATTGAGAAGATAGCCGCGGCGGCTCCAGACAGTGGGATCGTGATAAACCTCGGGCGGAAGAAGCTGAACGACGGCTTGGATGCGCTCGCCACAATGGAAAGGCTGCGGAGCGGCGGCTTGAGAATCCTGAGTCCAGCGGACGGTGAGGCGCACGGCGCCGGAGGCGGGTGCTGGGAGATCCTTGGCGTCGTTGACAACTTCCATGGAGGAAACGCGCAGATCGACGCGCTGCGTGGGACCTTCGGCGGCGGGATCCTCGGGGTCCTGCCTGGTTTCGGCGGCCAGCGTGCCAGTATCGATGACGGTGCCGTCGACGGTGCGCAGCAGGCCGTCAGAAAGCGGCGCGATGGTGGGCGAAGGCGCAGGTTGCGGCTGCATTTCCGCGCACCAGGCGCCAAGCAGAAGCCAGAGGAGCGCGACGGGAAGCCAGAGAATGCGCTGCGCGCGGAAGGCCGCGAGAAGGAAAAGCAAGGCGGTGGGCGCGAGCGCGAGAAGAACAAAAGAGGGTCGCAGGAAGACGATGTGCGCCAGGAGGATTCCGGCAGCGAAGAGCCATGCGGCATGAAAGAGCGGAACCGCGCTGCAGACGCCGGCGAAGGTCGCGCGATCGAGGCTCGTGGTTGGGTACGATGAAGCCATAAGAGCGATGGAATTCAGTTACGAGGGCAGCGTATCAGGCCCGGCCCCCGGCTTTGCTGTGAGATGGGCCACCGTTTCCAGGTGGAAGGTCTGCGGGAACAGGTCAGCGAGAGTGAGGGATTGGAGCGTGTAGCCGGAGGCGAGCAGCGCGCGGAGGTCGCGGGCGAGAGTGGCCGGGTCACAGGAGACGTAGACGATTTCCGGCGCGGCAATGGCCGCGAGAAGCGATGTGGTTTCCGCGCCCAGGCCGGTGCGTGGAGGGTCAAGGACGATGAGGTCAGGTTGCTCGGATTTGCGATTGCGGCGGAGGAAGGCGAGGGCTTCACACGATTCGTGCGTGGCGGAGCTTTCGCGCAGATTGTATGCGAGTGCGGCTGCGGCGGCGGGCGCGGATTCGACAGCAACGATGCGGTCAAAGCCGGCCGCGAGACGGCGTGCGAAGAGGCCGACGCCGGCGAAGAGGTCCCATGCGAGGCGGCCGGTGCAGTGGGCGCAGACGCGGTCGACGAGTGCGTCGATGAGCCAGCGGTTGACCTGAAAAAATGCGCCGTGGTCGACGCGGTAGTCAAAATCGGCGACGCGGTAGATGAGCGAGTTGCTGCCTGCCATAGCGAATCGGCGCGGAGGTTTGTTGCGCTGCGCTTCGGCGAGAAGTTCAAGGCCGGAGAGTTGAGGGATTTGTTCGTGGAGGCCGGCGGTAAGTTCATCGGTTGAGACACGCATCGTGCGAGGAAAGACGATGGAGGCCAGGAGCGCGGACTCGTCGTGGTTGCAGAAGAGGGCGAGCTCGGAGGGGTTCGAAGCGGGCGCAAATTTCGGCAGGAATTGTTGAATGGAGAAGGCCGCGCGGAGCAGCAGCGGCGCGGCGATGGGGCACTCGTGGAGCGGGATGATGCTGTGCGAGCGGCGGCCGCGATAGCCGAGGTTGCCGTGCGCGTCGAAGGCCAGGCGGATGCGATTGCGATAGTGCCATGGCTCGGCGGAGAGGACGGAGATTTCAGCGGGCACGGCGACTCCGGCGCGTGCGAGGGTTTCCAGCAGGATGGATTGCTTGAGAGCAAGTTGAGTTTCGTAGCCGGCGTGCTGGTAATGGCAGCCGCCGCATGCGCCGAAGTGCGGGCAGGCGGGTTCGATGCGATTGGGCGCGGCCTGGAGGATGGATTCGATCTCGGCGCGCGCGTAGGCGCGTTTGTCCTCAACCAAGCGCACGCGAACTTGTTCGCCGGAAAGCGTGAGGGGAACGAAGACGGCTTTGCCGTCGATGCGCGCGAGGAAATCGCCGCCGTAGACGGGCTTTTCAATGGTGACAAGCTCGGCAGCGCGCTCGCTCATTGCTGGCTCATGTAAAAGAGGCTGAGGCGCGGCAGTTCGTAGCGGGCGAGGAGCTGTTTTTGCACGAACTGGCGCTCGACCTGGCGAAGTTGCACGGCGCCCATGCGGCTGCGATACGGAGCGAGCTCGCGCGCGGCGTGTTCTTTGAGCGCGACGAGAAGCTCCTCCGGCGCAGCGGCGGTAAGCGCGGCGAAAAGCTTTTCTTCGAGAACGGTGAGGGTGCGTTCGAGCGCTTCGAGGTTTTGTGTGGAGGGATTTTGCGGATTGTCGGCGCGCAGGTCGGCGGCGAGTTCGCGCAGACGAGAGGCGGTTGCGCGGCAGGCTTCGGGAGCGATTGCGGAGGCCTCCAACGCCGTGGCTGCTGCCAGGAAGTGCGCTGCGATGCGGTCATGCTCAAAGCCGGAGTCGCGCGAATCGGCGGAGACAGAGAATGCGCCGGCGGAGGCTTCGCGAAGTTCTCCGGCGGCCTGCATCACGGCCTGCGCGCACCAGGCGAGGCCGTTGATGCGGCGCATGCGTCCGCGATTCTGGCGCGCCTCGTACTTGTCGAAAGCGGAGTCAATGCCGCGCAGGACGGCCTCAAGCGGAATGCCGGCTTCGCGCCAGGTTTCAATGAGAGCCCAGTCAAGCGTGGAGAGGAAAAGGATGGAGCCGCGGCGCTGCTGAAAGCGCTCTTCGATTTCAGTGAAGTAATTGAAGTAGTTTCGCATCACCGCGCCTTAACGCGCGCGGCCGCGCGGGCGGGGCGCGCGATTGCGTTCAAAGAGAATGCGCAGGCCTTCGAGGGTGAGCAGGTCGTCAATTTCCTCGATGTAGCGGGAGTCCTCGGCGATCATGCGTGCCAGGCCGCCGGTGGCGATGATGCGCGGCTTGCGCTCCGTGGTTGCGGCAAGCTCGGCGAGAATGCGCTCGAGAATGCCGTCGACGAGGCCGATGTAACCGAAGTAGAGGCCGCTTTGCAAATGCGTAACTGTGTTGGTGCCGATGACCTTTTCCGGCCGGCGAATGTCCACGCGGCTGAGGCGGGCGGCGCGGGAAAACAGCGCTTCCGCGCTGAGGCCGAGGCCGGGCGCGATGGCGCCGCCGAGATATTCGCCGCGTTCGGAGATGACTTCAAACTTGGTGGCGGTGCCGAAATCGACGACGATGCAGGGGCCGCCGTAGCGGGCGAAGGCGGAGACGCAGTCGGCGATGCGGTCTGCGCCGAGCTCAGTGGGATTGTCGATGAGAAGCGGCATGCCGGTCTTGATGCCGGGCTCGACGAACATGGGATGAATGTGGAAATACTCCTCGCAGACGCTGCGGAGCGTGGAGTCGACCGGCGGCACGACCGAGGAGATGATGATGTGCGTGACCTGTTCGGGCTTGAGGCCGTGCATCTCAAAGAGGTTGACGAAGAGGACGCCGTACTCGTCGATGGTTTGGGTGCGATGGGTTGTAACGCGCCAGTGGGCGGCGAGGCTCGGCGCTTCGCCTTCCATCTGGAAGAGCCCGAGGACCGTGTTGGTGTTGCCGACGTCGAGAGCCAGGAGCATGGTGATCAACTCGTTTCCGCATCGCGAAGACCGCCGGTTTGCACGCGGACAATACCCTGCGCGGCGCGGACGCGCAAGAAGCCGTGTTCGTCGAGCCCTTCGGTCACGCCTGTACAAGCCTGGGGTCCGTGGACGACGACGCGACGGCCGTGAATCCACGTGGAAGCCTGTTCGATGCGCGCTGGTATGCGTGTTGCGGCGTCCGGCTCGGCGAGCAAAAGCACTTCGCGCTCCAGCGATTTTAGCAGGGCGACGAGCAGGGACTGGCGCGAGACGGGTCGGCCTGCAGCCAGATCGAGCGAAGTGGCGGGCGTGGCGAGGTCGGAAGGGAAAGCGTGCTGGTGGACGTTGATGCCGATGCCGGCGACGGCGTAGGCGATGAGGCCGGATTCGGTTTTGGATTCGATGAGGATGCCGCCGGCTTTCTTCGGGCCGATCAGCAGATCATTGGGCCAGCGCAGGTCGGCAACAAGGCCGGAAGATTGATGGATGGCGTAGACGGCCGCGAGACCAGCGGCGAGTGGAAGCAGAGGAAGTCGCGCGAGGGGAAGCGCGGGGCGAAGGAGAATGCTGAGGTAGAGTCCCTGGCCGGCATTCGACTGCCATGCGTGGTCGCCGCGTCCGCGGCCGGCTGTCTGCTCATCGGCGAAGTAGAAGGAGCCGTGGGACGCGCCGGCGTGGGCGGCGTGCATCGCGTCTGTGTTTGTGGAGCCGGTGGAGGGAAGAAAATGAAGTTTGCCGGCGAAGAGTGTGTCTGCGAGTTCGGAGTCGAGCTCGGCAAGGTTGTAGGCCATCAGCTCGGCTCGGCGGCGATGGTCATCGAGATGTCGGCGGCGCGGGCGGAGTGAGTGAGCGCGCCCACGCTGATGAAGTCCACCCCGGTTTCGGCGTAGGCGCGGATGTTTTCAAGGACGATGCCGCCGGAGGCTTCAATGGGAATCCAGCGCTTTTCCTCGCGGATGCGATCCACGGCATCCTTGACCTGGGTCGGCGACATGTTGTGGAGCAGGATGGCTTCGGCGCCGTTTTCCAGCGCCTCGTTCAGTTCAATCGCGCTGCGAACTTCAATCTGCACGCGCTGGCCCTTCTGGCGGCGCTCAAGGGCTTGAGTAAGCGCGGTGCGCAGCCCGCCGCCGAGGGCGATGTGGTTGTGCTTGATGAGAATGCCGGAGGCGAGGTCAAGGCGGTGATTGGTGCCGCCGCCGCAAAGGACGGCGTATTTGTCCAGCGCGCGCAGGCCGGGGACGGTTTTGCGCGTGTCAAGGACGCGGGCCTTGGTGCCCTGGACGGCATCGACATACTGGCGGGTGAGCGTGGCGATGCCACTGAGGTGCTGCAGCAGATTGAGGATGACGCGCTCGCAACTGAGCAGGACGCGTGCGTTGTGGCGGATGACGGCCAGAACCTGGCCGCCGTGGACGCGCACGCCGTCAAAGATTTCAGGATGGCTGACGACCTCGAATCGGTTGTGGGCCTGGGGGCGGGGGTCAAGGCGGGCAAAGATTTCAAGCATGCGCGGGACGGCGCCCAGGCCGGCGACAACCATCTGCTGCCGGGCAAGGATGGAGGCCGAAGCGCGGAGGTTGGGGTCGATGGTGACGTTGGTGGTGGCGTCGTTGGCGGCATGGTCCTCAAGCAGGGCCTGCTCCAGCAATGCGTCGATGCGGGTGCTTTTCCAGTCCATGCGTCTTTCAATTCAAACAGAGGGAACGAGTTTTACCTGCCGAAGAAAGTTATAAACAGTTTTCTTCACCGTGTCATCTGCTTCGGCGGTGAGGGTGCAGAAGAGCGCACCGGTATGGCGGTGGATTTCGAGCGTGGAGGTGCGCAGGACGGGCGAGATGCGGGCGCGGACGCGCTGCCGGAGGGTGGGTTTGCGGTCCTTGGGCGGCTCAGTAAGCAGAATTTCGCCGAGATCGACGTACCAGAGCAGGGAAACGATGCCCATGCGGTCGCGGAAGAAGAGGCGGTAGCTGGTGAAGAGCAGGTACTGGGAGAGGTCGCCGGGGCGTGTGGGCGTGGTGGAGAGGTCAAGGAAGGCGATGGCGCGCTCGCTGTCCTGGAGGTGCTCCGCGATGATGTCGCGGACAGGATGGGGAAAGCGCGGCGCGACGTAGCAGCCGGGCGTGTCGCCGAAGAAGAGGTGCGGCAGCGGAGGCTGCGCAGGCTTGGGCGGCGTGGGCGTTGGCGCGTCGGGCGCAAAGCCGGACCCGGAATCGGGCCAGGCATCCTGCGAAGGATCGTGCCAGGGGCCGTGTGTGGGTCGCACGGGACGCTTGAGGTGCTCTCCAAGCTCGCGGTAAGCGACCTGGACGAGCTTGAAATGCTCCTCGGCGGCGTGGCGCCGGACGGGGTCTTGCTCGAAGCGGTCAGGGTGCCATTGCCGGGCGGCGGCGAGAAAGGCTTTGCGCAATACGGGCCGGGTGAGGACGGGCCGGGTGAGCACGCTCTGGGCAAGGCCGAGCAGGGCGGCGTGCTGGCGGCAGCGGTCGCAGGCGCAGGGCATGGGGTCACTCGGGGAGCGCGGCGAGGGCTGACTGGGCTTTTTCCAGCAGGAGGCTGGTTTCTGCGGCCTGCTTTTTCAGGCCTTCAACCACCTGCGGTGGGGCCTTGGCGAGGAAGCCATCGTTCGTGAGTTGACGGTCGGCGGCGGCGAGGCCTTTTTGGTATTTGGCGATGTCTTTCGCGAGCCGTTCGCGCTCGGCGGGGATGTCGATTTTTGCCTCATAAGCGATTCCGATTGAGAATCCAACCTCGCTCCGGATACTCGCGCCTGCAGGTGGGTCTCCAACTTTCATCGACAGCTTAGTCCGTGCTAGGGCGTTGCAAATATTTTTGTCTTCCTCACGCGCGATGTAGCCAGCCGTAAGAGAGCCGTCTTTCTCCGAACAATAGACAGTTGCGAGAACTATCTCTTTTTCAGGTACTCCAATCTCTTTTCGATGCGCCCGTAGTGCTGTCACGACACTTTGAACCACGTTCATCTCGATTACCGCAGATTCATAACTGTGACTGAATCGGATCCTCGTCAGGTCACCTTTGTAAAGGCCGATTGGGAACAGCATCAGCGCAATCGACTTCGCCGGAGGCTTGCCGTCATAAACCGCGTGCCAGAGCTCTTCCGTGAGGAAGGGCATGAAGGGCGAGAGAAGGCGCAGCGCGGCCTCAAAGACCTGGACGAGTGTGGTGAGCGCGGCTTTTGTCGCGGCTTTGTCGGCGGATTCAGAGAAGTCAAGGCGGAGCTTGACGATTTCGAGGTACCAGTCGCAGAAGCTGCCCCAGAAGAACCGGTAGATGGTGTTGGCCGCGTCGTCAAAGCGATAGTTTTCGAGCGACTGGTTGACCTTGGCGGCCGTTGCGTGCAACTCGGCGACAATCCAGCTTGCTTCAAGCGGCGCATCGTCTGGCACGGTGGGCATCGCACTGAGGGTGGAGTGGTCAACCGAGATGCCGGCTTCCGCCGCGCGGTCGACGTTCATAAAAATAAATCGCGCGGCGTTCCAGATTTTGTTGGCGAAGGCGCGGTAGCCCTCGGTGCGGGCAACGTTGAAAGCAATGTCGGTGCCCGGCGAAGCCATCGACGCCAGCGTGAACCGAACTGCGTCCGTCCCGTACTGCTGCACAATCTCGATGGGGTCGATGACGTTGCCCTTGGTCTTGGACATTTTTTCGCGGTTGGCGTCGCGGACCAGGGCGTGGATATACACCTCACGAAACGGCACCGAGTCCGCAAGCGACCGAGCGCTCCCATCCGGCATCGGAATGTCGGCCGCGAACCAGCAGCCGAGCATAGTCATCCGCGCGACCCAGAAGAAGAGAATGTCAAAGCCGGTGACAAGGAGGCTGGTGGGGTAGAAGTCGTCAAAATCGGCCCGCGAATCCGGCGCGAGATTGGGCCAGCCGAAGACCGAGACGGGCAGGAGGCCCGACGAGAACCAGGTGTCGAGCACGTCGGTTTCCTGCGTGAGTTGCGCGGAGCCGCAGTGGGCGCAGGCGGTGGGGTCACCGCTGGTTCCCGGTGGCGGCACGGTGATTTTGCGGCACTCGGCGCAGTGCCAGGCGGGGATGCGATGGCCCCACCAGAGCTGCCGGGAGATGCACCAGTCGTGGATGTTCTCCATCCAGTTCAGGTAGGTCTTCTGGTACATCTCGGGCGTGAATTTGATGTGCCCCTCTTTGACGGCGGCGATGGCCTTGTCCGCCAGGGGCTGAATCTTGACGAACCACTGCAGCGAGAGGCGCGGCTCCACGACGGCCTTGCAGCGGTCGCAGTGGCCGACGTTGTGGACGTGATCCTTCACTCCGGCTAAAAGTCCCTCAGCTTCGAGGTCGGCGACGATGTGCTTGCGCGCGATGACGCGGTCGAGGCCGGCGTACTTGCCACCCTCCGCATTGATGTGCGCGGTCTCGTCCATCACGCTGATGGAGGGGAGATGGTGGCGCTGGCCCAGGGCGAAGTCGTTGGGGTCGTGCGCGGGCGTGACTTTGACTGCCCCGGTGCCGAACTCGCGCGTCACCCAGTCGTCCAGCACGATGGGAATGGTTCGGTTCAGCAACGGCAGTCGCAGCGACTTGCCGTGCAGGTGCAGATAGCGCTCGTCCTCAGGATGGATGGCCACGGCGACATCGCCAAGCATGGTTTCAGGGCGGGTCGTCGCAACGGTCAGAAACTCACCCGAGTCGCCGCCGTCCGCGTTCAGCACGGGGTACCGGATCTCCCACAGGTGGCCCTTGTGCTCGTCGTAGACCACTTCGAGATCGCTGATGGCGGTTTGGCAGCGAGGGCACCAGTTGACGATGTACGCGCCGCGATAGATGAGGCCCTGCTCGTAGAGCCGGACAAAGGCCTCGCGCACGGCGACGGAAAGCCGCTCGTCCATGGTGAAGTATTCGCGGTCCCAGTCGACGGAGGCGCCCAGGCGCTTCATCTGGTCCAGGATGGCTCCGCCGTAGTGGCGACGCCACTCCCATACGCGCTCCACAAAGGCCTCGCGGCCCAGCTGCTGGCGCGTTGTGCCTTCGGCGGTGAGCTCGCGCTCCACCATCATCTGGGTGGCAATGCCGGCGTGGTCGGTTCCCGGGAGCCACAGGGCCGCGCGGCCCTGCATGCGCCGCCAGCGGGTGAGAATGTCCATCTCCGTCTGGTTGAGCATGTGGCCCATGTGCAGGCGGCCGGTCACGTTGGGCGGCGGCAGCAGGATGGTAAAGGGGTCTGCGGCGCGGCTCTGGCCGTCCAGGCTCTGGCTTTGGCCAGACGGCGCGCGCGTCGGCACGGAGAAGAGCTTCTCGCGGACCCAGTAGGCGGCCCAGCGATCTTCAATGGCGGTGGGTTCGTAGGCTTTGGGCAGATCGTGGGGCATGGGGGTCGTCAGGCGGGTTTACCTGGCTCGCAGCCGGTTGAAAAGAGGGCTGATTGCGAAGGAACCACCCCTCACTTTAGCAGATGCGGCAGGGTGGAAATTGGCGCGGGCAGCAGGCATAGGAGGGCGCTGCAAAAAGCAAAGGCCGCCACCCGTGCGGGAAGCGGCCCTGAGAGATTGCTGCAAGCAGGAACTCAGAACGGGTTGAGCTTTTTGAGTCCCTTCTTTTTCTTCTTCTTGCTGGAGGACTCGTCGCCGAGATCAGCCTTGGGAGCCTTGACCCTTTTTCCGGGCTTGACGGTTCCGGCGGGGCCGGTGTTGGTTCCGGGCTTGATTTCGTTGATCTGGTCAGGGGCCGATGCAGCGGACTGCGCGGCTGGCAGTGCGGTGCTGGCGGGGCCCACGGCGGGGACGACGGCATTGGGGTCAGAGGCGGGGGCCGCGACAATGGAGACGCCCATGCCGGTGCCTGAGGCGGGCGGGGCCATCTCGACCGGAGGTGCCTCAGAGGGCTGATCGCTGCGCGGCGGCTCATTGGACGGGATGGGGGCTGCGGTGAGAGCGGCCGGTGTGGAGGCGGCGGGTTTGCCTTGGCTGAGTGCGTCCCGGAAGAGGGCGATGTTCTGCCGGGTGATGTCGGGAGCGATGGTGCGCGAGGGATCGTTGAGCGTGGGCTCTCCCACGTGAACCGCTTCCACCACGGTTGGTCCGCGCTTGATGAGCCCGAGGATGCGATCCGTGAAGCGGAGGGGCTGCTCGCTGCGCTGCTCGGCATCGCTTTCCGCGATGGCTGCCTGGCTGGGATCAGGGATGGGCTTGTTGAGGGCCACGAGGCGGTCGCGAGCATCCTCAACATGGGGCGCCATCGGATAGCGCGAGATGACACGTTCGTAGGCCTTGGACGCCTTGTCGAGATAGAGGGCGCGCAGGCGCTCGCGCACCGCGCCGGGAAGTCTCCTGGCGATCTGAACCTCGTGGGCTTCGCCTTCGTAGCAGTCGCCGATGGAGATGAGCACCTGATCGCTCCCTGAGTAGAGTGGATAGGTGTCGGCAACGGTCTGCAGGCGGGCGATGGCGGCGGGGAAGTTCTCCTGGCCCTGGTAATAGTCGCCGACCAGCGTTTCGCGCTCGGCCAGGACCTCCTGCACATTGCGCAGCTTCTGTTTGGCGCGCGGAAGAAGAGGCGAGTCAGGGAACTGGTTGATCATATTGCGGTATTCGCGCTCGGCAGCCAGCGCATTAGTGTAATCGCGGTCGGGCTTTTCCATCTGCTCGTAGTAGATGTCGCCGACCTTCATCTGGGCCTCGGCGGCCTCGGGCGCGTCGGGGAAGAAGGTTTCGAAGTCGTGGTACTCGGCCTCAGCCTGGGCCAGCGCGGCGCTGCCGCCCTCCTTGAACCAGGTGTCGCCGACAGCGAGCTTGGCGCGCATGACGTACTCGGAGTCGGGATAAGTGTTCAGCAGGGTTTGGAGGTCGAGGCGGGAAATGTCATAGCGGCCCTTCTTCATGGCGACCATCGCCTTGTCGAAGAGGACTTTATCGGGCTGGTCAGAGTGCACGTTGGCCAGCGGGTTGGCGCTCAGGTCCTCGTTCTTCTTGTGCTTCTTTTGCTTTTCGCGAGCCTGCGCCTGCATGCCGCCGAATACGATCGCCGCCAGCGCGGCAGCAGCGATTAGTCTGGAGAAACGATTCATTCCACCCTCATGACGGGCGCACAGCCTGTGGAGAGGCCGCTTGCCCGGAAACTGCACTGGATTAGGAGCCTGATTCACCGGCTGCCTTACGCGCCGCCTGAAGCAGGTCCCGCGCATCGCGCTCGGGCTGACCGGCTCCAAAGACGGCATTGCCCGCCACCAGAAGATCCGCTCCTGATTGGACGATGGCCGCGACCGTGTCGTGAGCCACGCCGCCGTCCACTTCGATTCTAAATGCAAGGCCCAGCTCGCGGCGCAAATCGACAAGGTGGCGAATTTTTTCAAGCGAGAAGGGGATGAAACTCTGGCCGCCGAAGCCGGGATTGACGCTCATCACCAGCACATGGTGGACCATGGGAAGGATATCCACCAGCAGGTTGACGCGCGTGGCCGGGTTCAGGACCACGGCGGGCTGCATGCCGTGGTGGGCGATCAGCTCAAGTGAGCGATGGAGGTGGCGGCAGGCCTCGTAATGGACGCTTACCCAGTTGGCCCCGGCCTCAGCGAATGCGGGGATGAATTCGTCGGGATTCTCGATCATCAGGTGGCAATCGAGGGGGAGTTTGGTGGCCTTGCGCAGGCTCTTGACGATGGGCGGGCCGAGGGTGATGTTGGGAACAAAGTGGCCATCCATCACGTCGACGTGAATGACGGTGCCGCCGCCGCGCTCGGCCGCTGCGACCTGGTCGGCGAGGTGGGCAAAATCAGCGGAGAGGATGGAAGGTAGCAGCTCAACCATGATTGCTTGCAGCGGATTTTCGCGCCGGAGCCAGTCTATCAGCCCCGGAACATGGATTTCCCCCGTTTTGGCGAGAGTTCACTAGGCAACAACCTGCTCGGCTCCGCGGAAGAGATTTTTGAAGGCCTTCCAGACGATGCCGATGAACAGCACAACAACCAGGACGCCGGCCAGGGCGATTGCGCCTGCGACGTAGGGGTGGGTGGCTGCCAGCCAGGTCAGTCCAACGGAGCCAACGTCTTCTGCCGTACTCAGGGCAAAGTTGGAAAGCGGCTCCGGCGAGGGCGTCACGGCAACGCGAGCAGCGGTTTTGCCTCCGTGGGCAGCCAGGGCAATGGCTCCGCCAATGGCGGCTGCGGCAGCCTGCTCAAGGGGTGAGAGTCCGGCGCTGGCCTGGAAAGCCAGCAGCGCCGCCACCGGGACGCGAATGAACGTGTGGAGAGCGTTCCAGACCAGGTCAAACGCGGGAATTTTGTCGGCGAAGAATTCAACGGAGAACAGCAGGGTCGCGGCGCCGATAAACCACCAGTTGCCCAGCAGTCGCAGCGAGGGCGGCAAAGCCAGCCAGTGCGTGTGCGCCAGCAGGCCAAGCGTGGCCACGGTTGCGTACACGTTGAGCCCGGCGGCAAAGGATACCGCCACCAGCAACGCCACGAGCTCCTGAAGGGGAATGGCCGAGAGGCTCACGCACCGAGTATACGCAGGGGTGAAAGCAAAGGCCGCTATTTTCTGAACGGGCTTTTTGCGGGGGGCCTCTCGAGTTTTTTCAGCAGAATGCGGCTGCGGGCGCGCATGGCGGGCGTGCCGGAGCGGCCTTTGGTGCGCAGAATGTCGAGCACATCGGGAAGCAACGATGGGTCGCTGCGGGTGAGGTCAGCAAGGCAGTGCAGCGCGGCGGTTTTCACGATGGAGGAGCGGTCGTCCAGCCAAGTTTGGAGAGTGGAGGCGGCGCGGCGGGCCTGAGGCACACTGAGCGGGATGCGCCCGACGACGAAAGCGAGATTCCAGCGAAGCTTGTTGAAGCGGGCTTCGGGCAGAAGGCCGAGAAGGGCACTCTTCCAGGGGACGAGCAACTCCGGCCGATGAAAGGAGGCTCGCTCAAGTGCGTCGGCGGCGCGGTTGGCCACGCCGGGGTCGTCATCCCACAAAAGCTCGACGAGTTGGGCAGCGAGGCGAGGCTCGGCGAGAATGCGGTGGGCAATTTGGGGGGCGCGGGCGACGTCCAGCGCGTGGCGGCCTTGCGCGAGCTGGGCGCGGAGATTGAAGGAACGGGTCATCGTAGGCTTGCCCAATTTTCTGCTACGGATTCGAAGGATACTGGACAACTTTTGCGGCCACGCGGCCGATGCCGCGGAGGATGGCTTTGAGGTGCCAGGCGCCGTCCTCGCCGGGGAAGAAGATTTCGCCGGTGCGGCGGGCCTCCGCGCGGTAATACCAGCGCTTGAGGAGTGCGAGGTGCCCCTGGCGGGTTGTGGCAGTGGGCTCGGATGCGACAGCGAGCGAGGCCAGAGCTTCTTCCAGCCGCGCTTCAAGAACGCCGTGCGGGATGCGGGCCGGAGCGTTGGTCACAGGCGCTTCGGCAGAGTCTCTGGCGGGCTGCTCCGGTAGGGGCGCTGGAATCGCTTCGACGGCGACGGGTTGGGCGAACAGCGAGCTCGAGCCGGATTGCTCATTCTGGATGCGCATGCCGAGGGTGGAGAAAGCGGCGGGTCCGGCGAGGCGGCCGCGATCAAAGAGGAATACGGCAACTTCGGCCGGGTTGGCGGAGGTTTGCAGCAGGATGGCGCGGAGCTGGCTGAGTGGGCGAACGAGTTCCGGCGCGAGGACGCGGACGGATTCGGCGCGCTGCACCTGCACGTGAAGCGCGGCGGCGGCTTCAAATTCGAGATTCGCAGAGACCTGTTCGCGCTCGGTGCGCAGGGTGACGAGGCGGCTCTCGCCGCGCGTCGAAAGAAACTGCTCGACAGCGGCGGATTCCTCCCCGTAGCGCTCGTCGGTGCAGCCCTGGTAGCAGGGGGCGAGGCACATTTTCATTTCCGAGTAGACGCAGCCGGGGTGCGCGGGATGGGGGTCGAGCTCCTCCACGCAGCGGCGCAGAAGGAAGAGCTTGAGGGCCTCTTCGACATAGCGCTCCGCGGCCGCGCGCGAGGCAAACGGTCCATAGGCCCATTGGGCTTCGCGCTGGCTCGGTCGGTGCGTGACCACGACGCGGGGGTAGCGATTACTGCCCAGAAAGCGAACAAAGGATGGCGCGCGCAGATGCATTTTTTCCAACGATTTTGCGCCGTAAACTTCATGCAGAAGATTGAATTGTGTCAGCAGCGATTCGAAGTCGGAGCCGGTGAGAAGGAAGTGGATTTGACGCACGAGGCCGGCGAGCTGCAGGCGGCGCGGATGTTTGGCGGAAGGCTGAAGCAGCCGCGCAAGGCGGGCACGAAGATTGGGCGTACGGCCGATGTAGGGCTCAGCACGTTCGTCCGATCCATAGAGCGCAAAAACGGCGGGCAGCGCCGGCAGTTGCGCGAGCGCGGCTTTGGGTTCGGCGGGATCGAAGGGGACGGATTGCATCGGGCTTGGCATGGCGGCCTCCACTCACGAGCCCGCGATGGTCATGCCGTCGATGCGGAGCGTGGGCGCGGCGATGGCGCCGCGGAAGACGAGGTCGTTGCCGATGGCGGATATGTTCAAAAGCATTTCGGCCAGGTTGCCGGCGATGGTGATTTCTTCGACAGCGTGGGTGAGCTGGCCATTTTCAATCCACAGGCCGGTTGCGCCGCGCGAGTAATCGCCGGTAACGGTATTGGTGCCGAAGCCCATGAGGCTGGTGACGTAGAGGCCGGAGGAAACCCCTTCGAGGATTTGCTCAGGCGTAAGCGCGCCGGGTTCGAGATAGAGATTGCCGCAGCCGATGCCGGGCGCGCCGGCCAGGCCGCGCGAGGCGTTGTGCGTGGATTCGAGTCCGAGTTTGCGCGCGGCGTAGGTGTTCAGGAGATAGGTTTCAAGCACGCCGTTCCGGACCACGACGTTGCAGCGCGAGGGCAGGCCTTCGCCGTCAAAGGGCGAGGTGCCAAAGCCGCCGACGCCGGTGGGGAGCATCAAGGTGTGGTCGTCGATGAGATTGAAGGCCGGCGCGGCGATGGTTTCGCCAAGCTTTCCCGCCAGAAAGGATGCGTGACGCCAGATGGCGTCGCCGGAAGCGGCCTCAAAGAGGGAACCAATGAGGGAGCGTGCGACCTCCGGCGCGAAGACGATGGGGGCCTGCTGTGTGGGAACGCGACGCGCACCCAGGCGGCGAAGAGTGCGGCGTGCTGCTTCCTGGCCGACAGCTTCCGGCGAGTCAAGGTGCGAGAAGCTCCGTGCGCTGGACCACCAGTAGTCGCGCTGCATGCGGCCGTCGGCGTCGGCGGCAAGGGGCACGGCGGAGATGCCGGCGTGGCTGGCGCGGTAACTGCCGACGAAGCCGCGGGAGTTGGCGAGCACATGGCGGCCGGTGGCGGCGTCAAAGCTGCCGCCGTCAGAGTTGGTCAGGCGCGGGTCAGCGGCGAGTGCGGCGGCTTCGGCTCGGCGGGCCCACTCGATGCGCTCGGCGTTGGGCAGCGAGTAGACGTCGTCGAAGTAAAGTTGTAGATCGCCGGGGAGCGAGCCGAATTCTTCCCGCTCCGGCAGGCCGGCGAACGAATCTTCCTCAGTAATTTTGACCAGAGCCATTGCGCCTTCAACCAGCTGGCGAATGCCGTCGGGCGTCAGGTCGCTGGTGGAGGACGAGGCGGAACGTTTGCCGGTGAAGACGCGCAGGCCGAGGGCGCGCGAGCCGGATTCCTTCAGGGTTTCCACCTGGCCCATGCGGACGTTGACGCTGAACTCGTCGCCTTCGCGTGCGACGGCTTCGGCGTCCGATGCGCCGGCTTTCAGAGCCAGCGCGACGACTTCTGCGGCGAGGGATTCGAGGTCAAGCGCGGCGGAGGATTGGAGAATGGCTTCTGTCATGGCTTCCAGTGCGATAAAAAGATGCGGCGCGGCTACCGCCCCGTTCCGCCGACAGTCATCTTGTCGAGCTTGATCGTCGGCATGCCCACGCCGACCGGGACCGATTGGCCGTCCTTGCCGCAGGTGCCGATGCCCTCGTCGAGCTTCAGGTCGTTGCCGACCATCGAAACATATTTCAGCGCCTCGGGGCCGTTGCCGATAAGGGTCGCATCGCGGACCGGCGCGGTGATTTTGCCGTCTTCAATGAGGTAAGCCTCAGATGCGGAGAAGACAAATTTGCCGTTCGTAATATCCACTTGTCCGCCGCCGAAGTTCACGGCATAGAGGCCGCGCTTGACGGAGCGGAGAATGTCCTCGGGCGCGTCGTCGCCGGCCAGCATGTAGGTGTTGGTCATCCTTGGCATCGGAATGCACTGGTAGCTTTCGCGGCGGCCGGAGCCGGTGTTGGCTGCGCCGGTCAGGCGCGCGGAGAGCTTGTCCGTCAGATAGCCCTTGAGGACGCCGTTCTCAATCAGGACGGTTTCCTGCGTCGCGGAGCCTTCGTCGTCCACATTCAGCGAGCCGCGGCGGCCGGCCATGGTGCCGTTGTCCACCACGGTGACTTTGGGGCTGGCGACAGAGCGCCCGATAAGGCCGGTGAAGGCCGAGGTTCCCTTGCGGTTGAAGTCGGCCTCGAGGCCGTGGCCGACGGCCTCATGGAGCAGGATGCCGGGCCAGCCGGGGCCGAGAACAACTTCCATTTCGCCGGCGGGCGCGGGCACTGCGCCGAGCTGCAGGATTGCGCCGCGCGCGGCCTCCTGCGCCAGGCCCTCCGGACTTTTACTCCCGACAAATTGTTCCAGTCCTGCACGGCCGCCGCCGCCGGCAGAGCCTTTGGTGGAGAGCTCGCCGTCCCGTGCGATGACGAAGACATTCAGTCGGCAAAGCGGCTGGGTGTCGCTGGCGAATGCGCTGTCTGACCCGGCGATGAGGATGCGGCGGAGTTCCTCGGCGTAACTGGCGCGGACCTGAACGATGCGTGTGTCAAATGCGCGGGCGGTGCGGTCGGCCCGCAGAATCAGCTCGAGGCGCGCGGCGAGGTCGAGATCGAAGCCGCCAAGGGGAACGGGATAGAGATCGGCGCGCGGCGTTTCAGTGAATCCCTGAATGGGCTGCTTTGCCGGGCCGCTGGCGATCAGCGCGGCGGTGCGTGCGGCATGGAGAAGTCGATCGGGGTTGAGATTGTCCGTGTACGCGTAGCCGGTGCGCTCGCCGGAAAGGACGCGGATGCCGCAGCCGGCGCTGGTGCCGGTGCTGGCGGATTTCACGATCTGCTCGTCCACGCCAAGCGCGGTGGCGGTGACGGATTCGAAGTAGAGATCGGCGTAGTCGCCGCCGGCCGAGAGAGCTTCGCCCAGGCAGCGCTCCAGGAGCCGCTCCGTGATGCCGAATTTCTCGAAAAAGTAACGCCTGTGGCCGGTTTCAGGCGAAGCAGCGGGTTGGCTCATCGTGATTCCAGTGTACGCCGTGCGCGGGTGCGGCGCGGTCGTTCGGGCAGTCTGCCGGGGGCCACTCGAAGGTTACTTTCGCCGGGCGCGAGGTCGTGCTAGAGTCCTGCCATGAAGAAGATTGCCCTTGTGGCCCTGGCGCTGCTGATGATGACGGCCGGCTCGGCCTTTGCCACCGAGAAGCCCGCGGCCACGCATCCGCCCGTGGTCAAGCACCAGATGGACAAGAGCAAGATTGGGAAGCACGTGAAGCCGCATCACCCCAAGGCGGTGCACGCGACGGTCAAGCATCCCAAGGCGGCGCACATGAAGAACCCGCACCTGAAGCAGGTGAAGGCGCACAAGGCGAAGAACACCACGGCCAACAAGCAGGCGAGCAAGAAAGCAAAGAATGCCTCCAAAAAGGGCAAGCGTAAGCACAAATTTCTTTTCTTCTGAGCGCCGGTCGCTGCCCGCCAGCCAACCGCCGGGCGGGCGAAACATTACACTGAAAAGTTGAGGAGAGGGATGAGCGATCCACGCTTTCCGGTTGGACGTTTTCGGGCTCCGGCAGAGAGCAGTGCGGCCGGGCGCGCGGAGGAGTTGGCCGTTTTGCGCGGGCTGCCGTCGCGCCTTCGCCAGGCAGTGGATGGATTGTCCGATGCCCGGTTGGACACGCCCTATCGCGAGGGCGGATGGACGGTGCGGCAGGTGGTGCATCACGTCGCAGACAGCCACATGAACTCCTACCTGCGCTTCAAGCTCGCGCTCACTGAGGACTGGCCGGCCATCAAGCCGTATGACGAGGCCGCGTGGGCAAACCTCGCCGACTCGACTTCACCCATCGATGTCTCCCTCACTCTGCTTGACAGTCTGCACGCGCGCTGGGTCGCGCTGCTTCAATCGCTCGGAGAGGCCGAGTTCGCGCGGGGCTATGTGCATCCGGAATCGGGCCGCCAGACGCTGGCCACTGCGCTCGCGCTCTATGCATGGCACTCCCGGCATCACACCGCGCACATCACCGCGCTGCGTGCGCGCATGGGCTGGTGAGGCGCAGGGATGAGCCCCGCAGACGCCGCACCCACCGCCGAAAAACTGGCAAAACAGATTGAAGACTATCTGGCCGAGCATTCGAGCGCCGCGCTGATTGAGGATGGACGCGTGGCCTTCGACATGACGCGTGCGCGCTACCAGGTCAGCGAGCAGCACGGGCGCTGCTTGTTGCAGGTGTGGAGCGAAGAGCGCAACCTCGTTCGGTCGGTGCTGGAGACGCAGCCGCGGGCGGGCTGCCTGCGCTTGATGACGCGAAAGATGGGCGCGGCGAAACCGCAGGCGCTGGAACTGGTGCCGACGGGGGACCATCGCACACCGACGGCGCACGCAGCGGCGCGGAAGAGTTATCTGCGGCTGTTGGAGCGCGTGCTGGCGCGGAATTTTCCCGGCGACAAAGTGGATGGAATGCGCTCGGCGATGGACCTGGAGCACAGCTTTGGTCCGGCATACGCGCGTGGGCGGCTGCTGCGCGGCACCGCGGCCGAGGCGGTGATTGGCGTGGGCGAGGCCGAGAGCAGCACCATGGTGGAAGGCGTGGTGACGCTGGGCATTTTGTGGCTGGAGTATTGCCGCGAGCGGGAGACGCGCAGGCATTTTGGCGGGCTGAAGGTGGTGGTTCCGACGGGGCGGGGTCGCGTGGTTGCGGAGAGGCTGGCGTGGCTGAATCATGCGGCGGCAAACTTCGAGCTCTACGCATTGGACGAGCGGCGCGAGGAGCTGGAGCGTATCGAGATTCGCGACCAGGGTAATGTGGAGTCGCGGCTGGTGCATGTCTTCCAGCCGGGGCCTGCGCTGGAGCGCTGCAGGGCCGGTGTGGACCGGCTGATGGAGTTGGTTCCGGCACCGGCGCGGGCACGCGTGGAGGTGCGCGCGCGCTCGGCCGCGGAGGTGGGACTGCTGTTGCATGGCCTCGAGTTCGCGCGGGTGCGGCATGGGTCGGCTGCGCACAGCTTTGCGCGTGAGAATGAAGTGAGCTTTGGCGCGGGGGCGAACGAGACTCCGCTGACCGAGGAGAACGAAGGGTTGTGCCGGGCGCTGCTGGAGCGGCTCTTCCGCAGCAGGCGGCCGGATGGCCTGGGCACGGAGGCGCTTTACAGAATGCAGCCGGAGCGTTGGATGGAGGCGCGGCTGCGCGCCAGGCTGACTGACCTGATGCCGGGGCTGCGCGGCGACTTGTTCTATACCCAGGTGCCGGCACTGACGACCGGTGAGCGCGGGATGCTGGACCTGCTCACGCTCGATCACAACCGCAGGCTCACCGTCGTCGAGCTGAAGGCCGACGACGACTTGCACCTGCCCATGCAGGCGCTGGACTACTGGATGAGGGTGAAGATGCTGAACCAGGATCGCGCGGAGAAGGATGGGCGCAGGCTGGGCGCATTTGAGCGGATGGGCTACTTTGCCGGAGAGGATGTGTCGCCGAAACCGCCGCGGCTGGTGCTGGGCGCGCCCGCGCTCAGAATTCATCCTTCGACCGAGACAGTGCTAAAGTATTTTTCGCCGGAGATTGAGTGGGAGCTGGTGGGATTCGGCGAGGGATGGCGCGAGGAGATGAAGGTGGTGCTGCGGCGGCGGGGCGGCAGCCCGCGAAATTAAGGAACCGGCACGCGGTCAGGCGCGTATGGAGTGACAGGGAGGCTTGCATGCACGGTTGGATGATGTGGGTCTACGACTATCTCATCACGGCAATGTGGGTTGCGTTCTTCGTCTATTGGCAGGCGATGGCCGGGAATGTAAAGACGACGCGGCGGCTGGAGCCGCTGGCGTTCCGGGTGGCGCGGTCGGTGCTGTTCCTCACGGCGATTGCTCTGCTCATGTTCAACACGATTCCCGTGCCGTGGCTCTATAAGCCGCTCTACCGGAACTCTGAGATGAATTTTTTTGTCGGAGTTGCGGTTTTGGCACTGGGACTGCTCTTCGCGGTGTGGGCGCGCATGCATCTGGGACGGAACTGGAGCCGGTCCGTCACCATCAAGGAAGGGCATGAGCTGGTGCAGACCGGGCCGTACGGCCTCGCGCGGCACCCAATTTATACGGGAATTCTGGTGGGATTTGTGGGGACGGCGATTGCCGTGGCCCAGGTGCGCGGCTGGATCACCGTGGTGCTGGTGCTGGCTTCGCTCTGGATAAAGCTGACGCTTGAGGAGCGCTGGATGCGCGAGGTCTTCGGGACGCAATATGACGACTACGCGCGGCGGGTGCGGGCGCTGGTGCCGTTGGTGCTGTAAGAGCAGCCCTCAGCCATCAGCTTTCAGCCGGGTGCCCCATTCATGCGCGTTTTCTGCGCATGAGCGGGAAAGCGATACACCTCATCCATTCAAGCCGGGTGCCGGGTGCCTTATTCATGCGCGCTCTCTGCGCATGAGTGGGAAAGCGATACACCTCATCCATCCAAGCCGGGTGCCCCACATCTCCCGGTTTTGGAGATGTGGGAGAGCACAAAGCTCACCTGCCTTCATTCCAGTCCCTACTCCCTAGTCCCTAGTCCCTACCCGTCAACCCCGCTTCCCCGCACTGCGCCCGCAACTCTCTCATTCCACCCGCATAAATCCCGGCGCAGTTTTGCCGATCAATCTCCCCTCCCGGCGCACAATAGAACTGTCGGAGGAAATCCCATGCGCTCCATTCGCCACAAATCCGCTGAAAGCTGACCGCTGATAGCCGAAAGCTGACCTACCCCCCGGGGGTACGAGATTTGCAGTTTTCCACAGCAGTTTTGCCGAAAATTCCGCACCTCAACCCCGACCAACCCGGTCCGCGTTCTCCATTCCGCATCGCTCAGGGCAGGACCCGGCGCACTCATCCCCTCTTGGTGGGCCATCATTCTTTGGGGCCCTGGCAACACGCATGAATCTGCAATCAGTTTGCAGTGTCGCGCTCGGAGTTAATTGGTGTAGATGCCTCCCCAGAGGTTTCAGTGCTGGCCGAAATACGTGTGATAACGTCGTTCATCGTATAGTGAACAAACTGTTTTCCTAACTCAGTTAGGACGTACTGCTTTGTGTCCTCGAAAGGCGTTTCGAGTGTTGGTGATGATGCCCGTCTCGGGGAGGCGGTCTTCTTTCGGAATCGCCCTGCTGCGTCTGTTTCCCTTGCCTGTCTGATTACTCCGCCTATGGTGAGGTCTCTGATAAGCATCTTGTATAGGTCCGCTTCCGGCGAGTCATCGCGAGGTAGCTCGCGTCCGTAGACTGCTACCCAGATGTCGTAGCGTGTTGGCCCCTGATTCTTATGTATTTCTCGGATAACTGCGAAATGCGCTTCATGGTAAATCACTGTCCAATCTAAGAAGAGGCGGATGATGTCATCTGAGCACAGCCTTGTGCCAGCGGCGTTGGTAATCAATTGAACGATGAGGGTGCGCTTTTCATCTGTGTCGGCTTGGTCCCATTCCCGGAAGGCTTTGCGAACCAGTGCAAGGTATTCCTTGCTCTTCAGGCGATCGTCGATTTCATCGCCGAAACTCTCGAGGCGAGCGAACAGGCCCTCCAGTGTCTCATGAAGTTGTTTGAGCTTTTGGTGGTGCCCCTCTAGCCATTGATTCCGGAGACTGTCACGCCTCGCTGTGCCTTCATCGAGCTTTACGCTTGCTGCCGCCGCAAGGAACCCGCCAACCCACGGGATCGTTTCGAGCGCGGCCAAGGCGATTGCCTCGAGAATCCGCTTCCTGGCCGTTGGCTCGGCGTTTGAAAGCTCGGCACGAATCGTCTCAATAAGTTCGTCGGTCTGATCGACCTTGTTATAGTCTGTCATTTCGCCTGGTCGCTCTATTTCTCAATTATTGAGGGTAGCACGATATTTGGGAACACCCATCCTTGACGGGTGGACTGTGTCACGGGTGGGTTGGTGCGTTGCTGCGCACTCAGAGACAAATCCAGGTCCATCGCTCCGCTAACCCGTCATGCTTCAGCATGACGGGGCCCAATGCGTGCTCCACTCAGGATGACAATTCATTGATTGAGTCGGTGTGGCACGACTGAAGCCATGCCCTGTTACAAAACCGGGGAAAAAGTAGTCGGCCCCGCGAGCGCAACTCGCAGGGCCGCTGTGTTTGGTGCTGAAAGATGAGTCTAGCGGCTCTTCGCCACTTCTTCCACCGTCACCGGATCCAAAAACGGCATCGACGCGCGCAGCTTCTTGCCCACGATTTCAACCGGGTGTTTGGCTTCGGCTTCGCGGAAGGCCATGAATTCCTTGCGGCCTGAGTTCTGGTCGGCCAGAAAGCGCTTTGCAAAGCTGCCGTCCTGAATCTCGTCCAGAATCGCCTTCATCGCCTTCTTGCTTTCGCTGTTGATTACGCGCGGGCCGGAGACATAATCGCCCCACTCGGCTGTGTCTGAAATGGAGTAGCGCATGTAGGCCAGGCCGCCGCGATAAATCAGATCGACAATCAGCTTCAGCTCATGCAGCACCTCAAAGTAGGCGGACTCCGGCTGGTAGCCGGCCTCCACCAGAGTTTCATAGCCCGCCTTGATCAGCGCGCTCACGCCGCCGCACAGCACGGCCTGCTCGCCAAAGAGGTCAGTCTCCGTTTCTTCCTTGAAGGTGGTCTCGAGCACTCCGGCGCGCGTGCAGCCAATGCCCTTCAGGTAGCTGAGGTTGAGCGCGTGCGAGTTTCCGGAGGGGTCCTGGTGGACGGCGATGAGCCCCGGCACGCCGCCGCCCTCCGTAAAGACCTCGCGGACGCGATGGCCGGGGGCTTTGGGCGCGGCCATGCCCACGTTGATGTTGGCCGCGGGCGCAATGGTTTTGAAGTGGATGTTGAAGCCGTGCGCGAAGAGAAGCAGTGCGCCGGGCGCGAGGTTGGGCGCGATCTCTTCGGCGTAGAGCTTGGCGGCGGTCTGGTCAGGGACGAGAACCATGACCACGTCCGCCCACTTGGTGGCGTTGGCGACGGTGTCCACCTCAAGGCCGGCCTTTTGCGCCTTGGCGATGGATTTGGAGCCGGTGGCGAGGCCGACCTTTACTTGCACCCCGGAGTCCTTGAGGTTGAGCGAGTGGGCATGCCCTTGCGAGCCGTAGCCGATGATGGCGACCTTCTTGGCCTGAATGAGGGAGAGGTCGGCGTCGTGATCGTAATAAGTGATTGCCATGATCTTCTCTTGTTTTCCTTTTGTGCGTTGAATGCGGAATGGGTGAAAGTGCGTGTTCGCGCGCGGACGAACCGGACTCGATTAACTGGGCGTGACGGGAAGCGTGGCCTCGGGGTCCACGGCGGATGATTGATTGCCAGCCGGCGCGTCGGCGGATTTTGCCCCCATGGCTTTGAGGACCGAGGAGGTGTGATGGCCGCGGCGCATGGTCATTTTACCGCTGCGGCTGAGCTCGAGGATGGTGAGATTGGAGGCGCGAAGGATTTCCACCAGGCCTTCGATTTTGCTTTCGACGCCGGTGAGCTCGAGCATGACGGATTCGGCGGTGAGGTCGACGATGCGCGCGCGGAAGACCTCAGCCAGCTCGAAGATTTGCGAGCGTGTGGCGACATTGGCGGCGACCTTAATGAGGGCAAGCTCGCGGGTCACGTTGGCTGCGCCGGCGATGTCGTCCACATCGACGACGTTCTCCAGCTTGTAAAGGCTGGCCTGGATGCGATGGCCGGCTTCCGCGGTGGACTCGCAGACCAGGGTGAGGCGCGAGAGACCGGGGCGCTCCGACTGACCGACGGTAAGCGAGTGGATATTGATGTTGAGGCGGCGAAAGAGCGAGGCAACGCGGGTGAGCACGCCGGGTAGGTCTTCCACGTAAGCGACAAAGGTGTGAAGCATTACTAGCTCCTAACTGATAACTTCTTGCTACTAACTCAAAGTTACTAACTCCTGATTGCCAGGTCGAGCGGCGGGGCGCGGAGTTACTCGTCGTCGGCGGATTCGACCAGCGGGTTCTTGCCAGGGCGGCGGATCATTTCATGCAGCGCGCTGCCGACGGGAATCATGGGATAGACGGAATCCTCTTTTTCGACGAGGAAGTTGATGAGGAATGCGCCGGGGGCATTGCGGGCCTGCTCGACGGCGGCTTCCACTTCAGCGCGGGTGCGGACCGCGAGGCCGGGGATGCCGTGCGCCTCTGCCAGCTTGACGAAGTCGGGGCTGATGAGGGGCGTGGACTCATAGTTGCGGTCGTAAAAAAACTCCTGCCACTGGCGGACCATGCCGAGGTAGCCGTTGTTGATGATGGCGATGTTGATGCGGAGCTTTTCCTGCACGATGGTGGCAAGCTCGCAGGCAGTCATCTGGAATCCGCCGTCGCCGGCGATGACCCAGACTTCCTTTTCGGGGCAGGCGGTTTTGGCGCCGATGGCGGCGGGCAGGGCGAAGCCCATGGTGCCCAGGCCGCCGGAAGTGACCAGGGTGCGCGGATGCTCGTGGTGGAAGTATTGCGCCTCCCACATCTGATGCTGGCCAACATCCGTGACGACGATGGCGTTGCCGCCGGTGATGCGCCAGAGGTCGTGGACAACGTGGGCGGCCCACAGATGGCCGGAGTCAGGGAGGTTCTTGATGTCGCGGACGGCGACGTCGCCCTTGCTGGCCTCAATGGTTTTCAGCCACGGCGAACCGTCGCGGCCGGCGATGCGCGGGAGCAACTCTTCGAGGACCTGGCGGAGATCGCCGACCAGTGCAACATCGACCTTAATGTTCTTGTTGATTTCCGCGGGGTCGACCTCGATGTGAATTTTTTTGGCGTTGAGTGCGTACTTTGAGGTGGTGCCGGTGACGCGATCGTCAAAGCGCATGCCGCAGGCGATGAGCAGATCGGCTTCCTGAATGGCGTGGTTCACCCAGGCTTCGCCGTGCATGCCCATCATGCCGAGGTTGAGCGGATGCGAAGCAGGGAAGCCGCCGAGGCCGAGGAGGGTGAGGGCGACGGGAATCTGGGCGCGCTCCGCGAGAGAGCGAAGCTGCTCCATCGCCTGCGACTCAATGACGCCGTGGCCGGCCAGGATGACGGGACGCTGCGCAGTGCGGATGAGTTCGGCGGCGCGGGCCAGCGCGTCGTCTTCCACGCGGAGCATGGGATGAGGACGATAAGGGCGCGGTTTAGCGGCTTCAAAGTCGAAGATGGCCGAGCCCTGCTGTGCGTCCTTGGTGATGTCCACGAGGACGGGGCCGGGTCGATTGGAGCGCGCAATCTGGAAGGCTTCGCGGAGTGCATGCGCGATGTCCTCAGTTTTGCTGACGAGGAAGTTGTGCTTGGTGATGGGCAGGGTGATGCCGGTGATGTCCACTTCCTGAAAGGCATCGGTGCCGAGCACTTTGCTGGGAACGTTGCCGGTGATGCAGACCATGGGAATGGAATCGAGCATGGCGGTGGCGATGCCGGTGACCAGGTTGGTTGCGCCGGGACCGCTGGTGGCAATGGCCACGCCGACCTTGCCGGAGGCGCGCGCATAGCCGTCGGCCATGTGCGCCGCGCCCTGCTCATGGCGCACCAGGGTGTGATGGATGGGAAACTTGCGCAGCGCGTCGTAAGTGGGCAGGATTGCGCCGCCTGGGTAGCCGAAAACGTCTGTGACGCCTTCACCGACCAGGGTAGCCCAGACGATTTCCGCGCCGGTGAGGCGGGTGGGCGTGATGAGGGGTGCGTTGGCGGCGGGCGTGTTTGCTTGGGTTCCCATGATTGCTCCTTATGCGCCGCTAGCTGCTAGCTTCCAGCCTCTGGCTTTCTCGGTGCCAAGTGACTAAGTTGTGACTAACTCATTCGTAATCGTTCTCGGCTGAAAGCTATTAGCTAACGGCTGGAAGCTGTTGTTACGTGGTTGCGCCTTTTGAGGCGGAGTTGACGCGGTCAACATATTTGCGGAAGACGCCGGAGGGCCAGCGCAAGGGGGGCGGCGTGAAGCCCTTGAGGCGCGCGGCGATTTCGCCGTCGCTGACTTCAAGCGTGAGCTTGCGGTTGGGAATGTCGAAGTGGATGGTGTCGCCCTCGCGGATGGCGGCGATGGGACCGCCGACGAAGGCCTCAGGCGCGACGTGGCCCGCGGTGAGGCCGCGGGTTGCGCCGGAAAAGCGGCCATCCGTGAGCAGGGCGACGGTGTTGCTCAGGTCAGGCATACCGCTGATGGCCGCGGTGACCTGGAGCATTTCGCGCATGCCGGGACCGCCCTTGGGGCCTTCATAGCGGATGACGAGCACGTCATTCGGCTTGATCTTGCCGGACTGAACTGCCGCGAAGCAGGCTTCTTCCGTGTCAAAAACGCGCGCGGGTCCGCGATGCTCATAGCGTCCAGCGGCGGCAACCTTCATCACGCAGCCCTCGGGCGCGAGATTGCCTTTGAGAATGACGAGGCCGCCGTTGGGCTTGAGGGGATTTTCAAAAGTGTGAATGACAATCTGGCCCGGCGTTTCCTTGGCCAGCGCGGCTTCCTCGGCGAGCGTGCGGCCGCTGATGGTGAGCGTGGAACCGTCAGCATGGCCGGACTGAATGAGCCGCTGCGCGAGCAGGCGTGAGCCGCCCGCGGCCTGGAAATCCGAGGCGACAAATTTGCCGGAGGGAGTGAGGTCGCAGATGAAGGGTGTGCGCTTGCTGATCGAGTCGAAGTCGTCAATGGAGAGCGGGATGTTCATCTCATGCGCGATGGCGAGCAGATGGAGGACTGCGTTGGTGGAGCCGCCGCTGGCCGCGACGCCGGCGATTGCGTTCTCAATCGACGCGCGGGTGATGATTTGCGAGGGGCGGCGGTTGACGCGGACGGCGTCCATGAGAATGTGGCCGGCTTCGCGCGTGGCAGCGTGCTTGTCTTTCGAAGTGGCTGGAACGCCGGAGAGCTCAATGGGCGAGATGCCGAGCAACTCGCCCGACATGGCCATGGTGTTGGCCGTGAACTGGCCGCCGCATGCGCCCGCGCCGGGACAGGCCGCGGCTTCAAGAGCTTCAAGGCCGGCTTCGTCGAGGTTGCCTTTGGCGAAGGATCCGATGCCCTCGAAGACATTCTGGATGGTGATGTCAATCGTCTCGCCGTTGGGGCTTTTCAGCTTGCCGGGCGCGATGGAGCCGCCGTAGAGCATCATGCCGGGGATATCGAGACGGCAAAGAGCCATGATGATGCCGGGCATGTTTTTGTCGCAGCCGCCGATGCCGACCAGTCCGTCAAAAAGATTGCCGCGCGCCACTAATTCGATGCTGTCGGCGATGACTTCCCGCGAGACAAGCGAGGCCTTCATGCCCTGGGTACCCATGGTGATGCCGTCAGAGATGGTGATGGTGTTGAACTCCATGGGCGTGCCGCCGGCCTCGCGAATGCCCTGCTTGAGGGCTTCAGCAATCTCGCGCAGGTGGACGTTGCAGGTGCCGATTTCAGTCCAGGTGTTGGCGATGCCGATGATGGGCTTGTGCAGATCGTCTTTGCTGTAGCCGGAGCCACGCAGATAGGAGCGCGCGGCGGCGCGGCTGGGCCCTTCAGTCAACGGAATGCTTTGGCGCTTGCCTTCGATGGTCATGGGATCTCTTCGTTCGTAGTTATCAGTTATCAGTTATCGGTAATCAGTTATCTGTTGAGTAATGCAAAGTTACTGCTCACTTAGCCTTGAGCCAGGCGGCTGCATCGTGCGCGGACTCATATGTGTCAAGCGTGGCGGCGTGGCGAAGAGTAAGGCCGATGTCGTCGAGCCCTTCAAGCAGGCAAAACTTGCGGAAGGGATCGATCTCGAAGGTTGCGCTGAAGTCCTGGCTGTCGGTGACGGTTTGCTCTTTGAGCGAAACGGTGAGCTGATAGCCGGGGATGTCTTTCGCGTTGTCCAGCAGCGTGTCGACCTGCTGCTGACTGAGCCGGGCGAGCACGATGCCGTTCTTGCCGGCGTTGGAGAAAAAAATGTCCGCAAATGTGGGCGCGATGACGACGCGGAAGCCGAAGTCATTGAGCGCCCAGGCGGCGTGCTCGCGGCTGGAGCCGCAGCCGAAATTTTTGCCGGCGATCAGAATCTGTGCGCCCCGGTAGCGTGGGTCATTGAGCACGAAGCCGGGGATGGGTTCCCCTTCCGGCGTCTGCCGCCAATCAAAGAAGAGAAAGTCGCCGTAGCCGGTGCGCTCAATGCGTTTGAGGAACTGCTTGGGGATGATCTGGTCGGTGTCGACGTTGGTGCGGTCGAGCGGCGCGGCCAGCGCGGTGATGGTGTGGAAGGGTTGCATCAGGCGTGGACCTCCTCGAGAACGGGCCAGTTGCGAATGTCAACAAAGTGGCCGGCGATGGCGGCCGCGGCGGCCATCTCAGGGCTGACTAGGTGGGTGCGTCCGCCACGGCCCTGGCGGCCTTCAAAGTTGCGGTTGCTGGTGGAGGCGCAGCGCTCGCCGGGCGAAAGAATGTCAGGATTCATGCCGAGGCACATGGAGCAGCCGGGCTCGCGCCACTCAAAGCCGGCGTCAAGGAAGATGCGGTCGAGACCTTCGGATTCGGCCTGCTCCTTGACGGCGTGCGAGCCGGGCACCACCATCGCGCTGACGTGCGAGGAGACCTTGCGGCCCACAACGATGCGCGCGGCGGCGCGGAGATCCTCAATGCGGCCGTTGGTGCAGGAGCCAATGAAGACGCGGTCAATCCCAATTTCTTCAAGCGGCGTGCCGGCCTGCAGGTCCATATATTCGAGGGCGCGCTCGAAGGATTTGCGGTCGAGATCGTTGGCGGCCGCGGCGGGATCGGGCACAAGGGCGGTGACGGGCGCGACCATTCCGGGGCTGGTGCCCCAGGAGACGTAGGGGACCAGATCGGCGGCGGAGAGAACGAGCTCGCGGTCGAATTGTGCGCCGGGATCTGTGGGCAGTTTGCTCCACTCCGCGACGGCGGCCGCCCATGCCTCGCCCTTGGGACTGAATGTGCGGCCTTCAAGATAAGCGAAGGTGGTTGCGTCGGGAGCGATCATGCCGGCGCGCGCGCCTGCTTCGATGCTCATGTTGCAGACGGTCATGCGGCCTTCCATCGAAAGCGCGCGGATGGCCGAGCCCGCGTATTCGATGACGCAGCCGGTTGCGCCGTCCGTCCCGATGCGGCCGATGATGGCGAGGATGATGTCTTTGGCTGTGACGCCGGTGGGCAGTTCGCCTTCCACTGCGATGCGAAAGGTGCTGGGCTTGGATTGCGGCAGGGTTTGCGTGGCGAGCACGTGCTCCACCTCGCTGGTGCCGATGCCGAAGGCGAGCGCGCCGAATGCGCCGTGGGTGCTGGTGTGCGAGTCGCCGCAGACGATGGTCATGCCGGGCTTGGTGACGCCAAGCTCAGGGCCGATGACGTGGACGATGCCCTGGTTGCGCGAGTCGACATCGTAAAGCTCCACGCCGAAGTCGGCGCAGTTCTGGCGCAGCGTGGAAATCTGCTTCGCGGAAATTTGATCGACGATGTGGAGGCGGCCCTCCTTGGTGGTGGGTACGTTGTGGTCCACGGTGGCGATGGTCCGATCAGGCCGGCGAACCTTGCGGCTGGCCAGGCGCAGACCTTCAAAGGCCTGCGGTGAGGTGACCTCGTGGACCAACTGCAGGTCGATGTAGAGCAGGGTCGGCTCGCCTTCGGGTTCGACGACGACATGCTGCTGCCAGACTTTTTCAAAGAGCGTTTTTGGTTCGGAACTCATCCTGAAATCCTTTGTGCAATGTTCTTCTTGCGCTGGGGTTGCGTCCAGTGTGATTAAGCGTTGACGAGCAGAGTTTTGACGGTTTCGCGAACCTTTGCGCCCATCTGGGATGTGGAGAGGACGGTGAAGCTCTGCGGGTTCTGGCGCGCAAGGTCGGGCGTGCGGAAGCCCTGCTCAAGAACTTTGCGAACGGCGGCGCGAATGGCGGCCGCTTCGTCTTCGAGCTTCGCGGTGAGGCGAAGAATCATGGCGCCGGTGAGGATGGCGCCGAGGGGATTGGCGAGGCCTTTGCCGGCAATGTCCGGCGCGGAGCCGTGGACGGGCTCAAAGAGATCGACCTTGCCGCCGATGGTTGCCGAGGGCAGCATGCCCAGCGAGCCTGTGATGACGGCGGACTCGTCGGAGAGGATGTCTCCGAAGAGATTCTCCGTGAGCACCACGTCGTAATTGCGCGGCTGGTTCATCAGGTGCATGGACATGGCGTCAACGTACTGGTGCTCGAGAGCGACGTCCGGGAATTCTTTGGCGACTTCGGTTACGGTTGCGCGCCAGAGCTGCGAGACCTCAAGGACGTTGGCCTTGTCGACGCTGGTGAGTTTCTTGCGTCTATTTTGCGCCAGGCCGAAGGCGACGCGGGCCACGCGGGCCACTTCGTCACGGGTGTAGCGCATGGTGTTCCAGGCTTCGCCAGTCTCGCGATTCCACTCGCGCGGCTTGCCGAAGTAGAGACCGCCGAGCAGCTCGCGGACGAACAGAATGTCTGCGCCGTCGATAATCTCCGGACGCAAAGGGCTGTTGACCGCGAGCTCCTTGAAGGCGAATGCGGGGCGCAGGTTGGCGAAGCCGCCGAGTGCGGCGCGAATTTGCAGTAGGCCGGCCTCGGGACGCTTGTCGGGCGCGAGCGAATTGAACTCATTGCCGCCGACCGCGCCGAGGAGCACGGCATCGGAGTCGAGCGCGGCGGCAAGGGTGTCAGCGGGCAGAGGCGTGCCGTCTTGAACAATGGCGACGCCGCCAATGCGCTTCTCAGTAATGTGGAGGGTGTGGCCGCCGAGTTCGGTGACCGCGCGGAGGACCGCCACGGCCTCGCGGGTAACTTCAGGGCCGATGCCGTCGCCGGCGGTGACAAGGAGTTTGAGTTTCATGCTTACACTCTTCCTTTTGAAATTAGGTGCAAGATGAGTCCGACAGTCGCAGTCATCAGTGCCCACGTGAAAACAAAATTGACGCCATACCCCAAGCAAATGACTGCGAGCTCTGGCGTACGTGCAGGAGCACCTGGGGTCAGCGCGATCTCCAACAGGGAGCCAGGAATAAAGAGCGGACCGGTGATCGGCGCGGCCCAAGATGGACTCCAAAACGCTACGGCCCAGACCAAAACTGCGACCATTAGCCCCAACAGAACCATGACGCCAGGTCGACGGTTCTTAACTTGTACTTGCTCACTCAATCCAACTCCGATACCGGCTCGCGGCGGCGTTCGCGAATCTGATCGGGAATGATGCCGATGATGTCCTGGTCGTAAATATTCTTCTTGCGGTCGGCGAGGGCAACGAAGCGGTAGTAAGTCTGCTGCAGCTCCTCGCGGGTGAGGGTAAAGCCGAGCTGCTCCAGCCTGTGTCTTAGCGCGGCGCGGCCGGAGTGCTTGCCGAGCACGAGATGGGTGCGCGAGACGCCGACCAGCGTGGGCGTCATGATCTCGTAGCAGAGCGGGTTGGCAAGCATGCCGTGCTGGTGGATGCCGGACTCGTGCGCGAAGGCGTTGGCGCCGACGATGGCCTTGTTGGGCGAGGGCTTGAAGGTGATGATCTGCCCGAGGACCTCGCTGGTGGGGTAGAGGTTGGCGAGCTTGATGGAAGACTGTAGGCCGTAATAGTCGGCGCGGACGTAAAGGGTTGCGGCAATCTCTTCAAGCGAAGCGTTGCCGGCGCGCTCACCGATGCCGTTGATGGTGCACTCGATCTGGCGCGCGCCCGCCTGGATGGCGGCAAGGGAATTGGCGACGGCGAGACCCAGATCGTCATGGCAGTGCGACGAGAGGACAATGCCCTTCTCATCGACGGCGGGGATGCGCTCGCGGACTTCGCGGAACATCTGGCCGTACTCCTCGGGGGTGGTGTAGCCCACCGTGTCAGGCATGTTGATGGTGGTGGCGCCGGCCTCGATGGCGAGGCGCACCATTTCGATTAGGTAGTCGCGGTCCGAGCGCGTGGCGTCCTCAGGCGAGAACTCGACGTCGTCACAGAGGGTTCGGGCAAGGCGGACGGATTCTCCGCAGAGGTCGAGGGCCTGCTGGCGGTCAAGCTTGAGTTTGTATTCGAGGTGCAAATCGCTGGAGGCGAGAAAGACGTGGATGCGCGCTCGGTCCGCGAACTGGAGGGCGCGGGCCGCCATTTCGATGTCTTCCTTTTTGGCGCGGGCCAGGGAGGCAATGCGCGGCTTGCGGATGGCCTGAGTGATGGTGGCGATCGCGGCGAAGTCACCCTCAGAGGCCATGGCGAAGCCGGCCTCGATGATGTCCACGCCGAGGTCCTCAAGAGCGTGGGCCATGGTGAGCTTCTCCTGGGTGGTCATGCTGCAGCCGGGAGACTGCTCGCCGTCGCGCAGGGTGGTGTCAAAAAAAACTACATGATCAGAAGTCATGGGTGTCATGGATTCGCCTGCCAAGGGGTAAAGCCTTTGCTTACAGAGACTATTCTCGCGCAAAGGGCCCGTATAACGCAAAGTTATTCTTTTTTGGAGTACGATTAGAATAGCTTATAGAGGGCAGGGACGAGGGACTGGAGCGATTGCGATGGAACTGAGCCAACTGGAGACGTTTCTGGCGGTGGCCGAGGAGCGGAGCTTTTCGCGGGCGGCCGAGCGGCTGCATCGCACCCAGCCGGCGGTGAGCCAGGCGATACGGAAGCTGGAAGAGACGGTGGGCGAAAGGTTGTTTGACCGCGCGGCGCGGGATGGGGCGCTGACGGCGGCCGGAGTGCTGCTGCGGGAGTATGCACTGCGGCTGATGGCGCTGCGGCGGGAGGCCGCGAGCGCGCTGGACGAGTTGAAAAGTCTGGAGCGCGGGCGGCTGCAACTGGCGGCGAACGAGTACACCTGCATGTACCTGTTGCCGGCGATTGACGCCTTCCGGCGGGCGCATCCACATGTGACGGTGCATGTGCACCGTATGTTGGCGAGCCGGATTCCGGAGGAGTTGGCGCTGCGGAGCTTCGAAATGGGCGTGGCTTCGTTTCGGCCGGACCCGGCGCATTACAGGTCGATTGCCGTTTATGGGGACAGCCTGGCACTGATCGTGAGCCCGGGCCACAGGCTGGCGCGCGCGGGGCATGTGTCGATTGTGGACTTGGGCAAGGAGACGTTTATTGCGCACAACGTGACCTCGCCGCTGCGGAGGAAGGTGATTGAAGCCTTCCAGCGCTACAAAACGCCGTTGAACATGGAGATTGACCTGCCGACGATTGAGGCGATCAAGCGATATGTGGCAATGGGGAACGGCGTGGCGCTGGTGCCGCACCTGGCCGTGGCGCGGGAGCTGGAGACGGGCGAGCTGGTGCATGTGAAGGTGGACGAGCTGGAGGTGAAGCGGGTCCTGCGGCTGGTGCACCGCAGGCAGGCCACGCTTTCCCACGCGGCGCGGGCGTTTTTGCGCACGGTGCGGGAGCTGGCGGAGACCAAGGGGCCGCCTTTCTACTACCATGTGGAGCGCGCGGGCTGATGGGGCGATTCTTTGCCGACGGGTGGTCGGCGGCAGGCGGCGCGGAGGGCCCAGGGTGAGAGAAATGGATGCCGGGCGGGATTGCCCTTTTAGGCGAGCCGCGTCTAAACGAGCAAAGAACTCGCCTGAGGGGGTCCGGCGGTTTTGCCGGACCGTTTGGGGCATTTACAATGCTTAGAGCGGGGCCCGGTTTGAACCGGCGCGCCGGAATTGACAAGCTCGTTGCCAGCCGGACGGTTGCGCAGTCGTGAGGTTCAGGACCGAATGAAGAAGATCGCCTTTGTTGTTTTCCTGCTGGCCGCAAGTGTGGCCGCGGGCAGTGCCCAGGAGAGCCGGCAGGACGTCAGCCTAAGCGGAACGGCGCTGATTGAACCGTTCATCGCCTCATCCACCGACGTGCAGGTGCATTCGACAACGGCTTTCGGGGCGTTGGCGAGCTACCGCTTCATGTTGACGCCGTCGAGCGCGCTGGAAGCCAATTACGGCATTACCTATCAGAACTCGATTACCTACTACACCAACCCGCTGCACATTCCGGTGCTGACGCGCACCCAGGAGATATCCGCGGCGTATGTGCGGTATTTCGTCTTCAAAAAGTTCAACCCGTTTGTGGAGGCAGGGCCCGGCGGCATGATCTTTCTGCCCATCCGGAACAGCGGGACGAAGAGCCTGGATGTAAAACAGCAAACGTCTGTCGGCGGGCTCTACGGCGCGGGCATTGCGTACGAGATCAGCCCCAGCTTCGACATTCGCGCGGAGTACCGCGGCTTTGTCACGCGGGTGCCGACCTTTGGCGACACGTCTTTCAACACGAACAAGTGGTTCAACATCTTCAATCCGACAATCGGAGTGGCGTACCACTTTTAGGCGTTTCCGCGCCCGTCTACAGCGTTTTCGATTCTGCCTTTTACAGAACGAATAATGCAAAGTGGCTCTTTCCTCAAGAAAGGGCCACCTCGCACGATGCAAGAAATGTCAACATGTGAAGCGAAAACGCTCTAGCCGCGAGGCTGGGCGCAATGCCCGCCGAATCCGCACAGGTTGCATCGCGAGGGGATGGTCCCACGGGGCCGTCCCCCAGTTTTTTTTGCGCGTGAACCCATTCTTTGTTCGTAAACGGGGCGGGCGAAGACTACCTGGAGGCTTCGCGGTAGCGGCCGAGGATTTTGAGCATGGGGCAGAGCGGCTGGAGCGCGGCGATGGCGCGGTCGGCTTCTTCGGACGAGGCAATCTGGCAATCGACGTAGAAGATGTACTCCCATGGCTTGCCGTGAACGGGGCGGGACTCGATTTTGGAGAGGTTGGTGCCGAGCGCTGAGAGCTGGGAGAGCGCGCGGACGAGCGAGCCGGGCTGATTTTTGAGCGAGAAGGCAAGGGAGAGCTTGTTGGCGGCGGGGTCGACCGCGGCATCCGCAGCGCGACGGACGAGGAAGAAGCGGGTGTAGTTCTCAGGGTTGTCCTCGATGAAGGCTTCGAGGATATCCGCGCCATAAAAGCGCGCGGCCGCCTGGCTGGCGACGGCGGCGGCGTGGGTGTCGCGGAGTTCGACGAGTTGCTTGACCGAGCCCGCGGTGTCATAGAAGGCGAAGGGCTCCATGTGGAGATGAGCTGCGAGATAGCGCTTGCACTGGGCGAGTGCGACCGGGTGCGAGAAGACGCGCCGGACCTGGTCCACGGCAACGCCGGGCATGGCGATCAGGTTGTGGCGGATGCGCAGGAGGGTTTCGCGCTCAACGAGGACGTCGTGAGAGAGCAGGAGATCGAAGTGCTCGAGGACGGAGCCGGCGAGGGAGTTTTCAATGGGGACGGCGGCGGCTTCGACCGAGCCGGAGGCGAGCGCATCGAAGACCTCGGCGGAAACCGAGCAGGGAACGATGCAGGCGTCGGGAACCAGCTTGAGCGCGGCCTCATGACTGAAAGAGCCGGGCTCGCCCTGGATGGCCACGCGAGGGCCGGAGGGGTTCCCGATGGGGACGGCGGAGGCGGCGGGTTTGCGCGCGGCATACCAGCGCGCCACTTCAGAGGTGGGCGCAGAAGATGGGGCGGGGGCGGATTTTGGCTGGCGGGACACGTGCGCTATCTCCTGAGCCAGAGGTCCGTGGCGACGAAACAGAAAAAGACGAGAGCGATAACGCCGTTCATGGTGAAGAAGGCGGCGTTCAGGCGGCGGAGGTCGCGCGGCGAGACAATGGCATGCTCGTAGGCGAGCAGCAGCGCGGCGGCGGCGACGCCCAGCCAGCCGGCGAGCCCGAAGTGGAAGAGCAGGGCGAACCAGCAGAGCAGGGCAAGCATGGCCAGGTGCATCAGGCGCGCGGCCCGGAATGCGGCGGGAATGCCGATGGATTGCGGCAGGCTGCGCAGGCCGGCGGAGCGGTCGTGGTCGTAGTCCTGGCAGGCGTAGAGCACGTCGAATCCGCCCACCCAGAGCGTGACGGCGGCGGTGAGGACGAGGATGCGCGGGTCAAGCGAGCCGCGGACGGCAATCCATGCGGCGGAGGGCGCGATGCCGAGAGCGAGGCCGAGGACGAGATGGGACCAGCGCGTGAAACGCTTCATGTAGCTGTAGCCGAGCAGGACGGCAAGAGCGGCGGGGGCCAGTTCCAGCGTGAGGCGGTTGAGCTCCGCTGCGGCTAGGAAGAAGCCGAGGGCCATGAGCACGGTGAAGCCGAGAACGAAGCGGCGGGAGAGCATTCCGGCGGGGATGGCGCGGGAGCGGGTGCGGGGATTGGCGGCGTCGAGATTGGCGTCAGCCCAGCGGTTGAAGGCCATGGCGCAGGAGCGGGCCGTGACCATGGCGACGAGTATCCAGCCGAGGGTGCTCCAGGCGGGAAGGCCGCGGGCGGCAAGCAGAGCGGCGGTCAGGGCGAAGGGGAGCGCGAAGATGGAGTGCTCCCACTTGATCATTTCAAGCGTGGTGCGGGTTTTGGCCAGCAAGCCCATCGAGCCGGATTCCGTGAGGAGTGCCACGGTCCAGTGTACCGGAAGGGCAGGGCAGGGTGGCGCGCGACGGCGCGTGTATGCGCAGCTTGCCGTCAGGCGCGGGCTTCGGCTTCTTCCACGGTGGCGGCGAAGGGGAGGATCGTGTCGACGCGGGTGATCTTGAAGACGTCGAGAAGGCGATTGCTGGCGCCGACGACGATGAGCTTTGCGCCGCGGGTCTGGCAATGGACGTAGTGGTTCATCAGCAGGCCCATGCCGGCAGAGTCCATGTAAGGAACAGCGGTAAGGTCGAGGAGGGTGAGCGGCGGCACGGCGGCGGCGCGGAGCTCGGACTGAATGTCAAAAAGATTGCGCAGAGTGAGGGGCCCGGTGAGCCGAAAAATGAGTACGTCGGGCGAGGAGCCCTGAAGGCGTTCGATGGAAAGCGGTTCGTCGGTGAGCATGGCTAAACAAGTGTATGGAATCGCGGAGAACTCTGAGATTACATTTCTGTGAAAGTACATGCCGGGCGGAGTCCAAAAAAAGTGCCGGTCAGCCCGAGGGCTGACCGGCGGTGGGAGCGCAGAAGGACTGGCCGTCCGCGGAGGGGAATTTACCTTTGCGCCTCAGTGGGCTGGTTGGCCACCTGAAGGTAGTTCTTGACGCCGAAGACTCCCGGGACTCCATTGGCGCGAAGGAACGCGAGGTTCCTGTCGGTCTTTGAATCCACCACGCCATAGAGGGCGACGTGGCCGTTCTGCACCGAGATGCGGATGGGCTTGGCCGGGTCAATGGCGTATTTGTCGAGGACAGGGTAGCCGTAGATGGCGCGCGCGACCTCGATGCGAATCTGATCGTCCATCAGCGAGACCGGGTCGACCTGAACGTGGTTCACCACGTCCTTGACGCCGGGCGTGGTGCTGACCCGGTCGAATGCAGAGTCGCGATCGACGTAAGTGCGGGCGTGGCCGCCAAGGGTGACGACGCCGTCGTTCACCGCGACGCTGATCGCATTGAAAGCGACGCCATAACCGACGCGGTCATAGGTGATCTCCTCGATGAGCCTGTGCTGGAGCCGCTTGTCCGCGACGTTGGGACCGGCGACCTGAATGAGGTTGCGGACGGCCTGCACGCCGCTGGCATGGAGCACGCGCTTGGCGGCGTCGGCCTTGTACTCGTAAAGCTTGACCGAGCCGGTGAGCGTGGCGATGCCGTTCGAGACCGAGACGCGGACGTTGCCAAACTGCGACTTGTTGAGGCGAGCCTCAGCATTGCGCTGGGAGATGTTCGCCGGGCGCGAGGAGTCTAGCGCAGGATTGGGAACTGCCGCAGCCCAGGAAATTTGGGGAATTGCAAGGAGCGCTCCGGCCAGCACGGCCAAGGCGAGCGCAGCCGGTGTATGACGAAATCTTAGAGTCATGTCCGAGTCCTCCTTTATGTCTGGTAAATCGCTAAACCCGCATGAATACAGGGCCTTTGCGATTCCGTTCTATCTGATTAGACACGCTGGAGAAGGAAAAGTCGCGCAGAGTTCAGCGATAGCGGCGGGTGGCTTTGATGACCATGGAGAAGACGCCGGACTCGTCGCGGGTGACGAGCAGCGAGACGTGATGATTGATGGAAATCTCCGCCTGGAGAAGCTGCTGCGCAGTGGTGTTGACGTTGGTGGCGTAGGTGAGCGTGACGTTGCGGCCGAGCTGCTCTTCGACGGTGATGCGGGTTGTGGAGTTGCCCAGTGTCCCCAGGTAATTGGGGTCGACCTTGACCGAGCCGGAACCGAAGAGGCGCTGGACGCGGCTGCTGACGGTGGCGTTCAGCGCGCCGCCCAGCAGAGCGTCAGTGTTGTTTGTGGCCAGCTGCTCCTGCTGCTGGGTGTAAATGCGTTGTTCGTTCTGGGTGCGGCCCAGGGCGAGCAGCGCAACCACGTCGGTCTCCGGCAGCGGCGGATCGCTGCGATAGGAGATGTTCATGTTGTTGAGCGAGCCGTGAATGCCGAGGGTGATGTCGTAGTCCTGCACGCGGGCGGTGGCGTTCAGGTCTATGGAGGGTTCGATGCGGACTGGATTGGTGAAGGTAATGTCGCCGCGCTGGAGCTCATAGCGCGTGCCGGCGATGGTGGCGTTGCCTTCAGTGATGGAAACGCGGCCCAGAAGCGAAGGCGCGGCAAGGGTGCCGCGAAGCTGGAGATCGACGTCGCCGGCCAGTTTGGCGTAGGCGTTCTGGAAGTTGAGCTGCGGCGAGGACTGGATGCGCACGTCCAGCCGGATGTGGTTGGAGGGCGCGCTGGGCGGCGCGACGGGCTGCACTTTGGTGGCCTGCGCGGCCAGAGCGGCGATGTCGAGGTCGGGGCTGACGGTGAAGCGCGTGATGAGGATGTTGCCGCTGAGGAGAAGATTGTTCTGTGGTCCCTGGAGATGGAGGGTTGCGTCGGCCAGGGAGCTGACGCCCTGGGGATAGCGGATGCGAACGCCCTTGCCCATGACGGCGAGGTCGGCGAAAATGCCGTGCTGGTAAGCGAGATAACCGGAGACGGAGAGCTGGCCGCCGCCGGTGGTGGCGGTCAGGGAGCGGATTTCAAGGCGATTCTGGTTGAACTCAAGCGTGCCGTGGAGTTGGGAGAGCGAGTTGGGCAGGTCTTCAAGGGCCAGTGAGGCGTTCTGGAAATCGATCCGTCCGCGAAGGCCGGGGTTCTGGAAGGTGCCGTGGGCTTCGACCTGGAAGGTGGTGGTGCCGCTGGCGGTCAGGTCCGGGTCGAGAGTCTCGGCAAGCTTGAGATTGACGGAGCCGGAGGCGGCAAGGTCAAGCTGGCGGCTGGCCTTGAAGTCCACGTCGCCCTGAAGGTGAAGGTCGGTTTCCTCGCCGGTGATGTGGATGGGGTCAAGGGTGATGCGCTGGTTGGCGAGGGCGGCGTGGACGGGGCCCTGGCTGCGGAGATGGACGCCGACTAGAGTGACGGCGACGTCTTTGAGGGTGGCTTCGCCGCGGAGCTGATCGGGTTTGCGCAGAGGACCGGCGAGGGTGACGACGCCGGCCAGCGCGGATTTGCCGGTGAGGCCGGGGACATGGGCGATTTTGAGGGGAATCCCAATGTCGAAGCGCGAGAAGCGGAGAGTGGCCTGGGTTTGGAGGTTGCCCGAGAGCGCGGTGCGGCCCTCGAGGTTGAGGTCGGCGGATTCGAAATGGGTGCCGAGGGTGTAAAGGAGTGCGTGGTTGGCGGTGTGGGCGTCTATGTCAACACTGCCGAGGGCTTCCGTGGCAAGAGAGGCGTTGGCGATTTGGCCGTGCGCGGTGAGATGCGGATCAGAGGGCGTGCCGGAGCCGGAGACGGTGAAGGCGAGAGTGCCGGCGAGAGAGAGCGAAGAGTTGCGAAGGCGCTGGACTTGAGCGAGAGCAAGCGCGGAGCTTTGCGCTTGGAGCGTGAATTGGCGGGAATGGAAATTGTAGCCGCCGGAGGCGGAGATGGAACCGGCGGGCGCAGTGAGAGTGAGCGAAGCAAGATCAAGCTGTTGCGCGGCGAGAGTGCCCTGCGCGCGAACGCGGCTGAACGGTTCGCCGTAAAGAATGGCGTGGTCAAGCTGCGCCGAGCCGGAGCCGGAGAGCGTGCGCAGCGGGCCATCGGCGTGGAAGCGGGTGCTGAGGCTGCCGGAGACGGGAAGCGAGAGGCCGAGGATGGGCTCGAGATCGGCGACGTCCACCTGGTCCGCGGTGAGCTGGAGATGGAGAAGCGAATTGCCGTCAAATCCGGGCCGGGCGCGGTTGCCAACGGCGGGATGGGCGGCGGCCAGGGAGCCTTCAAGCTGAATGGAGGCCCGGCCATGCTTGAAGAGTGCGTGATCAATGGCGATGCGGTCCGAGGCGTAGCTGCCCGTGGCACTGAGCGAGTCCCAGCGGACGGTGCGGGGCTGCGCGGAGCCGGCGGGCGTGGGCAGATCGACGACGAGATTGGTGGCGTTGAGGCTTCCGGCGAGATGGGGATCGACCAGCGAGCCGGTCCAGAGACCATGAAATCGGGCTTCGCCGGCGAGAGTGACGGGAAGCGCGGCGGCGCCGGACTGGCCGTCGCGGCGGAGGCCGAGATCACGCAGGACGCGGTCAAACTCGCCAAGGTTGCGGGAGTCGAAGTCGACGATGAGCTGCGTTGCGCTCTGGAGCGGGTATGCGCCGAGGTGGCCGCTGGCGGTGAGCGTGCTGGCGGGCAGTACAAGCGAAAGATTGCGCAGATCGACGCCGCCATCGCGCTGGGTATAAGTGGCGTCGATTGCGCCGGAGGCGGGGACTTCGGCTTGCTGATTCTGATTCGGACGCACAGAGGATTTGGAAGCGCCCAGCGGATTGGAGCCAGCGGACGTGGAGGGTGTGAGGGCGAGTTTCGCGATCACGGCGAGGGTGTTGACGTCGCCGTGTGTCCAGGTGGCGGTGGCGGGGCCGGTCAGCAGTGTGCCGAGGCCGAGTCGCTGGAAGGGCGGTCGGCTGACGATGTCGAGAACGGAGTCGAGCGAGACGCCGTGGAAGTTGGCGAGGACGTTCCCGTTGAGGTGGGTGGGGATGGCCTGCGCGGGGTTCGCGGGCGAAGCGGGAGGTGCGGCGCGGCGGCCGAAGTGAAAGAGGCGGCGTCTGGCGGGCGCGGGCGCGGCGGTTTGCAGAACCGGTGCGCCGGGCAACGGGGCAAGCCAATGGCTGAGGGCGACTTCGCCATCGATGTGCCCGCCTTGCGGCAGGCGGGCGACAACGTTGGAGAGGACGAGCTGTTCGGGGTCGGCGTGGAACTCGGCGTCTACCGTGATGTCGCGGGCGTTGATGCCGCCACCGATATAGGAGCCGTGATCGACGTGAATGGGGCCCTCGATGTGGAAGATGCCACCGGAGCCCTGGGCGGTGAGGTCGAGGCGCGCGAGGCCCTCGGGTGAGTTGGAGTAGCCGGTGGTGGAGTTGAGCAGGCGCATGTCGAGCTGACCCTGAACGTGGGCCTGCCAGCGCGGATGGGCGAAGTCGATGAGCGAGCCGGTGAGGGTGAGTGCGTGGTCGCCGGACTGGGGATCGTGAGTGGTGAAGCGGAGGGTGCGGAGGAATGCGCCCGAACGGGTGAGGTCGAGCGTGGCCTGGAAGTGGCCTTCCGCGGAAGGCGCGACGGGATGCGCCGGGATGCCGCGGACCAGCGAGAGGTCGCGTGCGCCAAGTTCGATGCGATAGGACTCCGGGTTCTCGGCGGCGGCAGGCACATAGACGAGACGAAGCGCGGTGTCCCTGGCGGTGAGATTGAGAGGAATGTGGCGATTCTGCGCATCGAAACCGGCGGCGCGGTTTTCATAGTGAAGCATGCCATTGCGGATGGAGACGAGGCCGGCGCGGAGATCAAAGATAGTGGTCAGTGTGAGATTGCTTTTGGCCGAGGGTTCACGCGGGCGCGGCTGATTGGTGGAGCCGTCGGGGTAAACGATGATGTGCACGGACGGCCGCACGATGTCGAGCGCGCGGAGGCGGATGTGCGGGCTCCAGAGGCCGAGGATGCTGACGGCGACGTGGAGCTGGTCGATGCGCACGTAGGGTTCTTCGCCTGCGGCTTCGCGGCCGTGGAGGACGATGCCGGATGCGTCCGCCTGAAGCTGGAGCGGGTGCCACGTGAAGGAGGCGATTTCCGCGCGGCCGCCGGTCGAGTTTTCGAGCGAGGCGATGAGGCGCCTGCGGACCAGGTTCTCGCAGGCGGCGGAGTTGAGGAAGGCGTAGAGCAGCAGCAGCAGAACGGCGAGTCCGGCGGCGCTGCCCGCACTGATCCAGAGAAGACGGCGGGGCTTGCGGACGCGCGCGGGTTCTGGCTCGTTTCCTATCGCATGGTCGGGTGGGATGCGGGGCGGGACAGGCGGCAGATTGCGGAGGTCGCTCATGGCGTGCCTCCTGCGCTGGTGCTGGGCCGCGCGGCGGCCTCGAGCGCGGGAACGAGGACCTCGACTTCGCCCTGCTGGCGGAGATTGTCGAGCCAGCCGCTGAACAGGGCGTTGACCTTCTGTTGGAGGAGGATTTCCTCGATGCGCGGCGCAACCTTGTCGAGCGGCGGCGTGGGCTCGCCGACGAGGTACTGGGGCAGGAGTGTGTCCTGGTAGTAGTCGGCGATTTCCTGGGGAGAGATTTGAATGCCCTGGCGGAAGCGGAGCTCGATGAAGTTGAGAACTTCGAGGCGGTTTTGGAGGTAATTGCGAACTGCGTCTTCGGTGAGTCCGTGGGCGGCGAGGAAAACCTGCCATCCGGCGTTGGTTGCGCAGTTGGCGCGGAGGCAGGCAGGGAGCTGGCGGCGAAGCTCGGCGATCCGGTCGTTGACCTGTTTGGCGGTGGGCTCGGCGGTCTGCGCGTCCTCCTCGCGAATCTGCTGGCGGATCAGTGCGCGGGAGATGAGGCGCCGCAGGGCGGATTCAGAGGTTTCGCGGCCGCGGCCCGGGAGATTGGGTTCGAGGACGGAGAGGCGCATCTCCTCGTCGAGATCGCTTTCAAGGATGGCCTGATTGTTGACGACTGCCACCACGCGATCAAGAACGACTGGAGCGGAAGCCTCGTCCGCTGGCGGCGAGGCTGTGCTCGATGATTGCGGCGCGGGCGATTGCGCTGCGGTGTGCAGGCAGGCAAGCATGAGCGCGAGCGCAAAGGGAAAACGCCGAGCCAGGAACCGGATTGGAAGGCGCGCAATCATGCTCAAAAGCTTTGTCCCAGGCTGAAGAAGAAGTTGAAGTGGGGCGCCTCCCCAACGTGCTCCTGCGAGTCGGGCAGTGAGAGCGAATAATTGATGTTCACAGGATAGATGGGGGGATTCAGGTTGTAGCTGAAGTCCAGCCGAATGGGCCCGACGGGTGTGTGGTAGCGCAGGCCGAGCCCAAGCGCGTGCGAGAAATAGTTGAAGTTGCACTGACCCTGAGTTCCGGTAGAGGTTGAGGGACCGGTCGGCTGGGGACTGGGAACTGGCGGTTCATTCAGGCTTGTGCATGAGCCGCGGTCAGGCTGATGGATGCGCAGGGCGCTGGCCCACGCGTCTCCGGCGTTGGTGAAGACATTGCCCATGTCCTCAAAGAGGACGAAGGAGAGCGTGTTGCCGAGCCAGGGTAGATTGGGCGGCGGCAGACGGAGTTCTGTGCTGTTGATGAGCGCGCCGGCTCCGCCGATGGGGAATCCCGTCTCCGCGTCGCGCGGCCCGGCCGCATTGATGGAAAAGCCGCGATGGGAGGTTGCGCCGCCGGAGAAGATGCGCTCGGGCAGGGGGATAAGCTCGTCGGAACCGGAGCCGAAGGCGCGCTCCTGCGCGTAACGCGTGTTGCGGGCGAGAACCAGACGGTTCTTGTCGAAGCCGTAGTAGCTGGAGTTGGTGAGGTCGAGACGGTTGAACTCGGTTTCGGAGCCGAAGGCGTGCTGGGAGAGGTACTCCTGAAAGCTGGTGTAGGTGCCGCGATGAGCGTCGAGGGGGTTGTCGCGCGTGTCGCGGACCCAGGTGAAACCGGGGCCGGCGACGCGGACAGCCGCGGACAGAAGTGGAATGGCGTCGGGATAAACCTGCAGACTGCTGGCGGCCACTTTAACGCGGCGGAAGTCGTATTCGTAAATGAATGTGTTGGCCTTGGAGAGGCGGAGCGCATTGGAGCTGAAGTGTTCCGTGAGGCGGACGCCGGCGTCCAGCCTGGAGGCGACGTAGGTGGTCACGTCCTGGCTGTTGGCGTAGCCGCCTGTGAAGGTGAGGCCGAAGTTGCGCTGCCCGTAGAGGTGCGGGTTCTGGTAAAGAAGGCCGATTTTCTGCTCAAGAAGGCCGTAGGTGGACTGAATGGAAGCGGACTGGTCGCGGCCGAAGAGATCGTTGCGCGTGATGTCAACCAGCACGCGGGGGCTGATGCCGGTTTTTCCATTGGGATTGCAGGGAACGCCGCTGGCATTGGCTCCCGCGCAGTTGTTCTGCGGCGTGCCGGTCTGGGCCTCAAAACCAAGACCGTAAGTAAGCGTCCAGCGGCGGGCCTCCGAGGCTTGTACCAGGACGGTCTTGTGGGTCTCGCCGCCGTTAGGATTTTCAACGGAGGTGTCGACCTCATTGAAGAGTGCGAAATCGTAAAGATTGCGCTGGGTCTCAAGCAGTGCGGTCTGGCTGAGCGGGTCGCCGGGGTGCAGAGTGATGGCGCGGGCCACGGTGCTGGGTCGCGTGGAATGCAGGCCGGTGAGCAGGACCTTGCGGACGAAGATCTGCTTCCCCTCCGTGATGTGGAAGGTGACATCGACCTTGTTGGGGTCTGATTTTTCCGCCTGCTGCTCGACCACCACGTTGGGATGGTCAAAACCGAGGCTGAGGTACTTGGTGAGAATGGCATCCTTGTCGCCGGCCATGTACTGGGGCGAGAGAAGCTGGCCGGAGGCGGTGTTCATCAGGGGCAGCAGGTCGGAGGCAGGAACATTGTCGTCCCCGTCGAGGGTGAGCTTGCCGACGCGCTGCTGGACGCCTTCCGTGATGTGGTAATCGACGGCGAGGCCGAGGGGCTTGCCCGAGTTCTTCTTGCCTCGGGCGGCGGGGGTTACCTGCGAGGCGATGCGGACATCCGAGAAGCCGTTGTTCTGGTAGACGGCTTTAAGGGCAGTGACGTCGGCGGAGACCAGGGCCTGGCTGTAGGAGCCGTGGCGATCGAGTGTGTCCGCCGCGTGGACGCTGAGCAGATCCTTGAGCGTATTTGTATCGAAGTAGTGATTGCCGGAGACGGTGACGCGTTCCACGCGGCGGCGCGGGCCGAGGTTTACGGTGAAGACGATGTTGACGATGTCGGGGCCCGGCGACTCACGGCGATGTTCGGCCTTGACGTCGAAGTAGCCAAGGCGCTGGTAATAGTCGCGGAGATTGCGGCTGCCTTCGTTGAGCAGGTCTTCGTCAACGGTGCCCTCTTCGTAGACGGGAACGAGGCGCCGGAGGCGGTCGCTGTCGAGATTGGCGCCCTGGAGGCGGACCAGGACGACGGGACCTCGGGTGGCGGAAAACTGGTAATTGACGAGGTTATCGGCGGGGTCCCAGTTTTGTGAGACGAGTTTGATTTCGGCCTCGAGGCGGTTGTTGCGGCGGTAATGCTTGAGGACGCCGGCAAGGGCACGGTTGACGGTGTCGTGGTCCATGTGCGCGCCGGCGTGCAGACGGGCATTGTGGCGAAACTCAGAGCCGGTCAGGCCGGGATTACCGCTGATCTGTACGGTGCCGACGCGGGCTTGCGGGCCGGAGATGACCTGGAAGGCGATGTCGACGAGCTGCTCGCGGGGGTGCTGAGTGAGCGTGTGGGCGACGGCCGGTTTGTGGAAGCCGTTGTCTGCGAGAGCCTGACGGATTTGCGCGGTGGCCTGGGTCAGCTTGCCGGCGGTGAAGCGCGTTCCGGGGTTCAGGTCGGCGGCGCGCTGGAGTTGGGCGTTCATGGTGGCGCCCTTTGCGCCGCTGACGGTGACGGTGCCGATGAAGATGCGGGGCTTGCCTTGGAAGACCAGATCAACGCCGCCGGCAGCGCGCCGGCCTGTGACATCGACGGTTTCAAAAAGGCCGGTGGAGTAGAGTTGGCGAATGCTGAGGGCGAGACTGTCTTGTCTGAGCGGCTGGCCGACGGCCTGGGCAAGATGGCCGGGCAGCGGGGCGAGGCGATCGAGGGGGACGCCGCGGATTTCGATTGCGGCGACGTTGACGCCGAGGAAGGAGTCAAACGGCAGTTCGGGCGGCAGATCTGGCGGCAGGGCGGGCGCGCTGGCGATGGATTGGGTTCGGGGCGGGTTTTTCCCTGGGGGCGCGGCGGCGCGCAAGGGAGAGGACTGGGCCGGAGTCAAGGAAGACTGAGAGAGCGCCGCGGGGACAGGGAGGAAGAGCAGCAAGCCTGCCAACAGCGCGAGCGTGAGCCTGGTTCCCACCCATCGAACTCCGCGCTGCCCTGACCGCATTGGGAACAAAACCATCTCTCCGGACGAATGCTAAAGATCCTGCGCGCCGCGCTCAAAGGAATGCATGGCCCGGAGATTCCCGAAAGACAAAGTTCCGGGGAAACCGGATCAGGGGATACCGGGCAGGTCCGCATCGGCTCCGCCCTGTGCATGCTCCGCTGATTGCCGCCGCTGCCCTTTATACTAACGAGGAATATGGCCCCACGCAGCAGGGCGGGGGCGGAAAGCGACCGAATCCCCAAAGGAATCCAATGCCCCGTAGCCGGATGGTAAAGACCGCACGACCGAATGGCCCGAATGGAGAGGAGAGCCGCGCCGGGACGAGCGCCGGGACGAGCGCCGGGACGGGTGTTGCATTGGGTCAGGGCACGAACGGAGAGAGCGGCGCCATACAGACCGTGGCGGCGGTTGCCCCACCGGCGGCGGATGCCCATACCGTGGCGCAGGCGCAGGCGGGCGACCATGCGGCCTTCGCGCTGCTCTACGGGCTGCATAAGCGCAGGGTTTACTCGCTGTGCCTGCGCATGGTGAACAGCGTGGCGGAGGCTGAGGATCTGACGCAGGAGGCGTTTCTGCAACTGCATCGCAAGATTGCGACCTTCCGCGGAGATTCTGCGTTTTCCACCTGGCTGCATCGGCTGGCGGTGAATGTGGTGCTGATGCACCTGCGCAAGAAGGGACTGGCGCTCACGTCACTGGACGAGGCGATGGAGCCTACCCACGACGGCGGGCCGGGACGAAGCTTTGGCACCCCGGATCTGAGGCTGACAGGATCGATTGACCGGCTGGCGCTGGAGCGCGCTGTGGCGGATTTGCCCGCGGGATATCGGCTGATCTTTGTACTGCACGACATCGAGGGATATGAGCATAACGAAATTGCAACCATGCTGGAATGCTCGATCGGCAACAGCAAGTCGCAACTGCACAAGGCGCGGCTGAAGCTGCGCGACGCGTTGCGCACATCCATAGTGGGGCGGGGACGTTGATGAGCGAAGAGCGCAATACGATGGATTGCCGCGAGTTTCAGGCGCAGCTTGCCGACCTGATCGGATCAGGCGAGGATGCGAAGAACCATCCGCACGTGAAGGAGTGCCCGCTGTGCCGGGAGCTGCTGGCCGACCTGGAGACCATTGCCGAAGCGGCGCGTCAACTGCTGCCCGTGGAGCCGCCCGAGGAAGACCTGTGGAACAGGATTGAATCGGCCATCCAGCAGGAAAAGGGCAGGAAGGGCAAAAAGTAACGCCCTCGCAGAGGGGTTCGCGGGGTCGTTGCTCAACCTTCACCTCTCTAAGCCGATAAACAGCATGAGCATCCGGTTTTCCCGGGAACCGTCGCGGGCGAGGATTGCCCCGCGGCGGTTTTTCCATGGGGCGATTTTGGTGCGCGTTCATCTTCCGGTCGCGCCCTGCGGCATTCCCGGATACGCAGGCAAACAGCGGCATGGGACGGGCCGACTCCAAGCCGTTGAGGAACCCGGGTGCCGGGCGAGGCGTAACTCCAGAAGCGGGAAGGCGCGGTAGGAATGGCAGGGCCTGGGAATACGAGTGGCGGAATCCTGCAACTTTCCGGAGCCTGCGTGGTCTAATATGAAGAAAAGTTGATAAAAGGACACTCAATGCCGAAAGAATCGACGAACAAGGAACCCATGGGCGAGGTGGTGCGGGAGGCGCGGGATCTCCGCAGGCTTCCGGTGCTGCCGGTGCGGGATACGGTGCTGTTTCCTCACGCGGTGCTGCCCCTGACGGTGGGACGGGAGAGCTCAATCCAACTGATTGAATCGTTGGGAGATGAACGATCGATTGTGGTGGCGGCGCAGCTGGACTCCAGGCTGGACGTGCCACGGCCGGAGGAGTTGCATGAAGTGGGGACTCTTGCGACGGTCCACAAGGTGGTTCGGATGCCGAACCAGAGCCGTTTTGTCTTCACCGAAGGTGTGGAGCGGGTGCGACTGGTGCGGTTTGTGCAGAGTGAGCCCTTCATGGTGGCCGAAGTGGAGGTGATGGAGGACCGTGGGCCGGAGACGAACTCGGGTTTGGAGGCGCTGGTCCGGAATGTGATTGGGCAGTTCGGACAGATTGTGTCCGAGTCGCCCACCCTCTCGGACGAGCTGCGGACGATTGCGGCGAATATCGAGGATCCAGGCCGGCTGGTGGATTTTGTGGCCTCGTCTCTGCCCTTCCTGACCACGGAGGAGAAGCAATCGCTGCTGGAGACCGGGACGGTTCTGGCGCGGCTTGAGCTGATGAACCAGCATTTGGCAAAGGAACTGGAGGTGCAGCAGCTTCGCACGAAGATCCAGTCCGAGGTGCAGGACCAGGTGCAGCAGACGCAGCGGGACTACTACCTGCGCGAGCAGTTGAAGGCCATCCAGAAGGAACTGGGCGAGCAGGACGAGGGCCAGCGGGAGGTGGAGGAGCTGCGCGCAAAGATTGACGCCGCGGGCATGCCCGAGGACGTGAAAAAGGAAGCTCTGAAGGAGCTGGCGCGGCTTGGGCGGATGTCGCCGATGGCGGGCGATTACTCGATGACGCGGAACTACATTGAGTGGCTGGCGCTGCTGCCGTGGGCCAAAAGCTCAGGCAAGGAAGTGAACATCGGCGAGGCGCGGGAGATTCTGGACGAGGACCACTACGGGCTGAAGAAGGTGAAGGACAGAATTCTGGACTACCTGAGCGTGCTGGAGCTGAAGCCGGATATGAAGGGTCCGATTCTGTGCTTCGTTGGGCCGCCGGGGGTGGGCAAGACCAGTCTGGGCAAGTCGATTGCGCGGGCGCTGGGGCGCAAGTTCCAGCGGGTTGCGCTGGGCGGCATGCACGACGAGGCGGAGATTCGCGGGCACCGGAGGACCTATATTGGCGCGCTGCCGGGGCAGATTATCCAGAGCATCCGGCGGGCGGAGACCAACGATCCGGTAATCATGCTGGACGAGGTGGACAAGCTGGGGCGGGACTTCCGCGGTGATCCGGCTTCAGCGCTGCTGGAGACCCTGGACCCGGCGCAGAACAACACGTTCCGCGACAACTACCTGGATGTGCCGTTCGATTTGTCGAAGGTGCTGTTCATCTGCACGGCGAACATGCTGGACCCGGTTCCTCCGCCGCTGCTGGACCGGATGGAACTGATTCCACTGCAAGGTTACAGCGAGGAAGAGAAGGTGCATATTGCCTTCCAGTACCTGATTCCGCGACAGGTGAAGGAAAACGGAATCTCGGAGGAGCTGATCGAGTTCCCGGAGGAGGCGGTGCGGCACCTGGTGCGGCACTACACGCGCGAAGCTGGCGTGCGCAAGCTGGAACAGGTGATTGGCACGGTCTGCCGCAAGCAGGCGCGGCGCGTGGTGGAGGGCAGGAAGGAAAAGCTGGTGGTCACCAGGGAAATCCTGAAGGAGTTTCTGGGCGGCATCCAGGTGCGCGTGGAGACCGAAGTGGCCGAGCGCGTGAAGCGGCCGGGCGTTGCGGTGGGTCTGGCGTGGACGCCGGCCGGCGGCGACATTCTGTTCATTGAAGCCAGCAGGATGAAGGGCAAAGGCGGCTTTACGATGACGGGGCAGATTGGCGAGGTGATGCAGGAATCCATGCAGGCCGCGCTGACCTGGACGCGGTCAAATGCGTCGCTGCTGGGGCTGGCGGAGGACTTCAACAAGGACCTTGACCTGCACATCCACGTGCCGGCGGGGGCGATTCCCAAGGATGGCCCGTCGGCGGGCGTGACAATGGCGACGGTGCTGGCCTCGCTGCTGAGCGATACGCCGGTGCGTCCGCGTACGGCGATGACAGGCGAGATTACGCTGAGCGGCAACGTGCTGCCGGTGGGCGGAATCAAGGAGAAGTTCCTGGCGGCGCGGCGGGCGGGCGTGGAAACCATCATTCTGCCCGCCGACAACCGGCAGGACGTGGAAGAGGACCTGACGCCGGAGATGATGGAAGGCGTGACGGTGCATTATGCCAAGTGCATCTGGGACGTGCTGGACGTGGCGCTGCCGCTGATGAAGGCGCGTCCGGATGCGGTGAAGGCGGCTGCCGTGGAGACCGAGAAGGAGACCGAGAAGGAGACCGGGAAGGAGACGGCCGGCGCGCACGCATGACGAACGCGGACTCCAGGACTCGAGTTCCAGGACTCGAATTCCAGGACTCGTATTCGAGGATCGTATTTCAGGATGAGGCCGGCGAAACTGCCGGCCTTTTTCTGTTGGGTCCGGATTGTGTGGATCGGGCGCCCGCCGGGTGCTGGTGTGCGCGGGGAGCGCGGCACAGAAAGGGTTGAAGCACGTCTAACGGGCAGGCATTATGCTGGAAAACGAGATGCGTGTACGAGTGCTTGCGTTTGGCATGCTGAAGGATTCCCTGGGCGGAGCGGAGCGAGCGGTCGAGCTGCCGGAGGGTGCGACGGTGGGCGATCTGCTGGATCGGATGCAGGCCGCCGACGGCGCGCCGCTGCTGCGCGGAATTGCGGTGAGCGTGAATGCGGAGTACGCGAGGGCGGGCGAGATTTTGCACGAGGGCGACGAAGTGGGACTGCTGCCGCCGGTGAGCGGAGGAAGCGGCGCGGCCGCGAGCGAGACCACGAGCGATGAAGCGGGCGAAACGCGGCTGACGCGCGAGGCGATTGACGCGGCGGCGCTGGTGCGCGCGGCGAAGGCAGGCGAGGATGGCGCGGTGGTGGTCTTCGACGGCATTGTGCGGAACCACTCGCGCGGACGGCGGACGCTGTATCTCGATTACGAAGCCTATGAGGAGATGGCCGCGCGGCAAATGGCGCAACTGTCCGCGGAGGCGCGCGCGCGGTTCGGCGTGCGTCACGTGACGATTGTGCACAGGCTGGGGCGGCTCGATATTGGCGAGACCAGCGTGCTGATTGTGGTGGCGGGCGCGCATCGGGCGCAGGCCTACGAGGCCAGCCGGTGGGTGATTGACACGCTGAAGAAGACGGTCCCGATCTGGAAGCGGGAGACCTTTGCCGATGGAGCGGTGTGGGCCAACGGCGAGCCGTTTCCTGGGGCACTGGGCGTGGAGGCAGGCGATGCCGAGTGAGCGCCGGGGTTTGCGCGGAGCGGCACGGCTGCCGGGGCTGAGTTTGGCAATGTGCGGCGCACTGTGCGGCGCGATGTTTGGCGCGGCGGGAGCCGCGGCGCAGGGCACCACGCTGAAGGTGGACGTGAAACTGGTGAACGTGCTGGTGAACGTGACAGACAGCGATGGCGCGATTGTGGGCGGGCTTACGAAGGATGATTTTGTTCTGAGCGAGGACGGACGGCCGCAGAAGATTGCGGTGTTTGAAAGGCAGTCAGGGTTGCCGCTGAACATCACGCTGGCAATCGACACGAGCGGAAGCGTCTTCAAGGACCAAGAGTCGGAAGCCGAGGCGGCGCGGCGATTTGTGGAGGCGCTGCTTCGTCCGCAGGACCAGATGAGCCTGATCGAGTTTGCGACGGATGTTGTGGAAGTGACGCCGTTCACGAGCAAAAAGGCGGCGATTGAGCGGGGACTGAAGCGGCTGCGCGGCGGAGACTCGACGGCCTTCTACGACGCGATTTATCTGGCGTCGCGGAAGCTGGGGCCGAAGGATGGGCGGAAGATTCTGGTTCTGGTGTCAGACGGCGGAGACACGGCGGAGAACACGACCTATGAGCAGGCGCTGGGGGCGGCGCTGCGCAACGAGGTGATGATTTATTCGGTTATCGACGTGCCGGTGGAGGCCAGCGCGGGCCGCGACACAGGCGGCGAGCACGCGATGATTACCCTGGCCGAGCAGACGGGCGGGAAGAGTTTTTATGTGGACGAGGGCGGGCTGGAAAAGGCCTTTGAACGGGTGAGCGAAGACCTGAGGACGCAGTATCTGCTGGCCTATTATCCGCAGAACCAGTTGAAGGGCGTGAATTTTCACCGGCTGCACGTGACGATTCCGCGGGCAGCGCCGGGTGAGTTCCACATTCTTTATCGGACGGGGTACTACTCGGACACGCCGCTGAAGAGCAAGTGAGCGAAAGCCGCAAGGCGGAATTGTGCGGGAATGAAATCGGCGCGCGGGCGGAACACACGTGCGCGAACGGGAATGAGTTGGGCGTATGCGGGCGCAGTTTGCGGAGGCGCTTCAGAATCGTGTAGGGAATGGCCCTACAATGGGAGCATGACACCTCCCCTGTCCACGCGGCGAAAATCGAAAGCACCACCGCCGGGCGAAACCGGCCAGGAAGCGCTGTATCTGCGCTCGCTGAGCGAGCGGCATGTGCCCGTGATTGTGAAGCTGCGCGACGGAGAGACGGTGCGCGGCTGGGTTGAGTACTTCGACGACGGAATGCTGCGGCTGACACGCGAAGGCAAGCCGAACCTGTTCATTTACAAACATCAAATCCAGACGATTACCGAGGCGGGCCGCAAGCGAAGCGTGCGCACGAGGGCGAGCGAGGCGGGACTGTGAGCGGGGCGCACAGGGGCTGGGAGTGGGTTCCGGCGGCGGAGGAGATTGCGCGCGAGGCCGGTGCGCGGCTGCGTGAGTTTTTCGCCGCGGGCGTGGAGACCGAGTACAAGGGCGACGTGGACCTGGTGACAGTGGCCGACCGGACGGTGGAGACCCTGATTCGGAAGCGGCTTGGCGAGCGGTTTGCAGGACACGGGATTTACGGCGAAGAGGGAACGCGCGAGGGATTGGAGCGCGCGTTTCGCTGGTATGTTGACCCGCTGGACGGAACCACGAATTTTGCGCACGGGTTTCCGCAGTTCTGCGTTTCCATGGGGCTGGAGCGGCGCCCGGCGGGGCTGAAGGCGGACGAGGACGGCGAGATGGTGGCTGGGGTGATTTACGACCCGATGCGCGACGAGCTGTTCTGCGCCGAGCGCGGGCGGGGCGCGGAGTTGAACGGAAAGCCGATGAGGGTTTCGCGGACGGGCACGCTGGACGAGTCGCTGCTGGCGACGGGATTTCCAAGCCGGAAGCGGCATGCGAATCCGAATATTCATTTTTACCAGGAGTTCACACTGCGGTCGCACGGGGTGCGGCGCGCGGGCTCGGCGGCGCTGGACCTGGCGTATGTGGCGGCGGGACGGTTGGAGGCTTTTTGGGAGTTCAACCTGAATCCGTGGGACACGGCGGCGGGATTTCTGCTGGTGGAAGAGGCGGGCGGATGCATGACGGACTTTGCGGGCGGGCCGTTCAAGCTGGACAGCCGTGAGGTGCTGGCCTCCAACGGGCGCATTCACGCTGAGCTGGTGGGGCTGTTTGAAGATATGTTTGCGGGGCGGGAACTGACGCCGATTCTTTCCGCCAGGGAGTTTGCGGCGCAAAGAGAAGCAAGGAGAGCCGCGCGGACCGCGGAGCAAGCTGCGGGAAAAGCTGGCGGGAGGTAGCGCGGGCGTTTCCCGCATGACAAAACGGAGTGGGACGGCGAGAGAGTCACGCGCGCGGGTCGTGTGCTACTATCAGCGTCGAGACTTCACCTGTCCGGAGATTGAAGAGATGGCTTATGTAATCGCTGAACCCTGTATCGGCACCAAGGACTCCGCCTGCGTGGACGCGTGTCCGGTCGATTGCATCCACCCCAAGAAGGACGAGGCCGGCTTTACCGAGGCCGACCAGCTTTTCATTGACCCGGTCGAGTGCATCGACTGCGGCGCGTGCGTTCCGGCATGTCCGGTTTCGGCGATTTTTGCCTTGGACGATCTGCCGGAGAAGTGGGCGAGCTACACGGAGAAGAACTCGACGCACTTCGGCCGCTAAGCCGCGCGTTGAGGGCTCCAGGACGCGCATCCCGCCAGGGCGGGGTGCGCGTTTTTGCGTGTGAGCGTTCTTGAGTGTGAAGCACGCGGTGAGGGACGGCGATGAGCGTATTGACGTCAGAGGCGGTGGTGCTGCGCACATGGCCGGTGCACGAGGCGGATCTGATTGTGAGCCTTTTCACGCGTGACTACGGGCGGGTGCGCGGCGTGGCCAAGGCGGCGCTGAGGAGCCGCAAGCGCTTTGGCGGAGCGCTGGAGCCGATGACGTTGGCGCGGGCATGGTTTGCCGAGAGGCCGGGGCAGGAGTTGGTGCGGCTGGATCAGTTGGAGATTGTCCGCTCGCCGCTGGCCGCGCCGGTGGACGCGGTGCGCATGGCGGTGCTGAGCCTCTATGCCGAGGTGCTGGACGAGGCGCTGCCGGAGCACGATCCGCAGGAGACCGTGTTTCGGTTGATCGTGTCGGTGTTGGAGCAGACGACGGTGGAGCAGCCGTGGATGCCGCTGACCTATTTTCAGCTTTGGATGACGCGGCTGATGGGGCTGCTGCCGGATGTGGCGCACTGCACGGCGTGCGGCGAAGCGCTGGAGGGCGGGCAGGTTTGGTTCAGTGGGCATGCGGACGGGCTGTTCTGCGCGGTGCATCGGGGGGCAGACGCGAACGAGCTATGCGCGGATTCGTGGCATTTGGCGCAGCGGATGCTGCGACAGCCGGTGGCGGCGTTTGCCGGCGAGGCATGGCCTCGTCGCCGCGGGCAGGACCTGCGGCGATTCGCATTGCAGGCGCTGGAGCGGCATTTGGAGCGCAAGCTGAAGACGGCGGAGACGCTGGCGCGAATGTGAGGGGGCGCGACGCGGGGAAGTGGACTGATAAAATCAGCGTGAGTCCCGTTCAGAGAGAGTCCCTGTGCCTTACCCGCAAACTGCATCTACTGTGAAGCCCATTACCGCACTTACGTTTCAAGAGCTGCTGTTCCGCTTGCAGGCCTTCTGGGCTGAGCGGGGCTGCGTGCTGCAGCAACCTTATGACGTGGAAGTGGGCGCGGGGACGATGGCGCCGGAGACGTTCTTGCGCGTGCTGGGGCCGAAGCCCTTCCGGGTGGGTTATGCGCAGCCCTCGCGGCGTCCGGCGGACGGGCGCTATGGCGAGAACCCGAACCGGCTGTTCAAGCACACGCAGTTCCAGTTGATTCTGAAGCCGCCGCCCAGGAACGTGCAGGAGCTTTATCTGGAATCGCTGGAGGCGATGGGGATTGATCTGAAGAAGCACGACCTGAAGTTTGAGGAGGACAACTGGGAGTGGCCTGCGGGCGGCGCGTGGGGCGTGGGCTGGCAGGTGATGCTGGACGGGCTGGAGATTACGCAGTTTACCTACTTTCAGCAGTGTGGCGGGATGGATCTGGACCCGATGTGCGCCGAGCTGACCTATGGCCTGGAGCGCATTGCGGCGTTCTTGCAGGATGTGGATTCGATTTACGAGGTTGTGTGGGCGCGGGACCCGGAGACGGGCGCAGCGGTGACGTACGGCGAGGTGCGGCTGACCGAGGAGTTGCAGTTTTCGGTGTACAACTTTGAGGCGGCGGATGTGCCGAGGCTGTGGGAGCACTTCAATTTGTATGAGGCCGAGGCGAAGGCGCTGCTGGGCCGCGCGGATGCGCTGATGGCCGACGAGAAGGCAAGCGCCGAGGAGAAGCGGCGGTTTCCTCTGCTGCCGAGCTATGAGCTGGCGCTGAAGTGCTCAAACCTGTTCAACATTCTGGATGCGCGCGGGGCGATCAGCGTGACGGAGCGCGTGGGCGTGATCGGGCGGATTCGCGCGCTGGCGGTGGGCGTGGCCAAGGCGTACGCGTTGCAGCAAGCGGCATAAAAGAGCCAGGCGAGAAAGCACGAAGAGATATGGCGGATTTTCTGTTGGAGATTGGTCTGGAAGAGGTTCCCGCGCGGATGATTGCGGGGGCCGAGGCGGAGCTTGTACGCCGCGTGCGCGAACTGCTGGAGCGCGAACGGCTGTTGGAGGATGGGGCGAAGGCGACAACCTACTCGACGCCGCGCAGGCTGGCGGTGCGGGTGGAGGGCGTGCGGGAGCGGCAGGCGGATACGGAAGAGAAGATAACGGGGCCGTCGTGGAAGGTGGCCTTCAAGGATGGCGTGCCGACGGCCGCGGCGGTGGCCTTTGCGAAGAAGGCGGGCGTGGCAGTAACGGCTCTCGAAAAAGTGGAGACGGCCAAGGGCGAGTATGTGGGCGCGACGGTGAAGCGCACGGGCCGGGCGGCGGCGGAGCTGTTGGCGGTCGAGTTGCCGAAGGAAGTGCTGGGGATTTACTGGGCGAAGAACATGTTCTGGAGGGCGGGCAAGCCGGAGCGGTTTGTACGGCCGGTGCGGTGGGTGGTGGCGCTGCTGGATAGGGCGGTGGTTCCGGTGGAGATTGCCGGAATTGCGGCGGGCAATGCGAGCCGAGGACATCGCGTGCTGCATGGGGATGCGCCGGTGGTCATTGCGTCGGCGAAGGAGTATTCCGAGGCGCTGCGCAAGGCATTTGTGGCGGTGGATGTTGCCGAGCGGCGGCAGCGGATTCGCAAGGCGCTGGATGCGGCGACGCGGACGGTGGCCGGGGCGCGTTGGCGTGAAGATTCCGAGTTGGTGGAGACGGTGACGCACCTGACGGAGTGGCCAACGGCGATTCTGGGCGCGTTCGAGGCCGAGTACCTGGCGCTTCCCGAAGAGGTGCTGGTGACGGTGATGCGCGACCACCAGAAGTATTTTGCAGTGGAGGATGAAAAGGGAAAGCTGGCGCCGTATTTTCTGGCCGTGCTGAACACGGAGGCGGACGAAGAGGGCGCGGCGATCATCCGGCACGGGAATGCGCGGGTGCTGCGGGCGCGCTTCAAGGATGCGCGGTTCTTCTGGGATTTTGACCAGAAGACGCCGCTGGCCGAGCGCGTGGAGAGCCTGAAATATGTGACCTTCCAGAAGGAGCTGGGCAGCTACCACTGGAAGACGGAGCAAAACGAGCAGATTGCCAAGAAGCTCTTCGGCCATTATGAAAATGCCTATCCAAATCCAACAGAAAATACTGCGATCTCCAATGCGTTGCAGACTGCTGTGAGGTTCGCGAAGACGGATTTGACGACAGAGCTGGTGAAGGAGTTCACGGAACTGCAGGGTGTGATTGGCGGGCTGTATGCGCGAGCGCAGGGGCTGGATGAGCGCGCGGCGCTGGCAATTTATGAACAGTACACGCCGGCGGGGATGGAAGACGAGATTCCGGTCTCAGTGGAAGGACAGTTGCTGGGGCTGGCGGACAGGATTCAGACGATTGCGGCGATGTTTGGGATCGGCATGGCACCGACTGGGTCAAAGGACCCGTTTGCGCTGAGACGGGCGGCGAACGGCGTTGTGAAGATTTTGGCTGAGTCGGATTTGCCGCTGTCGCTAGCCTCTGCCCTTAATGCGGCTGCAACAGCTGATGCGAGTCGAAAACAGCTCACAGAGTTCTTCCGCGAGCGGTTGCATTTTTACCTGAAGGATGTGCGCGGGTTTGCCTATGACGTGGTGAATGCGGTGCTTTCGTCGGGCGCCGACGATGTGCGCGACGCGATTGCGCGGGCGGAGGCGTTGACGGCAGTGCGCGGCTCAGAGGATTTCGCAGCGATTTCGGCGGCCTTCAAGCGGATGAAGAACATTCTCAGACAGGCCGAGGAGAAGGGCTTCGCAATCGGCTCACCGGCGAGCGTGAAGCTTGCGGCGGAGGCCGGGCAGTTGCTGGATGCCTCGACCGCGCTAGCGCCGGAGGTGGCCAAGCTGCGCGAGCTTCGCCAGTATGAGGAGGCGCTGACCAGGATTGCAACGTTGCGGCCCTCGGTGGACACCTTCTTTGACAAGGTGATGGTGCTGGACCCGGATGAGACGGTGCGGGGTGCGCACCTTGGATTGATTGACGAGGTGCTGCGCGGGTTCTCCGGAATCGCGGACTTCAGCGAGATGGTCACGAGCTAGCCTAATCGGAGTTCAGAGCGAAGGGATCGGCGATGCCGGTCCCTTTTGATTTTTTGGGCGCCGAAAGGTCGCATCGGAGAAGGTGCAAATCGCGTCTACAATCTAGACAGATGTCCGACGCGCTGTACTTGAGTTTGTGGTATCCGAATCTGCGGCTGGCCGAGCTGGCGGCGAAGACGGCCGCGGTGCTGAGCGCCTTTGCGACGCATGGCGGCGAGGCGCGGGTGTACGCGGCGACGGTGTGTCCGGTGGACTGGAGCCAGCCGCCGGTCTTCCAGCACGTGTGGGGCCGCGGGGAGCGCGGCGCGGAGCCCGCGCAGGCGGTGGATGTGGCGCTGGAGCTGCTGCACGAGGACTACGCATACGAATTCCAGATTGGATGGAGCCTGTGGACACTGGAGACGGGCGGAGAGCCGCCCCACGAACCGCTCCCGGAACAAGGACCTGTTCGCGGGGAGCCCTGTGCGGACGCGCGTTGGGTGCGCGAGGAGCGGCTGGTGCGCGTAACGGCGTACGGGCCGTTGTTTGACGAGGGGGCTTACGAGCAGGACGGGCACATTCGTGTGGACTTTGGGAACGATGGGCCGTTCCTGGAGGAAGGCGCGAACCTGGATGAAGTGGGCGCGGGACACGTGGAGGAGAATGTGCGACAACTGGTGGAGCTGACGGCCGCGGTGGAGAAAGTGTCGGGCGCGACGGCGCGGCTGCTGTGGAGCGAACTGGGGGAGAACCTGGCCGAACGGCTGGCGGCGCGGCTGAGCAAGGGGAACTGAAGCGTGCGACTCACCATTGAGCGGCTGCGGACGATGGTGCTGGCGGCGGGGATTCTGCTGGTGGGCGCGCTGGTAGTGTTCCTGGCAATTGGGAAGGGTAGAAATCCGCTGAGCCTGAAGGATCTGCCGAAAAAGCTGGGCGTAAACATCCAGCAGGACTTCAGCGGCGTGACGTATACGCAGGCGCGGGGCGGGCACACGCTGTTCAAGATTCATGCGTCGAAGGTGGTGCAACTGAAGCAGGGCGATGCTCTGCTGCACGACGTGGAGATTGAGCTCTACGGTGAAGACGGCACGCGCGTGGACCGGATTAAAGGCATGGAGTTCGAGTATGACGATCATGCGGGGATTGCGAAGGCCAGCGGGCCAGTGGAGATTACGCTGATGCGGCCGGAAACGGCCCCGGCACTTTCGCCCAAGGCCAATGCTGCGCAGGCGGCGGGCGCCGGCGGGAAGAACGAGGCTCTGACCGAGGTGGCGCAGGAGGCGGCGCGCGGTGGAATTCATGTGGAGACCAGCGGGTTGGTGTTTGACCGCGACAGCGGGGTTGCGCGGACCGACAAGCGGGTGGAATTCCGGATGGCGCAGGCCAGCGGCAGCGCGGTGGGCGCGGTGTTCGACTCCGGCAATGGAGAAATGGCGCTGGGCAGCGATGTGGTGCTGAACACGGAGCGCGGTGGCGCGCCGGTGCGGCTGAATGCGCAGCACGCGGAGTTCGACCGGGGCGCGAAAGTTTGCCGGCTGCGCGGCGCGAAAGCGACCTATCATGGCGGCGAGATGCGGGCGCAGGAGGCCACGGTCGAGTTTCGCGAGGACGGTTCGGCGGAGCAGATGCAGGCCATGGATGGATTTGAGCTGACGACGGCGAAAGGCGGACGGTTGGCTGCGCCGAAGGGATTGCTGCTTTTTGACCAGCACAACCAACCGCGCACGGGGCACCTGGAAGGCGGTGTGACCTTTGGCTCCGAGGCGGGAGGCCGGAAGGTGCAGGGAAGTTCGCCGGCGATGGACCTGGTCTTCGGCGGGGATGGCACGCTACGGAGCGCGCATTTGGAGAAAGGCGCGCGGATTGAGAGCGAGGGACAGACAGAATCACGTAAAGGATGGGAGAGGACGCGGCGGGAGTGGACATCGCCGGTGGCGGATGTGACGTTTCGTCCTACAGGACGCGGACAGGTGGAGCTCAAGTCGATTCACGGAACCGGCGGGGTGGTGATGACGGGCGAAACACGGCGGGAGAACGGCGCGGCGATGCCTTCGCGGATGCGCGCCGACGAGGTGACGGCGAGCTTTGGCGCGGATTCAGCGCTGACGGGGATTGTGGGCGTGGGAAATGCGGAGATTGATGAGACGACGGCGAACGGGACGCTACAGACGACGCGGGGAGACCGGCTGACGGCGGAGTTTGTGCCGGCGCGGAGCGCGCAGGCGCGGGCGCGGCGCGGGGGCTCGGAGCAGATTGCGCAAGCGACCGTGGACGGGCACGTGGTGCTGGTGGAGAAGCCGAAAGCGAAGTCGAAGTCGGGAGAAAAGGACGCAGCGCCGATGCAGGCGAGGGCCGAGCGCGCGGTGTATGACGGGGCCAGCGAGTGGCTGCATCTTTTAGGGAGTCCGCGGGCGGGCCATCCGCGTGTGACGGACGGGGCGCTGCAAGTGGCGGCGGAACGGATTGATGTGTCCCAGGAGACAGGCGAGGCGCGGGCCGAGGGCGATGTGAAGGCGACATGGCTGGGCGGCGCGGCGAGCGGGAGCGGCAACGCGGCAGGCGGGTTGAACCTGGGCGGCGAGGGACCGGCGCATGTGGTGGCGACCGAGGCAGACCTGAACCAGAAGACGGACGAAGCGACCTTTCGCGGCAGGGCGCGGCTATGGCAGGATGCGAATTCGATTGCCGCGCCGGTGATTGTGCTGAACCGGAAGGCGCAGAGTTTGCGGGCGATCGGCAAGGGCGCGAAGGAGCCGGTGCGCGTGGTGCTGGTGGGCATGGCAGGGCCGGCGGGGCAGCCATCAGGCCAGGTGAAGCACGCGGATTCGCCGTCGGTGATGCGCATTCGCGGCGGGGAACTGGAGTATTCGGCATTGACGCGCACGGTGGTGATGAAGGGCGGGACAGCGGGCGAGGTGCGGGCGGAGACGGCTGAAGGCACCGCGACAGCCGCGGAAGTGAAGCTGTATCTGCTGCCGCCGGGCAAGCACGCGGGATCGAGCGGCGAGGCGGCGCAGGTGGAGCGGATGACGGCGACCGGGCATGTGGCGATTGCGGCGCAGGGACGCGAGGGAACCGGCGAACGCCTGGTCTACACGGGGAGCACCGGGGAGTATCGGCTAACCGGAACCGCGAGCGCGCCGCCGAGGTTGACCGATCCGGTGCACGGCAACGTGACGGGCGCGGCTTTGATTTTCAACAGCCGCGATGATAGCGTCAAAATCGAAGGCGGCGGAGGCAAGACGACGACTGAGACGACTGCGCCGCGGCGAGCAGCAAGGCACGACTGACAGATTTTTTCAGACTGGCGCAAGAAGGACGGATGGAGACACTCATCGCCGAGGGAATCGGCAAAAGCTACAAGGGCCGGCAGGTGGTGCGCGGGGTGAGCCTGCGCATCTCCCGCGGAGAAGTGGTGGGCCTGCTGGGGCCGAATGGCGCCGGGAAGACGACGAGCTTCTACATGATTGTGGGCCTGGTGCCGCCGGAGACGGGCCGGGTGCTGGTGGACGAGACCGAGATTACGACCATGCCGATGTATCTGCGGGCGCGGAATTTCGGCATCAGCTATCTGCCGCAGGAGCCGTCGGTGTTTCGCAAGCTGACGGTGGAGGAGAACATTCTTGCGGTGCTGGAGGCACAGCCCCTGGAGAACCGGGAGCGGAGGGCGCGCGCCGACCGGCTGATCAACCAACTGAACCTGACGCACATTCGCACCACGCGGGGCTATGCGCTGTCGGGGGGCGAGCGGAGGCGCGTGGAAATCGCGCGATCGTTGTGCATTCAGCCGAAGTTCATTTTGCTGGATGAGCCCTTCAGCGGTATCGATCCGATTGCGGTGCTGGAGCTGCAGAAGATTATTTTCGATTTGAAGTCCAGCGGGATCGGGATTTTGATTACTGACCACAACGTTCGCGAGACGCTGAGCGTGACGGATCGGGCTTACATTATCGCCGAAGGAAAGATCTTCAGGACGGGCACGCCCCACGAGCTGGGCAATGATGTGGAGGTGCGGCGGATCTATCTTGGCGAGGGCTTCTCACTGAGTTGAAAGAGGTTTGCGGTTCCCCAGGAACCTGCGATGGCACTTAAGTTGGGTCAATCCCTCAAAGGTCGCGGTGCCCGCAAGGGAAATCGGGCCTAGACTAGATAAGCAATTCGAGGTCCGAACGGGAATGGGCCTTCGGCAGGGTTGAGGAAAGCTGGAGAATTTTTCTCCTGCGATTACACTTGGTGAAAGATTCCACGGGGATAGAGAGCACTTTATGGCGCTGTTGCAGCCCAGATTGAGTTTGAAGGTCGCGCAACGCCAGGTCCTTACGCCGGGCCTGATGCAGATGGTGAGTGTTCTTGCGCTCAACAAGCTCGAACTGAAGGAGATGATCGACGCCGAGATGGTGGAGAATCCCGTTTTGGAGGAGATCGACGAGTCAGTCCCAATGCTGGACGAGGTGGCGGGCCAGCAGGAGCGGCAGGAGCGGGACCAGCGGCTGGAACACGTGGAAGCGAGCGCGGAGGAACCGGAGGCGAAGCCGCAGGACCCGTTCAACGAGATTGATTTCGGCTCGTATTTTCAGGACTACCTGGACCCCGGATACAAGACTCAGCCGGAATATGACGACAGCGAGCGGCCTTCGTTCGAGACCTTTCTTTCGCAGCCAACGACACTCTCAGACCACCTGGCGTGGCAGCTTGGCGCTCTGAAGCTGGACCGGGATCTTGCCGAGGCGGCGGAGTTCGTGATTGGAAACCTGGACGAGGACGGCTATTTGTCCGCGGACGAGGACGAATTGGCATTGGCGCTGCGGCAGTCTCCGCAGATGGGAGACCGGAGCGAGGAAGCGGCGAGGGAGCTGCTGCGGAGCGCAATTGACCTGGTGCAGCACATGGACCCAGCCGGTGTGGGCTCGCGGGATTTACGCGAGTGCCTGCTGAACCAGATTGCGGCGCAACTGCTGGAGTACTCGCAGGTGTATGCGCGGCAGGGAACGGGGATCGAGGAGAACATGCACGGGAGCTTTCGCGCGGCAGCCGATGAGCATCTGGGGAAGCGGCGGCGCGGCATGGAGGTGGCGACGCTGATTGTGGACAGGCACCTGCAACTGATGCAGAAGCGGGACCTGAAGGACCTGGCGAAGGCGGCGCAGGTGACGGTGGAAGAGGCGCAGGCCGGCGTGGAGATGATTCGCACGCTGGATCCGCGGCCAGGGCGGCTTTATAACAGCGAGCAGACGCGGCTGATTGAGCCGGACGTGGTGTTTGCCAGGCGGGGCAGCGGCGAATGGGTGGTGACGATGAACGAGGAAGACCTGCCCAGCCTGCGACTGAGCCAGCGCTACCGGAGAATGCTGGCTGCCGACGGCACCGAAAGGGAAGTGAAGGAGTATGTGAAGGAGCGGTTCCGTTCGGCGATGCAGTTGATGCGCAACATTGCCCAGCGGCGGAACACGATTCTGCGAACGTGCGACGTGATTGTGCGGCGGCAGTTGGAGTTTCTGGAGCACGGGATTGAGGCGCTGCGGCCGATGATGATCAAGGAAGTGGCCGAGGAGATTGGCGTGCATCCCTCTACGGTGAGCCGCGCGGTGGCCAACAAGTATGCGCACACGCCGCAGGGAGTGATTGAGCTTCGGTTCTTTTTCTCAGAGGGCGCGAACGGGCCGGAGGGCGCGGATACGCCGCTGCTGGTGCTGAAGCGCAAGGTGCGCAAGCTGATTGAGGACGAGAATCCGAAGCGTCCGCTGACCGACGACCAGCTTGCCGCGCTGCTGCAGTCGCAGGGCATCCAACTGACGCGGCGGACGGTGGCCAAGTATCGCGAAGACATGAATATTCCCTCGACCCATCAGCGGCGCCGGCGCGACGGCTAAGCTCGACGATTCCCGTGGGACAAAAATTGTGACGAGGGCCGCGTTGCTCCGGCGCGCCGGGCGACTATAATCGTGCACATGCTCTGCCGTGCACCCCACCAGCGCATACTCCATTCTTTTACTCCGATGAAATCCTGTGCAGTCAAGCTGCAGCTCGCGGCGCGGGCAGGCATTGCCGTCCGGCGTGCGAACGGTGGACACGTTGCGAGAGGCTGCGGATTGGAATGCAGGCCGCGGGGCCGGATGGCGCGGGTTCTGTCTGTCATTCGATGTGAAACCATCATTCTGCCGCCGGCTATGGCGGTGAAAAGAGCGAGGAGCGGAGGCTGACCATGGAAGTGGAGTACACCGCCCGGCAAGTAAGCGTTCCCAAGGCTCTGCGCGAGCAGGCCGAGGAGGGCATGGAGCGAATCGCCCGGATTCTGGGCAAGACCGCGCGAGCCAGCCTGACATTGCGCGCGCAGCGGCATCTGCACATTGCGGAGTTGACAGTGAAGGCGCGGCTGCAGACGATTGTGGCGACGGGGAAGGCGGATACGCTGGAGTCGGCCCTGCGCAAGGCGCTGGCCCATGCGGAACTGCAGGCGCAGCGGTACAGGGACCGGCACTACCAGCGCAAGAGGCTGCCGAAAGTGGAGAAGGTTCTGACGGCCCCGCCGGTGACCCGGTTGAAGACGCGCGCCAGCGGGCCGGATGCCGCGGGGCGGAATGGAAAACCAGCGCGGGCAAAAGCCTCGGCCGCAATTCCGGTGCACTCGTTCCCGGCCAATGCAGCGGTGATGGAGCCGCACGTGCAAAGGAGCGGCGAAGCGATCAGCATGAGGCCGATGTCGATTGAGGAGGCGGTGAAGGATGCGGAGTTTCGCGATCGGGATTTGCTGATCTTCCGCAATCCGGCTGGAGAGCTCTTCGTGCTGCATCGGCGCAGGGACGGACAAATGGAACTTGTGGAGATTCCCTGAAGGTCGAAGGGCTCCGGGGTAATCCGGATGGGCAGCCTTGGCCATGCGCGCACGTGGGAAGTGGCTTGGAAGGGTGTCCTCCGGTGTAGGATGTGGCCATGACGCCTCGAAAGCCGGCGGCCAAAGGGAAATCGCGCCAAAGAACTGCCGGAAAAGGACAACTCACGCAGGCTCCAGGCAAAGAGCTTGTGATTGTGACCGGAATTTCCGGCTCAGGGAAAGCCTCGGCTCTGAAGGCCTTTGAAGACCTGGGCTATCACGCGGTGGACAACCTGCCACTTGAGCTGCTGCCGGAGTTTGCCGGGCTGGTGGGCAGATCGGCCGAGTTTGAGCACGCGGCGATTGTGGTGGACGTTCGTGAGGGACAAACGCTGGACCGGCTGCCGGAGATTTTGAAGCAGGTGCGGCAGGTGCTGCCAACGCGCGTGGTGTTTCTGGACGCGCAGGATGCGGTGCTGGTGCGGCGCTATTCGGAGACGCGGCGGCCGCATCCGCTGCGGAAATCGGAGACCGTAGAGCGGTCCATAGTGGAGGAGCGGCAGCTCCTGGATCCGATTCGCAATGTGGCGGACACACTGGTGGATACGTCGAACTTCAACGTGCATGAGCTGCGCGCGCACATTCAGTCGCACTTTGGCCAGGGAGAAAAGTCGCGGCGGCTGCTGGTTTCCTGCCTGAGCTTCGGCTTCAAAAACGGGGTTCCATTGGATGCGGACATGGTCTTCGATGTGCGGTTTCTGCCTAATCCGCATTTTGTGCCGGAGTTTCGCAAAAAAACGGGCAAGGATCCGCGCGTGGCGGCCTATGTGCGGGGATTTCCGCAGACGGAGGAGTTTCTGGGGAAGGTTACGGACTTAATGCTCTACTTACTTCCAAGGTATGTGGAGGAAGGGAAGAGTTACTTGACCGTGGCGTTTGGATGCACGGGCGGACAGCACCGCAGCGTGATGATGGTTGAAGAGATGAAGAAGCGGCTAAAGAAAGCGGGCTACCAGGTGAAGGCGATTCACCGGGACATTCCTCGATAGGGCGTGACTTAGAATGAGTTAGTTATGGAGATAAGTTTCCATCAGCAGGAGTTCCCATTGCTGAGCTGGCAGGCGGGGAACTTGCGGCCTTGATCGGGCAGGTCGCGGAGCCATCCTGCGAGGGCGCGGACGAAATCTCTCTCCTGATTGGATGAGGGGACGAGCCAGACGAGCGATTTTGAGCCCGCGATCTTTTGGAAGGCGGCGGGCGAATTGGCCGGCGAGGGATTGCCGGGCTGGACATTGCTGACTGAGCCTTGCGCAACAAACCAGAGAGCCGGCGTGCGAATGCGAGCGGCTGAAGCGCTGAGGTCCCAGCGATCGCTGACGAGCCAGTGCGCCGGGACGAGGTGCGCGCGAGGGTCGTGGAAAATGGTGGAAGCCGGATCGGGCACTGGCTCTTCTGCGACGACGCCGGCGAGGTCTGGATGGCCGGCGGCGAGTTCGAGCGCAAGGTTTGCGCCGAGACCCTGGCCGACGAGAAGGATGGATTTGGGGGCTACGTGGCGTGTGCCGGTGAGATATTGGAGAGCCCAGTTTGCGTCCTGGAGCCAGCGAACCTGGCTGGGGTGAACGAATTTACTTTTGCCGTAACCGCGGTAATCAATGGCGAGGATGGTGAGGCCGGCGGCGTGAAGGCGCTGGAGGTCGTCGACGGTGTTGCTGAGATTGCCGGTGGCGCCGTGGAGGTAAAGCACGGTGTATTGCGCAAAGGGCGCGCCGGGCGCGGCGGGAATCCACCAGCCGGAAAGACGCGGGACGCCGGCCTCAGTGGTGGCGAGACCGGCGGGGCTGAAGTCAAGGCCGACGGCGACGGGCGTGCGGGTGAGACGCGACGCGGGGTGGTAAAGAAGTTGCCAACTGCCCTGCCAGAAGACGAAGCAGAGAGCGATCCAGGCGAAGATAAAGGAGCCAACGACCACCGAGCCGACCGTGGTGAGCAGCCAGAGAGGCGAGACCGTTGGCGGCTGAGCGGTTGCGGGAGTTGGTACGGTGCCCGCGGGATTTTGCTTGGACTTCGGCTTGGGCATGGTGAATTCAGGCGACGCCACGCAGAAAAGGCGGTGCTCTCTTTTATGCTAATGGCACGGTTTGCGGCGGGGGAAATGCGCGCGGCCGCCGGGAGGAACAACGATGGGCGAGTTTGTGCGGATCTGCGGGCAGGCGGAGTTGCCGAAGCCGGGCGACGTGAAGGAAGTGATGGCGGCCGGGCGCGCGTTTTGCGTGGCGAATGCGGGCGGAGCGATTCACGTACTGAATGGCGAATGTCCGCATGAGGGCGGGCCGCTGGGCGAAGGGAGGATTGAGGACGGGTGCGTGGTGTGCCCGTGGCATGAGTATGCGTTCAACCTGCGGACCGGCGCGGAACGGCAGGAGGGCGAGATGAAGGCCGAAGTGTATGAATCGGTGGTGGAAGGTGGCGAGCTGAAAGCGAGGATCTGAGGATGATGGAAAGGTCAAGGGCCGGAAGCGAAGCTTCCGGCTCGGCATGATTGCGGAAAGGCGCTAGTAATGGACAATGGCGGAGAAGGAGTCAGGCTTGAGGCTCGCTCCGCCGACAAGTGCGCCGTCGATTTCCTGCTGGCCGCAGAGTGCGGTGGCATTGTCCGGCTTGACGCTTCCGCCGTAAAGGATGCGCATGGCCTGGGCGACGTCCACGCCGAGGAGCTTGGCGACTTCCGCGCGGATGATCTGGTGGGCCTCGACAGCCATCTCGGGCGTGGCGGTTTTGCCGGTACCGATGGCCCAGACGGGCTCATAGGCGATGACAATGGGAGCGGCGTCCGCAGGCGTGATGCCCAAGAATGCGCCGGTGACCTGGGTCTTGAGCACGTCGGCGGTGCGGCCGGCTTCGCGCTCGGCCAGGACTTCTCCGATGCAGACGATGGGAACGAGGCCATGCTTGAGCGCGGTGTGGAGCTTTTTGTTGACGATTTCGTCGGTCTCGGCGAAGTACTGGCGGCGTTCCGAGTGGCCGATGAGGGTGTGCGTGCCGCCCACGGCGATGAGCTGGCCAACGGAGGTTTCGCCGGTGTACGCGCCCTCCTCAGCGAAGTGGATGTTCTGGCAGCCGACGGCAACGTTGGAGGCATTGCATCCGGCGGTAACGGTGGGCAGCAGGACGGGCGAAGGGAAAAGGGCGATTTCGTCGCGGGTGTGGCCGGCGACGAGAGGTAAAAAAGCGTCGACGAAGGCCGCGGCTTCGGCGGGAATCTTGTACATCTTCCAGTTGGCGGCGATGAGCTTCTTACGAGACATGGGTTTGCGTTTCCTCAACTCTGATTCTAGCTGACAGCAAACACCGGACAACCGACGGCCAACTGACTGCTGAAAACTGAGAACTGAACACTGTCCTTACTCCGCCACCACCGGATTCGTCAGCTCGCCCAGGCCTGTAATCGCAACCGTCACGGCCTCGCCCGGCCTCAGCCAGCGTTTGGGCGTTCGTCCCATGCCAACGCCAGGCGGCGTACCCGTTGAAATCACATCCCCCGGCAGCAGCGGCGTAATCGACGAGAGATACTCCACCAGCGCCGGCACTTTAAAAACCAGCTCGCGCGTATTCGAGTTCTGCATCCGCTCGCCGTCAATCGTCAGCTTCACGTTGAGCGCGTGCGGATCGGCAATCTCATCCGCCGTCACAATCGCCGGGCCCATCGGACAGAACGTGGGGAAGCTCTTGCCCAGCGTCCACTGCGAGGTGGCCAATTGCACATCGCGCGCGCTCACGTCGTTCACCATCGTGTAGCCGAACACATGCTCGCGCCACGCCGCCGCCGGAATCCGGTAGCCGCCCCTGCCAATCACGAACGCAAACTCCGCTTCCCAGTCCGGCTCGGTCGAGTTTTTCGGCAACACAATCGCCTCGCCCGGCCCGATAATGGCCGTCGTCAGCTTCAGGAACACCACCGGTGTATCCGGAAGCGCCATGCCCGATTCCTTCGCGTGGTCGCGATAGTTCAACCCAATCGCAAACACCCGCGGCGGATTCAAAATCGGCGCATGCAGCCGCACCTCGCCCAGCGTCAACCTCTTCGCCGGCAGCGTCGCAGGCAGACCGCGCGTGATCACATCCAGCGTGTCCGCATAGCCGGCCACCGAAAGGTCCAGCACCGTCGACGGATCGTCAAGAAGAATGCCGGGGCGCACCGCTCCGTCGCCCACGGAAAAAGAAATCAGCTTCATGGCTCACTCCGATATACCGTACGCATACCACTCGCTCCCTGAATGCCGCGGTGGCCCCACACTTCATCTTTAGAATAGCGTCTCTACTTCGAGTGTCCGCGCACCTGCGCAATCACCTTCAGATACGCACGCGCAGTTTCGGTAATCGTCTCGGTCTGTCCCGCGTCCACGGCCGCCAGATTCACCAGGTCGCCGCCCACGCCAAGTGCGCGCGCTCCGGCCTTTAGAAAGCCTTCCGCCGTCTCCAGCGTCACCCCGCCGGTCGGAATCAGCCTCAGATGCGGAAACGGCGCCAGCAGCGACTTCAAATAGCTGGCGCCGCCCATCGCCGAGCAGGGAAAAATCTTCACATAATCCGCGCCCGCGCGATGCGCTGTCATCACCTCGGTCGGCGTCAGCGCTCCCGGAATCGAAATTTTCTTCGCCGCCCGGGTCGCGGCAATCACGTCCGCATGCACGCTCGGGCTCACCACAAACTCCGCGCCCGCCGCAATCGTCGCCTCTGCCTCGGCCGCCGTTGTCACCGTGCCTGAGCCCAGCAGCAGCTCAGGAAACTCGGCCTTCAAATCTCTCAGCAGCTCCACCGCGCCCGGAACCGTCATCGTCACTTCCACAACGATCACGCCGCCGGCCAGCATCGCCTTCACCACCGCATGCGCCTGTTCTGCGTTGCGAGCGCGCAGCACGGGAATCAATCCCACGCGTTCAAGAATCTCTTCCGTCGTCTCCGCCATGGTGTCCTTCATCGCGCAATCCGCGCCGATCCGCCCTTCATCGCCCGCTCCACCTCGGCCAATGACGCCATGCTGGTGTCGCCCGGCGTCGTCATCGCCAGTGCGCCGTGGGCCACGCCGCAGCGCACCGCCCACTCCATCGGCTTGCCCGCCAGCAACCCGTAAATCAGCCCGGAGGCAAAGCTGTCGCCGCCGCCCACGCGATCCAGAATGTCAACTTCTCGCTGCGGCACATGCGTAATCTTGTCCTTGTAGAGCGCAATCGCGCCCCAGCCGTTGCGGCTCGCCGTATGCGCGGTGCGCAGTGTGCTCGCAATCAGCTTCAGGTTTGGATACGCCGCCGCCACCTCGCGCAGCATCGCTTCATAGCCCGCAATCGGCAGCTCGGTAAAGTCCTCGCTCACGCCCTTGATCGAAACCCCCAGCATCGCGGAAAAATCCTCTTCATTCCCGAAGAGCACATCCACCTTCCGCACCAGCTCGCGATTCACCGCCTGCGCCTTCTCCCTGCCGCCGATAGATTTCCAAAGCGACTCGCGGTAATTCAGGTCGTAGGAGACAGGCGTCGCATGCCGGTGCGCCTCATGCATCGCTTCGGCCGCAACCTCCGCCGTCGAGGCCGAAAGCGCCGCGAAAATTCCTCCCGTATGCAGCCAGCGTGCGCCGTTCTGCGCGCCAAAAACCGCCGCCCAGTCAATCTCTCCCGGCTTGAGTTGGCTCGTGGCCGTGTGCCCGCGGTCGTTGCAGCCCGCCGCCGCGCGCAACCCAAACCCGCGCTCAGTAAAGTTCAGCCCGTTGCGTGTTTCGCGACCCACGCCGTCAAACGGAACCCAACGGATTAACGATGTATCCACGCCGCCCTGCAGAATCAGATCTTCCACCAGCCGGCCCACTGCGTTGTCGGCCAGCGCCGTCACAATCGCTGTCCGCAGCCCAAAGCACCGCCGCAGTCCGCGCGCCACGTTGTATTCGCCGCCGCCCTCCCAAAGCTGGAAGCTGCGCGTCGTATGAATGCGGCTTTCGCCGGGGTCCAGGCGCAGCATCACTTCGCCAAGGCTCACGCAGTCCCAGCGGCGGGCGGAGTCGGAAAGTTCCAGAGTTTCCATAGTCGTCGAATGAATTGCACTCACACTCTATCGCATCGCCCGCGCCCTCGGTACCGCCTTCCGCATCGCGTATTCAACCCCGCATGGTATAGATTGCTTGGAAGTGCCGCTGTTCGGCTGCGAAACCGATTTTGTTCCGGGACTGCGCGCCCCCGAGGTACGTCCCCGATAGAGGTACAGTGCATGAGCGAAAATCCCGACGATCCATTTGACCTTTCCGGTCGCGTCGCCGTCGTCACCGGCGGAACCAATGGTCTCGGCCAGGCCATCGCCATGGGGCTTGCCGGCGCGGGCGCAGACGTGGTCGCCACCTCGCGCCGTCAGGAGCTCGTCGATCGCGTGGCCGCGGAGATTGAGGCCAAGGGCCGCCGCACCCTCCGCTTCGCCTGTGACGTCCAGCGGCGCGAAACCCTCCAGGCGCTCCACGATGAAGTTCTCAAGACCTTTGGCAAGATCGACATCCTCGTCAACGCCGCCGGCATCACGCAAAAATCCCCCACCTTGGAAACCACTGAAGCAGATTGGATGCGTGTTCTCGACATCAACCTCAACGGCACTCTGCGCGCCTGCCAAATCTTCGGCACAACCATGGCCCGCGCCGGTTACGGCCGCATCATCAACATCGCCTCGCTCTCGTCCTTTGTCGGTTTTTATCGCGTCGCGGCCTACTCGGCCAGCAAGGGCGCGGTCGCGGCCTTCACGCGCGTTCTCGCCGTTGAGCTCGCGCAATCCGGCGTCAACGTCAATGCCATCGCTCCCGGCGTCTTTCCCACGCCGCTCAACGCCTCGCTTATTCAGGACACGCCCCGCGGCGACGAACTCCTGCTCCGCACGCCCATGCGCCGCTTCGGCGAAGCACGCGAGCTGGCCGGAACCGCCGTCTTTCTCGCCTCAGATGCCGCCTCCTTCATCACCGGCGAAATCATCGCCGTCGACGGCGGCTTTCTCGCGAGCGGCGTCAACCAGTAGGCGATCGGAGAACGCCTCGCCATGAAAATCACCAGCGCAAAAGTCATTCTCACCTCGCCCGGCCGCAACTTCGTCACGCTCAAAGTCGAAACCGACGAAGGCCTCCACGGTCTCGGCGACGGCACCCTCAACGGCCGCGAGCTTGCCGTCTCGAGCTACCTCACTGACCACGTCCTTCCGTGCCTTATCGGCCGCGATCCCTTCCAAACCGAGGACATCTGGCAGTATCTCTATCGCGGCGCATACTGGCGGCGCGGCCCCGTCACCATGGCGGCCATCGCGGCGGTGGACGTCGCGCTCTGGGACATCAAAGGCAAGGCCCTCGGCACGCCTGTCTACAACCTGCTCGGCGGCAAATCGCGTGACGCCATCCTCGTCTACGCACACGCCAACGGGAAGGACATTGATCACGCCCTCGAAGACGTTGCGCGCCACAAGGAGCTCGGCTACAAGGCCATCCGCGTCCAGAGCGGCATTCCCGGCCTCGCGTCCACGTACGGCGTGCCCAAGGGCGCAGGCGGCTATGAGCCCGCCGAGCGCGGCCTGCCCACCGAAAGCGCATGGGCCACCGAACCATATCTCCGCCACGTCCCCGCGCTCTTCGCCAGGGTTCGCGAAACCTTCGGCGAGGAACTGCACCTGCTCCACGACTGCCATCACCGCCTCACGCCCATCGAGGCCGCGCGTCTCGGCAAGGATCTTGAACCCTTTCGCCTCTTCTGGCTCGAAGATCCCACGCCCGCCGAATTGCAGGAAGGTTTTCGCATCATCCGACAGCACACCACCACACCCATCGCTGTCGGAGAGGTCTTCAACTCCGTCTGGGACGCGCACGACCTCATTCGCAACCAGTGGATTGACTACCTCCGCATGGCGCTCGTCCATGGCGGCGGCATCACCCAATTGAAAAAGTCTGCCGACTTCGCCGCAATGTATCACGTAAAAGCCGGCTTTCACGGGGCCACGGATCTTTCCCCTGTCACCATGGCCGCGGCCCTGCACTTCAACACTGCCATCCATAATTTCGGCATTCAGGAGCACATGCCGCACAGCGAGGAAACCGACGCCGTCTTCCCGCACGCCTACACCTTTGCCGACGGCTTCATGACTCCCGGCGATGCGCCCGGCCTCGGTGTCTCGCTCGACGAGGCTCTGGCCGCCAATTATCCCTATCAGCGCGCCTATCTGCCCATCAATCGCAAACTCGACGGCACGCTCACGGACTGGTAATTCTCCAGCGCGGAGCCGCAACTCTGTTTAGAATGAGTCCGCGCACTTTGGCGTCAGGCGCGGTGCGTACAGTATCCAAAAAGTTTCTGAGTACTTTCGGGGAATAGGCACGAGTTCGCAAATCGCGCTACCTTGGCTCAGGACGCGCGTGCGGCGTGCGTTCATTTGTCTGGGCCGCCGCACCCTCTGGCGTGCGCGCACTTGGCCGCCGTGCGGGGACGGGGAAGCAGTCGGGAAGGGAAAGATAAATGGCCGCAACGCTAAAATGGCGCATGGGCATGGTCGGCGGGGGCCCCGGCGCCTTCATCGGGCCTGTCCACCGCGCCGCTGCGGAGCTCGACGGCCGCATCCAGCTTGTTGCCGGCGCGTTTTCGCAATCGCCGGAGCGTACCCGTGCCGCCGGCGAAATCTACCGCATCGATCCCGCGCGCGCTTACTCCGACTTCCATCAGATGATGACCGCCGAGCGCGAGCGCGAAGACCCCATCGACTTTGTCGCCATCGTCACGCCCAATCATCTTCATCTTCCGGTTGCAACTGCCGCCATGGACGCGGGATTTGCCGTGATGAGCGACAAGCCCGCCACCGCCACTTTCGCGGAAGCGCTGGAACTTCAGGCTCTCGTCAGGGAAAAGGCCCTGCCCTACGGCCTCACGCACACTTACGCCGGCTATCCGCTGGTGCGCGAAGCCCGCGCCTTGTGCGCCTCGGGCCGCCTCGGAAAAATCCGCAAAGTCGCCGTCGAATACCTGCAGGGCTGGCTCAGCCTTCCCATCGAAGCCACCGGCCAGAAGCAGGCCGCATGGCGCGCCGACCCCGCGCGCAACGGCCCCGGCGGCTGCGCCGGAGACATCGGCGTCCACGCCTTTCATCTGATCGAGTACGTCACCGGCCTTCACGTCACACGCATCTCTGCAACCCTTCGCTCCGTCGTTCCCGGCCGCCGCCTGGACGACGATTGCACGGCTCTACTCGAGTTGAATAATGGCGCATCCGCAACGCTGCTTGCCTCGCAGATCGCGGCCGGCGAGGGCAACGGCCTGCGTCTGCGCGTCTACGGCGAATCCGGCTCGCTCGACTGGCGGCAGGAAGACCCCAATCGCCTGCGCATCCGCTCGCTCGACGGCCTCGAAGAAATTCGCCACGCCGCCGGCAGCTATCTTGGCGCGGATGCCCTTGCCGCCACGCGCCTCCCCGGCGGCCATCCGGAGGGATTCTTTGAGGCATTTGCCGTCCTCTATCGCGAATTTGCCGATGGGCTCAAGGCCTGGCGCGATGGCGTCAAAGACCCTCTGCCGCGCACATTGCCGGGGATTCGCGCCGCCGTGCGCGGCATGCAATTCATTCAGCGCTCCATTGAAAGCAGCGAGCAGAAAAGCTGGCTCGATTTTTAAGACAATGACGATCAAGCACGGGAGCAAAATGCCATGAAGACCATTAAAGGCCCCGGAGTTTTTCTTGCCCAGTTCGCGGACGACGCGTCCCCCTACAACAACCTGCAAGGGCTTGCCCATTGGGCTGCTCAGTTGGGATTTGTCGGTGTACAGATTCCCAGCTGGGACCAGCGGTTGTTTGACCTGAAGGCCGCCGCGGATAGCCAGGACTACTGCGACGAAGTTCTCGGCATTCTGCACGGGGCCGGCCTTGAGCTCACTGAACTCTCCACTCATTTGCAGGGTCAGTTGGTGGCCAGCCATGCCTGTTATGACGGCCTGCTCGAAGGCTTTGCCCCCGCTGGGCTCGCCAGCGATCCGCAGGCGCGGCAGGAGTGGGCCGTGCGCCAGTTGCAGTGGGCCGCGGAAGCCAGCCGCCGCATGAACCTGCGCGCGCACGCCACCTTCTCCGGCGCGCTTGCCTGGCCGTTCTTCTATCCCTGGCCGCAGCGCCCCGCCGGACTCATCGACGAAGCCTTCCGCGAGCTCGGGCACCGCTGGCGTCCCATCCTTGACGCGTTTGACGAAGCTGGCGTCGATCTTTGCTTCGAACTCCATCCCGGCGAGGACCTGCACGACGGCGCAACCTTTGAGCGCTTCCTTTCCGCTGTCGGCGACCATCCACGCGCCAACATTCTTTACGATCCCAGCCACATGGTCCTGCAGCAGATGGACTATGCCGCCTTCATCGACCTCTATCACGACCGCATCCGCGCCTTCCACGTCAAGGACGCCGAGTTCCGTCCCACCGGCCGCTCCGGCGTTTACGGCGGCTATCAGGATTGGATCGACCGCCCCGGCCGCTTCCGTTCGCTCGGCGATGGCCAGGTGGACTTCGGCGCAATCTTCAGCAAGCTGGCCCAGTATGACTATCCCGGCTGGGCGGTTCTGGAGTGGGAGTGCTGCCTCAAGCATCCAAAAGCCGGCGCGACAGAGGGCGCAATTTTCATCCGCGATCACATCATCCAGGTCACGGACCGCGCCTTTGACGACTTTGCCGGCGGCCGCTCCAATGACGCAACCAATCGCCGGATTCTGGGGATTGATGTCGCGGAGGAGCCCACGCTCACGCCGGAAAATGCGAAGGCCCGCAAGGCGGATTGAAAGCACAGTCCTGATTCGCGCGGTTCCTAGCGCCGGCGTGCGGGTTTGCGGGTCACACTTGTCAGCTTGCCCGTCACGGCGTAGCTGCGGTGCTCCACCGGAGAAGAAAGCACCAGGCTCGTCACCGGATTGCCAAAGGGCAGCAACGCTTCAATCAGCGCCTCCAGATGCGCCATATTGGTCGTGGTCACTTTCAGCAGAAGGTCGTCGCCGCCGGTCAGATGGTGGCACTCGCGCACTTCTTCCAGCGTCTCCACATATTCGAGCAACCGGTGATATTGCTGCCCGCCGCAGGTCATGCGGATGAATGCCATCACTTCCAGGCCCAACGCTTCGCGATCGATGCGCACCGAGCATCCCTGGATGATGCCGGTCTCTTCCATCTGCCGCAGCCGCTCGGCGGTTGCCGTTGCGGAAAGGCCAATGCGCCGGCCAAGCTCCGCCAGACTGAGTCGCGCGTTGGCCTGCAGCTCAGACAGCAGCTTTCGGCCGTAATTGTCGAGCAGGGTAGTGGAATCCATTGCGTCTGGCCCCCAGCATAACGGAATCCTTCACCAATTCCAAGGAGCAAGGGGCAATCTCCCTGTACCGGGTGCGTGCATCCGCCTACCATGCTTGCATGGGTTCGATGATGAATGCGCTGAATCTTCGCGGGCAGCCTCTCACTCTCGCAGAAATCGAGCAGGTTTCCTGCGAACGCCGGGCTGTCGCCATCGATGGTCAGACGCGCGAGACCGTCGCGGCCAGTCGCACATTGATTGAACGCATCGTGGATGCGGGCGAGACCGTTTACGGCGTCAACACCGGCTTTGGCAAACTCTCTGACGTGCGCATCTCCAGCGGCAATCTGGCGGAATTGCAAGTCAATCTCGTCCGCAGCCACGCGGGCGGCGTCGGCGAGCCGCTCTCTGAACCGGAATCCCGCGCCATGCTGCTGCTGCGCGCCAACGTGCTGGCCAAGGGTTTCAGCGGCGTCCGTCCGGTCCTCCTGGACACACTCGCCGCCATGCTGAACGCCGGCGTGCATCCGGTCATTCCCGCGCGCGGATCAGTGGGCGCCAGCGGCGATCTGGCCCCGCTCGCGCACCTTGCGCTTGTGGTCATTGGCGAAGGAGAAGCAATCTTTGAGGGCCAACGCATGAGCGGCGCAGAGGCCATGCAGCGAGCGGCTGTCCAGCCCTTGCAACTGGCCGCCAAAGAAGGGCTCGCACTGCTGAATGGCACGCAGGCCATGAATGCGGTTGGCTCGCTGGCGCTTGCTCGAGCCCGTCGCGCAGCGCAGTTGGCCGATCTCTCCGGGGCCATGTCGCTGGAAGCCCTGATGGGCACGCCGGCAGCATTCGATGCACGCATCCATTGTGCCCGCCCGCACGCCGGACAGAGCGCCGTTGCGGAGCATCTGCTCAGCCTGCTCGCGGGCTCGGAAATTCGTGAATCGCATCGCACCGGGGACACGCGCGTGCAGGATGCCTACTGTCTACGCTGCATGCCCCAGGTGCACGGCGCGGTTCGCGATGTGCTGGCGCACGTTGCCGGTGTGCTGGAGATTGAAGCCGGCTCTGCCACGGACAATCCGCTGGTTTTTCCCGATTCGCAAGCCAGCGAACCGGTGCGCGGCGAGGTCATCTCCGGCGGAAATTTTCATGGAGCGCCGCTTTCCTACGCATTGGACTACGCGTCGATCGCAATCACGGATCTGGCCGGAATCACCGAACGCCGCGTCGATCGGCTGCTCAATCCCGACATCAACGAAGGACTGCCCGCGTTTCTTTCCTCCAAAGCAGGCCTCTCCTCCGGCTTTATGATTGCGCAAATCGTTGCCGCAGCCCTCGTCAACGAGTGTCAGGTGCTCGCGCATCCCTCCTCCACCGGAAGCATTCCCACCGATGGCGGAAAGGAAGACCACGTGTCGATGGGAATGACCGGCGCGCTCAAGCTGCGCGCAATCGTGGAACACGTCGAGCGCGTCGTCGCGATTGAGTTGATGTGCGCGGCGCAGGCGCTCGAGTTTCGCCGCCCCTTGCGCGCCGGCAGGGAAGTGGAGACCGGCTATCAGGCGGTCCGCGCCGTTCTGCCTCCGCTCGTGGAAGACCGCGTTCTCGGTCCGGAAATTGAAAAGCTGGCCGCCGCAGTCCGCACAAGGCAATTCGACACGTGGTGCGCGTAGTCGGGCGTGTACTCAGGAAGGTCGCCTCGCCACGACAAGCTCGAATCGCATTCCCAATCGGTCATTAGCACGCGCGAGCAAGCAGCGCATCCACGTCTGACCGCGAGGGCAGTGCGCCCTGCGCTCCCTTGCCGGTGACAGAAAGAGCGGCGGCGGCATTGGCGAATCGCGAGGCAGTCCACGCGTCCATGCCCTCCATCAGTGCCACGGCAAACGCGCCGTTGAAGCAGTCTCCTGCGCCCACCGTGTCAATCACTTCGACTGCAAAGCCCGCGGCCCATTCCGAACGGCCTTCCGCATCGGCCACGTATGCGCCTTCGGCGCCGCGCTTCAGCAAGATTCCGCGCAAGCCGCGCGCGCGAAGTTGCCGCACCGTTTCTTCGGGTGGAACTTCGCCATTCGCATAAAACGCGGCTTCAGATTCATTCGGCGTGAACCATGTCACGCGCTTCCAAACCTGAGAATCAAGAGCCGCCGCCGGAGCTGGATCGAGAATGACAGGAACGCCCAGCTCTTCGCACAAGGCAAGAGTTCGATTCAGCGTCTCCATTGGAATTTCGAGCTGGCACAAAACCATTCCGGCCGACGCGATCACATCGCGGTGCTGATCAACAATCGCGGGGCTCAAGTGCTGATTCGCGCCGGGAATCACGATGATGCTGTTCTCTCCAGCCTCCGACAGGAAAATCGGCGCCAGCCCGGAGCTGCCCGCAACCTGCGCCATTGCGGAAGTTCCAACGCCCTGACGCGCGAGATTTTCGAGCAGCGCGGGACCGTACACGTCGTCGCCCACCAGCCCGACCATCTCCACGGGGTAGCCCAGCCGCGCGATCGCCACCGCCTGGTTCGCGCCCTTGCCGCCGGGCGTCAGGTGAAACGCCGTGCCGATGACGGTCTGTCCCACGCGGGGAATTTGAGGCGCGCATGCGACCATATCCATGGTTACGCTGCCAACAACGACGATGGGTTTGCGCGCGGAGTTCATCAGAGCAACCTCGACTCAAAAAAGCGGGGCCAAAGCCACAGCTCCAAGCCCGGCGACAAACAGCACGAACATCAGAACGAGAAGAATGTTGGCGGCGCGCGGCGCCCCCGCAAACTCGCGCCACACAAACACGCCCCAGCAGGCCGAGACCATGGTCGCTCCCTGGCCAATGGAGTAGGAGACCGCGGGGCCAATCAAATGCGCGCCCGAAGCGACAAAATTCGCAACTGCGCCCACGCACCAGATTGCACCGCCAAACACGCCCGCCAGATGCCAACCAACCGGCGATTTCCAATAGTCCCTGCCATTAACCGGCGGCTTTCCGTCCAGAGGCCGCGCCATCAGCAGAAGGTTCGCCGGCACGGTCGATACCAGCACGCCGATCGCGAAGAAGAGCGCAATCGCATAGGGGCCGCTCTCCGGAGGCGTGGTCATGGCGTGGGCCACAAGCGGATAAAAGCTGCCCATCAGCAGCCCTGCCACCAGACTGAGCACGATGCCGTACGTCGTTGTAGTCGAAGCGCTGCTTTCGCGTTTTCGGTAGGCCGCCGCATCCAGCACGATGGCCAGCGCGACCAGTGCAACCCCGCCAAACAGCAGCAGCGGATTGCCTGCGGGACTGACAAAATAGCTGGAGACAGCGCCCACCACCAGCGCGAGCCCAATTCCAATCGGGAAGGCCACCGCGAGCCCCGCCACTTCAATGGCGGCCACCAGAAGCAGATTGGCGACGTTGAAGATGGCTCCGCCGCAGGCCGCCCAAATCATCGCGCTCATGGGCGTGAGCCGCGCTGCCGCGAGAAACGGGTGACCCGCACTGCCGAAACTGCCCGCGGTCAGCCCGAGCGCGACGGCTCCAAGCCCAAGTCCGATCGCATAATCCCAGTAAAAAAGTTGGAAGCGAAACCTGGGGCAAAGCTTCAAAGTATTCGCCCAGGAGCCCCAGCACACCATGCTCAGAAGCATGAGAAGGAGTGCGCCAAAGTAGGTTGTCGGAACCAGCATCCAGGTTGTCCCCGCTCACACATTAACTTGTGAAAGATACCGTTCCGGCTTGGCAAATGGCAATGGAGAACTTCGGTATCCCTACTGCTTGCGGCCGTCTTTCAGCGCTTCAATCATCGCTGGCAGCACTTCGAACAGGTCGCCGACAATGCCGTAATCGGCCACTTCAAAAATCGGCGCTTCGGGGTCTCTGTTGATGGCCACAATGCACTGCGAGCCCTTCATGCCGACCAAATGCTGAATCGCGCCCGAGATGCCCACGGCCACATAGAGCTTGGGCGAGACCGTCTGCCCCGAGCTTCCCACCTGGCGGTCGAGCGGCAGCCATCCGCTGTCGCAGACGGGGCGCGAGGCGGCCAGTTCCGCTCCAAGTGCTTCGGCAAGATCCCGCGCGAGCTGCAGATTGGATTCTTCCTTGATGCCGCGACCCACGCTGACAATGCGCTGCGCCGCGGTGAGATCGACCGATTGTGTGGAACCGCGGAAGGGTTCGCCGGGCTTGGTTCTGATTGCGGACGCGGGAATCTCCGGCGTGAATGTTTCCACAGGCGCGGCTTCCCTGGCCGTTCCCTCCGCGCGAAATGCGCCCGACTGCACGGAAACGAAACGCGGACCATCGCCGGAAGGTCGGTACTCGCCGGCCAGCCTTCCCTGCATCAGTTGCCGAATGAAGATGGGGCCGGCCTGAATTCCGATCACGTCGCCGATGAGCGTTTGGCCCAGCCGCGCCGCCAGCTTGGGCGCATAGTCGCGTACCTGGTAGCTATGCGGAAAAACCAGATATGCAGGCTGCCGGGATTCGACGGCTTGCTGCAACGCCCGCGTGTAGCCGTCCGGCGTATAGGTGGCCAGCCGTTCATGCTCGATGCAGAGCACGCTGTCCGCGCCTGCGCGCGACCCCTCTTCCGCAACCTGCCGAACCGCCGAGCCGATTACGACTGCGCACACGGGCAGTCTCACCTGCGCAGCCAGTTGCCGTCCCGCAGTCAGCGCCTCCAGGCTGATCGGGCTCGCGTGCCCATTCCGCTCTTCCACAATCACCCAAATGCTGCTCATAGCACGCGCGCCTCGAACGAGAGCTTTTCCACCAGCGCTGCCGCAGCTTGCTGCGGTGTTCCCGTCAGGATTTGAGTCGACCTTTGTTTCCGTGGAAGCGAGATTCTTTCCAGAGTCACCGAGCGCGGCGATTCCGCATGCAAATCTTCGGCCCGGATGCGGCGAAGCTCCTTCGTCTTGGCCTTCTTGATGCCCATCAGCGTTGCGTATCGGAGCTTGTTGCCGCCGGATTGAATGCACAGCACGGCCGGCGTTGGCACTTCGATGGCCTGGAACCATCCACCTTCGAGCTCGCGCTTCACCGTCAGGCCTGTGTCCGTCTTTTCCGCGTGCAACACCAGCGATGCGTGTGGCAGATTTAACAGTTCAGCCAGAATCACGCCCGTCTGGCCGTAGCCGAGATCGTCGGATTGCAGCCCAGTCAGGATGAGGTCAGGATTCTCCGGCGCAATCGCCGCCGCAAGCAGATGAGCCACGCCAAGTGCGTCGCGGCCATTCAAATCCTCGCTTTCCACGTGAATCGCCCGGTCGGCGCCCTTGGCCAGGGCTTCGCGCAGGGTTGAGCCAACACGCTCGGGCCCTGCGCTCAGAGCAATCACCTCGCCGCCAACCTTGTCTCTCAGTTGCAGCGCTTCTTCCAGCGCATACGCATCGGACTCATTCAGCGACCATGCCAGATCGGACTCGTCAATCCAGCTTCCCGCGGCGTTGATGCGCAGCGCCGCATCTCTCTCTGGAACCTGTTTGATGGCGACAAGCATCTTCATGAAGTTTCGCCCTGTCTCAATGGTAAATCCGCCGGACGAGGCAATCCGCGCGCGGCCAATTGTGCGATATCGAGCAACTGCGGAGCTTTTCCGCCGGACGAGGAAAGAGAATCGCGAAACATGCTGTTGCAAAACGGGCATGCAGTCCCAATGGTCTCTGCGCCGGTGGCCACCAGCTCTGCCGTCCGCGCGTGGCTTACGCGTTCGCCTTGCTCCTCGCCCAGAAAGGCCAGCCCGCCGCCGGCTCCGCAGCAAAAGCTGCGCTCATGATTGCGCTCTGCTTCCACCACCTCGCCGGCAATCGACGCCACGGCCCGCGGCTCCTCATACACATTTCTATAGCGTCCCAGATAGCAGGGGTCGTGGAAGACAATCTTGTCCGAGCCCTGTTGCTTCGGGAGCTCGGCAAGATGGCGCGCCAGGAATTCGCTGTGGTGCTCGATTGCAGGCGGCGAGCCGTACTCCTTCCAGTCCTCCTGAATCGTGCGCACGCAATGCGGACAGATGGAGACAATCTTCTTCACCTGGTTTTGCGCCAGCGCCTCCAGATTGCCTTCCGCCAGTTGCTGGAAGAGAAGATCGTTGCCCAGCCTGCGGACCGGATCGCCCGTGCATCGCTCCTTGCGCAGCACGCCGTAGCTCGTTCCCAGGTGGTTCATCACACGTGCAAAGTCCGCAATAATCTCTCGGCCTTTCGGATCGTACCCTCCCATGCAGCCGAGCCACAGGCAATACTCCTGTGTGCCGTCAAAGATGGGGAATTGCTGCTTCTCGATAAATTTGTCGCGCTCCGCCGCGCTCATACCCAGCGCATTGGTCCCCCGTTCCAGCGCGAGAAACAGTTTTGCGCCGTGATCGTCGTCCCACGAGCCCGTGTTCACCGCGCCGCGCCGCAGGCCGACGAGGATGGGCACGTGCTCAATGCCCACCGGACACTGGAATTCGCAGGCCCCGCACGTCGTGCACTGAAAAACGGCAGTCGACGAGTTGTACTTTCCCAGAAGGGGCTCGTCGGAGCGCGGCCCGAACTCGTTCAGGTAGCCGCGCAGTCCAAGGATAATTTCCTTCGGGTTCAGCTCCTTTCCCGTGTTCGCGGCAGGGCAGTGCTCCGTGCATCGCCCGCATTCCACGCAGGAGTAGGCCCGCAGGCTCACGAGCTGGGTCAGGTCGTTGCCCGCGACCAGCCCGAAGTCTTCATCGCCTGCAAGCGGCGGAATCTGGCCAAAAGTTTGGTTCGAAAGAAAGATTGTGGCCGGGCTCAAGACCAGATGCAGATGCTTGGTCCGCGGAATGATGGGGAGAAAGATCAAGATGGTGAGTGTATGCGTCCACCAGAGGATACGGAGGCTGGTTTCAGACTGCGTTGGGGCGAATGCAGCAAGATAGGTGACCATCAGGACAAAAATCAGCAGCGCAATGACGCCGGACTCCACGGATGGGTGCTCACCCAGCCAGCGCGGCCTGGCCAGGAACCGGCGCACAAAAAGCCCCGCAATCCCCACCGCGCAGGCGAAGGCAAAGACCGCGGCGAAATCGAAATAGAAGCGCCCCGGCCAACTGCCAGGAGAAAGGAAACCGAGGCCGAAGCAAAGAGCAAAATGGTTCAGCGTAACCAGGGCGAAGGCGCAGAATCCCCAGAAGACGAGGGCATGTGCAAGCCCGGGCAGGGGGCGCTGCCGGATGACCTTGGACTGGCAAAGAACCTCCCAGAAGAAACTGCGAACTCTGCGGGCCACCGGGGCAAGCTGAAAATTGGCGTCCTTCTTTGAGCGCAGAATGGTGCGGAGGATTGGGCCAAATTGGAGCCAGAACACCGCGGCGGAGAGCGCCACAAGCGACGCGAGCAGATAACACTCCCATGGCGAAAAGGAGCGGGGTTCGGCCAGCCGCGCATGCAGGAAATCCATAGGCAAACTCCATCACGATACACGAATTGGCGTTTGTGCGTCGCGACGAGCCGCGCCATGCGCCTGGTCGGTTGTACTCTCACGATTCGGTCGTTTACAATATCGATTTATCTGGAGATTTGATAATGACACATGCTTCAAAACCTGTTTTGAACAAAAGGTTGGCTTACCGGCTCCTTGCACTGTTGATTCTGGTGCTGGTCGGTTCGCACCTCTCTTTCAGCGATCCTATTCACGATGCCGCACGGAAGAACAAGGTGAAGGAGATCAAGGCCCTGCTGCAGCAGGATCCAAAGCTTGTTGACAGCGTTGACGGCAACGGGAATACCCCACTGCACGAGGCAGCGCTCCACGGAAATGTAGAAGCCGCCGTGGCTCTGATTGCCGGGGGCGCCAACGTGAATGCAAAGGATAACTACGGGCCCTTCCTGCCCGGCGATTTGTGGAAGGTGTTCTCATCCAGCAACCATCTGGACCCGGTGGTTCTGCTCAATTCCCACGGCCCGGACGCGAAATACATGAAGAATGGGTACACGCCGCTGGACCTTGCCATCTTTTCGGTCCGGCACAAGCAGTTGGTGCAACTGCTGATCTCAAAGGGCGCCGACGTGAACGCGCAGGCCGCAAGCGGGGCAACCCCGCTCTTCTGGGCCGTGATGCGCGACCAGAAGGACGACGCCGCGTATCTGCTGGCGCATGGCGCCAACGTAAAGCTGAAGGATGCTTACGGGGATACCATCTTGGATTGCGCGCTGCACCTGCAGTACGGGAGCATGATCAAGCTGCTGGTGGAGAGTGGCGCGGATGTGAACGCGGAAGATCAGAGCCACACTCGCCCTTTGACCATCGCCATGGGGATGGACGACCAGAACTGGGCCGCTTATCTCCGCGAACACGGCGCGCACGAGTAACGGCGCGGGCGCCGCTCTGCCAGCGCGCGCCGGCTTGGCCTGCGCACATTGGCAGAGCGGCCTTCACCGTTTCAGCAACGGATAATCTTCTCGGAATCGATGCCCTTCGTGGCGTTGCGCGTGTCCACCACAAGCTGTGCCTGATTGACGATTGACGCGAAATCGTACTGGGAATGATCGGTGACGATCACTAGGGCGTCGTACTCTGCGAGGTTGTCGAGCGGCGTATTGGTCATGTTCAGCGCGTAGTGGCGGCCATGGCCGACGGTCGGAAAGAAGGGGTCGTTGTAGGAGACGATCGCGCCTTTTTCGCGCAGCAATTCGAGGATGGTAAGCGAAGGGGATTCGCGCAGGTCGTCGATGTCGCGCTTGTAGGCCACGCCGAGAACCAGAATCCTGGAGCCGTTGATGGCTTTGCGATGGCGATTCAAGCCCTCTCCAAGCTGTTCGATCACGAAGTAGGGCATGCGAATGTTGACTTCGCCGGCCAGCTCGATAAAGCGCGTGCGGAAATCAAATTGCTTCGCCTTCCATGAAAGGTAGAACGGGTCGATGGGAATGCAATGACCGCCCAGCCCGGGACCCGGATAGAAGGGCTGGAAGCCGAAGGGCTTTGTTTTGGCCGCGTCGATCACCTCATGAATGTCGATGCCCATGCGCATGCAAAGTTGCTTCAGTTCGTTCACCAGCGCGATGTTCACGCAGCGGTAGATGTTTTCCAGCAGCTTGGTCATCTCAGCGACGGCCGGACTGCTGACCGGAACCACCCGGCGAAAGATGCTGCCGTAAAGCTCCGCGGCAAGCTCGGCAGAGCCGCTTCCGCATCCGCCCACAACCTTGGGAATATCCTGGCGTTCGACCGTGTCGTTGCCCGGGTCTTCGCGCTCCGGAGAAAAGGCAACGTGCAGGCCGCTGGTCTCGGCCGCGCGGGCAACGCGCAATCCGTGCGGGTTGTTCTGTTCGAGGATTGGCACCACAATCTCCTCGGTGGTTCCGGGATACGTGGTGCTTTCCAGCACGATGAGCTGGCCATCGTGCACATGGGGAGCGATGGACCGCACCGTGCCGGTAACGTAGCTGAGATCGGGCTCGTGATACTCGTCCAGCGGTGTGGGCACGCAGATGATGATTGCGTCCATCTGTTCAATTTCCGCGTAGGCAGTGGTCGCTTTGAAGCCTTTCTTTTGTGCCGCCTGAATCATCGCGGGCACGATGCGCACAATGTACGATCCGCCTTCGTTCAGGATGCGAACCTTATCCTCCGCGATATCGAACCCGGTGACGCGAAACCCCGCGTCGCTGAACAGGAGGGCCAAAGGCAGCCCCACATAGCCCATGCCGATGATTCCGATGCGCGCTTGACGAGACTGAATGCGCTGTTTGATTTCTGCCACTGAAGTTGCAGACCCGGTAGCCATGCTCAAATTGTAAGCTCTCATCAGGGGTGATTTGCGAACGTTCGACACTGCCAAAGGTAACGGATTGTATGCTAGGGAAGCGTGCAATCAGGGTTCAACAATCTGACGCGAGGAGATCATTTTGGGCATGTATCTGGTGACTGGCGCCGCGGGATTCATCGGGCGCTCCATTTCTGCGGCTTTGCTGGCCAAAGGTGAGCGAGTACGCGGAGTCGATAGCTTGATTACGGGAAAGCGCGCGAATCTTATCGGCCTGGAAGCCATGGAGTTCGTGGAGGGCGATTTGTCGGACCCGGCAGTCTGCGCAAAAGTATGCGAGGGCGTGGAGGTCGTCTTTCATGAGGCCGCGCTGGCCAGCGTTCCGCGTTCCGTGGCCGACCCGGCGGGCACGAATCTGAACTGCGTAACGGCCACCGTAAATCTGCTGGTCGCGGCCCGGGAGGCCGGAGTGCGGCGCGTGGTGTACGCGGGCTCTTCGTCGGCCTACGGCGATTCGCCGACGCTGCCCAAGCACGAGGAGATGCTGCCCAGGCCCATTTCACCTTACGCTGTCGCCAAGCTCGCCGCCGAGCACTACATGGGCGCATTCACCCAGGTCTATGGCCTGGAAACCGTCACGCTGCGCTACTTCAACGTGTTTGGACCGCATCAGGATCCAACCTCGCACTATTCGGGGGTTCTGGCCGTCTTCTGCCGCAAAATGCTGGCCGGCGAACAGCCGACCATCAACGGCGACGGCGAACAGAGCCGCGATTTCACGTACATCGACAATGTGGTCCATGCAAATCTTCTGGCCGCTGCTGCCCCCGCGGAAAGGGTTTCAGGCAGGATGATGAATGCGGCCACCGGCAGCCGGATTACCCTGAACGAAACCTTTCACATCCTGAAGAATCTGACTGGATTCAAAGGAGATGCCCAACACGGTCCCACGCGGAGTGGCGACATTCGCGATTCGCTGGCAGACATTCGGCTGGCCGGCGAATTGCTCGGATACAAGCCGCTGGTCGACTTCCGCGAAGGACTGCGGCGCACGGTGGAGTGGTATCGCACCACTGCCGAATAATAGACCGCCGGCACTGTTTCTACTGTCCCGGAACTCCGGGCTGATGTGCGGAAACAGGCAATACCGAGGGCGACTCCGGCGGGACCTGCAGGGTGCGCGCAGCGTTTTGAGCAGCGCTGAGCGTTTGCCCCGGAAAAATTCCGAGAACCAGAGTGGCGACAACGGCAAACAGCAGCGCCGCAGCAACCGCAATCCCTGATTGAGGCGAAGGCATTGCGCGCGATGCGGCCTCGTCCGGATCTCGCTGCACGACCACGAATGCCAGGCGCATGTAGTAGGCAGCCGCGATTCCGGAATTGAGCAGGCCCAGAAGGGTGAGCCAGACGGCCGATCCGCCCATCGCGGCCGAGAATGCATAAAACTTCCCGAAGAAGCCGCCGGTGAACGGAATGCCCACCAGCGAGGCGAGAAAGAAAATCAGCAGGCCGGCGAGCCAGGGCGAGCGGTGGACAAGTCCACGGAGATCCGGGATATGCGTGTGCTCGTCGTTGTATCCGCTGATGAGCGTAACAACGGCAAAGATGCCGACATTCATCGCGGCGTAGGCGGCGATGTAGAACGCAGCCGCCGAGATTCCCGCTTCGCGGAGTCCGGCAAGCGCCGCCAGCCGATATCCGGCGTGGGCAATCGACGAATAGGCCAGCATCCGCTTCACGTTCTGCTGGCGAAGCGCCGCAAGGTTGCCCACCGTCATGGACAGTAGAGCGACGACCCACAGGACGGGTTCCCACACCGCGTGAAGAGTGGGGAAGATCTCATAGACGACGCGGAGCAGCAGGGCAAATGCAGCGGCCTTGGGCGCGGTGGACATCAGCGCCACCACCGGCGAGGGCGCGCCCTCATAAACGTCGGGAGTCCACACGTGGAAGGGCGCCGCGGAGACTTTGAAGAGAATGCCGACAAGCATGAGGACAAGGGCGGCGACCACCAGCGCGGGGTTCTTCGCGTTGGCGACCCGGTGCGCAATCTCATCAATTTGCGTGGTGCCTGTCGCGCCGAAGATGAGTGCAATTCCGTAAAGCAGAAACGCTGTGGCGAAGGAGCCCAGCAGAAAATATTTGAGTGCCGCTTCAGGGCCGCGGCCGGAATCCTTCCGGTACCCAGCCAGCACGTAGGTGGCGATGGACGAGATCTCGAGCGCGATGAAAACGAGAAGCAACTCGACTGCGCTGGTCAGCAGGCACATGCCCACGGCGCCAAAGACGATGAGCGCATAGTACTCGCCCTGGTGATGGGTGGATGCCGGTAGAGTGTCCATGGCCAGCAGCACCGCAACCAGCACGATGCCGCAGATCAGCACGTGGAAGTAAATTGTGAAGGGGCTGGTCTCAACCGAGTTGTAAAAGCCGGTTCCCACCGGCAGCCTGAGCTCAAAAAGGCTGGCCCAGATGGCCAGCGTTGCGCCGATGGCCGCGAAGCGGCCGAGGAAACGGCGCGGCATACTGCCAGGTACTGAAGCGTCCACCAGCATGATGAGAACGCCGGTGAGCGTGAGCACGATTTCGGGAAGAATGCGCAGCAGGTCGCCGGAATTCATCGGGTCACCCCCGGCCGGGCGGAATCGCCGAGGGAGATTGTTGGTGCTGCGTTCTGCATTTGCATGGTCTGCGTCAGAGCGTTGTTTTCAATGGAGGGGAACCAGAGCGACGGGGCGACGCCCATGACCAGCATCAACACAGCGATGGGCCAAAGCATGAGCTGTTCCGGGATGCGCAGGTCCACGGCCTTCCGGTCTGCCGCAAGCCGGCTCACCGGGCCGTAAAAGAGGCGCTGGACAAGCCACAGCATGTAGGTCGCGCCCAGAATCACTCCGACGGAGCCGGCGATGCCCCAGCCGCGGCTGACGTGGACGAAGGTGCTGGAAAGGATCAAGAACTCGCCGACAAAACCGCTGAGCAAGGGCAGGCCAATCATCGCCAAGGTCGCAATCACAAAGAGCGTGGCGGTTCGCGGAAGCTTTGCGGCAAGTCCGCCGTATGCGGCGATCTCGCTTGTGCTATAGCGCAGCTCGAGGAGACCAAGCAGGAGGAAAAGCGCGGCATCCACGACGCCGTGATTGAGGATCTGGTAGACCGCGCCATCCCATCCGGTGATGTTGAAGCCATAGATTCCAAGAGTAATCAGGCTGAGGTGGCTTAGGGCGGCGTAGGCAATCAAACGCCAGAAGTCGCGCTGCACAAGAGCGAGGCACGCACCGTAAAGCAGCCCGATGACCGCCAGCGCCACGATCAGCGGGGCGATGAGCCTTGCCTGCTGGGGGAATAGTTCCACGTGGAACCGAAGCATGGAGTAGAGGCCCAGTTTGCCGGCGACCACCATGGCGAGAGCGACCGGAGCCTCACTGAATGTGTCCGCCAGCCAGCCATGCAGCGGAAAGATGGGCACCTTGACGGCGAAGGCGAGAAGGAATGCGAGGGCTACCCATGCAAGCGCCGTGGCAGGCAGGCCCCCATCGGCAATGATGTGCTGGAGCGCAACGAAGTTGAAGGTCCCGGTGCGCGCATAAAGCCAGAGGATGGCGACCAGCAGCGGCGCAGACGGGATGAAGGTGTAGAGGAAAAATTTGATGGCGGCCCTGGGGCCATCTTTGCGGCCGAACATGGCGATGAGGATGGCCATCGGCACCAGCGACAGCTCCCAGAAGCCGTAATAGAGCATCAGGTCAAGCGAGAGGAAGACGCCGAGCATGGCCGACTGCTGCACGAGGAAGAGCAAGTAAAAAATTTTGCGGCGCTCATGGATCGCATTCCAACTGACAAGCACGCCCACGGGCGCGAGAAGGCCGACGAGAACGACGAGCCAGAGGCTGAGGCCGTCGATTCCGACGTGGTAAAAGATGGCGGGGCTGTCAATCCAGGGGCGATTGATTTCAAACTGGAAGCCGTGGTAACCGAGATCGAAATGTGCGGGAAGATGGAGCGTGAAAAGAAGCTCTACCAGCGAGGTGAGCAGGGCAATCCACGCGGAGAGTTTGCCGCGGTCCGGCAGCAGGACGACCAGCAGCGCACCCACGAGAGGGAAGAGCAGAATGATGGTGAGGATGTTTGCGTTCAGGCTGCTCATCACCGCGCACCTCCCCAAAAGGCTTCGACGCCGTGCGCGCCCAATTCCAATGGGACAAGAACAAGCACCAGCAGCAGGGCTGCGCCAAAGGCGATCCATGCTGCGTAAGAGCGAATGTTGCCGGACTGCCAGCGCTGCAAAATGGCTCCGCTCAGGTTGGCCGTGCCGGCCAGCAGCCAGGCAGTGCCGCCGATGAGCGCGAAGTCCACAACCCATTCAAGAAAGAGCTTGGAGAAGGCGAGGAGCGGCTTGACGAAGACGTAGCCGTAAATCTCGTCCACGAAATATTTGTGCGCGAACAGTTTGTAACCGGCAGGGTACGCGGCGGCGAGTTTCGCGGGCGTTTCCGGCCGCTGGCGGTAGAGCCGGTCGGCAATGTACCAGCCGAGGAGCGCGACGATGGCGACGAGCGCCATCAGGCCGTATTCAAGCCCGGCGCTTCCGCCCTCGCGCAGCGGGCCCACGGACGGCTCTAGATACGCGCTGAAATGTCCAATTCCAATCCAGCCTCCGCCGACGGAAAGAAGACCGAGGATGACCAGCGGACCAAGCATGGACCAGGGGCTCTCATGCGGGTGCGCGTCGTGGCTGCGGGATTCGCCAAAGAAGGTCATGTACCAGAAGCGGAACATATAGAGCGCGGTGAGCAGCGCCGTGAGCACGCCGACAAACCAGAGGAGCTTGCCCAGGCTGCCCTGCTGGAAGACGGAGTAGAGGATTGCGTCCTTTGAGAAGAAGCCGGAAAAGAGCGGGATGCCGGAGATGGCGAGCACGGCGGCGGTCATGGTCCAGAAGGTGATGGGGAGCGCCTTGCGCAGGCCGCCCATCTTGCGCATGTCCTGTTCGCCATTGAGCGCGTGAATGACGGAGCCGGCGGCAAGGAAGAGCAGGGCCTTGAAGAATGCGTGGGTCATCAGGTGGAAGACGGCGGCCGAATACGCAGCCACGCCGCAGCCAAGGAACATGTAGCCGAGCTGCGAGATGGTGGAGTAGGCGAGCACGCGCTTGATGTCATTTTGCACAAGCGCAATTGTGGCCGCGAACAGAGCGGTGAGCGTTCCCACCACGGCGACAACGCCGAGCGCAAAGGGCGAGCGGTCAAAGAGGAAGTGGGTGCGGGCAATCATGTAGACGCCGGCGGTGACCATGGTTGCCGCGTGGATGAGCGCCGAGACAGGCGTCGGGCCTTCCATCGCGTCCGGAAGCCAGATGTAGAGCGGAAGCTGCGCGCTTTTGCCGGTTGCGCCTACAAGCAGGCAGAGCGCGATGGCCGTGAGCACGCCGCTGTGCCAGGCTGGCGATGCGGCGAGCTGGCCGGCGATCCTGTGAAACGAGAGCGAGCCGAAGTTTGCGAGGAGAAGAAAGATTCCGATGAGGAAGCCGAAGTCTCCGATGCGATTGACGACGAATGCTTTCTTGCCTGCGTCCGCGGCGGACTGCTTTTGAAAGTAGAAGCCGATAAGCAGGTAGGAGGCGAGGCCAACGCCCTCCCAGCCGACGAACATGAGGAGCACGTTGCTCGCCAGCACCAGCGTGGTCATGAAGAAGAGGAACAGGTTCATGTAGCTGAAGAACCGGGAATAGCCTTCTTCGTGGGCCATGTAGCCAACCGAATAAATGTGAATCAAAAATCCCACGCCGGTGACGATGAGCAGCATGACGAGGGACAACTGGTCGAGCGCGAAGCTGAAGTTGATGTGGAGCGCTCCGGCCTGAATCCACGGGAAGGGCAGGGTTTGCGTGTAGGGCAGAGCCAGACCGGAGTGCGAGGCGAAATAGGCTCGCAAAACAAGCGCAAAAGATGCCGCGGGCGCGGCAAGGGCAATGGTGGAAACCAATGCCCTGGGCAGCCGGCGGCCCAGCGTGCCGTTCAGCAGAAATCCCGCGAAGGGCAGCAGCGGAATCAGAAAAAGATTGGGCGATTCGTTCATAATTTCATCAGGTCGACTCGGTCGACGGCGAGTGTGGCGCGGACACGGAAGACAGCAATGATGATGGCCAGGCCCACGGCGGCTTCAGCTGCGGCGACCATCATCACGAAGAAGACGAAGATTTGCCCCTTCACCGTGTGCCACTGGTAGGCGAAGGTGACGAAGGAAAGATTGACGGCGTTGAGCATCAACTCAATCGACATGAAGACGGTGATGATGTTGCGCTTGATGAGAAAGCCGACCACGCCCAGGCAAAACAGGATTGCGCTCAGCAACAGATACCAGTTGAGCGGGACCGATTGCGAGAAAAAGGAATTCATTGGCCTGAGCCTCTTTCTCCATCGCCGCGGCGGGCCAGGACAACCGCGCCGAGGATGGCGACGAGGATGAGCACCGAGGTGACCTCGAACGGCAACAGTAGGCGCGTGAAAAGCATGGTGCTGAGCTCGTGCGTGGAGGTGATTTTGCTTTGGGGATTCACAGAACCCGCGTCTTTCAACTGCAGGACGACGGTTGCGATGACGGCCAGCAGGGTTGCGACCGCCGGGAATCCAACAATGCCGGCGGCGCGACTGCCGAGCGTGCGCTCCTCGCGACCCGCATTCAGGAGCATGACGACAAAGGTGAACAGCACCATGATTGCTCCCGCGTAAACGATGACCTGCGCCGCGGCAAGGAACTCCGCTCCGAGCTCAAGATAGAGCACGGCCAGCGAGGTCATGACAACGATGAGCGAGAGCGCGCTGGAAATAGGGTGGCGCTGTAGCAGGAGGTTGATGGCGCCTGCCAGGCAAAGTCCGCCGAAAAGAAGAAACAAGAGAAGGTGCATTGTTCCGTGGTGTAGTGGTTCGGGCCGAAGTTCGGTTCGGCCATCCCGATTCCTGCGCCATCAGTTTTGCAGCGCTGAAGAGCCCCTACGATTGTAAACGAGCCCTTCCGGCTCCATTTGTTTTGCCAGCGGCCTGTCGCGGGTGCAGAGGCGAATCCGTGAGGCCGGTGCGCGTCAGCGGTACGCCAGCCAGAGGCTTGTGGCAACAATGTTGAGGATGGCGACGGGCATGAGATAGCGCCATCCGAAGTTCATTAGTTGGTCATAACGGAAGCGAGGCAACGTGCCGCGCACCCAGACGTAAAGAAACAGGAAGCTGAAAACCTTGAGGACGAACCAGAAGATGGGCAGCAGGGACTGGAGAACAATGTTGTGCGGCGCGGGCAAGAGAGAGCCGAAGGGGCTCGTCCAGCCGCCGAGGAAGAGCAGCGTGGCCACGCAGCCGACGGTGATCATGTTGGCGTACTCGGCCATGAAGAACATGGCGAATTTCATGGAACTGTACTCGGTGTGGTAGCCCGCGGTCAGCTCGCTTTCGGCCTCAGGCAGGTCGAACGGCGCGCGATTCGTTTCGGCGTAGGCGGCCATCAGGTAGATGAAGAAGGCGACAATCTGCAGTCCGCCGAAGACGTTCCAGGAAAGCATTCCGTGGCTGGCCTGGCTTTCCACAATGACGCGGAGGTTGAGCGAGCCTGCACGCATGACCACGCCCACCAGCGAGAGGCCCAGTGCGAGTTCGTAGCTGATCAACTGTGCGGAAGAGCGCAGCGAGCCGAGCAGGGAATATTTGTTATTTGAGGACCAGCCGGCGAGTGCAATGCCGTAGACGCCGATGGACGTGATGCCAAGAATGACGAGCAGGCCAATGTTGACGTCGGAAATCTGAAAGAAGCGGAAGCCGCCCGGGCCGGTGATGCCGGGCGAGCCGAAGGGAACCACGGCGATGGAGATGAGCGCGCAACTGAGCGCGATGATGGGCGCAAGCAGATACAAGGGGCGATAAACACCGGTGGGAATGATGTCTTCCTTAAGGAAGGATTTTGCGCCGTCCACCAGCGGCTGAAGCAGTCCGAAGGGGCCGACGCGGCTGGGCCCCCAGCGATTCTGGATGCGGCCAACAAGCTTGCGCTCGAGCAGCACCGTATAGGCCACGCTGATGAGCAGCACCACCGTGACCACAACGACCTTCACCAGGCTCCAAAAAATGAACCACAGAATCGTCACGCGAACCCTGCCTCTCCCATCATTCCTGTCGTTAGTCCGCCACGGTCGCTGTCGCCGCCGCGGTTTGATGACGCTTCAAATCCTGCAAGGCGGGGCTGTACCGGCCAAGGGTGCCCGAGGTGAACAATCCATCGTGCGCGGGGGCCACCATGTCCACGCCGGACAACGCGGAAGCGGGCACGAATCCTGACACGAAACCTGAAACGTAACCAGGCTCAACCAATGTGTGATTGCCGGCGAACAGGCTCAACCGATCGAGGCGATAACCCGGAACGAGCCTCTCAATTTCGTCCAGCGTTGCGAGTACGTCAAACGGGCTGAGCTTGGGCTCAAGGCCGTTGGCGGCGAGCCAAACAGCGTGTCGGTCCGCTTCGCCGGCCTGCGCGCCGCGCGACTGCCCGAGATCGGCCGTGACCGGATTCCTGCCGAAGGGAACGAGCGTTTTGACATCGACGCCCATTGCGCCCGCCACGCGAATCAGAATCTCGAAATCCGATTTCACGCCCGGCCGGTCGGCGCCCTTGCGCACCAGTTGCACATCGCCGTAAGTGTTCGTCACGGTGCCGCTCTTCTCATAAAGACTGGCCGCTGGGAAGACCACATCGGCGATTGCGGCAGTGGGTGTGAGAAAGATGTCCTCGACGATGGTGAAGGTGTTGTGGAGCGCGGTCGGCTCAAGGCCCTGGCGTGTGACCGGATCGGCTCCGACCAAGTAAAGCGCGCCCAGAGTGCCATTGGCGGCGGCGGTCATCATCTCCGGAAGCGACCAGCCGGGTTTGTTGGGCATGCCGGGATACTCCGCGGCGAAATCGCCGGGCTGCGCGATGGGCGTGTATCCGGGCAGGGAATCCGGGAGCAAGCCCATGTCCGCCGCGCCGCGCGAATTGCTGAAGTCGCCGAGGCAGGCGAATTTCACCTGGCATCTCTTCACGCCCCAATCGACGAGTTGCTTGACTGCGGCGCCGCGGAATTCCTGACCGAAGACGATGAGCAACGACGCCTCTTCGCGGACGGATTTGGCGAAATCGGAGTCGTTGTCGAGCAGCGAAGCGAGCTTTGCATAGCTGTTGGTTTCCAGGCGCAGCGAGGCGCGGGCCTGGCGCTCCAGCTTGATGGTCTTCGCGTTGGCCACGTAGAGCCGGGCGTTGTTCAGCCGCACATTGGTGCGCAGATTCCAGGCGAGGAGTGGATGTTCTTCGGTCGGATCGCCGCCGATAAGCAATATCGCCGGCGCGGTCAACGTGTCGGCCACGCTGGCGGCCATTCCCCTGTGACCGGCCATGGCCAGCGCGAAGGCCGCATAGTCGGCGGTTCGCTCGTGGTCAATATGGTTGGTGCCGAGCACGGTGCGCGCGAACTTTTGTAAAAGATAATTTTCTTCGTTGGTGGTGAAGTTGGAGCCGATGACGCCGATGGCTGAGCCGCCGCGCGCGTCGCGAATCTCCTTCAGCTTCTCCGCGGTAAAGCGAAGGGCGCGATCCCAGGTGGCGGGTTCCAGATTGCCGGATGCGCCGCGCACCAGCGGCTGCGTGAGTCGCTCCGGACTTTCCACAAAGTCGAAACCAAAGCGGCCCTTGGCGCAAAGAAAATCATTGTTCATGCCGCTCTTGTCGCGATTGTCGGCGCGAACAATCTCAGAGCCTTCCGTGGATGCGCGAATGCCGAGCGTGACCTTGCAGCCGTCAGCGCAGTGAGTGCAGACGGTGGAGACGTGCTTCATCTCCCAGGGCCGGGTTTTGTAGCGGTAGCTGCCGCTGGTGAGCGCGCCGACGGGGCAAACGTCAATGCACATGCCGCACTGCTCGCAATCGAGCTGATTGCCTCCATTGGGCGCGATGACGGCGCTGGAGCCGCGGTTCTGAATACCAAGCGCCCACACGTCCATGCCTTCGCCGCAGACGCGCACGCAGCGGTAGCAGAGGATGCAACGCGGTCGGTCGTAGAAAACGGCCGGCGACCACTGCTGTTCCTCACGGTGGTGCTTGGCCTCGGTATAGAGGCTTTCGCCCGCGCCATACTTGAAGGTCATGTCCTGCAACTCGCATTCACCGCCGGCGTCGCAGACGGGGCAGTCGAGCGGATGGTTGCCGAGCAGCAGCTCAAGCGTGGCCTTGCGGGCCTGCGCGATTTCGTCTGATTCGGTAAAGAAGACCTGGCCCTCGGCGACCGTGGTGGTGCAGGCGGTTTGCAGCTTGCCCACCTTCTCCTGCCGGACGACGCACATGCGGCAGGCAGCCTGCAGGCTGAGGCCGGGGTAATAACAGAAAGACGGAATTTGAATGCCTGCCTTGCGACAGGCATCAATCAGCAGCATGCCCGCCGGGGCGGTGAGCTCCTTGCCATCGACTGTGAATGTGACATCTGCCATTGCTCTCCAGCGGCCCTTTCTAAACGACTGCCAACTCCACGTGCTTTGCGAAGGGGCATGGCTTGCCGTTCAGGTGGTCTTCAAACTCCTTGCGGAATTTTTTCACGAATCCGAGTGTGGGCATGGCCGCCGCGTCGCCCAGCGGGCAGAAGGTGCGGCCCATCATGTTCTGCGCAAGGTACTGAATGTTGTCGATGTCCTTTTCAACGCCGAAGCCGGCGTGGAAACGTGTGAGCGATTTCTTGAGCCAGTCGGTTCCTTCGCGGCAGGGGATGCACCAGCCGCAGCTCTCGTGCTGATAAAAACTGATGGTGCGCAGGGCGAACTCGACGATGCAGGTCTGGTCGTCGATGACGACGACGCCGCCAGAGCCGAGCATGGAGCCGGCCTTGCCCACCTGGTCGAAATCCATGCCGAGGTTTTCAATCTCCTCGGGCAGCAGAACAGGCGTGGATGAGCCGCCGGGCACGACGGCCTTGAGTGTGCGTCCGCCGCGGACGCCGCCGCCGACCTCGTAGATCATCTTTTTCAGGTTGTAGCCCATCGGCAGCTCGTAGACGCCGGGGCGCTCAATGTGTCCGCTGAGGCAGAAGAGGCGGGTTCCGCCGTTGCGCTCCGTGCCGACGGCCGCATACGCCGCACCGCCCATGGCGATGATGTGCGGAACCGTTGCAATGGTCTCAGCGTTGTTGATGACGGTGGGTCCTCCGTAAAGGCCGACGACGGCCGGGAAGGGCGGCTTGATGCGCGGTATGCCGCGCTTGCCCTCGAGCGACTCCATCAGCGCGGATTCCTCGCCGACTTCATACGCGCCCGCGCCGGTCTGCGTGATGATTTGGAATTCAGTGTCGGAGCCGAAGATGTTCTTGCCGAGGAAGCCTTTGGCGTAAGCGTCGGCGACGGCCTTCTCCATGATTTCGAGGAGATAGCGGTATTCACCGCGGAGATAAATAAATCCGACCTTTGCGCCGATGGCGAGGCCCGCAATCATGGTGCCTTCAATCACCGCGTGCGGGTCGTGCAGGAAGATGAGGTGATCCTTACAGGTGCCGGGCTCGCTTTCGTCGCCGTTGACGAGCACGTATTTTGGCTTGGCGCTCTGCTTGGGAACGAAGGACCACTTCATGCCGGTGGGGAAGCCCGCGCCGCCCCGTCCACGCAGGTTGGAGGCCTTCATCTCGGCGATTGTCCATTCGGGCCCCTGTGCGAGACATTTGCGCGCGGACTCGTATCCGCCGAGCTCGATGTAGCGATCGATGTTGGCCGCGCCCTGGCCGAAGCGGCGCGTGACAATCTTCACTTCATCGGGATGGGAGACGAGTTTAGGCATGCGGGCCCGTCCCTTCCACGGCTCGTTGGCGGTAATCGGAGAGAATGCCGGGCACGTGGTCCGGCGTCAGGTCGTCGTGGAAGTCGTAATTGACCTGAATGGCGGGCGCCCAGCAGCATGCGCCAATGCACTCGACCTCTTCGAGGGAGAAGAGGCCGTCGGCGGTGACGCCCTTGTGGCCGAAGCCGAGCTCCTGCTGAAAGCGGTCAAACAATTCGTAAGCCCCGCGCAGCATGCAACTGATGTTGGTGCAGACCTGGACGTTGAATTTGCCGACGGGCTTGAAGCGCAGCATGGAGTAGTACGTGGCCACATTGCGCACTTCAAGCTGGGTGATGCCGATGCGTTCGGCGACCTCGACAATGACCGCGTCAGAGAGGTAGCCGACTTCATCCTGCGCGTAGAGCAGCATGGGCACCAGCGCGGATCGGCGCACCGGATACTTGTCCACCAGTGCGTCAAGGCGCGCGGCAAGCTGCGGCGAAAAGAGGGTCATGGTCTCGCTGGTGGATTGGTTCGGGCTCATCGCATCAACTCCCGCGCCCAGGCTTCAGCGGCCATGTCCATCTCTTCCTCGCCCAGGGCCGATCGCACCGTTCCGGCTTCAGTCAATTCCGACACTCCACTCTCACCATCTTCGCGCATCCAGTTGATCTGCGCATGAATTCGTCTCAAATCCAGCCAGCGTTCCGCATAGCGGACCGTGATGCGGTTCTCGCCCAGCTCGACCGTGGCCTGGCGATTGCGGTTGAGGCCGTGAGCCGCGGTGTAACTGCGCAGCAGCGAGGCCAGCGAGACCCAGAGTTCGCCGAAAACGGTGAGGCCCACCCTATCGGAAGAGGCCATCGATGATGTTCTCGACGGTTCGAGCCGCCACGTCGGCCCCAGAGAGCGGAATGCTCCAGTTGGCCGTTCCGCCGCCCTCAGTGGTGAAGGCCTGGAGGCCGACGCCTACATCCTTGAGGACAAATTGCAGCGTTCCGGTGGGACTGTCCGCGGCGTCTTTGATGCGGACAGTGGGATAGTTTTTGTCCCCCAGATCGAGGGTGATTTCGCGCGTGCCGGAGACGCCGCCAAAGCTGATGATCATGCGGTGCTCGGGCGGCTTGGCGGCATAGAGGCCATCGAACCGATCGTTGAAACCGGACTCGGCAAGCCCCTCGTTGGCCTTCTGCATCTCCTGGCTGAGGAAGACGCCGAGGGTTTGGAAGAACTCCGCGCAGCCATCAGCCTGCTGCTTGAGGGACAAGTTGAGCGCGTTGTGCTCTTCGAGCCTGGCTTTGGCCTCGGCGATGGCTTTGGCATATGGGACGAAGTTAGGATTGGCGGGCATTAGCGGTCAATCTCCCCTAAGACGATATCGATGGAGCCGATGACGGCAACGACGTCGGCCAGCATGCGGCCCTGGCACATGGTTTCCAGCGCCTGCAGCGTGGCGAAGGAGGGATTACGCATGTGGACGCGGTAAGGCTTCGCGGTTCCGTCGGAAACCACGTAATAACCCATCTGCCCGCGCGGGCTTTCGATGCCCTGATAGACCTCGCCGGCTGGAACGGCGAAGCCCTCGGTGACAATTTTGAAGTGATGGATGAGGGCTTCCATCTGGGTCTTCATCTTTTCGCGGTCAGGCAGCACGATTTTGGGCGCGTCGGCCTTGATGGGGCCATCGGGCATGCCATCGAGCGCCTGCTGGATGATGCGGACGCTCTCTCGCATCTCAACAAGGCGGACAAGATAGCGCGCCCAGGTGTCGCCCTCGGTTGCGGTGGCAACCTTGAACTGAAATTTCTCATAGCCGGAGTAGGGCATGTCGCGGCGGAGATCAAAATCGACTCCCGACGCGCGCATGGGCGGCCCGGTGACGCCGAGGGCAATTGCGTCTTCCGCGGACAAATAGCCGACGCCCTTGAGGCGGTTGGCGAAGATGGGATTGCCGGTAAGCAGATTGGAGTATTCGTCAATCTTCTCAGGGAATGTGCGAATGAAGGCGCGGACGCGGTCAAAGAAGTCCAGCGGCGGCTCCATGGCAAGTCCGCCGATGCGGAAGTAGCTGGTCATCATGCGCTGGCCGGAGACGGCCTCAAAGATGCGCAGGATGTCCTCACGCTCGCGGAAGGTGTAAAGGAAGACGGTGAGCGCGCCAATGTCCATGGCATGCGTGCCGAGCCAGACCAGATGCGAGTTGAGGCGGGTGAGCTCGGCAAGCAGGACGCGCATCCACTGCGCCTTCGGGGGGATTTCAAGGGCGAGCAGCTTCTCCACGGCCAGGCAATAGCAGAGATTGTTTGCCATGGGGCTGAGGTAGTCGATGCGATCGGTGAGCGGGACCACCTGTTGATAGAACTTGGCCTCGCAGGTTTTCTCAATACCGGTGTGCAGATATCCAATTTCGGGATAGAGGCGGACGACAATTTCGCCGTCAATCTCAAGCACGAGGCGCAGAACGCCGTGTGTGGACGGATGCTGCGGGCCCATGTTGAGGATCATGTGCTGGTCCTGTGCGCCCTCGGCAACGGGAGCTTCAAGAATGGGCGTGCCGATGGTATACCCCATTAGCGATAGCCCTCCACGGGATAATCCTTGCGCAGCGGATGGCCCTTCCAGTCGTCGGGCATCATGATGCGGCGCAGATTGGGATGCTCTTCAAAGCGGATTCCAAACAGGTCAAAGATCTCGCGCTCGTAGTAGTTGGCCGAGGGCCACACCTGCGTAATGGAAGGCAGGGAAGGAGCGTCTGCCCCGAGCAGGACGCGCAGCCGGATGTATTCCTTCAAGTGATGCGAAAGCAGATGGTAGCTGAGCTGAAAGCGGGGCTCGGACGGGTACCAGTCGACGGCTGTGGCATCTTCAAAAAAGTTGTAGCCCGCGGCCTGCATGGCGGCGGCGGCGTTGCGAATGTGCTCGGGCGCGATGGTCAGGGTGAGCTCGTCGCGGTCGAATTTTGCATCGAGCAGTGCATCGGGATTCCAGGCGAGCGCGGCCTTGACGGCGGGATGGTCCGGAAGGCCTTCGAGGACCGCCGCCCTGCCGTGCATCGCGTTGGGTTTGCCGTCGGCCATGGTCAGAGATCCGCCTTGTCCTGACTCCAGCTCAGGACGCCTTTGCGCACGATGTAGTAAAGCCCGACCCCGACGAAGCCGAGATAGACGACCATCTCCCAGAAGCCGAAGAGGCGCTGGCCGGTGATGTGGTAGAGGTCCTTATAGATGACCGCCCAGGGCATCATGAAGACGGCTTCCACGTCGAAGAGGATGAAGAGCATGGCGACCATATAGAAGCGGACGCTGAAGCGGGCGCGAGCGTCTCCGACGGCCTCAATGCCGCACTCGTAAGCGGCCAGCTTGACGGGCGTGTTCTTGTGACGGCCTACGAACCAGGAGGCCACAACCATCCCGGCGGCCAGGGCGAGGGCGACAACAACCTGTAAAAAGAGCGGGATGTACTGCCAGGAATAGGGAATCATGCGCTGTCCCAAATGGATAGGCTTGAAAGCGAACTGCAATGCGCGCCGGGCAACGAGCGCTCCCAAACGCAACAGCCCACTGGTTTGAGCTTAGGTTTTCGACCTCTTCCCGTCAAGGCGCTGCGTCCCAGTGCGGAACGGCGCCAGGCGACCGCGAGGCGAGCGTGCGTGGGTGCGGCGAGGATTCCCAATTGGGAACGCGGCACTGTGCGGGGTTCCAAAATGAGATGAGAGGAAGTGCACCTTGAGGAATCCGAGCGAGGCTGCGCGGGCGCAGAGGGAAGAATTGGAAGAGGCAGAGGTCGAATTGAATGCTGGCTTCCACGAAGAGCTTTTCGGTTGCCGAAACGCGGACGGCGAGCGAAAGGGGCGCGGCGCACGCGATGGGCGTGAAGCAACGCCGCCGGATCGACCGCGAATCGGGCCGCGCGCTGGAGATTCTGGGTCACGCGATCGAGTACCTTCAAGACGAGCATGTGCATCGGGGCGGATCGCTGTCATCCAATGACGGCGAAGTGCTGGCAATCCAGTTGTTGATGGCGCGGAACCGCGAAATTTACCTGGCTTGCCCGGTGGTTCCGACGCTGTGGGAGCGGTGCAGCGGCTGGCTCGCGCGCTGGGCATCGTAAAAGGCCAGTTTTCAGTCTTAAGTTTCCAGAGGGCCGCGCGGTTTGCGCGGCCTTGGTGTTGTTGCGGCAGCGTGTGAGGCGAAGAGAATGCGAACGGTGGTGCGTAATTGTCGGCAAAATTCTTTCGCCGGCGAGAGGTTACGAAGGGATTAGTACCTCGCAGGGGGGTAGGGAAGGTGCACATCGTGCCCGAGGGAACAGAGAACAGTGAATAGGGAACAGGGAGTAGAGGCCGGGCGGGGCTCATGGAACCAGTATGCGGAGAAGCGGGGAAATAGTCGGCAAAGGAGGCGCGGAGAATTGGGGGAGTGGAATGAGGGGGTTGCGGACGGGCGCGAGGCTGGATGGGTTGACAGGGGTGGAAGCGTGCGGTGATGCAGGTCCTTCGACTCCCTTCGCTTGCGCTACGGTCGCTCAGGATGACACGGCAATTGGTGGAATGCCGGTCCTTCGACTCCCCGCGACGTCGCTGCGGTCGCTCAGGATGACAAGGCGATTGGTGAAGTGCAGGTCCTTCGACTCCCCGCGCTCGCGCAGGTTGCTCAGGATGACAAGGCGATTCGTGAAATGCAGGTCCTTCGGCTCCCTGCGCGAGAGCGCAGGTCGCTCAGGGTGACAAGAGCAATCTGAATGCGGGCCGATGAGGCCCTCGCTCAGGAGGGCTGGCCTAAAGCTGGTCCCTGGATGTAAGCAGTCCAATGTGATTCGCCCCCGCGCCCTTTCCGATATCCAGGACTTCAGCAACGGTTGAGAAGTCAATATTGTCGTCCCCTTGGATGAACATCACTTTGTCCGCCCGGACAGCAAGAATGGAGCTCAGGCGGCTGCCAAGGTCGTTGATGCTTACTTCGTCGTGATTGATCCTGTACTTCAGCAGCCCATTGCGCGTGCGATTTACCTGAACCACGATGGGAGCGGCGGGGTTGTGATTTGGGTTCGCGGATTGCTGCGGCAGGGCCGCGTCCAGGCCGCCAGGAATTTTGGGGACGATGACCATGAAGATGATCAACAGCACCAGAAGAACGTCAATCAACGGAGTTACGTTGATGTCACCCCGCAGTTGACCCGAAGCATGGACATTCTCGATTGCCATGGCGCAATACCCTCCTCGCCTCTTCAGAGCGCAAAGAATCGCCCGAAGAATGCCGGAAATCGCAAGGCGGCGACTGATGTTCTTAGACACCGCAGCTCGACGAAGAGTTCCTGCTGCTCAGACGCGTTCAAGATGACAATTGATATGGGTGAAATGCAGGTCCTTCGACTCCCCGCGCCGGCGCTCCGGTCGCTCAGGGTGATACGGGCTTTGGGAGGGAATGTGATTTCCCACCCATGTTGCCTGCTGCGCAGTCGCCATGGATGGGGCACCCGGCGTTATTGTGTGTTCGGCTTCGCCGGAGCAGGGCCGTTTGGAGGGGCCTTGGATGCTGGATTCAATTGTGCCAGGGCAGCATCGACCCGTTTCTTAAAATCTCCCGCGTCATTGTGTTCAAGTCCGCGATAGGCGGTATTGATCCACATTTCGCAGCCCGCACCTTTCGGGTTGAGAACAACGGAGTTCATCAGTTTGCCACTGAAAACGGAGCCGACGGTAAACGAAGCAGTGAACTCAGTGCTATCGATGCCGATGATGTTGTATTTACCGGAAGTCTTGAGCACATCCTTCACGGCTGGCCAAAGTGCGCTGCAAGCCATGTCGTAAGGTTCCTTGTGAGTTTTGGCGATTGCCGGGATCGCACTAATGAGACACAACAAGAGCACCCCGATCGAACGTTTCATAAGTCTTCCTCGCTTCTTGGAATTACGCCTAAATGTTGCTTGCATCCCCTCGGAAAGTCAAGGCAGTGGCCCGTTGCACCGAGCCCGGTGCCCAGCCTTAGCGGCTTGGGCAGGGAGAGTTCTTGCTGCGGCTTGGAGGGGCATGATACTTCAGCCCAGGCGGGCTGGGGGTACGAAAGGAAAATGCAGGTCCTTCGACTCCCTGCGCTCGCGCTCCGGTCGCTCAGGATGACAGATTGAGAGGACTCGCGCGCATTACGGATGCAGGGTGAGGAAGGCGACGCCGTAGCCGGGGAGGGTGATTTCGTTGCGGCCGCTGGTGTCGACAGTTGTTGCGGTGGGGCCGGTGGTGGTATTGGTGGCACCGTCAATGACGAGCAGGCTGGCGGAAGTGAAGTTGCCGATGCCCCAGGTTTCCACCGCGACGGAGCGGGGCGCGCCGGCGCCGTTGTTGTCTGCGGCATTGGCGATGGCGTGGTTGGAGACCATGACGGTGACTGTGCCATCGGCGGCCCGGGTGGCGAGAGTTTCAACGGTGGAAGTGTCGGTGGCTGTGAGGCTGAGAATGTCCGGCCCCGGCGAGGCCTGCGTGGAGGGGTAGGTGGTTTCGAGGGTTTTGTCGACCCAGTAGCTGAGGAAGGGATTGCCGTTGCCGTCCACTTCGCCGTACTGCTGATCGGCGGAGTAATCCCAGTGGTAGAGCGCCTGATTGCCCGCCTTGCCGAGCTGCGAGAAGACATAAGGCCGCCAGGCGGCGAAGAAGGCGCTGGTGCCGCGCGTGTCGGTGACGAAGGTCTGGCCGGGATTGCAGGCGCTCATGCCGCTGCCGTTGTTGAAGTCGGCGTTGACGTTGTTCTCCGTGACCCAGACGGGCGTGTTGGCGAAGGCGGGGACGGTCTGCATCTCCTGGTAAAAGTACCGGACGTTGGCGGCGAATTGGGAGACGGAGGCGAAGACCGTGGTGTCGGTGTCGCGCTGGTTGCAGGTGCCGTAAAAGTGTGTGGAGACGATATCGGCCTGCGCGGTTGCACCGTTGACGAAGGCGGGCAGGAACTGCATGGGATCGCCGGAATCGCCGGTGCCGAGGCCAAAGTCAGAGAACTCGAGTGCGGAGAGCTTGATGGTGGGATCGACGGCGCGCATGGCGGGAACGACGGCGTTGTAAAGCTGGACGTACTGGGCTGCGGTGAGGCCGTTGATGTTGTACTCGTTGAAGATTCCCCACCATGTGATGGGCGTGGCGGAGGGCGACTGGAAATGCGTGCCGCCGTAGTCGAATCCGCCCTTGTTGTAATAGCGGACGAGATTGGCCATGAAGGCGGCGAAGTCCTGGAGGTGGTTGGTGACGTCGAGCTGGCCGTTGGAGAAGCACATCCAGGAGGGCGCGACGGCGATCTGGAGCTCGGGGCTGTGGTCTGCCGAGGCGAGGACGGGCTGCGTGATGAGGTCGATGAGGTTGAAGTTCCAGTCGGATGCTGCGCCGGTGTCGGCCACCATGGGGATTGCGCCGGTGGTGACCTGGACGCGGATGTGCTGGGGTCCAAGCTGGGTGAGCGTGGCTTCGCGCTCGGTGGCCTGGGCGCCCGAGCCGAAGTAGTCCGTGGTCCAGCCGCCGATTTGGAAAGACGTGGAGAGGAACTGTTGCAGCTTGCCGTGGATGCCGAGGGTGGTGTCTACGGTGGAGCTAACGACCGCGACCACGTCATTGATGACGGTGAGCGGTTGGGAGGCGGTTTGCGTGCCGGAAGTGGCGGTGATGGTGGCGGCGTAAGTTCCGGCGGGGACATTGGTGCCACCGGAGAGGGTGACGGTGGTGGAGGCCGCGTCGTATGAGGCGGTGATGCCGGTGGGAAGGCCGGTGACCGCGACGGTGACGGCGCCGGGAGCATTGGCGATGGTGAGAACAAGGGTTGGGACGAGGTTGCCGTCCTGCTGGAGATGGATGGTGCTGACGGGGAGGGTAAGGGTCATGGTGGGCGGCGGCGGCGGGGTGGAACTGGAGCCGCCTCCGCAGCCGGCGAGCGCGGCGAGCAGGGCGAGGGACGCGAGGGGGTACGAGATGGAAGAGCGCGCAAAAGGCCGGGTCATCAAGAAGTCTCCGCAGAGGAACGGGCCATGATAGCAGGCAGGAATGCCGGCGAGTGAGCAGGTCAGCGAGGCAGCAAGTCGGCGCGGCAGTGCATCGCTGGCCGAGCTTTATGCGCCGCCGAGGGTGGAAGCAGCGGGGCGAATGGAAGACGACAGCTATGCGGGAAGTAGCGAGTCGCCTGGGGGGGCTCTGAGGCGCGGCAAAGCGCAGGCACGCGCAAAGAAGTGGATGGAAACCGAAGAAACAAGATAAGTTGGATATGCTGCCAGTCTTGTTTTGGACTGGCCGCTTGCATTCTTGCGGCATCGGCGCTATTTTACTAACTGGTTAGTTAAGCACGACGAAAATCATGCAAGGTTCGGAAGACAATACGGGGCGGAACGCGGACCAAGGCGCAGGAGAGGCTGCTGGCCGCAGCGCGGGGCAAGCTACAGGCCGGGCCGCGGGAGAAGGTGCGGGCAGGGGTTCCGGCCGGCAGGTTCCCGGCCAGGACGCGAAGCGGGCCGACGAGCAGAGCAGTGAGCAGACCGGGGAGCGGAGCGGTGAGCGCGGCGGCGATTCGCGGGAGCGCATCCTGAACGCGGCCATAAAGGAGTTCAGCGAGCATGGGCTGGCGGGGGCGCGGACGGACCGGATTGCGGCTGCGGCGGCGGTGAACAAGGCGCTGCTCTACTACTACTTCGAGAGCAAGGAAAAGTTGTACGACGCGGCGCTGGAGATGATTTCGACGCAGATTCGCGACCGGTCGATGGCGGTGTTTCTGCGCGAGGCGACGGCGGGCGAGCGGCTGCTGCGGGCGGCGCTGGACCACTTTGATCGCATTTTGGCGCAGCAGGAGTTTCAGACATTGATGCAGCAGGAGATGATTCGCATGCACAAGGGCGAGTCAAGCGCGATGGCGATTCTGGTGAAGCGGGTGTTTGCGCCGATGCAAGCCATGCTGCAATCGCTGGTGCGGGAGGGGATGCAGTCGGGCGAGTTGATTGAGGTGGACGGATTGCAAGTGCTGTTCGCGGCGCTGGGCGGGAATGTGTTTTATTTCCTGAGCGCGCCGGTGTGGCGGATGGTTTTGCCATTTGAGCCGTTTTCGCCGGAGGCATTGGCGGAGCGGCGGCGGGCGGTGGTGGAGTTTCTGGGTCAGGCACTGTTTCAAGACCGGGCAAAAGGGGCGGAGACGGCGGCGCGCGTGCTGGCCGATACGCCCATGCCGGATGCGCCGGCGAGAAGACGATATTTCGGAGGGAAAGAGGGATGAACGCTCGTAATCGGGTGTTTCTGATTCTGGGTGTGCTGATGGTTGGGTCGCTGGTGTGGTATTTGCTGACGACGCGGACGTCTGGAGACCTGATGCTGATGGGCACGGTGGATGCGAATGAAGTGCAGGTGAGCGCGAGGATTCCGGGGCGCATCCAGACACTCAGCGTGAATGAAGGCGAACCGGTGACGGCCGGAGAACTGGTGGCGGTGATCGAGAGCCAGGATTTGCAGGCGGCGGCCGAAGCGGCGCAGGCGAATGTGGCGAGCGATCGGGCGCACCTGGGCGAGACGGTGGTGACCGAGCGGCAGAATCGCGGCGAGACATCGAGCGCGGTGCGCACCGCCGAGGCGCAGGCGCGTGCGGCTGAAGCTGCCTATGCGCAGGCGAAGGCGAACGAGGCGCATCAGGCGGCGGATACGCTGCGGACGGTCGCGCTGGCCAGGCAGGGAATCGAGAGCGAGCAGGCGAAAGACGATGCGGTGACGAGCCTGGCGGCGGCGAAGGCGGCGGCGGAGACTGCGCGGGAGAATGTGGCGGCGGCTGAGGCGTCGCTGAAGCAGGCGCGGGCGCATGAGCTGCTGACGGAGGCCTCGGCAAAGACGGTGGCGCAGACGCGGGGGCAGATGGAGAACGCGGTGGCTTTGGCAGACCAGGCGAAGGTGGAACTGGGGTACGCGAAGGTGGTTGCGCCGGTGACGGGGACGGTGAATGTGCTGGCGGCGCGGCAGGGCGAGGTGTTGCCGGCGGGCGGAACGATTCTGACGATTATGGATTTGTCGCAGACGTGGGTGTATGCGCCGCTGCCGGAGACCGAGGCAGATGCCGTGAAACTGGGCGACACACTGCGCGTGGTGATGCCGAGCGGTGCGGCGGTGGAAGGCAGGGTGATTGCGAAGGATGCGGAGGCGGATTTCGCCACGCAGAGGGACATCAACGGCGGACGGAAGCGGGACATCAAGACGGTGCAGATCAAGCTGCTGATTCCGAACAAGGATGAGCAGTTTGTGCCGGGGATGACGGCCCAGGTGTTTATTCCGAAGAGCAAGCTGGTGAAGCAGTGATTGAGAACGGCGGCAAGGGCAACGGGAAGCGCGCGAACGGCCGGGAAGGGCCGGCGGCGATTGTCGTGGAGAAGATCGTGAAGCGGTATGGGGACTTTGAAGCGGTGAAGGGGATTGACTTCATGGTGGAGGAGGGTGAGATCTTCGGGCTGCTGGGGCCGAACGGAGCGGGGAAGAGCACGCTGATAAGGATGATGACGACGCTGATTCCGGTGACGGCGGGCCGGGCGCTGGTGGGCGGGCACGATGTGATGCGGGAGCCGGATGCGGTGCGGCGGATGATCGGTGTGATTCCTCAGGCGCTGACCAGCGACCAGGATTTGACAGTGGAAGAGAACCTGAGCATCTACGCGAAGCTCTACAGCGTTCCACGGGCGGAGCGGGAGAAGAACATTGCCGAGGTGCTGGAGGCCGTGGACCTGACAAAGTGGCGCAAGGCGCAGACCAAGACGCTGAGCGGCGGCATGCGGCGGCGGCTGGAGATTGCGCGAGGGCTGGTGCACGATCCGCGGATTTTCTTTCTGGATGAGCCGACCACGGGACTGGACCCGGTGAGCCGGATTGCGGCATGGGAGATGCTGAACGAGCTGAAAAAGCGGCGCAACCTGACCATGCTGCTGACCACGCACTACATGGAAGAGGCGGACCGGCTGTGCGACCGGATTGCAATTGTGGACCACGGGACGCTGGTGGCGCTGGACACGCCGGTGGCGCTGAAGCAGAGCGTGCCGGGCTCGAATGTGGTGGAAGTGCAATTCAACCGCGAGAGCGAGGAGTGGGACGGGCGGCTGCGCCAGCTGCCGGATGTGACGGATGTGCAGTCGCAGGCGGCGGGAGTGTATCGCGTGCTGACGTCGAACGGTTCACGAACGACGATGCAAATGGTGGAGATGGCGGTGGGACTGGGCGAGGAGATGACGTCACTGAGCGTGCAGAACACCTCGCTGGACGATGTGTTTGTGCACTACACGGGGCGGCAGTTGCGGGATGAACAGGTGAAGACGGTGAACTTTGTGATGCCGCCGCGGCCGGGGATGCAGCCATGAATCGAATGCTTGCGATCGTGGAGCGGGAGATGCGGAAGTTTTTCCGCTCGCCGGTGCTGATGATCATGTCGATGATGCTGCCGCTGGTACAACTGGTGATTCTGGGCAATGCATTCGGCGGGCACATCCGGAACGCGAAAGTGGCGCTGGTGGACCACGACCACGCGCCGCAGGCGGTGAAGATTCGCGAGGCGTTTGACGCGATTGCGGTCAACGTGAAGACCTTTACGACGGTGAACTACGCGGACGAAGAGACGGCCAAACGGGACGTGCGGACAGGCAGGGTGGACGCGGCGGTGATTATTCCGGCGCAGTACTCGCAGCGTGTGTATGCGGGCGACAACCCGCGGCTGGGCCTGGTGGTGGACAACTCAGACCAGTTTCTGAGCTCGTCGATTGAGGGGGAGATGCAGTCGCTGGTGGACGCCTTGAACAAGCCGCAGATTCAGCCGCGGCTTCCGACGCAGATCGCACTGGAGATTGTGGAGCTTTATCCCTATGTGGAATACATGAAGTTCCTGCTGGCAGGCTCGATTGCGCTGGCGATGTACATCTCGGTGATGATTGGCGGAGGGATGCTCTACATCGACGACAAGGCGCGCGGAGTGCACGAGGGCTACCTGGTGACGCCGATTACCAAGCTGGAACTGGTGATGGGGATGAACATTGCCGGAGCGTTCAAGGCGGTGCTGGCGGGAATTTCGCTTACGGTGATTGGGACGCTGATGGCAGGGCTGGGAACGATCTTTCATCCGATGGAGCTCTTCCAGGTGCTGCTGGTGATTCTGGGCGCGTCGATTGCGTTCAACGGAATGATGTTTCTGATGATGGTGCGGGTGGACGATCCACTGGTGCCGAGGGCGATGTTCGGAGTGCTGAACACACTGCTGTTTTTCCCCTCCGGCGCCATCTATCCGATCTCGGCGTTCCCCACGTGGCTGCGGGGGATTGCGATTGTGGACCCGTTCACCTATGTGATTCACGGACTGCAATCGATTTTGCTGAAGGACGGCGGGTTTGTGGCGATACGCGGGGACCTTGCATTTCTGTTTCTCTTCGGGTTCGGGACACTGCTGGTGGCCACGCCGCTGTTCAAGCGGACGCTGTAACGGCAACGAAGAAAAGAGGTTTCCGGCCGGCGGGCACGCGGGACCGGAATGCGACGAGGCGGTCTGTTCCTTGTGGGAGGGCAGGCCGCCTTTGCGCAAGTGCCGGCTGGCGGGCATGAGGCGAAGCTGCAGGAAACTTTTCCCGATTTGACAAGGATTTGAGCGGTTCCCGCCCATTACTTAAGTGCACTGCGCGGACATTACCAAGCGGTTCGAGTTTGCGGAACTCGGGGTACGATAGTCCCAAACGTAGGCGAGCTGTATGTTTTTCCGGAGTATACCCGTGAACGCACAGAATGAAAGCAATACGAGAAAAAGCATTGTTGCCGAAACGCTTCGGAGTCTGAGCCATCAGGCCAATCTTTGGCACGACCGGATCGATCTGATCGAGGCGGGGCAACCGATCAACCGCGTGGGATTGATGGCCGACTTTGGAGGGCTGTTGGAGCTTTGCCAAGACCTTCGAGATGCAGTCCTTTCAGAAGAGAGCGGCGCGAAGTGGACCACGAAGGATGAGCTGCTTGCGCTGGTGGACCGGCTGGACGGAGTGGCGGCGATGCGTTCGCGGTATCTGGAGCTGGCGCACTTGCTTTCCATTGGAACAGTGGTGCACCACCGGGAGCGGACACGAGTGGAGCGGCTGCAACTGCGCGACGCGGCCGTTGCGGAGTTGATGGAGATTTCAGGGCGGTCCGCGCTGCCGGAGCTGCCGGGACCGTCCGCGGATGCGTGGCTGCACTGGGCCTGCGGCCTGGAAGACGGCTCGAACGATCCGGGTCTGGTGCAGTTGCAGGGATGCTTCCCTCGCCTGGACGACTTTGTACGGCAACTGGACATCAGGACGTGGCAGGACGGAGTGCGGGTGGTCGCCGAGCCTGCGTCCTCCGTGCAGTCGGGCGCGCCGCGGATGTCATCCGCCCCGGAGCCGCAGATGGATTGGAACGTTGACGCCTGGCGTGGCACAGCGGATGCGCGTTTGGACGCGAGTGCGGACAGGGCGAGCCTGGACGTACCAAGTGTTGAACCTGCGATGCCGATTGCGGCCACGGCCACCGCCGTGATGGCAACGGCGCCGATGGGCGAGATGATTGCTGCGGCGAATCATGCGGCGGCTACGGCGGCGGAGCCGGCGGTGCCAACGCCGATGGGCGCGCTGGAGTTGGAGGAGTCCTCTGCTTCAGTGGCAGTGGCGGTTGAAGCGCCAGAAGAAACCGAAGAGTCTGCGCCCACCATGCGCGGGCAGGCGAAGGCGAATGGAGAGTTCTCGTTCTTCCCCGAGGAAGAGCTGGAGAGCTTCTCGCTCTATTTGGAGAAGGCGAAGCGGGAAACGAAAGACGAGCGGAAGGTTCGGGCACTGTTTGCGATTTCGCACTGGCTGAACCCGATTGACCAGAACCCGCTCTCGCATCCGAAATGCGGAATCCGGGCACGGGTGGATTATTCAGGTGCGACGGATATGGTGCCGTCGTCGCCGGCAGAGGCGTCGAAGGCGATTTCAACGCACAACAAGCTGCTGCTTTTCACGGGCGGCGCGGACCTGCTGCGCTGGAGCCTTTCGCAGCCGTCGAACGGACACTTTGACGCGCTGGCTACGGTGCGCCGGCTTTCAATTGAGCACATTCGCACTTGGTTCCACCAGATGTACCGGGTTGAGCTGGCCGAGCCGCAATTGAACGACATTTACCGGCTGACGAGCGGGATTCCCCTTCTGGTGGGCGAGATGCACCGGCTGATTGTTCCGGATGCGGATGCGCCGCCGTCGTGGCTTGGATTCGAGCTGTGGACCTCAGTGCTGACGAACTTTGGCAACCGGCTGCCGGCAATTGCGCACGAGCTGACCAGTGGATCTTCGGGCATCCGGCTGACGGAGCGCGAGGTTGAGGTGCTGAAGATGATGGTGATTGCGAGCGACGAATTCGCGACGCCGGAGAGCCTGGTATGCGGGCTGACGACGGACTGGAGCGAGTATCGTCATGCGGAGTTCCTGGCATTGAGCGAGTCGGACGCCGAGAGCGTGGCGCTGCTCGAACGGCTGGGAATCCTGCCCACATGCGGGGGCTCGAGCTCGTCTGCGATTGAGGCGCTGGTTCCGCTGGAACAGGGAGACGCGCTTCGTCAGGTTGTGCGCTACCTTTGAGCGCCTCCAGGAGCTGATGGGTAATGGGCCGGTCCTGGCAACGGACCGGCCCGCGGTGCGTGTGGGCGCTGCGGATTTTCTTCCCGGAGGTCCAAACCTCTACAATACGAGACAAGATTGAAAAAACGAGGGAACCGATGCCGCTGTCTGGAGAAGCCATTCGCCTGATGAACTACATTGACGATGTTGCCGTGACGCTGCGGAGGATTCTTGCGGCGGCTGCGGGGCTGTCAGCCGAAGAACGGGCCCGCGTGGCCGAGCACCTGCAGCAGTCGCGGCCGAGCGCGGACGACGTTGTGCAGGCTCTGAACGCGAAGTAAGGTTCCTTTGCCCACTGTAGCCATTGTTGGAGCAGGCCCGCTGGGCCGATGGCTCGCTGTGTCGGCGGCGCGCGCGGGATTTCAGGTGCTGCTGGAGGACGTGATGCCGGCGAACCTGCATCATGCGCAGGAAGAGCTGCGGCAAAGGCTGGGGCCGGAAAATCTGAACACCGAAGCGTTGAGCGGGCAGACCGGCGCGAAAGTTGCCCTTGTGAGCACGCTCGAGGACGCGGTGCGCGAGGCGGATCTGGTGATTGACTGCGTGCCGGATGAGCTTGAGTCAAAGCTGGAGATTTTCTGCCTTCTGGACCGCATGGCTCCGCCTAAGACGGTGCTGGCGACGCCGACCACACGGCTTTCCATCACGGACCTTGCCGCATGCACTTATCGGGCAGAGCGCTGCGTGGCGATTGTGGCCGAGGCTGCCAGCCTGACGGCGCGCGGAGACGGTGAAGGCCCGGAGGAGATTGTGCTGCGCAGGACGGCTCATACGGATGCGGCGGCGTTGGCGCTGGTGGAGGATTTCTGGCGCAGGCTGGGCATGAAGCCGCGGGTGGAGCGGGATCCGATGGCGTGAAGGCCGTGAAGTTTCGGCCCTTTGCGGGGTCTATTGCCGCGTGTCTACTGCCGTGACCTATTGCCGGGAGAGGATCTGCTCGTAAAAGCGAAGATACTGGGGAACGACGAGCGTGGCGCAGAAGCGCGTTTGCGCGGCTTTGCGCGCGGCGTCGCGCATGGTCTCAAGACGGCTTCGGTTGCCAAGGAGGGCGAGCGCGCCAGAGGCCATCTGGTCCACGCTGCCGACGGGATAGAGAAGGCCGGTGACGTCGTCGTCAATGAGCTCCATAACGCCGCCGACGCGCGTGGCGAGGGCGGGAACCTTGCAGGCCATGGCCTCAAGCGCGGCCAGGCCGAAGGACTCTAGCTCGCTGGGCATGAGCATAAGGTCGGCGAGGGGAAGAAGATCGTGGACGCGGTCCTGCTTGCCGAGGAATTGGACGCGGTCCTGGATTTTGAGGTCGTGCGCGAGCCATTCCGCGCCGGAGCGGTCAGGGCCGTCGCCGATGAGGACCAGGCGAGCGGGAATCTCGCGCGCGATGCGGGCGAAGACCTGAATCACATCGAGAACGCGCTTGACGGGGCGGAAGTTGGAGAGATGGATGAGCAGTGCCTCTCCGGGGCGTGCGAGACGCCGGCGTGCTTCGACGCGAACTGCTTTGTCGCGCAAGGGTTGGTAGAGATCGCAGTTGACGAAGTTGGGAATCACGGCGATGGGTCGCGTGACGGCGAAATCGGCGAGGGTTTTGTCGCGAAGATAATTGGAGATGCTGGTGACGCCGTCGCTCTCCTGGATGGAGTAGCGGGTGATGGGCAGGTAGCTGCGGTCGAGGCCGACGAGGGTGATGTCAGTGCCGTGCAGCGTGGTGACGAAAGGGAGACGGCGGCCGCGCGCGGCGAGCATCTGCCGGGCGAGCAGGGCGCTGACGGAGTGAGGGATGGCGTAATGGACGTGGAGCAGGTCGAGCTCGTAAAACTCGGCCACCTCAGCCATGCGCGAGGCGAGCGCGAGATCGTACGGGGGAAATTCGAAGAGCGGGTAATTGGAGACGGGGACCTCGTGATAGAAGATGCCGTCGTCGCGCCCGGAGAGGCGGAAGGGCTGCGAGTAGGAGATGAAGTGGACCTGATGTCCTGCGGCGGCAAGCTCAATGCCGAGCTCCGTGGCGACAACGCCGGAGCCGCCGTAAGTGGGATAGCAGGTGATGCCGATGCGCATGAGGCCTCTGATTCGTTTACGGGTGTCAATCATTAGGACGCGGTGAGAGGTGGCGGGGATTCACTTTGCCTAAGGCGGCGAAGGCCGTGTGTGAACCTCTGGACCCAGTGCGGCGAAGGAGATGAGGTCAATCGCGACGAATTCGCGTAGGGCTTCCAAGGCGGATCGTTCGATCTCCCGCGAGGCGCGCAGCCGGGTACGAACCTTGGCCAGGTCGGCGTCGTTGTAACCGGGATGGGTGACGAGCTCCCATGTCCCCGCGGGCAGTTGGTTCATAAGCGAGCGCACCATGGCTGCGTCAAGCACCCCAGTGCCGGCAACGGCGATGGTGCCGTCAGTGGTGACAAAGCCCTCCTTGTCAATCAGTCGCTGAAAGTAGGGTCTTAGGAGGCGCAGCGCAAAAACTTCGACCGAGCGCAAGCGGCTGGCGCGCGGCGTAGCGCGGACGGCCCACTCCGGCTCAAAGGGATTGCGAATGCAGCGAATGCCGGCCTTCCTTGCCGCACGCAGGATGGCGCGCAGCACCGGCGGAAACATGTGCGTGTGCTTGTGTGTATCGATGTGTGTGATTCGCAGACCACGCGACTGGAGCAGGGCAATTTGCGCGGTGGCCTCGGCTTCGATTTCCGATACGCGGATGCGGCCCGTGAAGAGCCGCGTGAGAAATCTGCCGGGCGTGGGATGAAAATGGCCGGTGCGGAGATCGACGAGAGTGGGTAGCTCCGACGCGGGCAGGACGGGCTGGCCATCGATGAGCACGACGTGGCAGCCGACGCCGAGGGTGGGCGTGGCGCGGGCAAGCGCGATGGCCTCGGCCGTTGCGGGCGCGCGTGCCATGAGGGTGGTGCTCGTGAGCACGCCGGCGCGGTGCAGCTCAAGGATGGCGCGATTGACGCCGGGGGTCAGCCCGAAGTCGTCGGCGTTGACGATGAGGCGGGTCACGGGGCAAGTTTATCAATCGTGATGGGCAATCGGGAGGGCCGCGTGCGCGAATTGAAGCGCTGCTATGATGGGGAGAGAGCGAAGGCGAGGCCGCGTCGCCGCGTGGGCGGTTAGCTCAGTTGGTTAGAGCGCCTGCCTTACAAGCAGGATGTCCGGGGTTCGAGTCCCTGACCGCCCACCATCTCCCCTCTTCCCTCTGCTCTTCCAAAGTTCTGAAAATCGATTATGCGTGCACGATGGCGGCGGATTACCAGCCCATCTGGCGCATGCGCTCGAGGATGATGGAGGAGTAGCGATCCATCCTATCAGGGCGGCGACGGAGTGGCGCGGGAAGAATGGCGGCGAGACGCGCGGCCTGTTCGCGGCTGACGTTGCGAGCCGTGGTTCCGTAGTCAGCGCGGCAGACTGCCTGAGCGCCGTAGATGCCGGGACCCCATTCGACAATGTTGAGGTAGAGCTCGAGGATGCGCCGCTTGCCGAGGACCAGCTCGGCGACCGGAACCAGCGTGAACACCGCGCCCTTGCGGAGGATGGAGCGGTTGGTGCCAAAGAAGAGATTCTTCACAAGCTGCTGGTCGATGGTGGATGCGCCGCGGAGGCGGTCGCCCTCGAGATCGTGCTCGGCGGCCAGGTCGATCTGGTGCCAGTCGAAGCCGTGATGCTGATAGAAGCGCGCATCCTCGGCGGCGATGACGGCGTGCTGCAGGTTGAGCGAGATCTGGCTGAGAGGAACGAAGGTGTAGCGCTTGCGGTAGTGCTTGTGGTGGATCCAGGCCTGCAGACGGCGCTCGATGTGGACGGCCGTGGTGGGAGGGTCAATCCAGCGCAGGGCGACGAGGGTGAGCGCGCAGAGCAGCCAGACCGATGCCGCGGCGATTGCGAGCCAGCGAGCCGTGGCGCGGAGAATGCGCTTCCAGGGCATTGTGCGGATGGATTGAGGAGAACGAGGCGTCACAGGAGAAGAATACTTGGCGGGGGCGGGATGTCAGAGTCAGAAGGAATTTCTGTGCTTGTAATAGAGCCTGAAGTTCACTTCGACGGTAATTGTCACCGGAACGGGCTCGCCGTTTTTCATCGCCGGCTTGAAGCGATAGCCCGAAACGGCGGCCAGCGCGTTGTGGTCCAGGCCATTATCGACAGAATGGATAACGCGCAGGTCTCTAGGCAGGCCGTTCGTATCCACGATGACACTGATCAAGCAGGCCCCTGTGATGCCTTCACGGCGAGCCAGGTTTGTGAACTTCGCTTCCGGAGCGAAGATCAGTTCCGGGCGAGTGACTCCGTTCCCGGGCTCGAAAGGCTGTGCAATGCTCTCGATCGGCTCTTGGGGAGTGCTCGGCTCGAATCGTATTTCACCCTGCCGGGTATTGTCTTCCGTGAAGCTTTGCCTGGGCGCGCCTACGAGGCGCAGTTGCTGCATGTCACCGCCTACTGGAACCATGCAACCCTTCAGCTTGACTTCGACGAACAGGCCGGCGGCCACCGGCGCGCCGTTGCGTGTGGCGGGCTGGAACTGGTCGGCTTTCACCACGGTTAGTGCAAGTTTGTCGAGACTGGTCCCGAGCGGCTTGACGAAGAGGATGTTGCGTGGATGACCGCTCGTATCCACGACGATGGAGAATGTGACTTTACCGCTCAGTTTCTTCCGGCAGGCTCCGCTGTCAGAAGGCGTAACCTCAACCTGCTGGAGCTTGGGCTCCGTGACGCCGCCGCCGATTGCATAGACGTGCTCGGTGACTTCCTGGGCCCGGGCGGGCGGTGCGGAGGGAAAGATGGCGATGCAGAGGGCAGCGCAAAACGAAGTCAGAAGGAATGGCCGCGTGGTTTTCATGAGTCAGCAGTTGAGCTTGCAAGGAACGCTAGCATGCTACTCCAAGTTCGCGGAGCAGGAAAGCGTAATCGAAGGCGATTTCTTTGAGGTAGTCATAGCGGCCGCTGGCGCCGCCGTGGCCGGCCTGCAGGTTGGTGATGAGCAGGAGCGGATTGTCATCAGTTTTGAGAGTGCGAAGTTTGGCGACGTACTTGGCGGGCTCCCAGTACATGACCTGGCTGTCAAAGAGCGAAGTCTTGACTAACATGGCCGGATAACTCGCAGGCTTCAAGTTATCGTAGGGAGAGTAACTCAGCATGTAATGGAAGTAAGTGGGGTCGTTGGGGTCGCCCCATTCCTCGTACTCCGGGACGGTGAGGGGAAGCGAGGCGTCGAGCATGGTGTTCATCACGTCGACGAAGGGAACGTGGGAGAGGACGGCGCGGAAGAGGTCGGGCCGCATGTTGGCGACCGCGCCCATGAGCAGGCCGCCGGCGGAGCCGCCCTCAATGGCGACGCGGGCGGGCGAGCCATATCCGAATGCGGTGAGGTGCTGCACGGCGGCAATGAAATCAGTGAAGGTGTTGCGCTTGGTGAACATTTTTCCTGCGTCGTGCCAGGGCTTGCCCAGGTCGCCGCCGCCGCGGATGTGTGCGTAGGCCATGACGAAGCCGCGATCGAGCAGGCTGAGGCGGTTCCCGCTGAAGCCGACCGGGAGCGAGTAGCCGTAAGAGCCGTAGCCGTAGACATAAAGAGGATTTGCGCCGGGCTTGCGGAGGTCTTTGCGATAGACGAGCGAGATGGGGACGCGCACGCCGTCCGACGCCGTGGCATGGATGCGTTCGGAGACGTAGAGAGTGCGGTCGAATCCGCCGGGCACGGGCTGCTGCTTGAGGAGGATGGTGGTGGAGGTCTCCAAATCGAGTTGGAAGACCGAAGCCGGTGTGGTGAGGGACTCGTATGCGTAGCGGAAGGTTGTGGCGGCGAAGACGCGGTTGACGTGGGGATGGGCGGAGTAAGCCGGATCGGGGAATGTGATTTCGCTGGCGGATGAGGCTTGAGGACTCTCCGAAAAGAAACGCCAGAGGCGCAGGCGGGGCAGGCCGTCCTGCCGTTCAGCGGCGACAAAGAAGCCGGCGAAGAGGTCGATGTCCTCGAGCATCACGTCATTGCGATGAGGGATGAGCTCGGTCCAGTGTTCGCGCTGGGGCGTGGCGAGGTGCTCGGCGACGGGCGCGGTGACGAGGCGGAAGTTGCGGCCGCGGTCATTGGTGCGGATGAACCACTGACCGTTGCGGTGGTCGAGGGAGCACTCGTGCTCGTCCAGGCGCGGAACAATGAGAGCGAAGGGATCGTGCGGGCGGTCGGCGTCAAGGGCGAGGCACTCTGTGGTGGTGTGGCTGGCGGATTCAAGGATGAGGTAAAGGCCGTCGCGGGTACGGCCGGTGCCGAGGTTGAAACGCTCGTCGTCCTCTTGAAAGACGAGCACGTCGCTGGAGTGGCCCGCGCCAAGGGTGTGGCGGAAGAGCTGGAACTGGCGCTTCTGCTCTTCGTCCTCCACGGTGTAAAAGAGGGTGCGATTGTCGGCGGCCCAGACGATGGAGCCCACGCGTTCGACGGTGCTGGCGAGGGTTTGGCCGGTGAGAAGGTCCTTGATATAGAGGGTGTACTGGCGGAAGCCGGTGGTGTCAGTGGTGTAGGCGAGCCAGCGGTCATCGTCGGTGATGGCGGACTCGCCGATGGCGAAGAAGGCGTGGTCCTGGGCGAGCTGGTTGCCGTCGAGAAGGATGAACTCGGGAGCATCGGGCGCGGGGCCGATGGCGGAGTCAGTTGCCGGGTCAGTGAAGAGAGCGGCGGGTTTGCGGCAGTGGATGCCGTACTGCCGGCCCTCCTGCGTGCGGGTGTAATACCACCATGCGCCGTCGCGAAAGGGAACGGAGACGTCAGTCTGCTGGATGTGGGAGAGCATCTCCTGGTAGAGCTGGTCGCGGAGGGGCGCGAGGGCGGCGGTTTCGGCCTCAGCGAAGTGGTTTTCGGCTTCCAGCCAGGCGAGGACTTCCGGATTGTCTTTCTCGCGGAGCCAGGCGTAGTCGTCGACGAGGGTGATGCCGTGGAGGGTCGTTTCGGTGTGCTGTTTGCGTGCGACGGGGGGCTGAAGGTCGGACATGGCTCCTTCAGTGTAGCGGGGCGAGGTATTTGCAAACCGGGCGGCATTTGTGAGCAAAATTGGATACAATTCAACGGAGTTCAGTCTGTCGGCTCATCGCCGATGACAAGGAGGCCGCATGGCGAAGTGGTCGCGACGATCGGTGCTGGGAGTCGTGGGAGCGGGCGTGGCGGAATTGTTGTTTCATTCGCGGGTGAGCGGGGCGGCCACCGTTGCCGCGCTGACGGGCGAGCCCGGGACGCTGGACCTGCGCTTATCGGCGGTGAATGAGCGCGTGCTGCAGATCAGCATCGCGCCAGCCCTCGCCGCTCCGCCGGTGCGGGAGTTGGGCGTTTTAGAACATCCGAATGAGCGAGTGCTCGATGCAAGTTCGGGTGAACGCGAGGTGAACTGGGGCAGATTTCACATTCGTGTGGAAGAGAAGCCGCTGAGAATTACCGTGACGGACGCGGCGCAGCGGGTCCGGCAGGAGATCGAGTTCGACCGGGACAGCACCGCGGTGCGATTCCGCCTGGGAAGCCAGCCGCTCTTCGGGATGGGCGAGGGGCTGGTGGGCATGGACCGCCGCGGAATGAGGGTGGGGACGCGGAACGGCGAGGACTCGCCGAATCTTGAGACGTCGGGCGCGCGTTTGCCGATTCCGTGGTTGATGAGCCCGGAAGGCTGGGGCATCTTTGTGGGCCAGCCAGAGGGGATGTTCGATCTGACGGGCGTGATGGGAGTGGTTCGGTCACCGGTTGCCACTTCGACGCGCAACGTTTATCTGGTGCTGGGCGATACGCCGGCGGAGGTGCTGCGCGGGTATGCGGAGCTAACCGGGTTTCCGCATCTGCCGCCGCTGTGGGCGCTGGGTTACATGCAGTCCCATCGCACGCTGGCAAGCCGAGAAGAGGTGATGGGGATTGCGAAGAGCTTTCGAGAGAAAAAGCTGCCATGCGATGCGTTGATCTACCTGGGAACGGGCTTTTGTCCTTCGGGATGGAATACAGGTCATGGGTCGTTCACGTTCAATGCGGATGTTTTCCCGGACCCGAAGGAGATGTTGAAGGAATTGCACGAAGAGAACTTGAGGGTTGTGCTGCATGTTGTGCCGCCCTATGACTTGCATGGAAAGGTTACGGACACGGGAGCTGCTGCGCAGTCGCCCGGCGATGCCGCGCCCTACTGGGCCCAGCACATGCCGGTGGAGGAGATTGGCGTGGACGGATGGTGGCCAGATGAAGGGGACATGCTCGCCGTGGATGCGCGGCTGGAGCGGAACGAACTTTACTGGGATGGCCAGAAAAAGGTGCATCCGGAGCGACGGCCGTTTGCGCTGCATCGGAATGGCTATGCGGGGCTGCAGCGATTCGGCTGGCTGTGGTCAGGGGATACGGAATCAAAGTGGGAGACGCTGGCCGCGCAGATAAGCGACGGACTGAATGTGGGACTGTGCGGAATTCCTTACTGGGGAACGGATACAGGAGGTTTTGTGCCGACGCACGAGCTGACGCCGGAGCTCTATGTGCGATGGTTCCAGTTCAGCGCGTTTTGCCCGCTCTTTCGTTCGCACGGCCGCGCGTGGAAGCTGCGGCTGCCGTGGGGCTGGAATATGGGTACGCCGGGTCCGCTGGAAGGCGCGGAATATCTGGGCGACTGGCCTCGGCCGGAGGATTTGCACGATGCGCGCGTGGAGCCAATCTGCAGAAAGTTTCTTGAGCTTCGGTATCAGATGCTGCCTTACATTTACTCCAGCGTGGAGCAGACGCACAGGACCGGACTGCCACTGATGAGGGCGCTGTGGATTGACTGGCCACAGGATGCAAAGGCTCTGGTGACGGGGGATGAGTACATGTGGGGCGATCATTTTCTTGTGGCGCCGGTGCTTGAGGCGGGCGCGACGGAGAGGAAGACGTATCTGCCGGAGGGCGCGTGGTGGGACTTCTGGACCAATGAGCAGGTGAAGGGCGGCGGCGAGGTTGTGCGCGCCGTGGACTTGACGACGATTCCTGTGTATGTGCGTGCGGGCGCCATTGTGCCCATGGGGCCGACGCGGCAATATGCGATGGAGCCGAGCGAAGAGCCGATTACATTGCGGGTTTATCCGGGCGCGGATAGGTTGGGCGCGGACGGACGTTTCAGCTGGTATGAGGACGATGGAAGCAGCTTCCGGTACGAGCAGGGCGCGTTCACGCGCATCGACTACACGTGGGAGGATTCGTCGCGAAGGCTGACGCTCACCTGTGGCGCGGGAAGCAGACGTTCGCCTGGCAACAGGATAAAGATCCGGACGATGGACAACGGAACAACGAAGCGGATTGCGCTTTCCGCTCATTCCACCGTGGTGGAGTTGTAGGGCTCGGCGCGCTGCGCGCGGCCTGCGACGCATGGCTGGCGGAGGAATGCTGAAGCCGCTTACGGAACCGTGAGGTGGGCCGGCTCGTACAATAGAGAGCGATGAAGGTTTTTTGCGGCGTGCGGAGAGCGGTGGTGTGCCTGCTGGTGGCGGGCGCGATGGTGCTGCTCGCGTGTCCGGCGCTGGGCGAGACGGTGAAGGACCTGCCGGCACGGCCTACCGACTACGTGAGCGATTTTGCGCATGTGCTTTCGCCGGAGGCTGTGGCGCAACTGGATAACCTGTGCGCGCAACTGGACCACACCAAGGCCAACGCGCAGGTGGCCGTGGTGACGGTGCACGACCTGAACGGCGACGATGCGGCGGACTTTTCCGACCAGTTGGAAAGCAAGTGGGGGATGGGCAAGAAGGGTTCGGGCTCGGCCGCGGACCGGGGCGTGCTGGTGCTCGTGGCCGTGGACGTGCACAAGTACCGGATCGAGGTGGGATACGGGCTTGAGGGCATTTTGAACGACGCGAAGGTGGGCGATATCGGGCGCGAGATGGTGCCCTATCTGCGGCAGAAGGACTATGACAGCGCGGTGCTGCTGGCCGTTGGGCAGCTTGGGCAGGTGATTGCGACGGATGCGGGCGTGACGCTGAGCGACGGGCCGGCAATGCAGGTGCAGGGGCAGCCGCAGGGGTCGCAGGCTGGAGGCTTGTTGCACCTGCTGCTGTTCTTGCTGATTTTCCTCTTCTTTGGCGGATTCAGCCTGCTGCGCTTTCTGCTGTGGGCGGGAGTGCTGGGCGGGGCGTTCCGCGGCGGGCCGTGGTTTGGCAGCGGTGGAGGTCCGTTCATCGGCGGCGGCGGATTCGGCGGCGGCGGTGGAGGAGGCGGAGGCGGTTTTGGCGGCTTTGGCGGCGGGGGTTTTGGCGGCGGCGGCGCCGGCGGGGACTGGTAGTTAGGGCCTGGTGGTCGGGGCTTGGTACCGCGATCGCAAAGATTCGTGCTTTCCCAGGTCTCAAAATCGAGACCTGGGGCACCCAGGGTCGTGGGCAGTGATTTCGAATGCACGCGGTCGTGGCGCTGGCTTAGCGGTTTGATCTGAATGGATTTTACGAAGGGTTCCCGCACGGGCGGGGGCGAAGGAGAAGAAGACGAGTATGCGCAAGGGAATGTGGATTGGGCTGGGTGTGTTGGGCGCACTGGTGCTGGCGGCGTTCATGGTGTTTCTGAGTTATGTGAGCGCGCGGAACGAGATGGTCGGGAAGCAGCAGGCGGTGAAGAGCCAATGGTCAGAAGTGGACGTGCAGATGGAGCGGCGCGCGGACCTGATTCCGAACCTGGTGCAGACGGTGAAGGGGTTCACGAAGGAAGAGAGCACGGTCTTTGGCGACATTGCCAATGCGCGCGCGGGGATGCTGAACGCGCAGGGGCGGCAGGCGAAGATTACGGCGAACAACCAACTGGACGGCGCGATTGGCCGGCTGCTGCTGCTGACGGAGAACTATCCGCAGTTGCGGTCAAGCGACCAGTTCATGCGGCTGCAGGATGAGCTGGCGGGGACGGAGAACCGAATCAGCGTGGCGCGGATGCGCTACAACAAAGCACTGCAGGACTACAACACGTTTGTGCTGCAGTTCCCGAACAACATCTGGGCGGGGATTGCGGGCTTCAAGCAGGACGATACCTACTTCAAGGCGAGCCCGGAGAAGCAGGCGGTACCGAACGTGCAGTTCTAAGGCATTTTTCCTATTCTTGTGGAGTGGCCAAGGTGGTGCAAGGTTGTCGCTTCCTGATGGTCGCGACCACTCAGCCGTGTCGTTTCGCGATACATCAATAGGAAAAATGCTCCAGAGCCGGCTCAAGGTGAGGAAAAAAAGTAAAGGCCATCCTGAACCGAGGATGGCCTTTCGATTTGTCCGGAAGACGATTCCGGAGCGGGAGGGGGCCCGTGCCGGATTATTTGAACGAGGCGATGGCGCTGGCTTCGTCGTCGTAGATGTCAAAGACGGTGTAGAGCTTGGTGAGCTGCAGGACGTCCTTGACCTTTCTGGTGAGGTTGAGGAGTTTGAGGGCTGCGCCCTGGTTCTTTGAGGTTGTGAAGGCGCTGACCAGCTCGCCGAGGCCGGAGCTATCAATGTAGTTCACGTCGCCAAGGTTGAGCAGGATGTTCTTCTGACCTTTGCTGATGAGGTCACGAATTGCCTCGCGCAACTGGACACTGCCCTCGCCCAAGGTAATCCGCCCGCTAAGGTCGAGGACAGTGATGCCGTCCACTTCCCGGGATGCAATCGTTAGAGCCACGGAAAATCCTCCTTCATCGAGTACTACGGTTATAGCATCTTTGGCCCTGAGGGGAGGTGTGGAAGTTTTTTGGCCTGGGCAGCGCGAGGGCGAGGCATGCGAAGCCGGGACAGCCGCCAGGCAGGCTGAGGGGAACTCAAGTGGATTCGCCGGCCGTAGCGAGGTGCTTGACCATGGTGATTTCGGTTCCGGGGTGGGTCTGGCGAATCTTGACCTCATCCATAAAGGAACGGATGAGGAAGATTCCGCGTCCGGTGCCGCGCATCAGGTTTTCCGGCGCAAGGGGGTCGGGGAGCGAGTCGGGGTCGAGGCCCTTGCCCTCGTCGGCGACGGTGATGATGATGGATTGGCCGTTGTTCTCAAAGCTGGCGGAGATTTTCTTGTCGGGGTCGTAGTCGTTGCCGTGGAGGACGGCGTTGACGGCTGCCTCGCGGACGGCCATGGCGATGCGAAAGCGCTCGTCCTCGTCGAAACCGGCGTCGGCGGCGAGCTTGTCGGCGGCGGCCTCCACCTCGCTGACGCTGTCCATGGAGGAGCTGAGCGAGAACTGCATCTTGGCTGCTTTCGGCTTGTCCAAAGCTACCTCTCCATGGCAGCCGATGGGATGATGGGGTCGGCCGGGGGGTAAGGAACCTTGCTGGCAAGTTTCAGGTCTGGCGGGGATTGTGTCAAGAACACGATTGTTGCAGGGCTCGTAAATTGACGAAACGCGACGGGGACGAGGTGGTCAGAGTCAGGAGTTGGCGCGGCGGGGCGTTGGCGCGCGGGATTCGCAGCCTTGATTTGGGCTGGCGCAGAAAGCCGCAAAACCGGCTACACTCGACCCATGCAAGCAGAGACACAGCCGCGCGCGGCGACACGGATCAGCCTGACAGCGCTGCTGGGCATGCCGGTGACGGATGCGCAGGGGCACGTGCGCGGACGGCTGAAGGACGTGGCGGTGGCCACCGGCGCGGATGCGGGCAAGGTGGCCGGGCTGGTGTTGAAGACGCGGTCCGGGCTGGCGATTGTGCCGTCAGAAGAGGTGATGGAAACGCCGGCGGGAACGCTGGAGCTGCGGTCGTCGGGCGCGCTGGTGCCCTTGAAAGACCAGGGGAGCTACCTCTACCTGCAGCAGGACCTGGTGGACCGGCAGATTATTGACGTTCACGGGCGGAAGGTGGTCCGCGTGAACGATGTGGACCTGGAGTGGACGGGACACGGCTCAGTACACCTGTTGCGTGTGGCCGAAGTGGAGGTGGGGCTGCGCGGGGCATTCCGGCGCGTCTTCAAGGGCATGATTCCGAAGGCGCAGCTGGAGACGATTTCGCGCAAGTTCAAGGACAAGGGAATTCCCTGGCACTTTGTGGATGTGATTGAGGTGGACCCGGCGCGGCGGGTGAAGCTGCGGATTGAGTACGAGCGGCTGGCGGAGATGCACCCGTCGGATCTGGCGGAGATTCTGGAGGACCTGGCTCCGGCCGAGCGCGATGCGGTGTTTACCTCGCTGGATGAAGAGGTAGCCGCCGACGCGCTCGAAGAGGTTGATCCCAAGCTGCAGAAGAGCCTGCTGGAAAAGCTGGACGAAGAGAGAATTGCCGACATTGTGGAGGAGATGGACCCGGGCGCGGCGGCGGACCTGCTGGCCGAGCTTTCCGAAGAGCAGTCGGACGCGATTCTGGAGGAGATGGAGCCGGAAGAGCGGCAGGAAGTGGAAGAGCTGCTGGAGTTCGACGAGAACTCGGCCGCCGGATGCATGACGACGGACTATGTACACGTGGACGCGGAGGCGACGGTGGCCCAGGCGGTGCAGGCGCTGAAGGAGTTTGACGGCGACCCGGAGAGCGTGACGGAGATATTTCTATTGGGACCGAAGCGGGCGCTGACTGGAACAGTGCCGCTGGCGCGGCTGGTGATGGCGCAGGCAGACACGCGGCTGAAGGTGTTGACCGAGCCGCGCGTGCTGAGTTGCCCGGCCGACCTGCACCAGAAGGAACTGGCGGAGATGTTCGACAAGTACAACCTGCACGCGCTGCCGGTTGTGGACGCGGCGGGACGGATGGTGGGTGTGGTGCAGGCCGACCAGGTGATTGCGTACTTGCGCGAAAAGCTGTGAACAAAGCCTACCGGGGCGGATCTGATTCGGCGCCGGATTCAGAGAGGAAATCGCCGAGGCGGTCAAGGCGGCGCTCCCACGGCGTGCGGTGGTCGCGAATCCACTGCTCAAGTGCGCGAAAGCCGTCGGGCATCAGGCTGCACGTGCGCACGCGGCCGAGCTTTTCCGTGCGGACGAGGCGGACCTCCTCGAGAATCTGCAAGTGCTGCACGACGGCGGTGAGGGTGATGCCGAGCGGCTCAGCCAGGCCGGAGACAGACATGGGGCGCTGGCTGAGCCGGTGAAGCATGGTGCGTCGCGTGGGATCGCCGAGCGCGTGAAACAGGCGGTCGATGTTGACGGAGGGCTTCTTTTTCATCCGCGAACCTTCCATCGGTGCCTTCATGGGATTTTTCATTGTGCGAGATCGGTTGCAAGGCGGCCGAGGAGCGACTTCCATCCCATCTCCACCATCGGCGCACCGCCAGGCCATTCAATGAATGCGCCTTGGTGCGTGAGAATGAGCGCCGTGCCGGAGCCGTCGGCAACAAATTCAAAGGTGGCGAGCATGATGGCGATGGGCTTGCCGTTGAGGGCCATGCGCGAAGTCATCACGATGCGCTTTTCCGGCGCGATGTCCTGATAGGTGCTCTCGTTTGAAATCTCAGAGCCCGCGATGGGGTGGCCGGGCTTGAAGCTGTAACGGTAGCGCTCCTGGCCGCCGACCCGGAACTCCATCTCGAACTCCTGGATCTCGTGGTCGCCCTCGGCGTACCAGCGGCGCTTGCGCGCGGGTTGGACAAAGGCGGCGAAGACGCGGTCGGGAGGTTGTGGATACGTGCGCTCGTGGACGAAGGTGTTGTGAACGACGGCGGGCTCGGCTGCGGGGGCTGCTTTTGGCTCGGATTCGGTTTTTGCTGCGGGCATGGGGGGTTCTCCTTTTGGTTTTATACTTAAGTGGCAGCTTCAGTATTGCGTGAGCAGGAAAGATTGTCAAGTGGATACTTCAGTATTTTTTTAACCCGGAATTTGGCGATGGTCTGAGCCTGCGCGAGGCGTAGCTGAAGTGCTGTGTAAGGTCGGGTTAGCTTGAAGGCGGCGTTGCCGAGCCTGCGCCGCCGCCGATGGAGAAGAGCCGCGGGACGCGGTCGGCGACGAGCGGAAGAGCGGGGAAGGCGGCGTGGGGCTCGGTCTGGTACCAGTAGGCCGTTGTGTAGAAATTGTCTGACCGGTGGTTGGCGTGGCCGTGTTCCATGGTGACGCGGATGGATTTCTCGAAGGCGATGGGGCTTTCCGTGTGCCAGCGGTAAAGGCAGTAGCGGCCGCCAATGCGCTCGGGATCGACGATATAAGGCGCGCCGTTGTGGGCATAGGCGAACGGCTGGCCGCCGAAGTCCCATGCGCCGTTGTAGTAGTCCTCAGTGCCGGTTCCGTTGATGCTGGGCATCGCGTCACCGTCGAGAAAGATCATGTCGTCGCCCTCGCCAAACCAGCCTTCTTGATTTTGCAGCACTGCGTGGGTGACGCCGAGGAAGTGTCCGCGGCCGGTGGTCTCAAGAAAGACGTAGTTGTCGCGGCCGGAGAGATTCTTGCGATCGTTTACGTTGGAGTCCCAGTTGTGGGTCCAGTCATTGGTCCAGCCGCGGCAGGGCGCGGCCTGGCGATACTGCGCGTGGAAGCGGCCAAGGTCGGCGGGAAGCGAAGGCAGCGCGACGTAATCGACCGCGAAGTAGAGATTGTCGGTGCGGACAGGGCCCTGATTTTCGACCGTGAGGTGCGCGGCGGTGGCGAAGGGCATTTTAAAGTAGGCGTTCAGAGCTTTCATGGGCGCGACGGCGGTGAGGGCGGATTGATAGGTGAAGTAGTCGCCGAGGCCGAGGCCGAAGAAGTCGCCGATGGGGACTTCGACAGACGGTGTCGCCTCGTCGTCCCACCAGGCGCGCAGGACCAGGTTCTTGAGGTGCATCGGATCGCGGGAGTTGATGGTGAACCAGAGGTGCGTGACGACGCCCGGGCCGGAGACATCGAGAATCGTGGCGGATTTTCCGGGGTCGACGGAGACCGAGTCGCCGTTGCCGCCGGTGCGGTCCCAGCTTGAGGAGCGGCGCGGCTTGTAGGAGCGCAGGCGCGCAGGCGCGAAAAGTTCGGTAGTTACGACGGGCGTGAGCGGATCAGGCTCGGCGGCGGAGGAACCGGAAGCGGCGGCAGGCGTGGCGGAGAGGCCGAGGGCTGCGCCGGCAGACAGCATGGAAGTGAGTACGCGGCGGCGTGAAGGAGTGTTTGCGGGATCGGAAGAAGGCATTTGCGAGGTCCTTTGCGAGGAATAGAGGCGAAAGCGAGTTGTAGTGCGCGCGCGGGAGGAGTGTCAAGGTTGGCGTAGTGAGGGGGCCGCGGAAAAGCATGCGGAGTGCGGCCTTGACGTGCGGGATTCGAGGGGTTCGCGCGGCGCGGGTGAGTCCTGTTATGGTCAGGGAGGCAGCGAGCAAAACAAGAATATTACGACTCCCTTACGAGGACTGCGCGGCGATGGGCAAGCGTTGGCGAATCCGGATTCTACTGTTCCTGGCGGTGCTGGGACCGGGGATTATTACGGCCAACGTGGACAACGATTCGGGCGGGATTTTCACCTATTCGCAGGCAGGCGCGCAGTACGGCTACAAGCTGCTGTGGATGATTATCCCCATCACGCTGGCGCTGATTGTGGTGCAGGAGATGTGCGCCCGGATGGGCGTGGTGACGGGCAAGGGCCTGAGCGACCTGATCCGCGAGGAGTTTGGGCTGCGGCTGACGTTTGTGCTGATGGTTCTGCTGGTGATTGTGAACTACACGAACGTGGTGACGGAGTTCATTGGAATCGCGGGCTCGCTGCACTTGTTCCACGTGTCGAAGTTCATCTCGGTTCCAGTGTGCGCGGCACTGGTGTGGGCGCTGGTGTTTCGCGGCGATTACAAGAGCACGGAGAAGATCTTTCTGCTGGCGTCGCTGGTGTATATCGCGTACATCTTTGCGGGCGTGCTATCGCAGCCGAGCTGGCACGATGCGCTGCTGGCGACGGTGAAGTTGCCGAAGGGGAATGTGTGGCGCGACAAGGCGTATGTCTACATGGCCATCGCCGTGGTGGGCACCACGATTACGCCGTGGATGCAGTTCTATCTGCAGTCGTCGATTGTGGAGAAGGGCATTCGCGTAAAAGACTACGGCGCGTCGCGCTTTGACGTCATCATCGGCAGCTTTTTTACTGACCTGATTGCGTGGTTCATTGTGGTGGCCTGCGCGGCCACGCTTTATGTGCACGGGATGGGATCGATCCAGGTGGCCTCAGACGCGGCGGAGGCGATGCGGCCGCTGGCCGGCGACTACGCTTTCCTCCTGTTCGCGTTCGGACTGTTCAATGCGTCGATTTTTGCGGCGTCGATTCTTCCGCTGTCTACAGCGTATACGGTGTGCGAGGGGCTGGGGTTTGAGTCGGGCGTGGACAAGAACTTCAAGGAAGCGCCGTTTTTCTACTGGCTCTACACGCTGCTGATTGCGGGCGGCGCGCTGGCGGTGCTTCTACTGCCGGACTCGCAACTGGTCAATTTCGCGGTCTGGTCGCAGGTGCTCAACGGCGCGTTGCTGCCGGTGGTCATCATCCTGATGCTGTTGTTGATCAACCGTACTGACTTGATGGGCGAGCACAAGAATTCGCACTTGTGGAACTGGATTGCGTGGGGGACGAGCATCATTGTAATCGTGCTCACGCTGTGGATGCTGTGGAGCATGATGCCTGGGCATTAGCCGGGGCGTGGCCTCTTCGGTTCTTCGGGGGCCGATTTCGTTGTCTCTCGTCGCTCGCGTACAAGGTTTGACTTACAGCAGCTTGCCGGCAGCCAGGTCGCGGATGAGACCGCGGTCGGCGGCGAGGAAGTCGTAAGAGGGCAGGTCTTCAAGCCCAACCCACTTGAACTGGGCGAAGATGCGATTGTCGAGCTCGCCGGTGAATTCGTGCACGGAGAAGAACTGGAGATCGACAGCGCCGCCATGGCGGTAATTGTGGCGGATGCGGGTGACGAGGGGGCCGATTTCGGCGTGAATGCCGAGTTCTTCGTCGAGCTCGCGGGCCAGGGCCTGCTGGGGGCTTTCGCCGGGCTCGATTTTGCCGCCGGGGAACTCCCACTGGAGGGCCATTGGCTGGTCAGGCCGGCGCTGGCAGATGAGAATCCGGCCGTCGCGCACGATGAGCGCTGCGGCCACGAAGCGAAGAGCGGGTCCCGGTGTCCTGGGGGATGGATTGGCCGGTGTGTCTGCCACGAAACCAGTGTAAACGCTGGGGCCGGGGCTGATTTTCCCGACTTCGTTGTCGATCGTCGCTCGCGTCCGACCATGTAGGCGTCGGGCTTCCTGGGAAGCTGCATTCCCTCAGGGGCTGAAGCCCCGTCTATTTTGCGGCACTTGCGGCACGACTGAAGTCGTGCCCTGTTACAGGACACCGGGTAAGGGAGTTTTTCGGGAGCCTGTGAGGCCCCACGAATTTGGGGCCTCTCCTACATACGGGCTAAAGCCCGTACCCTTCAACGACTACGTGCGGGAGCTGAGAGCGTTTACTCGCCGGCGACGGCGGCTTCCACGCCTTCGGCGGCGCGGGGACGGAAGTAGCCCCAGCCTTTGCGCGCAGCGGCCTCAAGCAGCGCGGGCGAAGGGTTGACGGGGTAGGCGCGGCGGGCGATTTCGAGCATGGCGAAGTCGTGGACGGAGTTGCCGAAGACGGCGTCGGGATTTGCGAGTCCAGCGCGCTTGAGCGAGGCGGCTTTGCCTTCGTCGGTGGGGACGTCGAGCAGGTCTGCGGTGATGAGGCCGTCGGCGATGAGGGCTTCTGCGGCGAGGACGCGCTGAGGGGGAATGCCGAAGGCGCGGACGCCGGAGGCGACGACCCATTTGTTTGTGGAACTGACGGCCCAGAGTTCGACTTTGGCGGCGCGGAGGCGGTCAAGGAGCGCGGCCATTTCACTGTAGACGCGGGCGCGCACAAAAGTTTCGAAGTAGGTTTCAGCGGCGCGCCAGAGCTCCTGGTCGCGGAGTCCGGCGTAGATCTGGATCATCTCGCCGCAGATCTGTGCTTCGGGCACGTTGCCGGCAAGGTAGGCGCGGTAGCGGTTGTCAATCCAGTCGCTGGTGGAGCGGGAGACGAGGCCCTGCTCGACGGACCACTCCATGAAGCCGCACCCCGAGTCGCCGCTCCAGAGGGTGCCGTCGCAGTCAAAGACGGCAACTTTGGGATGGTGTTTGAGGACCTCGCGCTCGAATTCCGAGGCGGTCCACTTTTGGATTTCAGTCTGTGCGGGCTGCAAGCGCTTCGTCATTCCTCTCAATTCTTTGTCTCCCTCCATTTTCATTCAACATGGCCGGGTTTTGAACATGAAGGTTTGGAGAAGAACACGCTTGTGCACGTGGAAGGCGGCGTGAATTTGTCCGTGGGGTAAGGCGCGGCGAAGCAGAGGTTTGCCGGACGGCGAGACCGATGCGCGAGCGGTTATTGCCGGAGTTGATTCGGTGATGAACGTGGTTCCGCGCGGCGGCGGACGGCGAATGTGGCGCGCAGGAAACACGGATAATCGAGGGTGTGAACGAGGGCTCAAATCCAAATCTTCTGCGTGACTATGCGACGTATCTTCGCGTGGAAAAGGGGTTACGGCCGCTGACCTGCGAGGCCTACGTGGGGGATTTGCGGACCTTTGCTGAGTTTCTTGAGGGCGGGAACGCGCTGCTGGGCCGCGCGCGACAGCAGGATATAGCGGATTTTCTGGAGCATTTGCGCGGGCACGGGATTGAGTCGCGGTCGGCGGCGCGGAAGTTGAGCTGTTTGCGGGGGTTTTACCGCTGGATGCTGCTGGATGGCCGGGTGAAGCATGATCCGACGGTGAATATCGAGTCGCCTAAGTCTTGGAAGGTGCTGCCGAAGTCGCTGGCCGAGCAGGAGGTGACGGAGATGCTGGAGCGCGCGGCGCTGGCGGCATCGCATCCGCGGGCGCGGGCGACGGAACTCAGGGACCGGGCGATTCTGGAGCTGCTTTACGCGGGCGGATTGCGGGTCTCCGAGGTGACGGGGCTGTCGACGGCGGACCTGGGACTGGAGGCCGGGCGCGTGCAGGTGCGCGGCAAGGGCGACAAGGAGCGCATTGTGCCGCTGGGGCGCACGGCGGTTGAGGCGCTTGAAACGTATTTGCGGGAGGGAAGGCCGCACCTGGCGCGAATTGGCACGGGCAGGAAAAAGAATGGCGCGGGGGGCGGCTTGCGGCAGGACGGAACGCGGCTGTTCTTGTCAATGCGCGGCATGCCGCTGACGCGGCAATGGGTGTGGCACCTGGTGAAGGCGGCGGACGGGCAGGCCAGCCCGCACCGACTGCGGCACAGTTGCGCGACGCACATGGTGGACCACGGTGCGGACCTGCGCAGCGTGCAGACCATGCTGGGTCACGCGGACATCAGCACCACACAGGTGTATACGCACGTGGCGCTGGGCCGGCTGAAGGCGGTGCATCGCGAACATCATCCGCGGGGACGTTTGCGGAAAGGCGCACAACCCGACACCAGGACCGCGGAAACGCAAGCCAAGAGCGGAGCGATAAACGGGACAGCGAAGGGCAAGGTGATTGAGATGAGAGCGCCGCGGCACGAAGCGTCAAAGAGAGACGCGCCGACTGACGTGCCCTGGGGCAAGGAGCCGGCATGAACGGGCGGGCGCGGGGAAAGGAAGGCCCGCTGCCGGCGTTGGTGGAGGAGTATCTGCGGCTGCTCGCCAATGAGCGCGGAGCTTCGGCACACACGCTGCGGGCTTACGGGCGCGAGCTGCGGAACCTTGTTGCCTATCTGGCGGAGCATGGCGCGGCGAAGAAGCCGTCGGCGATTCGGCATACGGAGATACGGGCTTACCTGGGCACACTCTATGTGCGCGGCTTAGGGAAGGCCTCTGCGGCGCGGGCGCTGGCGGCCATTCGGAGCTGGTTCCGGTGGCTGGCGAAGACGGGACACGTGGAAAGCAATGTGGCCAGGCTGGTGGCAACACCGAAGCTGCCGAAGCATCTGCCGCGCGTGCCGTCCATTGAACAGATGAACCGCGTGGTGGATTCGGTGGCCGAGGATGCGGCGAGCTGGCCGGCGCGCGACCGGGCAATTCTGGAGATGTTGTATGGATGCGGAATCCGCAACGCGGAGCTGACCGGGCTGAACGTAAAGGATGTGCACTGGGCCAATGAGGCGGTGCTGGTGCGGGGCAAGGGGCAGAAGGAAAGGTATGTTCCGCTGGGCGACGCGGCGGCAAGGGCGCTGAAGGAGTATCTGGCCGAGCGGCGGGAGAAGCTGGCGGAGCTGGGGCCAGGCGCAACGGGGAAGACGCAGGCCTTGTTCGTGAATCTGCGGCTCAGGGGGATGCGGAATGCGGGCGGCGAGGCGCGGCTGACGACCCGGAGCGTGGGACGGATTGTGAAGCGGATCGCGGTGCTGCGGGGGCTTTCAGGCGATGTGCATCCGCATACGCTGCGGCACGCCTTTGGAACGCATTTGCTGGAGGAGGGCGCGGACCTGCGGGCCATCCAGGAGCTGCTGGGCCATGAACGGCTGTCCACAACGCAGCGCTATACGCAGATGACCACCGCACAGTTAGAGCAGGTATATGACCGGACGCACCCGCGGGCCAGATAATCGAAGGCAAAGCGAAGCCGCGGAAATTAAAGGGGATAGGTCGCTTCGACGCCTAATGTAATGGCCGGGGGTAACCAAAAGAGTACCCGGAAAGTGGAATTGTTCCGAGATGGGACAGGGGTGTATCTCATCCATTAGAGGAAAATTCCATGGATGAGGAAGCTGTGGTTTGTACCCGATGCCAGTCGGTGGGGCTGGAGCAGTATATGTACACGGGTTCGGTCCGGACGGGATTGCTTCTGCTGGCGGTGCTGGTGGTGCCGGGCGTGCTCTACTTCATTTGGTATTTCCTGGAAGGGCATTGGGGCTGCAGCAACTGCGGGTCGCGCGCTGTGGAGCCATTGATGATTCCCAGGGAGCAGTGTGCATTTGGCGTGGAACCTCCGCGGATGATGGAGAGCTACCAGCTAAAAGCTCACCTTCCGCTGAGGGAACCACGTGAGCTGGATGGTAGTGTTGGTCACGGTCTGCTGGCCGGGTAGGTAGACAGGGGCCTTCCACTTTTCGAGCGTGAAGTTGCCGTCGACTTCAAAGTCGCGGCCGAGGCGCTTGGTGGCCTGGAAGGTGAAATCGTGGAGAGTGGTGCCGCCAGGGATGAAATCCTTGGCGGCTTTTTGATTGCGGTAAGAGACCTGCAGCCACTCATTGCCGCTGAGGTGCCAGGTGAGCCAAGCCTGACCGCCTTTGTCCTCGCGGCCAATCCAGTCGCCGAAGAGATTGCCTTTGTTGGTGTAGCCCTGGCGCTGGACGGTCTCCCAGTACATGAAGAGACCGCTGTTGCTGGTGGAGACGGGCGGGTCAGAGGTTACGGCTTCCAGGCGCAGGTCAAGGCTGGGCGCGCCGGGGAAGTGCGCGAGGTAAATGCCGGGCCTCCACGCTGCGCGGCGGGGGGCGTCAATGGCTGAAACGTCGTCGTGGACCTCGCCGTCGGCGTAGAGGGTGACCCAGTTGCGCAGCAAAGGCAGGCGGTAGGCGAAGTCAAAGCTGCCGAAGCGCGCGCCGGGGTCATTGCGGCTGAACTTTTCCGAGGCAGGGACGTTCTGGAAGCTGAAAAAGCTTTTGAGGAAGGTGTGGAGGGTGATGGGTTCGTGGCCCTTGCCGCCCCAGATGACGGTGCGCTCGAAGCCGAACTCGAGATTGGGCGTTGGCTTGAAGCTGAGGGCCTCCATGTGGACCCAGGGAGAGTTGGGATAGGTGTGCCCTTTGAGCGAGCCGACGAGAAAGTCGTAACGGAAGGGGCCGGTGAGGCGCGAGAGTAGTGGGATGCGCAGCGGCTCAGAGCGGTTGATGCGGAAGGAATAGATGTTCTCAGCGTTGTTGGAGTAGGCCATTCCGCCGCCGAGGCCGGGACCGATCCAGACGTCCTGTTTTCCGAATGAAATTTCATGGTTGAGGACGCGGGCGGAGACGTAGGCCTCAACAAGGCGGCCGTCGGAGACCGATGAGATGGGGCCGAGGGGAATGGTGGCCTGGTTGTACGGCAGGTTGGTGACGGGGTTGAGGAAGGGAATTTCGTCGCGGGCGGAGAGCATTTGCGCGAGCGAAGTGGAGTAACCCGTGGCTGATGGCGCGCCCTGGAACTCGCCGCGGACGTAAAGAGCAAAGCGGCCCGCGGTGGCATAACCGCTGATGCCGGAGTAGTTGTTAATGCCGTTTTCGTAGGGGCGGCCGTAGTCGTTGATGACGGTCTGGCCGAGATGGAAGCTGTCGCGCAGGGGCGTGCCGCTGAGGATGCGCGTGGTGGAGTAGATGGATTCGATGCGGGTGCGGCCACGGAGCGGGCCGCAGGGGCCGGACATGTCGGCGTTGATCTCGTTGTCGAGGGATTCGTAGATGGCCTCGGCCTGATCGTTGACGGGGCTGGAGTCGGCGTCCTCAATGTTGGCGCCAATCTCCTCGAGCATGTGGCCCACGCGGGCGCGGGTCCAGGGGCGCATGCCGATGTAAGCCGAGTCGATGTAGCCGAGCGAGTAAAGGCGCATGACGGCGGGATAGATCCAACTGTCGACGGGAATGTAGGGCGAGTCGAGCGTGGAGGGCTCGCAGACGGGAGCGACCTGGGAGGATGCATAGTGCGGACCAGCGACGAAAAGGGCTCCGGCCAGCAGAATGGCAGAAGAGACAACCCCTGGAAAGACGCGATGACGCACCTGCATAATCCTCACTCTACCATTCGCTCGATGCGAACAATGCACAGTGCGCAACACACACTGAGCGGGAGATTACGGGTATGGAACGAGGCAAACAAATCGGGACAAGCAAATCAAGAAACGCGAATCGGGACACGCGAAAGAGGGCAATTGAAATCAAGGCGTCAGCGAGGCAGTCCCCGCGTGGCGCGGTCGAGCTGACGGGCAAAGGCGTCAAGGATCTGCGCCTTGCGGGCGGGGTCAAAGAAAGCCTTGCGGCCGAGGTACGCTTCCATGGCGCGAAGGCCGTCGCCGGAGTCTGTGTGGTCACCGGCGGTCTGACCCGGACTGGATTTCCGGCCGGACTGGTAATAGCCGGGCACGTGTTGGGTTGGATGCGCGAAACAGGCGATAAGGGTTGGCCCGCGGCGCAAACGGGCACGGGAAATCGACTCGCTGGCGACGCGGTAAACGGCGACGGCGTCCTGGGCATCGACAACGATGGTGGGGACGCGGGCAGATCCGGCGAGAGTGAAGAGCTGGTCAAAATGAGCATTTGCTTCAGCAAGCGCGGCGGCGTCGCTGGCCTGGGAAAGGCAGAGGAAGAGGATGGGCAGGGTGTGCGCGCCGGCGAAGTCGAGAGCCTGCTGCCAGGCTTCGTCCGGGGCTGCGCCGGAGCCGCAGAGCGCGACGACGAGTGGCTTATTCGCCTGGGGTTTGAGGGCGAAGGCCGCCCCGTTGGCCAGGTGGAGCTGCGCGGCAGGCGAAGGCGCGAGGGGAAGCAGGCCGGCCAATTTCGCAAGCGGGGGAGTGGGTTGGGGAGAAGGTTGAGGCGCGAGCTCGGCTTTTTTGGGGCGCGTGTGCGCGGGCGGGGCAAGGGGAGGCGCAAGGGCAGCGAAAAGCGCCTTGAGCGGGAGTCCATGCAGAAAGCCGGCGACGGTGTCTTCGGCGGCGGAAGAAAGAACATCCGCGGAGTGGAGGCCGACCAGAACCGCGGCGTAGGCCGCTTCGCAACCGAGCGCGGCCTGGAGGGAATGCGCGGGAATTCCGGCACGGACGAGCTCGGCTGCGCGTTCCGCAATGGCGCGGCAGCGGAGCATGGCGGCGTAGATCTCCCACAAGCGCTCAGGGGAGATGAGCGAAAAGGGCGCGGGGAGGGCCGCCGGATGCGGCGAAGCGGGTTGTGGAGCGAAGCGGGCCGTCATGGATGCTTGAACCTCTTCATGCGCAGGAGTTTTGTGCGGCTCAGCGGACGCAAGGCGGCTTAAGTGGAGTAATCGGCGTTGATGCGAATGTATTCGTGGGTGAGGTCAGTGGTCCAGAAGACGCAGGAGCCGGAACCCTGGTTGAGCTGGAGGTTGATGGCGAACTCGGATTGCTTGAGGAAGTCGTGCGCGGCGGCTTCGTCAAGCTCGACGGCGCGCGCGCCATTGCGGCAGATGCGAAGCGGGCCGAACCATATGTCGATGCGCTCGGGATCAATGGCCGCGCCGGAGTAGCCGACAGCGGCGATGAGGCGTCCCCAGTTGGGATCGCAGCCGGCCCACGCTGTCTTCACCAGCGGCGAATGCGCGATGGCTTTGGCGACGCGCAATGCATCCGCGTCCGACGCCGCGCCCTGAATGCGCAGCTCGACCAGATGCGAAATGCCTTCGCCGTCGGCGACAATCTGGCGCGCGAGCGAGGTGCAGACCTGATTGAGCGCCTCACGAAAGGCTGGGTGGGCCGATTCAACCTCGGAGGTGATGCTTACGCCGCTTGCGCCGGAGGCGAGCAGGAGCACGGTGTCATTGGTCGATGTGTCGCCATCGACGGAGATGCGGTTGAAGCTGAGCTCGACGGCGTCGCGGAGAAAAACGTCGAGGAGGGGCGGTTCGAGGTATGCGTCGGTGAGTATGTAGACGAGCATGGTGGCGTGGGGCACGAGCTGCGGATGAATCATGCCCGAGCCTTTGCCGACGGCGGCGATGCGCACCTCCCGGCCTCCCACTTCAAAGCGCGCGAAGGCGGTTTTTTCCACCGTGTCCGTGGTGAGGATGGCCTCGGCCACCTGCTGGAAGTGGTCGCTCTCCGGGCCAAGATTCGCGGCGAGCTCCGGAAGCGCGCTGATGAGTTTTTCGGCAGGCAGCGGGACGCCGATGATGCCGGTGGAGGAGGGAAAAACCTCTTCCGGTGTGCAGCCGAAGGCCTCGGCGACGGCAGCGCAGGTGGCACGGGCGGCGCGCAGTCCGGGCAGGCCCACGGCGCAGTTGGCGTTGCCCGCGTTGACGGCGACGGCGCGGATTTTTCCGCCGGTGGCGCGCAAGTGCTCCTTGTCCACGGCGAGCGGGGCGGCGCTGACGCGATTGGCGGTGAAGAGCGCGGCTGCGCTGGCGGGCCGGTCGGCGACGATGAGGGCAAAGTCGGTTCTGCCGCTCTGCTTCAGGCCGGCCCTGGCCGCGCCGAAACGGAAGCCGCGCGGGATGAGGAATTGAGAAACGTCAGACATCTTCAGTGAAGGGAAGCAACGCATTTAATCTAACAGCTTGAGGGAGGCATGACCGAGATCATGACGGGGACCGATGGGCTGCCGGACGAGAAGGTGTTTCTTGCGCTGCGCAACGTGAATGTGGCGCGGGGCGAGCGCGTGGTGCTGCACGATGTGAACCTGACGATCGGCGCGGGCGAGCACGTGGCGATTCTTGGCCCCAACGGCTGCGGCAAATCGACGCTGATTCTGACCATGACCTGCCAGATTTATCCCATGGTGCAGCCGGGGATGGAGGTGCGCATCTTCGGGCGGGAGCGCTGGGACCTGACGCAGTTGCGGAGGCACTTCGGCGTGGTGAGCGCGGGGCTGATGGGCAGCGAGCTGCCGGGCGAGCGCACGGCGGTGACCACGGGATTGGACGCGGTGACGGCGGGATTCTTTTCCGCGTCCACACTGTGGCCAAACCTGCATGTCACAGAAGAAATGCGCGACCGCGCGAGTGAGGCGCTGGAGCGAATGGAGGCGCTGCATTTGGCCGAGCGGCTGGTGGGAGAAATGTCGGCCGGGGAGAAGCGCAGAGTCTTGATTGCGCGGGCGCTGGTGCACAGGCCGCGGCAATTGCTGCTGGACGAGCCCTCGAACGCGCTCGATCTGGCCGCGCAACGGGAACTGCGCGAGACTCTGCGGCGGCTGGCGGCGGAGGGAACCGGCATGGTGATGGTGACGCATCACCTGGGCGATATTCTGCCCGAGATGGAGCGCGTGATTCTGATGCGCGAGGGTCGAATTGCAGGCGACGGCCCGCGCGACGCCATGCTGACCGAATCGCGGCTGAGTGAATTGTTTCGGACGCCGGTGCGCATCGGGCGCGATGAGGAGTGGTTGCATAGCTGGTGAAGGCAATTGGTGGCTGCCGAAAGCAATCGGTGGTACGATTCGGGCATCGGGGCAACGCTCCGCAGAAAGCCAGGGAGGAGCCGCGACGGGAGGCTGCGATGAGTCCTTATACGAGGCGGGAATTTCTGAAGACCACGCTGGCGGCGGGAGCCATAGCCAAAGTGGGCACGCTGCCGCTGCACGCAGAAGGGCGCACGGCCACCAGCAATGTGACACTGGGACGCAGCGGGCTTGAAGTGACGCGGCTGGCCTTCGGCACCGGCACCAACAACGGATATGTGCAGGCCGGGCTGGGCCAGCAGGAGTTTACGCGGCTGGTGCGCTACGCCTATGACCACGGCATCCGGTTCTATGAGACGGCCGAGGCCTATGTGACGCCGGCGATGCTGGGCGAGGCGCTGAAAGGGATTCCCCGCGAGAACTACAAGCTGATGACCAAGGTGACGACCGAGGAGGGCGTGGACCCGATGCAGCGATTCGACGAGATGCGCCGGCGGTCGATGACCGAGTACTTCGACATCATGCTGCTGCACTACCAGCACCAAGGCGACTGGGTGGCGAAGACGGCCAACTGGCGCGACGGGCTGAACGAGGCGCAGGCGAAAGGCGTCATCCGGACGCAGGGCGCATCGGTGCACGGGCTGCCGGCGCTGAACCAGATTCCCGGCCAGAAGTGGATGCAGATTGCCATGATCCGCATGAACCACAAGGGCAAGGCCATGGACGGACCGGAGTACTGGGTCGGCAACAATCCGCAGTTTGTGCCCGAGGTGGTCGCCAAGGTGCAGGAAGTGAAGCGCGAGGGCATGGGCGTTATCAGTATGAAATTGATGGGCGAAGGAACCTTCAGTCGCGAGGACCGTCAGCAGTCCTTGCGCTTCGCCTTCCAGCGTGCGGGCGTGGACGCGGTCACCATCGGCTTCAAGAACACCGCCGAGATTGACGAGGCGCTTGAGAACGTGAGCCAGGCGCTGGCATAGGCGGGCGGTAACTGATTCGGACACCTTTTTTCACCACACCGCATGGGCCGCTTGACGTGCAGCTCGGAATCGACGTAGTTTAGCGATACACGGGAAAGGAGGATGATCCAGCCTATGAAGATTGATTGTTCCAGTTGTACGTTACGTGAGGTGACTGAGGCCTAGGGCATCGCGCCCCAGAACCCCAGGGAAGTCCCGGCGGCAGGCTCACCGGGCCACTGGCACTCGCGGCAGCGCGATGGCCTTAGTCCAATCCCAACAGATCACCGGCAGCGGCCTGGGAACGATCCCGGGCCGTTGCTGCGTTTGGGGCCTTCTCAGAGATCCACTCATGCGCAAGGTAGCCGCGCATAAATGGGGCACCCGGCGATACACTGGGTGCCGATGCGGGTCTTTGGGATTGACTGCGGCACGGAAGTGACGGGGTTTGGAGTGGTGGAGTCGGACGACTCGGGCCGTGAGCCGCGGCTTGAGTGCCGGGCCCTCGGCGCCATCTGCCTGCCAAAGACGAAGCCGCTGCCGGAGCGGCTGAAGCAGGTCTTCGTCGAGTTGACGAGGGAACTGGAGCGCTGGCAGCCGGAAGTGGTGGCCGTGGAAGAGGTCTTCTACTCAGTGAACGCGAAGAGTGCGCTGAAGCTGGGGCAGGTGCGCGGGGTGGCGCTGCTGGCGGCGGCTACAGTGGGGCTGCCGGTGGCCGAGTACGCGCCGCTGCGGATTAAGCAGAGCGTAGTGGGCTACGGGCTGGCAAAAAAAGAACAGGTGCAGTTCATGGTGGCGCGGCTGCTGAATCTGGCGGAGATTCCGGAGCCGCCGGACGCGGCGGATGCGCTGGCGATTGCCATTTGCCACGTGCACACGGCGCAGACCCTGATGCAGCAAGCGGCAAAGCAGGGAGCGGCACGGTGAGGCATGGGGCTGGATTGCTGGTGGCCGCAATGGCGATGCTTATGCCGGGGACCTTTGCCGGCGCGCAGGCCTGGCCGCAATCCGAATTCCCAGCCAAACGCGAACCCCAATTCGCAAAGTACTCCGGGCCTGACTTTTCCGTGCCGGTTTTTCGGGCGGAGTTTTCAAATCCCGACCTTGCGCCTTCCGAGTGGACGCTGGTGCTTTATCCGGATGGGACGGGGCATTTCCACGCGGACCGGGCGAACTCGACCGCGCCGAAGCCGGAGACGATTGAGCCGGTGACGGTGGACCGCGCGGTGAAGCTGAGCCCAGAGTTCACGGCGAAGGTGTTTGCAACAGCGCGGCGGAACGAGTTTTTCAACACCATTTGTCAAAGCCGGCAGAAGGTGGCCTTTCAGGGATGGAAGACGCTGAGCTACAGGGGGCCGGACGGCGAGGGAAGCTGCCGGTTCAACTATTCCAGAGAGAAGGACATTGAGTCGCTGGGCGAGTCGCTGGTGGGAGTGACGTCCACGCTGATGGAAGGCGCGCAACTGGAGCTGTTGCGGGAGCACGAACCGCTGGGGCTGGACCGGGAGATGGGCTTCATCGTGGAGGCAGCCGGCGACGGGAGATTGCAGCAAATCTACGCAATCCGGAGCATTCTGCTGAAGCTGGAGACCGATCCGTCGGTGATGGAGCGGGTGAGAAAGCAGGCGCGGAAGCTGCTGGCGCAGGCCAATCGCGGAGATTAAGCGAACCTTAAGTGATGCGCTGCAAAGATTTTTCGCGACTTTGCGGTGACGGTTTGTGTCCTAATAGAGTGCAGGCCTCCTCTGGGCCGGAGCAAGGACACCGGAGGCGCGGGTGGAAGCACGAAAGGGGGGCCCCCGATGAAACAAAGTGAAACAGGCTGGTGGAAGAGTATCGCGCAGGCAGGGCTGGCGCTGGCGGCGGCGTGTGCGCTGGTGGCGGCGGGACCGTCGGCTGCGGCGCAGCAATTGATGCAAAATTTGGCTCCGCAGAATCCGGCTCCGCAAAATCAGGGTCCGCAGGACGCGGTCCAGCAGAATCCGGCCCAGCAGGGTACGGGCACCGGAGCGCGGGCGGTGCGGCTGAGCTACGTGGAGGGGCAGGTCCAGCTCTCGATGGCCGGGACGATTCTGGCGCAGGAAGCGCCGGTCAATACGCCACTGTTTGAGGGGACGCAGATCAAGACCTCTGACGATGGGCGGGCGGAGATTCAGTTTGAGGATGGAAGCGTGGCGCGCGTTGCGCCGGACAGCTCGCTGACCTTGAGCGTGCTGCGGCAGGGAGCGAACGGCCCGGAGACCGTGACGCAGGTGAACGGCGGCCTGGGCTACTTCGAACTGGAAGGCAGCCAGGGCTCGGGGTCGATGCAGGTGAGGTTCGGAAGCGATATTGTGACTTCGAGCGGGTTTACGGTGCTGCGCGTGGACACGGACAATCCGCCGGGAGAGCTGGCGGTCTTCTCAGGCAATGCGCACCTTGAGGACGGGCAGAACCTGTCGCTGGACATACATGGCGGCGAGACGGTGACGCTGGAGGCCAACGGTCCGCGGCCTTACCAGCTTGCCGAGTCGATCAGTCAGAACTCGTGGGACCAGTGGAACAGCGACCGCGACCAGGCGCTTACGGCAGAGGAAGCAAACCGGACCGAAGCAACGAGCACGGTGGCGAACAGCAACAATCCCGCGTGGAGCGACCTGGACGCGAATGGGAACTGGTATAACGTGCCGGGAACCGGATATGTGTGGTCGCCCTATGAGGCGGAGAACACGGGCTGGGATCCCTATGGCTGCGGAAACTGGGTGTGGATGCCGCCTTATGGATACGTGTGGGCTTCGTGCGAGTCATGGGGCTTTATGCCCTATCAGGCGGGAAACTGGGGCTATTACGATGGAATCGGCTGGGGTTGGTATCCAGGCGGCGGCGAGCCGTGGTGGTACGGGGGCGGCGGAGGATGGAACTATAACGTGAGGAATGCGCCGCACCGCTTCCATCCGCCGGTGAAGCCGCGCGGCGGGCCCGTGATGCCGAAAGGCGGCGAAGGGATTGGGCGGCCGGGCGTGGGCTATCAGCCGCATCCGGTGATTGCCTTCAACCGGCTTGAGCACAGCGGATCCGACGTTGCCTTGCGTACAAGGAATACGCCGGTAATGGTGGGCGGCAATCCGATTGCGCCGATGCAGCCGATTTCGCCCCGGCCTTTCTATGAACACGAAACCCGCGGCGAGCGGACGACGACGGCGGCGGGCAATGGCGGCGCGCGGTATGGATATACTCAAACGCCGAACCAGACGGATGAAGACCGCAATGTCTACTGGAATTCGCTGCAGCAGCGGATGGCAGGGCCAGCGCCGGGGCAGCCGGTTTATCGCGGCAGTCCGCAGAGACCTTCCTCCGGCGCGTGGGGCGCGCGGCCGGCTCCCACTTCGCCAAGCCGCAGCTACGGTGGTGGGGCGAGCCGTCCCTCGGGCGGCGGAAATTCGGGCGGCGGCGGGCATCCGTCTGGCGGTGGAGGCGGAGGTGGTTCACACGTCAGTGCTGGCGGCGGTGGCGGTGGCGGTGGCAGTCACCCGTCCGGCGGCGGCAGACCGCGCTAAGGCCGGAATCCAGGGACAACGCAATACAGATCGACTTACGGGGCTGCTTCAGACGATGAGGCGGCCCCTTCTGCGTGGAGTGCGCACCAGAGCGCGGCGAAGTCTTCGAGCGAGAGCGATTCGGCGCGGGCCTGTGCGGCAATTTTGGCGCGAGCGAGCGCGGCAGCCAGGTCCGCTGGGGCAAATCCGGCGGCGCGCAGATTGTTCGCCAGGGTCTTTCGTTTCTGCGCGAAGCACTGGCGGAGAAAGTTGATGAAGGATTCCCGGGGAACACCCAGCGCAGCGAAGCGCGGCGCTAAACGCCAGCGGAAGACTGCGGAGTGGACCTTGGGCGGCGGAGAGAATGCGCCCGGCGGCAGCGTGAAGAGCATTTCGGCGGGGCCATAGAGCTGCACAGTAGCGGAGAGCAGGCCATAGTCGCGCGAGCCGGGCTGGGCGGTGATGCGGTCAGCGACTTCGCGCTGAACCATCAGCACGGCAAGCGAGAGCGATGCGTGCGCGGCGGCAAGGCGGTGAAGGATGGGCGAGGTGATGTAGTAAGGCAGGTTGCCAGCGACGAGCAAGGGCTGGCCTGCGGCGGCGGCAGCGGCGGCAAAGTCGAAGGTGAGAACGTCCTCGTTGAGGATGGTCAGGTTTTCTGCTGGCAGATCGGCGCGCAGTTGCGCGGCGAGATCGGGGTCGAGCTCAATGGCGAGAAGGCGGGCGCAACGTGCGGCCAGCGCGCGCGTGATTGCGCCGCCGCCGGGCCCAATTTCGACGACGGTGCGGCTGGCGCAGTTGCCGAGCGCGTCCGCGATGCGCTGGATGGCCTGCGCGTCCTCAAGAAAATTCTGGCCGAGCCGGGAGTGATTGGGCATGGCAGTTCTCTGAGGATAAACGAAGGGGAGGATAGACGAAGGGCACGCGGCATGCGTGGAATCAGGTTCGGATCGGCGGGGTCAGGTTCCTGAGCACGGCGAGATGGAGATTGCAGCGGAGGGTGAAGCCGAGAGACTCGTAGACGCGGATGGCCGCGTGGTTGCTGGCAAGCACGTGCAGGAAGGGCGTTTTGCCGCGTTGGCGAATCTCGCGCATCGCGGCTGCGATGAGCATGCGGGCGTACCCTTGGCCTCGGACGTCAGGATGCGTGCAGACCGCGCTGACCTCGACGCAGCGCGGGAGGTGCAAACGCTGTCCTGCCATGGCGACGAGCCGGTCGCCCTGAAAGATGCCGAAGAATGCGCCGAGCTCATGGGTGCGCTCGCGAAAAGGGCCGGGGTTGGTGAGCCCGGTGAGCGCGAGCATCTGCGGAACGTCGGCGGCGGTGAGCGGACGGACGGGCGTCGCGCCGGGCTGATTGAGATTGAGATCGGTGCCGGAATCGGCTCCGCCTGAGGCAATCATTTGACACATGATCTCGGCGCGTTCCAGGGTCCATCCGGGCGTGTCGGCGAGGGGTTCCTCAAGGAAAAGCGCGAGACGGCCGGAGGGTTCGGCGAGTGCGTGGAGAGATTCAAGGCTGTGCGGCGTGACGTCCGCCATGCCGCTCAGGGGGCCGATGGCTGCGGGGTAGCGGCGGGCCAGGCCAGCATCCACGGCGAAGTGGCTGTGCTCGGTGTGCAGCGAGTGCCAGATGGGATTGTCGAGCGGGCTGGGCATGGCTTTCAGGATGACGGAACCGGCGCAGGGGATGCGGAATTCCTGAGTGTTGGACGTTGTGCAGACCGAAACGGCGCGAGTGAGCGCTGAAGATGGGGCCGCTGCGGTTAGAGCGGGCCGGGTGCGGATTCGGGTGGAAGCGAGGGTCCGTATTTGCGGCGGACGAGCCAGAGCACCGGCAGGCCGGCGAGGATGAGCACGCTGCCGAGGAGCGAGCCGCGGAGATTTCCGGCGTAGCTCCACACCAGAACCGCTGCTGCGCAAACCACGAAGATGGCCGGCAGCACGGGATAGCCCCAGGTGCGGTAGGGGCGCGGGTATTCGGGGTGGCGGCGGCGATAAAGGAAGACGGTGGTGGCGGTGAGCATGTAGAAGAGCCACTCGGCGAAGATGGCGAGCTCAAAGTGCTGCTGGAATTTGCTTAGGAAGAGCAAAAGCACGGTCGAGATCAGCCCCTGAACGATGAGCGAGGTGGAGGGGGACTGGAAGCGCGGATGAATGTGGGCGAAGCGCGCGAAGAAGAGGCGGTCACGCGCGGCTGCGAAGGGGATGCGTGCGCCGGACATGACGGTTCCATTGAGCGTGACGAAGATGCTGAGGGCCATGG
>JBAUEO010000013.1:0-33356 GCA_049678625.1 Occallatibacter sp. | reverse complement strand
ATGGCTGCTCCAATGAGCGACTTCAGGATATGGTTTCGCTTCACGTACATCGGCACTGTTCCTCCAGGAGAAATTAGTTTTGAGATGAACATCTGATAAGGCGCGTTCAAGACTCTGATTCGGGGCTCACTCAACAAGTGGCGTAAACCTCTACGCCTCGGCTTGGTGCGGGCTCCATCCTGGCCAGGCCTTCAGTCTGCTCTCGGCAGGCTGACCGTATGGAGGTCATGGTTCCGGTTTGGCTTCTTTTTGATTGGCCGATTCCTCTGCAATCCGGTCGTTGCGGATTACGCTCAGTAACGCAGAGTTCACATAAAAACCACGTGAGGAACCATAAGGAAGGGATGAGGAAGCGAAAAGAAATCCACGCAAGCCTTTGCGCTCCTCGCCCAGTTCCACGCCTCCGGCAGCTTTCACCGGAGAAACCCGCCTGCTGTTAAAATTCAGTCACGCTCTCCATGCGCCAGAGGAATTGAGATCGGGCCGCGCCGCAGCCGCCGCACACCTCTTCTCGCGCTGGCTCTGCCGGCTTCCGCTTTGCTTTCGGCGCCGGTTCATGGTTGTTCGGCCTGAAAGGATGGGTTTGCGTTGTCAGGAACCTACATCCCGGTGCGATCGCTCTCAGCCGCCAGCCGTCTGCGCGGCTCCGGCTCACAGGCCCTTGTCTTTTCGCTTCAGTGCGCGCTGGGCATCCTTGCCGTGGTTGCCGTCGGCCTTTGCGCTCACTGGTTCCGGTGGATGCTTCCCGTCACGGCGCTGCTTTGCCTGCTGGTTGTGGTGCCCACGGCGCTGCTCTGGGGCTTCTGGCAGGCCGTGGTTGTTTCGCTGGCTTCAGTCGTGGTGCAAAGCGCCCTGAGTGCGCGCCGCAATACGCTCGACGCCGCAGCCAGCCCCGCCAACTCGGTGCTCCTGCTGGCCTTTGTCGTCACCGCCCTCATCGTCAGCCGCCTCTCCTCGCGCGTGCAGCAGCACGCCAGCGCCTCGGAGTCCTGGGGCGGCCAGATGCGCGATCTCTACGAGTTCACCCGCCGCACCCTGCAGATGAATCTCCACGTCGAGCCCGGCTCCCAGCTCGCCGAGCTCGTCCATGAGATTTTCGCCTTCGAGGCCGTCGTCGTTTTCGACGCGGACCTGCACGAAACCTACCAGGCGGGTTACTGGCACGACGACCCGCAGGAGTTGGCGCAGAACGTCTACTACTTTGAGACCAGCGACGACGACGCCTCCACCGGCATCAGCCGCCGCGTCCTGCGCCTGGGCAACGTTCCCATCGGCAGCCTGGTCGTGCGCGGAGACACCAATCCGCTGACCAACAACGCCATCGCCTCGCTCATCGCCATCACCTTTGACCGCTATCGCGCCTTCGCCAACGAAAGCCGCATTGAGACCGAGCGCCGCACTGAGCAGTTGCGCGCCACCGTGCTCGACAGCCTGGCCCACGCCTACAAAACGCCGCTCACCGCCATCCGCGCCGCTTCCACCGGCCTGGGCGAAATGGGCCATCTTTCGCCCGCGCAGGCTGAGCTCGTTTCACTGATTGACGAGCAGGCCGGCCTGCTCAGCGACCTGACCGCACGCCTTCTCACCACCGCGCGGCTTGACGCCGGCGAGGTCACCGTCCACGCCCAATCCATCTCCGTCGCCTCGCTCCTCGATGAAGTTCTCGCCAGCCTCCGCGACCGCATTGCCAGCATGAAAATCGCCGTCGATCTCTCCGACGACGGCCTCACCCTCTGCTGCGACCGCCAACTCCTCATCATGCTGCTCACCCAGTATGTGGACAACGCCTGCAAGTATTCGGTCTTCGGCACCACGGTTACCATCCGCGCCCAGCAGGCCAAGGCCGAGGTCATTTTCTCGGTGAACAGCTTCGGCTCCGTCATCCCCATCGCGGACCGCGAGCGGATCTTCGACCGCTATTACCGTGCCACCACTTCATCCAATCGCGCCTCCGGGACGGGCATCGGTCTCGCCGTCGCCAAGCGCGTCGCCCTGATTCACGGCGGATATGTCTGGGTCACCAGCGACGAAACCGAGGGCACCACCTTTTACGCCGCCATTCCCGCGCCCCAGCCAAAGAGGCAATCCCGATGAATCAGCCCGCCATTCGTGTTCTCATCGTTGACGACGAAGCCGCCATCCGCCGCGCCATCCGCCCGCCGCTGGCCGAACTCGGCTTCCAGATTGCCGAGGCCTCGCGCGGCGAGGAAGCCCTCCAGCTTCTCCACGCCAACACGTATGACGTCGTCCTGCTCGACATCAACATGCCCGGTATCGGCGGCATTGAAACCCTCCGCCGCATCCGCGGATTCGCCCCGCGCCTGCCCATCCTGATGGTCACGGTGCGCGACGGCGAGGAAGAAAAAGTGGAAGCCCTGGAGCTCGGCGCAGACGACTACATTACCAAGCCCTTCAGCATTCGCGAGCTCATCGCCCGCATCCGCACTGCCCATCGCCGCTTCCACGCGCCCGTCCGCGCCGAGGACGCGCCCATCGAGATCGGCGAAATCCGCCTCACGCCCGCCCGCCGCAGCGTAACCAAGCGCGGCCAGCCCGTCCACCTCACGCGCAAGGAATTCGACATCCTCTACTGCCTGATGAGCCGCGCCGGACGTGTCATCACCTACGCGCGTCTGCTGACCGCCGTCTGGGGCGCCGACTGCCGCGAGGAGGTCGAGTACCTGCGCACCTTTGTCCGCCAGTTGCGCAAGAAAATCGAGGACGACCCCTCGAACCCCATCTACCTGCTCACGGATGTCTACGTGGGCTACCGCTTTGCCGATGCCCAGATGCTGCAGGACCGCGCCGACCAGGACCGTTCGGATCAGGACAGGATGGACGAGATCCGCGCCGACCGGGACCGCGAAGAGGATGAAAACGCCGACGACGCGCACCCGCTCGCTGGCGGACTCTCCTGAAACTGTCCGCGCCTTACTCGTCCACGTCTTACTCGTCGTAGTGCAGCAGGCTGAAGACGTCGTGCCCCGTGAACCGCTCGCGGCCCTTCAGGAAATCCAGCTCCACGGCAAAGCACAGGCCGGCAATCTCGCCGCCCAGCTCCTGCACCAGCTTTACCGTCGCCTCCATCGTGCCACCCGTCGCCAGCAGGTCGTCCACCAGCAGCACGCGCTGCCCCGGCTCAATCGCGTCCTTGTGAATCTCCAGCGTGTCCGACCCGTACTCCAGGTCGTAGGTCACGCGCGCCACCGGAGCCGGCAGCTTCTTGGGCTTGCGCACCGGCACAAACCCCGCGTTCAGCCGATAGGCCAGCGCCGGGCCAAAGATGAATCCCCGCGCCTCAATGCCCAGCACCAGGTCCACCTTGCGCTCAAAGTAGTGCGCCGCCAGCGCGTCAATCAGTTGCGCAAAGCCTGTTCGGTCCTTCAGCAGCGTCGTAATGTCATAAAACAAAATCCCCGGCTTGGGAAAATCCGGCACCGTACGCACCAGCGCCTTCAGCGCGTCTACATTAATCTCTTTCCGTCCTTTGGCCATGCCTCGGCTTGCTCCTTCGCTTCCGTCTTGTTGTCGCGGGGTTCTCTTGTCGCGGGAATGCTTTTCTTCCACGAATGTGTGCATGCAAGAAGGGAACCGGCAGCCCGGCCGCGCCTCTTCCTCACTGATTATAGAAGCCCGCCCTTCGCGCATCATTTCGATAAACTGACAACTGACGGCTGATGGCTGACGGCTGCCTCGCTCACCACGCCCCTTCAATCCGGAACGCTTCCAGTCCTTCGCCTTCCTTCTCATCCAGGTAGTGCTCAATCACGCGATCCACGCGGCTGCCGCGCGGCCCTTTGCGCAGACTCGTGCCCAGATCGGCCAGGTCTTCCACCGTGCCCGTGGCCACCACTTCCACATCGCCGTCCTCGGTGTTACGCACCCAGCCGCGCAGCTCCAGCTCGCGCGCCTCCCGGTGCACAAACCACCGAAAGCCCACGCCCTGCACCCGTCCCTTGATTAGAAAATGAAGCACCATCGCTCGCCGCCCAAGCCAGTCTTTCAAACCCCCGCCCGCCCGCGCAACCGCTCTGCCGACCCGCTGGCCCGCTGGCCTGCTGACTCGCTGACTTGCCGCCCCTTCCGCGCTACACTAGCCTCACCATGGTCTTCGTCCTCGACAACTACGACTCGTTCACCTACAACCTCGTCCAGTATCTGGGCGAGCTCGGCGCAAAGGTCGAAGTGCGCCGCAATGACGACCTCACGGTCGAGGATGTCGAAGCCCTCAAGCCCGAGCGCATTCTGCTTTCGCCGGGCCCCTGCACGCCCGCCGACGCTGGCATTCTCGTCCCGCTCATCCGCCACATGGCCGGCAAAGCGCCCATCCTCGGCGTCTGCCTCGGCCATCAGGCCATCGGCGAGGCCTTCGGCGGCCAGGTTGTCCGCGCCGCGCACCTGATGCACGGCAAAACCAGCCCCGTCCAGCACGACGGCAAAGGCGTCTTCGCCGGCCTGCCCACGCCGCTTACCTGCACGCGCTATCACTCGCTCATCGTCGCCGAAGACTCGCTCCCCAAAGCGCTCGAAATCACCGCGCGCACGCCGGAAAATGGCTCCGCCTCCGTCATCATGGGCCTGCGCCACCGCACTCTGCCTGTCGAGGGCGTGCAGTTCCACCCGGAGAGTGTGCTCACCGAGGGGGGCCACCAGATGATTCGCAACTTCTTGGCGATGTAACGCCCATGCCCGACGAGTCCGGTCCTCCGAAATCCCGCTTCCGCGCGCTCGCCGCCGCGCTCTGCACGCCCGTTCTCTTCTTCTCCGCCGCGCTCGGAGCGCAATCCGCTAATCCTCCTGCGAATACACCTGCGAACCAGTCCGCGGCGCAGACCGCCGCGCCCGCAGCCAATTCTGCGGCGCAGCCCGCCAACGCGAATCCCGCGCCAGCTGCCACACCGAACGCCCCCGCCGATCCCATTGCAATCGTTCCTCTCGCAGACGCGAAATCCGGCGCGGGCGCAACCGTCACCGGGGCGCTCGAGGTCACTTCCGGCAAGGCCATCCTCTTCTCCAGCGGCACCGTCACTTCCGGCTCGCAGACCACTGATGTCTTGCTGCCCCGGCGCGGAACCTTACACGTCTGCACGGCCACCAGCGTCAAGCTCGCCGCAGACTCAAGCGTTCCCGCCGGCGGCAGCCCGCCCGGCCTGCTGATGGCGCTCGACCACGGGGCGCTCGAGGCCAGTTTCGCCACAGGCCGCAATGCAGACATCCTGCTCACGCCCGACTTCCGCATCCTCATCAGCGGCCCCGGATCCGCCAACCTCAAAATCCGCCTCGGCGAGCACGGTGACACCTGCGTCGACAACCCGCTCGTCCAGGGCACAGCTCCGTACGTCCTCGTCACCAGCGTTTTCGATGGCTCCGTCTATCGCGTCCAGCCCGGCCAGCGTGTCATGTTCCAGCACGGCAGCACGCATGAAGTTGTCGACAACGAGAAAGAACCCTGCGGCTGCCCCGCGCCCATCGCTCCCGGCACCAATGAGTTTCCTATGGCTGAGAGCGCCGGCCTAGCGCCGCTGTCCGCGCAAGCACCTCGGTTTCCCGCCCCGTCAAACTCTCCGATTGTCGCGCCGCTTATCTATAAAAGCCCCGCCGCCGCACCCGTTCCTGAGCCCGCAGTCACCGCGCCGTCCGCGCCCGTGGCTGCGTCGTCACCTGCCGCGCAGCCGCAAACGGCCAAGCCCAAGGCGCATCCCGGCTTCTTCCACAGCATCGGCCGCTTCTTCCGCCGCCTCTTCGGCGCGGATTAATCGGAAGTGCGGAAGCTTGGACGGCAAAGAAGAACGTCGTTGAGCTGAACCTTTCAACCTCGTCCGTTTATGGAAAGGTCGAAGAACTTTTCAGTTATGGGGTCATACCACGCTTGCCAAAAGCAATCGCCTCCGTCCATCACCGTCACAAGATGGGAATGCCAGTAGGGGAGGTCTTCTGCACTACAAAACGCATTCACGTAGATGAGCTTTTTCCCCGCACGGACTACGGCCAGGTACTGGCGAAAATACTTTTCGGGGTTCGCGATTTTGACATTCGGCGGGGAATTGACGCTCCGAAGAGATGACACTTGGGATAGACCGGCTTTAAGTCGTTGCATCTGCGCTTCCGACGGCTGCCAGGCGCCTTGAATCCTCAAAAGAAAAGTCCTTTGAAAATGCGGAGCGAGGCTCTTGACCTCGCTCTCGGGAAGCAGAACGGATTTCTTTTCCTGTTGGCCCGGTGCCGCCGCAAGAGAGAGGAAAAAGCTCAAAGCAATCAAAGCCGTTCTCATTGAAATCCTCCCGATTTGTGGGCAGTCTAGCGAGAGACTTATCTCAGAGTTCTCTTGCTCTTTCAATCGCCCGAATCACCGCCTGCGCCTTGTTCAGCGATTCCTGGTGCTCGGTCTCGGCCACTGAATCCGCAACGATGCCCGCGCCCGCCTGCACATAGCCCTTGCCGCCCTTGGCCAGCAGCGAGCGGATCGCGATGCACGAGTCCAGATTGCCGGAGAAGTCCGCATAGAGCACCGCGCCGCCATAGGTGCCGCGCCGCGCCGGCTCCAACTCCTCGATAATCTCCATCGCCCGCACCTTGGGCGCGCCGCTCAGCGTGCCGGCAGGGAAGCATGCGCGCAGCGCATCCACCGCCGTCAGCCCCTTGCGCAGCTTTCCCTCAATCGAACTGACAATGTGCATCACGTGGCTGTAGCGCTCCACAAACATCAGACGGTCCACCTTCACGGTGCCGTACTCGCTCACGCGGCCCACGTCGTTGCGCCCCAGGTCCACCAGCATCACGTGCTCGGCGCGCTCCTTTTCGTCGGCCATCATCGCGGCTTCCAGCGCCAGGTCCTCGGCCTCCGTTGCGCCGCGCGGCTTGGTTCCGGCAATCGGCCTGTACTCCACCTTGCCCGCGTGCACGCGCACCAGCAGCTCCGGCGACGAGCCCGCCAGCTCCAGCACCTCCGGGGTGTTTTTCTTTTTGGACGAGTGCTTCGGCTTCGAAGGCGCGCCGCCCAGCGGGCCATCCGGCGCAAACCGCAAAAAGTACATGTACGGGCTCGGGTTCACCGTCCGCAGCGCGCGATAGACCTGGAAGCTGTCAATCCCCGGCTCCATGTCGAAGCGCTGCGACAGCACCGCCTGAAACACATCGCCCGCCGTGATGTAATCCTTCGTCCGCTCCACCGCCGCCAGAAATTTGCGCTTGCTTGTCTGGTGCGTCACCTTAAGCTTTGCCTTGTGTTTTGGCTTCGGCAGCTTCGGCAGCGGGCCCGCCAGCCGCTTTTCCAGCTTCGCCAGCCGCTTCGCTGCGTCCGCGTAGGCTTTGTCCGGCGCACCCTGCGTCACGTCCGCGGTCACCATCAGCCAGATCTGTTTGCGCACGTGGTCAAAGGCCAGCACTTCGTCAAAAAACAGCAGGCAGGCATCCGGCACGCCCAGCTCATCCTTTGCCAGCTCGGGCAGCCGCTCAATCTGCCGGACCGCATCGTAGGCAAAAAAGCCTACCGCGCCGGCGGTGAACGGCGGCAGCCCCGCCAGCCTCGCGGGCGTGTGCCCGGCCAGCGCCTGGTGCAACACCTGGAAGATGTCGCCCTCGATCCGCGTCGTCCGCTTGCCCTCGGTGATCGCGATCTGCCTGCCGCGCGCCACAATCCTCTTATAAGGATGCACGCCGATGAAGGTGTACCGGCCCACTTGCTCGCCGTTCTCCACCGATTCCAGCAGAAAGCACTCGTGCTCCGGCCACGCCGCGCGCAAAAAGGCCGAAACCGGTGTTTCCAGGTCGGCGGTCAGCGTGCGATAGACGGGTACAAGCGTGTGCTCCCGGGCCAATGCCAGGAACTCTTTGTGGCTGGGTGCAATTGGAGAGGATGAGGCGTTCACAGGCTCCAGTGTACCCGCTCCGGCGCGCCTCGTCGCCGTTGCTCAGGCTCAGGCTTGCGGACGCACGCGATACTCTGCCAGCCACTCCACCATCATGTCGGCTGAAAGCGGCCTGCTGCACAGAAAGCCCTGCATTGTGTCGCAGCCCTTCTGCCGCAACAAGTCGAATTGCCCCTGCGTTTCCACGCCTTCGGCCACCACTTCCATGTTCAGCTCGTGGCCCATCTCGATAATCTTTTCCACCATCACGCGGTCGCTAAGGCTGGTGTCCATGCTGCTTACAAAGCTCTTGTCGATCTTCAGCTCGATTGCCGGAACGTTCTGCAACTGCCGCATCATGGAGTAGCCGGTGCCGAAGTCGTCAATGGAAAGCTGAATCTGCCGCATGCGCAGCCGCGTCAGCACGTCCAGCGTTCGCGACATCTCGTCCACCAGGCCGGTCTCCGTAATCTCCACCGCGATCTTCGTTGCTGGAACGCGATGCCGGTTTGCGATTTCCAAAAAGATGTCAGGGAACTTCAGATCGCGCAGGGAACTGACGGACACGTTCAGCGAGAGCCGCGGCGTTGTGCCGTCGGGTCCGGCGAACCGCCGCAACTCGGAGAGTCCACGGTCCACCGTCAGCCAGCAGAGCTTGTCCATCAGCCCCAGGCTTTCGGCCCGCGCAATAAAGTTGTCAGGCATCACCATCCCGCGCTCCGGGTGCATCCACCGCGCCAGCGCTTCCACGCCCACCACTTCGCCCGTCGAAAAGCGAATCTGCGGCTGGTAGAAGTTCACAATCTCGCGGCGATCCAGGGCCGCGCGCAGCTCCTCGTCCGGATAGACCACCGTTTCGTCTTCGTAGCGCAAATCTTCTTCGCCGCCGGCGATGTAGGTCTCCAGCAGGGACGTCAGCGCAGTAATGGGGAAGGGCTTCTGCAGGTGGCCGACAACCGTCAGCCCCAGGCCCCGAGCCATCTTTTTCGCTGTCTCAATCACCCGTTTGTCGATGCCGCTCATCAGTACAATGCCGGCCCGACAACGCTGCTCGCCCAGCAGACGCAGCACCTCAATGCCGTCCATATTCGGCATTACCAGGTCCAGCAGAATAAGGCTTGTATCCGGGGTCAGCAGATCCGCAAGCTGCTCCGCGTGCCGCGCCACGGCGCACTCAAGGTTCATTGCCTCCGCGGAGGCGGAGACGATTTTAAGAATCACCTCATCGTCGTCAACGACGACAATTCGTTCGGTGGCTTCCATCCTGGCTCCGGCCTGCAAATTACCCTGGAACTCCGGGCTGATCCGTCCCGGCTTGAGAGGATTCCGTGTGCTTCCCCCCGGTCTTTTCAACGGCTTCCCGTCGGATCTGTCCGGGGAGTTCTCTTCCTGGGCTGTAACACGCTGAGACGAGTGTAGCTTAGCCACTGTGCCGGGAGTACCCCCCTTTCGGCTTTTTTCCTGTTACGGGAGTGACTAACTCGGTCTCCCTTTGGTTCCTTCGCCCTCCGCACCCCCGGCCGGGGCAATCCCATGCCCCCGGCCTGGTTGCGGCCGCGCTTCGCTGGTTTCACTGCCGTTACCCCGGAGTAGCCGCCCCGGAATAAAGCCCTCGAGCCGGATGCCATTCCGCTCGATACTTGAGGACGGGCTCGGCGTTTCGAACGGGGGTTGGAACGCTGGTTCCGGCGGGCTTGACGGCCCTTTCCCAGTCGGCCTAGACTCACATGGGTTTGGGCCCTTTTGAGTTTTAGGGCCGCCCGTACGGTTCGGACCTCCGCGTCCATCGCGGTCCCGGACATCGCAGTACCCCGGATGCGTCCTGACTGGATGCGTTCGGGGGAGTGCCGCCGCAAATCCAAAGGCGCTAAAGGAGCCCGCGCCAAAGGCTCCCCGCCCAGCGGCGCACCCAGAATTGGAGAAATGTATGCCCACGGCACTCTCGACCGTCACGCTGGACCAGGAGATCAATCCCTGGGAGGCACAAAGTGCACGGTTTGACTTCGCAGCCCGCAAACTGAACCTGGATGAAGGGCTGTGGAAGCTGCTCAGAACTCCCTCCCGTGAAATCATCGTCCACTTTCCGGTGACCATGGACGATGGCCGCATTGAAATCTTCACCGGCTTCCGCGTGCAGCACAACATCGCGCGCGGCCCGGCCAAGGGCGGCATTCGTTACGCAACCGACGTCACTCTGGACGAAGTCCGGGCCCTGGCCAGTTGGATGACCTGGAAGTGCGCCGTCGTCAACATCCCCTTCGGCGGAGCCAAGGGCGGCGTGATCTGCGACCCCCACTCCATGAGCTCCGGCGAGCTGGAGCGCATGACCCGCCGCTACACCTCGGAGATCATCGACTTCATCGGGCCGGAAAAGGACGTTCCCGCGCCCGACATCAACACCAATGAGCAGACCATGGCCTGGATCATGGACACCTATTCCATGCACGTGGGCCACACCGTCACCAGCGTTGTTACCGGCAAGCCCATCAACATCGGCGGCTCGCGCGGAAGGCTTGAGGCCACTGGCCGCGGTGTCACGATTGCCTGCAATGAAGCCCTGCGCTACCTGAACATGAACATCGACGGTTGCCGCGTCATCATTCAGGGCTTCGGCAACGTGGGCTCCAACACCGCGCGGCTGATGATGGAGAACGGCTACAAGATTGTGGGCATCGCGGAAAAGGATGGCGGCCTGTCGAACCCCAACGGCATTGACATCCATCAGCTGGTCGAATACAAGTACCGCAACGGCACCACGCTCGGCTTCCGCGGCGCGGAGGCCATGCCCAGCGAGGAGCTCATCGTCTCCAGCTGTGACGTGTTCATTCCCGCGGCCACTGAGAACGTGATTACCAGCCGCAATGCGGAGAAGATTCAGGCGCGCGTGATCGTGGAAGGCGCCAACGGCCCCACCACTGCTGTCGCCGACGAGATTCTCGCCGACAAGCGCGTCTTTGTGGTGCCGGACATCCTGGCCAACGCCGGCGGTGTCACCGCAAGCTACTTTGAATGGGTGCAGGATCGCCAGGGCTACTTCTGGAAAGAGGCTGCCGTCAACGAGCAGCTCGAATCCATCCTGCATGACAGCTTTGACGACGTCGTCCGCTACGCCGAGGCTCACAACGTGAACAACCGCATCGCGGCTTACATGCTCGCCATTGACCGCGTGGCCTTCACCATTAAGCAGCGCGGCATCTACGCCTGAGCGCGAAGTTCGCCTGAGCATTGGGAAGCGGGAGGGGCATTCGTCCATCCCGCTTTTTTTCGCGACGCGCCTTTTTCGCGAAATAAATGCGACGTACTCCGCCGTTTTGCCATCCAAACTCAAGATCGTTCAGGAATCGCTCATCTTGAGCGCGCACGTTGCGCACCCTGAGGCCCTCGATGAAACTTGCCTTCGCGGCGCTGCTGATTGCAGCCACTCTACACGCCCAAAGCCCAATTGCCGCCGCCTGCGGCCCGATGAATACCGATTTCAGCGTGAAGCTGGACAGCGGCCATCACCAGATCGCGCAGCCCGCGCCGGGAAAGGCGCAGGTCTACTTCATTCAGGACACGGGCATCAAGTTGGGTTTCGCCAACTCCTACCTCTACCCCACCACGGCCATCGGCATCGACGGCCAATGGGTGGGCGCGTACAAACACGACTCCTTTCTCTCCGTTTCGGTCGATCCCGGCGAACACCGCCTGTGCACTGCCCAACGCTCCGAGATGACCGGGCCTAAGTTGGAGCTCGCGCATTTCACCGCCCAGCCGGGCATGACGTATTTCTTTCGCACGCGACTTTTCCTCTCACCGGATTCGATCTATCTTCAGCTCGAGCCGGTCGACAGCGACGAGGCCCGTTACCTGCTCGCGAAACTGCCGCTGAGCGTCTCAAAGCCGAAGAAGTAGAGAGGAGACCGGGCGCAGACGAGGTGCGCGCAGCGCTGTGCCCGCAAACAAGGCAGACCCCGAGCGCTTTTATATCCGACGCGAAACGGGTCGCCCAAGCGCGGCCGGCTTTCTTTTGCAGGTGCATCATCGTTTCCTTTCGCCGTCCCTTGGCGTGTCTGGCGGCAGGCTGCGCAAGTATCCGATGATCTGCCAGCGCTCCGGCTCGGGCAGCGCGCTCCAGCTCGGCATGCCCTTCCAGGTGCTGCCGTTGCGCAGCAGCCAGAACAGCTCGCCGTCGGTCGCCTGGCGCACCTCTTCGCTGCGCAGGCTGGGCCGTCCGTGGCGTCCTAGCGCATCCGCGCCGTGGCATTTTGCGCAGTGGTCCTCAAAGAGCATCCTTCCTGCGGCAACCGCCTCTGGCTTGCCCGCATAGGGGTTCATGCGTGCGCGTTCCTCCTGCGGAACCTTGCTCACCCAGTGGCTGCCCGCCGCCATCAGCAGGAAGGAGCCCGCAACAAGCGCCGCCGCCGACACTGCTCGAATTCCTGTGCGCCTCATCGCCCACCTCCCCTGCGGAACCAGTCGCGAAACTGCTGTACTTCATAGGAGACTTTGAAGCGCCACAGCACACCCGCGCTGTTGTCATTCAGCCCGAACTGCGGCGAAAAAAGGATCGAGGGCCGATGCGGAATGTCGAAATTCACGGTCGGCCCGGCGTAATGCGAGGTCGAATCCAGCCCAAAATCATGCGCCGTGGCCAGCCCGCCGTAGAGCTCCGCGCCCGCGGAAAAGTTCTGCCGGCAGAAGGTACAGGCGCGTGCGCGCGCGGCAAGCGACAGGGGTCGGCTGGCACCCAGCGCGTAACCGAACTCCCACGGCTCGTTCTTCAGGTTCTTTTCAGAGATAAAGTTCTCTGAGAAATTCCAGCCCTTCGCATTGCTCGACAGGATGAGCTTGCCCTCCAGTTCGCGCTCAACTTCGCCGCGGCTCTCGGCGTTGTTCACTTGCAAATCGCTGATGCTGTCGTGGCCCACCACTTCCAGCACGCTCCTGTCCGCCGCGTTGGTGTCCTCATACTCCACATAGAGCACCGGGTTCACCCAATGCTCGGTGGGCAGCACGCGAAAGCGATTCTCCCAGCGGAAGCCGGTGAAGATGGTCGAGTCGTTTTCGACGGCCACGCCCTGCAGATAGAGCTCCGTGGTCCACCACGCCTTTGCGCCGTACTCCAGCTCGAGCGTGGGGCTGAAGAATCCATTCGCGTCTTTCGGCTGCGCCGTGGTGCCCTTCATCGCGATCTCCAGGTTGCCGGGCTCTTCCAGCGCTTCGGAGTACGTGACGAAGTAGGGCGGCTCCTGAGCCTCCATTGTCTTTGCCGCCGTGGCAATCAACCCCAGCGCCAGCAGCATCAAAACCCTTGCTGCGCGACGCAACTTTGTATGCCCTTTTGCGCGCACACAACCGCATGCGCGGCCCCATGACCGTTTCACAGGAATACCTTTCTGGAATCGCGGCTGAGGTTTCCGCTATGCTGGAGGGAACCGTCAGCTTTCACGTTGCCGGTTGCGCGGCCCTGGTGGCGCCTCGCCAAAAGACTGCCGCCAGGACCGCTGTTCAGGTTTTCACCCACCCTGCCGCGCCCGCGCCAACCAACCGTGCGGGATACAGAGGCAAATGCTGGGTGTTTCAGAGAGACTTCCGGGACCGTTTGCAGTTGGATTCAAACTGCGACTAAATTAGTCCTATATCAACCTAGCACAGCCCAAACCGGGGCTGCAACTTCCCGCTCCACACTGTGATTCGCAGCAATCCACAGCCAAACTTAAGTTTCCGGCCCGGTGCATGGTCCCCGTCCGGTGCAATAATGGAAGCCAAACCGGACTTGGCCCAGTCCGGACCGCGAAATCTGAGTGAATCTGCCTAACTCCATCACGATGAGCCGGATCGCCATGATCCCGCTCCTGCTGTGGATGCTCTCTCCGCACTTCCCCTGGCATGCCGGGGGCACCCAGGAGATCCTCGCCTCGCTGCTCTTCATCCTGGCTTCCATCACAGACGGAGTAGACGGCTACCTGGCCCGCAAGCGCGGCCAGATCACCACCATGGGCATGCTGCTGGATCCCCTGGCCGACAAGGTAATGGTCACCGCCGCCCTGGTGGCGCTGGTGGCCTATAACCCTGACGTCGTGAAGGTGTGGATTGCCGTGGTGCTCATTGCCCGCGAGTTCCTCATCTCCGGCCTGCGCTCCATTGCGTCCTCTGAGGGCTTCACCATCCAGGCCAGCGACCTGGGCAAGCTGAAGACGGTGCTGCAAATCATCACCGTGGTGTCCGCCATCCTGGCCCACCGCTGGTTTGAGTGGCAGTTCGGCCTCGTCATCATCCCCATGAAGTGGATCGCCATCACCGCAATCTACTTCACCGTGGTGGTTTCCACCATCTCTGCCGTGGATTACTTTGTTGGCTTCTGGAAGCAGATTGACCGCGCATCAAAGGACCGCCGCCGCAGCTTCGTGCTTACCCGCCGCAAAGACGCCGGCTCCTCCAGCGCACGCTAAACCTCGCGCGAGCCCGCTCCCCTCTTCAGGTAAAAAGGAAAAGCCCCGGCTTGCGCCGGGGCTTTTGTGGCTCAGGTGTGCCGTGTCCGCTTACGCCATCGCCGCAATCTGTGATCCGCGTCCGCCTACCGCGGCCGTGGGCAACGCCGGCGCTGGGTGAGTACCGTTGCCGTTGGTGGGGTGCGCATGTCCGCGCGTCAGCCGGTGGACAAAATGATAGGGCGGCCAAGGGCCTGAAACCTGCAGGTGGCACTCCCGCATCATCGCGCTGGTTGAAGCGAATTTGTTCTGGTAGCGCTCCACATGCTTGCGCTCGATCAGGTGCGTAATGTCCAGCACCATCTTGCCGCTCTCCGTAAGCCGGCAGCTTACTTCCTCGTCCAGCGGCATGAACAGCCGGTGCATCTGGAAGCTTACCGCGCGGGCTCGCGTCTGCCGCTCGCGCTGCCTGGTCGCGCTCTCGCGCAGGCTGGTCAGATACTCCCGTCCCACGCCCTCAGCCTGCGCGTGATGGACAAGTTCGTGCGCGCAACAGTCATCCACAAAGATGCGCAGATGCATTTCGGTTTTGCCGCGCAGCTTTTCAATGTTCGACAAAAACTGTCGCTGGTTGGACCGGATGGACTTCCGCAGGCTCTCATCATCATGAAAAACCGTTCCGAAGCGGAACGGCAGGACCGTGGACTGCTGGAAGCAATCCGCAATCACACGCGCGTGGTCCACCCCGGCCTTCTGGCTCAACTCTTCTGCAGGGTTGTGCTCGCTGACAATGATGGCGAGATCGCTGGCGGGATAGAGGAAAACCTGGTTGCCGCTGACTCCATGTACGGATTCCAGAGGAACAGGTTTGCGATGACGGGCTAGTTCAGGAAAGGCTTGTTTTTCACCGATGCAGTAGGCATACCATGCCATGTCGAGGCGCTCCCTGCGCGGCCGCCGGTAAGCGCCGCTGGTTTGTCAAACTCTGTGAACCGAAAGGAACAACTGCATTAAGGCTCGGGGCAAATCCCCCCAAGTTGAAACTAAAGCGAATACTAGACCCGCCAAAATACGACTGGCAACGCCTCTCAGCACAAACTGCGTAAAAGGTAGCAAAGAATCGGATGTTTGTGTTGGTGAAAGTAAAAGACATATTGGGGTAGTCAAAACGGATATCTTGTTCGATCCAGACCGCCCGGCGGCAACCGCTAGCCGAAGCCGCCTGGAGACTCAGGTTTAGCGCCGGGTCCCCAGAAACCACCACAGCAGGAAGCCGTTGGCTGCCATCGAGGCCGCCAGCAGCACAAAGGCCAGCCAGGAAACGATGGTTACCCGGCGGCGCAGGCGGCGCAACCCTTCCGCCAGCTCTTCTCGCTCGCTCGCATGGCGGTCAGCCTGCTCCTGCACAGTGGCAACCTGCTCGGTCAGGTGCTGGATGGTCGCCGTCTGTTCCACAACCCGCGTCCGCAGTTCCACCTGGTCAACGTGCAGCTTGTCCACGGCCGTTTCCAGCGGCTCCAGGTTCACCGGCCGCCTCGGGGCCTCAAGCGCGGGCGCCAGCAGGTTGGCCACGGTCAGGGGCACGTTGCCCTCCAACAGGGGCAACACCTTCTGCACCACGGGAACCACCTTGCGCGCAATGCCCAGCAAGCGTTCCAGGCCGGGGTATCGCGGTGCAGGCTCTTCTGGACGGACCGTTCGGGCCAGCGGCCGCACCGGGGAAACCGGCCGCAGCACCTTCACTTCGTTTGCAGCTGGTTGCAGCCTGTTCAATTCCTTTTTGCCGTTGGGCGGCGGCGCTTCAATCATCCGCGTGCGCGGGCGAGTCTCGTCCGAAGTATGGTTTGGGGTATCGGCGGCGAGCGTCTCCGGAGTTTCCGTCGGCTTCTCAGCCTCAGGCAGATTTGCCTCCGGCCCATTCGCTTTCTCGGGAGCCGCGCCCTTGTCTTCCTCGATCTCCGTGTTACCGTTCATGCCCGCGCCTCACCCTCCACTATATAAGGAATCGCGCCCGACGAGTGCGGCGAAAGCCTTGCCCAGCCGGGAACCCCCGCCCCAGGATTCTCGCCGCACCGCATCCATGCTCGCGTATTCTCGACGGCAGGAGAGGCGCATGAAACCTGTGTTTTCCCACGCCCTGCGCAACCTGCAGCGCAACATTCTCGCCGGCCTCATCACCATTGGCCCACTCTTTGTCACATGGCTGGTCTTCAGCTTCGTCCTTGGCGATCTTGCCCGCGCCGGCCGTCCTCTCCTCTTGCTCTTTGCGCCGTATATTCCACAAGCCTGGATTCCCCATTCCTGGATTGCGCAGGACTGGGTGCAGACCGCGCTGGCCATCGCGCTCACGCTGGTCGCGCTCTATCTCCTCGGCCGCATCACCTCGCTGGTCATCGGCCGACAGGTTTTCGGACTGTTTGAGGGCGTGCTGGAGCGGCTGCCCTTTGTGGCCAAGGTCTACACCTCGGTTCGGCAGCTTCTTGACTCCATGATGGCCAAGAAGGACGCGGGCCAACGCGTGGTTCTCATCGATTTCCCCATCGCCGGACAAAAGAGCATCGGCTTCCTCACCCGCACGCTCAAGGATTCAACCACCGGCCAGAACCTGGCCGCCGTCCTGCTGCCCAACGCCATCAATCCCACATCGGCGTTCCTGCAGATTCTGCCGCTGGAGCGCGTGACGGAAACCGACATGACCATGGAGCAGGCTATGAGCATGCTGCTGACCGGCGGCGCCGTTGCGCCGGACCGCCTGCGCTTCACGCGGCCTGAAGTTGCGGCCGCGCCGTGAGCATGGCCGGAATTACTTCGCCGTTTCGGTGGCCTCAGCCGTTTCCAGCGCTTCTTCGGCGTGCTCGCTTTCCACGGTGACTCTGCGCAGGCTCACGTGCTCAATCTGTGCCCACACCAGGCCCACCGGCACAATGCTGAGGAAGGTGACCAGCAGCAGCGTGGCCGCAGCTGCGGTTGCCGCCTCTTTGGCCACGCCGAAGCCTGCAGTCAGGATTGCAGCCAACGCGATGATCTGGGTGAACCAGCCAATTACGGGAAGCTGAAAGATGCTCGCGCCGCCGCTTGCGACCATCAGCAGCACGCTATATGGCGGGTTGATTGAATTGAGCCCCAATGCCTGACAACTGAGAAAGTACGAAAGCGCGATAAGAACCCACATCACGGCGGAGAGCGTGCTGACAATCGCAAAATCCTTCTTGAAGCGCATCGTATCCAGGCCTGAGTGAAATGCTCGAATCTTTTGGCCTACCGAGCTGCCAAGCTGCGCGGAAACAATGCCAAAGCCCCGTTCCATAAAGCCGGCCACAAACTCACCACTCACGCGAATGGCCAGCAGAAACAGAAACCCGAAGATCGTTAGAACAAGCACGCCATAGCGCGCCACAAACGAAATTGCGCGAGGATCGCTGAGTTTCAAAATCGACAACAGGTGTGAATGCGAGGTCGCCTGAACAATCTGGCTGGTTGGAATTCCAAGCATGGCCACCGAAAAGATAAGCCCCATCGTGCCGGCGTCGAAAAGCCGTTCCAGCACATACACCGCAACCTGATTGCTCAGCGGCAGCTTGGTCTTCTTGGCAACGAGGAAGGGACGCACCGGGTCGGCCAGGCGCCCGATGAGCGCGACTGCCGTGAAACCAATGACCTGCGTGTCAAGAAGCGAAAGAAGAGGTACGCGCATGCTGTGTCGAATAAGCCAGGCCCATCGAATTGCGCGGACCACAAAGGCCAGGTAGATGCAGCCTATGGCAAGACCCACCTCCCTCCAGTTCGCTTGCGCGAACTGTTGAGCGACTTTGTGCCAATCAAAAGAGTAGCGGTGTTGGGCGTAGAGCCCGAGCACAACAAGCCCAACGAAGACCACCAGCCCGACAATCAGTTGCCGTTTCTTCAAGCGCTCTCCGTTCCGGGAATACGAGGGTATGCATCCATTTTAAGTTCCTGTTGCTCGGCGCAGGCGTCAATTTGCGGGGAATCAGGCGGAAAACCGCCTTTCGCGTAACAGGGTCCGCAACAGGCTCAAAGACCGCCGTGCCCGCCCGCAGATCCGCGCCGCGCCTGAGCCTCCCGCGCGCGCACCCGGCGGTTGAACTCGTGAATCACCCGCGCGACGTAAGCCCGCGTCTCGGCGTAGGGCGGAATCCCGTGAGAACGGTCCACTGCCTCGGGCCCCGCGTTGTAGGCAGCCAGCGCCAGCGCCAGATTTTCGTGATAGCGCCTCAGCAGCGCGTCCAGATAGGCTGAACCGCCGCGCACATTTTCGCCGGGATTGAAGCTGTCTTTCACGCCCAGCGTCTGCGCCGTTTCCGGCATCAGTTGCATCAGCCCGCGCGCCCCGGCGCGACTGACTGCGTGTGCCTGTCCATCGCTCTCGGCCTTCACCACGCTGGCCAGCAGATCCACATCGAGGTTGTGTGCCTTGCCCGCGCGATTCAGCATCTCGCGCAGATCCGCCGCGTTCAGTTGCGCATGTTCGTTTGTCTCGGGCGTCGCGTCCGGAGTATTCGGCGCAGGATCAGGATGCGTATCCGAACTCGTAACTGGACGCGAGTCCGGCCGCGCATCGGTCACACTGTCGTAGCCCGCAATCTCGTCCGGCATCAGCGCGATGTAATTGTCTTCGCCCGCGCCCAGGTAGAGGCGCACCTTGCCGTCCACGCGCGCATGATGGTCACAGGTCATCGTGAATCCGTTGCGCAGCTCCACGCGTTCAGCCGCATGCGCCGCCGTCGCCAGCAGAGCCAGCGCCACAATCGCCGAACTCGCGCGCAACATCACGCTCGTCCGCATGCCCGTCAAACCTCCGCCGCCATCCGCTTGGACAGTTCGCGTTCCAGCACCACGGCCACGCCGTCCTCGTCGTTCGGCGGAGCCTGCTTCCATCCGCGCCGCCTAGCCAGCACGCGCAGCTCTCGTGAAGCATTCCCCATCAGCACGGCCTGCCCGGCCCACGACAGCATATTTTCGTCGTTCCAGTTGTCGCCAATGGCCATCGTCTCCCGGCGGTCAATTCCCAACCTAGCGGCCAGCCGCCGAAGCGCCCAGCCCTTTGAAACTCCCGGCGGCAACAAGTCCAGAATCGACAAATCCCGCTCTCCGTACTCCGTCCGCACGCACTCGCATTCCGCCGCCCATGCGCTGGCCTTCAGTGCCGCCTCAGCCAATTGCATCGGTCGCACGCCACCGGCCACCATTCCCTGAATCGGGTCCTCGCCATCCTGCAACGCATTCTCCAGCGGCTTCACCACCTCAATCGCGCCACGGTTCGCCTCCACCCACAGCGCAATGCGCCCATGCGCCTGCTCCATGTCTTCCAACACCAATTCGCCGCGCCCTTCCCGGTCGAAGGTGAAAACCACCGTTCCAAAACTCCGCAGCAACCCGCAGATTCCACGCGCCGCCGCCGCCGCCAGGTGCGACCGGTCAAGATGCTCGCCGCCCAGTGTGCGCGTCACTGCACCATTGGACGTAATCAGAGGCGTCTCCGCTCGCAGGCCCAGTCCCTCCAGCAGAGGTGCGGTGTAGGCCTGTCGCCGGCCCGTGGCAATTGCCACCGTGATGCCCGCGTCCTGCGCGGCTTTCAGCGCCTGCGCATTGCGCCGGCTGATTGTCTGAGCAAAAGCGGCAAGCAGCGTGCCATCCACGTCAATGGCCATCAAGCGGACCGGAGGATGCATGTCTCCAGTGTAGCGGCTGCGCGCTCGCGCTCCCATCCGGTAAGCTCATTCTCATGGAGAGAATCTGCACCCAGTGCCACGCCGTGCTGGCCGCGGAAACCCAGGCCGACTGGTGCCCGGCCTGCGGAGGCGCGCTCACTCAGCGTCCCGCTTTGCCACAGCACTCATCCGAAACTCCGCCCCACGCAGTGGCCCACGCAGAAGTGGATCATCGCGGCATCGTGCTGCCCCGCCGCCACGCACTCGGCGGCATCATCACGCCGCAGTAACGCCTCACTCGTAGCGCAGGGCCTCAGCGGGGAGAATCCGCGCCGCTGAATGCGACGGATAGAGCGTCGCCAGCAGAGAAATCCCAATCGAAACCGCCGCCACAATTACGCCGTGGATGGGCCGGGGCGCAAAAGGCAGCGTGTCGATCGAGTACACTTCCGCCGAAAGATGAATGAAGTGGTAGTAGCTGCCGGCCCACGACGTGGCATAGCCCAGCACCAGTCCCAGCACCGTGCCCACCACGCTGATCAGCAGCCCCTGCATGAGAAAAATTCGCCGCACCTGCGCCGGCGTCACGCCGAAACTCATCATCACCGCGATGTCCCGCGTCTTCTCCATCACCATCATGGTCAGAGCGATCATGATGTTCAGCGCCGCCACAATCACGATGAGCGCAATCACGATGAACGTGACCGCCTGCTCTTCCTTGAGCGCGCGAAAGAGAGCCCGGTTCTGCTCCTCCCAGTTGGTAGTCATAAATCCCTTGCCCGCGGCCTTCTCAATCTCCGCGCCAACCTGCGGCGCACGATTCATGTCGTCCAGCTTGAAGTTGATGACAGAAAGCAGGTCCGGCTCGCTGAAGAGCCGCTGCGCGTCGCCCAGGCGCAGAAAGCCTGTTTGCGCGTCGTACTGGTAAAAGCCCGTGTGGTAGGTCCCCGCCAGCCGGAAGCGCAGCACGCGCGGATACATGCCCAGCGGCGTCATTTCGCCCTGCGGGCTGATTACCGTGACCGTATCGCCCACTTCGGCGCCAATCGAGTCGGCCAGGTCCTTGCCCAGCACAATGGGCGGCTCCGCCTCGGCGGGCGCGCCCGCTTTGGCCGGCTGCAGCGCGGCAACCGAGCCGGGCGTTGCCGACGAGAGCAGGGAACTGACTCGCTTCTCGTAATTCGGCAAAATGCCTTCCAGCAACGCTCCGCCGTCCCGCGCGCCGCGCGCCGCCAGCACCTGCTCATAGAGACCCGGCGACGCCGCCACCACATGCGGCAGCTTGCCAAGCCGCTCCAGCAGCGGCCTCCAGTCGCGAATGCCGTCGTCTTTCACGCGCATCAGCATCACGTGCGCGCTTGAGTCCACCAGCTTGTCCTGTAAATCGCGCTGCATCCCGTTGGTAATCGCCAGCGCGATAATCAGCGCGGCCACGCCCGCCGCCACGCCCGCCACGGAGATGGACGTGACCACTCCCACCACGGCCTGCCGCCGCTTGGCTCTCAGGTACCGCGCCGCCACAAACAGTTCGAATCGCATCGCGCCTACTTCGTGGGCTCGCCGAAGTTGGTCTTCGCCACGCCCACGTTCTCATACCTGTCATAGACGCGCACCGTCAGCAGATGCTCGCCCGGCGCGGCGTTGAGCGCCCTTGCCGGCAGCGTCAGGTCATAGGTTTCGTGCTTTGAGTCCGACAGCACGCCCACCGGCGTGAGGAACTGCCACGGTCCGGCGTCCAGCGAGTACTCGGCATGCGCAATCGGCGAAGTCGCGTCTGTGGCCTCGAAGGTCACGCGCGCCTGCGGACCGCATGGCGCTGTCATGCACGGCGCGGCTTCCAGCGTTGCATGCAAATCGCCAATCACTGGCGGCGTGGTGTCCACCACAAACCGGTCGCTCACCTTCTCGCCCGTCAGCGCCGTTCCCGGCGTGTGCGACGGCGCATCGGAGGCCACCACCTTCACCTTGTAACCGCCGTCGGGAATCATCGTCGCGTCAAAGCTGTACGCCTTGTCTGTGATGCCCTTCTTCAGCAGCCGCCAGACATGTTCGCCGTCGCCCTCGAGATAAAGCGAATACACCAGGTCGTCGCCGTCGTCGTCATGCGCGGCCCAGCGCGCCGTCACCGCCGTGCGATCCTTCATCGCCTGCAAGGGCGAAGCGGACGACGTGTCCAGAATTGATCCGATTCCCCCTGAGCTTGAAGACGGAAAGGAGATGCTCACCGTCTGCTGACTGTTTGCCTGCGACTGCGCGCTGACGCGCGCCCCCGGCACAACCACCAGGTCATCCACCACCGGCGCGGAGTTCACCGGCAGATAATTCACGCCCACACTCCCCAGCACGCCGTCCGTTTCGAGCTCCGCCTTCCATTGCAGGTAGCGCCCTGCGGGCGAAGCCACTTCGCCGTCCTTCACGGGCGTCCAGTCGCTCCATCCCCGCACCGGCTGCTCCACGTTGCCGGTCCGCGTCCACAGCGTATAGCCCGTCGAGCCCGGCTCCACTTCCACGTGCCCAAAGCGCGCCGTCGCGCCTGCGTCCAGCACGTCGCTCGCGTACTCGTGCGTTTCGGTTCCGCACAGGCACACCAGCTTGCCCGTGTTCCCTGTGCCAATCAGCACATCGCCGGCATCCGCGCCCGTGTTGGGGCCGGCATTTTCCACGGCCAGGCTCAATCCCTGCTGCGCCGCCAGGTGCGCCACGTCGGCATACGCGCCGTCCGGCTCAATCCGGAAGACATGTCCCTGGTTGCCGCTCAGCGCCAGCAGCCCCTTGGGCCGCGCCGCCAGCGCATACACAATGTCATCCTTGCTGGACCACACTTCACGCGGCGCTTCGCCGTCTTTCAGCGCATAAATCTCCGTACCTTCCGGCACGCTGCTGCTTGCGTTCAGCGCCTGCACCGAACCCGGCTGCAGAACCGTGACGGTGATCGACGCCAGGCCCTGGATGGGCAGCGGCGGCAGCGGATTGCGGCTCTTGTCGCCCACGCTCGCCGCATAAATGGTTCCGTCCGCGGCCACCGCCACCGCCGGAATCTCCCGCCGCGGCGCTTCAAAGAGCACATATCCCTTGCCCTCCGGATTGATGCGATACACCAGCCCGCTGCCATCCGAGCCCGCAATCAGATTGCCCTTTCTGTCCCACGCCAGCGAGCGGATGTGCTGCTCGTCGCTCTTGAAAAACAGCTCTGGCTTTGCGTCCGGCTTGCGCACGTCCACGCGATACACCGCCGCGGGCCCGCCGGTTGCAATGTAGAGTCGCCCCTCGGCGTCAAACGTCATGTCCCAGATGTAGTGCGAGCTCTTGTCGTCGCTTCCGGCTCCATCCAACTTGGCTCCGTCCAACTTGGCTCCGTCCAACTTCGCCGCGTCGAAGACCACCGTCGCATGGGCCTCGTCCTCTTTCGCCGTCGCCGCCGGGTTCAGCTTGTAAACCTTGCCGCCGGGTATCGTTGCCGCATACAGCGCGCCGTCCGGCCCCAGCCGCACCGCCTGCACGCTCAGGTCCCTGGTCTCAAACAGCGTGAAAGGCTTCGCATCCTTCCCCCGCGGCACGCGCAGCACGGTCCCCGGCGATCCCGTTCCCAGGAATGCGGTCCCATCCTTGTCCACCGCCACTGACCACACGAAGGTGGAAGGCGTCGTGAGCCGCTCGGTCACGTTCGGACCCGCGCGCAACTGCCCGTCGCTGCCGATGGCCACGCCCCGCGGAGTTCCTTTTTCGAACTCTCCAAACTGCGATTGCGTCCAAAGGCGGGTTTGCTGCGCGGCCGCCCGCGGGAGCGCGCCCGCCGCGATCACTACTGCCAGCACTGCCAGCGCCGGGGCCACAAAACATTCCGCGTGGCGGAAGAGACGATGAGTCAAAAAGGCAACATCCATGCTGCCGTCGAGTCTACTAGAGTCGCCCCGTTCTCCGCTTCGTGTGCCCGTGGGCTACGCGCGCGTTCGCCCCGTCCGCAAGCCCGCGAAAAACAATCCACGCAGACGCCCGCCAAGGGCCGGTCCGTCGTTCACGGCCCTTCCACGGCCAAATGATCTGAATTCGCTTTATCGTCCGCCGCGAAACTGAATGATTCTGCGCCGATCGCGCTTGGAGGGCCGCCGCTCAGGCAGCGGAACGTATTGCTGCATGGCCTTGCGCTCCGCCGCCGCGCGCATCCGCGCTTCCTTGCTCGCTTCAGTTTCGCGATAGAGCCGCTGCGCCGCGGCCGCCGGCCCGCGCATCTGGCTAAGCACCAGCACGTCCAACTCGTATTCGCCGCCTTCGTTGCGCACGTGGAGCCGGTCGTCCAGCTTCACTTCGCGCGCGGGCTTGGCCTCCGCGCCGTTGGATTGCACGCGGCCCAGCTCACAGGCTTTCGACGCCAGAGCCCGCGTCTTGAAGAACCGCGCCGCCCACAGCCATTTGTCCATTCGCACGCCCGTCATCGCGCCCTCGCAAAGCCGAACCCACAAACAAAATCGAACTCGCAAAATAGAAGCCGCAAAATGGAAGGGGACGCGCCCCTCGCGCGTCCCTTGGCTCAAATCCGCTCAGTTCGCCAGCACCGCCCGATAGCGAACTTTGTTCTTCTTCACCTTCTCAATCGCTTCGTTGGCCTTCGCCATTGCAAATCGCTCGGTCTGCGCCCTCACGCCATGCCGCGCGGCCACGTCCATCATCTCGCGTAGCTGGTGCGGGCTGCCTGTGGGGCTGCCGGCTATCGACCGCACCCCGGAGACCAACGGAAACACCTGCACTGCCACCGGCGAGGGCGGCACGCCCACGAAGCACAGCGTTCCGTGTGGACGCAGAGCCTGCATAAAGCCGGTCCAGTCCTGGTCCGCGTTGATGGTGCTCAGAATGAAATCCTGCGTTCCCGCCACTTCCTTGATCAGCTTGCTTTCGCGCGTATTCACAAACCGGTGCGCGCCCAGTTTTCGCGCCTCGTCTTCCTTGGCCGCCGAGGTGGAAAACGCCGTCACCTCCGCGCCAAAGACCCGCGCAAACTGGATGGCGAGATGGCCCAGCCCGCCAATGCCCACCACGCCCACGCGCGACGACGGATTGATGCCGTGTGCCCGCATCGGGCTATAGACCGTGACCCCGCCGCACAGCAGCGGCGCAGCCTGCTCGCTCTCGAGCTCATCCGGAATCGGAATCACGAACCGCGCATCGCCGCGTACACGGTCCGCGTAGCCCCCGTGACGGCGGACGCAGGTGCCCTCGGCTTCCGGACACAGATTCTCCATCCCCCTGGTGCACCACTCGCATCGCCCGCAGGAGTTCGACTGCCAGCCCAGCCCCACGCGCTGGCCCTCTTCCAGGCCTCGCACCTCATCGCCCATCGCCGACACGACGCCGATAATCTCATGTCCGGGAATGAAGGGAAACTGGCTGATGCCCCAGTCGTTCGAGATCAAATGCAGGTCGCTGTAGCAGATTCCGCAATGCGAGATCGCGATTTCCACCTCGCGCGGACCCAGCGCTCCCGGCTCATAACGGAAATTCAAGAGCTCCGCTCCCGCCGCATGCGCTGCAAGTCCTTGGATTTGACTCATGATTGTCGCGCAGTCCTCGCCGGGGCCTTCAAAAAACAGCTCCATTGGTTCGCGGAGCCGGCTCCCACTGTTCGGAAAGCCCTTTGGGCTCTGCCTGAGTCAGTGTAACCCGCCTCCGGCGTCCACGTGCACACTCAGAACGGCATAGCCGGAAAGCACGCCGTCCGCTGGCGCTTCCCCGGCCACCACGGCTGACTCGCCATTCAGTTTCGCATCGCGCGCGGCGCGCATCGGCTCCAGCGCATTGGCCATGGAAAGAGGAAGACTCGAAAGTGTTCGCCCATCCATCTCCGCCTGCGCGTCCGGCGTCAGCAGGCTCACATACACCCGGTCGGCGGCGTGTTGCCGGCGGTCCCTGGCCAGCACCGCATCCAGGTCCGGCGTTCTGGTTTCCAGCGATGGCGGATCCAGCGCGCGATCGAGCGTTCCTGCGTCGGAAACCAGCAGACGGATTGTGCCCTCGCCAAGCCCCACCGGAATCCGCACCGGAATCCGCACGTTGCGCTCAGGCTGCTGCCACGGCCGCAGCGTCGCCTCCACCATCACGGTGTCCCCCGCGTGCACCAGGTCGCCGGAGACAATGCGCGCACCCTCCAGCGTCACCCGTGCGTTGCGGGGAATCGCCTGCACCTGCAACTCCACACCGCGCACCGCGCCCATCCGGCTTTCGTTGGCATAAATCCGGTCGAAGCGCTGCCCAAACTGAAGCGCCGCCATCAGCGAAGCCGTGGCCCCGCCGTTGGTCGCCGACCACTGGTCCACCGGCACCGGCTCATGGCCCTTCAGCCGGATCGATCCGGTCACGTGATAGCTCGTCTCCGCAGTGCTCTCATTGCTCTCCAGAAGCGAGTTGTACACCGCCACCATCAGCGCCTGCGGCGTCAGCGATTCCTGGTCCAGCACTTCAAAATTCAGTGTTCGCTCGTGTCCCGGCCGCCAGTCCTCCGGGTCGGTAATCGTCATGCGCACCGGAATCATCCGCGCCTTCGCGCCCAGCACGCCGCGAATCGCCGAATCCCGGTCCTCTGTGAACGCGCCAATCGTCGCTCCCGTGTTCACAATCTTGAAGGCGTTCAAGGGCGAAGCCAGCGTGGCCACCACATCGGCCGTCGTCATCGGCAGGGACACCGGGCCCGCCTGCAGAATCGGATGCCCGCACGCCAGCAGTTGTTTCGGGTCAATGTAGGTCACCGTGCAGGTGGCCGAAATCTCCAGGTCGCCGCGAATCAGTTGCGCACTCACGGCCGACCCCGGCTCCATGGTCGCAATCGCCTGGCGCGATATCGCGCCTGCCGGCCCGGAGTCGCCCACGCCGCCCGCGGCCACCATGTCCAGCCCCGACCCGGCCATTTTTTTCTGCCAGAGTCTGATGGCCTCGGGCCGGAATCCGCTCATCACCAGAGGCGTTTCCATCGCCTGAAAGGTCATTCCCCCGGCCGAAAAATCTCCGTCCGCGGAGGCATCGCCTGCCTCCGCCGGTCCTGCACCCTCCGTTCCGGCACCAATGGGAAAGTTCTTCACTTCCATCATCTGCGCAATCGGCGTAATCCCCGCAATCGGTTCCTTGCTGAACTGCCCAATGCGATAGGAGAGCGAGCCCATCAGCTTGCCGCCCACATACACCGGGCTGCCGCTCATCCCGGCAACCACGCCCGTGTACTCGGGCTTCGCGCCCAGCAGCCGCGCCAGAATCATGTCGTGCCCCGGCCCGCGCGCCCCGCGCAGAATGCCCAGAATCTCCACCTGTATCGCTTCCGGTTTCGTCCCCTCAAAAACCGTCCACGCCGTGGCCATCAGCCCACGGTGGACCTGGCTGAGCGGGAAAAACCCTCCCGTGGACGGCGGCGGGCCCGCCTGGCTCTGTTTTGCCTGCGCCGTGGCCTCCTCCGGCGTCTTTCGGGTCGTTTGCGCTGCCGCCAGCGCGCTGCCCGGCGCGCCCGCCAGTGCCCAGCCCAGCACCGCGGCCAGCGCCATCGTCCATCTCCATCGCTCTGTTCTCAGGGTGTCCTTCCGGTGTGGATTCACGTCTATAAGAGTACAACCGGCAGCAGGGTCTGTCCGGATACGTGCCCGGATCGGTGCCCGACGCGCGTTTGCCCGTCAAGTTTGGGCCCATCATGTTCGGGCACCTTCAGCCCTGCGCCACGGCGTTTGTCCGTTGGTACGCGCGGGCCCGGCCTCCGGTCTTCGGAGACTCCGCGCATCCGGCGGCACCGTTCCGGCATTCCGGTTGCAGCCCGATGCGGGTCTTCCCGTATCCTTGCTGCAGAATCGAGGTCGTTATGTCTTTCCTGCGACTGTCCCGCTTCCCGCTTCGCCGCCTTGCTCTCGCCGTGGTTCCCCTCGCGCTCGCCGCAGCTCCCCTGGGCCGCGCCCAGAGCACGACCGACACCACACAGCAGCCCCAGCAGACCCAGCAGACCCAGCAAACCCCGCAGCAGCCGGCTCCGCAGCAGCCCTCCACCATCCAGCCCGCGCCCGCCGCCGGCGGTCCCGCCGCGGACAACGGTGTCATCGCTCTGCCCAGGAAGAAAGCGCCTGAAACCGCTCCCGCGCCGGCCCCCGAGCGCCCCAAGTTCAAGAATCCGGCCGGAACTCCGAATTACACCGTCCGCGTGGACGTTCCCGAGGTCACCGTCGATGTCGGCGTGCTGCTCCAGAAGACCGGGCAGTTTGTCCCCGACCTCAAGCCGGACAACTTTCGCATCTATGAAAACGGCGTTGCGCAGAAGGTCATCGGCTTCAAGCGCATTGAGGCTCCCATCACCGCTCTGCTGCTCTGCGAATTCTCAAACAATCCCTTCACCTACCGCTTTATTTACGACATGCGCAACGCGGCGTGGAACTTTGCCGAGCAGCTTCGCCCGCAGGACTACGTGGCGCTGATGACCTACGACATGAACACCACCATCTGGCTGGACTTTACCCAGGACAAGCGCCAGTTGCTCGGCGCCATCAACTCGCTCGTCATTCCCGGCTTCAGCGAATACGACATGTTCGACGCGCTCAATCAGGCCGAAGACCGACTCAGCCGCATCCCCGGCCGCAAATACATCATCCTCATCGGCTCCGGCCGCGACTCCTTCTCGCGCCTCACCCTGGACAAGATCCTCAAGAAGGTGAAGTCCACGCCCGACATCACCATTTACACCATCTCCACCGGCGGCGCGATGCGCGCCATGACTGAAGGCATGCCGGGCATGAACAACTCCATCCGCGACATGAACTTTCTGCAGGCCGACAACGAGTTGCGCACCTTCTCCAAGCTCACCGGCGGCATGAGCTTCTTCCCCCGCTTTGAGGGCGAGCTGCCGGACGATTTCGGCGCCATCAACGCCGCCATCCGCTCCAAGTACCAGCTTGTGTACCAGCCCAGCGACGCCAAGCAGGACGGCAGCTATCGCAAGATTCAGGTGGAACTGGTGGACGCCGAGGGCCGGCCCCTGCGCTTCCAGGACGCTAAGCATCACCAGTTGAAGTATGAAATCCTGGCGCGCGACGGTTACCGCGCCAAGGAAGAGGTCGAGTAGCGCCGTCCGGACCCGCCGTCCGAACCTGCCGTCCAAGCCCGCGAACCACACGCGCCGTCCCAATCCGCGGTGCATGCGCGCGGGCGCGTGGCGCTGTTGTCTGCCCGGCTGCGCGCGCCGCCGCCCTTCAGCTCAGCTTGATCACGAAATCGCGAACGTAGTAGCCGATCACGAAGATCGATGCCACCACGCAGACCCACAGAAAGGTTCGGATTACGGGCTCAATCCGGTTCACCTTGGCCACGATGGCCGCCTGCGCGTTCTTCTCGTTGTCGAACGAATCGTCCAAAAAGATTTGGTCCTCTTCATCCTTGGTCAGGTTGCTGCGATAAATGTAAAGTCCCGCGGTAATCACCACCACAACTGCCCAAACCACCCACATGACAGGGACAAATGTCATACAACACCTCCGGGGCATGCATCGGTCCGGCCTTCGCCGCTAGTCGCCTGTTTTCAGCGGCCTTCCGCGGTGCCGGGCCCATTCGGCTGAACATCATAGTCCTCTCAACGGGCTCCTGTGGTGAGAAAAAATCACGCCCGATGTGGCGGTTGCAATTCCACCCATCCCGCACAGGGAACTGCCCCTCCCGGCCTGCCCATTTCCGTCCTGGCCCGCCAGCCTGCGACTTTTCCCCGCACCTGAGCATCCAATTGGTTAGCCTGGGGTGGGCCTTGAATCCCGCCCCGGGCCAGCGTAAAATTGGTTGCAAGGGTTCGAATTTCAACCTTTGGAGATTGCATGTCCACTGTCGCCGCAACACCAGTCCAGGAAGCCGAGAAGCAGGCCCCCCTTACCCTCACCCCTCAGGCCGCTGCCAAGGTGCGGGAGATTATGGCCACCCAGGATCCTCTCCCCGCCGGGCTCCGCATCGGCGTCGTCGGCGGCGGATGCTCCGGATTCCAGTACTCCATGGCCTTTGAGAACCAAGCCGGCGTGATGGATAAGGTCTTCCGCTTCGAGGACCTCAAGGTCTTCGTCGATGCCACCTCGCTGATGTACCTGAACGGCTGCATTGTCGACTACGTGGAGACCCTTGAGGCCGCCGGCTTCAAGTTTGAAAATCCCCAGGTCAAGTCCACCTGCGGCTGCGGCTCCTCCTTCAGCGTTTAGAGCGGTTCCCCAATTCACGTGAAGCATTCGCAATTGTGTCAAGCGGCCTTTTCTTGAGGAAAAAGACGCTTGTGGGTGGAGGTTTCCCTCTACACCGGTTGCACAACCGCTATAGCAGCGCCGGGCTCAATCTCCCCGCGGATTCTTGAGTTCCCCCAACAGAAAGCCCGTCCTGCCAGGAGGACGGGCTTTCGCATTGTTGTCGTCTTTGTGCCGCGCTCAGCGTTCCATGTGCCGCGCTGCGTGCGCCATTTCTATTGCGGCCCAATCCCGGTGGTCGGGTTCGGCGTGGTTGGGCCCGAAGTGGGTCCGGTCGTGGGGCCCGTCGTCGTCCCCGGCGATCCGAACGTGTCGCCATCTGTCGAATTGTTCGCCGGCTGCCCGATGGTTCCCGTATTCCCGCTGATTGTCTTGCGGTCCATCAGCGGATCGTAGGTGAACTCCCACTCGTTGTAGTGGTCCTTCCCCTTGAACAACAGGATCGATTGGGCCGGGCTCGCAGGCCGCACGCCGATGATTCCCGCCCCGCCGAAGGTCTGGCCGCCGCTGCCGCCGCTTGTGTCGCCGGAACCGGAACCGGAACTGGAAAAGGAGCCGCCAATACCCGTGGTCGCGCCGCCAATCCCGCTTGTCGGTCCGCCTGCCGGTCCGCTTGTGGGTCCATTCAGGGGGCTGCCCAGCGTGGTTGCGCCTGCCACGCCGTTGCCGCCGCTCGGCCCCGTTCCCGCCACCGTGGATTGGCCCAGCGGCTTCCCAAAGAATCCCATGACAATCGGCACCTTGTTCTCGCCCATGCGGATGACCTGCCAGTCGTCCTTGCCCGTTGTTGGGTCAATGTAGCGCTTGCGCAGAAAGCGAATCTCGTTGGTCTTCACCAGCGCATCGATGCTTGGCGGATAGCGCCCGAATTTCCGGTAGTAGAGCTGAATGGCGCGCATGTATTGCTTGCCGCGTTCCATGGTTTCCCGGTCGCGGTCGCGCTGGATGCTCTCCTTCACCTTCGGCAGAGCGATGGAAAGTGCCAGCACCAGCAGAAAGAGCAGAAAGACCACTCCAACAAGCAGAATGCCATCTTCGCCGCGTGTCTTTCGCGCCGGCGTGGGCATTCCTTTTGCAGTCAGCAGGGCCATCGCGCTTCTCTCAGTTGGACGCAAGCGGCAGCGTTTGCGTGTCGTTGTATCCCAGGTCGGTCACCTGCACGCTCCCCGGCAGAATCGCGTTCACCTTGTAGCGGTGATCCACAATCTCTCCCGGCATGGCGATGAAAATATCGTCGCCGTTCACCAGAAACGCCCGCAGATGCTTGTCCGGCGTCTCGCTGTAGCCGAAATACTTCAGCGCAATCAGCGGAGGTTGCGGCAGCGCGGGAGGCACATACACACTCGGCTTGTCATTGCGCGCGCTCTTCAGCGGCTGGGGAATCTCCGGCGCCGACGAGGCCGAAAAAATGTTCCGGCCCGTCCCCGCGTACACCACGTCCTCGCTCTCGGCCAGTTTGTCAAAGTGCAGCGTCGGGTCAATGTCCTCGTTGGTCAACTTCCGTGCTTCCGGTCCCGCAGCCGTCCCGGCAATCGTGTATGTTGCTGTGGTATGCACGGTCGTGCCGCGCACAGGCGCAGCCGTCCTGCCGCCGAAGTTGTTCCACAACTCATATCCGGCCACGCACACCAGCACCACCAGCAGCCCCGCCACCAGGGCCAACTGTCGCTTGTTTTGCGTTCCCAGCGCCATCGCCATGGCTTTAATCGCCTTCCCGACGCGCGGGCGATGCGCCCGCTGCCGCCGCTGAACCCGGCTCTGCGCTGCTTGCCGTCTGCGCGGGCTCCGCGCCGGCCGCCGCGTCCGCCGGCCGCATCCAGGTGGAAACCCGCAGCCTCAGGTTCACCATGCCGCCCTGCTGCCCGGTCAGAGACATTGCACGAATCACGTAGAACATCGGGTCCCGTTCGAGCCCATTCACGAATCTCATGATCTGCGGGTACTCGCCGCTCACCCCGGCGTCCAACACAATCTCCGTCAACGTGCCGCCGCCCGGCTTCTGCGCATAAGTCACGCGCGAAAGCCGCACGCCCGACTTCACTTCCAGCGCGCCAATCCGCGCGGCAATTTGCGAGTAACTGGCCGGAATCCGCCGGGCATAAAACCCGTCCATCTCGGTGCGCGTCTTTGCCACGCGCTGGTCCAGCCCGCGCAAGGGCGCGGTACGCAGCGTCAGCGTCTTCAACTCCATCTGCTTGGTCTCAAGCGCATCCGCCGAACTCGCGCGCGTCGCCTGCCAGTCCATCCCCAGCCGCGCGACCATCGCCGCGACGGCCAGCGCCAGCACCACAGTCGCAACCACATGCCAGGTCAGCGGCTGCTTCAGCCACTCGCGCGACTTCTTTGGAGCCTTTCCGTTCATCGCGTGGTCCCTCCCGGCGGAGTGTGCGGTGGGTCGGGCCGCATCGTTCGCCTGTTGGGAGCCCTGTGAGGTACGCCTGCCGGCGTTGTCGTCTCAGCCTGGCCGCGCCCTTCGACACGCTCCACAGCCTTTGCGGACGTCGTGGCTTCTCGGGACTCTGTTGCTTTCATCCCTTCCGCGTCCGCCGCCGTGGCCGCCATCGGATTGTACTCGGCCTCCAGCTCAAAGTTCTCGCGGATGGCCGCGCTTACCGGCTGCGCGGCCTGTCCCGGCGCGCTCGCGTTTTCCGCGCTCTCGCCCACAATCCTCGGCTCCAGAAAGTGCCGCGAGTGCTCCAGATTCCGCACCAGATCCACGGATTTGTCGCGCGGCCCCTGCACGCGCAGCCGCAACAGAATATGCCCATCCTTCTCGCGGTTCGGCTCAATCGAGGTCACCTGCACGCCGCCCGGCAGCACTGTTTCCAGATCCTCCATGGCCAGCGTCCAACTGAAGGCCTTCTCGTCGAAGAGTGCATTCAAGTACTGCACTTGGCTCAGCACTGCGGCATTCGCAGGCTGGCGCATCATTGCCTTGTAGCCCTGCCGTTCCTGCCGAACCTGCCCAATCTTTGCTTCCAGCGCGGCGTCCCGCGCTCTGGCCTCGGCAGCGGACGAGTCCAGCATGTGCAGCCCCACGCCCAGCGCAATGCCCACCACGGCCAGCACGACCAGCGCGATACGAAGTTTTCGTATCGCCGGTCCGTGGTCGGCGAAGGGCCGCGTGGCAAGATTCAGCGCGATCTTCATGCGCGCGCTCCCGCCAAAGCGCCCGCGACGCCCGCCACGCTCAGCTCGCCC
>JBAUEO010000012.1:0-23923 GCA_049678625.1 Occallatibacter sp. | reverse complement strand
GCTGCTGGCCGGGTGCGGCGGCGTGCTGGTCTTCGCCCTGTGATTCTTCGGCATCGTCGTACTCGATGGCCTCGTCTTCCTCTTCGCCATCCTTGTCGTCGAGGTCGAGATCGATGCGGTGATCGAGTTGAGCCTCCTGCAGCAACTCACCGATGTCGCCGGAGCGAATCTGCGCCTGGAGGGTCTGCTCCTCGTATTCGTCGAGGTCGTGTTCTTCGCCGCGGTGGGCGTGAGGATGGCCGGCAAGATCGTATTCCTCGCCTTCGATCACTTCTTCCTCCACCAGGCCGCTGCCGGGCGCGAAGGCAGAGACGGAGGCGGGTGCGGGCGGACGCTGGCCGGCGGGCTGGTCGGCGGGTTCGCGGGGCCCGTCGCCGGGCTTCTTTTTGCTGCCCATGCCGAAGAGACGGAAGCCGGAGGGCGGGTTGGGATCGACGCGGTGCGAGGCCTCGGCGTCCGCATCGTCATCGGCGATTTCGGCTTCTGGTTCGGCGTGCGATTCCGGTGGGGCGGCGGTCTCCTCAGTGATTTCGTCTTCGGTCAGATCTTCCTCGGTGACCGCGTCGGGCCCGGTGACCGCTTCGGATGCCGTTTCGGGCTCAGGCTGGCGGCTGCGGTGGCGCGAGATGGATTCGCCGGGCAGCAGGCCACTGCCGTCCCACTGGAGTGGGGCCTCAATGAGCGTGGAAGGCCGCGAGGTGCCGCCGATGCGAGCAGGCGGGGCCTGTCGCGCAGTGGGTTTCGGCTCTTCGTCGGCGGATTTGCGTCCGTACTTTGTGAGCGACTCGCCGGGAAGGACAAAGGCGGGCGCGCGGTCCGGAGCGGAAGTGCGGTCAGGAGAAGATGTGCGCTCTGAGCGGCCTGCGGAAGCAGCCTGGGCGCGAATTTCATGCGAGGGCTCAGGCTTGCGGCTTCGAGGTGCTTCGTTAGGTAGAGACTCGGATTCGGTCTCGCTGGAGGTGGTTTCCGGGGCGTCGGCGGAGGCGCCGCGGCCTCCGCGACGGCGGCGGCGTCCGCGCCAGCGCTTTGCGCCGGCTTCGTCGGAAGTCTCCGAGGCATCGTCAGAAGACGCGGGACCAGGTGTGAAGTGGGCTTCGGCGAGCTCAGATTCGCCGGAGTCGCTGCGGAGAGCTTCTTCGCGCGGGCGGCGCTCGGACGGGCCGCGGTCAGAAGAGCCGCGATCAGGACGCGAGCCGCGTCCGCCGCGATCTCCACGGTCTGCACGTTCGCTGGGCCGCACCTCGCGGGGAGGCTGGGCGGCGCCGGAGACAGTGGCCTTTTCGACTTCCTCGGAGTCTTCCTGATCTTCCATTTCGAGGAAGTCAGTTACATAGAGGAAAGCGTCGCGCTCCAGGCCAACATCGACAAAAGCCGACTGCATGCCGGGGAGGACGCGGGTGACGCGGCCGTTGTAAATGGAGCCGGCGAGTGTGTACTCGTTTTCGCGCTCGTAATAGATTTCCGCGAGCTGGTCATCTTCCAGAATCGCGAGCCGCGTTTCATGCGGCGTGGATGAGATGCAAATTTCCTTTGCCATCGTACCTTTCTGCCCGGCGGATGGAGATTGCCGGGTCCTGCGGCCAGCAGGAAGGGTGCGATGCGAGGCAGGAAGGGGAGCGGAAGCGCGAGAGGGATAACCTGAGAGCTGCTGCGGTGCGGTGGGCCGAACGGAGGCCGCCCAAGCCGGGAGGCGCGCCGCGAAGGCTGAGTTGCTGCCGAACGAGCTGCTTTTGAGGGTAATCCGTTTGCAGAGAGTTTGTGGCCTCGGAGGCCGGAGATTCCGGCCGGGCCGTTGCCCCGAAAGCAACCACCAGCGCGAACCACGAACCGAGGGAGAACAAACTCCACCCCGACTTCCTCATGGATCGCGCACAACCGGCTGGCTGCCAACGGGCTTCCCGTCTCTGCGTGCTCATGAACCCAATCCTGCCGGGCATCTGGACCGAACATGGTCTGGCCGGCGTAATCGTCTGAAAAATCATGTCTTGCGGGCTGGGACTGGGTCCCGGGCGGGCAAGAAGGGAACCTTGTGAATCGGCTTCCAGGCCTTTGCGGGCGGGGAAGCCTTTAGTTTACGAACCGGCGCATGCGGACGTTCATTACGATGCCCAGCGCGAGGAAGGTAAACAGCACCGAAGAACCGCCGTAACTCATTAACGGTAAAGGGATTCCGGTGACGGGCATAAACCCTATGACCATGCCGACGTTGACCGCAATCTGGAAGGTCAACACAGCCACGACACCCATGATAATCAGGGAGCCGGGCAGGTCCGCGGCTGTTTGAGCGTTTTGAATCAAACGCATCAATATGGAGAAGTATAGCAGCAAGACGAAGACCGCGCCGATAAAGCCGTGCTCCTCGCTGAGGGCGGCGAAGATGAAGTCGGCGTGAGGGATGGGCAGGAAGTCGCCCTGGGTTTGGGTGCCCTTTTCCGCGCCCTTGCCCCAGATGCCGCCGGAACCGACGGCAATGAGGGACTGTCGAATCTGGTAGCCGGTGCCGCGGGGGTCGTTGTTGGGGTTGATGAAGCTGGTGAGTCGGGCCTTCTGGTAGGGCTTGAGGATTTTGCCGCTGGTCCATACACCGACGAGAAGGACGAGCGCACCGGCGATGAGGATGAGGGACTGGCGGAGGTTGACGCCGCCGAGGAAAAGTCCGGCGACGAGGATGGGCGTGTAAGTGAGGCTGGTGCCGAGGTCTGGCTGCTTGAGCACCAGGAGCATGGGCAGGCCGACGAGGAGGAAGGCCTTGGCGATGTCGCGCCAGGTGAGGCTGCGCGCGCCGAGGTTGGCGAAGTAACGGGCGACGATGAGGATGAGGACGACCTTGACCCACTCGGAGGGTTGAAAGAGCAGTGGGCCGAGCTTGATCCAGCGGCGCGCGCCGAGGGCCTTGTGGCCGATTCCGGGGACGAGGACGGCGGCGAGCGCGAAGAGGCAGAGGCCGTAAGCCCAGGGGGCCCAATCGATCAGGCGGTGGTAGTCAATGCGGGCGAAGACGAACATGGCCAAGAGGCCGCCGGCAATCCAGTACATCTGCTTGATGTGGAAGCCGACGTAGCGGGTGTGGAGGGTGGCCGAGTAGATCTCAAGGACGGAGATGGTGCAGAGCAGCAGGACCATGCCGAGCAGGGCCCAGTCGAAGTCGCGAAAGCTGAGGAAGCGGCGGACGGGGCTCATGGCCTCTTCCAGGGAATTGCGGGGAGGGCCGCGGCGAGTTGGGCAGGGGAAGGAGCAGGTCTGGCCGGTGAAGTGGGCGCGGGACGAGCGATGCCGGCGGGAGGCGCGGGAACAAGGGATTTGTCGAAAGCGGCCATCTGGGGGTCAGAGTCCGGATGCGGATAGACGAAGAAGTGTCCCGCACTTATGCGAGCGACCTGGGGCTTGGCGTGAGAGCCCGAAGGATTGTGACCCGTGGGCTTGGGACCTGCGGGGTCGGGAAAGGACCAGACCGCGCCGACATCGACGGGGGCATTGGCCGCGGGGGAGTTGGGCAGATTGCCGGCGAGGCGGCGCTCCTTGTCCACGTAGACGGCGACGACGCGGGAGGCGATGCGCGCGGCGTAGAAGCTGAAGTCGCCGTGCATCCAGAGCACGGCCACCACCAGGTGCGGATTGCGGCGGGGCACCACGCCTACAAACCACACATTAGGAATGTAGGCCTTTCCTTTGAGGCCCAGGCGCTTGATGGTCGCATCGCTGATGGTCTCCGCCGTGCCGGTCTTGCCGGCGAGATCGATGCCGTTGAGATGCGCCGAGCTGGCAGTGTGGAACTCGCCGGGCTCAGTGACTTCCGCCATGCCGTCGGTGATGGTCATCCAGTTTTGCTCGTCGATGGGGACGTAGGCATTGCCGGTGCCGGGGTAGTTTTCCTTGAGCCACTGGCGGAAGTAGGGCGGAAGCTGATCAGGAAAGACGACGTGGGGGCGGACCATGTGGCCGTCTGAAGCGACGCCGCCGATGTAGCGCGCAAGCTGGATGGGTGTGGCTTCAATGGCGCCCTGGCCGATGCCGACGGAGATGGTTTCGCCGGCGTACCACTTGCGGTGGTAGTCGCGCATGACCCACTGGGCGGAGGGCATGAGGCCGGGCTGCTCGTTGGGCAGGTCAATGCCGGTCTTCTGTCCGAAGCCGAATTCCTTTGCGTATTCATCGATTCGGTCGATGCCGAGCTTGTCAGCCAGTGTGTAGAAGAAGGTGTCGCATGAGTCGGGGATGGCGTTGTGGATGTCGACCGCGCCGTGCTTGCGGTCGCAGTGGTAGAAGTGGCCGTAAAAGCTGGCCCCGCCGTTGCAGTAGACGTGGAGGTTCTGCGCGATGCCCTCCTGCAGGCCGGCCACGGACATGAGGATTTTGAAGGTGGAGCCGGGTGCGAGCTGGGCCTGGATGGCCTTGTTGAGAAGCGGATGGTCGGGGTCGGTGACGAGCTTGTCCCAGTCGGCGCGGTCAATGCGGACGGCGAATTGATTGGGGTCAAAGCTGGGCCGGGAGACGAGGGCGAGGATTTCGCCATTGCGCGGGTCCATGGCGACGATCGCGCCCTCGCGGTCGCCCATGGCGAGCTCGGCGGCGCGCTGCAGGTCGATGTCGATGGTCAGGCGCAGGTCCGTGCCGGGCTTGGCGCGCTGGGTGCCGAGAATGCCCACCTCGCGGCCGCGGCTATCGACGATGACGTCGCGTGAACCATCCTGGCCGCGGAGCAGCGAATCGTAGACTTCTTCGACGCCATCCTTGCCGACGACGTCGCCGGGCTCGTAGGCGGCGTAGCGTGGATCGTTGAGCATCTCCTCGCTGACCTCGCCGACGTAGCCGATGAGGTGCGAGGCGAAGCCGTTGGCGGGATAGAGGCGGCGCTTCTCGTCGATGGTTTCCAACTCAGGCAGTTCATTGCGATGGGCGGCGATGAAGGCCTGCTCGTCGGGAGTGATGTCCTGCTTGATGGGGATGGGCTGATAGCCGGGCGAGCGGCGATAGTGGCGGATGGTGGTGCGGAGCTGGTCGAGATCGAGGTGAAGGCCTTTGGCGATGAGGGGAAGGTCGGCGTTGAGGCTGGTGGCCTGCTCGCGCAGCAGGAAGCAGGAGACGGAGGGGTAATTGTCGACGATGAGGTGGTTATAGCGGTCAAAGAGCTTGCCGCGGGCGGCCAGTATGGGGACCTTGCGTATGCGGTTCTGTTCAGCGAGGACGCGGAAGCTCTGCGCGCCGAGGACCTGGAGACGCCAGAGGCCGGCGAAGAGCGCGAGCATCATGAGCAGGATGCCGTACTGCGCGGCGGTGAATTTGACGCCGGAGAGTTTTTCGCCCCGTGTGAATTTCTCAAAGGCCATCAGGCTACTTTCCTAGCATACAGCGTTGCGAATAAGGACGCAGGCAGCAGGAGCCAGATCAATCGCGAATCTGGAAGCGGTCAAGGAACGGGAAGAGGACGACGGCGATGGCGGAGTTTCCAATGGCCTTGTAAAGCTCGGCGAGCCAGTCCGTGCGAAGGTTGAGGCCGAGCAGGACGCGGTGGACGAAGATGTAAACACTGCTGGAGACGAGCGAGAGCAGGAAGATGAGCAGGATGCGGATGGCGCGGTTTTCGACGTCGATACGGACGCCGGTGGATGCGGCCAGATAACCGGCGATGGTTTTGGCGATGCCGTTGATGCCGATGGCGTGGTGAGTGAGCGCATCCTCAAAGAGGCCAAGGACAGCGCCCATGACCGTGCCCTGGATGGGACTGCGGCGTCCGAGCGCAAAGTAGACGGTGACGACGAGGGGAAGATCGAACCAGGCGAAGCGGCCCAGGACGCGCGGCAGCCAGGCCTGCAAAACGAGCGAGGCGAGCGGAACCAGCGCGTAGAGGAGGAGCGGGAAGCGCTGGATTTCAAGGTCGCGGCGGGTGTTGGATGTAAGGACGGACATGGTCAGGGGTTCCTCCGCGGGGGATTGACCGTGCGAGGAGCGGAGGGTTTAAGCGTGCGGGGCGTGGGCTTTTTCGCGTCGGGTTGCGCGGGGATGGGCTGGGTGGAGGCGGGCTGAGAGCTGCCAGGGACGGTGCTGGGCGAGAACTGGTCAGGATGCAGGGGTTGCGGCGGCTGCTTGGCGATGGGGTTGGGCGGCGTGCTGAGGTTGAGCGGTTGCTGATCGAGGGGAAGATTGGGGACCAGCAGGCCGGGCAGGCGCTCTTCCTGCACCTCTGAGGCCTTTTTTTCCGCCTGAGCTGCCGCGACAACCGCGCCGTCAATGGCCTGGCTCTGGGCCATGTCCTTCTGCTGGTCGGGCGGGAAGTGGGGCTGAGTGGAGGTGATGACGAGGACCTCGTCGAGGCGGTTGAGATGGGCGGCGGGCGTGACGAGGACGTCGATGAAGGAGTCGCGGTCGGGGTCGGGCACGACCTTTTGCACGATGCCGACGGGCAGGCCGCGGGGGAAGATGAGATCGCCGCCGGCGGTGAGGACCCTTTCGCCGGGCTGGATGCGGTTGTCCGAGAGGAGGCCGACGACCTGAGGCTGGCCGATGGCGTTGCCGCGCAGAATTCCGCGAAGGCGTGTGGTTTCAAGGATGACGCCCGCGCCGCTGGTCTGGTCGTTGATCATGAGCACTTGCGCGGTGTGGGGATAGACTTCGCGGATTTTGCCGACGATGCCATCGGGGGTGATGACGGCCATGTCGCGGTGCAGGCCGTCGTGCTCTCCCTTATCGATGTAAAGGACGTGGGATTGCTGGCTGCCGCTGGAGCCGATGACTTCGGCGGGGAGGGTTTTGTAGATGTATTTTTCCTGGAAGTGCAGCAGCGCCTGGAGGCGCTCACCCTGTCGCGCGTCCTCAAGCAGGGCCGCCTGTTCCAGGCGGAGTCGATCGATGGTTTGCTGCAGGTCCTTGTTCTGCTGGCGCACGCGGTGCAGGTCAATGTAGTTTTGCCAGAGACCGACAAGGCCGTTGCGCGAGGAGTGGATGAGCAGCTCAGGCGGAGAGACGAGCGCATTGGCCCACAGACGGATGAGGCGGACGCCGCCGCTGTCGCGCGGGTCGAGGCTCATCTGTCCGGAATCGGAGCGGTGAACCTGCACAGCGAGGCCGACGATCTGCGCGACAAGCAGGGCCAGCAGCACGAGAAGGTTCCGGTATCGGACGATGAACGATTCCATGGTTCAAACCCGGGCCACCTGGCGTCGCATCCGGCTGCGGCAGCGAACGCCCGACCGCGCCGCGAAGAGGATGGCTTCCGCGGACCCTAGTCGATTTTGATTTTGCGCAGCAGCCGGAAATCGGAGAGCATTTTTCCGGTGCCGAGCACCACAGAGGCCAGCGGGTCGTCGGCGACGGAGACGGGCAGGCCGGTTTCCTCGCGGATGCGCTGGTCAAGGTTCTTGATGAGCGCGCCGCCGCCGGTCAGCACGATGCCGCGGTCACTGATGTCGGCGGAGAGCTCGGGCGGTGTGCGCTCAAGCGCAACGCGAATGGCGTTCATGATGACGGCGATGCATTCGCCGAGGGCTTCGCGGATTTCGCTATCGTCAATGGAGATGGTTTTGGGCACGCCTTCGATGAGGTTGCGGCCCTTAATCTCCATGGTGAGCGGTTTCTCGAGCGGATAGGCAGAGCCGATTTCGATTTTGATCTGTTCGGCGGTGCGCTCGCCAATGAGCAGGTTGTATTTGCGCTTGAGGTAGTTGGTGATGGCCTCGTCCATCTGGTTGCCGGCCATGCGCACGGAGCGCGAGTAGACGATGCCGGAGAGGGAGATGACGGCGATGTCGGTGGTGCCGCCGCCAATGTCGACGACCATGTTGCCGGAGGGTTCGGTGATGGGAAGGCCGGCGCCGATGGCGGCGACCATGGCCTGTTCGACGAGGTAGACCTCGCTGGCCTTGGCGCGATAGGCGGAGTCCTCGACGGCGCGCTTTTCCACCTGGGTAATCTCAGAGGGCACGCCGATGACGATGCGGGGATGGACGAGCATCTTGCGGTTATGGGCCTTCTGGATGAAGTAGTTCAGCATTTTCTCGGTGACTTTGAAGTCGGCGATGACGCCGTCTTTCATGGGCTTGATGGCCACGATGTTGCCGGGCGTGCGGCCCAGCATCTCCTTGGCCTCCTTGCCGACGGCTTCCACTTCGCCGGTGTTTTTGTTGATGGCGACGATGGAGGGCTCATTGACGACGATGCCCTTGCCGGCGGCGAAGACGAGGGTGTTGGCAGTGCCAAGATCAATGGCGAGATCGCTGGAAAACATGCTGAAGAGCGAACGCAGGCCGTGCGATCGCGAAGCGCGCGAAGGATAACCGTTCGATGACATGGAGAACTGAATCCACCTCAAGAGGTATTGTACGGCCAGTCGGCGTGGACGGCGCAGTGCGCTTCGTGAAAGGTGCGCCGAAGGTCACGTCCCCCCGCCAGTTGCGATACACTCAGGTGTTTGCGGGTGCGGCAGGGAGACGGCCAGAGCCGATTCTCCGGCTTGCGACTCCGGGCAGCCCGGCGCATCCAATCTGATTGAGGGTTTCGATGACCTATCCCACCTACCAGAACCTGATTGGCGGCGCGTGGATGGCCGCCAGGAGCGGCAAGACGACGCTGAACCTGAACCCGGCGGACCACGAGGACGTGGTGGGCGCGTTTCCGCTGTCCGATGCCGAGGACGTGGAGTTGGCGGTGGCCGCGGCGAAGAAGGCCTTTGCCACTTGGCGGCTGGTTCCTGCGCCGAAGCGGGCGGAAATTCTGCTGCGGACCGGGATGCTGCTGCGGGAGCGCAAAGAGCAGTTTGCGCGCGACATGACGCGGGAGATGGGCAAGGTGCTGGCGGAGACGCGCGGCGACGTGCAGGAGGCGATTGACGAGGCGCTTTACGTGGCGGGCGAGGGTCGGCGACTCTTCGGCGTGACGACGCCAAGCGAATTGCAGAACAAGTTTGCCATGAGTGTACGGATGCCGGTGGGCGTGGTGGGGATGATTACGCCGTGGAATTTTCCGATGGCGATTCCGAGCTGGAAGCTGTTTCCGGCGCTGGTTTCGGGGAATACGTGCGTGATCAAGCCGGCGACGGATACGCCGCTTTCGGTCTACAACCTGGTGCAGACGCTGGTGGATGCGGGGCTGCCGCCGGGGGTGGTGAATCTTGTGTCCGGCGGAGGCTCGGGCGCGGGCTCGGCGCTGGTGGAGCACAAGGACGTGCGCGCGATCAGCTTTACGGGGTCGAGCCTGGTGGGGTCGATGGTGGGCCAAAGGGCGGCGGCGACCTTCAAGGCTGTTTCTCTCGAGATGGGCGGCAAGAACGCGCAGATTGTGCTGGACGACGCGAATCTGGAGTTGGCGCTGGACGGCGCGCTGTGGGGCGGGTTCGGCACCACGGGACAGCGCTGCACGGCGACCAGCCGCATCCTGCTGCAAAAAGGGATTGCGGAGAGGTTTACGGCGGAGTTTGTGGCGCGGGCGAAGACGCTGAAGGTGGGCAATGGGCTGGACGAGACGGTGCAGGTGGGTCCGCAGGTGAATGCGAGCCAGATTGCGACTTCAACGAAGTATGTGGAGATTGCCGTCGGCGAAGGCGCGAAGCTGCTGCTGGGTGGGCACGCGCTGAGCGAGGGAAGTTATGCGAAGGGGACATTTTTTGAGCCGACCATCTTTGCGGGAGTAAGGCCGGAGATGCGGATTGCGCGCGAGGAGGTTTTTGGACCGGTGGTTTCGCTGATCGAGTTTGACACTTTTGAGCAGGCGGTGGAGATTGCCAACTCGATTGATTACGGCTTGTCCACGGCGCTTTATACGAAGAATGTGAACAGGGCATTTACGGCGATGCGCGACCTGGAAGCGGGGATTACCTACATCAACGCGCCGACGATTGGCGCGGAGGTGCATCTGCCCTTCGGCGGCGTGAAGCAGACGGGCAACGGACACCGCGAGGGGCTGGGCGCGATTGACTTCTTTACGACGTGGAAGGCGGTCTATGTGGATTACTCGGACACCTTGCAGCGGGCGCAGATTGACAACGCGGAGTAAGCAGGCGGCGGACGCAACCGGAACACAGGAACCTATCTGGATTCGGCCTGAAGGATGAAGTCAGGCATTTTCCAGTTACTCATTCAGAGAGCCGACGATGATGGCTCCGCTGCCGGCCTGCTTGAGCACGCAGAGGCCGTGCTGGTCGCACTTGTAATGGATAAGGGTTCCATTGGAGGCCCAGCCTGCGGCGAGGGGCCGATCGCTTGTCTTGGCGACGTAAAAGCTCTTTCCCGCACCTGAGCCGAGCATGCCTGCGACTGGATCCCAGGTGTTCACACGGACGTCGCCCTCAATGTAAAAGGAGGACTCGAGCATCAGCTGCGCCTTGCGGCGGGCGGCTTCACGCTCCGCGCGGGATAGCTCGGCGGATTTCCGGGCCTTGTGGGTCATCAGGTCGTGCTGTTCCTGAAGGGTGGGGAAGTTGGTGTTGAAGTCCCAGTAGTCGAAGCGTGCGTATTGATCGGAGGTGCAGGGCAGGTTGCCCTGCGCATAGAGCGAAGCCACTCTGCCATCATCGCCGAGTTTTTCCTCGAGGACGTCGTTCTTGCTTTCACGCTGCTGTTCGCTGGCCTGGCGGGCATGCAGGTCGGACTGCTCGGCGGCAGCGCGCTCCTCGGCCGCCTTTCTGCCGCGTCCGCGGGGAAGATTGGCGTCGTCAGAGGGAACCGTGGACGGATCAAAGGGCAACACAACCTGCTTGCTGCAGAGCGCGAAGCCGGAAGCGTCGAGGATGCGGAGGTCGAACTGGATGGGGCCGGGCGGATGGGAGGCGACGTAGGCGAAGCTGGCCAGCACGGTGGGATCGAGGGGGTCAATCTCAAGTTTGTAGATGGCCTTGCCTCCCTGCCAGCGTGTGACCAGGTGGCCGCGCAGGCCTCCGGCGTTGAAGACGGCCTGGCCGAGGTCGGCTCCGGGCGGCGCCGCTTTGGGCTGCTTGAGGAAATAAATGCCGATGGCGACGACGACGAGCACGGCGAGGCCGACGAGAAGCATGGTGAATTCCGAACCCCGCTCCGGCGACTTCTTGATGGGGCTGCCCTCGGGCGGCTCTATGCTTTCGTAGGGATTTGCGATGAAGCGCTCGGGCTTTTGCGGCGGGGAAGACTGGCCGTACTCGTCGTCCTCAAAGTCCGTCATCGGGCGATACCTCTCGCAACGCGCAGCCGGGGAAATCCAAAGAGCGGGGGTCTTTTGCGCGGCGGTTGCAGAACTCCCCTTGGACAGTACTAATCTATCTCCAATTGAACCTTAACTGGTGCATGCGGCTCTTGACTAGCTAGATTCTTGAATTTGCACCGCGCGAGCCGTTACGGGAGTGATGGGCCAGGGTGGGCTCTGCCGGATCATTTACCGGATGATTTCTCTTGTTTGGCAGATACGGCCTCGGCGGTTTCCGATTTTGACGGTGCGAAAGGCTTGAGCAGCGGCAGGGCCGGGTGCTCAAAGACGTAAAGCTCATTGAAGAGGTATTTGTAGGTGGCGTGGGACTGGCCGCGGAACTGCGGGCGGTAACCGAAGAGGACGATGCGGCCCTGGCCGTATTCGAGCTCGACGCTGGCGGCTTTGCCCTCGATGGCCTCGGGATGGAGGAGCAGGCCGCTTTCGAGCGGGTTGGTCTGGCTGGGATAGCTGGCCAGGATTGCGCCGCGGAAACCGGGCTGCGGCACGAAGGCGGGGCCGCTTTGGAAGACGACGACGGGCGAATCAGGACCGCCGTAGTTGCTGGGCAGGTCGGCGTTGACAGTATTGACGCGCAGCAGAGCGCCGGAGCAGAAGAACTTGTCGGGACCAAGGCCTTTCAGGACATCCTTGACCGGAAGCGAGAGCAAGGGAATGAGCGCCTTGGCGGAGTCGTTGAAGGCCACGAGCGTGCCGCCTTCCTGGACGAACTGGCGGAGATTGTCGAGGCCTTCGCGCCCGATGCCTCCGGCATACTGGCCGGGGACGATGCCGATGCCGAAGCCGTCCATCATCTGGCGGGAAGAGATGTCGGGGAGGATGATGACGTCAAAGCGGCTGCGCAGGTTGGCGGCGCGCATGTCAGCGTTGTAAAGGCTGATGGGCGCGAAGCCGTAGGATCTGAGGACCCAGCGTGTCCAACCCTCGTCAATGGAGGGCTCCCAGGGCCGGTAGAGTCCGACGCGGGCCTTTTTGATCGGCAGGGAGTGGGCGGAGCTGCCGACAGCGACGGCATTGACGCCGTACTGCTTGACGAGCGAGTCGAGGGAGGCGCGGCCGATGCCGCTGAGGAGGAATGCGCCGGTTTCCTCGCCTTCAGCGGTTTTGACGGGCTGCTGCGCCACGGCAACGTGCGCGCCGGCCTTGAGCGCGGCATTTACAAGCTGAAACGAGGCGTTGGCGCGATGGGTGACGGCGAAGACCGGCCCTGTGCCTTCGACGCCGGTGGCGGGCGGGTCCACCTTGTCAATTTGCGTGAGAGAGGCGCGCTGCGCGCTGGTGAGCGGATCGGTGACGGCATCGACATGGACGCCGAACTGCAGAGGGAGGGTCCAGCCGGTGACGTCGTAAGGCAGATCGACGGCCTTGGAGGTGCCCTGCTCAATTTCAGTGGGGTAGCGCTGGCGTTCAAAGAGCTCCTTGGCCATGGGCGCGAAGGGCTGGTTCATGGGAATGACCCAGGAGCCGGCGGGATAGCTGGCGCCGTTGGCGGCGAAGCCGTTCTTCGCGGTATAGACGTCGAGGCCGTTTTCAATCATGAGCTGGGCGAGGTGCGCGGCCTCGGGCGTATCGGTCTGCTGGTCGCTGATGACGTAGGCGAAGGGCGGCTCCTTGGAGTAAAGGGCAATGTTGTCACGCGCGGCCTGGTAGCGGTTGTAAAGCAGGGTCTGGCGGTTTTTGGCAGCGAGGTCGAGGACGGACATGTCGGCGGCGGTCATGTAATCGACGGCGTGCTTCAGACGCCACCAGCCACCCTGCCACGGCGTGGAGTACATGCTGAGGGCGCGTAGGTCGCGGAAGGGTTTGGGGAAGTCATTGACGGTGTAAAAGTGGGGCGTGGCGTAGCGGTAGAGCGCGGTCTCAGTAAAGAAGGACATCTCATTGCGGAAGACGCTGGCCCAGTCGGTAAATCCGGCGTACCAATTGTCGAATTCGGATTCGGAGATGGCGCCGGGCATGTTGTGCTCGTCGAGATAGGCGGCCATGTTGGTGCCGATGACGTTGAGCCAACTGCGCACGATGGGATTGATGTTGGTGGAGATGGGATCAGAGAACGGCGGAATCCAGATGCGCGCGGGGAAGGGCGCGGTCTGGTGCTGGCAGTAGAAAATTTCAGGGCTGAAGTCGAGCTGCTCTTTGGTGACGACCTGCTCCTCTTTCATGTTCATCATGAAGCCGTCGCGATTGTTGTCGTGGCCGACGTATTTCTGATAGAGCCAGGGCATGGGGCTGACTTCGTATTTGGTGCCGACGTTGCGGCGATACCAGTGGACAATCATGTCCTGCCCGTCAGGGTTGAGCGTGGGCCAGAGGACTAGGATGACGTTGTGGAGGATGGCGTCGACTTCGGGATCGTTTTCGGCGGAGAGAAGTTTGTAGGCGATGAGCATGGTGTGCTGGGTGCCGGCAACCTCGGACGAGTGCAGGCCGCCGTCAATGTGGACGATGACCTTGGAGGTGCGGGCAAGGGCTAGGGCCTGCGCATCGTCAAGATTGGCGGCGTGGGCCAGGCGGCCGGCGATTTGCTTGTACTCGTCGAGCTTGGCGAGGTTTTCCGGCGAGGAGATGACGGCGATTTCAATGGGGCGGCCCTCAGTGGACGTGCCGACGGTGAACATCTTCATGCGGTCAGAGGCGGCGGCGAGGGCGTGGAAGTAGCGGAGGGTGTCCTCGTAGTCGGCGAGGTAGAAGTCGTCGCCGGGATTGTGGCCCAGAACGGAGATGGGAGTGGGTACAGAGGGCGCGGCGGCGGGTTGGGCCGCGGCCGGTTGCGAGGGGGCGAAGACGGAGGCAACGACGAAAACGAGGGCGAAGCAGAGGCGCAGCTTGGACGAGGACATTGGCTCTCCTTGAATGCAGGCAGTGCAGCAGGTTCGATGGGGGAAGGACGTGCTCAACGGGCCGCCGCGGGATGCTGCCGAGTTGCGAACGGTCTTGCGTGCTAAAAGAGTAACCTACGGACGCGAGGCGGCAAAAGGATTGCTGCGCCCGGGGTGGAATTCCCCTTTTGCCTTTGTGCCGGTTTCAACCTGGTGAAGGGGGTTGCAGGCGCGGGAAGCGCCGCGCGCGGTAGGATAGAGCGATTCCAGGGTTCCGGTGCCCTATTCAGATTTGTAACGAGTGGGGTTTTCTTGAGGAAAAAGCCACTTCAGAGGAGTGGGTTCGGGGTATATCCATCCTGGAATCGCTGTAGCCCGCAGGACTCGCGATGTGGGCCGGGCCAGGGAAATGAGTTGTGCGGACTGGGGAGTTTGAGGCCGGGATCTCTTTTAGCGTCGGGCAGAACCCGGCGCGCAACCCAATGCACGGAGGAGCGGAGCAATGATTATTGGCGTTCCCAGAGAGATCAAGGATAACGAGGCGCGCGTGGGCGTGACGCCGGCGGGCGTGAAGTCGCTGACCGAGGCCGGGCACACGGTGCTGGTGGAGACGATGGCGGGTGCGCAATCGGGCTTCGTGGACTCCGACTACCAGGACGCCGGCGCGGAGATGGTGGGCGAGGCGGGACATGTATGGGGCAAGGCCGAGATGGTGGTGAAGGTGAAGGAGCCCATCGAGAAAGAGTACGGGTTCTTTCGCGAAGGGCTGGTGCTGTTCACCTATTTGCATCTGGCGCCGCTGCCGGTGCTGACGGACAAGCTGCTTGCCGCAAAGGTGATTGGAATTGCGTATGAGACGGTGCGCGATGCGCGGGGCGGACTGCCGCTGCTGATGCCGATGAGCGAAGTGGCGGGGCGGATGAGCGTGCAGGTGGGCGCCACCTATCTGGAGCGCGAGCGCGGCGGGCGGGGGATTCTGCTGGGCGGCGTGCCGGGCGTGCCGCCGGCGCACGTGACGATTATCGGCGGCGGGATTGTGGGCACGAATGCGGCGCGGATTGCGCTGGGATTCGGGGCGAAGACGACGCTGATCGACGTGAACCTGAACCGGCTTCGGGAGCTGGAGGACATTTTCGGCGGGCGGCTGTACACGCTGGCCTCGAACAGCTACAACCTGGGGAACGCGACGCGCGAGGCGGACCTGGTGATTGGCGGCGTGTTGATTCCGGGAGCGACGGCGCCGAAGCTGGTGACGCGCGCGATGGTGGCGCAGATGAAGAAGGGCGCGGTGATTGTGGACGTGGCGATTGACCAGGGCGGATGTGTGGAAACGGCGCGGCCGACGTCGCACTCGAACCCCAGCTATGTGGTGGACGGAGTTGTGCACTACTGCGTGACGAATATGCCGGGCGCGGTGCCGCACACGTCGACGCTGGCACTGACCAATTCGACCTTTCCCTACCTGATGCGGCTGGCAAACCTGGGCGCGCGCGAGGCGCTGAAGAAGGACGCGGGACTGGCCGACGGGCTGAATACGTGGATGGGCACGCTGACCTATCGCGGCGTGGCGGAGAGCCAGCAGCGGGCGTGGACGGCGGCGGCCGAAGTGCTGGGCTGAGCGGGGCTTGGGCGCGGGATTTTGGTTAGCGGCGAAGATTGCGCTGCGCCTATAATCGCGGCATGTCGGGCGGCGGACAATCACGGCGGCGCACTGTGCTTTGGCTGGGGGCCGGCGTGCTGCTGTTTTTTGCGGTGCTGGGCGCGCTGCAGGCCTTCAATACCTCCCAAGTGAGCTTTCTGAATCCGGAGACGGCGGGTGAAACGCTGGCCTTCACCGGGCTTACGGTGGTGGTCTTCCTGCTGCTGCTGGTGCTTCTTCTTCTTCTGTTGCGCAACATTCTGAAGGTCTATGCAGACCAGGGCAGCAGCGCGCTGGGGGCGCGGCTGCGGACGCGGATGGTGCTGGGCGCGGTGCTGATTGCACTGACGCCCGCGGTGTTCATGTTCCTGTTCAGCTTCCAACTGATGAACCGGTCGATCGACCGATGGTTTTCGCCGAACACCACGGAGCTGCACGAGGACTCGACGCGGGTGGTGCTGGAGCTGGCGCAATACGTGACGAACAACGCGCGGGTGGAGGCGGAGTCGATTGCGGCATCGAGCGAGGCCAGCCCGGATGCGGCTGCGTTGAACCGGCTGCTGAGCGCGCATCGCATTACGCTGACGGGCGGCTTTGTGATGGCGTACGACCGGAAGCAGCGCCTGATCGCGAACTACAAGGCGCCGCCGGAGCAAAGTCCGGCCACGCTGTTGACATGGCTGAATGGAGAGGAGCGCGGGACGGCGGTTCCTTTGAGCGGGCCACTGTCGACCGTGGTGCTTTCGACGGCGCAGCATACGGGCCAGCCGGTGCTCCGCGTGAGCGAGCAGGAGTATGCGCTGGGGATGGCGACGACGGCGGGCGGCAAGCTGCGAGTGGTGGTGGCTCTGCCGATGCCGGAGGGGCTGAGCCAGACGACGGCGCGGATTCGCTCCGGCGCGGACGAGTACTGGAGATTGTTCCGGTCGCGCCGCCAGGTTCGCGACACGTTCATCCTGATGCTGATGCTGATTACGGTGGTGGTGTTTTTCTCGAGCGTGTGGCTGGCCTTGTTTCTGTCGAAGCAGATTACGCGGCCGGTGGAGGCGCTGGCCGAGGCCATGGATGAGATTGCGGCGGGCAAGTATGACCACCGCGTGCAACTGATGAGCAGCGGGGAGATGGGAGAGCTGATCGAGTCATTCAATCACATGGCCGGCGACCTGGAGGCGAGCCGGCAGATGGCGGAACGGTCCGCGGCGCAGCTTTCCGCGGCCCACCAGGCGAACGAGGCGCGGCGGCGTGAGCTGGAGACGATTGTGGAGACGATTCCGAGCGGCGTGGCAACACTGGACGGCGCGGGAACGATTCTGGAGGCCAATCGCGCGTTTGGCGTGCTGCTGTGCGGCGACGATGCGGGATTGCAGGGCAAGAAGCTGGAGTCGCTGCTGCCGGCAGAGTCCGTGGAGGATTTTGCGAGGGTAATTCGGCGGGGCCGGCGCATGGGCGCAGCCTCGACAGAGATGGAAGTGCATGCGGGGGGGCGCACGATGCACCTGGCTGTGGCCAGCGCGCGGCTGGAACTGGGCGATGGGCAGGCGGGGACGGTGCTGGTGGTGGAAGACACGTCAGAGCTGCTGCGCGCGCAGCGGCAGGTGGCGTGGAAGGAAGTGGCGCAGCGGGTGGCGCACGAGATCAAGAATCCGCTGACGCCGATTGCGCTCTCCGCGGAGCGGATTGGGCGGCACCTGGACCGTGGACAGCCGGATTCGCCATCGGTCATCCGCAAATGCAGTGAGGTGATTCTGGGCTGCGTGACCACGCTGCATACGTTGGTGGACCAGTTCTCTGCGCTGGCGCAGTTTCCCGCGCCGCAGCCGCGCGCGTGCGACTTGAACGAGGTGGCGGACGAGGCGTTGGCGCTGTTCGCGGGGCGGCTGGAGGGAATAACGGTGCGGCGGGCGCTGGAGGAAGGACTGCCGCAGGTGATGGCCGATCCTGAGGGGATGCGGCGGGCGCTGGCCAACCTGATTGACAATGCGGCGGAGGCCATGCAGGGCAGTTTGCTGCGCGTGCTGAGCGTAACGAGCAGCCTGAGCGAGGACGGTGGAGCGCTGGAAGTGACGGTGGGCGACACGGGACATGGATTGACGGACGAGATTCGAGAACGTCTGTTCCTGCCGTTTTACTCGACCAAGCGGAGGGGCACGGGACTGGGGCTTTCGATTGCGGCGAAGATTGTGCAGGAGCACGGAGGGTCGATTCGCGCGGAGAGCAACTCGCCCAAGGGGGCGCGGTTTGTGGTGCGGCTGCCTCTGATGGAGCAGACGGTGAGCGCCGGGCCTGAAGATGGCGCGCCGGCTCCAGTTTCGGGAGCACGCACATGAACCACATTCTTGTGGTGGACGACGAGACGGAGATTCGCGCGTCGCTCGAGGAGATTCTGCGCGAGGAAGGCTACGGCGTGGCCACGGCGGCGACGGCGGCCGAGGCGATGGTGCTGGTGGAAGACGCGCCTTATGACGTGGTATTGCTGGACATCTGGCTGCCGGACCGCGACGGGCTGGAGGTGCTGGCCGAGGTTCATGCGCTGGCGGCGGCCTCGCGGCCGGAGGTGGTGATCATCAGCGGCCACGGCAAGATTGAAACGGCGGTGAAGGCGACCAAGCTGGGGGCGTTCGATTTTCTGGAGAAGCCGCTCTCACTGGAGCGGACGCTGATTGTGCTGAAGAACGCCGTGGAGGCCCGGCGGCTGCGCACGGAGAACGTGGAGTTCAAGCGGCAGTTCAGCGCGAACTCTGTGCTGACGGGCGAGAGCGTGCCGGTGAAGGCTCTGCGGCAGCAGATCAAGCTGATGGCTCCGACCAACGGGCGAGTGCTGATTTATGGCGAATCGGGCACGGGCAAGGAACTCATCGCGCGTGCGATTCACGCCGAGAGCCAGCGGCGCGACCGGGTGTTTGTGGAGCTGAACTGCGCGGCGATTCCGGAGGCGCACATTGAGTCGGAGCTCTTCGGCTATCGGCACGGAGCACGGCCGGGAGGGCCGCCGGAGCAGCGCGGAACTCTGGAACGGGCTGACGGAGGGTCACTGTTTCTGGACGAAGTGGGGGACATGAGCCTGAAGACGCAGGCCAAGATGCTTTCCGCGCTGGACGACCAGATGTTTACGCCAGTGGGCGGCGCGCAGCCTTTGCGCGTGGATGTGCGGCTGATTGCGTCGACGAACAAGGACCTGGAAGAGGAGATTGCGAAGGGCAATTTTCGCGAGGATTTGTTTTACCGGCTGAATGTGGTGCCGTTCTTTGTGCCGCCGCTGCGTGAGCGCCGGCAGGATATTCCGCCGCTGGCGCGGGAGTTCCTGGCTGAGTTCGGCAGGCAGTACGGGCGGCCGCGGATGGAGATCAGCGAGGATGCTCTGGAGGTTCTGGAGAAATACCACTGGCCGGGAAATGTGCGCGAGCTGAAGAACGTGGTCGAGCGAGTGCTGATTTTGAATCCGCGGGCGCTGCGCATTGAGCGGAAGCACCTGCCGCCGCTGACGCACAAGGCCGGCAGGGGCGGCGCGGAGGATTTCTCCACGCTGCAGCAGGCGCGCGACGCCTACGAGCGGGAGTACATCCTGAAGAAGATTGAAGAGGCGCGGAACAACATCAGCCGGGCTGCGGAGCTGCTGGGGCTGGAGCGCAGCCATCTCTACCGGAAGATGAAGGCGCTGGGGATTGCGGTCCGGGAGTAAGCTGCGCTACTGGATGGGCGCGAGCGAGCCGGGATTGTCGCCGAGAGTGGGGTCGACGCCGAAGTCCCAGACGGTCTGGTTGATCTCAGTGGGCGAGAGGATTTCGACCAAGGCGTACTCGCCGATGAGCAGCTTGTGCTGGGGCGTGATTTTGAGCCAGCGACCGCCGGGCATGGGCTCGACCGAGGCCGGAATCACGTTTTCGCTCTGGGTGACCTTGCCGAGCGGGCTGACGTGGATGGCGCCGATGAGGCGTAGGGCGCGGCGCTGATCGACGTGAACGATGGCAAAGCCGGACGATGCGGAGTGCGCGCCCTGGGGGCCGTTTGCGACGGCGTCTTTCGTGGCCTTTACGGTGAGGGCAAATGCGCCGGCAGGCTCCATCGTTTCAGCCGCGTCGAGCGAGATGAAGAGCGCGGGATCGTTGACGTGGAGGTGGACGCGGGCGTGCGCCCCTTCGAGCTCAAGGTCTGCGCGCGCCCCAGCGAGCGGGTTGAGCATGCTGAGGCCGCGGTGCGAGCGGCCGCGCATGTTCAGGTCACTGGACGGGACGGGCACAAGCTCCGGCGTGCCGCGGAAGGTGTCGAGGATGAAGACGCCGTCCTGGTCAGGCAATTCGAGGCCTTTGGCGACCAAGGGCATGCGGGCCAGATCGTCGGCGCGCACTGCGGCTTCTTCCTTGTCGAGTTCGGCGGCCTCTTTCATCGCGGGGGAGTCGGGCGCGTAAGGGCCGGTGTGGCTTTGCTCCCATTTGCGGGTGGCGTCCCAGTCGACGAGATTGGAGGGGAGCTCCTCCCAGTCGCCGCGCTCCTGGGAGAGAAAGCGAACGCGGTCGCCGACAATCTCATACTTACGGCACATCTGATAGGTGCCGTCTTTGAGGATGAGGCGATGGTTGGAGCCGGTGTTGGGCAGGCCGGGACCGAGAGGAAGAGGCTTGCCGTGCTGCTCCTGAGCGGATTGGGGTTGCGGAGGCACGGGAAGATAGACGGTCTTCTGGTCAGAGCCGGATTGCTGGTCAGGGTTGGGTTGCTGGGCCGGGCTGGCTTGCGCGCACGCCAAGGATGCGCCGAAGGCAAGCAATGCCAGCGCGGACAAGCCGATTGCAGATCGCCGAAGCGTCATGGTCCCCCAATTTTAGACGCGGCGCAGGGCGGCTGGTTTTGCGGCATGGGTTACCTACGCGAGACGCCGGGTTGGTACGAAGGGGAAAAGGCGGGTATTCTAAGGATGGGAGAGTCCTGCTTGTCCTTCCAAAGGCAGTCACGACCCGGCAAAGCCCGCAGCCCGCAGAATCGCGGAGTTGTGGCGATTGCGGTGTTGTGTCTGGCGCTGCTGGCGATGCTGTCGGTGGCGCAGGCGGTGCATACCCACGAGAATCCGACGGCTGCCGATCACTGTCCGCTTTGCATCACGATGCACACGGTGGTGCCGACCGCTGTGGCAGTGATTGCGCTGATCCTTGTGCAGGTGGCGCAGGCTCCGCTGGTGCTCGGGGTGCAGGTGGCTAGCCGCCAACGGCTACCCCAGCTCTTTATCCGCCCACCTCCTGTTTTCTGCTAATCCTTCCGAAGCATTTGTGGTTTCCGGTGACTGGGGCGTAGTGCATCCGCAGGCTGCACGCAAGCACTGACCAGGCGTTGGACCGCAGGCGCGAAGCGGATGGATACATAAAGCGGACAGATGCTGCCGGGGCGTACACGCCGCGGCCGGCGATTCCCTTTTCATTTGAGCCAAGCATTTTATGGAGGTTTCCATGCCGATTCTTCGCGGCACGATGTTTCGCATTCTTACCTTTCTTCTGGTGTGCGGCCTGGCGGCCGGAGCGGCGGCGCAAACCGGCAACACGGGCCCTGTGCGCGGTACGGTGACCGACCCGACGGGCGCGGTAATTCCCGGCGCGACGGTACAACTGTTCAACCCCATCAGCGGATTGAACCGCACGACGACAACCGACGGCACCGGTCAGTTCGTGTTTGACAATGTGCCGTTCAACAACTACCGGGTGAACGCGACGGCGAAGGGATTCTCGACCCTGCAGCAGGATTTCGTGCTTTCTTCGTCGGTGGGCGCGACCCTGAAGCTGGTGCTGAGGATTCAGGCGGCGGCTTCAACCGTGACCGTGGAGGCAGCCGGCGATCTTATCGAGACGGATCCGACCTTCCACATGGACCTGAATCGCGATATGTTCCAGAAGGTGCCGCTGGAGAGCGCGTCGTCGACGCTGAGCTCGCTGGTGACGGAATCCACGCCGGGCGTTGCGGCGGACTCGAATGGTCTGTTCCACGGGCTGGGCGATCACGCGTCGAACTCCTTCTCAGTGGATGGGCAGCCGATCACCGACCAGCAGAGCAAGGTGTTTTCGAACCAGCTTCCGGCCAACGCGATTGAGTCCATTCAGGTGATCTCCGGCGCGCCGCCGGCCGAGTATGGCGACAAGACGAGCCTGGTGATTGTGGCGACGACGCGGTCCGGCGAGGGCATCACGAAGCCGAAGGGAAACATCAACATGTCCTATGGCGCATTCGGCTCAGTGGCGGGAGGGTTTGACCTTTCCTACGGCAAGAAGAGCTGGGGAAACTTTGTGGAGATGGATGCGCTGAATTCGGGGCGGTTCCTTGATCCGCCGGAGTTCAGCGTCTTCCATGACAAGGGCAACGAGGAAAACTTCTTTGACCGCGTGGACTACACGTTCAATTCGGCCAACTCAATGCACATGGACATGAACTACAGCCGATCATGGTTCCAGACGCCGAACTCCTACGACAGCCTGAACGTCGAGAACGTGGTGAGCGGCGGGACGAGCGCGACGCCGGTGTTCGCGAACGTGGGCAACGCGGACCAGCGGTCGAAGATTGGCACGTTCAACTTTGCGCCGACCTATACGCGCCTGCTGAACCAGCACGCGGTGCTGAATGTGGGCTTTTATGCGCGCAAGGATTTGTATCAATACTATCCGAGCGTGAATGCGCTGGCGGACCTGGGGCCGGCGAATCTGCAGACTTCATCGATTGAACAGAACCGCACCCTGTTCAATACGGGAATTCACTCCGACCTGACGTACACGCATGGGATTCACGACGTGAAGGCCGGCTTGGAGTACGAGCAGACGTTCCTGCGCGAGCACGACGCGCTGGGCGTAGCCGACGCGACGCTGAATGCGCCGTGCGTGGATGCGAACGGAAATCCACTGCCGGGGTATTCAGACCCGAGCGACTGCGCGGCTGACGAGGTGATGGTAAATCCGAATTATCTGCCGGTGCTGAGGCCCTATGACCTGACCCGCGGCGGAGACAGTTACACCTACTTTGGCCATACGGACGTGAAGGAGCTGGCGCTTTATGGGGAGGACGAGATCAAGGCGGGCAACTGGGATTTCAACCTGGGAATGCGCGGCGACCTCTACAACGGATTGACGGTGGCGCGGCAGGCAGAGCCGAGAGTGGGCATTGCCTACAACGTGAAGCGGACGGGCACGGTGTTGCGGATTTCGTACGCGCGGACGCTGGAGACGCCGTTCAACGAGAACCTGGTGCTTTCGAGCGAAGGGTGCGCGAACGCAGTGCTTTCTCCGCTGCTGCTGTGCACGCCGGGTGTATCGAGCGTGGAGGAGCCGGGCTTCCGGAACGAGTTTCACGCGGGATTCCAGCAGGCCGTGGGTTCGCACGTGGTGGTGAGCGGCGAGTACATCTGGAAGTACACGCACAATGCGTTTGACTTCTCAGTGCTGGGCAACACGCCGATCACCTTCCCCATCGACTGGCACAACTCGAAGATTCCGGGGTATGCGCTGGACGTGGAGGCGCCGCAGTGGCACAACTTAAGCGGGTACGCGGTGATGTCGTCGGTAGCGGCGCGGTTTTTCCCGCCGCAGGTGGCGGGTGCAGGTGCGACGGTGGGCCAGGGCGGACAGCCGTTCCGCATTGACCACGATGAGAAGTTCAACCAGACGACGCACCTGCAATACCAGATTGGCAAGCGCGGACCGTGGGCGGGCGGCAACTGGCGCTACGACTCGGGACTGGTGGCAGGCGCGATGCCCTTCGCCACGGACACGACGACGCCGGTGGACCTGAGCGGACTGACGAACGATGAGCAGGCCGAGGCCGGAATTGAGTGTGGCGGACAGAAGGCGACGCTGGCGCAGGGATTCACGTCGTGCGCGCCGGATGAGTATTCGTCGTCGCTGATTCGGATTCCGGCGCCGGGGACGGAGAACGACGACAAGAATCCGCCGCGCATCGCGCCACGCAACCTGTTCGACATTACGATGGGGCAGGAGAATCTCTTCCGCGCCGAGCACTACAAGGTGGACCTGGATGTGACGGCCATCAATGTGACGAACAAGTACGCCTTGTATAACTTCCTGTCGACCTTCAGCGGAACGCACTATGTGACGCCGCGGTCGGTGACGGCGAAGTTGACGCTGCATTTTTGAGACAGCCAACAGCTTTCAGCCGTCAGCTATCAGATGATTGTGGGCCGCGCGGAAATGCGCGGCCCGCGTTTTTCCGGGGCGCGTTTGCGGCTGTTCTTGTCCAGGGGCGAAGACGAGGCGAACGAGACTGCGTAATTTTCGGCAAGATTTTTCACTCCGGCATGGTTACGAAAGGAGTAAGT
>JBAUEO010000011.1:0-2679 GCA_049678625.1 Occallatibacter sp. | reverse complement strand
CCACTCCCTTCGCTGAAGCTCCGGTCTCTCAGGATGACAATTCCTTGTGGTGAAATGCAGGTCCTTCGACTCCCTTCGCTGAAGCTGCGGTCGCTCAGGATGACAATTCATTGAGATTTCCGATAGCGATTCAGGCGGCGGAGGCTTGAATGGAGGGTTGGGCGGCGTTGGAGCCGGTGAAGAGGCGGAACTCGGCCTGGCGGCGGGCCTTGAGCGCTGGGACCTCAGCGGTTCCGGCGTGGTCCCAGAGGAGGAGCTGCCGGGATGCTTCGGCGTAGTCGCCGGCGTTGAGGTCGGCGAGCAGGGTGGAGTGCGCCAGCGATCCGGAGCCGAGATTGAAGACGAAATCGACGAGGGCGTCCAACTGGCCCTGGGTGAGGGCGACACGGACGAGGCGCTGGACGGCCTGCTGGGCCTCGCGTAGATCCCACTCGAGGATGACGCAAGCCTGCTGGGGCGTGATTCCGTTGGGGTAGCACTCGGAGTGGACGAGGCGATGGCCATAGCCGATAGTGGGCAGTCCGGCGAGGTCGAGATAGGTGTTGGAGCGAAAGCCTTCGGAATCTTTGACGAGTTGAAGACCTTGAGCGCTGAGTTGCACGGGGGTCCTCCTTGAAAGGCCGTGGAAAGGCTTTATTTGGGCAGGAAAAGGGTTCCCTCAGGGGCTGAAGCCCCAATGCTTTGGAACAGCCTGACGTACGGGCTGAAGCCCGTACCCTTCGGCGTTTCTCGGGCACGGCTGAACACACTGCGGGAAGCTACTGAAGGCTGCCAATGGTCAAGGCAAAAGAAGAGGGGTCTGCGCGCCGCGCATCCGGGTCCAAGGGTGGGTGACCGGAGGCGGAACAGACCCCTACAAGAACAAGGCTAGCAGTTTGACGGAATTAATCGGCAAATCCCGCGGGAAAAATTTCAGGGGGTGGTTGCGGAAGCCGGGCCGGCGAGCTGGAGGAACTGCTGGGCGAGCCCATGGACGGCGGTGTCGAAGTTGCGGTCGGCGGTTTTTTGCAGCTGGGCGCTCCTGACTGATTGAGTGAGGGTCCAGAGGATGTAATGGGAACGGCGGTCGCGGATGACGAGGCGAAACATGGGCGGTGGAGTTCCGGGGCCACCAACCTTGCTGTAGGAGTCGATGCCACCGGGCGAGAGAAGGCGAAGCCCAAGGACGAGATCGGCGGCGGAAGGCGAGCTGGCAAACTGGAAACGGCCTGACTTGGCCAGATCGGCGTAGAACTCGTCGTATCCGCGGCTCGGCTGGCCGGAATAGGGCCCGTCATTGATTAGGCCAGACCAGGATGAGGGGAAGAGATTGCTGTCCGCGCCGGCATTGGAGAGGAAGATGGTTTTGGCGGCGGCGAGGGCCGGCGGGATGGGAGCCGAGGCTGTGGATTGGCCGACGGATTGCGCGCGGGACACAGGCGAGGGAAAGAGCAGCGCGGCGGCGGCGAGGACGAGTGTGAAGTGAAGGCGATGCATGGGGATGCCTCCTTATGGAGTGAAGCTCCTATTGTGACGCTCCTATAAGGATGGGACGGGGCCGTGGAGAACTTTGTTGCGGTGCGGAGGGCGCGAGGCATGGTAATTTGGGCGGCCGGGGATGAAGTATCCGAGCCCGCGGCCGCGCCGCCGCGATGGGGCGGAGATGAGGCAGGTGAGGGAAATTCGGGCTGGGAGCGGATGTTTTGCACTATTTTTGGTGCAATTTTAGGCCTCTGAAAAGAAGAGAGTTAGCGCTAAGTCGTTTAGAATCATCGTATTTATTCTGTGGAAAAGGCCCATATCTCTCTTGCAAATGGTTGAGGGTACCAGTGTCGAACCAGTAAAATTGAGGGATGCGAACAACACGAAACGCAAGCAACGGGAAGCAGGGAACGCGCGTGCCCACCTGGGCACTTGTGAGCGTGAGCTGCGTCGCGCTGGCTGTTGCCGCCCTGACGTTTACGACAGGGACGGTCGAGGCCGATGCGCTTCTGTCGGTAGCGAAGCAGGCACCGGTGGCGACAAGCGCAACGCCGGCACCGGCAATCGCGACGCAGGCAAACGAGAAGCCGGCGAAGACCCTGCACGGGATGGCGTCGTGGTACGGACCGACGTTCAACGGACAGCAGACGGCCAGCGGAGAGCAGTTTGACATGTATGCGATGACCGCCGCGCAGCCGGATCTGCCGTTCGGGACGAGGGTCCGGGTGGAAAACCTGGTGAACCACCGGAGAGTGGTGGTGAAGATCAACGACCGCGGATATTTGCCGCATAGGCGTGTGCTGGATTTGTCCTACGGCGCGGCCGAGAAGCTGGCGATGACCGACAGGGGCCTGGCGCCGGTGAAGATTACGGTGCTGCCGCCGGTGAAGTAAGCGTTCGAGCAAAGAAAGGCGACGGCCGGCCCGAGGGGGTCGGCCGTTGGCGTTTTTTGGGGACTGCGGTGGGGGAAGCGCGGGGAAAGCAAATGCAGGTCCTTCGGCTCCCTCCGCTACGCTTCGGTCGCTCAGGATGACAATTTCTAGTGATGAAATGCAGGTCCCCTTCGGCTTCGCTCAGGGCAGGCTTTCGGCTCCCTGCGCTTAAGCTTCGGTCGCTCAGGATGACAATTTCCAATGATGAAATGCAGGTCCCCTTCGGCTTCGCTCAGGGCAGGCTTTCGACTCCCTGCGCTCGCGCTTCGGTCGCTCAGGATGACAA
>JBAUEO010000010.1:0-22289 GCA_049678625.1 Occallatibacter sp. | reverse complement strand
GGCCTGGTGACGACGCACCTGCTGGTGAGCCATCCGCAGACGCACCTGGAGGCGGGCGCGCATTTGATTCTGACGCTGACCGAGCGGATGCATTTGGAGCCGGCGGCGACGAACGGGGACTGAGGCGGGCGGCGCTGATAGACTCCCACTTGCGCGGTGAGTGGGGGTGCGGATGAGCGAAATCCAGACAGTTGGCGTGGTGGGCGTGGTGGGCGCGGGGACGATGGGCTCCGGCATTGCGCACGTGTTTGCGCGCGCGGGGCTGCGCGTGCTGCTGTGCGATGTGGAAGAGCGGTTTCTGGAGCGCGGGCTCCAGTCGATTCGCACCAACCTGGGACGCGAGGCGGCGAAGGGCAAGCTGGCGGAGGCGGAGATTGAGTCGGTGCTCGAGCGCATTCGACCAACAACCGAGCGGGCGGCTCTGGCCGACACGGAGATGGTGGTGGAGGCCGCTCCGGAGCGGTTCGAGCTGAAGGCGGAGATTATTCAGTCGCTGGATGGAACTCTGGCCGGGGACGCCATTCTGGCGAGCAATACGAGTTCGATTTCGATTACGCGGCTGGCGGCGCTGACGAAGCGGCCGGAGCGGGTGATTGGGATGCACTTCTTCAATCCGGTGCCGGTGATGGCGCTGGTGGAGGTGGTGCGCGGACTGGCGACGAGCGATGAGACAAATGATCAAGTGCATGCGCTGGCCAGGCGGCTGGGCAAGACGCCGGTGGCGGTGAATGACGCGCCGGGATTTGTGTCCAACCGCGTTCTGATGCCGCTGATTAACGAGGCGGCGTTTGCGGTGATGGAAGGCGTGGCAACGGCCGAGGCGGTGGATGAGGTGTTCAAGCTGGGGATGGCGCATCCGATGGGGCCGCTGACGCTGGCGGATTTTATTGGGCTGGATGTGTGCGTGGACACTCTGCGCGTGCTGCAGGAGGGGTTCGGCGATCCGAAGTACAGGCCATGCCCGCTGCTGGTGAAGATGGTGGACGCAGGGTGGCTGGGGCGCAAATCAGGCCGGGGTTTCCACGTCTATATAAAGTGAGCGGGCGCGCGGTGCGTGAGCAGGCATTCGGCGCGCGGACAGAAGGCGCGGGTGGTAGGACGCCGCAGGGAACCGTTGCGGGCGCGGGCGCGTATGGAAGGTTAAGCGCGCCGGGGGCGCGGAGTTTGCCATGCAGAGATTCGGGGACACGCTCGGGCAGGTGCTGCGCGCCATTCTGGCGAACAAGACGCGCAGCCTGCTGACCATGTTCGGAATTGCGTGGGGCGTGGGCTCACTGCTGGTGCTGGTGGGGCTGGGCGAAGGATTCCGCAGCGGCCAGCACAAGCAGCTTTCCAGGCTGGGCAACGACCTGGTGATGATGTGGAACGGGACGATTCCCGCGGTGGCGAACCAGCATACGGGGATGCGGCCCTATCAACTGACGATGCGGGACGCGGACCGGATGGCAGCGATGCCGGAGTTTCGCGCGGTGACGGTGGAACTGAGCCGGTTTGATCTTTACGAAGTGAGCCAGTGGTCGAATACGTCAAGCCGCGTGACGGGCGTGATTGCGAATTACGCGGACGTGAGGTTTATCCCGATTGCGAGGGGGCGCTTTCTGGATGCGGCGGACATTGCGAACCACCGGAGGGTGGCGGTTCTGGGCTCAAAGACTGCGGACCTGTTGTTCAACGGGCGGCAGATGCTGGGCGAGACCATTCTGATCAACGGAACGGCGTTTACGGTGGTGGGCTCGGTGGCCAAGATCAACCGCCGCAGCAACGATTACGAGGATCAGGTGGCGTATATTCCGGTGAGCACGATGCGCGAGTTGTTTCCGCTGAAGGGAGACAACATCGCGCAGGACGCGCTGACGTCCATCCAATACCAGCCGGCCACGCGGGGCGAGATTGGGCCTGCGGTGCGCGCGGCGCATTGGGTGATTGCGATGGATCACGGATTCGACCCGAGCATGAAGGACGCCTACGACGAGTTCAACACGATCCAGGAAGAGAAGATGATTGGGGCGATTTTTTCAGCGATGGATGTGTTCCTGGGCGGGGTGGGACTGGTGACGCTGGGACTGGGCGCGGTGGGGATTATCAACATCATGCTGGTAAGTGTGACGGAGAGGACGAGCGAGATTGGTTTGCTGAAGGCGCTGGGCGCGACGAAGCGGAGTATTCTGGCGCAGTTTTTCTGGGAAGGGCTGCTGTTGACGGGATTGAGCGGAGTGATTGGGATTGGTGTGTCGGCGGGGATTATGGCGGTGCTGCAGGCGCTGCTGACGGACAAGATGCCGGGATGGGATCCGCCGCGGCTGGTACCGTGGTCAGTGGCGGTGGCGCTGAGCTCGCTGGTGATCAGCGGGGTGGCGGCGGGATTGTATCCGGCGAGCAAGGCGGCGACACTGGACCCGATTGAGGCGCTGAGGCGCGAGTAGGAGCAAGGAAGGACCGGAGAGGACGGGCATGTTCAAGGACATCTGGGGGCAGGCCTGGGAGGCGATGGTCTTCCACCGGCGGCGAACGGCAATCACGATGATCGGCATGGCATGGGGCATTGCCACGGTGGTGCTGCTGCTGGCCTACGGCGCGGGATTCAGCAATGCGATTCAGGCAATTTTCGCCGAGTGGGGCACGAATGTGATTGGCGTGTTTCCCGGACGGACGAGCGAACAGGCGGGCGGCGCAAAGGCGGGCGCGCTGGTGCGCTTCACGTTGGACGATGTGGACCGGCTGACGGAGAGCGTGCCGGGTATTCTGCATGTTTCGCCGACGATGGACATGAATGTGACGGTGCAGAACGATCTGCACAGCTACACGTGGTACGTGAACGGCGTGTGGCCATCGTTCCAGGACATCTGGAAGCTGGATGTGGCGGCGGGGCGCTTCTACAACGGGCAGGAGGAGCAGCAGCGGTCGCACGTGTGCGTACTTGGGTCGGAGGCGAAGACGAAGCTGTACTCAGGGGGGTGGGCAATTGGGCAGCAGATCCGGCTGAACGGAGTGCTCTACACGATTGTGGGCGTACTGCAGCCGAAGATGCAGGAAGGCGAGCAGGACGACCGCAACCGGCAGATCTACGTGCCGTTCAGCACGATGAGCGACCTGAAGAGCACGCACTACCTGGATGGAATCTGGTTTAACTACCGCGGGAACTACGAGATGGTGGAGCAGCAGATGCGGGCGACGCTGGCGGCGGCGCACAACTTTCTGCCGTCAGACCACAACGCAGTCTTCGTAAACAACCTGATGACGCAACTGCACCAATTTCAAATTCTGTCGATTGCATTGCAGGTGCTGCTGTCGATGGTGGGGGCGCTGACGCTGGGAATTGCGGGCATCGGGCTGATGAACATCATGCTGGTGAGCGTGCAGCAGCGGACGCGGGAGATTGGCGTGGAGAAGGCGCTGGGCGCGCAGAGGCATCACATCATTTTGCAGTTTTTGTCCGAAGCGCTGGTGATTACGGGCGTGGGCGGGCTAAGTGGAATTGCGCTGGCCTACCTGGTGAGCATGCTGGTGGGGCGAATTCCGTTTTACAGCGAGCTGGCGCTGAATGCGAAGGACGCGGATATTTATCTGCGGATTTCGCCGGCGTCGCTGGTGGTGGCCACGGGCATTCTGGCGGTGACGGGGCTGGTGAGCGGAATGATTCCGGCGATGCGCGCGGCGAATCTGGATCCGATTGAGGCGCTGCGCTACGAGTGAGGGCGGGAGGCTATTCGGGAGACTGCTCGTTCACGATGGGAACCCCCGGCGGGGGCGTGAAGCGGAAATCGGCGGACGGAGCGGGCGCGTCAGGCACTTCTCCTGTGAAGGTGAAGCGGGTGATGGAGCCGTCAGTCTGGTCAATCTGAATACCGGCGATGACCCCTTGCGGCGTGACCGTGAGGGTGAGCAGACGGATGGAGCGCTGCTGGCCTTTGGGCTGACCTGCGAGCGTGTAATCGCCATTGGACGCAGCGGCGCTGCGAAGGTGTTCGACTTCGCGCTCGAGCTGGGTGTGGCCAAGGAGAAAGCGGAGAGGCGTGCGGAGATCGTCAAGATTGCCGACGGCGACGCGGCGGACTTCCGGGTCGCCGGGAGTGTAAGACCATGCGTACTTGCCGTCGAGGAGGAAGAGCTTTCCGGCGGGCGAAGAGTAATCCCAGCGCATGCGGCCGGGCTTGCGGAGCAGGAGAGTGCCGGACTCTGTGCGGCTCATGCCCAGGCCCTGGTAGCTCTGCGTGAAGCCGGCGCGGAGGGAGTGGAGATGGTTGTAATGGCTGTCGACGCGAAGGGCGAGCTGGTGGGCGGTGAGGGGCGCGGTGGACGGGGTTTGCGCGAAAGCGGGAGGACCGAGGAACGAAAGCGCGAGGACCGGGAGACAATGGCGTGGGAATAGACGTGCGATCCCAGGTCTCAAAGGCGGGACCTGGGGCACCCGGCAGAACACGGCGCAGAAAAGCAGATGGGGATGACGGAGGAAACGCGCGATCATTGCGCCGTCTGGGTGCAGTTGGGGCCACCATTGGGGTCGGCCATCATGGTGCCCCCGGAGTCGAGGCAGAAGCCGCGGTCGCCGGTTTTGCCGGTCGTGGCAGGAACGGCTGTGGCGGTGTAGCTGGTGATGCGCTCAGTGTTGTTGCCGGTGAACTTGATGCAGTTGGTGATGTTGAAGACGTATCCGGACTTGATGCCGGTGACGAGCTCGCCGCTGATGAGGCCCGCGGCCTCCGGTGTGGACGGGCCGGCCTTGGGATCGCCGCCGAGCGACTGAAGGCTGCAGGCAAAGCCGTGGGTGGGATAGGTGTCCGCGTACATGAGCTCGGCCTGCTGAATGGTCTGGAGGGACTTCATGGCTGAGACCTCATTGGCGTGGCGGCGGATTTTGCCGGCGGTGGGAATGGCGACCAACATGAGGATGAGGATGATGGAGATGACGATGAGCAGTTCCATCAGAGTGAAACCGTTGGGCTGGATGGGGCAGTTGGCACCTGCAATTCCACGGGCTCGCCGATTGCGGGGCTGCGCGAATTGAAAGAACGACGAACTGTTCATGGGATTCCAATGCCTCATGGTGACGCGGCCCGCAGTGCAGGCGCCCGCCCCGAAGAAAATGCTACACCGGTTAGACGCGGAAGGGAAACGGAGCGCTCGTTTCAGGGAGTAGGGAATAGGGAACAGGGAACAGGGAATAGGGCGCGTTAGCAGACGAGGCGTTTGCGGTTGAGCTTGATGCCATCAAGGCGGCCAAGCAGGGTGACGGCGAGGCGCGCGGGGTCAAAAAGGCGCTGAGCCATGGCCTGCACCTGTTCGGCGGTGACGCTTTCCAGGCGAGCGAGGATTTCTTCGGCCGAGAAGAACTGCTGGAAGTACATCTCCTGGCGCGCGAGGTTGGCCATGCGCGAGTTGGAGCTTTCGAGGCCCATGAGGATGTTTCCCTTGAGCTGATCCTTGGCGCGGGTGAGTTCTTCCTCGCCAAGCGGAGTTTCCTTGAGGCGGGCGAACTCGGCGAGGATGAGGTCGACGGTTTCAAGGGCCTTGGCGGCGGAGGTGCCGGCATAGACGCAGAGCGTGCCGGTGTCGCGGTAGGGGCTGAGGTCGGAATAGATGGCGTAGGCCATGCCGCGCTCTTCGCGGATGGTTTGGAAGAGGCGCGAGCTCATGCCGCCGCCGAGGACGGTGTTGAGCATGAGGGTGGTGTAACGGTTTTCGTCTGTGATGGACGGAGCGGGAACGCCAAGGCAGATCTGGACCTGCTCGAGAGCTTTCTTGTTGCGCAGGACGATGCGAGCGCTGGCAAGGGGCGCGTGCTGCTCCTCGCGCGCGTGGCCGGCGACGAGGGGCGCGAATTTTTCAGCGACCATCTGGACGAAGCTGTCGTGCTCAAGATTGCCGGCGGCGGAGAAGACCATGTTGCCGCCGAGGAAGCGGCCGCCGTGGTAGTCGAAGAGGGCGCGCTGGTCAAAGCGACCGACAGTGGCTGTGGTGCCGAGAATGGGCTTGCCGAGCGGGTGATCCCGCCAGAAGTTTTGGGTGAAGAGCTCGTGGACCAGAACGTCAGGATTGTCTTCGTCAATCTTAATTTCCTCAAGGATGACGCCGCGCTCGCGCTCGATGTCGAGCGAGGCGAAGGTGGGATTGAGGACCAGGTCGGCGAGGACGTCGAGGGCGATGGGGACGTGCTCGGCGAGGGACTTGACGTTGAAGCAGATGGTTTCCTTGCCGGTGAAGGCGTCAAGATTGCCGCCGATGGAGTCCATCTCGCGGGCGATGAGCTGGGCGGAGCGGGAACGGGTGCCCTTGAAGACCATGTGCTCGACGAAGTGGGAGATGCCGTTGATTTCCGCGGGCTCACAGCGGGAGCCGGACTTGACCCATACGCCCATGGCGACCGAGCGCAGATGCTCCATCCGCTCAGTGAGAACGATAAGGCCGTTGGGGAGGACGGTGCGGCGAAGATTGCGTTCTGTGGAGTTCATTGACATTGAATTGAAGGCGACCTGTTCTATTGGATGCGTATCAAGCGGGCCGGGCTCATGGGGAGAGCGGCCGGGATAAGCGGAGAAGTGCGATTTTGAGCCCGGTGGGTGCAGGGCTGCAAGGTAAGCGGGAAATGCTCTATGCTGGGCCCAGCCGTGACCAAACACCTTAACCAGCTAATTCGATTAGACACGAACCGGCAGGCAGAAGGAAGCCGACGGGCGCTGTTTGGGCTGGATGCGAAGACGCTGGGCGAACAAATGGCGGAGATGGGCGAACCGCGCTGGCGAGGTAAGCAGTTGGCGGAAGCGATGTATCGCCAGAGGGTTACGGAACTGGAAGGAGTGACGACGCTGCCCCTGGAGCTGCGGGCGCGCATGCAGGCTGCGGGATGGCAAGTGGGACGTCCGGGGATAGGGCAGGCGTTTGTCTCGCAGGATGGGACGGAGCGGTACCTCGTGGAATGCGGGGTGGGCGGTGGGCTGGCCGGGGCGCAGACGGTGGAGACGGTGTGGATGCCGGAGGGCGACGGCGGCGAGGTGGGCGACGGCAGCGCGGCGGGCGAAAAGGATTGGGAGCGGGCGACGATTTGCGTTTCGAGCCAGGTGGGCTGCGCGGTGGGTTGCCAGTTTTGCCTGACGGCGAAGCTGGGCTTGCAGCGGAACCTGACGGCGGGGGAGATTGCCGGGCAGGTGGTGGCGGTGCTGGACCGGCAAGGTGTGGAGGTGGGCCGGGATCGCGTGAACCTGGTGTTTATGGGGATGGGCGAGCCTTTCCTGAATTACGACGCGTGGATGGCGGCGGTTCGGCTGCTGGTGGAGGAAGTGGGGTTGAGTCCGCAGAGAATGACGGTGTCCACTTCCGGAATTGTGACGGGAATTGAACGGCTGGCGGAGGAGCCGGCGGAGGTGCGGCCGAAGCTGGCCATCAGCCTGAATGCGCCCAACGACGCGGTGCGCAGTGAGCTGATGCCGATCAACCGGAGATGGCCGCTCTCGGCGGTGATGGAGGCGGTGCGGCGAGTGCCGCTGCGGCCGAGGGAGCGGGTGACGTTTGAGTATGTGCTTCTGGGCGGGGTGACGGACAAGCCGGAGCACGCGGCCGAAGTGGCGCGGCTGGTGCGGCGGACGGGACTGTCGGCGAAGGTGAACTTGATTGCGTGGAATCCGGGGCCTGGGATTGAGTATGCAATGCCCGGTGCGGATGCGGTGGAGACATTCAAACGGATTGTGGGCGGCGAGGGTGTGCCGGTGTATTTGCGCAGGCCGCGGGGACGGGATATTTTTGCGGCGTGCGGGCAGTTGAAGCGGACGGTGGAGGGGTGAGTGGATCCCACATCTCAAAATCGAGATGTGGGATACCTGGCCGTAGGGTGGGAGGCGCGTGGCGTCTACTCGGTCTTGATCGGTTTGACGGAGCCGCAGTCGGTGCTCTCGAAGACAGATGAGCTTTCGATGGACCACTCGAATGGCTTGGAGTTGGGACCCATCTGCATGACGCCGACGAAGTGGACCTTGGACGTGGAGTGAGTGTCGTCGGTCCAGGAAGCTTCGACGGTGCCCTTGCCCTGCATGCGTCCGGAACATTCAATCACAGCGGACATGCCGTGATCGGTTTTGTTGAGGTTGGTGACCTGGCAGTCGCCGCGGGTTTGCGGCGGCACGGTGCCGTACTTGTCGATCTGCTCCTGCGTGACGCAGACCTCAGTGGTGCGGGGAGCACCCATTGCGTCCATGCCGCCGGGAAACGGGGATTGCTCCCATGTCATGGTGCTGGTGGTCTTCCAGAGGCCGGCCTTGCGGGTCTGGGCCCAGACGAAGATGGTGAGGGCGAGGACGCTGACAGCGGCGACCGCGAACGAACGAGGGAAGCGCATTCCTCCTCCTTGCAAGCCGGCAGCGGCCGGCGTGAACCACTTTACACGGGTGGGCTTGGAACAAGAAGGAGATTTGCGCGAAGCGCATTTGCTAGGCTGGACTGCACATGACGACCGAACTATATGAAGGGACGGAGCCTATTCTTTGCGCGCATCTGCTGCGCGTGGTGGACGGCAAGTTATTGGAGCTGCTGCGTGATCTGAAGCCGGAGGAGTGGAGACGGCCGACGATTGCGGGGCGATGGAAGGTGCGCGAAGTGGCGGCGCATCTGCTGGACACGGCTCTGCGGAAGTTGTCACTAGTGCGCGATGGATGGGTGGCGGAGAAGGCGGAGATTCGCAGTGAGGCGGATCTGGTGGCGCTGGTGAACCGGCTGAATGCCGAGGGCGTGGCCGTGTATGGGCGGCTGAGCCCGGCGGTGCTGACGGGGATGATGGAGCGGGCGTGTGCGGAGAGCGCCGCGTTTCACGATGGGCTGGACCCGTTTGCGCGCGCGGCGTTCGCGGTGAGCTGGGCGGGTGAGACCGAATCGCTTAACTGGTTTGACACGGCGCGGGAGTTGACGGAGCGCTGGCACCATCAGCAGCAGATTCGGCTGGCGACGGGGAGGCCGGGGATTGAGACGCGGGAGTTGTATCACCCGGTGATTGACTGCTTTCTGAGGGGGCTACCGCATGTGTATCGCGCGATGGCGGCGCTGACGGGAACGACAGTACGCGTGGAAGTGACAGGCGCGGGCGGCGGTGTGTGGGTGCTCAAGCGGGGCACAGAGGCGTGGGGATTTGCGGTGCGGCATGAAGGCGCGTTTGATTGTGAGGTGCGGATTCCCGAAGAGCTGGCGTGGAGGCTATTTACGAAGGGCGTGGACCGGGAGACGGCGCGGCGCGAAGTGTCGGTGGAAGGCGAGCGCGGATTGGCTGAGGGAATTTTTGCGCTGACTGCAATAGTGGGCTAAATCGCTTCAGCTGGCCCTGCAACCAGTCGAGACTGGCATTTATGCTTTCCCATCCTTTGTGCGAAGGACGCACAAAGGATGGGGCACCCAGATTATGTGAATACTTGAATCGAAAATGCGCTAACGCGAGCGGGTGCGCTGGCCGAGGGCGAGCAGGGCGCTGGCGAGATGCCCGGAGTTGTGGCGGACGACGTTTTCCTCACTGGCGAAGTTGCCGGCGATGCATTGGACGCCGAGAGCCTGAATGCGCGAGAGGTCGGCGGCGATGGGCGTGGCGTCTTCGGCGGCATAGCGGGCGAGGGTCTGCGGCGAGAAGGACGCGGCGTGAATGATGGCGTAATCGAAGATGGGGGCGCGGGTGTGCTCGTAGATGCGCTCGATGTGCTCGGATGCTGAGAGGCCGAGGCTTTCATTGGCCTGGGTCATGAGATTGCAGATGAAGACGCGGGTGCCGCGGGCATGGGCGAGAGCCTCGGGGATTCCTTTGACCAGCAGGTTGGTGATGAGCGAGGTGTAAAGCGAGCCGGGGCCGACGGAGATGAGGTCGGCGCGCTCAATGGCGTGGAGGGTTTCGGGCAGGGCGGCGGCGTCAGGCGGGTCAAGCTGGAGCTCGGCAATGCGCTGGTGGCTGGCGGTGATGCTGGTTTCGCCGCGGACCAGCGAGCCGTCAGTCATGTGGGCGACGAGGGTGGCGTTGGCGTTGGTGACGGGAAAGATGCGGCCGCGCGTGGCGAGGATTTTGGAGGCGAGCTGGATGGCGTGGGCGAAGTCGCCGGTGACCTCAGTGAGCGCGGCGACGAAGAGATTGCCGAAGCTGTGGCCTTCGAGCGCGTCGCCGGAGCGGAAGCGGTGAGAGAAGAGGCGGACGAGGAGGTCTTCTTCTTCGCTGAGGGCGACCATGCAGTTGCGCAGGTCGCCGGGGGGAAGCATGTTGAAGTCCTTGCGCAGGCGACCGGAGGAGCCACCGTCATCGGTGACGGTGACAACGGCGGCGAGGTCGGCGATCTGCGAGGGCTCGGCCGCAGGCAGGCCGGGAACGCTGACATGGCGGCGCAGGCCGCGGAGGAGCGTGGAGAGGCCGGTGCCGCCGCCGATGGCGACGACGCGCAGAGGATGCGGAGAAGACTGCGGCGCGGGCGAGGGCCGTTGGGAGGAATCGGTGCCGGAGGGCAGCGGTTCAGAACCGGGAGTCGGAACGGGAGCAGGGCCGGGAGCAGAGCCGGGCATCGAACCGGTTTGGGAACCGGATGGGGAACCCGATGGGGGATGGTCAGTCACGACAGTTCTCAGGGTATCTCAGGATAGAGCAGCTCGGTGAAGCGGGGGTCATCGAGCATGGCCTGAAAGTCGTTGTCGGACCGGGCCTGGAGGCGATTTTTTGGATTCATTTCGATGGCGTGCGCGAGGTTGTCGAGACAGCTCTGGGCGCGTCCGGTGATGGAGTCGAGGATGGCGAGGCCGTAGTAGGCGTAGTCGGCATTCGGGTGCGTGCTGAGGATTCCGCGGAACTGGTCGGCGGCCTCCTCGAAGTAGCCGGCGTTGAGCTGCGAGACGGCGTAGTCGAAGCGCTCCTCGGGCGTAAGGAAGCTTAGGCCGTGGCGCTCCATCTGGCGGCGACAGGTGTGGATGTACATGCGGCAGCGCTCGACGATCTCGGGCGGAGCGGTGGGAATGAGCTTCTCGAAGGCGGCGAGGGCTTTCTCATACTTGCCCTGCTGCACAAGGGAAACGGCCGCCTGGTAGTGCTGGAAGGCGGGCCCGGTGGCCGAAACGGCGTGACCGCCGGGTTTGGCAGCCAGAGGGGTTGATTTCTTGCGGCTTACCACGTTGGATTGGGCCTCTTGCGACAAGTGAATTGAACCCAGAGCGCCGCGAGCGTTGCAGGGGCGAGGCAAAAAGTGGACCTCAGATACCCGCTGACCGCGCAAAGCGCCGCATGAGCCCCTTTTATACGCAGAACGCCGCGTTGCGTCAATGGCGGGGGGCGGCGGGCGGAGGGTTGTGGGCCGGGTTCAAGGAGAGGCGCGATAGATGACGGGATTGAGCGCGGGGTCGTTGTACATCTTGAGCTGGCGGTAAAGTTTGAATCGGCGCTGGCCGGCGAGGGTCTGCTGCCAGAGGTCGTCCAGGCAGGCGGCGAGGTCGTCGCGCTGCTCGAGGAGGATGGCGAAGCGGTCCTGATTGCGCTGGGAGTGGCCTGGGGGTGCGCCAGGCCTTTCGGCCTCCTCGCGCGTGTGGAAGAGTTTGAGGGCGAGGATGGAGAGGCGATCGATGATGAGGCCGGGCGACTCAGAGTGGAGTGACGCGGAGGGGTTGGGAAGGGCACGTGGCGCAAGGGAGTCAAGGAGGGTGCGGTCAAGCTGCTCGGCGAGGTCATTGCGGAGCTGGTTGGTGAAGTCGATGCGGCGCTTGACAGAGGCGATTTCGGTGTCGGATGCGCCGGGAGCGCGGGCTTCGTCCTCGATGTGCCAGAGGGCAAAGTTGGCGCGGTGCTGACGGGCAACGGCGAGGAGGAAGTCGTCAGCGGCGGCAGGGGGCGCTTCCGGCTCGGCGTGCCAGAGGACGGTGAGGCGGTGATGGAGCTTGACGACGGCTTGAGCAGAGAGCATGCGATTCGTGCCTAAAGTAAGCGGCGATGTACTGAAACAAGTCTATGGTAGAACTATCCCTACTCCGGGGCCAAGGGGGTGCGCGATGGCGGACGGGACGCTGCGAGTGCTGTGCATAGCAAGTTACGAGAAGGGGCAGGATTTTTTGCGCCAGTGCGCGGAGATGGGCGTGAAGCCGACTCTGCTGACGGTGGAGAAGCTGCGCTGGGCAAACTGGCCGCTGGAGGCGCTGGAAGACGTGGCGGCGACGCCCGAGGGGCTGAGCCGGGAAGAAATGCTGTACACGGTGAGCTGGATGATGCGCGGGCGACGGTATGACCGCGTGGTGGCGCTGGACGAGTTCGACCAGGAGACGGCCGCGGTGGTGCGGGAGCATGCGCGGATTCCTGGAATGGGCGTGACGACGGCCGCCTACTATCGCGACAAGCTGGCGATGCGGACCAGCGCGCAGGGAGATGGATTCCTGGTGCCGGAGTTCTGCCGGGTGCTGAACTACGACGAGCTCAGGGAATATATGGCAGCGGTGCGGCCACCGTGGCTGCTGAAGCCGCGCGCGGAGGCCTCGGCGCTGGGGATTCGGCGGATTGAAGGGGCGGAGGATCTGTGGCGCGCGCTGGACGAGCTGGGCGACGAACAGAGCAAGTTCCTGCTGGAGCGGTTTGTGCCGGGAGAGATCTTCCATGTGGACTCGATTGTGAGCGAGGGGAAGGTGGTCTTCCAGGTGGTGCACCAGTACGGCACGCCGCCGATGGCAGTGATGCATGAGGGCGGGGTGTTTACGACGCGGACGGTGGACCGCGCGAGCCGCGCGTGGGCGGATCTGACGGAGCTGAATGCGAGGCTGGCGCCCTCGTTGGGATTGCGGCGCGGCGTGACGCATGCGGAGTACATTCGCGCCAAGGCGGATGGGCGAATTTACTTTTTGGAGATTGCGGCGCGCGTGGGCGGGGCGTTTATCGCGGAGCTGGTGGAGGCGGCAACGGGTGTGAACCTGTGGCGGGAGTGGGCAAAGTTGGAAGTGGCGAACCTGCGCGGCGAGGCCTATGCCGCACCGCCTCCGCGGGAACAGTATGCGGGCAGCGTGCTGTGTCTGGCGTCGACGGCGGAGCCGGATACGAGCGCGTTTGAGGCGCCGGAGATTGTGATGCGCATGAAGAAGGACCACCACGCGGGGCTGATTGTGCGGTCAGACGACGCGGAGCGCGTGCGGACGCTGGTGGAGGAGTACAGCGCGGCGTTTGCCGAGCGGTTTTTGGCGCGGATGCCGCCGCCACCAAAGCCGACGGCGTGAAGCGACGCCGCACTGATGTGGACAGGGTTCATTTTGCGCGACGCGCGGCTGGACGAGCTGCTTCCGAGGCGGCGATGCGGCGGAACTAAGGGAAGGTTTGAGGGGTTGCGACGGCGGGTGGTGTGGTGAGCTCGCTGGGACTCGAACCCAGGACCCACGCCTTAAAAGGGCGTTGCTCTACCAACTGAGCTACGAGCTCGACACGTGCCACTGGTACCAAGCTAACACAGGTGAGATGAGGGCCGTGGGTGGCACGGACGAGAACTCGACGAAGGTGCGGGTCTTCTGCGAGTGAGGGCGGGAGGGGTTAGCGGCGCAGAGGCTTCTCCATGGGGACGACCTGGACGGTGACGTCGCGGACATCGCGAAGGAAGCGGTTGAGGACGGAGCCGCGAAGGAGAATGTCCCAGCGGGAGCGGACGGCCTGGCCGAAGACGACGTGGGAAATGTTCTCCTGTTGGGCGAAGCGGACGAGCGCGTCAGAGACGTCCTTGTCGTTGAGGATGACGACGTTGGCGCCGAGGTCGCGGGCCATGCGGAGATAGTCCTCGAGGCGCTGCTGCTCTTCCGGGTCGACCTGGCTGCGGTTCTGCTCGGGCTGGGTGACGTAGACGGCGTACCAGTTGGTGGCGAGGCGGCCGGCGATGCGTGCGCCGACGCGGAGAAGGCGTTCGGTGCCGGGGCGGGTGCTGAGGCAGACCATTACCTTTTCGGGGACAGGCGCCTGTTCGAGACCCTGGGTGCGGCGGTAATCGGAGGCGCGCCTGGAAACCTGCTCGGCGGTGGTGCGCAGAGAGAGCTCGCGGAGCATGTTTAGGTTGCCCTTGCGGAAGAAGTTGGCGAGGGCCTGTTCGACTTTATCCGGGCTGTAGATTTTGCCTGCGCGGAGGCGGGAGCGGAGCTCCTCAATGGTGACATCGACGTTGACGACCTCGTCGGCGCGGCGGACGACGCTGTCAGGAACGGTTTCGCGAATGGCGGTGTTGGCGGAGCGACTGACGGCGTCATTGAGGGTTTCGAGGTGCTGGATGTTGACGGCGGTCATGACGTTGATGCCGGCATCGAGCAGCTCGAGAACGTCCTGGTAACGCTTGTCGTGGCGGCTGCCGGGAACGTTGGTGTGAGCGAGCTCGTCGACGATGACGGTGTGCGGATGGCGATGGAGGATGGCGTCGACGTCCATTTCCTTGAGTTCAACGCCGCGATAAGGAATGACACGCTCGGGGATGATTTCGAGGTCGCCGATGAGGTCGGCGGTCTCTTTGCGGCCATGGGGCTCGATGAGGCCGATGACGATGTCGATACCTTCGTTGCGCCTGAGGTGCGCGTCCTCGAGCATGTGGTAGGTTTTGCCGACGCCGGGCGCCGCGCCGATGTAGATGCGGAGCTGGGCGGGTTCCTGGGTCTGCTCGAGCTGGAGCTCAGCCATGGGTCAGCCGACCTCCACGGGATGATGCTGCGCGCTGACAGTGGCGACGGGCAGGGTGAAGCGGAAGGTTGTGCCGTGGCCGAGGCGGCTTTCGACGGCGATCTGGCCGCCGTGGGACTCGACGAGGCGGCGTACGAGCGCGAGTCCAAGGCCGGTGCCTTGCTCAGAGAATGCGTTGAAGCGGTCAAAGAGGGTACCGAGGCGCTCGGCTTCAATGCCGCGGCCGGAGTCATGCACGGAGAATTGCACAAAGTCCTTGATCTCCTCGGCGGCGAGAAGGATTTCTCCGTCGCGCGGGGTGAAGCGAAGGGCGTTGGAGAGGAGATTGTCAAAGATGGAGTGGACGGCGCGGCGATCGACCTGCACAGCGGAGAGATCGGCGAATGCCTTCACGTCAACGCGGATGTGCTTTTCAGTGGCCTCGTCGCAGATGCGATTGCGCGCATCCTCCAGGATGGGCAGAGGGCGGAGGCGCTGGAGCTGCATCGGGCGGTTGCCGCTGTCGAGTTCGGCCACTTCAGTGAGGTCGGCCATGAGGTCGTCGAGCTTTTCGGCTTCAGTGCTGGCCGAGGAGACGAGCTCGGACTGGATGGTGCCGAGCTCACCGCCAAATCCCTGGCCGAGCGCATACAGGCCGCGGCGGAGTTGGAGAAGCGGATTGCGAAGCTTGCGGCTGGCGACGGAGATGAACTTGGTTTTGAAGCGGTCAGTGTCCTGGAGGGTGGTGACGTCTTCGAGGGTGGTGACGGTGCCGAGAAGGCGGCCCTCGGAGTCGCGCATGGGCGTGGTGCGCAGGCGGTAGCTGCGCTCGAGCTTGCCGATGCGCAAAGGGAGCATGGCGGCTTCGCCCTCGGCGGCGATGGGCTTCTGGAGGGCGATGGCGTCGCGGATGGCCGAGAGGATTTTGTCGCCTCCGGGCGTGCTGGTAAGGGCCATGCGGTCGCCTGCGGCCTCGCCGAGGAGTTCAGAGGCGGCCTGGTTGAGCTTGAGGATGTGGCCCTTTGCGTCTGTGACGATGATGGGCTCGAAGATGGATTGGAGGACGGCGTCAGAAAGCTGGAATTCCATCTGGCGGCGGCCGGCTTCGGACCCGCGCAGCTCGCGAAGGCGGACGGAGATGCGGCCGAGCTCTGCGGCGAGTACGCCAAAGTCGTCGTGGCTGGCCCATTCGATGCGGCGTTCCAGGTTGCCCTGGGCGAGGAGGCGGGCGTCGCGGGCGAGCATCTTGATGGGACGAAGGACGAGGAAAATGGTGGCCATGCCGAGAAGGGCGGCGAGCACGATGGCAACAATGGCGAAGGGGAGCAGATGATTGGCGGCGAGGGCCTGACGAGAGGCGACAACTAGCGCCACCGGAACGGCGACGAGCAGGATGCAACCGAGAATCAAACGCTGGCTGAGATTGAGCATGGACCGGGCTCCGCGCCGGAGGAGATGAAAATGGTTCTCTTTGTATTTTGCGGGAAGAGGGCGAAAGGCGCAAAGCGCGTGGAAGAAGCGGAGGCCGGGCCAGGGCGATGAGAACTATGGACGCGACATGGGGAAGAGGCCGGCAATCCAGGGCATGCGCACGAAGAGCAGGAGCACGAAGACAGCTACGCATAGGGCGAGTGCAAGCATGAGACGCGGCTCGCGGTAGAGCTTTTCAGGGTTCTGGACTGCGCTTTCATGGCGGAAGGCGAGGCCGAAGTAAATGGCCATGAGCCAGGCGACGAAGGGGAAAGCGAGAATGAGCTCCATGCGATAGCGCATGAGGAATGCGCCGAAGAAGAGCATGGAAGCCGCAGCATAAAATATGACGGAGTTGAGCAGCGACTGCTCCGTGTATCGGCAGAAGGATTTTCGGTAGCTGACGGCGAGAGTGTGATCGGCAATCTGGCGGTACTCGCTGAAGCGCTTGAGGCCCATGAAGTAGGCGCCGAGCAGCCAGTAAGAGAGCAGCGGGGAGACGGGAGGCAGCATGGCGGCGGTGACCATGTACCAGCCGAGGCAGAAGCGGAGGGGATTGTTGATGGATTCGGAGAGGACGTCGATGTAGGGGAGGTCTTTGCTGCGGATGGGCGCGATGTTGTAGACGCAACCCATGATCCAGAGGGCAAGCGCGCTCAAGAAGAATCCACGGGTGAGGAGCAAAGCCAGCGCGAGGCCTGCGAGCATCATGAGAATCCACTGAGCGTATCCCCAGCCGACGTGGACGAGGCCGTTGGCAGCGGGGCGGGTGTGTTTGGTGGGATGCACACGGTCAAACGGCGCGTCGAGGATTTCATTGATGACGTAATTGGAGCTGGAGATGAGCGTGGCAGCGACGAAGCCGAGAAGAATGCGCGCAAAGAGGCCGAGGCTGAGAGTCTGATTGCCGAGCGCGAGGGCGAGGACGATGCCCGGAAGGATGAAGACCTGTTTGATGGAGTGGTCGAGGCGCGCCATTTGCAGATGCGCGGAAAGACGGCGGCGAAGCGGAATGGGCTCGGCGGCGACGGGCGCGATGGAGACAGCTTCCCGGTTCAGCGACATGCAGAGAGCTCCTGAAGAGGATGGTAGCTCCCAAGCCGGGCCAGGGAAAGCTTGAAGATGCGGGAGTGAAGCCCGCAAAGCACGGCGGAGAGGGTGCGGTCGAAAGCGCGGCTAGGGAACTCGGCAGACGGTGAGCGAGGCGTTGTGCCAAATGCAGTTGAGGCCGGCGGGCGGGTTGGGATAGCGAACAAGGACCCAGTTGACGCCGAACTCTGTCTTGAGCCGCTCGAAATCGGCAAGCTGGAAGTGGTTCCATCCGGCCTGGGCGCGGACCTGCGTTTCCCAAATGTCAGCGATGGAAGGAGTTTTGGTGATGGTTGCCGCGTCCTTGTAGGTGTCCGCGAGGACGCTGCGCTCGGCAAGGGCGCGGAAGGAGTGCCAGTCCTCGCCGAGGTCGGTCTCGTAATGGGGATCGATGGCGAAGTAGGCGTCCTCCGGAGTGTTGTGGCGGATCCAACGGAAGGCCTGCAGCCAGGGATTGGAGGTGCGCATGCCGGGGAATTCAACCGGAGGCGTGGCGGCGAAAAGCTGGCGCTGCGCAAAGAACATGCTGCCATTGGCGACGAGGAGAAGCAGAGCCCAGCGCCAGACGCTGCGGCGAAGAAGATATTTGCCGAGGTAAGCGCCGGCGATGAGGACAAGGAAGAGATAAATGATGTGGAGGTAGCGCATGGGCTCGAGTGTGGTGAGGCCGATGGGAACCCAGGGGCTGAGGATGACGAGCGCGACGATCTGCTGGAAGGTGCCATAGATGAGCAGAGCGGTGGCGAGCTTGGCAAGCGTGGTTTCTCCGCGCCGGGCCGCATAGCGGGCGAGCAGCCAGAAAAGAAAGAGAGGAGCGATGGCGCCGAGCCACTCGTACCACTCCCATTGGTAGAGGAAGAAGAGGTGGCGGGTGCGCATGGAGTCAAGCCAGGCCTGGGGCGGCGTGCCGAAGACCCAGCCGAAGGGGATGAGAGCGGCAACAGGCACGGCGGCCCGGGGCAGCGGGCGGACCAGCCAGCGGGAAAGAAACTCGTGGACGGGATTCCATGTGGCGATGGCAAGAAAGAAAGCGAAGGAGAGGCCGAATGCGCCCATGAGGGGATGAAGTGCGAAAGCAAGGGCGAGAAAGGGAATGGCCTGCCAGCGGCGGCCGGCGAGGATGCGGTCAATGCCGAAGAGGATGAGCGCGCAGGCAAGATTGCGCGGGTGCAGATATTGATCGGCCAGATAGAGGCCAGTGCCTGCGACGGGAAGGGTGAGCATGGCGCCGAGCAATGCGACCGCGCCCCGTCGGGCCGCAGGCTCCGCGAAAAGACGGCAGATGAGGACCCATCCGCCGAGGAGAATGAAGTAGACAGAAAGGAATTGCCAGAGAATCTCCGACCAGCCGACGGAGAGATGCGTGGTGCGGACGAAGTCGGCCATCCAGTTGTCAAAGACGCTGGTTTTCATCTGGAGCTTGAAGAACTCTGAGTCGTGGGGATAGAGCTCGGGGTTGAGGTCGGCTTGGACGGCAGTGACGTAGAGGATGTCGTCTTCGGCGCCGGGGTGATACCCCATGACGGCAAAGGAGAGAACGGAGAGGACGAATAGAAGGATCAGGTTGCGCTTACAGAAAGTATCCACGTGGTTCAGTCCTTCAACTCCCTCGCACATTCGCGGGATAAGGAATGTGCTTGCTCCCACCCGTTCGCGGCGGAGCAGTTCGCATGATTGGGCCTGCCGCGCGGAAAACGTCGCGCCGGAAGGTTTCGCCGGAAGCGACGATGCAATCCTCGCAGCGGAGGCAAGCCGGGATTACGGAATTGTCGGCAAACTGCTATACCGATTGTAAAAGAGCCGTGCGGAGATGTCTGTATATTCCTTGGCTCCTCCAAGTACTTTTCGGGGATAGGAACCGGCGTATATGTGGGTTAGACTCGGCCCAAGGCGAATTGGCTTACCACATTGGCGTATAAGGGGCGGATGAAATGAAGCTTCAGACGATGCGGGCGGTGGACTACTGGATTGGAGTCCCGCTGAGCTTTGTGTGCACGCAGTGGGTCCGGCTGATGGGCAGGCCGAAGGGCCCGGAGAAGCCGCGGCGGATTCTGTTCATTGAGCTCTCAGAGATGGGCAGCACCGTGATTGCGAATCCGGCGCTTGAGAAGGCCAAGAAGGAACTGGGCGCGGAGATTTTTTTCCTGATTTTCGAGCGGAACGTGGCCTGTTTGCATTTGCTGCCGACGGTGCCCGAGTCGAATATCGTGACCATTCGCGAGACGGGCCTGTGGACGCTGGCGGTGGACACGCTGCGATTTTTGCGCTGGGTGCGGAAGGCGGAGATTGACACGGTGGTGGATATGGAGCTGTTCTCGCGCTACTCCGGCCTGCTGACAGGGTTGAGTGGGGCGAAGCGGCGGGTGGGCTTTCATCGCTTCCACGGGGAGGGACTTTATCGCGGCGAAATGCTGACCCATCGCGTGAACTATAACGGCCATATTCACATGGCAAAGAACTTTATCTGCATGGTGAATGCGCTGCTGGCAGAGAAGCCGGAGATCCCGTACTCGAAGACGCATGTGACGGACGAGGAGATTCGGGTGCCGGTGCAGCCGGTGAGCGAGGAGGAAAAGGAGTTTGTGCGGGGGCTGATTCGGCAGGTGTATCCGGAGTATCAGGCGGAGCGCCACCGGGTTGTGCTGGTGAACCCGAACAGCTCAGAACTGCTGCCGCAGCGGCGTTGGGAGCGGGAGAACTTCAGCCGGCTGGCGAAGATGGTGGTGGAGGAGTGGAACGACGCGCTGGTGCTGATTACGGGGTCGCCGGGCGAGCGGGCTGAGGCGCTGCGGATGCAAGAGAAGGTGGGGCATCCGCGGTTCAGGAGCTTTGCCGGGATGCACAAGCTGACGGCGATTACGGCGCTCTACAACATTGCCGAGGTGCTGGTGACCAACGACAGCGGGCCGGCGCACTTTTCGGCGATTACTCCGATCCGGTCGATTGTGCTGTTTGGGCCGGAGACGCCGCGGCTCTACGGCGGGCTGGGGAACTCGGAGTCGATTTCGGCTGATCTGGCGTGCAGCCCGTGCGTGACGGCGGCGAACCAGAAGAACTCGGCGTGCAACGACGCGGTGTGCATGCGGCTGATTACGCCGGAGCGGGTAATGGAGTCCGTTCGCGCGGCAATGAACGGGGCCTGGGGAACACGGCGGAACGGGCTGCGGATTTCGAGCGCGGGTGCAAGGCAGGGCTAGAGTGCGGGGAAGAGCGAGCGGAAGAGCAAGAATGCGGTTACGCCGAGGAAGAAGACCAGGGCCATGCGGATGCCGGGTTCGCGATTGACTTCGGGGATGAGGTCGCTTGCGCCGACATAGAGGGCTACGCCGGCCGAGACGGGCAGGCCGTAGGGCATCCACTGCGGAACAAGTTGAATGACCAGGACGCCGGCAAGCGTGGCGGCGGCGAGCGCGACTGCGGAGTAAAACGCGACGGTGCGGCTGCGGCCGCTGGCGAGCATGACCGAGGCCATGGTGAAGCCCTCGGGTCCCTTGTGAAGAAAAATGGCGAGGAAGATGAGCCATCCGAGGGAGCTGGAGACGACAAAGCCGGAGCCGATGGCGACCCCGTCAAAGAGCGCGTGGATGCTGAGGCCGCCCAGGACCGAGTAGCCGGTGTGGCGGGAGACGAACTCGTGGGAGTGGACCTCCTCACCGAAGTGGAAGTGGGAGACGATGGTGTGCTCGAGCAGGTGTACGGCGCAGTAGCCGGCCATGATGAGCACGGGGCCGAGACGAGGGCTGAGTCGGAGGCTCTCCGGGGTCATCTCCAGCAGGACGACGCCCATGAGGAAGCCGGCGCCGAGAGCGACGAAGTAGCGCAGAGAGCGCTCAATGCCGCGCGCGCGGACCAGGACGAGACCGCCGGCAACGTCGGCGAGGGCGGCCAGAAGTCCGAGCAGGATGGAAAGCCTGAGCATTCGCAATTATCCGCTGTGCCGGATGTGGAGGACGTCGCCGTCGCGGACGAGGTACTCCTTGCCTTCCAGGCGGAGGGTGCCCTGGGTACGGGCGGCGGCTTCGCTGCCGGCGGCGAGAAGCTGATCCCAGCGGATGGTTTCCGCGCGGATGAAGTGGTGCTCGAGGTCGGAGTGGATGGCGCCGGCGGCCTGCGGAGCTTTGGAGCCGGCGGGAACGGTCCAGGCACGGCACTCGTCCTCGCCTGCGGTGAAGAAGCTGATAAGGCCGAGGAGCTCGTAGCTTTTGCGGATGAGGCGGACGAGGCCTGACTCATGGAGGCCGTAGCTCGACAGGAATTCGGCGGATTCGGCTTCATCCATGTCGGCCAGTTCGGCCTCGACTTTTCCACAGATGGCCGTGGCCCCGGCGTTGGGGCGCTGGGCAACTTCCGTCAGCTTGTAGCGCTCGACGGCGGAGTCAAGGTCGGCACCGAGCAAATCGATCTCACCGATATTAACCGCATACAAAACAGGCTTTTGCGAGAGGAACATGAAGCCTTTTATGAGCTTTTTCTCTTCCGGAGTCATCTCGAGTTCGCGTAAGGGCTGTTCCCTTTCGAGTGCCTCCTTGGAGCGGAACAGAAGCGCCTGCTCGTGCTCAAGCTCAGAGGAGCGCATCTTCTTGAGGTCTTTTTCGACGCGTTCGAGGCGCTTTTCCACCTGGGTGAGGTCGCTGACCATGAGCTCGAATTCGACGGTCTTGACGTCGCGGAGAGGGTCAATGGGGCCGACGTGGGGGATGGAATCGTCAGGGAATGCGCGGAGGACGTGGATGAGCGCGTCCACCTGGCGGAGGCTGGCGAGGAAGGCGGTCTCCTTGAGGGCTTCCTGGCCGATGGCCGCGACGTCGGCGTATTCGACGCTGGCGAAGGTGGTCTTCTTGGGCGAGTAGAGGGCGGAGAGCTTGTCGAGTCGGTCGTCGGGGACGCGCGCGACGCCGAGGTGGGCCTCGCGCGGGTTGGAGTAGCCGCGATCTTCGAGTTTGGCCCCGGTGAGGATTTTGAACAGCGAGGTTTTGCCCACCTGCGGCAGGCCGATGATGCCAGTCTTCATATGTGTCCTGTTGTGGCGCGGTCAGGGTGAATTGCGCGTTCCGGCGCCTCTTCGATGATACAGGAGCAGGGACTGGGGGGCGCGGTCAGTGGTAGTAAACAGTGAGGACTGTTTACTACCACTGACTAC
>JBAUEO010000009.1:0-20824 GCA_049678625.1 Occallatibacter sp. | reverse complement strand
GGCGTTGCTGGGCGCGCTGGCGGCGTGGGCCGCGGCGGCGCAGGAGGCGGGCGCGGAGGCTTCAGAGCCCGTGCGTGGGCGGATTGTGCTGGTGCTGCCCTTCGACAACCAGAGCGGGCAACCGAGTTTGGAGTGGGTGCGTGAGGCGGCGGCGGAGCTGCTGACGAGCCGTCTGGCTTCAGCCGGTTTTGCGCCGTTGAGTCGCGAAGACCGGCTGTATGCGTTGGATCATCTGGGACTTCCGGAGGCTTTTCAGCCCTCGCGTGCGAGCGCGCTGAAGCTGGCGCAGACGCTGGACGCGGATTCGATTGTGGTGGGGAGCTTCAAGACGGACGGGAACGAGATTGAGGCGGAGGCGCGGGTGGTGGATGTGCCCCACTTGCGGATGAGCGCGGCGGTGAAGGCGCGTGGTCCGCTGCCGACGATGATCGATGTGTTTGGCCGGCTGTCGTGGAAGCTGGCGCAGACGATGGATCCAGGGTTCAGCGGATCGGAAGAGACGTTTGTGGCCGCGGGCAAGGGAATGCGGGTGGACACATTTGAGCAGTACGTTCGCGGGATTACGGCGCCGGACCAGGCGGAGCGGCTGAAGCATTTGAACATGGCGGTGAAGCTGAGCCCGGGGTTTGGACCGGCATGGATGGCGCTGGGTCGCGAGGAGTATAGCGAGCAGCAGTACGAGCAGGCGGCGGACGCGTTTGCGCGCGTGGAACGAACGCAACCGGATGCGCTGGAGGCGGGATTTTATCGCGGGCTCTCGCTGCTGTTCTTGGGCCAGTACGCGAAGGCGGAGGAATCGTTTGCGGAGGTGGCGCGGGTTTTGCCTCTGGCCGAGGTGCTGAACAACGAGGGAGTGGCAATCAGCCGGCAGAACCGCGACGGAAGCGCGCTTTTCCGGCGGGCGTCGGCGGCGGACCCGCATGCGGCGGACTACCACTTCAATCTTGCGGTGAGCCTGAATCGGCGGGGCGACACGGCAGGGGCGATGGCGGAGATGGCCGAGTGCCTGCAGCTGCGGCCGGACGACGGCGAAGGGCAGAAGGTTCTGAATGCGTGGAAAAATCCAGCGGCGGCGCAAACGGCGAATACGGACGAAGAGGCGAAGGTGGATCCGCTGGAACGGATTGTAAGGACCTTCGACGCGATGGCCTTTCGGCAGGCGGCGCTGATGATGGACCAGATGGAGACAGCACGGCTGGCGGCGCTGAATCCGGAAGAGCGGGCGGAGAAGCTGGCCGCGCAGGCGAAGACCTATTTGAACCGCGGTCTTCTGCTGGAGGCCGAGCAGATGTACCAGTCGGCGGTGGCGGAGGACGGAAAGCTGGCCGTGGCGCATGCGGGACTGGCAGAGGTGAAGGAGCGGGCAGGCGACAAGGCGGCGGCGCGCAAAGAGGCGAGGGCGGCGCTGGCGCTGGGGCCGTCGGCGGATGCACAGTTGGTGCTGGGCCGCATTGATCTGAGTGAAGGCAAGCTGGACGAAGCGGATGCGGAGGCGAAGGAGGCGCTGCGGCTTGACCCCGGAAGCCGGGCGGAGCAGGATTTAAGCCGACAGATTGCGGCGAAGCGGGCCGCGAAGCAGTAAGGGTCCCGAAAATGGGCCATTGGGGGCACGCAATGCGAGAGCGAGCGCGAGGGTTTCGGTGGCAAGCGGCGGCACTGCTGGCGGGGCTGGCGCTGGGATGGGCGGCGAGCGGGCAGTCGCAGCAGCCGCGCGTGGACAAGCTGGTGCTGGACGATACGATTCAGCCGGTGAGCGCGGGAATGCTGCAGCGCGCTCTGAAGCAGGCGAATGCGGACGGGTCCGCGGCGCTGCTGGTGGAGCTGAATACGCCGGGAGGGTTGCTGGACTCAACGCGCGAGATGGCAGGCGCGATACTTAGCTCGCATGTTCCGGTGATTGTGTATGTGGCGCCGGCGGGCTCGCGGGCGGGTTCGGCGGGGTTCTTTCTGCTGGAGGCGGCGGATGTGGCGGCGATGGCTCCGGGAACGAATGCGGGCGCGTCGCATCCGGTGCTGGAGTTCGGCAAGATGGACTCGACGGAGAATGAAAAGGTGGTGAACGACGCGGAAGCGTTTCTTCGCTCGTATGTGACGCGGCGTGGACGAGACGCGACGGCGGCACAGGCGGCGGTGCAGTCGTCGCACTCCTATACAGCCGAAGAAGCGCTGAGCGCGCATCTGATTGACGTGATTGCGCCGAGCGAAACGCAATTGTTTGCCGAGTGCCAAGGGCGCACGATTACGCGGATGGACGGGACCAAGCAGACGCTGAATCTGGCAGGCGCGAAGGTGGTGACGCTCAGGGAGAGCTTGCGCGAGGAGCTGCTGGGCTGGCTGGTGGACCCGAATGTCGCGCTGCTGATGCTGGTGGTCGGCGCGCTGCTGATTTATCTGGAATTCAACACGCCGGGAACGATTGTGCCGGGGACGCTGGGAACGGTGCTTGTGCTGCTGGCAATCTTCGGGCTGAATTTGTTGCCGATTCGCTATACGGCGGTGCTGCTGCTGGTGGCGGGCATGGCGCTGCTGGTGATGGAGGCGAAGTTTGGCGGGCATGGCGCGCTGGCGGTGGGGGGAATTGTGAGCCTGACCTTCGGGATGCTGACCCTGGTGGCCGCGCCGGTGCCGCAGATGGGCGTGAGCCCGTTGGTGGCGATTGGCGTGAGCCTGGGATTCGGCGGGATTACGGTGTTTCTGGTGCGGCTGGCGGTGCGGGCGCGAAGGCGAAAAGCGATGCTGGGCGCGGACGCGATGGTGGGCCGCACGGCGGAGGCGATGGAGGCGCTGCGGCCGGAGGGTCATGTGCTGGTGGAGGGCGAAATCTGGCTGGCGGTGGCGAGCGAGCCGGTGGCGGCGGGCGCGCGGCTGCGCGTGGTGGGCCAAGAGCGCTACCGGCTGCGCGTGGAGCCGGCTGAGATGGCGCAGACCACGGAGACGGCGACTTAGAGGAGTTATCGTCCCACAGGAGTACAATCCCACCTGAGTGAGGGAAATGTTATGTATGACGTGAGTATGCCCCTATTAATTGCAATTGCCATTGTTGCCCTATACATCGTCAATTCCATCAAGATTCTAAGGGAATATGAGCGCGGCGTGATTTTCCGCCTGGGACGCGCGCTGGCTGCGCCCAAGGGGCCGGGCATCATTCTTGTTTTTCGCCCTTTTGATCAGATGATTCGGATTACGCTGCGGCAGCAGGTGCTGGAGGTGCCGCCGCAGGACGTGATTACGCGGGACAACGTGACGCTGAAGGTGAATGCAGTGGTCACGCTGTATGTGGTGAATCCGAACGATGCTGCCATCAAGGTGGAAAACTACGTCTATCAGACATCGCAGTTTGCGCAGACCACGCTGCGCAGCGTGCTGGGCGAGGTGGAGCTGGACGAAGTGCTAAGCCACCGCGACAAGCTGAACCTGCGGATTCAATCGATCATCGACCTGCGGACGGAGCCGTTCGGGGTGAAGGTGATTTCGGTTGAAGTGAAGCAGGTGGATCTGCCGGAGCAGATGCTGCGCGCGATGGCCAAGCAGGCCGAGGCGGAACGCGAGAAGCGGTCGAAGATTATCCATGCGGAGGGCGAGTTCAACGCGGCGCAGAAGCTGGTGGATGCTGCAGAACTGATGGCGACGCAGCCGATGACGCTGCAATTGCGCTATCTGCAGACGCTGGCCGACATTGGCGTGGAGAAGAATACGACGATTGTGTTCCCGCTGCCGATGGAACTGCTGACAATCCTGAACAAGCTGGGATTGAGCGACAAGGCGAACGCGCCGAAGCCGTGAGGGTGAGCGAAGCGATGGAATAGGCCACCGTCGCGGCGAGGACATGCATTGAGGATGGGCATGCGAAGAGGATTTGGCGTAGAGGAACAGGAGCCGGAAGAAGAGCCGGCAGCGCGCGAGATGACGCTGAGCCCGGTGGCGCTGCTGGCGATGGTTTCTGCGCTGGTGCTGCTGTGCTGCCTGTGCTTTGGGCTGGGGTATGCGGCGGGGCGGCGGGTTCCGGTGCCGGCGGTTCCGGCGACGCAGGCGGGAACGCCGGCGCAGCCGCAGGCGAATTCGCTTTCAAAGCCGATGGCGGCGGGGGTGGTTCCTCCAGTAACCGCGCCGGCCACGGTGGCGGACATGCCGCAATCGCAGACGGCGGGCAGCGGCGGAGCGAATCCGCTGACGTCGTATGCTCCGCCGGGCGCGGCGGGCGCGGCCTCACCACCTTCGCTGGTGAAGCCGGCGCTGCCGGATGCGCAGAACGGAGCGCAGCAGGCAAACGGGTTCCAGGTGCAGGCGGCGCTGCGTCCTTCCGCGGGACTGATGGTGCAGATTGCCGCGGTGTCGCACGCCGAGGATGCGAACGTGCTGATGAACGCACTGCGCAGGCGGGGCTACGCTGTGACGGCGCGACACGAGGAAGCCGACAGCCTGATTCATGTGCAGATGGGGCCTTTCCCGACGGTGAAGGAAGCAAACGCAATGTGCGAGAAACTGCTGGGCGACGGGTACAACGCCGTGGTGGTTCCGTAGGAGAAGGCGCGAGTCAGTTGCGCATCCACTCGGGCAGTCCGGAGGCGATGGCCTGACGGACGGCGAGCATTAAATCCTCGCGCGAAGCAAACTCAGAAGGCTGAATGGGCGGGTGGAAGGCGATGTGCGCGGTGCCGCCGCGAACGCGCAGGCTTCCTCTGGGCATGAGCGCCTGCGTGCCATGGATGGAGACCGGAATGCAGGGTGCGTTGGCCTCCATGGCGAGATGGAACGGGCCTTTCTTGAAGGGAAGCAGGCGGCCGTCGGGCGAGCGCGTGCCCTCCACAAATGTGGTGATGTGCAGGCCCTGCTCAAGGACGCACTGCGCGACGCGGGCGCTTTCGATGGCGCTTTCCGCGCGGCCGTCGCGGCTGACGGGTACGAATTCAGCGAGACTGAAGCCAAAACCGAGAATCGGAATCCGCATGAGCGAGCTCTTGAGGAAGGCGGAGGTGCGTCCGGGGATGTGCGGCAGGAGTGCGGGCGGATCAAGGTTGGAGACGTGGTTGGCCATGAAGATGCAGGCCGTGTGCGGCGGAACGTGCTCAAGGCCGCTGACCTGGACGTGGAGGCCGGCGAGGCGGAAGGCGATGCGGATGATGCGGAGGGAGACGTTGTAAAGCGGCGTTGCGTTGCGCGTGAGCGCGGCGAGCGGAAGGCAAATGAGCGCGGCGGGAAGGCCGAGAGCGACGATGGCGCCGGCGAGGACGAAGGCGCGGATCATAGGGCGGGCCGGGAAACCTGTTCGGCGCTGGGGTGAAGTTGCCGGAGCTGCGCGGGGAGTTTGTCATAAATTCCGTCGAAACCGCCATTCGAGAGCAGGACGACGACATCGCCGGAGCGGAGTTGTGGCGCGAGCGCGGCGACGATGGCGTCGGCGTCGGAATGAAGCTCGGCGGGCGTGCCAGCGGCATTGAGCGCGGCGACGACATCATCGGGGTGAAGGCGGTCGGCCTCAGGGATGCGCTGCTGCTGATAGACGCCGGCGAGGACGACACGGTCTGCGAGGCGAAGGCTTTCGATGAGGTCGGCGGCGAGGACTTTGCGGCGGAGGGTGTTGGAACGGGGTTCAAGAACGGCGATGAGGCGGGTTCCAGGGTATGCGCTGCGAAGGGCGCGGAGGGTTTCGCGAATGGCGGTGGGATGGTGCGCGAAGTCCTCGATGAGGGTGATGCCGTGTATGACAGCGCGGGTCTCAAGCCTGCGCTTGACGCTAAGAAATGTGGCGAGCGCGGACTGGATGGAGGACTTGGAGACGCCCTGCGAGAAGGCGAGCGCGGCGGCGGCGGTGGCGTTGAGGGCGTTGTGCTCGCCGGCGAGATTCATTTCAAGTTCGCACCAGAGCGAGCCCTGATGCCACAGTTCCCAGCGCGTGAGGCCGGCGGAGTGAGTGAGGTTGCGGAGCTGCCAGTCGGCGGATGCGGAGAAGCCGTAGCGCTGAAGGGGCGAGAAGGCGGCGGAGACGCACTCAGTGACACTTTCGCTGGCGTCATAGGCGACGATGAGGCCGCGGCGCGGGACGAGATTGACGAGGCGCTTGAAGGCGGTTTTTACGGCGTCGAGGTCGGCGTAGATGTCGGCGTGGTCGAACTCGACGTGGGTGAGGATGAGGGCGAGGGGAAAATAGTGGAGGAATTTGGGGCCCTTGTCAAAGAAGGCGGTGTCGTACTCGTCTCCTTCGACGATGAAGGTGCGCGTGGGGCGGAGCTGGAAGCTGGAGCCGAAGTTTTCCGCGACGCCGCCGATGAGGAAGGACGGTTCGAAGGCGGGGTCTTCGCGCGCGGCGATCCGATAGATCCAGGCGAGCATGCTGGTGGTGGTGGTTTTGCCGTGGGTTCCGGCGACGACCAGAGAGTCGCGGCCGCGGAGAAATTCCTCGCGGAGGAGAGCGGCCATGGAGGTGAAGGGAATGCGCTGGTCGAGGACGCACTCGATCTCAGGATTGCCGCGGGAGAGCGCGTTGCCGATGACGACGAGGTCGGGCGCGGGCTGGAGGTTGGATTCCGAGTAGGGTTCGAGGATGGGAATGCCGAGCGAGCGAAGCAGGTCGCTCATGGGCGGATAGGCGGCTTTATCGGACCCGGTGATGCGATGGCCCTGAAGCTGGAGCAGACCGGCGAGCGAGGCCATGGCGGTGCCGCAGATGCCGCTGAGATGGATGTGGCGCGGGGACGGGCTCATGCGCGCACCGCCGGCTCAAGGAGATGGAGCTCGGCGAGATCCGCGGAGGCTTGAAGGCGCGCGGGAACGCCGAAGGTGAGCGTGACGTTCTGGCGCGAGACGTGGCCCGAGCGCAGGCCGAGGGCGATGGGGAAGTCCGCGTTTCGAAAGGCGTGGAGCAGGACTTGATCGAGAAGGTCGGGTTCCGCGCCGGGAGAAGCGCAATCGAGCATTTCGCCGAAAATGAGGCCGCGAATGTCGCGCAGCTTGCCGGCGTGGCGGAGCTGCCAGAGCATGCGGTCGACTTGATAGGGCTTGACGCTGACGTCTTCGATGAAGAGGAGCTTCCCGGCGGTGTCGGGTTCCCAGGGAGTGCCGAGGAGGGAGACGAGAATGCTGAGGCAGCCGCCGTAGAGTGTGCCTTCAGCGAGGCCGGGACGGAGGGTGCGGAGGCCTTCGCCGGAGCCGAGTGAATAGGGCCGGCCGGCGAGCGCGGCGTGAAAGCTGGGAAGGTGGACGCCATCGTCGAGAGCGAAATCGGCTGCGACCATGGGGCCGTGAAAGACGGGAAGGCCGATGCGGTCGAGAAGATGAAGCTGAAGGCCGGTGAGGTCGCTGTACGCGAAGAATGGTTTGGGATTTTGGCGGATGAGGCCGAGGTCAAGGGCGTCGAGGAGGTAGTTGGAGCCGTAACCGCCACGGACAGCGGCGAGAAATGCGGTGGAGGGATCGGCGAAGGCGGCATGAAGATCGGCGAGGCGCTCGTCGGAAGTTCCGGCGAAGAAGAGCGGGCCGCGAGTTTGCGCGTTCGGCGCGAGGGAGGGCGAGAAGCCGAGGGTGCGGAGATGCTCAAGGCCACGGTCGAGGCGGTCAGGATTCGCAAAGGAGGCGGGTGAGAGGACGCGAAGCGCGGCGTTGGGTGGAATGGGCGCGGGTTTGGGAAGGATCATCATGCGGGCCAGGCTTCTCCTTGGGCGATGAGAGCGGCGGGACCGGTGAGGTGGATTTCGGAGCCGGGTGCACGATTGGGTCCAGAGTCAAGTTCGGAGTTCGGTCCGGAGCCGGGTGCGGAATTCGGCCATGCCCAGGAGACGGACTGTGCGCCGCCGGGCGCGATCACGGTGAGCGGGGAATGGCAGTCGTGGAAGGCGATGGCGGCTGCGGCCGAGGCGGATGTGCCGGTGCCGGAGGACGAGGTGGGACCGACGCCGCGCTCGAAGATGCGGATTTCGACTTCATTGGCGTTGAGGATGCGGAGGAATTCGACGTTGGTCTGGTTGGGGAAGCAGGGATGAGAGCAGAGCTCCGCGCCGAGAGTTTGCCAGGAGAGACCGCCGAGGGCGAATTCGGCGTTGTCGACCTGGAGAACGAAGTGGGGATTGCCGATGGAGACTTCGATGCCGGTGATTTCGAGGCCGGAGGCGAGACGGACTGTGCGCGGCGCGGCGGTGGGGATGCCCATGGCGGTGGTGACCTGAACGCTGAACGCGGAATCGGTTGAGTGAACCGCATCGATGCGGCAGATGCGGAGGCCTGCGTCGGTTTCGATGTGGAGCTGATCGCCGGTTTCGGCGTGGAGTTCGCGGGCCATCCACGCAGCGGCGCAGCGGGTGCCGTTGCCGCTGATTTCAGCCGGGGAGCCGTCGGCGTTGAGGAGGCGAATGCGTCCGGCGGCGGGCTTATCTTTGCGAATCCAGGTGAAGAATTCGATGCCGTCCGCGCCGAGGCCGGTGGTGCGCGCGCAAAGTTGGCGCGTGAGGGCGGAGAGACTGAGCGAGGAGACGGCGTCGGCGGGGACGATGAGGAAGTCATTGCCGCAGGCGTGGGCTTTGGTGAAGGGGATCAAACGTCCTCCGGCGTTCGGGAGTGGGCGCGCCCGGACGTGTGCGGATGCAGGTGCGGGCGGCAGGGCCAAGGCGCGCGGAAGCGGCCTGCGCCAAGGGTGATGCTATCACTCTACGGGGTTGACGGCGGCGGTGCGGGCGAGGCGGAAATCGGCGATGTGCCCGAGGCATCACCTGACACGTAAAGGTAAGCGCTGGGCTGGCCGGCGAAGGTGAAGCGGCGGACGAGTGTGAGGCCCTGCGGCTGGGCGTGAACGGCGCGGTCGATTTCGTCGCCGTGAAAGGCGAGGACGAGGTCGGCGTGAGCGGCGGGCGCGGCGAGGGCGGCCAAGTAGAACTGCTTGTCACTTTCGTTGATGGTCTGGCGAAGGGGGATGCCGGTGAGCGTGACGAGCTGGGGGTAGGCGGAGGTGTCCATGAGGATGATTCCTCGTGGTCGCATGGCGAGAAGGGCGCGGAGGACGGGCGGAATCTGCTGGAGAAGCGGGCGGCGCGCGCGGATGTTCTTGGTGCTTTCAACGTAAGTGAGCGGGCCCTGGCGGAGGATGAGCGCGGCGTTGAGCGCGAGGAGAGCGAAGAGAGCGATGGCCGTGAGTCGCGAGAGCGTCGGTTTGAAGTCGCGCGCGGCGGCGAGGAGGAAGCGCGCGAAAAAGCCAAGGCCGAGAGCGAAGGCGGGGAGCATTTCCATGCCGTAGCGGGTGTTGTACCAGGAGTGCGGCCACCAGACGGGGAGGAAGATGGGGACGGAGCCGTAGGCGATGGAATATGCGTAAAACGGGATTGGGAACCAGAGGAGCAAGGACCACGCGAAGGCGCGGCGGCGGGCCGAGAGCCAGCCGAAGAGCGCGCCGAAGAGGCTGACGAGGAGCAGGAGATTGCCGAAGGGAAGGGCTGAGGCGTCCATCTCAGAGGATTTGACGAAGAAGAGCAGGCCGACCCAGGGATTGTGCCATCCGGGATGGGGCGGACCGGAACCGGGCGAGGCGGTGCGGAGCTCGATGGCCTTGGCGGAGTAAGGGCCGCGCGCAAAGTAGAGCCAGTCACCGAAGAATGCAGCGTTGTAAGCAAACCATGCGAGGGGCGCGGCGAGGATTAGAGCTGTGGCGAACCAGAAAGTGCGCGAGCGGAGGAGGCCGCGGCGCAGGAGGATAACGCCGATGAATGTCCATGCAAGGAAGGCGAGAATCCAGCCGTCGTAGCGCGTAAAGACGGCGGCGACGAGAAGCAACGCGATGGGCCAGAGAAGGCGATTGGAACGATGCGGATTGTCGTCGAGGGACATGCGCCATTCGACGAGGAAGAGGATGGTCCAGACCAACTCGCAGAGGAAGAATGGCTCGGTCATGGCGGTGGTTTGCAGATAGAGGAGGTTGGGATTGGCCGCGAAAAATGCGAGCACAACGGCGGCGGGAAGCGGGCGGAGCCAATGGCGGGCGAGGCGATAGAGGCCAAAGCAGGAGACGAGATAAGCAAGCGCAGAGGGGATGAGGCCGGCGAGGCCGTTGGCCCACCATGAGTAGACGGCGACGAAGGGGACGAGCAGCAGGTGCGGCAGCGGGAGCCAGACGGAGCCGAGCTGGGTGAGGCCGGGGCGATGCGAATCGAAGACGCGGCGGGCGATGTGAAGATGGGCGACGGCGTCGCCGTAGTTGAGCAGCGCGGAGTGTGTCCAACTCCATGCGGCCGCGACGAGGGACAGGGCCAAGCAGGCGGCCAAAACGGCGAAACCTTCGGCGCGGCGGATGGGCTTGTCAGTCAAGGTGAGTGAGCTCGCGGAAGAGAGCGAAACGGTGGTCGATTTCGTCGCGCGTGAGCTGCTGCAGGCGCTCGGTGCCGAAACGCTCGACGGTGAAGGAGCCGAGAACGCTGCCGTAAAACATGGCGCGGCGGTAAGCGGCGGGGGTGAGCGCGGGCTGCGCGGCGAGATAGCCAAAGAAACCGCCGGCAAAGCTGTCGCCCGCGCCGGTGGGGTCAACGACATGATCGAGCGGGAAGGCGGGAGCGCGCAGGTCCGCTCCGCGCGTGGCAGGCGTGTCAGCATGGAAGAGGGTTGCGCCGTACTCGCCGTGCTTGACGACGAGCGAACGCGGGCCGAGAGCGAGGACTGCGCGCGCGGCCTGGACGAGATTGGGATTATCGGCGAGCATGCGCGCCTCAGTGTCATTGATGAGCAGCAGGTCGAGGCCCTTGAGGACTTCAAGCAGCGCGGGGCGATGGTCCTTGATCCAGTAGTTCATGGTGTCGCCGGCGACGAGGCGGACATTGGGCATGGCCTCGCGGACGCGGCGCTGGAGGACGGGATCGATGTTGGCGAGGAAAAGGAATTCGGAGTCGGCGTAAGCCGGGGGAATTTTGGGCTCGAAGCCCGCAAAGACATTGAGATCGGTCTGGAGGGTTTTGGCCTCGTTCAGATTGTCGAGGTAGGAGCCCTGCCAGAAGAAGCTTTTGCCGGGCGCGCGCTCAATGCCGCGGATGTCAATGTTGCGCATCTTGAAAACGGCTTCTTCTTCGGGGCCGAAGTCTTCTCCGACGACCGCAATGACGCGAACGTCAGTAAAGAAGCTGGCGGCCAGCGAGAAGTAAGTCGCGGCGCCGGCGAGGCATCGCTCGCGACGGCCGGCGGGAGCTTCTACAGTATCGAATGCAACGCTTCCGACGACGGTGATGGACATTTTTCTCCTGGACTTGGACGAGAGTTGTGGCGAAACGGCGGGTCAGCAAGCTAGCTGATTCTGCTAAGTTCCAAGATACTTACCGAAGAGCAGGTCGATTTTGGCGCGGGTGGCCACGGGAATCAGATCCTTCTGCGTGAGAATGGCGAACTTTGCGGCGGAGGCGCAGGCGCAATTGCGTTCGGTTGGCATGGCGGCGACGGCGGCTTTTACCACGCGAGCGGCATTCTCGGCGTTCTGGTGGAGGACGGCGACAATCTCCTCAATGGTGACCGAGTCGTGGCCCTCGCGCCAGCAATCGTAGTCCGTGACCATGGCGATGGTGGCATAGCAGATTTCGGCTTCGCGGGCGAGCTTGGCCTCCTGCAGATTGGTCATGCCGATGACGTCGGCGCCCCAACTGCGGTAGAGGTGCGATTCGGCCCTGGTGGAGAACTGCGGGCCTTCCATGCAGACGTAGGTTCCGCCGAGCCTGCCGATGACGCCGGCCTTGGCGCAGGCTTTGGCGGCCGTTTGGGCGACGGTGGCGCAGACCGGATCGCCGAAGGCAACGTGGCCGACGATGCCCTCGCCGAAGAAGGTGGAGACGCGCAGGAAGGTGCGGTCAATGAACTGGTCAGGAATGACGAAGTCGGTGGGCTTGTGCTCTTCCTTGAGCGAGCCGACGGCGGATACGGAGAGGATGCGTGAGACACCGAGCTTTTTGAAGGCGTAAATGTTGGCGCGGAAGTTGAGCTCAGAGGGAAGGATACGATGGCCGCGGCCGTGGCGCGCGAGGAAAGCGACGCTGCGGCCCTCAAGCTCGCCGAGGACGAGGGCGTCTGACGGGGAACCGAAGGGTGTTTCGATCTGTTCCTCGTGAAGGTTAGTGAAGCCGGGCATGGAGTAAAGCCCGCTGCCGCCGATGATGCCGATTTCAGCCTGTGCCAATGTGTAGCCTCGCGGGGATGGGCCGCACGAGCGGCCCATCGCGTGGAGTGGTCAAAGGATGCAGATTCAGTATAAAGGGCGGGTGTGAAGCGGGGCCGCGAGGCCTCTTACTGTATGAATTCGTTTCATCAGCATCGTAGTGTCCCAGGTCTCAAAATCGAGACCTGGGACACCCTGAGTTGTTAAAAAAAGAAGCGGTCAGAAACCTAAGCCTTGGGGATGACGAGCAGTGTGATGGACTGCGCGGGGAAGGTGGTGGTGACGGAGCTATCCGTGCCGCCGCCGCCGGGCGGAGTGACGGTGAGGTCGGGCTGGGACGCGATGGCCGAGGCGTTGGCGTTGCTGTACTGGTAAACCTTGGCCGTGCCGCTGGGCGTGAAGCTGGAGAGGGTGAGCGTGCTGGTGAGGTCGCCGAAGGTTTTGTTGATGACGACGATGGTGAGCATGTTGTCTGCGGTGCGCAGCGCGCCGTAGACGGAGAGCTCGCCCTGGTCAGCGCTGGTGGAGGCGAGGGCCTGGTTGCCGAAGGTGGATTTCGCGCCATCGTAGTTGCGGTACATCTCAAAGGCGATGAGGCCGGGTAGCTGGGTGGTGGGATCGGGCGCGCCCCAGAGGGTGCCGATGTCGAGGCCCTCGCGGCCGAAGATGCCCAGGATGTCCGCCTGGGCGAGCGCGCCGTTGATGCTCTCCTGGCCGCCCCAGTTGTACTCCGTGATGGCGAGCTTGGTGCCGGGGTAATCGGTGCTGACCCAGTTGCGCATCATGGGAATGACCTCGGGCGCCTGGAGGGGGGTGTTGCAACTAGAGGTGTAATTGGCGTCCGTGATGTAGTTCGGCTGCGGATAGTTCGGGTCGGTGTAAGTGGGGTCCCAGAAGACGCGGGTGGAGTTGAGGCGGGCCTCCTGCGCGCCGGTGTCGCCGGCGGTGGCGAAGCCGAGCGAAGAGCCATTGTAAGAAGCAACGAAGTAGGTGTGCAGGTCAACGTAATCGAGCAAGCGCATGCCGTAGGTGGTTTGGGCTTGCTTGAACTGCTGGAGGTAGTACTCGATGAAGGGAATGCCGCCGTGGGCATTGCGATCGATGGGATTGGACCAGGGCTGATAGCAGGGATTGCCGGAGCCCCAGCCGTTTTCAATGTCCTTTTTGGAGTAGAAGTAGTTCCACCAGTAGTCGACTACGGGGCCGCTGACCTCGGCGGTGGGGTCGGCGGTCTTGATGGCGAGGGCGGTGGCGATGCCGTTGTTGGTGACTTCGTCATAGGTGGAAGGCGAGGGATGTACGTCGCGGTGCACGGCATCCCACCAGGAAGGCTCGTTGTCGAGGTCGTAGATGGCGACGCCGCCGCTGGCCGCGGTGCCGAATTTGCCGACGAGATAGGTGACCCACTGGCCGGCCCAGGCGGAGGTGACGGCGGTGCTGGTGTCCGTTGCGGCAACGCCGGTGATGTTGCAGCCGCCGCCACTGTTGCAGCCGCTGACGCCCTGGGGATAGAGACCGTCGCCGCAGTTGCTGTTGTAGGGATCAAAGGCGACTTGATTGGGATAAGTGGTTTTGGGGAAGCTGCAGGAGCTTCCATCTTTGGCGACCCAGCCGAGGACCGGAACGGTGCCGATGGTTTTCGCGCCGATACCCTGGTCGGCGACGACCTGCTCGTTGAATTGACTGGTGGCCTCCTGGCCGTTGTTGCCGACGTGGTTTTCAAAGTAATAGTCGCTGGCGGAGTTGGTGTCGTCGAGCAGGTAGTTGTAGCGCGAGGTGGCATCGCCTCCCCAGCGGTCGATGGTGATGTTTGCGTCCTTGGCAGAGGTGGCGGCGAGCTGGAAGGCGTTCATGCCGTAGATGAGCGGGTCGATGGCGTGGGTGATGGTCCCGGCATCGACGGTGAGGGACGGGCCGTTGCCCGCGGCGGGGGCGGTGAGCGGGACGGTGACGGTGCCGGAGACGGTTGTGTCCTGATTGCTGGTGGCGGTGACGATGACGGAGGCGGGTGCGGGATAGGGAGTGGTGTAAAGGCCGGTGGAGGAGATGTCGCCGGGGCTGAGGGCGCTGCCGTTGGCGGCGACCGACCAGGTGACGGTGCTGTCAGTGACGGCGGGACCGGCGACGGCGGCGGCGAACTGGAGCGTTGCGCCGATGGTGGCCGAGGCGGGATTAGGCGTGACGGTGACGGAACTGACGGCGGGCGTGGTGTAGTTGGCCGTTACGGTGGTGTTGGCGGAAAGGGTGACCGAGCAGGTGACAGTGCTGGCCGAGGTGCACCCTGACCAGGAGGTGAAACGGTTGCCGCCGGAGGTGGCAGGCGCGGTGACGGTGATGGCCGAGCCGGAGTTGTACGTGCGGATGAAGCTGGTGGAACCGGAGCCGGCGCCGCTGTTGTCCACCGGGGTGATGGTGACGGCGACGCCGGTGGCGGGATCAGTGGAGTTGACGGTAAGTGTGTATGTGGTGGGCGGCGGAGGATTGTTGGTCGTGGAGGAGCCGCCGCCGCAACCGGCGAGGAAGAGAGTTATGGTTGCCGAGAGGAAGAGGAGTTGCGCCGCCTGATGCCGTCCAAAAAAATTCATGCCAAGCTCCGGGGTTTATGCGAGCTGTGGCCAATAGGAGTTTGGCGATTCTTTGCTCGAAAACCGTTTTAGCGGAGCAATGGTAGCACGGCGAAAGTGCAGGTTGGAAGCGTATTCAGGCTGTGGTTGCGATGGCAGCGTTACCAGCAGGAGTTGCGGCCTCCGCGCGCTCGCGGAGAGCCCAGCCGGCGAGCAGGAGGCTGGGCGCCTGCGCAGTGGGCGCGGAGCCAAGGTTGGCGAGGGTGGTGTGGTGGATTTGCTGATCAGGCTGCGCGGCGCGGGAGACGAGCGCGCAGGGCAGGTCGGGCGGCAGACCTTCCTGCATCCACTGGAGCGCGAGTAGGGTGAGGTCGCGGCCGGGCATGTAAACGACGCGCGTGACATCCTCCATTTCCGGCAACGCCGCATGGTTGTGGGACTGCGCGTGATGGCCCGTGGAGATCAGGACGTTGGAGGCGGCGGTGCGACTGGTGAGCGAGCAGCCGACGGAGGCCGCGGCGGCGAATGCGGCGGAGATGCCGGGAACGACTTCAAAAAGCAAGCCCGCTTCGGCAAGCGCGTGCATCTCTTCGGACGCGCGGCCGAAGAGAAGGGGATCGCCGCTCTTGAGGCGGACGACGGAGCGGCCGGCGCGGAGATGGGCGATGAGGAGGGCGTTGATTTCCTGCTGCGTGATGGTTTTTGCGCCGCAGCGCTTGCCGACGTTGACGATTTCCGCGGCGGGTGGGGCGAGGTGAAGGATGGCATCGGGGACGAGATCGTCATGAAGGACGACTAGCGCGGACTGAAGGATGCGCAGGGCTTTGACGGTGAGCAGATCGGGATCGCCGGGGCCCGCGCCGACGAGGAATGCTTTGGCAGGCGTTGGGGAGGGCTGAAAACTGGTGAGCGGTGCGCGCGCGAGCTGACGCGACGGGCAGGCAGCGGAATCGCACAAGGGGAGATGAGCGAGCTGATGAAGGAGGGCCTTGCGGGCTTCGCCGCGCGGATGGGTTTCGAGGACTTGGCGGCGGAGTTCGCCGAGATTTCGAAGCCAGGGGCCAAGATCGGCGGGGAGCTGGGCATCGATTTCGCGGCGCAGGCGCTGCGCGACGGCAGGACTTTCGCCGGAAGTGGAGATTGCAATTTGCAAGTTGCCGCGGCGGACGACCGAGCCGAAGAAGAAATCGCAGTTGGGAATGTCGTCCACGCTGTTGCAGGCGATGTTGCGTTCAAGTGCTGCCTGATACACGGCAGTGTTGACTGCGGGATCGTCGGTGGCGGCGATGGCGAGGAAGACGCCGTCAAGATCGGAGGGCGCAAAGGCGCGCTGGGTCCATTCGAGGCGGCCTTCGGCGGCGAGGATCTGAATTTCCGGTTGCGCGCGGGGCGCGACGACGCGGAGGCGGAGGCCGGTGGGAAGAAGGCTGGAGAGTTTGTCGAGCGCGACGGAGCCCGCACCGACGAGGAGACCGCGGCGGCCGGCGAGGTTGACGAAGATGGGCAGTAAGTTCATTGGAGTCCTCAGTCGGCAACAGCGTGGGGCACGCGGCCGGTGGGTAGATCGCGTTCAATGGCATCGAGGTCCTCGCCGGCAAGGTGGGCGCGGAGCTCGTCATTGGAATGGCGGCCAAACCATGCGCGAAGATTTTCCTCAGGATGGCGGCTGACCATGTACTGGCGGAGAAGGCGCTCAATGGCTTCAGGAACGAGCGGCGCGGGGGTGCGATAGCCGACGGGGCGCGCGATGCCGGCGGTTTGTCCGACGGAGCCGCCGAGGCAGAAGTAGTAAGCGTCAGTGAGTTTGCCTTCGTGTTTGATTTTTTTGCCTTCGATGCCGATGTCGGCGATCCAGTGCTGTCCGCATCCGTTGGGGCAGCCGGTGACGTGGAGGCGGAGCTGCTGGTCGAATTGCGGGATGCGCTCCTCGAGCTCGTCAACGAGCCAGCGGGTAAAACCCTTGGTCTCAGTGATAGCGAGCTTGCAGAATTCGGTTCCGGTGCAGGCGACGGCGCCGCGCCAGAAGGGAGAGCCCTCGACGCGGAGGCCGATGTGGCCGAGTTCGCGAGCCAGTTCGGCGGCTTTTTCTTTTGGCACATCGATGAAGATGAGGTTTTGCGCGACGGTGACGCGGAGGTTGCCGCTGCCGAAGCGATCGGCGAGATCAGCGGCGGCCTGGAGCTGCTCGCCGCTAAGTCGGCCGCGCAGGACGGACGCGCCGACGTAGCAAAGGCCGGGCTGTCGCTGAGCGTGGATGCCGACATGGTCGCGAAGGGTGTCGTCGGGCACTTCCTCCGGCACGCCGGGATGGAGCTTGAAGCTGAGGCGCGCCTGGAGCTCGGCGAGGAAGTAATCCGGCGTCCAGCCTTCGCGCATGAAGAGGTATTTCATGCGGGCCCGGTCGCGGCTCTCGCGCAGGACCTGCTGGTCGCGGAAGATCTGCGTGACGCCGCGGACGGCGGCGAGCGCCTGATGGGGCAACAGGAATGTGTTGAGGCGGACGGCGAGGTGCGGCTCATTGGAAAGGCCGCCGCCGACGCGGAGCGAGTAGCCGACCTGGCCGTTGTGGCGGGCGGGCGTGAGGGCGATGTCGTTAATCTCCGGGTAGCAGCACCAGGAGGGGCAGCCGGTGACGGCGACTTTGAATTTGCGCGGAAGGTTGTAGAAATCGCCGTTGGCGACGAGGTCGCGCGCGATGGAGATGGCGAGCGGCGAGGAGTCAATGAGCTCATCGGCGGCAACGCCGGCCAGAGGGCAGCCGGTGACGTTGCGGACGACGTCGCCGCATGCGCCCCTGGGTGAGAGGCCGATGGAGTCGAGGGCGTCGACGACCTCGGGCAGGGACTCGATGGTGAGCCAGTGGAGCTGGATGTTCTGGCGGACGGTGATGTCGGCCAGGTTGCGCGCGTGGGTGCGGGTGAGTGCGCCGATGGCCCGGAGCTGCGCGGAAGTGAGAATGCCGTTGGGGATGCCGATGCGCATCATGAAGTAGTCAGTGACGATGCCCTCGCCGCCCTTTCCGCCGACGGCTCCGACGCCGTCGCCCTGGGTGTAAATGCCCCACCACTTGAAGTAGGTGGAGGCCCAGTCCGGGAGGACGCTGGCGCGGCCCTCAAGCGCAAATGCGCGGACTTCATCGAAGGCCTCCCAGGGATTCTTTTCGCGCTTGAGGCGCTCAGCCTTCTGGGCTTTGGTTTCCTTTTGGGCGGCTTGTGGAGGCACTGCCTGGGTCATGATGGGCCTTCTTGAGAGGTAAAGAATGAGGTTCGACGGGCAATGAAAAACCCGCGGCAGCAGGAGGGGCTGCAACGCGGGCAACAAAGAAACCTTGGAATTGGGAGCGGGAACTTTAGACCGAGGTCACCTGTGCGCGCGCGAGCGGCATACAGCGGCGACAACAGAGGCAACCGGTCATGAGGAAATATTCGCAGGTGCGGGCCGAAATTGCAACCTGAATGCGGCGTGACGCGGCGGAGATAGGCCCGGAGCGGCGGGATGGTGCGTGGTTTGTGTGGGATGCGAAGGCGGGCGGCGAGAGAAGAGTGATAGGCCGCCGCGTCCAAAGCTGCGGCGCGACGGCCCGTTGCTCTTGCTGGACAAGGCCAGATATCTGTCCGCATGAATTCGATCCATCAGCACCGTGGCCTCCCAGGTCTCAAAGTCGAGACCTGGGGCACCCCGGATTGGTACAAAACCAGGCGGTCAGTGACCTACTGGTTGTTGTCGTTGCTGCCGTTGGTGGGGCTTTCGTCCGGATGGAGAACGCGATAGGTGATGCCGTTCTTGGACCAGACGAGGACCAGGATGTCTTTGCCGGGAGGGACGGCCTGTACCTGGTTGACGAAGCTGTCGGCATCGGCGACGGGATGGCGATTGACCTCAGTGATGACATCGCCGGGCGCGAGGCCGGCATTGTCGGCCGGGCTGGCCGGGCGCACGGTTTGAATGGCCGCGCCGTGGACATCATCGGGCACTCCCAGCTGCGAGCGAACCTCCGGGGTGAGGTTGGTGACGGTGAGGCCGAGATGGCCGCGCTTGCTGGAGCCCGAGCCGCTTTCCGCGACTTCCGTGCCGCCATGGTATTCGCCGACTGTGACAGGGATGGTCATGGGCTTGCCGTCGCGGAGGATGCCAAGAGAGATTTTGGTTCCCGGCGGGATGGAGGTGACGGCGACCTGGAGGGCGCTGCCGTTGCGGATTTTGTCGCCGTTGACTTCACGCAGAACGTCGCCACTCTTGAGTCCGGCGCGGCTGGCGGGCGAATCGGGCGAGACCTGGCTGACGATGGCGCCGGTCGCGTCCGACAGGTTGAAGAAGCTGGCGTTGTCGGGGGTGACGTCATTCATGCTGATGCCGAGGTAGCCGTGGTGGACCGTGCCGAATTTTATGATGTCGGTGGCCGAGGCGCGGGCGATTTGCGAGGGGATGGCGAAGCCCGCGCCGGCAAAGGAGCCGCTATTGGAGATGATGAAGGTGTTGATGCCGATGAGCTCGCCGCGCGCATCCACGAGCGGGCCGCCGGAGTTGCCGGGATTGATGGCGGCGTCGGTCTGGATGTAATCGCCGGGCTTGCGGCGGTCACTCGAATAGGGATTGGGGCGATTGAGCGCGCTGACGATGCCGCGGGTGACGGAGAAATGGAAGTAGCCGAAGGGGCTGCCGAAGGCGAGCACAGTCTGGCCGGGATGGAGCTGGGTGGAGTTGCCCCAGGGGATGGTGGTGAGGTTGTGCGCGTCAATCTTGATGACGGCAAGGTCGTTCAGCTTGTCGACGCCGATGAGCTTGGCGGCGAACTGGCGTCGGTCATCGAGGGTGACGTGAATCTGGACTGCGCTGTTGACGACGTGGTCGTTGGTGAGGATGTAGCCATCAGGCGAGATGATGACGCCGCTGCCGATGCCGTACTCGAACTGAGGCTGCTGCTGGGGCATGCCGTTGCCGAAGAACCAGCGGAATTGGGGTGGAATGCCCTGGGGCATGCCGCCGGATCCTTGCTGGTCATGCGAGTCAGGGCGTGACGTGACGGCGACGTTGACGACGGCGGGAGTGACGCGCGCGGTGAGGGCCTCCATGGCGTGGTCGAGCGAGACGATGGCGGAGACCTGGCTGTCACTGAGCGGTCCGCTGGCGGCGGCGCTGGTGGCGGCGCAGGCCGTGGCGTGGCTGAAGACGAGCGCGAGGCCAAGGAAGAAGGATGCGACAAGGCCGGCGGGAAATGCGAACCGGCGTGCCTTTGCGACTAATGAATTAGTTGTTCTGGTCATGATGCCCTCTCACAGTGAGTTGATTGGAAACGGTTTAGATCTGGAGCACCAGCCAGCCTTCGCGCATGGGGAGCGCGGCGGCGTTGGTGGGCACGGAGGATGCGGGGACCACGCGAAAGAAGACGCGCGTGATCGTGAAACGTGTGGTGATGCGGTGGGTCGGAGCGGAATCGAGAACCTTGTCCGTGTGGTCGGCGGAGGCCTGAGTTCGAGTGGCCGGGGAGTCCGTAAGCACGGATTCGGTCTGGACCTGCTGCCAGGCGGTGAAAACGATCCATTCCTGCGCGGGGTCCGGTGCTGTTGAAACAGATGCGGGGCGTTCGGAGAGGCCGGAGCGAGGCGCAGGCGCGTTGGAGGCTACCCATTCTGGGGCGGGAGCTGAGCGGGTGGAGGCCGGTTCGGCGGAGGCGGCTGAAACGGAGTTCGAGTCGGGCTGAAGAGCGGCAAGCAATGCAGCGGAGGGGGCAGCGGAGGGGGCGGTCGAGGGGGCAGCGGAAGGTTGGAGCAGCGCAGGGCTGCGAGGTGCCTCGGCTCGGAGTGTGTGGGTCGCGAGGCGAGTGTGGACGCGGGGCGGATGAAGTAGGGCCAGGGCTGCGGCCGGTGCGCTGGAGTGGGCGGGAAGGGCTTCCTCAGTGTTGATTTGTGCGACCGGATGGGCGGGTGGTGCGGCGACGAAGGCGACCATCTGCGGAGCGCGCGCAAGCTCGACCGAGCCGGCGAGGAGGCCGCAGCCAAGGACGCCGAGAAGGGCGCGGGTGGCGATGGGGTTGAGCGCGCGGTGGCGCAGGAGAAGACTATGCACGCGGCGGGCTAGCTCCGAGCGGCGCTGCCATGCGCCGAGGGAAAGCGCTTCAGCCTGGCGGCGGAGGCCGCGCTCGGCCAGGCTGGCC
>JBAUEO010000008.1:0-67140 GCA_049678625.1 Occallatibacter sp. | reverse complement strand
TCTTCGGGTTGTGCTTGGACAACACCTTGGTGATCGCCGCCGTCAACGTCGTCTTGCCGTGATCGATGTGACCAATCGTTCCCACGTTCACGTGCGGCTTCGTACGATCAAACTTTTCCTTCGCCATTTTCTCTTCCCCTCACAGCTTAGGTGCCATTGCCAACAGGGGCGCCGGCTATCCGGCTCCAGCCCCACAAAACCCTTACGCGCCTACTTGCCCTGCGCGCGGCCGATAATCTCATCGGCAATCATGCGCGGCGCCTCTTCGTAGCGCGCAAACTGCATTGAATACGAGGCCCGGCCCTGCGTCGATGAACGAATGTCGTTCACATAGCCGAACATTTCCTTGAGCGGCACAATCGCCTTGATCACCTGCGACCCGGCCGCGTGCTCCATGCCTTCAATCCGTCCGCGGCGCGAGTTGATGTCGCCGATAATCGTGCCCATATACTCCTCGGGCACCGTCACTTCCACCGCCATCACCGGCTCCAGCAGCACCGGCGACGCCTTCCTCGCCGCTTCCTTGAACGCAATCGAACCGGCAAACTTGAAGGCCATCTCGTTTGAGTCCACTTCGTGGTAGCTGCCGTCGAACAGGCTCACCTTCACGTCCACCAGCGGGTAGCCGGCCAGGATGCCCAGCTCCATCGCGCCGCGCACGCCCTGGTCGATCGGCTTGATGTACTCCTTGGGCACCGAGCCGCCCTTGATGTCGTTTGAAAACTCATAGCCCTTGCCCGGCTCGTTCGGCTCGATGCGCAGCTTGCAATGCCCATAGTTGCCTGAGCCGCCGGTCTGCCGGATGTACTTGCCCTCGGCCTCGGCCGCCTTGCGAATGGTCTCGCGGAAGGCCACCTTGGGCTCGCCTACGTTGGCTTCCACCTTGTGCTCCCGCTTCATGCGGTCCACCAGAATCTCAAGATGCAGCTCGCCCATGCCGCTGATGATCGTCTGGCCCGAATCCTCGTCGGTATGCACCTTGAAGGTCGGGTCCTCGTCGGCCAGCCGCGCCAGCGCAATGCCCATCTTCTCCTGGTCGACCTTGGTCTTGGGCTCAATGGCCACGGAAATCACGGGCTCCGGAAAGGTGATTGCGCCCAGCGCAATCGGGTGCTGCGGCGACGAGAGCGTGTCGCCCGTCTTCAGTTCCTTCAATCCCACGCACGCGCAGATGTCGCCTGCATAAACCTCAGTCACGTCTTCGCGCTTGTTGGCGTGCATCTTCACCAGGCGTCCCACGCGATCGGTCTTGCCCGTGCGCGGATTCAGCACCGTGTCGCCGGTCTTCAGCGCGCCGGAGTAGATGCGAATGAACGACAGCTTGCCGAACGGGTCGTTGATCAGCTTGAAGACCAGAGCCGACAGTGGCTCGTTGTCGTCGGCCTTGCGGACCAGCGTCTCGGTCTGGTGCGAGGGATCGATGCCCTCCACCGGCGGCTTGTCCAGCGGGCTCGGCAGATAGTCCACCACCGCGTCCAGCAGCGTCTGCACGCCCTTGTTCTTGAAGGCGCTGCCGCAGATGACCGGGAACACCTTCAGGTCGATCGTCGCCTGCCGGATGCCCTTCTTCAGCTCCTCAATGGTCGGCGTCTCGCCCTCAAGAAACTTCTCCAGCAGCACATCGTCGGTCTCGGCAATCACTTCAATCAGTTGCAACCGGAAGGCCTCGGCCTTCTTCTTGAGGTCGGCGGGAACCTCCTCGACCGAGTACTCGGCGCCCATCGTCTCCTCGTGCCACACGATGGCCTTCATTTCGATCAGGTCCACCACGCCCTTGAAGTTGGCCTCGGCGCCAATCGGAATCTGCAGCGCCACGGGCCGCGCGCCCAGCCGCTTGCGGATGGTTTCGAGCACGTGCTCGAAGTCCGCGCCGTTCTTGTCCATCTTGTTCACAAAGCAGATGCGCGGAACCTTGTACTTGTCGCCCTGCCGCCACACCGTCTCGGTCTGCGGCTGCACGCCTGAAACCGAGTCGAAAACCGCCACCGCGCCGTCCAGCACGCGCAGCGAGCGCTCCACCTCGGCCGTAAAGTCCACGTGGCCCGGCGTATCAATAATATTGATGCGAATGTCCCGCCAGTTGCAGGTCGTCGCCGCCGACGTAATCGTGATCCCGCGCTCCTGCTCCTGCTCCATATAGTCCATCGTCGCCGTGCCTTCATGCACTTCGCCGATGCGGTGCGTGATGCCCGTATAGAACAGGATGCGCTCGGTCGCCGTCGTCTTTCCGGCGTCGATGTGCGCCATGATTCCGATGTTCCGGCAACGGTTTAGGGGTACGCTGCGAGCCACGATTCATCTTCCTTGCGGGCCGGCAGGCCCGCGGTTGTTACTAGCTGCATTTCCTACCAGCGGTAGTGGGCGAAGGCCTTGTTGGCCTCGGCCATGCGGTGCACGTCTTCCTTCTTCTTCATCGCGGCGCCGCGACCGTTGGCCGCGTCCAGCAGCTCGTTGGACAGCTTGTCCACCATGCCCTTTTCGCCGCGGCCGCGCCCGTAGGTAATCAGCCAGCGAATCGCCAGCGATGTCCTCCGGTCCGCATTCACTTCAATCGGCACCTGATAATTCGCGCCGCCCACGCGCCTGGTCTTCACCTCGAGCAGGGGCTTGCAGTTCTCCACCGCCTTCTTGAACAGCTTGATGGCCTCTTCGCCGCCGCCCTTGGACTCCAGGTTCTGCATCGCCTTGTAGAAAATTCCCTGGGCCGTCGACTTCTTGCCGCCCCACATCATCGAGTTCACAAACTTGGTTACCAGCGTGGACCCGTAGACCGGGTCTGCCGCCACTTCCCGCTTCGCAATGTGCCCTTTTCTCGGCATAAATCCTCAAATTCAGCCGCTAGCCTTTAACTGCTAGCTCTAGCTCGTCTTGCCCACTTCTTTCGCCGCGCTCCGCTGGTAGCTGAGAGCTGGCGGCTGGAAGCTGCGTTTACTTCTTGCCCGGCGCCGCGCCGCCCTTGGCCCGCTTGGCGCCGTACTTTGACCGGCTCTGCTTGCGGTTGGCCACGCCCACTGAATCCAGCGTGCCCCGCACCACGTGATACCGCACTCCCGGCAGGTCCTTCACGCGGCCTCCGCGAATCAGCACAATCGAATGCTCCTGCAGGTTATGCCCGATCCCGGGAATGTAGGTCGTCACTTCAATTCCGTTGGTCAGGCGCACGCGAGCCACCTTGCGCAGCGCCGAGTTCGGCTTCTTCGGGGTCTGCGTATACACGCGCGTGCACACGCCCCGCCGCTGCGGTGAGCCCTGCAGCGCCGGCGACGCCGTCTTGTACCTGGGGGCCGTGCGCCCCTTGCGAACCAGCTGATTAAACGTAGGCAATCGAAAACTCCTTACCTTAAAGCCCTTGAATCAAAAACCCTCAAAAACCCGCGAAACCAGAACTCCGTCCCGCTTCCACAGCCGCGCGCAGGGCTTTCGGGCCTCTCCGTTTGCGGCTCCGGCTCTCTCAAGCCGGCGCGCACGCGCACAGAAGCCCCAAAGTTGCTGCTTCGCGTCTGCCTTCGTTCCACTTCCAGACGAGAACCAGGACGGTGGCCGGTCGCTTGCCCTCTTCTTCCCCAGGCAAGGCCCACTCCGTTTCGCCGGTTCCGGCTCGCATAGCCCTCCAAGGCGGAGAACGCGCGAGCTCCGATGCGATATGCCCCAGCCCCTCGCAAGAAAGGAGCAACTTCAGGGTCTCAAGGCCGGCTTCACTTCTCCCGGCCCACAGGCTCGTCCAGCCCCACTTCTGCCGGACCGCCCTTACGCCTCCGCCCGTTGGACACACGTACGGATGCGTTCTTGCGGAACCTTTTTACTGTAGCAAGAAAGATGGCCAAGGTCAACGAATTCGCGGAAAGGAATTGAGCTTCAAAAAGCGCGTCACCCCACGGCGCTCAGTCCCTTCACGGCTCCAGATATCCACCCTGAACCAGCACTACGCTCCCGCTCGTATTCGGTGCGGCAAGTTGGCCCATCTTGGCGCTGCTTTGCGCGACCTCCGCCGTCCAGACGACATCCGTTCCGCTGGGCGGAGCCACAAGAAAGCCGTTCAATCCTGAGAGATCAGGGAGCGCAAGCATCGACGATCCGTTCTGGTAGCTTGCCGTCGCTATAATATTGATAAAATTTGTGTTAGAGGTTCCAGCACCCCACTCGAGCTGCACCGAATCGTATACACCCGTCTGGCCCGCAAATCCCGAATAACTCATGTCGAACGTGGGCAAGGCGGCCGCCGCGGGCCCGGTATAGCTCCATGGCGCGGGAAGATTGAACGCAACCGGGCCAGCCGTGGACGACGTCAGAAAGGCTTCTACGCCCTGCAGGGGATACCCCGAGCTGAGCGCCGAGGCTGTCAAGAAATAATAGTCGCCGCTTTCGGTCGCGGCAGCCGGCAAAACCGGATACTGATTCGTAGCGCCGGAGGCAATCGATAGATCACCGACGTCTCCAAACACAAAGCTCACTGCCGTCAAGGGCGACGAGAATCCCGAGGGAACGTTGTTGTAGGCGATGGTCTGCGAGGTTGTCTCGTCCGCCGCTCCCAGAACCACCGTATTTCCGCTGTTCAGCGTGCCCGGAATCGTCTGGCTTCCGAAGTCTCTGGCCGCGGTCAGGGTGTACTGCTGAGTGATATTCGAATAGCTCATCACGCCGGCCATCATTCGGTAGCTGCCGGTGGGTATCGAGAAGCTGAAGTTCGTGGCAGGCGAGTCCACGGTATATCTCTCGTCCCAGAAGGCCCCGCTATTGGCGGCTTGGATGTCCAGGTACGACGACGACGCATCCGGAATGGCATTCGCATCCACACTGCCACTGAAAGTGCCCTCCTGTGCCCCCGAGGACGAGGAAGTACAGCTTTGATTGAAGCTCGTTCCGTCAGTTGTCGTTGCCTCAAAAACCGTCTCCTCCGCGAATTGCGACTCTTGCACGCCGCCTACCGTAAAAACCTGCACCGGACACGCATAGGCCACCGCAAACTTCGTCGTTCCGCTGGGAATCGACAGCGTGAGCGTGCTCCCATTCAGCGCTTCAGCCGTGTACGCCCCGGCGCCAATGCTCGCCGCCACCGCCGTTGGCGTCGCCCCCTGAAACGTAAAGGTCACCGTCGTCGGAGTGTTGCTTTGCCCGCCGCCGCCTCCCGAGCTACTCCCACTGCCTCCGCCGCCACATCCTGCAATCAACAGCAGAAATGAGGAAAGAACGGTCAGGCGATAGCAAATAAACGGCATGCAAGATCCTCCCGGGGAATACGGAGACTATACTGCCCCTCTATCGACATCCGCCATCAAAAAGAGGTGCGGCTCCTCTCGTTCGAGTTACCACGGTTAATTGACAGCCCTCGCATTCGCGCACCCACATCCGGGCACCCGCAACTCTCTTCATTTCTTCGCCTTAACCTTCCCCGTCAGCCGCCCCATCAACAGCCGCAAAAACCCCGCCTCATCCGACTTCAGGCACACATCCACATCCGGCCTGCCCGCCTCCGGAGTCGTCTGCCCCCGCTCATCCACGCTTATCCGCATCGGCCGCGCCGGGCAAAGCTCCGGGTGCATCGCATAGGTCACCGCCACCGGGTCAAAAAGCGTCGGCGTCGGCGAGTGCGTCGGCGTACCCGCCACCCACTCCCTGTAAAGCTCCGCCAATTGCCGCCCCAGCGCCCCGCCACGGGTAAAAATTCTCTCCCTATACCTCTCATGCAGCGGGATTTGCGTCGAATCCAGCGGCATCATATATACCTTCACGCCCGATGCCAGCAGCGCCCGCATCCCGGCCGGGTCCCGGTCGATATTCCACTCGGGCTCCGCCGGCTTCGGCTTCCCATTCACTTCTCCATATCCCCGGTAAATGCTGCCGCCCATCATCACCACGCGCCTCAGCTTTCTGAAGGTCGCCGGATCCTTTGAGAGGGCCGCCTGCACCGTAGACAGCGGCCCAATCGCAATCAGAGTCACCTGCCCCGGATGCCGCCGGATTGCGCGTAAGAGCTGCTCAACGCCGTCCGTCCGCGGCCTTCCGGCCCATCCTCGCGCATAGTCCTTCTGCGTCATCGGGTTGTCCGTTTTTGTCTCCGGGCCCGCCGCCATCGGAATTCCGTAATACCCCGCCGTGTGCAGATACCGGTTCAGCAACCGCGCCCGCAGATCCGTATCCCCAAACGTCGTCGTAATCCCCAGAATCTTCAGCTCCGGACTCTTCAGCGCCAGCGCCACTGCGAACGCGTCGTCAATATCGTCCCCAATATCCGTATCAATCACCACCAGCTCCGGCTTCGCTCCCGACTCAGCCTTCGCCTGCCCCGATTCCAGGCCCGCCGCCCGTTTCGCATGCTGCCCCGCCGCCGCCATTCCCGGCATCAGCAGCAGCGCCAGCGCCACGCCTCCCGCCAATCCCTTCCAACCCATCCGCATCTTCATACACAGCACTTTAATCTCCGGCTCCGCCTTTGTCCCCTGCCGCTCCGCCGTGCCATACTCCGTCCATCCTTTCCAACACACATGCCGCCCCTCTACCGAAAAATCGCTCTTCGCCTTGTCCCCTTCCTCATGGCGCTCTACCTCGTCGCCTTTCTTGACCGCGTCAACATCTCCTTCGCCGCGCTCACCATGAATCGCGACCTGGGCATCGGCCCCACGCTCTTCGGCGTCACCGCTGGAGTTTTCTTCTTCGGCTACTTCCTCTTCGAGCTGCCCAGCAACCTCGTCCTCCTCCGCGTCGGCGCGCGCCGCTGGATCATGGTTCTCATGCTCGCCTGGGGCGCGGTTTCGGTCGTCACCGCCTTCGTCCGCAGTCCTGCGGAGTACATCGCCCTGCGCTTTCTCCTCGGCTCGGCAGAGGCCGGCTTCTACCCCGGCGTCATCCTTTACCTCACCTTCTGGCTGCCGCCCTCCGTCCGCTCCCGCGTCATGGCCGTCTTCGTCACCGCCATTCCTCTCTCTGCACTCATCGGCTCGCCCATCTCCGCGCAGATTCTCCTTCTCCACCACGCGCTCGGCCTCAAAGGCTGGCAGTGGCTCTTTATCCTTGAAGGCTCTCCGGCCCTCCTGCTCGGCCTGCTTACCTGGTTCGTCCTGCCCAATGGGCCCAGCGACGTTTCATGGCTCACCGAAGACGAAAAGCGCACCCTCGCCAGCGACCTGGCCGCGGCCGAGCCCGCGCACCCTGCGCAAAAGCACCGCTTTCTCGATGTATTCACCGCCGAACCCCAGATCTACGGCTGGTCCTTCGCCTACTTCTGCATGGCTGTCGGCCTTTACGGCCTCGGCTTCTGGATTCCCACCGTGCTCCGCTCGTATGGACTTTCGTTGCGTGCTCTGGGCTGGGCCGCCGCCGTCCCTTATCTCTTCGCCATCGTCGGCATGGTCGGCTTGAGCGCCAGCTCGGACCATTTCCGCGAGCGCCGCTGGCATCTCACCGCAGCTTACTCGACCGCCGCACTCGGTTTTCTCCTCGCAGGCCTCGCGCCCAACGCGGCGGTCGCCATCGCCGGCTTCTCGCTGGCCGCCGCCGGAACCCTGGCCTCCATGCCCATCTTCTGGAGCGCCTCCACACTCGCGCTCGCCGGGCCCCTCGTCGCCGCCCACATCGCCCTCATCAACTCCCTCGGCAACCTCGGCGGCTTCTTCGGTCCCGCGCTCATCGGCTGGCTCAGCCGCACCACCCACTCTTACTTCTTCGCCCTCGCTGCCATCGCTCTCTGCCTCGCCATCGGAGCTGTCGCGGTCGAACGTCTGGCTCGCGATACAACCCACCCACAAGCAAGCTGCGAATCAAGCCGCTCTTAGCCTTCCCGCACGGCCCGCGCCCTTCATCGCATCTCGGCCACGCCGCTCTCCGGCTCCGCTGGCGCAGTCGCCACCGCCACCAGCGAGTCCGCGCACCCGTAATACAAAAACCATTTCTTGTGGAACCACACCAGCCCCTCGGCAAAGGTCGTTCCCGCCGCATATTGCCCTGTCTTCTCATAGGGCAGCGCCGGTTTCAGCACCGGCTCGTCGGTCCGCGCCAGCAGCAGAGCCGGATTGTTCGCGTCGAACAGCGCCTCGCCCGCCGCATACGCTCCCGGCCCCAGCTTCGGATCGCCGACTTCGGCCACATCTCCGGCCGCATTCTTGCCGCCCGCGTTTTTTCCGTTGTAAACAACCACAATCCCCGCCTTGGTCAGCACCGGCGGCGGGCCCGTCTCAGGAAACGTGCTGTCAAAGTGCCTCGACCGCGGCTTGAGCAACTCCACCGGATTCCCATTCGAGTCCTCCACCGGAATCCAGTGAATCAAATCGCCCGAGGTCGCCAGATGAATCGCCCCTTCGCCCCAGTACATCCAGTACTGCCCGTGAATCTTCGCCGCCATCAGCCTTCCCTTGCGCACCTCCGTTACAATCCCCGCTGACTTGTACTTCAGGTGCGCATACTTCCCGCCCCACGCATCCAGAAATGCCGGCCCGTATTTCGTCCAGTGCTTCAAATCCTGCGAGGTCGCAATCCCCACCGAATACGTCTTCCGGTTCCACTCGGTATACGTCATCACGTACTCGCCGTCCGGCCCCTCCACAATCCGCGGGTCCTCCACGCCGCCCGGCCACTCCCGCGCCTTCTCGGCATCGTTGTCGGGATAAAACACCGGCTCGGCCATCTGCTTGAAGTGAATCCCGTCCTTGCTCACCGCCATCCCCAGCCGCGACGTGTGCCCGCCAATCTCCATCTGCCCCGTGTTGTCCTCGGCGCGATAGAGCACAACCACCTTCCCGTGCCGCACCACCGCCGCAGAATTGAACGTGTGCAGCGCCTCCCACGCAATCGACTTCTTCGCAATCGGATCCATGAAGGTCGCATCCGGCTGCGGCCTCACCACGGGATTGCCCACCGCGGGCCGCGTAAACGGCCCAATCACCCACGACACTCCATACATCCCCGCGCTCTGCGCGCTTCCAGTCTGCGCGAGCATCATCGCGGCGCAGACCAGCGCCGCGGTCCACACCCTTCGCATGTTCATTGGGTCACTACCTCGGCAGAATTCCAGGCTGGCCCCGCGCCCGCCCGCCGCATCCATCTTATAAGCTCGCGTCCAACTCACTCTCATCCGCTGCGCATGTTTCATCCTCTAGGCCATAAAAACTCAGCGCCGCATCGCCCTGTTTCAGCACGCGCGTCCGCCGCAGCCCGCCATACCTCTCTTCCAGCATCTTCTGCTTCCGGTGCTCGGCCACCACCACCGCACCCCGCGCCAGCAATCCCTCTTGCGTTCCCAGCAGCCCCAGAGCCGTCGCATATTCCTCGTCCGCCTCATACGGTGGATCAAGAAACACCACATCGAACTCCGCCGCCTTCGTCCGCCCGCGCCGCAACCACGCCGCCACGCCGCTCGCATGGATTCTGCACGCCGCTGCCACGCCCAACCGCGCCACATTCGCGCGCAGCGCCTTCAGCGCTGCCTCATCCCGCTCCACCATCACAGCTTCTCGCGCCCCGCGGCTCACTGCCTCCAGCCCCACCGCGCCCGAGCCCGCATATAAATCCAGCACCCGCGCGCCTTCCATCCGCGGCGCAAGCACGTTGAACAGCGCTTCCCGCAGCCGGTCGCTCGTCGGCCGCGTCGCCAGCCCCGCCGGCGCATCCAGCACCCGGCTCTTGAATCTGCCTGCAATCACTCGCATCGGCTCTCAGCATAAATCCATCCCTCGCCTTGCCCTGACCCTCTACAATTCCCCTATGCGTGGCTGGTCCATTCCGTTTGGCCGCTGGTTCGGCGTTGAACTGCGCATCCATACCTTCTTTCTTCTTCTCGCCCTCGTCTGCCTCGGCCTCTCCGCCTCTCAAGGCATGGCCCGCGGTCTGGCCCTCTTTATCGTGCTCGTCTTCGCCGTCCTTGTCCGTGAAACCGCACGTCTGCTCGTCGCCGCATGGTTCGGTCTGCGCCTTCGCGCCGTTCTTCTGCTCCCCATCGGCGGACTCTTTGCCTACGCAACCCCTGAAAGCCAGGAGACCGCATCCCAGGGCATCGGCCAGATTGCTCTCGCCCTCGCCGGACCCCTCGCCAATCTCGCCACCGCCGCCTCGCTCGGCATTGCCTTCCTCGGCGCCGGCGGTGACATCCAACTCTTCACCCATCCCTGGATTACCTCAGCCTATCTGCTTCGCGCCATGGTCTGGATGCAGGCCGGCCTCGGCATTCTTCATCTGCTGCCCGCTTATCCGCTTGACGCCGGACGCATCCTCCGCAGCACCTTCGCCCGCACCCACGGTGTGGCATCCGCCGGCCGGGCGGCCGCCGGCGTCGCCCAGCTCCTCGCTCTCGGCGCAATGGTCGGCGGCTGGCTTCTCCACAGCCCCTGGCTCTTTATCGCCGGCTTCTTCATCGTCATCGGCGGCCAAATCGAAGACCAGGGCGTCTTCTTCCAGTCTGTGGTGGACACCGTCCACATGCATGAGGTCATGCTCACGGACTTCGCCACCCTCTCGCCCTCCGACACCCTTGCCGACGCCCTCTACCGCTGCGTCCATTCGCTGCAGGAGGACTTCCCCGTCGTCCGCGGCCCCCAGCTCGTCGGCATCGTCAGCCGCCAGCGCATCATCGACGCACTCCGCAACGACGGCAACGGCTACATCCAGTCCATCATGTCCCGCGCCTTCCAGGTCGCGCGCCCTGAGGACACGCTCGGCACCACCATCCGCCGCCTTACCGCCGGCCGCGGCCTCTCCCTCATCCCGGTCACCGAATCCGGCCGTGTGGTTGGCATCGTCAGCGTGCAGAACCTCATGTCCTCCATGACCCTCCTCAGTGAGCAGCGCCGCATCGAGCGCCAGGAATCCGACGAGTAGCCGAAGAACTCTCTGTCATCTTGAGCGACCGAAGTCCGCGCTCGCGAACGAAGGGAGTCGAAAGACCTGCATTTTGCCTGCGCTGCCGCAACTCCTTCAGGAAAGCGACCATCGTTAAGCAGACCTTGCTCCCAAAACGCGCTCGCAAACCGCTTGGTATCGTAGGAAGCAACGCAATGCCCTCTGAGAACCAGCCCCTCGCGCCCGGCCTCTATCTCGTCGCCACGCCCATCGGCAACCTCGGCGACATCACCCTCCGCGCCCTCGACATCCTCCGCCGCGCTCACCGCATCGCCTGCGAAGACACACGCCAAACGCAAAAACTCCTCAACCACTTCTCCATCGCCACGCCCACCGTCAGTTGCCATCAGCACAATGAGCTCTCTCGAACGCCGGAACTGATCCAGGACATCCAAGCCGGAAAGGCCATCGCCCTCGTCTCAGACGCGGGCACACCCGGCATCAGCGACCCCGGTGCCTGGCTCGTCCCCGCCGCCATCGCTGCCGGCATCCCCGTCATCCCCATCCCCGGCGCCAACGCCGCCCTCAGCGCCCTCGTCGCCTCCGGCCTTTCCACCGCCGAATTCCGCTTCCTCGGCTTCCTCCCGGAAAAATCCGGCGCGCGCCGCACCCGCCTTGAAGACCTTGCTGCCGACCTTGCTGCCGAATTCGCCGCCCGTCCCCGCTCGCAGCCGCAAACCCTCATCTTCTACGAAGCCCCGCACCGCATCGCCGCCACGCTCTCTGACATGGAACAGATCTTCGGAGATCTGCCCCACGCAGTGGTTGCGCGCGAGCTCACCAAGGTCCACGAGGAATTCCTCCGCGGCACCGTCGCCGAAGTGCGTCAGGCCCTCGCCTCGCGCGACCGCATCCGCGGCGAATTCACCCTCCTCGTCGAACTCCCCGCCTCCAAATCAACTTCGGGTACCCCCTTTTCCCGTCAAGGTCTCGCTTCTGAGACCGGGGAACAGTCGAATCCTTCTCGAACAGAGCCGGGTGCCCCCTTTTCCCATCACGGTCTCGCTTCTGAGACCGGGGAAAGACCCGCACCTCGCGAGACCATCTCCGCCCGCCTCGCTCGCCTGCAATCCGAATCCGGCCTCAACGAAAAGGACGCCCTCAAGCACCTCGCCCGCGAATTAGGCCAATCCAAAAGCGCGCTCTACCGCGAACTCCAGCGCGAACGCGCCCGCCGCAAGTAGCCGCCGCCTTCATATTCACTTGCCTTCCTCAGCGGAGCACGCCCGGCCCCCGTCGGGTGCGCAGCGCCCGATAGGATAGGCGAAGCGAGGAACCTGCTTCTAGCTCCTCTCATTTTCCGTCAAGCCAATCACGCCCGCCGAAATCCACCCCTCTGCGCGCCGCTAAGGCGCCTCAGGTATCTCAGGCCAGATTCATTTTTCTAAGCAGTGATTCGAATCGAGGATGGCCATGCAGATTTCGGAAGAGGAACGAGCCCTTGATGCCAAAGATGTAGCCGGAACGCTTCTCATAAGCCCGCTCTAGCCAATCGATGGCGGAATCGGCCTGTCCGAGCCCGGCATGCACATAGGCGAAATGATAAGGCGAAACAATCTCCCGCGCGGATCGGTCGGATAGCTGTTCCAGAATCTCTTTCGCGCGCTCAACTTTGCCGGTCATCGCATAAGCCTGTCCCAGCTGCGACAGGAACAGCGTTGAGCCGTGAGCCAGAATCGTCGCTTGCTCCAACGCCGCAATCCCCGCCGCCTCATCGCCACAGAAGATGAGGGCCCAGCCGAGGACTGACTGACACCGCGGGACTTCAGGATCGTTCCGCATGGCGAGCTGCGCCTCCACCAAAGCTTCTTCGTTCCTTCCCGCCCTCAGGAGAATCGTGGCGATGCCGGATTGGACGACGATAGGATCAAGATCGCGCCCGATTCGATATTCGCGCAGGGCGTCGTCATAGCGCTCAAGCGACGTGCAGAGCCAGCCGTAGTAAACGTGTGCCCCGGCACTGCCGGGGCTTAGTTCAATCGCTCTCTGGAGTTCGTTCTCCGCGCCCGGCCAATCGAATTCGAAAACGAAACGGATAAGCCCCGCAACGCAGTGCGCCTCCGCCAGCTCCCCATCGAGCTCCCTTGCCTTTGCGGCGGCGCTTTTAGCCAACCGGATCGTCTCGTCCGGCGCCCCCTCTACAAATCCGTCGATGCAGAGCCCGGCATGAGTCTCCGCAACGCTTGCCCAGGCCAGTGCAAAGTTTGGGTCCCGGGCAAGTGCGCCGTCGAACGCGATGAGGCCGCGGCGATAGCCCTCCGCGTTGTAGCGATAGAACCAGTTGCGACCCCGCTGATAAAGGTCATAGGCCTGCAGATCGGACGTCGGAAACCAGCCCAATCGATTGAGTTCATCCTTGGAAAGTTCCGCGCGCAGCGCGTTTGCAATATTCAGAGCAACGTCTGTCTGGATCTCGAAAATATCGGTCAAATCCCGGTCATAGGTCTCTGCCCATATGTGTTCATCCGTGGCCGCGTCCACCAGTTGGGCCACAATGCGCACTCGATTGCTGGTGCGCCGGACGCTTCCTTCCAGCAGGGTTGCGGCCCCCAGCTTCTCGCCAATCTCGCGAAGGCTGCGGTCGCTCTTCTTGAACGTCATCACTGAGGTCCGTGAAATGACTTTCAGCGCCTTTATCTTGGCCAGGTGGGCAATCACGTCCTCGGTCATTCCGTCGGCGAAGAACTCATTTTCTGGCTCGGAACTAAGGTTGACGAAGGGCAGAACGGCGATGGACCGCGATCGCGGAGCGATTGCATCAGAAGCGCGAACAGTCTTGCTTGCTGTCAAGGTCTGAATGCCTTCAGAATCCGCTGCAGAACTCCGCTGATTGTCTCCGGTCGCGGATTGAAGCGGCTTCACTTCCTCAACCTTGCCAATAAACCGGTATCCGCGCCGCGACAGGGTTTCAACGTAGCGCGGCGTCTCCGCCGAGTCTCCCAGCATCTCTCGAATGCGGGCCACCGCGTTGTAGAGGCTATGGTCGAAATCGACAAAAGTATCGGCGGGCCAAAGCTGTGTCTTCAGCTCTTCGCGCGTAACCAGAACGCCGGCGCTCTGCAAAAGGACGGCGAGCAGCTGTAAAGGTTGGCCTTGAAGGCGCAGCCTGGTGCCGTTCTTTCGCAATTCACCCGCACGCGAATCCACTTCAAAGGAATCGAAGCGGAAAACTCGCGCCGGCGCGGATGGTACGGGCATACGTGTGCCTTGAAAAGTAAGCCTAAGATATCACTCCCTTGCCCACATCACTTCGCTTCTCCTCGCAAATTGTTTCTTTTCTGTCATTTCACAGAGGAGAAATCTTTGAGGCTTAGAGGGGGCGCAATGGATTGTGCCTAAGCTTGTCTCAGGCTAGGGTGTGTTCACACATTCCAACACATCCGGACCGACTCAAGAATCTCAACCGGATAACAAGGAAAAGGGGAAAGCAATGACGCTACCACTCCGCACTTTCGTCCGGAAGCCAATCCAACACACCTTCCTTCTGTCCCTACTCGGCTGCCTCATCACTCTCGTGCCGCATTTCGCGGCAGCCGCACCCGCCGGAAACGGGGCCGGAAACGGAAACTCCTCCTCCAAACTCATCCAGATCGTCCAAAACGCCACACAGCAGTATGCCAATGTCAACGCTGCGGAAGCGGCCGGCTACGGACAGTTCCTCGGTTGTGTCAGCGGCCCGGACATGGGCGCCATGGGCATTCACTATGTGAATGGCGCGCTTCTCAATGGAACCCTGGACCCAGCCCATCCCCAGGCGCTCATCTATGAGCCAACCAATGGAAAGTTGCAACTGGTGGGTGTCGAATTCATCGTGGATCAGGCCACGTGGGACTCCACCCACGTCGGGCCTCCGGTGCTCGAAGGCCAAAGCCTCCAATTCGTTGCCAGCCCTAACCGATTCAATATTCCTGCGTTCTATGAACTCCACGTATGGGCGTGGCGCGACAATCCTCTCGGCGCTTTTGTGGATTGGAATACCAAGGTAAGCTGCGCGGGCGAATAACCCGCCGCCGGAAGGCGGGCTGACCGGTGGCTCGCTGCGCTGAGAAGCTCGCATCTCCGGCGCCGCATAAACCCGCATCAGGACCACCACAAGCCCTCCCCGGCAGAAGACGGTTCAAAGCAAACCATCACGGGGCGATTCTCTCAAATCAAGATTGACGAAAGCGGAGGTTTCGGTGCCAAAGTACGTAATCGAACGCGATATTCCCGGCGCCGGGGTCCTTAGCCCGGTTGAGTTGAAAGCTATTTCGAAAACATCCTGCAGTGTTCTGCGCCAGCTGGGTTTCGACATCCAGTGGGATCAGAGCTTTGTCACCGGCGACAAAGTCTATTGCATCTATCGCGCGCCCAATGAAGAGCTGATACGCGAACACGCGCTGCTTGGGGGCTTTCCGGCAAACAAAATCTCAGTCATCTCTTCTGTCATCGATCCCACCACGGCTGAAGGATGAAAAGGCGCTCAATGCCCGACCGCGTGCCTCGCCCGCTCGTCCGGCCAATCCAAAAGCGCGCTCTACCGCGAACTCCAGCGCGAACGCGCCCGCCGCAAGTAGCCGCCGCCCGCACCCCGAATCTCTTCCGTTAAGGCGGTCAACCTGGGGGTACTACGGAAACTGACCGACAATCGAGTGCACGCGAAGATGCGGGCTTGCGCTTTTCGCCATCGTTTCGATGACCCGAAAAGTTCGCTCATCCAGGTTCGTGCACGCCGCTATATACTGCTCCCCGGCACCCGGCAGATGCCCTGTCAGCAAGATCGAGGTGATCCGGTTTCATGCAAGCTCCAGCGACCGTCGCAAGTCGGTACTATCGCCCTGAACTGGACGTCGTTCGCTTTTTCGCTTTTTCCTTCGTATTCCTTAGCCATTTCCTTCCCCGGGAACCAACTCCACATATCACTGCATTCTTCAAAGGCTTCGCCCCGGTTTACTACAGCGCCGCGAATGCCTGCGCATTCGGGGTCAGCCTCTTCTTCACGCTCAGCGCCTTCCTGATCTGCGAGCTATTGCTCCGCGAGAAACAAGCCACGGGTACAGTCCAGGGAAAGCAATTCTATTTCCGCCGTATCCTCAGGATTTGGCCGCTCTATTACCTGGCTCTGGCCCTCGGTCTCGTGGTCGCTTTCCTCCCTGGCGGCGATCCGGGCTCTGTCACCCAGATAGGCTGGTATGTCATTTTCCTGGGCGCCTGGTCCACCGCTCACTTTGGTTGGATCAACAACCCCGTTTACCCGCTGTGGAGCATCTCGATCGAGGAGCAGTTCTACGCATTGGCCCCGTGGGTCATCAAATTCCTCCATCGCCGCTCGCTCTATGGTTTCTGCGCCGCGGTGATCCTCGTTGCCAACGCCGCTCTGATTCACCTCGGACGAATCCGGACCGGCGAGGACGCGATTTGGTGCAACGCCCTCGTGCAGTTCCAGTGCTTTGCGGTCGGCATCCTGCTTTGCCTGGTGCTTCGCAGTAGGTTGCCGCGATTTGCCTTCTGGCAAAGGCTCTCGATACTGGCCGGCGGCTGGCTCTGTTGGCTCATCGCAGCCTCGCGCAATCTGCTCGAAATCGCCTGGATGAACGGCTCCGGTTGGAGACTCATGGCGCAGTATGCGCTGGTCTCCCTGGGCTCAGTCACGATTCTCCTCGCCTTCCTGGGACTCAATCCGAAACTCATTCCGAGGTGGGCAGTTCACCTGGGTCGCATCTCCTTCGGCCTTTATGTCTTTCATGGATTTTCAGACACGATCGTAAATGCCGTCTTCCCGGGAACTAGCCACAATCTTCCCATGTTTCTCTTCAGAATGTGCGTTGCATTCAGTTTGACCGTCCTGATCGCCGAGCTTTCCTATCGCTTCTTTGAGACGCCGTTTCTCAAATTGAAGAAACGCCATGCCATCATCGAAAGTCAGCCTGTCTGAACGCTCGCCCGGTTCCAACGCAGGCTGCGTGCCCCATTCATGCGCGTCTTTTGCGCATGAGTGGGACCAGTCGGGTGCCACCCTCCCAATCGATCAGGCCGGCGAGGGCGAAAGCGCAGGCACCAATGATTTCGAAACAGACTGGGTCTGCGGATCGACCCGCGTAAGCGTCACCACGGTAATGTCGTCGTCCTGACCAAACTCCTGCGCGGCCTGCGCAATGGATTCCGCCGAGCCCTTGCTGATGGATTGGGCGCGCTCGAATCCAAAGAGTTCTCCGGCTTTGCCCCGCGCTTCAATCACGCCGTCGGTCACCAGGGTGATCTGCGAATTGGGCTCCGCCTGAAAGACGGCTTCGGGATACTGCGAATCAGGGGCGAGGCCGAGAGGCAGTCCATTCTCGACGGAGATCTCTTTTCCGCTCAGATAGGGCGCGATGTGGCCGGCGTTGGCCACGGTCAGCGTGCCATTCGGGTCGGCGCGAAGAACCAGGCAGGTGGTAAACCCGCCGTGGCTGCGCGCCAGCATGCGCATATTCATCGCTGACAGAATCTCGGAGGGGCTCTGCGTATAGTGCGCCAGCGTGCGAAGGGTGCCCACCAGCAGTGAGACCGTCATCGCGGCGGGCATGCCCTTGCCGCTGACATCGCCGATGGCCACCAGCACTCCACCTGCGGCGAGCGGAAGGATCTGGAAGAAGTCGCCACCCACCTCGCCGGCGGGCTTGTAGACACTCGCCAGCGCGAAGCCGGGAATGGCGGGGATATCTTCTGGAACCAGGACATGCTGCACAGCGCGTGCGGCCTCCAGTTCGGCGGTGGCGCGCGCGCGTTCCCGCGCAATGCCAATGGTGCGAATCACCACGAAGAGCAACAGGGTCACAAAGTAGATGGCGCTCCACACGCCCCAGAAGTTCATATCGTAGCTTCCGATAAAGAAATCGGGCAAAGGAGGAACGCGCAACGGCAAATGCCAGATGCCTGTGACTACATTCAGGAAGTTCCAGTAATTGGCCACGCTGACGACCGCAATCGCTGGCAGAATCACGCGCGCGTCGCGGTTGCCGCGCAGCAGGCCGCGAAGAAGCAGCACGGGCAGGACTGTCTGCACGATCAGGGACGGAAGAAAGTACGCCACGAGCACTAACACCGGGGTGAACGATAGGAGACCCAGATTGCCGAGATTGGGGCCGAAGAAACCGAGAAAGTTGGCTACTTCGAGTGCGAGCAGCCAGCGCCCGCGCCGCAAATGAAGAATCAGCCGCACAAACTCGATGAGAGCCACAGTGACAATGCCGAGCCACAGCGTTTCAAAAAATTCGGACCGCACAGTGAGGATATGGAGGTGAGACCACGCGATTTCCGCCAACTGAAAGCTGCTGGCCAGCAAAGAAACGGCAATGGCCAGATACTCCGTCCGGCTGCGCATCGACAGGTAGAGGGCGAGGGCAACCATACCCACCAAAAAGCCGAGCCCGGAGAGCATCCAGGGAATCACGGTCTGATGCGCCGCTTCGTAGCTGGCATCCCGACGCGCCCCATCGTGCGTGGAGAGCATCACGCTGCTGTCTTGGAACGGAGTGCTCGTCCCCACTCCACTTGCCCCGGTCTTATTCAGGGTAAGACGAATGGCAATCAGCAGATCGCCATTGGAAACGAACAAGCGCCTGGGAATGTCATAGGAGGTCAGGTAGCCCTGTTCCACATGCTTCGAGTTCATGCTGCCGATTGCGCCGATGCGCACGCCGTTTGCGTAGACTTCGTAACTTCCTTCAATGTATTGAATCTCGAGGGCTAGTTCGTGTGCTCGCGGGTTGACATGGACGTGGATGCGATACCACGCATGGCCCATATCGCGCGCGCCGTAGGAAAGCAGCGGCTTGGCGAGAGAAACAGTCTTCCAGCCGCTGTCGTCGTAGTCAGGAAGGGCGAAGGCCGGGTTGTCGCCCGCGGAAAACAGCCAGTTGGGGCCGAGCGCCACACGCGTGCCAAGGTAAAAGGGGTCGAAGTGGCGTGGATTGGTCCAGTCCGGATGCGTAGCGGGTGTCTGGGCCATGGACCAAACGGCACACGCAAAGATCGCTGCGGTGCAGAGATAGAGACGAGTCATTCGCGCCATTGGATTGACCTCGTATGGGGGAGACGCCACTTTTGGCAATATACCGAATCGCCAATTCCATCGGGAAACATTCGCTTCCGTGCGCTGGGACGGGCACCGGTTCTTGCACAGATCTGTTGACGGCGGGTACGATTTGTCGCGGGGCTGGCCGTTGGCTCAGCGAAGCCGTCTGTCTTCGGTTTTTTTGCGAGTCGCGGCCGTTTGTCGTACAACCGGAAGCTATCCAACCCACACCCGCTCGCCCTAACTGCCCGTCCTTTGCGCTTGCGCCCTCCGCTCGCCGCAGGCGTGGCGCGTAAACTGGGTACAGGACTCTTCCCTTCCGGACCCGCCCGTGCAGCCGCTTCTTGAAAATCTCAACCCCGAACAGCGCGCCGCCGTGGAAGCGACCGAAGGGCCACTGCTCATCCTGGCCGGCGCGGGCTCCGGCAAAACCCGCGTCATCACCAGCCGCATCGCCTGGCTCATTCAGGAGAAAGGCGTCGCGCCGGACTCCATCCTCGCCGTCACCTTCACCAACAAGGCCTCGTCCGAGATGGCAGCGCGCGTGGAGCGCCTCCTTGGCCACTCCTCACTGGCCAAACCCTTGATCTCCACATTCCACTCGCTCTGCGTGCGCATCCTGCGCCGCGACATCGAAGTGCTGCAAGTTGGGGCCTTGCAAGTTAGGGCCCCCGCGGACGGGTTTTCGTCCGCGGGGCGTAAAGGCCTCACCCGCGACTTCGCCATCTTCGACGAGAACGACCAGCAAACCCTGGTCAAGCAAATCATGCGCCGCATGGGCCTGGACACCAAGCAGCTCACCCCGCGCAACGTGTTGGGCCGCATTTCATGGGCCAAAAACCACATGATCGATCCGCAGGAATCCTTCCTCGACTCACGCGACCCCAACGGCGAACGCATAGCGCACATTTACAACTCCTATCGCGACGATCTCGGCAAAAACAACGCCCTCGACTTCGACGACCTGCTGCTTGAAGCCGCGCGCCTCCTCAAAGTTTCAGCCGAAGTCCGCCAGCACTATCAGCGCCGCTATCGCTACCTGCTTGTTGACGAGTACCAGGACACCAACCGCCCGCAGTACGAGCTGATGAAGCTGCTGGCCGGCGAGCACAAGAACGTCTGCGCCGTGGGCGACGAGGACCAGAGCATCTACTCCTGGCGCGGAGCCGACATTCGCAACATTTTGGAATTCGAGCAGGACTTCCCCAACGCGCACATCATTCGCCTCGAGCAGAACTACCGCTCCACGCAGATCATTCTGGAGGCCGCCGGCGCTGTCGTCGCCAACAACCTGCGCCGCAAGGGCAAGAAGCTCTGGACCGACCGTCAGGGCGGTTCACTCATCGGCTACTACGAAGCTCCCGACGGCGAAAACGAGGCCCTCTTCATCGCCGACCGCATTCAGGCCTTCCTCCGCGAGCAGACCAACTCCCCGGAAGCACAAAACCGCGAAGCAGGCCATTGCGCCGTCCTCTATCGCACCAACTCGCAGTCGCGGCTCGTCGAGGAAGCTCTGCGCCGCTACAACATCCCTTACACCATGGTCGGCGGATTCAGCTTTTATGAGCGCGCGGAGATCAAGGATCTGCTCTGCTATTTGCGTCTTGTCCGCAACCCGCATGACTCCGTGGCCTTGCAGCGTGTCATCAACACTCCCACGCGCGGCATTGGCAAAACCACGCTCGAAACTCTGGAACGGCTCGCTCTGGAAACCGGCTCCTCCACCTGGGACGCAATCTCGGCGGCCATCGCCAATCGCCTCATCCCCACCCGCGCGCTCATGGCGCTCGACTCCTTCCGCCAGCTCATCCTCGACGCGCAGGCCATGATGGACCCCGACTTTGCCGGCAAACTCTCCGCCGGCCTGGCCGCCGCCGAAGCCGACGACGCCGATGCCGATTTCTCCTTCGGCACCGCCGGGGAAATGAAGGGCGCGGGCTTCCGCCCGTACGAGAATGCCTCACAATCAACCGGGGCTTTAGCCCCTGAGGGCGAACCCGCAACCGATTTTCCCTTCGGCGACGACAATCAAATCCCCCTCCTCGACGCCAGTCACTTTTCCCCACTTGCGGAAACGCCGAAGCGATCCTTCTTGAAAATTCCAAAGCAGGCAGACGAAGACCGGGTGCCCCGTTATCCCATCAAGGCCTCGCCTTTGAGACCTGGGAGCGAAGTCCCGCCCAGTCCCGAATCTGCTCCAAAACCAGAACGGCCCGAAGGGCGCTTTCGATCGCCCGGCGACGCCGCCACGCTCCCCGAGCTCATTCGTTTCCTCATTGACCGCACCGGTTACATCAAAGCGCTCGAGGCCGAAGCCTCACCCGAGGCCTTCAGCCGCATTGAGAACCTGAAGGAGCTGGCCAATGCCGCGCATGACGCCGAAGCACGCGGCGAAACTCTGGCCGAGTTCCTTGACCACGCGGCCCTCGCCAGCGACACCGATCAGTACGACCCCGACGCCCGTGTCACGCTGATGACCCTGCACGCCGCCAAGGGCCTCGAGTTTCCCCTCGTCTTCCTCGCCGGTCTTGAAGAAGGTTTGTTCCCCCACTCGCGCACCCTCTCCAACCCCGAAGAGCTCGAAGAGGAGCGCCGCCTCTGCTATGTGGGCATGACGCGCGCCATGAACGCGCTCATCCTCACCCGCGCCCACTATCGCCGCCGCTACGGCAATGACGCGCCGGAGATGAGCATCCCCTCGCGCTTCCTTGAGGAAGTCCCCAACCAGCTTGTCCAGAATCTCACCGGGCGCTCGCCGGGGTCCCTGCGGACGGGTCTTCGTCCGTGGGGTGAGGCCTGGTCCACGCCGCCCTACGGCATCGGCGCATCCCGCTCCGGACGCTACGGCTCGTCCGGCCGCAATGCAGGCCGCAATGCCAGCGACGACGCCGGCGGCGAAATCGCCGGCGAAACTCAGGAGCGACCCTACAACTACGAGGACGAAAGCCAGGAGATTCCCCGCGCGTCCGGCGGCCAGAGCGCTTCCCGCACCCGCTCCGGCCAGCCCTTCGCTGCCTCCAAGCCTTTTGTCGCTTCGTGGATGAAGCCTCCCGCCTCCGGGGCAGCACACCACTCCGGATCGTCCCCCGAAGCGCCCGCCCCGCCGGACGCCCATTCCCCTGACGCCCGATCCTCGGATCCGCAATCCATTGACAACATTGCCCGCTTTTTCGGCGGTCAGGGCGGGGCACACCCGGCAGGCCGCGGCTTTCATCCAAAACCCGTACAGCCCGAAGGGCCCACCGGCGCAACCGGCCTCAAGAAGGGCCAGCGCGTCCGCCACGCAAAATACGGCGAAGGCACGGTGCTCTTCCGCGAGGGCGACGGCGACAACGCCAAGGTCACCGTCCTGTTCACCCGCCACGGCATGAAAAAGCTGATGGAAAAATTCGCCAACCTGCAAAAAGCTTGAAACCCGCTTCTTGAAGCCCGCACGAAGGCCGGCCCTGAAGTCCATTCCCTGCCGCACAAAATCAATTCCCGCTGGCAATTTCGTGCTATACTGCGTTTAATCGTAGAATTCGATTTTGAAGTCCTTGCCTGTTCCGAGTTACCGCTCTACACGCAAACACTTCCACATTGCGTTCGCGGTAAATCAACACCCAATAGGAGCAACATCATGGAAACAGGCACAGTCAAGTGGTTTAATGACGCCAAAGGCTTTGGATTTCTCAGCCGTGAAAACGGCGAGGACGTCTTCGTCCATCACACCGCAATCCTCTCGAGCGGCTTCCGCTCGCTGCAGGAAGGCCAGAAGGTCCAGTTCAACGTAACCAAGGGACCCAAAGGCTGGCAGGCGGAAAACGTCCAGCCCGTCTAATAGGGCGCGAGTTCAGCTTCCAAAAGCAAAGGGACGGCAAACCTGCCGTCCCTTTTCTGCGTCTGAAACTTCCCTGCGTCCGGTGCTGCGTCCGGGACTTGGAACCGGGACCTCAAGCCGCCGGTTCAAGTTGCGCATCAGCCTTCGCATGCGCCTTCGCCGGATGCAGACCGCCGTCCGGCACATCATGGGTGCCCAGATATTCGAGCACGTCGTTTATCGAGTCCTCAAAGCGCGAACCGGTCTTGTGCGTCACTTTCACGCCCTTTGACACCAGTTGGCAGACTTCAAAGCGGTTCATGCCCTGCTTCAGGGCCTTGTGAATTTGATCGGATCGCATGACGTACTCCAGAAAACGTGGGCGGGGCCAAAACATGGGCGGGGCGGGTTCCGGTGCCGTTTTCCTGTGCCCGTTTTCCTGTAGATGCTGCGTGGGGTACGGAGCTCGTCGTAAGCGTTGAGGCGGCTGATGCCGAGCAGGCTGGATTGCATCCAGATGCGAGTCTCTACCCCCATTGTACGCCCGCTTCACCGCCAGTGCCGCAAAGCTCAGCCGCTCGCCGATTCCTTCGGTAATTCTCCCGGAAACTCCGGCGGCAGCTCATCGCCACAATGCCGCTTGATTTCGTCCAGAAACTGGATGCGGTTCTCCGGCCGCATGCTATAGACGATTTTCGTCTTTTCTTTGGAGCGGATCGTGATGATCCTGTCCCGCTTGCCAATGTTGATTTCCTCGATCTCGTCCCATCGGATGAACTTGTTCCTGCCCAGCCAATGGACCTCCTCAATGCCTGTATCACTCATCGCCACGGATGTCTGGATTCCAGTAAGCCAGCCTACCCCTGAAAGACAAAACAACGCCCCTGTGAAACACTCCCACGTCGCATGGAATCCATGGCGAAAATACCCGGCTGCGATGATCAGCATCTCCACACCGCCGAGAATCCACATCCACAACTGGACGGAATATGCCGGGAATCGGAGCCTGCCTGCATCCGGGGTCACCGACCGTGCCGGCGCAGCCTTCTTCGGAGTCAAACTCCACCAGAAAAGCCCGACGAACGGCACCAGCAGGATCCAACTGGCCCAATGCAGCAGCTTCCAGATCATCGGCTCATCTTACATCTATGCGTGAAATCAAGGCCTCCCGCGTTTGGCCCGCGCGCCCATCCCTGTTACCATAAGCATGCACACCGCCCCATTTGCAGGGGCGTCCTGAACAGCGGAAAGTAAAGAGGATAGACGTGGCCGATACCACCAAGATTGAAGACACGCAGGAACGCAAGAAAATCAAGCGCGCAGCCCGCAAGAAGGCCGCGCCCAAGGCCAAGCGGACCGCCCCCCGCGGCTCCAACAAGAAAAAGCTGAAGAAACTGGTCCGCGGCCAAAGCAAGCGCTAGCGCTGCCGGTTCTGAAATCCCGCTTCATGCAATGACCCCTTGGGCTGGCCGCTTTGGCCGGCCCGGGCCGTTTCTGCCCATTCTCCTCCACAACCCAGGTACATGTTGCTCTCGCGACTCGCCACGCAGGCACCTTTCATCCTCCAGCCGCCTCCCCGTCCGAATCCCTCATCCTGTACACTGCGGCAAAGCCGTTCCGCGCCGGAGAAAATCCTCCTACCTCTTTGCTCAGGAGAACCGCCCTGCTCAGCCAACTGCTCGCCCGCAAATCCATTGACAAGCTCATTCGCGAGTCCGAGGAGCCCGAGCATGCGCTGAAAAAAACCCTCGGCCCCTGGTCGCTCACCGCCCTCGGCATCGGCGCCGTCATCGGCTCGGGCATCTTCACCGTCATCGGCACCGCCATGGCTGGGGAAACCTTCAGCGTGCCGGAGGTCAGCAACACTCCACTCATCCACTACATCATTTACCACACGGCCATGGCCGGCCGCCCCGGCGCGGGCCCGGCGCTCGCGCTCTCGCTTGTCCTCGTCGCCATCGTCTGCGTCTTCACCGGCCTTTGTTACGCCGAGCTGGCCTCCATGATTCCCATTGCCGGCTCGGCCTACACCTATACCTACGCCACGCTCGGCGAGCTCGTCGCCTGGATCATCGGCTGGGACCTCATCCTCGAATACGCCTTCAGCAACATGAGCGTCAGCGTCGGCTTTGCCGCGCACGCCGTCGACTTCCTCGACTGGTTCGGCATCCACCCCGCACTCAAATGGATCTCGCCCGCCTATCTGCCCACCGGCCTGCAGGACTTCGCCGGTCACGACCTCTACCCGCCCGGATGGCACTTCGGCTTCAACATTCCCGCCTTCCTCGTCGTCATGATCCTCACCGTGATTCTGGTCCGCGGCATCCGGGAGTCGGCGCGCACCAACAACATCCTCGTGCTGGTCAAGCTCGCCGCCATCCTGGTCTTCATCTTCGCCGCCGCCAGCTTCGTCAAGCCCCATTACTGGCATCCCTTCATGCCCAACGGCTGGACCGGCGTGCTCACCGGCGGCTCCATCATCTTTTTCACCTACATCGGCTTTGACTCCATCTCCACCGCCGCCGAAGAATGCCGCAATCCGCAGCGCGACCTGCCCTTCGGCATCATCGCCACACTCATCGTCTGCACCATCCTCTATTGCGGGGTCGCCATCGTCCTCAGCGGCATCGTGCCCTGGCAGTCCGTCATGGGCGACGCCGCTCCCGTCGTCAACGCCCTCAAGCGACTCTCGCTCATGCCCGGCGGCCACCGCCTGCATTACATCCATCTCTTCGTGCTCATCGGCGCCATGCTGGGCATGATCTCGTCGATTCTCGTCTTCCAGCTTGGCCAGGCCCGCGTCTGGTTCGCCATGTCGCGTGACCGCCTGCTGCCCGACGCCTTCAGCCACATTCATCCCCGCTTCCGCACGCCCTCCGTGGCCACCTGGGTCGCCGGCTTCGTCGTCGGCATCCCCGCCGGTCTGCTCGATATCGGCACCGTCGCCAACCTCTCCAACATCGGCACCCTCTTCGCCTTCGTCCTGGTCGCCATCGGCGTGCTCATCCTGCGCTACCGCGAGCCCGATCGCCACCGCGGCTTCCGCACCCCGCTCGGGCCCGTCTTCCCCGTGCTCAGCATCGTCTTCTGCGTCGTGCTCATGATGGGCCTCGAAGTCGTCACCTGGATCCGCTTCTTCGTCTGGCTCGCCATCGGCCTCGTCATCTACTTCCTCTATAGCCGCCACCGCTCCGAATTCGCGAGCATGAAGTAAAGACACGGGCCGACGCAGCAACCACCCTGCTCCTCTGGGATGAGTGCCTTGGCCTGTTCACACCCATTGAGAATTTTCTTTCGCAAATGGCTGGGCCACGTGCCGGCGAGTTTTCATTTGCGGTCAGCCCTGCGGGCCCGTCGAAGTCACGGTTCCTCACAGGCCGATTCAGCAGGGTAATCTTCAGCCGAGGCCGACGCGATGGACAAGATCCGCAAAACGCGGATCACTGCGGATAGGATCAAAGCCCGGGTGGACCTTCAAAAATTTGAGAATATTCGACTGCTCTTTGTACGCCCGCTCCAGCCACTGAAATGCCTGCTCTTTATCCCCCAGCCCCAGGTAGGCATTCACAAATGCAGCTGCAGGAGCGTACCCGGACTTCCTGAGCTTGTTCAACTCCGCCAGAACCTTTAGCGCATCCGTCCGTCGTCCGGCTTGGGCGTAGGCGGCAACGAGAACACCGAGCACTGCAGGACCTCCTCCTGAGAGCGTTTTTGCTCTTTCAAGCAGGGGGATGGCTTGGTCAGGATGGCCGGTCTTCATGAGGGAAAAAGCCAGAATCCACAGCGTGCCTACGCTGTCCGGATTTACCGCGAGCATGCTGCGTGAATCGCGAATTGCCTCGTCATATTCTCGCGCATGGAAAAGATACCATCCCAACCCGAACCCCCTCTCATCCATCGGATCCAAATCACGAGCTCGACGGGCCGCGGCCAGGGCCTCCTGCGGATGTCCTTCTGAAAGCAGCCAGTCGGCGAGACCTGCCTCAGCGCCGGCGTCGTTCGGACTCAGGTCCAGGGCTCGCGCAAATTCCGCTCTGGCTTCAGCCCATCTCCACTGGTCTAGCAATACGCCTCCGAGCAGCACGTGCGGCTCCGCAAGCTCGGGATCGAGCGCCAGAGCCTTACGTGCGAACTCCATCGACTTGGCACGCATCTTTCCGGGAGGCGCACCCACAAGGACTGTGCCCATTTCGTTGTAGCATTCCGCCAGGCCCACATACGCGGGAGCAAACGTTGGATCCTTTGCGATTGCGTCCTGGTAATACCCTATGCTCCGGTCAAAATCGGCCCTTCGGACTGCGTGATTGCTTGCGAATCGGCCTTTCAGGTAGCTCTCGTACACCTCGGGGTCAACGATGTGAGAGGCAGCCAGCCTCCCATTCTCTTCTTCGGTTACCGTCACTTCCACTTTGCGGGCAATCGATTGGGCAACATCGCTTTCCAAGGTGAGCGCATCTTCCAACTCACGGTCGTAGACCGCCGACCAGATGTGTGTATCGGTGCTGCCGCGGATCAACTGAGCAGTCACACGAACTCTGCTGCCCTCGCGAATCACCGACCCTTCCACAATCGCGTCGACCCCGAGCATCCGCGCAACGGTGGGTAACGGGGTTTGGCTATCCTTGAATCGCATGACGGAGGTTCGGGAAATCACACGCAACTCATGGATGCCCGAGAGCCGTCCGATCAGCGCCTCGGTCACCCCGGCGGCAAGATATTCCTGCGCGGGATCTCCGGAAAGGTTCTTGAAGGGCAGAACGGCGATTGAGTGGATCTTGGGCGCGACGGAATCAACCATCCGCTGTCGATTGAAAAGGTATGATACGGCGGCCGCCACGAACAGGCCTGCCACAACCGTCGTCAGCCAGATCCATTTCAGAGGGATTTGTTTGGGAGGAGACTCTGTCTCCGCAACGGTCAGCGTTTCAACCGCGGGTTCTGTATCGACCTCGAGCGAATTCAGGCTTCGGCCGTCTCGCCACGCATCTAATTCCGACCTTAACGCATAAACTGACCCGCGCTGTGCGTGCACATGCCGGTGGACGGGCATGGCCTCCCGTTTCTCCCAACGCTGAACGGTCGTCACGTCGCGGTTCAGGTAACCCGCAATCTCCTTCCAGGAATCCAGACGCTTGTCCGGTGGGCTTTCGGCTTGCAGGGCCTCCAAGGACGGCTCGCTCATGGGAATCTCCGGACCGGACCGGCATGTCGCTCGAGGAATGAGCCGATTGTACCTCCTTCTGCGAACGCGTCAATAGACGGCGTTAGACGGCGGACACAGGTTCCGCGTGTTGCTGTTTGACCCCGCGCCGCCGCCTGGCCCAGAGTGTCGGCAGTTCAGGCGCAGTTTCGCCAAATCTTGGTTCGCTCATCGTGATCCCAGCCGACTCGTTACGTCATGGCGGCTGCAGAACTTACCGGCGAAGCCGTTGCCCATCCCAGGACAGGAGACATAGTATGAACCCACATCGCATGAACACCCGGACCTTGAGTTTCACCGCACGCTTGCTGGCTTCCCTTCTGCTCATTGCAGGCGCGAGCGCCTTCGCCCAGTTACCCATGGCCGTGCACTTCACCGGCCTCATCAACGACTATTCCCCCTCCACCGTCAAAGGCGGTCCCTGGGAAATGCATGGCACATGGACGCTCGATCTGCGCGAAGCGCGCGGAATATCGGGAACCGCGGACTTTTCAGCCGTGATGACGATGTCTGGTTACGGGAAAACCACTGCCGGCGCCGTCGACCCAACTCAGGCCGGGCAGGGCGCTCATACCCACAACATCAAGCTGACCAACGCAAAAATCGTCTGGAACATGATTGGCTGTCCCACCTTCAGTCCCGCCACGCTGCAGGGCTTTCACATTAACGGCACTGTCAGCCTGATCACTGGAAACGGAACCAATGCGCCTTTTGAGACCGTCCCTCCATCATCGACGCTGCAAATCTGCGTCACCGGGGGAGATTTGGTCCCCTATTCGGTGCCCTATTCGAACATCACGCTGGTCTTCGGCGGACCCGCAACTTCTCACTTCGGTACACAGGCGATTCACGGGGTCGTTCGCACCGTGGAACTCGGCGCCGCGCATCCATGAAGCGGTTGCCACGTCAGGGCAGATGCGAATTAATGCAAGGCAATAGACAATTTAAGGCGTGAAAATTCGCCACGCCGCTCAGCTCGTACGTATTATGATGGCCCTGACCTCATCCCGATTGGAGATACGCGCTTGCCCAATCACAGAAAGCTGTCTTTCGCTCTGGTCCTCGCCTGCGCGGCCCTGCTCGTCATTTCCGCGCTCACCGTGCCTGCGCTTGCCACTCCGCCGGAAACCGCCGACGCCCTCTTCGCGCACGCCAAGGCCGAGGCCCGGCTCGAGCACAAGAACGTACTAATGGTCTTTTCCGCTTCCTGGTGCGGTCCCTGCAAACTCTACGAGCGCTTCCTTGAAGACCCCGCCATGAAGCCCATCACCGACCGGGCGTTTGTCGTGCAGCGCATTGACGTGGGCGAGAATCCGAAGGACACCCATCATGCCGACACCCCCGGCGGCGAAGCGCTGCGCACACGGCTCGGCGCCGTGGGCCAGCCCGGCTTCCCCTTCCTCATCATCACCAGTGACAACGGCAAGCCCATCGTCAACTCCTACCGGAACGGAGATACTCACCTCAACGTCGGCTATCCGGCCTTGCCCCAGGAGATCGATTGGTACATCCAGATGCTCAAGCACGCCGCGCCTTCTCTCTCGCCGGCGGACCTGGCCGCAACCAAAGCCTGGTTGCAGCAACACTCCCCGGCCTAAAAAAGCACCGGCTCCCGCCCCTGTAAACTGGCCCGGTAAACTGGACGAATGCCGGGTATTGAAGACTTCATCCGCCGTCTTCCCAAGGCCGAGCTCCACCTGCACCTCGAGGGCACCATCCTGCCCTCCACGCTGGTCGAGCTCAGCCGGCGGCACGACCGCCAGCCCCTCACCCTCGCCCAGGCCGAAACTCTCTATCAATTTACTGACTTCTCCGGCTTCCTTGACGCCTTCAAGGCCGTCACCCAGCGCCTCGTCACCCCCAAGGACTACGAGCTCGCCGCCTGGCGCATGATCGAGCATCTCCACGCCCAGGGCGTCGTCCACGCCGAAGTCTACATCTCAGTCGGCGTCATTTATCTCTGGCGCAATCACGACCCCGCCGCCTTCGAGCCCATCTTCGAAGGGCTGGAGCGAGCCCGCCTCCGCGGCCTTGAGCAACTCGGCTTCTCGCTCTACTGGATCTTCGACGCTGTCCGCCACTTCAGCGTCGAAGAGGCCGAGCGCGTCTTCCTGAAGGCCGCCGAGCTGCGCCCCGCGTACCCCTCCATCATCGGCATCGGCCTCGGTGGCGACGAACGCATCACCGGGTCAGCCCCCTTCGCGCATCTTTACGCCCGGGCCCGCTCGGCCGGCCTGCGCCTGACCAACCACGCCGGCGAAACCACCGGACCAGAGGCCATTCGCGAAGCGCTTTCCATCGGCTCCGAGCGGCTTGGCCACGTGCTCTCTGCCATCAATGACGAGGATCTGCTCCAAGACTTGAAAGTGCGGAGCATCGGCCTCGAACTGAATCCAACTTCGAACGTGCGCACCGGCGTCTGCCCCTCCTTCGCCGCGCATCCGCTTCGCCGCTACTTTGACCAGGGCCTGCTTGTCACCCTCAACTCCGATGATCCAGCCTTCTTCGGCTCTGACCTCATGGGCGAGTATCTCCTCGCCCACACCCAGCAGGGCTTCACGCCGGAGGAGCTCCGCCGCCTCGCCCGGAACTCCATCCGCACCAGCTTTCTTCCCGAGCAGGAAAAATCCGCGTGGCTCGCGCGCATCGCTTCCATCGAGTAAGCATCGCATCCGCGCAGTCAACAAAAGTTGTAGCTTCCTCTACCCCGTTCGTCTCTCGCCAACGCGCAAAATACGCTATCATGGCCGCAGGAGGGTGATTTCCCCCAATGTCCACCGAAGCTGAAGCTCTCATCATGGCCAACGACGAATCGGGCTCCACGCTCCGCGTCCTCGGTTGGTTTTCGGTTGGCATGGCCGTCGCCGCTCTGGGCATCGTGGTGGGACGCGAGATTCGCAACCGCTACAAATTCAGCCACCGCACCCCGTACGACTTCTATGCGAACGCCGGCCAGAGCACCTCAAGCGAGTTCGGCATGGGCATTTGACCTAATCGCCTTGGTTCGCCTCAGTGAAGTGCCGCCTACGGGCGGCACTTCCCATTTCCGCCCCGTTTTCAACCACCGCTTTCAACCTGGTTTTCAACCGCCGGCGCCCGTCAACCGGCTCGGTCCGCACCGCCCTGCGGTACCCTAAGTCCTGATGGGCCGCATCCGCATTCTTCCTGATCACGTCGCCAACCAGATCGCCGCCGGCGAAGTCGTCGATCGACCCGCGTCTGTTGTGAAGGAGCTGCTGGAGAATGCGCTGGACGCCGGCGCAACGCGCATCCGCGTGGAGGTGGAGGCAGGCGGTCGCAGGCTCATTCGCATTGCCGACGACGGCCACGGCATGAGCCGCGATGACGCTCTGCTGGCCTTTGAACGCCACGCCACCAGCAAGCTGCGCACCGCCGACGACCTGCTCGCCATCTCCACGCTCGGCTTTCGCGGAGAAGCCCTGCCCTCCATCGCCTCGGTCGCGCGCGTCACGCTGGAAACTTCCCAGGGCGACCCTGCCGAGTCCGGCACGCACATGGAAATCGCCGGCGGCAAGATTCTGCACGTGGACGACGCCGCTCTGCCCCGCGGCACCACCCTCACTGTCGCCGATCTCTTCTTCAACACGCCCGCGCGCCGAAAATTTCTTCGTGCCGAGTCCACTGAGCTTTCCCACGTCACCGCGCTCGTCACCCATTACGCGCTCGCTCATCCTGACAAGCACTTCGAGCTCGGCTCCGCCTCGCACACCTTGGTCGCCGCGCCGCCCGTCTCCCGCACCGCCGAGCGCATCTATCAGATCTTCGGCAAGGAAACCCTCGCCCAACTTCTTCCCGTCGCCGCGGAAACTCCTCTGGAGCGGGCCGGGCTTCCCGCGCCGCCGCCGTGGAAGAAAGACCCCCATGAACCCGCGCGCGACCCCGGCAGCCTGCGTCTCACGGGCTTCTATTCCAAGCCCGAACTGCAAAAGCTCAACCGCAACTCCATCTACATCTTCGTCAACAAGCGGCTCATCCGCGACCGTCTGCTGCTCCACGCCATCACCGAGGCGTATAGGAACATCCTTCCGCCCACCAGCTTTCCCGTCGTCCTTTTGTTTCTTGAAATGCCACCCGAAGAAGTGGACGTCAATGTCCATCCGGCCAAAACGGAAGTCCGCTTCCGCCAGCAAAACTTCATCCACGACTTCGTCCGCGACAGCCTGCGCAATGCGCTGGTCAAATCCCGCCCTGCCGCAGGCTTTCTGGCTGCACTCGACAACGCACCGCTGGCCAGCCCTTCGCTCATGCCGCCCGCGGCCTCGCATCTTCCCGGCTTGCCCGACGCGGAGTTCCCTCTCCCGCCCGAATCCTTGCCCGCCACCACCGCCCAGGCCGAGTCCTTCCAGCTGGCCACGCAGCCCCTGCCCACCGTGGTCGGCAAGTTGCCTTTTGACGGCACCCACCTCGGCGAAGCCACGCAGCAAAAGCCTCACTGGACCGAGGCCGCCAATGCTCTGCTGCGATCGACTGGCCCGATTCCACCCGCCGGTTGCTCGCCAGAAGATTATGAATCAGCCGCTTACCCGCTCGACCCCGGCGCAGAAACCGCTCGCGTGGAGGCCGATCAGGCCGCCGCAACCCTCAACCGCCTGGGCTCCCTGCGCCCCCTCGGCCAGCTTCGCGAGTCCTTCATCCTGGCTGCGGGCGACGACGGCCTTTGGATCATTGACCAGCATGTGGCACACGAGCGCATTCTTTTTGAAAAAATTCTGCGCGATCGGCAGGTCGAGCGCGTGCAGCGCCAGCGCCTCCTCATGCCCTTGCTCGTCGAGCTCAAGCCTTGGCAGATGGTGACTTTTGCACAAATTGCCGAAGAGCTTGAACGCAACGGATTCGAGGCAGAACCCTTTGGCCCTCATACACTTGCGGTGAAAGGTGCTCCGGTCGGCCTGGAGGGCCAAGCTCTGGAGCGGATGCTGAGCCAAGTCATTGAGCAGTGCAGCGACGCCGAGGCAGAACCTGCTCAAAACGAAGATCTTACCACCCTCCGCAGACGCATCGCCGCCTCCATCGCCTGCCACTCCGCCATCAAGATCAACACTCCTCTTGACCCCGTTCGTATGGAATGGCTATTGTTGGAGCTTGCACGGACGGAACACCCAACAAGTTGCCCGCACGGACGTCCGATCGCTTTGCTCTATTCCTGGAAGGACATTCAGCGGGCCTTCCATCGCATCTAGTTCGCATTTAAAATAGGTGAGGGCGGTGGCCTTCCTCTCAGGAGTGAGGGCCGCCAGGCGCCTTCGCCAGCCTGGAAGCGAGGTTTTTCTTTGACATCGGAACAATTAGAAGCGGCGCGCGCCGAACGGATGCGCCAGAGCGGAATTGGGACCTTGACTTTGGAGGATGCCCGGACCTGGATTGAGGAGACCGGACTTTGTCTCTTTCTTCCCCGCAAGCAGTTTTCTTCCTCTGTTGCGCCTTCTTTTGTTGAGGCGATTGCGGGCCGCCGGGAGACAACTCCCGATTCCCGCCAGATTGCCGCCGCCGAGCAGATGCTGGTGCGGCTGGAGAATGACGGTATTGCCGTCCGCCTGAATTTGCAGGGACAGCCCGGAGAACAGCCCGACTATGTGGTCGCCGGCTGGGTGCTCCCTTATGTCTACGCGCTCCGCGGTGACCGCGATTGGCGTCGCGTGCCGCAGCTTACCGGTTCGCGCGCCGTTTCGCAGCTTGCCGTGCAGGCTTACAAATTGCTCGACTCCGGCGGCGACGCCACGGTTGCGCACCTGAAGCACACGCTGGGTCGCGAAGTGACGGAGGGTGCCGTTCTGCGCGCCATCACTGAGCTCTGGCAGCAGCTTCGCATTATCCCCATCATCGCCGCGCCCGGCCAGCCCGCGCGCTGGCAGTTGCTTCGCCATCGTTTCCAAAAGGCCATTGCCGAAGGCGCATCCACATCCCAGGTGACGGCCATCTCCGTGCTCGCCTCCATCTTCCTGCAGGCCGTCATCGCCGCAACCATGGAGGATGTCGAGCTCTTCCTCGCGCCGCTCACCGCCCGCAGCAAGGTGCGCGAGGTGCTGCGCGGCCTTGTGGCCACGCGTCAGGTGCATTCCATTGCGCTCGGGCCCGCTCCGCACTTCTACGTGGCCGGAACCCTGCCGGAGTTCGCAGCACCCTCCTTGATTTACGGCTCTTCGATGCTGTCTGGCTCGTCCTATCTCGGCCGCTTTGACCGCGGTGAGCAGTCCGCCGCGCGTTCCGTTTTTTCGCTGCCGGCGCATACCCCTCCGCCGCCCAGGCCACAGCCGCAACCCACCGCTCAGGCCCCTGCAACAAAGCCTGCCGAGGCTCAACCGCGCCGCCAGCCGCACTCGTCCGCAGTAGCCGGCAAATCTTCGGCCGCGCGCAACAACTTCAGCCGCAGTTCCGCGCACCAGCATGACCGCAAACATTCCGCGGCCCGTCCCGGACAGTCCTCCAACGGCAGCCGCGCGGTTCGTCACGGCTCGGACTCCCGTTCTGCCTCGCATCCGGCAGCCTCGCGCCCAAAGGTTTCGCGTTCTGCCGGTTCCGGGCGCCCTGCCGGTTCGCGTTCGGCAGCTTCCGGGCGTACCGCTTCAACTTCACGCTGGAGCAAACCCGCGTCCAAGAGCCTGAACGGCAACCGCAAGGTCAATAGCTCGGCGACCTCCAACGGTTACCACCCCAATGGTTCGTCAAACGGTTCGTCGCTTCGCCCGGCCGCCGGGAAAGCGAAGAAGGCCAAACCGGCCAAAAAGTGGACCGGATCTGCCACTGGGCACAACGGCCACTCCAATGGGAACGCCAAGGCGCATTCCAACGGCCACAAATCCACCGCGAAGTCCGCGGGCAATGGCCACAAGTCGGCCCACGCGCGCACCGATGCCCGCTCGAAGAACTCCCGTCCCGCACGCACCGGCCGCAAGCCCGCTTACTCGGCAGGCGCGGGAGCCGCGGGCAGCAAGCGCTATGGATTCACCGCGCGGCCGAAATCGGGTTCAAAGAAGCGCGGATGAGCGCGCCGGACTCCCCTTCGCACGCCTCCCAACCCGCCCGCAGGATCATCGTCGCCATCGATGGTCCTGCCGGTGCAGGCAAAAGCACCGTCGCGCGGCACCTTGCCCGTTTCTTCGGCCTTCTGAACCTTGAAACCGGCGCCATGTACCGCGCCTTCGCCCTCAAAGCCCTGCGCGCCAAGGTTCCCCTCGACGACAGCGTCGCGCTCGATGCGCTCGCCCAAGAAACCTCCATCTGCCTCGAAGCCGGCGACGAGGAAAATCGCGTCCTGCTCGATGAAGAAGACGTGACGGGCCTCATCCGCAACCCGCAGGTCACCGACGCGGCCTCGCGCGTCAGCATTCATCCCGTCATCCGCGCATGGATGGTGCGCCTGCAACAGAAGATGGGCGCGGCGGGCGGCGTGGTGATGGAAGGCCGCGACATCGGCACCGTCGTCTTTCCCCACGCTGACGTGAAGATCTTTCTCGACGCAGCGCCTGAAGTGCGCGGCCAGCGCCGCTTTGACCAGCTTGGTCCCGCGCCCGCCGTTCAGCCCGAAGAAGTGCTTCGCGACTTGCGCGCCCGCGACGAGCGCGACCGCAACCGCGCCAATTCGCCGCTGAAGCCCGCCGCCGATGCCGTCCTCGTCGATTCGACTTCCATGACCCTCGACCAGGTGGTCTTCACCGTGGAGGAGATCGTCTCCGCGCGCCTTGCCGCCGCCGCACCCGCCGCGCACGGCTGACGCAGCTCAGCCCGTCTGCGCAGAATGCCCGCAAGTCTGCGCAATTGACCACGCGCCGCTCCCGGAGCATAGAATCCCCTTGGAGCCCCTTGATGGAAGAAACCTGTCCCCGCTGCCACCAGACCCTCCAGGCCGACAATTGCTACTGTCCGGCCTGCGGAATGCCGCAGCTCACCTACGACGCCGAAACCGACGCCGAGCCCGGACAGGTGGAGCGCTGGACCCACGCCGTGCGCGACGCCAGCATGGTGGAGTGGAAGCCCGCCCTGCGCGCCGCCATCGCACTCGCAGTACCCGCAGGCCTGCTCTCCAGCGGCATCTCGCCTGTCTCCCCTCTCGGCCTCTTCTGGATGGCCGGCGCAGCCGCCTGGGCCGTCGCGCTTTACGTCCGCAGCCAGCGCCCGGCCTGGATTACCACCGGCGCCGGCGCGCGCATCGGCCTCGTCACCGGCATCCTCGCCGCCTGGCTTGCCTTCTCCATCAGCGGAGCCGCGTTGTACGTCCAGCGCTACAAGATGCACCAGGCCGGCGAATTGGACAGCGCGTGGAAGACCACCGTCACAATGAGCTGGCAGCGTTCCGGGCAATATGCGCAGAGTATGAATCCCGCCGATTCCAAGCAGGCCGAAGCCATGGGCAACTGGATGCGCGACTGGATGCTTTCGCCCTGGGGCCACGCCGGCTTTGTCGCCCTCGGCCTGGCCGGATACATGTGCTTCCTCATCTTCTTCTGCGTCGGCGGCGGCGCCGTCAGCGCGCGCGTCCTGGCCCGAACACGAAGACCCCCTCTCTAGCCGGCCGCACTCCCGCGCAGCTCCGCAACTTGCCCCAACCGCTCAACCCTTCTATCATCCGGCGAGAGAGCCTTCATGACTGATACCCCTGCCAAGCCAAGCCTGCGCACCAAGGGCAGGCTCATGTCCGCCTCGGAGATTGAACGAACCCTCGTGCGCCTTGCCCACCAGATCGTGGAAAAGAGCAACGGCAGCCCGGATCTCGCCCTCATCGGCATCAAGCGCCGCGGCGTGCCGCTGGCGCAGCGCCTGGGCAAGCTCATCTCCGGCATTGAAAAACGTGACGTGGACACCGGCGTCCTCGATATCCAGTTCTACCGCGACGACCTTTCCACCACCGACGAGCGTCCCGTGGTGAAGAAAGGCGAAATCGGCTTCGACGTGCAGGGCCGCGACGTCATCCTCTGCGACGACGTGCTCTATACCGGCCGCACCATCCGCGCCGCCCTCGACGCGCTCTTTGACCACGGCCGTCCGCGGCGCGTCCAGCTCGCTGTACTCATTGATCGCGGCCACCGCGAGTTGCCCATCGAGGCCACCTATGTGGGCCGAACCGTGCCCACCAGCAGCCGCGAAATCATCGAGGTCAAGTTCCACGAGGTCGATAACGACGAGCAGGTGCTTCTCGTCGAGCGGGTGGACTAGGCCTCCGCGTCAAACCGCCGGCGCATCGTCCAGCGCGCCGCTCCAACCCAGCCGACAGGCTCCTTGGGAATCCCATGAGCGTTGCCCCAGCCCCGGCCCGCCGACAGCTTCACCCGCCGGCCGTTCCGCCTTCGCCCTTCCCGCACAATCCGGGCTCGCTGCTTTCGGTCCTCGACCTCACGCTGGACCACGTAAACCGCATCCTTGCCCGAGCCACCGAGCTGGAATCGATGGACCCGGTCTCGCGCGACCGCATCCTCTTCAAGCGCCGCATCGCTCTGCTGTTTTACGAGTCCTCCACCCGTACCCGCACCAGCTTTGAACTCGCCGCCAAGGCGCTCGGCGCAGACACCACCCTCGTCTCCAACCTTTCTTCGAGCATCGAGAAGGGCGAGACCCTGAAGGACACCGGCCTCACCCTGCGCGCGCTCGGTGCCGAGGCCATCATCCTGCGCCACAACTCCTCCGGCGCGCCCTGGCTGCTGGAGGAATGCACCGGCCTGCCGGTTCTCAATGCCGGCGACGGCATGCACGAGCATCCCACCCAGGCGCTGCTCGATCTGCGCACCATCCTTCAGCATCTGCGTCCCGGCGTCGAAGCCCTCGCGCCCGAAACGCTCTCCGGCCTCACCCTCACCATTACCGGCGACATCCTTCACAGCCGCGTGGCCCGCTCCAACATGCTCCTGCTGCCGCGCCTCGGCATGCGCGTCGTGCTCTGCGGACCCAAAGAGCTATTGCCCGATCTTGCCATCACAGCCGGTTCCGGAATCTCCATCGAACGCGACTTTGAAGCCGCACTGCGCCAGTCGCAGGCCGTCATGATGCTCCGCATCCAGGCCGAGCGCCTTGCCGGCATGCAACTTGACCTCGACGAGTACAAGGCCGGCTACCAGCTCACCGGCCGGCGACTCGCCGCGCTCGCGCCCACTGCGCTCGTCCTGCATCCCGGCCCCATCATCCGCGGCCTGGAACTCACCGCCGGCGTCGCCGACGGGCCGCAGTCCGCCATCCTCCAGCAGGTCCACAACGGCGTCGGCCTCCGCATGGCCGTGGTCGAGCGCGCGCTTACCGCGTCGGGAGCCCGCCCATGACCGCTATCTTGATTCGCAATGGCCACCTCATCGATCCCGCCGCCGGCGTGGACGCAGCCAAAGACATTCTGCTCCAGGACGGCCGCGTCGCCGAAGTCGCCTCGCCCGGCAAAATCAAACTCGCCAACGGCAATGCTGACGCACAGGTGCTCGATGCCGCGGGCCTCATCGTCGCCCCCGGCCTCATCGACATTCACGTCCACCTGCGCGAGCCCGGCCAGACCCACAAGGAGACCATCGCCACCGGCACCGCCGCCGCGGCCGCGGGCGGATTCACCGCCGTTGCCGCCATGCCCAACACCATCCCGGTCAACGACTCGCCCGAAATCACCCGATGGATGCAGGCTCCCGAGCGCAACGCCGCCGTGCGCGTCTACCCCATCGGAGCCGCAACGCGCGGCTCCAAAGGCGAGGCCCCCAACGACTTCGCCGCCCTCAAGTCCGCCGGCGCGGTCGCCGTCACGGACGATGGCAGCCCCATCCTGAAAGACGGCATCATGCGCGAGACGCTGGCCGCCGCCGCCCGCGTTGGCTTGAGCGTCATCCAGCATGCCGAAGACACGCGTATGACGCAGGGTTGCAGCATGAACGCCGGACCCACTGCCTTCAAGCTGGGGCTGCGCGGCATGCCGCCCGAGGCCGAGTCCTCCCTCGTCGAGCGCGACATCCGCCTCGTCACCGAGCTGCGCGACCCGCGCGTTCACTTGCACGTGGCCCACACCTCCACCGCCGCCGCCGTGGCCGCCGTGCGACAGGCCCGCCGCAACGGACTGCGCGTCACCTGCGAGGTGGCCCCGCACCACTTCCTTTTGACCGAAGAGCACGTGGGCCACTACAACACCCACGCCAAAATGAATCCGCCGCTGCGCTCCGCCGCTGACCGCGACGCCATGTTCGAGGCCATCCTTGACGGCGTTGTAGACGCCATCGCCACCGACCACGCGCCCCACGCCACGCACGAGAAAGAAGTCGAATTCGAGCACGCGCCCAACGGCATCACCGGCCTTGAAACCGCGCTCGGCCTCTGCCTGCGCTGGCTCCATCACGAGGGCAAGCTGCCGCTCGGCCGCGTCCTCAGCCTGCTCAGCGCGCAACCCGCCGCGCTGCTCGGCCTGAAAGGCCGCGGCACGCTCACCGTGGGCAGCTTTGCCGATGTGGTCGTCTTCGATCCCAAAGCCGAATGGGTCTGGCGCGCGGCGGACTCACGCTCCAAATCGCGCAACTCGCCCTTCGACGGCTGGACGCTTCAGGGCAAAGTCCGATGGACTCTCAGCGAAGGCCGCATCGCCTACACGAGCGAATAAAAACGAAGAAAAATTGTTGCGCTCTTCAGGACGCCTTGCCCCGCAGCTCCTGCTCGGCCCTTAGCCAGTCGTCCGCGTCGTTCCCATGCGATCCGCCGCGCTCGGCCCAGTAGCGGTGCGCCAGCATTGCAATGGCCTCGCGCGTAATCCCGGGCTTTGCGGCGGCAGGCATCGCCTTCTTTTTGGCTGTGGTCTTCGGCTTGGCGGCCGCCACTGCATTGGTCGTCTTCGCCGTGGCGCGCATCGTCTCCACCTTCGCGGGTGTTTTCACCGCTTTGTTCGCCGTCGTTGCCTTGGTTGCTTTCTTGCCCATCTCTTCCATGCGGATTTTCTCCTCTCGGCCGGGCCGCAAGCGGCCCATCCTCTTCAGCGTAACCAACTGTCAAGCGCAACCCAAGCGCAAAACGCGCTCGCGAACCATGTTGGTCAACTTGCGTCTTTCATTCGCGTGCAAACCTGCGCCACGCCACGCCGCGAAACGCCACGCAGTTGTCAGGAAGAATTGCGCCGCGACCCCGGCTGAAAGACCCTAGCCGCGCTTGCGATAGAGTATCTGGAACTCGAAGCCGGGATTCGCCGGGAACAACTGCGCCACGTGCCGCAGCCGCTCCGCCAGCGCCGGCGCGGCCAGCAGCGGATAGCCGCGCTCGCGCAGATCGTGGTAGTCGAAATCCACGGCCAGCGAGAGCATGTACATCGCCAGCGCGTCGGTGAAAGTCGCCTCAAAGTAGCCGTTGCGCGCCCGCTCGTCCACGCCGCGTCCGTTGCCGTTGCGTGGCTCCATCGCGCGCCGCCGCATCTCCCATGCGTCCTGGCTCGATTCACCGCGTACTTCGGCCCGCGCCTGCGACCACGCCAGCGACGAAAAGCTCTCCGGCACTCCCGCCGCATCCGCAAAGTTGTGCGCCACGTTGATGAAAAACTCGAAGGCCAGCCCGAAGCGATCTTCCATCAGCCGTGTTGAGACAAAAACCGCCTCCGTCGACCCGAAGGTCGCATTCCTGTGGCACACCGCGCGGTCGCCCAGATCCACCGTGTACGTCGGCGCAATCATCGTCTCGTCGGCTTCCGCAATCGCCAGCGGCACAAAGTAGTAAGCCCGCTGCACCAGCGCCGGAGCCAGGGCCGCCGGCACCGCGCTCACCATCCGCTCCAGCTCTTCCTCGGCCACGCGCGTCTCGCCCCACATGGCATAGCGCACACCGTTCGCTGCCTGGCCCACCTGCACCTGCGTGGCCACCTTTTCCGCGTGGATAAGCTCGATTTGTATGCTGCCCGTCATCAACCGTATTCTAGTCTACGGAGGCGCGTCCACATGTCATCCTCGCAGTCCCAGCCCGCCCTCACCGGAACCATCCTCGGCTTTCCGCTCAAGGGCTTCAGCCTCTTCCAGAGCCTGCTGCTCTCGGTCGCCTCGGCATTCTTCACCTTCTTCGCCTCCACGGCGCTGGCCATCTTCGCGCTGCTCATCTGGAACCAGCTCGGCGGCCACTCAGTGAACTATGCGGACACTTATCTTTACGTAGGCTTTCCGCTCGGCGTGCTGGTGCTTGTGCTCGCTCTGCCCTTCTTCATCGCGCTGTGGATTCGCGCGAAGATTCGCGCATAAATGCGCGGCTCGACGCGCATCCCCCGACTGCGGCGCATGCAGCGCGAACCAGCCCCTTACGCGGCCAGTCCCAAGCGTTCCTGCAGCACGCAGTAGCTCACCAGCAACATCAACACCTGGTCATTGGCAATCCGCGCGCCCGTATCCATCGCCGGCAGGCTGTCCAGCAGCCTGACCACGGCCTTCTGGTCAAAGAACGGCACTGCGGCCATTCCGGGCCCCCGCAGCGTGTCCTGTACAAAGTCATGGAAGGTCTCGTCCGGCGTCAGCGTCGCCGGCGGGCTCAGGAACGGATGCTTCTGCCGCGTATATACCGTGTTGGTAATCGCGTCGCGCACGGCCTCGCGAAGCACATACTTCTCCGTCATGCCGCGAATCTTCATGCTCACCGGCTGCGCGCAGATGCACTCCACCACCTTGTGGTCGAGGAACGGCACGCGGCCTTCGATCGAGTGCGCCATCTCCATGCGGTCGCCCAGCATCGTCAGAATATAACCAGGCAGTACCGACTTGCCCCACAAGTAGAGCGACTGATGCAGCGGGTCGCGGTCCTTCAGCCGTCCGCGCACATCCACGTCCGACAGCAGCGCGCGATACGCCTCGCTGTCCTGAAAGCGCGTTGCGAAATCAGAGGCCAACAGCGGCTGCATCTTCACCGCGCGCGAGGAAAAGGTCTCCATCCACGACGGCACATACCCCAGCACACGCTTCACACCCTCCAGATTGCCCACATCTCCATCCGGCAGCAGCAGCCCGCGCGACACCGTGTTGTTCTCCTCAAGCCATGCGAGCAGTTGCTTGATCTCCTCAGGGTTCTGCCCTTCGCGGTTATAGAGCAGCATGTCGCGCCGGAAGTGCGCATAGCCGCCGAGGATCTCGTCCGACCCTTCGCCCGTGATGACCACCTTGTATCCGGCGTCGCGCACCGCCTTGCTCAGCAGGAATTTCGCCACTCCGTGGGCATTCACGCATGGGATCTCGGCCTGCGCAATCGCATCGCAAAAGCTCGCCGCCAGGTCCTTCTGCCCAATGGGAATTGCGTGGAACTCCGCGCCGGTGAGCGCAGCCATCTCGCGCGCAATCGGCCCTTCATCGTACTCGGCCTGCTCAAAGGTAAGCGTGAAGGCTCGAATGGGCTCAGGATGATGCCGCGACGCGAGTCCAAGCACCGCGCAGGAATCGAGCCCGCCGCTCAGGTAAACGCCCACCGGCACATCCGCACGCAGCCGGATGCGCACCGCCTCCTCCAGCTCGTGGCGAAACTCGGCGGCGTAGTCCTCGCTGCTGCGGCTCGTTTGCGCCGTCCCGGCTGCCGGATATGGAAAGTCCCAGTAGCAGCCCATCTGGAAATGCCTGTCGGTCGCAATAACAAAATGACCCGGCGGCACCTGGTAGACGCCGTCGTAGAGCGTGCGCATCTGGTGGCCGCCGAAATGCACCGACTGGTACACCCCCTCCGCATCCCAGCGCGCCGGCACACCGGCGGCAAACAGAGCCTTTACCTCGGAGGCAAAGTAGAGCGCGTCCTGATGCCAGGCGTAAAAAAGCGGCTTGATGCCGAAGCGGTCGCGCGCGGCAAACATGCAGCGCTGCTTCTCGTCCCACAGCACCAGGGCAAATTCGCCGCGTAGCTGATGCAGGCTCTGCGGACCCAATTCCTCCCACAGGTGCAGTGCAATTTCGCTGTCGGAGCGCGTGCGCAGCCTGTGTCCGCGCGACTCCAACTCGTCCTGAATCGCCTCGTAGCCGTAAAACTCGCCGTTCACGATGATGTGCGTGCGTCCGTCCTCGCTGTGGATCGGCTGGTCGCCCGTCGTAAGGTCAATGATGCTGAGCCGTGCGTGGCCCAGCCCCACCCGCGCATCCTGGTCGAGCCAGTGGCGCTGGCCGTCCGGCCCGCGATGATAGAGCGACTGGGTCGCGCGTTGAAGCGTTGGCAGGGAAATACGTTCACGGCGGGACAAGATGCCCACAATTCCGCACATAAAGCGGCGCCTCCTCGTGCTCTCTTTGGCTGTCCGGGGGTTCCTTCAGGAAAGCGCGTGGAGAATAGCAGGGCCACATGAAGCACGGCAAGAGAATTCAAGCGGCTTCCGCCCCCGGTTCTTCCTGCGCAATTGCGGTGTGTCACATTCCTTCAAAACGCGCATAGGCGAAGCAGAAAAACGGCTCCGCCCCAGCGGAACCGCTTTCCTGTCTCTAAATTCACTGCCTGATCTGTTTCGGACTTGCTCGTTTGGGACTCGCCTGGCCTCAGTGTCCGGCCGGCTTCGGATTTTTCTTGTCAAATTGCGCCACGCGAATCTTCTTCGCCAGGCCCACCTTTGACAGCAGCCAGATGCCCCAGAAGTTCGGGTCCACCTCGTACCACGTGAGCCCGTGCCGCGCGCTTACGGGGTGCGCGTGATGGTTGTTGTGCCAGCCCTCGCCGCCGCTCAGCAGCGCCACCCACCAGCTGTTGCGCGAGTCGTCGCGTGTCTCAAACCGCCGCTTGCCCCACATGTGCGTGGCTGAGTTCACCAGCCAGGTCGCATGCAGTCCCAGCGTAACCCGCAGCGCCACGCCCCAAAGCACCATGGCCACGCCGTTCACCCAGCCGCCGAAAAACCATCCGCCGCCCAGCAGCGCCACGCCGCTCAGCGTAATCGGAATCCAGTGATACTTGCTCAGCCAGACCTGAAAGCGGTCCTTGCCCAGATCCGGCGCATAGCGACTGGCCAGCACGTCGGTCTTTGCGTGCAGCGCTTCGCCGATCAGCAGCCAGCCCGCGTGGGCCCACCATCCGCCCTCGCGCGGAGTATGCGGATCGCCCTCATGGTCGCTCATCTGGTGATGCACGCGGTGGGTCGAAACCCAGAAGATCGGCCCGCCTTCCAGTGCCAGCGTCGCGCAGATGCTCATCAGGTACTCCACCCACTTCGGAGTCTGGTAGCCCCGGTGCGTCAGCAGCCGGTGATAGCACATACCGATGCCCACGTTGATGGCCAGCACATACAGCACGGCCATTACCGCCAGCCTTTGCCAACTGAAGAAAAACAGCGCCGCCAGCGCACCGGCATGGAAGCCAATCATCGCCCCCATGGTCACCCAGTTCACCCCTTCGCCCGCGACGGCCGCGCGGCCCATCCGCAGTTGGTCTCGCGCGGGCTCCTCGTGTTTGGCGCGGGCCGGCGAGCCGTGATCGATGATCGATTCGGGAGCGGTTTCAGGCAATGGGTTTACAGGGGAGGGTGCAGTCAGGACAGACGCCATGCGCGGTACTTTACCTCGAAGAACGGCCTACCGCCCGCTCTCGCTTTCCTTTTGATTCTCTTCAGTTAATTGTATAGGAGACTTTGCAGCTCACGCCCAGGAATCGGGGCAATCCGGCGCACTTTCAGTAACGTAAGGACTTAATCCGGTTCGCGGCCCCGATTCGAACCCCGCTTTGGCTGCACCTTACTCGTCCGTGCCCGTCCCATCGGTGCCCTCCCCGTCCGGCCCAACCCCGAACCATTCAGGCGTGCTCAAGAAAATCCTCTCCGCCTGCCCGTGCAGCACGCGATAGAGCCCAAATTCCCGCCCTGAAGCCCCGCGCAGCTCAAACAGCAGCTCCCCGCGATTGTCCGCCATCGCGTCCACCGCATCCACCAGCCGCATCCGCGGCGAGTTGTCCAGGTCTGCCCCGTCGCTCACGTGCTTCATCAGGATTGCCACATTGCCGTACAAGTCCGGCTGCGCAACCAGCGTCACAAACTTCTCGTCCTTCAGCGGCCCGCCAGTATTGGCGGAAAACACCATCGTCGCGCCTGAGCCGTAGGCCAGCTCAAAGACCCGGAATTGCTCATCCTCAAGTGAAGCCGGCAGCGTGAGCTGCTGCACGGCGGGCTTCGCGTGCCTGCGGCCCTTCCTCGTCTTCGGCTTCGTCTTCGGCTCGGGCTTCGCCGGCGGAGGCATCAATCCAAGCGCCTCTTGCGCAACCGACTCCAGCTCCGACTTCATCTTGATCGCGTCGTCCGGATTCGCCCAACTGTAGCTCCACACGTGTTCGGGCCGGTTGGCAGCGTCAGAGACGGCCACCATCTGGTGCACATCCGGAGGCAGTCCCTTCAGCTCCGGCGCCTCCACCGCACCCTCGTCCTCCGGCTTGCCGCGCAGCAGCCGCGGGCGGCCTGTGTCCGTGATATTCGGCAAATCCTCCACATACGCTTCGTCCGCCGTCTTCTTGTGCTTCTTCCGTCGCGTCAGCGTCGGCCGGTCCGCATCCGGGGCAGGCTCACGCCCAGGCCCCGGTTCGGGCTGGGATGCCGATGCAGAGTCCGTTGTCGATCCGGACCCGCTGGAGCCTGACCCGCCTGAACCCGATTTGCTTGTGCCTGCCCCGCCCGACGTGTCGCCGCTCTCGCCGGACCGATGCAGCACCGGCCGGTCCGAATCGGGAGCCGGTGCCTGGCTCGCCGAACCCGCACTGCCGCTCCCTTCACTCCTATTCCCGTCGCTTTGTGTCTCGCCCGGATGATGCTTCCTGTGCAGCACGGGCTTGTCGCTGCTTTCGTCCACGTAATCCACCTTGGCCAGCTCCGGATTTGGCCACTTTGGCTTCACCTGCGGCATCGGCTTCCACTTGCCGAAGCCCATCCACGCGCCCTGCTGCTCGCCCGCCGTGTCCACGTCAAACAGCCCCACCCGCTGGCCGTTCTTCTCCAGGGTGTATTCCGTGTCGGTGTCAAGGCCCAGCGGCGCAGGCCGCGCCAGATAAATTCCCCCATCCTGCAGCGTCTGTCCGTCAAAAATCGAAATCGGAACCAGCCGGCTGAAGGTCGGCTTGTCCATCGTGCCCGTCCATTCATAAACGGCGATGGCCCGCAGCACCGGCGCGCTCGGTTTGGTCTGCACCTGCCCCGGATACTGCGCCCACGCCGTCGAGCCCGCCAGCGTTGCGATCATGGCCAGCCACATCGCTCCGGCGCACACAAGGGCGCGCCCGCGATCTGACCCTCGACCTGACAGGCCAGGACCTGACAGCCGGTGCCCGGCTCGGAAATAATGCTTGCGGGTGCTCACTTCAACCATCCTGCGAGGATTCTCCCCATGGAACTCCACAAAAAAGTCGCCGACTTCGCCCTCCTCACCGACGAGGAGAAATCCGTCAGCCTCTCAGACTACGCCGGCAAACCCGTCGTACTCTTCTTTTATCCCAGAGCCGATACGCCCGGCTGCACCATTGAGGCCTGCGGCTTCCGCGACACCTTCAAGAAACTCCAGGCCGCAGGCGCCGTCGTCCTCGGCATCTCGCGCGACACGCCCAAAGCCCAGGCCAAGTTCCGCGAAAAATACAACCTGCCGTACACACTCCTTGCTGATGTAGACGAGAAAGTCTGCAATCAGTTTGGCGTGATGAAGGAAAAGAACATGTATGGCAAGAAAGTTTGGGGCATTGAACGCACCACGTTCCTCATCGGCCCGGACCGGACCCTGCTGCACATCTTCCCCAAGGTCACGCCCGAGGGCCACGCCGAGGAAGTTCTGGCAAAAATCAAGGAATGGAACCAATCGCACAAAAGCTAGCCCCGCAAGTAAAATCGACAGCCGCGGCTCGGCGGCTTCCCGGCCGTCTGCCGCCGTGCGCCTTCTTTCGACACCCGCCGGAATGGGTGGCCCCGCGCCTGCTCGGCAAGCTGCTCATCCACCGCCTTCAAGACAAGAACGGTACGAAGTACCTCGCAGGACGCATCGTGGAGACCGAAGCCTATCTCGGCCCGCACAACCGGCCGCCCGACCCCGCCGCCCATTCCCACGGCGGACCCACCCCGCGCAACCAGGTCATCTTCGGCCCCGCCGCACACGCCTACGTCTACGCCATCTACGGCCGCTATTTCTGCATGAACGTCACCTGCGAGCCCGAAGGCCTGGCCGGCTGCGTTCTCATTCGCGCCCTCGAACCGGTTCTCGGCCTGGACAAAATGGCCGACAACCGCGGCCTCAGTCCCAACGCAACCGCCCGTCAGCTCACGTCGGGCCCCGGACGCCTCTCGCAGGCCCTGGGCCTCACGCGCGACCGGCACAACGGTCTCGATCTGCTCGACAGCGCCTCGCCGCTCCAGCTTCAAGAGGACGGTTTTTCCGTTTCCCGCGTCCTCGTCACGCGCCGCATCGGCATCCGCCACGCCGCCGAAAGGCCGCTCCGCTTCGCCCTGCCCGGCAACCCCTGCGTCTCCGGCCCGAGAAATTTCTCCGGCAAAATCATCCTTCTCGCCTGACTCGCCGTCATATCCTGTAGAGGTCATCTCACCCGAGGAGGGAGCCCCGCTTGAAACTCAAATCGGTTGTGCCCGTTCTTTCCGCACTGGCGCTTTCTGCCGCGCTCGCCGTCTCCGCACTGGCTCAGGCCCCCGCAGCACCGCCCGCGGGTGAGGCACACCACATGGGGCCCATGCCGCCGCCCAAGAATCTCCAGGTGCTGCCCAAGGACCTCACCATCGAGCAGGTCCATGGCATCATGCACCACTGGGCCGAGGCTCTCGGCACCAACTGCGCCCACTGCCACGCGGTCGACACGGCGCATCCCGCATCGCACGGCCATCAGCGGCTGAACTTTGCCGATGACTCCAAGCCCGAAAAGCAAACCGCGCGCCTGATGTACACCATGGTCAAAACAATCAATACCGAATACATCAGCAAGGTGCCCAACTCCGGCATGTCCGTCACCTGCGCCACCTGCCATCGCGGCCAGGCTGACCCGCCGCCCTTCGTTCCTCCGCCGGACAATGATCATGACCACGACCACGGCGGCCCGCCGCCCGCCGGCGCAGCCATGCCCAAGTAGGCTGCGCGTAGTGGGACACCGCATAGCCGCCAACGATCAGGTACTTAACGCTGTGGGCGTTGAAGGCAGACAACAGTGCTTTGAAGTCGTCGAACATTCGTCGGCGGTTCTTTCAGTGCATAAGCGGCACGCGACATGCTGGACACCGCCTCCATGCGCTCATGCGCCGGCCGGCTTTGCCAGTAGCGGTATTCCTCCGCCTTCATCTCTTTCTGGCTCGTAAAGATACGCACCGAAGCGTCCATACTCTGATTCTGGGCCGAATGCTGGCAAATGACAAGAATTGTTCTTCCGCGCCGGGGTTATTGCTTCCTCGCCCAATCCCCGCTCTTGCCGCCGGTCTTCGCCTCCAGCCGCAACTCGCGAATCTGAATCCCCTTGTCCAGCGCCTTGGTCATGTCGTAAATCGTCAGTGCCGCCACCGCCGCCGCCGTCAGCGCCTCCATCTCCACGCCCGTCGGCCCGGTCGTCGCCGCCGTCGCCGTAATGCGCACCCCGCCTTTCACAACCTTCGCCTGCACATCGGCATGCGTCAGCCCCAGCGGATGGCACATCGGAATCAGCTCCCACGTCCGCTTCGCCGCCTGAATCCCCGCAATCCGCGCCACCTCCAGCGGATCGCCCTTCGGATTCTCGGGCAGCGCCGCCAGAACAGCCTCTGACAACTGCACAAACGACGTGGCCCGCGCCGTGCGCCGCGTCCCGGCCTTCGCGCCCACGTCCACCATGCGCGCCCGGCCCTCCTCGTCAAAATGTGAGAGCTTCCCCTTTGCTTGCTTCGCCATCGTTCTCCTCAAGCCAGCAGAATCCGCGCCATCGCGCCTGCCTTCAGCCCGTCCGCAGTCTCCGGCACCACCAGGAAACAATTTGACCGCGCAAAGGCCGCCTGATCGCCCGACCCTTGCCAACCCACCGGCCGAACCTCCGGCTCATCTTCGCTGCCTGGATTCCAATTACACCGCGCCGGAAGAAAGCGCGTCAGCCCCGGCTTGGTTTTCACTGCTGTCTTCAGCCGCGCCATTGCAAATCGCGGCCCGCTTTCGCTTTTCCCCGCCAGCGCGCCCAGCACCGGGGCGCCGAACAGCAGAAACGTAGCCGCCGACGAGATAGGATTGCCCGGCAGCCCGAAAAACGGAATCGGCCCTCCTGTTTCGCCCTCCACTTCGCCAAACACCAGCGGCTTTCCCGGCTGCATGCGCACACCGGTGAAGTGAAACCTGGCCCCCTGCCGCTTCAACGCCGGTTCCACCAGGTCAAACTTCCCCGCCGAAACTCCTCCCGAAACCAGCAGCATCCTCACCCCAGCGGGCGCCGCCAGCGCGGCTTCGAGAGCCCGATCAAGCGCCGCCGCCGTATCCGCCGCGCGCGGCAGCACCCATGGCTCCCCGCCCGCCGCCTGCACCATCGCTGCCAGCATGGGTGCATTGGAGTTCCGAATCTGCCCCGGCCCCGGCTTCGCGTCCACCGGCACCAGCTCGTCCCCAGTCGTCAGAATCGCCACCCGTGGCCGCAGAAAAACCTCCACCGTGCCCATCCCGCAGGCCGCCGCCAGCGCAATCTGTGCCGCGCCCAGCGCTGCGCCCGCCTCCAGAAGCATGTCGCCCTTCCTGGCCTGCGCTCCGCGCGCCACCACATTCTCGCCCGCCTTCAGTTTGCGCGTCTTCTGCAGCCGAATCCGCTCCCCGTCGCGCTCCACATGCTCCAGCATCGCCACCGCATCGGCGCCCCTGGGAACCGCCGCGCCGGTCATGATATCCCATGCCGCGCCCTTTGCCAGCGGCCCTCCCGGCGCTTGGCCCGCATGGGTTTGGCCCGCCAGCTTCAGCCACGCGCCGTGGCTCGCTTCGTTGGCCCGGCAGGCGAAGCCATCCCGTGTCGATCGCGCAAAGGGCGGCTGGTCTGCGTCGGCCTTCAGCGGCCTCGCCAGCACTCGTTCCAGCGCCACTGCCAGCTCCACCCGCTCCGTCGCCGACTTTGCCTCGTTTTCAGCGGCCCACTTGGCCACTCGCTCCCCAGCCCGCTCAAAGCTCAGCAGCCCTTTGCTCCTCGCGTGTTTCCCAGCTTTGCTCATGCCCTGCATTGTAGTCGTCTCCTGTCTACACGGCCCCTGCAGCGGTTCCAGAGTAGTTGTACCCAGAAAGCATGTTGTCAAGTGGCGTTTTCCTCAAGAAAACGCCACCTTTCACCGCCGTAAGAAATGGCACATGAACTCTGGAACCGCTCTAGACAGAATTGCATCGCAAAAAAGGCGCTCCCAATCAGGGAGCGCCCTCATGTGATTCACCATCCGTTCGGCCAGACTGTGGTGCCTAATTGTGGTGCTTGGTGGCCTTGTAGTGGGTTTCCTCCTTCTGCCCCGCCTCCTGCAGAACGCCCTTCACGTCGGTCGCAAACGGACCGTCCGGCGCCAGCTCCAGATATTTCTCATACGCTTCCTGGCAGCCCGGCGGCAGCACAATCTTGTTCGTCTTCGGGTCGATGGTCACCTTCTGCACCAGCCCCTGACCCTTCAGATAGTAGAGCAGCGCGTCGTTCGGATTCGTCAGGATTGCCTTGTCGGCCGCCGCCACCTGCGCGTCCGCGTTCCCCGTATGGAGGTAAACCACCGCCTCGTTGCGCAGACATAGCGCGGCCTGCGATGGAACGGCCTTTCCCGCTGCGTCGCACTCCGCATCGGCCTCGGCCACCTTGCCCGTCAGCGCGTACACCTCGCCCAGTCCGGCGTGGGACATCGCCACCACATCGGGCCGCGGCTTCTTCGCCGCCGCATCCGCCGTAATCGCCTTCTTGAAGGAGATCTCTGCCTGGTCATACTCCTTCAGTCCCGTCTGCGCCTGGCCCAGGTCGGTCCAGAGCGCTGACACATCCGGCCGCAACTGCGAATCTTTGGACATCATCGACTCAATGTTCGTGTACTGCGCCTTCTTGAGTTCGGCTTCCTTGGCGTCCACCGCCGCCGCGGTCGCCCCGGAACCAAGTTGCTGCACCGCCGCCGCGCGCGCGCCATCAGCCGCCTTAAGATCTGAGGAAGCATTCTTCAGATCCTCATTCAGCTGCTTGATGACCACATTGCTCTTCACCGCCTCAGCATTGCGCTTGCGTATCTCCGCCAGTTGCTTCTGCTCGTCTGGCGGCAGCTTGCTGACGTAGGCTTCCCGTGTCATGTCGAAGTCCTGCGTTGTGTCCTGGTCCGCCACAATCTTCACCTTGTCGAAAGAGTCGATCATCTTGTCCTGCGGCGTAGTGGGTTGGCGAAAAACGGCCATGTATGTGCCCGGCTCAGCTTCGCCGTGATACTGGCCGTTCGCGTCCACCGGGAACGTGTACTTGTTGGTGTGGCCTTCGTCAGTGGAAAGACTCACCGTACCGGCCGGCTCCGGTGTGCCCACGGGATTCGTCACCGTCCCGTGAATCTTGCCCATCGGCGCCGCGCTCTTCTGCCCGAATACCGGTGTAAGCGCGAATGCCAGCACACCCACCCACAGCGATAACTTCCTTATCATCGTCTTCTCCTTGGGAACCCTCGCGGCGCTCTCGGCTCCGCGGCTCCATCAAATTCCATCGCGGCCACAGTGCGCGCGCGGCGCTCATGCGCTCCGCACGCCTGCTGCGGCGCGTCTTCAATCGGCCAGCCGCCCTTGTTTCTTCAAACCCCGGCCGGCCCATGCCAGGCTAAAGCGGCTTTCACGCGCTCCAACTCCGCGCCCCGCCGCCACTTTCCCGGCAGGACCCAAGGTAAATCCAACCCCGCTTCCAGCACAAGCGCGCACCTCACATCCATCGCCCCTACAATACTCATATGGCCCTCAACATCCGCCCGGCCGTCCCTGCTGATGCCCCGCAGATTCTCGCATTTATCCGCGCCCTGGCCGTCTACGAGCGCGCGCCGGACGCCGTCACCGCCACCGAGCAGGACATCCTCCTGCACGGCTTCGGTTCCCATCCCTACTTCTCCTGCCTCATGGCCGAAACCGACGGCGAACCCGCCGGCTTCGCCCTCTATTTCTTCAATTACTCCACCTGGCTCGGCCGCCCCGGCCTCTATCTCGAAGATCTCTTCGTCCTTCCCGCGCTACGCGGCCGCGGCATCGGGAAGGCCTTGCTCCAGCGCGTCGCCGCCGTCGCACTCGACTTGGGCTGCCAGCGCCTGCAGTGGGAGGTCCTCGACTGGAACACGCCCGCCATCGATTTCTACCGCGCCATGGGCGCTGAGTTCCTCGACGAATGGCGCAATGTCCGCATCTCCGGCGACGCTTTGTGCCGCCTCGCCGCAGAGCCCGCCAAACCAACCGCTACCGGAGCCGCCTCGTGAGAATCACCGTCATCGGCGGAGGACTTGCCGGCCCTGAAGCTGCGCTCACCGCCGCGCGCCTCGGCTGCCAGGTCAATCTCTTCGAAATGCGCGCCATGGTGGACGGCAAACCCCGCCTCACCCCCGCACACCAGACCACGGAATTCGGCGAGCTCGTCTGCTCCAACTCGCTCAAAAGCGAATCGCCCTCGACCGCGCCCTGGCTCCTCAAACAGGAGATGCGCCGCGGCGGTTCCGCGCTCCTGCGCCTCGCCGATGAAACCGCCGTGCCGGCAGGCCACGCCCTTGCCGTCGATCGCGTCGAGTTCTCCCGCCGCATCGCGGAAGCCATCGCCGCCGAGCCCTCCATCCGCGTCATCCGCGAAGAAGTGACTGGCCTCGATCCCTCAAACGGCATCACCATCGTCGCCACCGGGCCACTCACCTCCGCCGCGCTCAGTGCTGAAATTCAGCGCCTCACCGGCTCCGAACACCTCGCCTTCTACGACTCCATCTCCCCCATCGTCGATGCCGACTCCATCGACATGGACCGCGTCTACTTCGCCGCGCGCTGGGACAAGGGCACCGCCGACTACATCAACTGCCCCATGACGCGCGAGGAGTACGACCGCTTCCTCGACGCCGTGCTCGCCGCCGAAGCCGCCGAATCCAAAGAGTGGGAGCAGCTCGACTATTTCCCACCCCATTCGCCAGGTGCGGGCGAATGGGGACCCCGGTACTTCGAAGGGTGCCTGCCCATCGAAGTCCTCGCCCGCCGCGGCCGCGACACCCTTCGCTTCGGACCCATGAAGCCCGTGGGCCTGCGCGACCCGCGCACCGGCTTGAACCCCTGGGCCGTCGTCCAGCTCCGCAAGGAAAATCTCCGCGCCTCCAGCTACAACCTGGTCGGCTTCCAGAACCACCTCAAATGGGGCGACCAGGCCCGCGTTCTGCGCCTCATCCCCGGCCTTGAAAACGCGCGCTTTCTGCGCTACGGCCAGATTCACCGCAACACCTACATCTGCGCCCCCGCATTGCTCGATGAAACCCTCCGCCTGCGGCTGCACCCCTCCATCCTCTTTGCCGGCCAGCTCTCCGGCGTTGAGGGTTACACCGAGTCCATCGCCACCGGCCTGCTCGCCGGCATTTATGCCGCCGCAATCGCGCGCGGAGAGGAGCCAGTCCCCATTCCCCGCTCCACCGGCCTCGGCTCGCTCGTCCACTACATCACCCACGCCGACCCCAGGCATTTCCAGCCCGCCAACATCACTTTCGACCTGCTTGAGCCCCTCGACGAGGAGACCCGCCGCCGCATCCGCGACAAGAAAGAGCGCCACCGCCTGCAATGCGAGCGCTCCCTGGCCGCCTTCGACGCCTGGTGGGCCCAAACCCGGCAGCCGGCCGGGGAACTTCGCGGCAGGCTGTAACGTAGTTCCCTTGTACGCAGTTCCTTCCCGGAAAGGTTTCCTATGCTCGCCCTTTCTGCTCCCGACGCAGTTTCCCTCGCCATCCGCCGCACGCGGGATTTCCTCTTCCACCCGTTTCGCTGGGGAACCTATCTCAAGCTCGGCCTCGTCGCCATCCTCACCGAGGGTTTTGCGAACTCCTCGCATTCCTCACACCACACCGGGCCCTCGCCGGAACACGCGTCTCCCTCCGCGGTGCTGCACCACCTCACTCCCGGCACAATCGCAGTGATTATTGCGGCACTGCTGTTGGCCTTTGTGGTTGCGCTCTTTGTCTTCTACCTGATTACGCGGCTGCGCTTCGCCTACTTTCATTGCCTCACCACCGGCAACCGGCGAATTCGTCCAGGCTGGCATCTTTATCGCCTCCAGGCTGCGCGCTTCTTCTGGTTCAACGTGGTGGTGGGAATCTGCTTTTTGCTCGCCGCTGCCCTCATGATTCTGCCCTTCGCGGCCGGGCTCTTTCACCTGATTCGCCACACAGCGCCCGGCGGCCAACCTGACCTTGTGCAGTTGCTCCCTCTCGTCCTGCCCCTGATTCCCATCGTCCTTCTGCTGGCCCTGGCCGGCTTCCTCAGCGACATTGTGTTGCGCGACTGGATGATGCCCCATTTCGCTCTTGAGAACGCAACACCCCGCCAGGCATGGGCTCAGGTGTGGATGCGCTTCACCGCGGAAAAGCGCCAGTTCCTTGCCTTCACCCTGCTTCGAGTCACCCTGCCGCTCATCGCCTACGTGGTCCTCTTCATTCTGCTCACCATTCCGGGGCTCTTCGCGGTCGGAGCAATGGCCATGTTCGGATTCGGCGTCCACGGCGCGCTCGCCGGAGCCACCGGCGCATCCTCCATCGCCGCAATCGCTCTGGAAGTCTTCTTCGGCATCCTCGCCTTCGGCATCGTCCTGCTGGCCAGCATCTGCCTCGCGGGACCTGTCTGCACGGCCATTCGCGAGTACGCGCTCCTGTTCTACGGCAGCCGCTACCAGACGCTGGGAAACCTGCTCGATACTCCTCCGCCGCCCTCGGCAAACTCCGCGGCACCCCGGATGGCCTGACGCGCTGCGTCAGTGCCTCCTTCCACGCCTGGTGGACCTCCGTAACCCCTTTCAACTGCTAAGAAAACCTCATTCCGCAGCCGGTTTCGTGCTACCCTAGGCCAACTTTGGAGCACGCACCAAAATGACGGCTCTCACCGCCTCGCAGGCGATCATGCCCGCCCTCGGTCGCACGCGCAAATTCCTCTTTGACCGCTTCCGCTGGCTCTCCTTCCTCAAACTGTCGCTGGTGGCGGCTCTCACTGAAGGCGTCTCCATCCGCCTGCGTTACACCGTCGGCCACGCCGCGCCTGCCCAGGCCGCGGCTGCCACTTCCCCAACCGACTTCCTCTCTCACTGGCTTTGGCTCATCGGCTTGCTCTTCGTCCTCAGCATGCCCATCGCTGTCTTCGCGCTCTACCTCGTCACCCGCCTGCGCTTCGCCTTTTTTCACTGCCTCACCCGCAACAGCAGTGAGATTCGCCCCGGCTGGACGCTCTACGCGCAGCAATCCATGCGGCTCTTTGAAGTTTCACTTGCTGTCTGGGCCGTCTTCGCCCTCCTCGCGGGCTCGCTGCTCTATCCGCTCTTCAACCGCTACCTCGCCCTCACTGCAAAATCCGGCCCCAGCGGTCTCAACGACTTCGCCACCGCGCTTTCCTTCGCTTTTTCCAGCTTCTTCTCTCTCCTCTCTCTCTACATCCTCATCTGGTTTGCCGACACCATCCTCCACGACTTCATCCTGCCCCACATGGCGCTTGAGAATCTCTCCGTCTCCCAGGCCTGGAACGAGTGCATTCTTCGCGCCACCTCCGAGCCGCAGGCCTTCACCACCTATCTCGGCGAGCGCTTCATCCTGCCCATCATCGGCTTCATGTCCCTCAGCATCGCCGCCGCCATCCTCGGCGCAGTGCTCTCGGGCCTCGTCGCCGCGCCGCTGGCTTCCATGCAGGCCGTGGTTCGCTCCGGCTCAGCCGGCGGAGCCCTTCTGGCCGCGCTCGTGCTGCTCCCTCTCACCATTCTGGCCGTGGCCTTCGCCGTTTTCGTCTCCATCTGCCTCGCCGGCCCGCTTGCCACCTGGATTCGCAACTTCGCCCTCGTCTTTTACGGCGGCCACTACCAGGCTCTCGGCGATCTGCTTGCCCCGGCCGCGGCAAAGCCCGTTGAGCCTCCTCCGCCGCCCGCGGAAAGGGATGCCGCCGCGCCTCCAGCCCTCTGAAAACCCAGGGAACCTTTTCTCCTCCGCCCGTGTCCAACCCATCAGGGGCTTCTCAGCCGCCGCTGCCCCTCGCCCCTTTCGCGTTGTACCCTTGTCTTGGGAGTTCTCGCATGCGCCCGATCGCCATCCTCGCCACTCTGGCTCTTCTGGCCGCTGCCGGCGCGCCCGCGCAATCCGCTCCCGCCGCAAAAGCCGCTTCCAAAGCTGCGCCCGCTTCCAAAGCCACCATGGTCGAGGTTCCCATCCCGCCCGCCGTCAGGGCCCGCAAGCTGCTCCCTTCCATTTTTGACGGCTGGGTTTCTTCTGAGCCCGCGCAAATCCTGCTTGACCCCGCCACCGCCGACCCGGCCAGCGCAGCCGCGCTCAAGGAGTTCGACTTCCTCTACGGCGCGCAGGCCTCTTACCGCCGTGACGGCGAAACCCTCACCCTCCGCGCCCTCTGTTTCCAGGATGTCTCCGGCTCCTACGGCGCCTACACCTTCTTCCGGCCCAACTTCTGGGCTCCAGCGGAAATTGGCTCCGGCGCGGCTTCAGACAAAGGCCACGTCCTTTTCTGGAAGGGCGCCACGGTTGTCGACGCCGAGTTTTCGCAGATCAGCCCCATGTCCGCCTCTGAGCTGCGCGACATCGCCGCCCGGCTGCCGCAGGCCGTGGGAAACCGCGCCCTAGCTCCGCCCGTGCTCTCGTTTCTGCCCCAGGGTTCGCTCCAGAAGCAGACCACCCACTACGCTCTTGGTCCCGCCGGCTATCTGGGCTCCGGCGGCGTTCTTCCGACTCAGCTGGTCGGTTTTGACACCGATGCTGAAACCGTCACCGCCAATTATTCGCTCCCCTCCGGCCCGGCCACCCTCACCATCGTCGAATACCCTACGCCGCAGCTCGCCATCGCCTACGAGTCCCGCATCCGCGCCTACATCAAGGCCGGCGCACACGCTCAACCGCCCTTTTCCAAGCCGCTGGTTGACTCTGACCAGGCCTCGCTTGAAGTCCGCCGCAGCGGCCTGCTCGTCGTGCTTGTCAGCGGCGATGACATCCCCGACGAAAGCCATCGCCTCCTCGAGTCGGTCTACTTCAATGAGAACCTCATCTCCATTCCCCAGCGCGGCGAGTCTCAGATCGCCAAGACCAGCCGCCTGCTCATCGGCATCGCCACGCTGGTCCTCATCGGCTCCGTCACCGCAATTCTGCTCGGCCTCTTCCTCGGCGGCGGCCGCGCCCTGGTTCGCGTCGCCCAAGGCAAACCCGCCTCCGCGGTCTACGACGTTGAGTTCATCCGCCTGAACCTTCGCAAGTAGCTCGCCCCGGGCAGCTCAGTCCCATTTCCGCAGTCGATTTTCCATCCCCTCCGCAATCTTTGCCCCAGCCGCATCCAATCCATTACTGCCGTGCATTTCCCTGTGGATAACAGGAGGAAAACCAGAAAAAACACGGGGAAAAAGCCGGGTCTTCACCCCTCTTGAAATCGAACAAAGAGCGAAACTGTAGCCCCGCCTTAACCCCTCTATTTTGTTGCAACTTGTTCATCTTAAAACTTTTATTTCCCCGCCGATTTGGTCTTGACACTCCGGCCCCCTCCACCTAACATGCAGCCAGAAAGTTCTGATGGTTTTGCCTCCGTTGGAACTATTCTCCCTAAGGAAAAGGTCGCCCAGTTGCCGGGCGGCCTTTTCTGTCTCTCGAATACGTCTCCGTCTCTCGAATGCCTTTACTCCGCCGCAAGGCATCTCCGCCTGTGCAGCATCTCCGCCTTAATCGGCTCGTTCGTTCGGCTCGCTTGATCGGATCGCTTGATCGGATCGCGGGCCTTCGCCTCCACTTCACAATCTTTCTTCAGCCTCCGCGGCCACGCCTTCGCCTCCTTCGCTCCATTGCCTGCCGCAGGCCTCGCACAGCCACTGGTTCACCGGCTCCACCCCCTCCAGCACCGGATCCTCCGCGCCGCATGCCGGACACATCGGCGCAACAAACTCCAACACTTCAATTGAAGTTGCATCCACAACGTCCTGCGGAATCGGCTTCGCCATCACCTCCTGCGCATGATCCAGCTCGTCGGCCGCCACCACAACACGCAGACTGCCTGCATCCCATGGGTTCTGTCCGCCCTCAATCCAGCTCTCGACACCCGCGCGCTGCAGCATTTCGGCAATTTGCTGCGCATGCTGGACAGAGGTGCACGTACACAGCGGCGTCTTCCATGTGTACTCGCGCGGAAGCTCGCTCTCTTCACCCTCTTCATCTTCGGAGAGCTGCCCCGGCACAACCCGATGCGTCTCGGTGTCCTTCTGCGGCCGCCGCTCCGGCCTCTTCGGCGCCGCGGGGTCGTCCAGTCCGCGCGCCTTCATCTCGCCGCGCAACACCTCTTGCGCCACCTCGGTCAGGTCGCCGTAGTCGTCGGCCAGTTGCAGCAGTTCCACGTCGGATTTCTCGTGATAGAGTTCGCTCAGCGCCTGCCAGTCTCTGCTTGGATCCATTTGCATACGCCGCAGTATAGCTGGGCCGCGCGGTGCAGGGATTTGCGCCGTCGCGCGGGCCGTTCCGCCGCGCGGGCCGCAACTTTACCGGAATCGGCCGCAACGATACAATCGATGAGGAGCACGCCGACGTAGCTCAGTTGGTAGAGCAGCTGATTCGTAATCAGCAGGTCGTCAGTTCAAGTCTGACCGTCGGCTCCATCTTCACGGCCCGGCTTTCTCGCACGACTCCCACTCGCCTTCCAGCCAGGTTTCCCGCGAATTCTTCCCGATGTTCCAGCTCCCCGGTCCCGGTCCCGGTTCCTGTTCCGGTTCCTGTCCCGGTTCCTCGCCCCGCGCACCCCCTGACGGAACCAAATCGAGTACTGGTTATCCACTCACTTTTTTGCCTAACCTTCATTCCTGCCCGCTTATCCACGCCTATTCTTGGCATAATCGCTCACAGAGCGGTTCCTCCGTAGCTGTTCCAACCAGCCACGTCCGGAACCGGCTCCGGGATTGCGGTCCGCATCGTGCGGTCCCCGTCCCGCGCGCCGTCCGGGCCGAACCAGAGGAGCATGGAAGAGTGACCAGCTATAGCCGCCAGGATGTCCTTCGTATCCTGCAGATTGGTTATCGTCAGCTTCAGGGCTGGGAGCGGGCGGGCCTCATCGACTCCCGTTCCTCTTACACCTTTCAGGATCTCGGCCAGCTTCGCACCCTCCGCGTCCTGCGCGAGGAGGATGTCTCCGCGGCTTCCATCCGCCACTCCATTGTCGCCATGAAGGCCGTGGCCGGCCTCGAAAATCCGCTTCTTCAGGCCAGCCTCGTCCGCAACGGCACGCGCCTGGCTTTCCGCTGCCAGGGGGCCATGGTCGACCCCATCCGCCGCCAGCTTCTCTTCGACTTCGAGCGCGTGGGCCGCGGCCCCTGCGACCACCCCGCGCCCCTGCGCCGCACTGGCTCCGGCGCGCCCACCGTACAGGACTGGTTCTTCGCCGCCGTGCAAGCCGAGGAGTCCGGTGAAAAGCATCGCGCCATCGCCCTCTACAGCCAGCTCATCCAGCGCGACCCCTCCTATGCCCCGGCTTACATCAACCTCGGCACCATCCACTTCCACCTGCGCCAGTACCCCCGCGCCGAGGATCTCTACCGCCGCGCCACCGAGACTGACCCCCACTACGTCCTGGCCTTCTTCGATCTCGGCAATGTCCTCGACGAGCTTGCCCGCCCCGATGAATCCATCGCCGCTTACCAGCACGCCGTGGCTCTTGCGCCCCGCTACGCCGACGCGCATTACAACCTGGCTCTCGCCTTTGAGCGCAAGGGCGACGCCCGCTCCGCCCTGCGCCACTGGCACGCTTATCTGCGCCTGGACCGCACCGGTCCCTGGGCTGAACACGCCCGCGCGCAGCTCCGCCGCCTGCTCTCCCGCGAAAAGCTCTCCATCGCTTCCCGCGCCACCGGCTTTGTTCGCGCTCGCGCCGGCGCGGCCGCCTTGCGCCTCGTTTAGCCTCCGGGGCCGCGAATCCGTTTTGGGCCCGTTTTGCTTTGGGCCAGGGTTGCGTGATTTTCTCTGCCAGCCGCTTCCACTTTCATCCCGCGCAAAATTACTCTTCCCATTGCAACAACTTCACCTTGGAATCAGCGTCTAAACAGGACATCAGGTGCGGTTTGTTACTCTCGGAGGTTGGCTTTACGCGCGTAATTCCAAATAGCGCGCCTCAAGTGCACCGCGCATCGACCTCCAGAAGCCGAATGGGTGGCTTCATGTTTGAATCCGCATTCAATCCGGACTCGCACCTCACGCCGTACAAAGACAAACCGCAGCACCGTTTCAACCTTATGAGGATGGCTATGACGAAGATGCTTGCACTCTCAAAGCAAACCATGAGGCGTCGCCTCGCCGGCGGCCTTGCAGCCGCCGCCCTGGCCGCGGCCGCCTGTGCCGCGCAAACGCCCGCTCCCCGCATCCTGTCGCAACCCACAAACGCCGAAATGTCCACGCTCAAGGGCACGCTTCATCCCTTCGCCCAGGCCGGTCAGGATGCCGGACGCATGCCATCGGACACCCGCCTCGCCGGCATCAGCATCTTCTTCGGCCGAACGCCCGCGCAGCAGGCCGCACTTGCCCAGTTGCTCACTGACCAGCAGAACCCTTCCTCGCCGCTCTATCACCAATGGCTCACTCCCCAGCAGTTCGCCGCCCGCTTCGGCATGGCCCAGTCGGATATTGACAAGGTCCAGCTCTGGCTTCAGCAGCAGGGCTTCTCCATTGACTCGGTCTCCCATAGCCGCGACCTCATTCGCTTCTCCGGCACCGCCGGCCAGGTCGAGCAGGCCTTCCAAACCCAGATGCACTACTACAGCGTTGACGGCAAAAGGCTCTTCGCGCCCTCCACTGCGCTCTCCGTTCCGGCGGCCTTTGCCCCCACCGTCGCCAACGTCGGCAACCTCTCCAGCTTCCGCCCCCGCGCGCAATATGTGCCTTACAAGCCGGCCAATCCCCGCGCTGCCTTCACCTCCTCGCTGTCCGGCAGCGTTTTCTTCGCCCCCGGCGACATCAAGGTCGCCTATGACATGAACCCCATCATCGGCTCCGGCAACGACGGCACCGGCCAGACCATCGTCATCGTCGGCCAGTCCTTCGTTGCGCTCTCTGACGTAACCAGCTTCCAGACCGCCACCGGCCTCACCGCCAAATCCCCCATCCCCGTCCTTGTGCCGGGCAGCGGCACCAGCGCCTTCTACCCCGGCGATCAGGGCGAGTCCGACCTCGACCTCGAGTGGTCCAGCTCCATGGCTCCCGGAGCCGCCGTCTACTTCGTCTACACCGGCAGCAGTCCCAACTACAACGTCTTCGACTCCATCGACTACGCCATCGATAACCGCCTCGGCAACGTCATCTCCATCAGCTACGGCGCCTGCGAGGCCGGCAACACGTCCTCCACGCTCACCCAGTTTGAGAGCATTTACGCCCAGGCCGCCGCCCAGGGCCAGACCATGGTCGCCGCCTCCGGTGACCAGGGCTCCACCGCCTGCTTTGTCAGCCCCACCACCACAAGTCCAACGCTCGCCGTGCAGGAAGCTCTCTCCGTCAATTACCCCGCCAGCAGCGCCTACGTCACCGCCGTCGGCGGCACTGAGATTACCAGCGCCAACGATGTCGCCGGCAACAGTTACTTCAGCGCCGAGGGAGCCAATGACGCCATCACCTCCGTTCTCAAGTACATCCCCGAGGTGGCCTGGAACGACGACGACAGCACCTACGGCCTCGGTGCCACCGGCGGCGGCCTCAGCACCATCATCTCCCGGCCCAGTTGGCAAACCGGCGTCCCCGGCCTGCCATCCGGCACCTTCCGCGCCGTGCCTGACATTTCTCTTTACTCCTCGCCCAACAACCCTGGCTATCTCTACTGCACCAGCGACACCAGCGACTGGAACAGCGGCCAGGCAGCCAGTTGCAACAGCGGCTTCCGTGACGCCTCCTCCGGGGACCTCACCATCGCCGGCGGCACCAGCTTTGCCGCGCCCATCTTCGCCGGCATGGTCGCCATTCTCAACCAGAAGGCTGGCTACACCAGCGGTCACGGCCTCGTAAACCCCGCGCTTTACACCCTGGCCTCGAATGCCGGCACCTATTCCTCCGCCTTCCATGACATCATCGCCGGCGGTCCCCTCGGCGCCACCGGCACGGGCAACCAGTGCCTCGCCGCCGGATCCAACTATTGCAGTTCCTCCTCGGGCGGCACCACCAAGTACGGCACCACCAGCGGCTACGACCTGGCCACCGGCCTCGGCTCCTTTGACTTTGCGGCCCTGGCAGGCGTCTGGCCCGCCAACAGCGCTGCCCTCATCGGCACCACCACCACCGTTGCGGCCTCCAACTCCGCGCCTAACTCCGGGGACAACGTCACCTTCACCATCACCGTGGCGCCAGACAGCGGCACCGTTGCCCCCACCGGCTCGGTCACTCTCGTCATTGACGGCGGACCCACCCTGGGCGGCTCCACCACCACCGCCGCACTCACCGTCAGCGGCTCGGCCGCCAGCACCACTTACACCACTTCCTTCATCGCCGCAGGCGGCCACTCGGTCGTCGCCCAGTACTCCGGCAACTCCACATTCGACGTCTCTTCCGGCGCGGCCTCCGTCACCATCGGCGGCTCCGGCTCCGGAACCGGCGGCTTCGTCCTCGGTGCCACTGATGTCTCCATCGCGCGGGGCAGTACCGGAAGCTCCACCATCACCGTCACGCCCCAGGGGGGCTACACGGGCGCTGTCTTTCTCAACTTTGACACCTCAAACGACACTGCCCTCGCCAATCTCTGCTACGAATTCTCCACCACCCTCTCCAACGGTGACGGAGCGGTCGCCATCGTCAACACAAACTCCGTCTCCACCGATCTGATCTTTGACAGCAACGCATCCGACTGTGCCAGCGGCGGCGTGGCCAAACCCAACGGACGCACCTTCCATCGCCTCGGCGCACTGCATACCCGCGCCTCCAACCATCCCCGCAGCCCCGGCCCGCTGCCCGCCGGAATCGCCTTCGCAGGCCTGCTGCTCGCCGGCTTTCTCGGCCGCGCTTCGCGCCGCTTCCGCACCCTTGCCATGCTGCTGCTTCTGGTCTCCATCGGCTTCGGGCTCTCGTCCTGCGGCGGTTCAGGAGTCTCCAATCCACCCAAGGGCACTTACACCGTCACCGTAACCGGACAGGATTCGGCCACGGCCAGCATCATGGCCTCCACCACCTTCACCCTCACCATCGACTAATCCTCCCATCCCCCTTCCAGGCGGGCGTCCATGCGGCGTCCGCCTTTTTCCTTCCCGGCATCGCACTCCCGTCCTGCCCATCCTGCGCGCACCGCAACGTCTCACTCGCCATTTTTTGGTACACTCCAACCCCGGAGGTTTCGCCCGCTTGTCCACGCTCCAGCCCACTCCGCACGCCGCCCCGCTCACCCAGCTTTCTGAAGAGGAGTCCCTCTTCTTCTCCACCGTCCGCCGGTTCGCGCAAGAGAGCATCACTCCCCTCGTCCGCCGCATGGACGACGAGCAGCAGTTCGCCCCCGGCCTCGTCGCGCAGCTCTTCGAACTCGGAATCATGGGTATCGAAGTTCCCGAGGAATTCGGCGGCTCCGGCGGAACATTTTTTGATTCGGTCCTCGCCATCCAGGCCATCTCGCAGATCGATCCCGCCGTCGCCGTCCTCGTCGATGTGCACAACACACTCGTCGTGAACGCCCTCCGCCGCTGGGGTTCCGACATGCAAAAGCAACACTGGCTGCCCCGCCTCGCCGCGGACACGCCCGGTGCCTACGCTCTCAGTGAAGCCGGCTCCGGCTCCGACGCCTTCGCCCTCCAAACCCGTGCCGAAGCCGCGCCCGGCGGCTACCGCCTCAACGGCCGCAAGCTCTGGATCTCGAATGCCCGCGAGGCCGGCCTCTTCGTCCTCTTCGCCACGCTCGACCCCGCCGCCGGCTATCGCGGCATCACCGCATTCCTCGTCCCAAAAGAATCGCCCGGCCTCACCGTGGGCCGCAAAGAGGACAAGCTCGGCATCCGTGCCTCTTCCACCTGCGAGCTAGTGCTCGACAACTGCATCGTCCCCGCCGAAAACCTCCTCGGCGAGCCCGGCCGCGGCTACAAAATCGCCATCGAAACCCTGAATGAAGGCCGCATCGGCATCGGCGCGCAGATGCTCGGCCTTGCCGAAGGCGCATTTGCCCACGCCACGCGCTACGCCCAGGAGCGCCGCCAGTTCGGCAAACCCATCGCCGACTTTCAAGCCGTCCAGTTCTCGCTCGCCCGCATGGCTACGGACATAGAAGCCGCCCGTCTGCTCGTCTACAACGCCGCGCGCCTCAAGGACGCGGGCCGCTCCTACATCCGCGAGGCCGCCATGGCCAAGCTCTTCGCCTCGCAGGTGGCCGAGCGCGTCGCCAGCCAGTCCGTTGAAGTTTTTGGCGGCAACGGCTTCGTCCGCGACTACCCCGTGGAAAAGTTCTATCGCGACGCCAAGGTCGGCGCCATCTACGAAGGCACCTCGAACATGCAGCTCGCCACCATCGCCAAGCAGTTGTTGAGCCGCTGATTCAACGTCGGGTGCCCCATTCATGCGCGTCCTTTGCGCATGAGTGGGCGCGCATCCATCCGGCGGGTGGCCCACCCCAAGCTCCAACGATGCCGATTCCACCACCATTGAGGGTGCCCCGTCCAAGCTCCGCTTCGGCAGGAGAGCACCCCCCCCACTCCTCCGGCTCGCAGCGTTTTCCCCCGCGCCTCAAAGCTTCTGCGTTCGCTGCACCGCGCGCACGCCGTTCACGCGCCTCAGCCCCAGCACCATGCGGTTCAGGTGTCCCAGGTCCTCGGCTTCTACAATAAACTCGATAATCGCCTCGCCGTCCTCGTCCCGCTTCACTTCCACGCTGCGAATATTCGTGTCGTCGTCGGAGATTACCGCCGTCAATTCCTTCAGCATTCCGGTCCGGTCGTCGCAGAACACCGTCACCTTCACCGGGTAGCGCTGCGTCCGCGCGCCGCTTCCCTCGCCCACGCGTGACCACTCCACCGCAATCCGCCGGTCGCTCTCGTAGAGCAGGTTCTGCACATTCGGGCAGCTCCGCGCATGCACTGCCACGCCCTTGCCCCTCGTCACATAGCCCACAATCTCCTCGCCGCGAATCGGATTGCAGCACCGCGCGCGATACACCAGCAGATCGTTCTGCCCTTCCACCTGCAACGAGTCCGAGCCCGTCAGATGCAGCTTGCGCACCGCGTCGCTCATTCCCGCTTCGCCCGGCTTCACCTCCGGCGTATCTTCAGCCTCGGCAGCCGCCAGCTCCGGAGCAATCTTGCTCAGCACCTGGTGAGCGGAGTGCTTGCCCTGCCCCAGAGAAGCCAGCAAATCGGCCGCCGTGGCCACGCCATACTCGCCCGCAATCCGCCCCAGATCCTGGTCGTCAATCTGGCTCAGCGGCACCTTGAACTTCCGCGCCTCGCGCTCCAGCAGCTTGCGCCCAATCTCCACCGCGCGCCGCCGCTGGTCCTCGTTTAGCCAGTGCTTGATCTTGTTCCGCGCTCGCGGACTCTTCACAAACCCCAGCCAGTCGCGGCTCGGCCTGTGATCCTTCTGCGTCACTATTTCCACAATGTCGCCGTTGCGCAGCTTGGTCCTGAGCGGCACCATGCGCCCGTTCACCTTTGCGCCCACGCAGGTGTGCCCCACTTCGGTGTGAATCGTGTACCCAAAGTCCACTGGCGTTCCATCGGCCGGAACCACCACCACCTTGCCCTTCGGCGTGAAAGTGTAGACCTCGTCCGGATACAGGTCCATCTTCAGACTGGAAAGAAATTCGTTGGGGTCGGTCATCTCCTTTTGCCACTCGACCAGTTGCCGAATCCAGTTCAGCCGCTCCTCGTCGCGCGACGTCACCGCCCCCTCGCCCGCCTTGTACTTCCAGTGCGCCGCAATGCCTTCCTCGGCAATCCGGTGCATCTCCTCGGTGCGAATCTGCACCTCGAACTGGTGTCCGCCGTCGCCCATCACCGTGGTGTGCAGCGATTGATAACGGTTCGCGCGCGGTATCGCGATAAAGTCCTTGATGCGCCCCGGCACCGGACGCCAGATGGTGTGAATCAGACCGAAAACCGCATAGCACGATGCCACATCCTGCGTAATCACCCGCACCGCCAGCAGGTCATACACCTGGTCGTAGCTCGATTTGGTCCGCTCCAGCTTCTGAAACATCGAGTAGAGCCGCTTGATGCGCCACTCCACCCGCGCCTGAACATTGTTCTCCCTGAACTGCTCCATCAGCGTTTCTTCCACGCCGCGCAAAAACTGCTCGCCCTCCAGCCGTCGCGCTTCCACCGCCTTTTGCACCTGCTCGAACGCCACAGGGTCCGTGTATCGAAACGCGAGGTCTTCCAGCTCGCCGCGCACCTTGCCCATCCCCAGCCGGTGCGCCAGCGGCGCGTAGATATCCAGCGTCTCCCGCGCAATCGCCTCCTGCCGCTCCGGCTTCAGGTGCTCCAGCGTGCGCATGTTGTGCAGCCGGTCCGCCAGCTTGATCAGCACCACGCGCACATCGCTCACCATCGCCAGCAGCATCTTGCGCACGTTCTCCGCCTGGCGGTCCTCGCGGTTGGCGAACTGGATCTTGTCGATCTTCGTCACACCATCCACAATGTGCGCCACCTGGTCGCCGAACCCCGCCTCGATCTCTTCGCTCGTCGCCGGCGTATCCTCCACCGCGTCGTGCAGCAGCGCGGCCGCAATCGCCGTCGCGTCCAGCTTCATCTCCGCCAGCACCTCGGCCACTTCCAGCGGATGCACAATGTAGGGCTCGCCCGAGGCACGCATCTGTCCTTCGTGCTGCTGCACGCAGAACTCCCACGCCTTCCGAATCAGACTCACGTCCTCATTCGGTCGGTTGGCCTGCACCTGCTTCAGCAGCGCCTCAAAGCGCTCGTCAATTTCGTGTCTATCGGGACTCTTCAGCGTCTGGGCGCCCATCGCCTCGCCGGCGGCGCGCGCCTCGCTCGCAACCCGCTCCCCAGCCTCCGGGTGTGCGCTTCGGCCTTGTGGGTCAACGGTTTGGCGCGGGGAGGGGACCATGAGACATTATAGGCCCGTGATGTGTTTTCCGCATGTCATGCTGTCGCCGCCCTCCTCCGCTTCGGCTCCGAGTTGCTCAAGCGCGGCTTGCCGAAGATGCCGGTCTATGGTCCGGTCTTTGTTAGCATGGACAGGCATCACAGGCCGCCGAAGCCGCCCCGCACCGCCAACCGCCGCAACTCTCCTTGAAGTATCCAGCAGAAGCAGCGGTGCTCACC
>JBAUEO010000007.1:0-9970 GCA_049678625.1 Occallatibacter sp. | reverse complement strand
ACCCAGGCCTTGCCCGCGGCCACAGCGCGCTTGGCCTCCAGCGCTGCAACGCTTGTCGTCTCCGGAATCGAATTCAGCGGCATATCCACCAGTGTCGTCACGCCGCCGGCAGCCGCCGCGCGCGTCGCCGTCCAAAAGCCTTCCCACTCCGTGCGCCCCGGCTCATTGATGTGCACATGCGTGTCCACAAGCCCTGGCAGCAGTATCCGGTCGCCGAAATCGCGCAGAGCCGCATCACCTGGCACATCGTCCCAGCGCGTCACCGCCGCAATCCGTTCCCCCTCCACCAAGAGCGCGGCCGGCGCCGCTCCCTTCGCCGTCACCACGCGGGTCGATCGAAATGCCTGTGCCATACTGTGTTTACTTTCGCCGCTCCAGTGTCTCCGCTAAGGGAGCCGACAGGCAAGCCGGATGTCCACGCAGCCAAATCCCGACTTCCTCCGCCGCGCCATCGAGCTCGCCACGGAAAACGTCCGCTCCGGCCGCGGCGGACCTTTCGCCGCCGTTGTTGTCCGCGAGGGCCGCATCGTGGGCGAAGGCGTGAACACTGTTACCGCCGGCAACGACCCCACCGCCCACGGCGAAGTGAACGCCATCCGCGCCGCCTGCCGCGCCCTCGGAACCTTCACGCTGGCTGGATGCGACCTCTACACCAGTTGCGAGCCCTGCCCCATGTGCCTCGCCGCGTGTTATTGGGCCCGCCTGCGCGCCATATACTATGGCGCATCCGCAGCCGACGCCGCACGCGCCGGCTTTGACGATGCCTACCTCTACGCAGAACTGCGCAAGAGCGCGCCGGAACGCACGCTGCCTTCCACACAATTGCTTGCCAAGGATGCCTGGGCCAGTTTCGCCGCGTGGATCGCCTCTGACAACAAAATCAGTTACTGAATCTTTCCTTGCCAAATTGCGATTCTACGTCACTTGCCGGCTCCTTCCGTCGAGGGCAATCTGTTCGCGCGGCCACAAAGCCATTGCTCAACCCGCGCCCATGTTTTAACGTCAAAGACTCACACGCCTTTTCGCGGGAGAATCCGCCCTATGTCGCGCATCGTTCGCTGCTCCATCATTCAGGCCTCCAACGCGCTGTCGGCCACCGAGCCGCTGGCAGACCAGAAGAAGGCCATGATCGAAAAACATCTCGACCTCATCCGCCAGGCCGCCTCCGCCGGCGCGCAAATCGTCTGCCTGCAGGAGATTTTCAACGGCCCCTACTTCTGCGCCGAGCAGTCCGTGAAATGGTACGAGGCCACTGAGCAGGTTCCCGGCGGACTCACCGTCAGCCTCATGCAATCGCTCGCGCGCGAGCTCGGCATCGCCATGATCGTGCCCGTGTATGAAATCGAGCAGGAGGGCATCTTCTATAACACTGCCGCCGTCATTCATCGCGATGGCTCGTACCTCGGCAAATATCGCAAGACCCACATCCCCCACGTCGCGCCCGGCTTTTGGGAAAAGTTCTACTTTCGCCCCGGCAACCTGGGCTACCCGGTCTTCGATCTCGGCTTCGCCAAAATCGGCGTCTATATCTGTTATGACCGCCACTTTCCTGAAGGCGCGCGCTGTCTCGGCCTCAACGGTGCGGAAATTGTCTTCAATCCCTCGGCCACCGTGGCCGGCCTCAGCGAGTACCTGTGGAAGCTGGAGCAGCCGGCGCACGCCGCAGCCAACGGCTATTTCATCGCCGCCATCAACCGCGTGGGAACTGAAGCCCCGTGGAACATCGGCGAGTTTTACGGCTCCAGCTACTTCGCCAATCCCCGCGGCCAGATCATCGCCCAGGCCTCGCGCGACAAGGACGAAGTTCTCACCGCCGATCTCGACCTCGACGAGATTGCCGAGGTTCGCCGCACCTGGCAGTTTTTCCGCGACCGCAGGCCCGATCAGTACGGCCCGCTGGTCGCCTCCTAGCGCGCTTTATTGCAATCGCGCGGGCTGGGAATGAGTTGCTTCGCCCCGTAGTGCCGCGTTTGTTTCGCGCCACACGGGCTGGAGAGTTGCCCTGAGGTTTGTATGACCGCAACGCTGCCCGACGATCCCGATCTTCGCGAGCGCTTCCGTGAGCTCAAGCCGCCGCTCGAGGCCCAGGCCGCGGTGATGGAAGCCAACCGCTGCCTCTACTGCTTTGACGCGCCCTGCACCGCCGCCTGCCCCACGCACATTGACGTTCCCGGTTTCATCAAGCGCATCGCCACGGGCAATCTCCACGGCTCAGCGCTGCGCATTCTGGGCGCGAACATCCTCGGTGGAAGCTGTTCGCGCGCCTGTCCCGTTGAAGTCCTGTGCGAAGGTGCGTGCGTCTTCCATCGGCTCAACCGCGAGCCCATTCAGATTGCCCTCCTGCAGCGCCACGCCATGGATGCCTTTCACGACTCCGGCGAAACTCCTGCCGTCGCTTCACCCGGCCAACGCAATCTGCGGGTCGCCTGCATTGGCGCAGGTCCCGCGTCGCTGGGCTGTGCGGCGGAGATCTGCCGCGTCGGCGCACACGCCACCATCTTTGAGCGCCGTTCGCTGCCCGGCGGCCTCAATACCTACGGGGTGGCCGAATACAAGCTCCGCGCCGCGGAAAGCCTGCGCGAAATCGAAATGATCCATCGCATGGGCGTCGAATTTCGCTTCGACGAAACCATCGAATCCACCCAGGCTCTTGAAACCCTCGAGGCCGAATTCGATTTCGTCTTCATCGGCATCGGTCTGGGCGCCATGCAGCGCATGAACATTCCCGGCGAGGAGGGCGAAGGCGTGACGAATGCGCTCGAGCTCATCGCCGCGTACAAGACCGGCCATCTTCGCCACCTCTCCGGCACCGTCGTCGTGGTGGGCGCGGGCAATACCGCCATTGACGCGGCCAACGCCGTGCGCCGACTGGGCGCGGAGACCGTCTACCTCCTCTACCGCCGCGGCGAAGGCGAGATGGCCGCCTTCGACTTCGAGTATGAGCATGCCAAGCAGGAGGGCGTGCAGTTTCTCTGGCATCGCAAGCCCACGGCCATCCGCCGCGACGAGCGCGGCCGGCTGCTGCTGGATACCGTGCAGGTCCGCGAGATTGATCGCACCCTCCTCGCCATCCCCGATTCCGAATCCACCATCGCCTGCGATCTCGTCGTTCCCGCCGTCGGCCAGTCGCCCTTTGCCGAGCTCATCGGCGGGTTTCGCCAGGTTGAAATGGCCGAGGGCCGCATCGTCGCCGACTCCGCCACCGGACAAACGCGCAATCCTCGCTACTTTGCCGGCGGCGACTGCGCAAACGGCGGCCGCGAAGTTGTCGATGCTGTGGCGGACGGCAAGCGCGCCGCTCGCGCCATGCTCATGATTGCCGAGGCCCGCCATGACTGACCTGCGCGTGCGCAACTTCGCCGGGGCCATCAACTCGCCCAACCCCTTCTGGCTCGCCTCCGCGCCCCCAACCAACACCGGCGAGATGATCATGCGCGCATTCGACGCAGGCTGGGGCGGCGCAGTCTGGAAAACCATCGGCGAGCCGATCACCAACGTCAGCTCGCGCTACTCCTCCATCGACTGGCAGGGCCAACGCATGATGGGCTTCAACAACATTGAGCTCATCAGCGACCGCAGCATCGAAATCAACCTCCGCGAGATTGCCGAAGTTAAAAAGCGCTATCCGCAGCACGCAGTCATCGCCTCGCTCATGGTCGCCTCCAACCGCGAGGCATGGCACGAGATTGTCGCCCGCTCCGAGGACGCGGGCGCCGATGGCCTTGAGCTAAACTTCGGCTGCCCCCACGGCATGAGCGAGCGCGGCATGGGCGCGGCCGTCGGCCAGGTGCCCGAGTACGCGCAGATGATTACCGAGTGGGTGAAGGAAAAAGCCCGTACGCCCGTGCTCGTTAAGCTCACGCCCAACATCACAGACGTTCGCACCGTGGCCCGCGCCGCCAAACGCGCCCATGCTGACGGCCTCTCCGCCATCAACACCATCAACTCCATCACCGGCATTGACCTCGACACCTTCACGCCGCGTCCCGACGTGGACGGCAGCAGCTCCCATGGCGGCTACTGCGGCCCCGCCGTCAAGCCCATCGCGCTCAACATGGTTCAGCAGATCATGTCCGATTCCGAGTCCGCCCTGCCACTCTCCGGCATCGGCGGCATCGCCTCCTGGAGCGACGCGGCGGAGTTCATCCTCCTCGGCTGCGGCACCGTCCAGGTCTGCACCGCCGTCATGCACTTCGGCTATCGCATCGTGGAAGACATGGCCGAGGGCTTGGAAGGCTGGATGCGCGCCAAGGGCTTCCACACCCTCGACGACTTCCGTGGCCTCTCGCTTCCGCGCGTCACTGACTGGAAGCACCTGAACTTGAATTACAAAATCGTCGCGCGCATTAATGAGCAAAAATGCATCGGCTGCGACCTCTGCCACATCGCCTGCTGGGACGGCGCGCACCAGTGCATCCATCTTGACCGCGTCTCCGGCCCAATCGACGGACATGTCGAGCTGCACGCCACGCCCGCCGCCGCCGAGGCGCGCAGCCGCGAATTCATCACCGTCACGCCCGTATCCCGCAAGGAGCGCGCCGCCCTCGCCGCCGCCCAGGGCCCTTATCCCACGCCCCTCGCCCGCATTCCCCGCGTGGATGAAACCGAGTGCGTCGGCTGCAACCTCTGCTCGCTCGTCTGCCCCGTCGACGACTGCATCACCATGGTCTGCGTCGACTCCGGCCTCGCCGCCGAGTCCTGGGACCAGCGCACGCGCGGCGCAACCTGCAACCCACAACCCTCCAACGGATAGAAGCCATGCCCACCACCCTCATCCAAAACGGCACCCTCGTCAACGCGGACGCCGCTTTCCGCGCCGACCTGCTCATCGACGGCACAATCATCAAGGAAATCAGCCCCTCCATCCCCGCCTCCGCGGCAGACACCGTCGTTGACGCCACCGGCCTGCTCGTCCTCCCCGGCGGAATTGACGCGCACACCCACCTCGACATGCCCTTCGGCGGCACCAACTCCGCCGACGATTTCCTCACCGGCACGCGCGCCGCCGCCATCGGCGGGACGACGACGATTGTCGACTTCGCCATTCAGTCACGGGGAATGAAGATGCGCACCGCGCTCGACATCTGGTGGAAGAAGGCCGAGGGCAAGGCCTGCATCGACTACGGCCTGCACATGATCGTCACTGACCTGCCCGACGCCGGCCTCGAAGACATGGACTCGCTTGTCCGCGAAGGCGTGGCCAGCTTCAAGCTCTTCATGGCCTACCCCAACGTGCTCATGGTTGACGACGCCACCATCTTCAAGGCCATGCGCCAAACCGCCAAAAACGGCGCGCTCATCTGCATGCACGCGGAAAACGGCTCGGTCATTGACGTCATCGTGCAGCAGGCGCTGGCCGAAGGCAAAACCGCGCCCATCTATCACGCGCTCACCCGCCCCACGCGGGCTGAGGCTGAAGCCGTCCACCGCGCCATCGCCATGGCGGAGATGGCCGGCGTGCCCGTCTACATCGTCCACCTCTCCAGTGAGGACGCGCTCAATCAGGTGCGCGAGGCACGCGACCGCGGCCTGCCCGCCTTCGCCGAAACCTGCCCGCAGTATCTCCTGCTCTCGCTTGAAGACAACATGGAGGGCAAAGGCTGGGACGGCGCGAAATACGTCTTCACCCCGCCCCTGCGCGAGCGCCGTAACCAGCCCACGCTCTGGCAGGGCCTCCAAAAGGACAACCTCCAGGTCGTCTCCACCGACCACTGCCCCTTCTGCTTCGCCGATCAGAAATCTCTCGGCAAAGACGACTTCACCAAAATCCCCAACGGCGGCCCCGGCATTGAAAACCGCCTCCAGCTTTTGCATCATCATGGAGTGGGGCAGGGCAACTTCTCCATCAACCGCTTCGTTGAGCTCGTCTCCACCGCGCCCGCGCGCATCTTCGGCATGTATCCCCAAAAAGGTGTGCTCGCCGAGGGCAGTGACGCCGACATTGTGCTTTGGGATGAAAGCGCCGACCACACCATCTCCGCCGCCACCCATCACATGCGCGTCGACTACTCCATGTTTGAGGGCTTCAAGGTGCGCGGCAACGCCCGCGACGTTTACTCCCGCGGCGAACTCGTCGTGTCAGGCGGCAACTTTATCGGCAAACCCGGCCGCGGCAACTATCTCCGCCGCCAAGCCCACGGCGGCGCTTGGAAGTAACTAACGCTTAAGCCAGGAATCGTCAAAGCTCGCACTTGGCGATTGCCCGCCCAGAACTTTGAATCGATGTATACTACGCAGGTTTTTGACCGCAAACATAATATGAAAAGTGGCTATCTAATCGCAGGAACATATCGGCTCCCTAGTCCACTCTTTTGGCTTCTCGTCTCATGGGCAGCCTCGCTGTCGGCCTTTACGCTTTTCGGAATAGCAGTCTGGGCGGTTGTCGGCGAACCTCAACGCGACCTGCTCGAATCTATTCCGCAGGTTTTCAGGATTCTATTAGGAATCTGGGGAATCTACACCGGCATTGGTGCAATGGTGCTTTGGATCACGATGTGGACTTATTGGGCAGGGCAGAAACACAAGAATTCAGATCGGGCGTTTTGGTTTTTCGCACTATTACTTGGCATGTATTGCGGGGCGCTCTTTTACGCAATCTCAATCTGGAGCAATGGCCTAATCAAGAGGGATACCGCCAATTCAAATTGAGCAAACCGATGCCCACTGGACGCTCCCAGCCGCCCTCCGCAATTCCTCATTCCATTTTTGCGCTCCGCTCAGTAGAGTCAAATCCAGCATCCCCCTCGCGCTGACCCGCTGACCCGCTGACTCGCTGACTTGCTGATCCGCTGCACCGGAGGCCCATTGAGCACAGTCGACCCCACACTCTCCAACGCCGACCTCCGCCCCACCACGCCCGCCCAGCGCACCTGGACGATGTACAACTACATCGCCCTCTGGTTCTCCATGTCCATGGAGATCACCACCTACCAGCTCGCCTCCTCGCTTATCGCCAAGGGCATGGATTGGAAGCAGGCTCTCTCCACCGTCCTGCTTGGCAACCTCATCGTCCTCGTCCCCATGCTGCTCAACGCCCACGCCGGCGCAAAATACGGCATTCCGTTTCCCGTCTTCATCCGCGCGCCCTTCGGCGTGCGCGGCGCAAATCTTCCCGCCATCCTGCGCGCCATCGTTGCCTGCGGATGGTTCGGCATCCAGTCCTGGATTGGCGGCACGGCCATCCACGCCATGCTCGCCATCCTCTGGCCTTCGCTTGCCGCCGCGCCCGTCTCGCTCTGGGCCTGCTTCCTCTTCTTTTGGCTTTTGAACATGGCCGTCGTCTGGCGCGGCGTCGATTCCATCCGCCACCTGCAGGCCTTTGGCGCGCCCTTCATGTTCATCATGGCCGCGCTGCTTTTGATTTGGGTGCGGATGAAGGCCGGCAGCTTCGGCTCCATGCTCTCCACGCCGTCACGGTTCCACTCCACTCACTCCTTTCTTGCCGTCTTCTTCCCTTCGCTCACCGCCATGGTCGGTTACTGGGCCACGCTCGCGCTCAACATCCCCGACTTCACCCGCTACTCCAAATCGCAGCGCGCGCAGTCCTGGGGACAGGCTCTTGGCCTTCCCATTGCCATGACGCTCTACACCTTCGTCGGCATCTCTGTCACTTCAGCGTCTGAAGTCCTCTTCGGCCATCCCATCTGGAACCCCATCACGCTCATCGGCGCATTCCATCAGCCCGTCGTCGCCTTCGTCGCGATGATTGCGATTCTCGTCGCCACCCTCAACGTCAACATCGGCGCCAACGTCGTCAGCCCCTCGAACGACTTCTCCAATCTCTACCCGCGCCTGATCAGCTTCCGCACCGGCGGCCTCATCACCGGCTTCCTCGGCATCGCCATGTGCCCCTGGCACTTCCTCGCCACGCCCGACGCCTACATCTTCGGCTGGCTCGTCGCCTACTCCGGCCTCCTCGGCCCCGTTGCCGGCATCATGGTCGCCGACTACTTCCTCATCCGCCGCACTGAGCTCGACGTCAACTCGCTCTACCACCGCGAAGGCGCGTACCACTACACGCGCGGCATCAATCCCCGCGCCATTGCTGCGCTCGTGCTCGGCGTCGGCCTCGCTCTCGTCGGCCTCGCCCTGCCCGCGCTTCGTTTTCTGTATGACTACGCCTGGTTCGTCGGCTTCTTCGTCGCCGGCATCGCGTATGTGGCGCTTATGCGCCTCGCCCCGCCCGCCGTCGCCCTCGCCGCCGAGTTGCCATAGTGCATTGTCATCCTGAGCGAAGTTGGGCGCACTTCATGAGCCCAACGAGTCGAAGGACCTGCATTTCATAACAGAAATTGTCAACCTGAGCGACAGGAGCTTGAGCGAAGGGAGCCGAAGGACCTGCATTTCACAACAGCAACTGTCATCCTGAGCGACCAGAGCTTGTGCGGAGGGAGTCGAAGGACCTGCATTTGCCTTTTCCGCCTATACTTCCCTCATGCGCTTTGACACTCCCGCCGCGCTCGTCGCTGCCGCGATTCTTCTCTTATTCGGGTGCCCCATCCTTTCAGCGCAATCTGCTGAAAGGGTGGGAGTGCAACAAACTCCGCCTGCAAACGCCCCCGTCTGGCAACTCCAGTCCTCCGGCAGCACCGCCGGGCTGCGCGGCATCGATTCAGTGGACGGGGCAAATGGAACAGTCGCCTGGGCCAGCGGAAGCGGCGGAACGGTTCTGCGCACCACCGACGGCGGACAGAACTGGACCCGCTGCGCCACACCGGACGCCAAGAAGGATGGCGCGACGCTGGATTTCCGCGGCGTGCAGGCTTGGGATGCCAGCACCGCCATCGTCATGGCCTCCGGCCCCGGCGCAAAGTCCCGCCTCTACAAAACTGCGGATGGCTGCAAGACGTGGAGGCTGCTCTTCACCAATCCCGACGCGCCTAACGGCTTCTGGGACGCACTGAAGTTTATCGACTGGAGCCGTGGCTTTATTCTCGGCGACCCGGTGGCCGGGTACTTCGTCTTATTCTTCACTGTGAATGGTGGTAAGCATTGGGGTCGTCTCAACACCAGCGACCTTGCTGCGCCGAATGTAAAAGCCGGCGCATTTGCTGCAAGCAACTCCGCGTTGATCGTTGATGACAGCGGCCAGCCAACCTTCGGCACCAGCGGGCCCGGCGGACCCTGGCTTTACATCCCGAGGTCCCGCTACCAATGCACTATGCTCACCGCTCAGGAATATCCTGCTCTATGTCTATCCGAAAGCCTCGGCTTCCGGAAGGTGAAGATGCCCATGGACGGTGATTCCTCTTCGGCGGGCGTCTTCTCGCTCGCAATCGGACCTATCCCAACTTCCGACTCCCCATTTTCCTCTGGCTTCGTTGCCGTGGGCGGAGACTATCGCAAGCCGGACGCGACAGCCGGAACCGCTGTGGCGATAGTCCTAGGGCAGCTGAATCCGACGGCTGCAGAAAAACCGCCCCACGGCTTCCGCTCCGCCGTCCAATGGTCCGCCGCGCTCAAAGCCTGGATCACCGTCGGCACCAACGGCTCGGACATCTCCCGCGACGACGGCCGCACTTGGCGCCCCCTCGACAACGGCAACTGGAACGCCCTCTCGCTGCCCTTCGTCGTCGGCCCGGATGGTCGCATCGCAAAACTTAATCCCTCTGCAATCCCCAAACCTTGAGTCCCTGGTCCCTGCGCCCCTCAGTCCCTCCTACCGCTCGTCAAGCCCCGCGCCATGCGCCTTGGCCCCCAACTCTCTCGATTCATTTCGTATATTTTCCTCGCCACCTTTGCGTGGAATTTATGCCATTCACGGTAAAATGGTTTCAATCGGATGAACCAGAACCCCTCAGCGGCTGCCGGCCCGGCTTCCCGCTCCTCGCGGGACCCAAAACCGCGAGTAAGGGAATTGCGGGAACATGACTCGCGGGACCCTGAATCGGGGAAAAGTGAGTCGCGGGTGCCCATTCTCCAGGTCCGCGACCTCGAAAAGACCTACTCCACGGCACGCGGCGCGCTTACC
>JBAUEO010000006.1:0-5393 GCA_049678625.1 Occallatibacter sp. | reverse complement strand
CGCGGATTGAGGTCGTCACCAAGTCCGGCGTGCAATATAACCATCAGACTTCGAGCGTCTGCTATGCGTCGTCAAGCCTGGGGCCGGTGCATTTCGGGCTGGGGCCGGACGACCTTGCGCAGAAGATCGTCATCACCTGGCCCAGCGGGATTGTGCAGACGCTCGAAAACGTGAAGGCCGACCAGATTCTCCACGTGACGGAGGCCGCTCAGGCGAAATAGCCAGGCCCCACGCGGAGCAGGGGACTTCGCCGGCCCATTTACTGGCTGTCTTTGGGTCCGGCCTTTTGCTGCTGCGCCTGAATCTTCGCCACAACCGCGCGCTCGCGGAGGCCGTCGGCTGGCCGGTGGAGCTTGTAGTAAATCGTAGCCAGCTCAATGTGCGGGTCAAGCCAGCCGGGGTCGGCTTTCTCCAGGTCTTCCAGCGTGGCGGCGGCGGCGGCGTAGTTGCCGGTGAGCTCGTTGAGTCTGGAGAGCTTGAAGCGCGCCATGGGAGCCTGGGGCTGCAGCTTGACCGCCTCTTCCAACAGCGGCCGCGCCTTGTCAAAGTTACGCTGCTTGAGCCACAAGGCGCCGAGATAAAGATTGGCCGTATAGTCCTGCGGATTTTGCCGGACGGCGGCCTCAAAGGCGGGCATGGCGGCGTCGGAGTCCCCGAGCGCGTCGCGGGCCTGCCCGGCGAGGGTTTCGAGTCCCGGGAAATTTGGATTCAGCGTGACCGCCGCATCCAGGTCCTGGCGCGCCTCGTGGAACTCGCGCTTGTTCATCCGCGCCTTTCCGGCAATCACATAGGCGTCCGCGGCGTGCGTGGCCTGTGCCATCCGTTCCAGACGCGGCACGCCGTCCTTGTCGTCCCCGGTTTGCACCTGCGCGTAACCAAGCACATATTCGAGGTCCATGTTGTCTTCATGGCCCGGCTCCAGCGGCGCCAGCAGCCGGATGGCCTCGGCGGGCCGCTCGAGCTTGATGTCCACATAGCCCATCAGCACGGCGGCGGAAATGTCCATGGGGCGGTTGGCCAGCACCTTGGCGAACTCCGGCCCGGCGAGGGCAAAGTCGCCGTTCTTGTAGAAGGCCAGGCCCAGATTCATGTGCAAGCCGGTGTTGCCGGGCATGGCGGCCAGCGCTTTTTTGTCTTCTTCAATCGCCGCGCCATACTGCCCATTGTCGGCCAGCGCCGCGCCCAAGTTGGCCCTTGCCTGTTCCAGATCCGGTTGCATGGCCAGCACCCTGCGGTAGAGGGCAATCGCGGTCTTCAGGTCATGCCGCTGCTGCGCGGCAACGGCCGACCCCAGCAGCCGGTCGACATTTGCCTTGCCGGCAGAGGCAGGCTGTCCCGCCGCCGGAAGAGCGAGTGCAAGCAGGAGAAGACCAACGGACCGCATGGCATTCAGCATATCGCATGCGCTGAATGGCGTGCGGCGGCGCGGCTGCCCTCGGCTGCCGCGAGCTGACGGGCTGACTTCACAACGCACAACCACTCAGAGGCTTCTCCGCACCGGGCCACACTCGTCAGGGTTTGGTCACGGGGTTGGAGGTGAGGATTCGCGCGTTCGATCCAAAGCGGCGGTACTCGCGGAACTGCATGGAGTTCAGCACGGACTCATGCCGGCCCTGGCGCAGACTCACTTCCGCGCCCACCGGCATCAGGTAGTCGTGACTGTTGATGACCACGTAACCATAATCGACACGAACGCCGGTGTAATGCGTGGGGAATTTGCTGGGCATGCGGTCAGCGATGAGCGTAATGCGCCGGATGTTGTGCGTGGCGCTGTCGATGTATACGAGTCCGTGGAAGGCAACCAGAATCTGTCTGCCGTTCGACCCGGTAACGCCGAAGGCCGAGTGTTTTGCGTCAATGGCGTAATTGAAGACCTGCACCGTGTTTCCGTCGAGCGAATCGGTTTCAACCCAGTCAAAGTTGGCTTGCGCGGAAGGCTGAAAGACCGCGCGCAGCACGCCGCCCAGCTCGCCCGTGGAGCGGACTCCGTCCATGGAGTCGCGGTCAAGGTTACTTTTCCGGCCGTTGATTTCAAGCGTGGTGCGGGTTTCCACCTTGCCGCTATAGCGCAGCAGCTCGGTAAGCGTGTCCAACTGCTTCCAGTGCCCGCTGCCTGAGGAGTCGACCGAGCGGGTGGTGTTCTGGACGCAGAGAAAGTTGGGCACGGTCTCGGAGTAATGGGTGGCGCGGTCGCGAGCATCACTCAGCAGGCTTGCAATCACACTGGCAGAAGGCTTGGGCATGGGATTGGTTACCGCCGTGATGGCCAACTGACCGGGTGCGGACTGGATGCCGACGGGAGCGGCGTAGGTGACGTCGCCCACGGCCGGTTCGGGTCCGCCGCCGGCCGCTGCAGCGCCTTCGGCACCGGCCACGGAAAAGGCCACGGATTTGACGGCGGTTTTGCCGCCCTGGACGAGCATCGCCTTCACCACGTAGTCGCCGGGAGGCAGCGCCGCGGTCTTGAAGGACGCGAGATAGGGAAAGGTTCCGTGCGGGTCGTCTGCCATGGGCAGGGGAGTGACCTTGCTGGCATGCCCGTTGTGGATGACCTGCATCTTCAGCACGGGAGGATTCGAGTCAGAGGTGTCAGGATGCAGCATGAAGAAGAGCGAAACATCGCTGGAGCCGTCGGCCACCTGGCCGGAGAGATTCGCCGTGACCTTTTCGCGGGCGTAGCGCATGGGGTCCATCGGATCGGCATCCTCGTCGACTGGATGCAGGCTGCCGACCAGCACCATGTCACTGAGGCCGGGGCCGGCGGTTTGCGTGGGAATCTCGAAGGTGCTGCGCTGCGCGCTCATCTTTCCGCTCAGCTCGTCAAGAACGGCGACCTGCAATTGATAACTGCCCGGAATCTCGATGAAATGCCGTTCGAGGGAGATCTCCGCATTCCCCTGGTGGTCAAGCGAATCGAGCGCGCCGCGCTGCGTCAGGTCCTCGCCGAACTGCTCCACCACGGTGCCGTTCTTATCCTTGATTTGCGCAACAATGGCCGCGCGCGCCGAGTAAAGATCGGTCTGCGGGTCCTTTTTTGTCTCCAGTTGCGCAATGGGCACATCCACAACCAGGCTGTTGGTGTACCCGTCCGGCAGGTCGCCGAAACGGATGACACGCGCGTGGAAGTTGAGCGCGCTGGGCAACTGCGGCGCGGCCAGCGTTTTCAAAAGCGGCTCTTCGAAGGGTTGCACGCTGTTGTCGGCGTTGGGAGGCAGGGCAAAGTATCCGCTGCGCGTGTTGATGGTGAGCCGCTTGTTGAGCGCTGCGACGTCGATGGTGCGGAACTTTCCGTCGTAGGACTTGATGGGCGGGACATAGGTGGCCTCGTAATAGGTGGTCATGTCGCCGAGCATCTGCTCGATCGGCTTGTTCACCGAGTCCTGCGCGTCGATGTAGGTTCCGCCGGTACCCTTCGCCAGGTCGGCCATGGGCCCCTTGGGCTGGTGGAACATCTGCCACTCGTTGGAGCGATTTGCGAATCCGGTGGCCATGGCCACGTCCTGCGAGCTTCCCCAGTTGACAGTGCCGCTGCCTGTGGCCGGCATGCCACCCTCCTGCTGCATGGGTGTGGTGGAGGCCATGCCGCCGCTGCCCTGAACCGGCTGCGGTACGGGGTTGAAGGGCGCCTGCCCGTTCATCATGGCGTTGCTCATCTGGTGCGCGCCGTCGGAGCTGAAGGCGTTCATGTCGATGGTGTCAATGCTGACTCCGGCGCGATTTGCCGTTCCCACAATGGTGTTCACCATCTGTTTGGCCGCCGAATCCATCTGCGGATTCGATGTAAAGTAGAGGATGGCCTTGCGCGAAGTCCGTTGCTGCTCAGCGCGCGCCAGGGCCAGCAGACCAGCCAGGTTGACGCGGGAGTGGCTGTCCTGCTGAATGCGCTGCGCGTCTTCGAGCGCCGTCAGCAGCGTTTGCGCCCTGGCCCGGTCCTTCAAGCTGGCATGCACGCCCTTCAGGTCCGCGCCGTTGCGCGCAATCGAGATGAGGTTTTTTTCTGCTAACTCCACGGTGATGGCCTGGGTCTTGTCCTTCGGGTCCGTTGCCACCTTGACGGCGTCTTCCACCTCCTTGCGATCGTCGGTGAAACTCTGGATCAGCCGCAAGCGCCCTCTGAAGTCCATGACAGCGAGGGAGAAGCCCCTCTCCGGAATCATTTTGAGGATTTTCTCGGCAATCCGCTGCGCATCCTTGGCTGCCGCGCCCTGGAACGGGTCGAAAGCCAGAATCACCAGGTGCTCCGCGCCGGAATTGCCCTTCACCAGATGAAAATCCGTCAGCGTGACCGGGACGCCATTGTCGGTAACCTTCAGGTCGCTGTTGGTCAGGTTGAGCACCGGCCGGTGCTTTTTGTCGTGTGCCACCAGGTCGAGCGAGACCTCGTTCACGTCAGCGTTGACGGAGGCGGGCCTGACCGCCGCTTTGGCTGGCGCGGCCGCCTGCGTTTGTGTCGCGGCGGGCTTTGCGGGTGTGGTTGTCCCTTGTTGAGCCGCGGCTGGTGTTGGCCCCATCGTCACCGTCAGCCCCAGCGCCGCCAGTCCCAAAAGAAAATTGCGTGTCACGCTCGTGATTCTGTATCGACTCATAGGATTGCCTGATTTCCGCGTCCCGCTTCCGGCAAGCCGCGCACTCGTCGCGCCCGGTCTGTCGGAGGCGGCGCAAGATAAAGCGGTTTTCCAGAGGTTCGGAGCTTCGGCAAGCATTGTACGCGCTTGGTGCAACGACTCTCATCCCCTTTTTCGCGCACCCTGTTTGCGGGGCCAAAGAGCAGCATGCAAAGGGCGGGCCCATTCCGGCCTTGCGCACGATTAAATGCCTGAAAAACGAGATGTTGCGGTGAGAACGCGCCATAGTACACTGCGTCCAATCTTCGGGCCCGCACTTCATGTCTCCTATGTCTTGCCGTAACGGCTTTTTGCTCCTGATTTCGCTGCTTACGAGCCTGTTTGCCGCAAGCGTGACCTCAGCGGCGGGCGGGCAAAACCCTGTTCCGTCCCCCATCCGCTTTGAGTACAGGCCGCTCCCCTTTCGGCTCGCGAGCGATGAGAGCCCCGCGCGCAACGCGCCGGAGACGATGGCGGGTGGGGTGGCGGTGTTTGACTACGACGGCGATGGGAAGCCGGATATCTTCTTTGCCAACGGCGCGGACCTGGCGACTTTGAAGAAGACTTCGCCCAAGTACAACAACATGCTGCTGCGCAACAACGGCGATGGGACGTTTACCGACGTGACGAAAGAGGCCGGCCTGCTGGGACATGGATTTGACGTGGGCGTGGCGGTGGGCGACTACGACAACGACGGGCATCCGGACCTGTTTGTGACCGGCGTTCACGGCAACACGCTCTACCACAACAACGGCGACGGAACGTTTACGGACGTGACGAAGCAGGCTG
>JBAUEO010000005.1:0-39390 GCA_049678625.1 Occallatibacter sp. | reverse complement strand
ACCGATAGCCGGGGGCGCGACGGCGGCGCGCGGGCTGGCGGGCGCCTTGGCCGGTGCCGCGTTGGGATTTGCCGGGGCGTACTTGCTGGCGCACTTGGCCTGCAGCTCGTCGGCGTGGAAGACGCCGTCGCGGCCATAGGTGCCCATGGCGATGGCCTGCGCATTGTCCTTGAAGGTGTCCGGCGGCGGCTCGGAGCCCTTGTAAACCACCTTGAGCAGGCGGCCGGAGGCGGCTTTGGGCGAGTGGCTCTCGTACTCGTTCATCAGGAAGGTCACGTGCGGCCCGTCCTGCTGGATGGAGCCGGGCTTGACGAAGCCTTCCACGCGAAGCTGGCTGTGGTAGGCCTTGTTGCCCATGTTTCCCAGCTCGGCAACAGTGACGAAGTAGCTTTTGCTGGAGCCGTACCCGGTGTAGGCCAGCCATCCGATGGTGCCCACGATGATGGCCACCGCGATTCCGATGCGGAGCGAGTTGGAGGAAGTCTTCATAGTCAACACCCCTAACCATACGAGCGTGCGCGAGCAGGGTCAACCGTCCGGTCCAACAAGCGTGATGCAGATCACAGGTTGCCGAATGCCTTCCAGATGCCAGCCAAGCCCGGTTCCGGGCGGCGGCACAGCGGTTTCACTGCGCCGAATCAAGGGTTTGCGCGGCGCGGTCCAGGGCTTGCGTAAGGACTGAAAGCTGCTGCTGGGCCACTTCGGGTTTCCTGGCGTCGATAGCCTCGTTCACGCCGGGAATTACCACGGCGGAGTAGCCGGTGTACTCGCCGGGCGCGTAAATGGTGTGCTTGAACCAAGGGCGATTGGGCAGGCCGGCAGATGAAAGCAGGTCGAGTTCTACCTCGCGCAGATGCTGGTTCAGCGCGGCTACATCGGTGGGTGGATTCTGTCGGAGGGTCTGCACCTTGCGCGCCGCGGCGGCAAAATGCGCGTCGGCTGCCTGGGCCGGGGAGAAGTCGAGCGAAGCGAAACCCTCGTCGGCGGCCTTGCGTTTGGCGGCTATCAGGTAGCGTCCAATGGCAGCGGCATAGGCCTCGTAGTCGTAGGGCAGCACGGGGTCGTCGGCCATGCGCAACGCCTCCAGGCCGAAAATGCGCGCCATCTCCTGCTCATAAAGGAACTGGGGGTCGGCGTTCATCACGAACCACGCGTAATCGTCGAAGGCCGAGTGATAGACGCCGTAGGGTCCGTGCGAGCCGATGTCGGTCGAGGGCACGCCGGCGTGCTGCAGGAAGGGCGTGAAATCCGAGCCGGAGCCAAGATCGCTGACGCGGACATCGTTGCCGGACTCAGGCGGCGCATTGGAGCGGCGATTCTCATTTTCAGTCTGGTGCAGACGCCATTGCTCGTAAACGTTGCCGCCCAGCGGGCTGGGAACCACCTTCGTTACATTGCGGATGAACTGCTTGAGCGAGGGGACTGCGGCCGCGCCGAAGTTGGGCCCGGAAACGCCGACGTCGGTGTTGAAGTAGGCCACGGCGTGGTCCATGAGCGCGCCGTTCTGCTCCACCCACTCGGTGGAACCGATCAGGCCCTCTTCCTCCGCGTCCCAACTGCAAAAGACGACGGTCCGCTTGGGCCGCCAGCCCTGCTTGAGCAGCGCGCCCAGGCCGTGGATGGCCTCCAGCATGGCCGCCGTGCCGCTGTTGGGATCGACCGCGCCGAAGGTCCATGCGTCGCGATGGTTTCCCGCGATGACCCACTGATCGGGAAACTCCGAGCCTTTGATTTTGCCGATCACATCCCAGATGAGCCGGCGCTGGTAGTCCTGCTGCGAGACCAGATGCACGCGAACCGCGCCCGCGCCGCCGATGTGGTAGCGGAAGGGCAGCGCGCCCTGCCAGCCCTGCGGCACGTCCGCGCCTTTCAGCGCCTGCAGAATCGGCGCGGCGTCGTGGTAGCTGAGCGGGATGGAGATGATGTGAGGCTGATTGCCGTCGGGGTTCATGCGGCGCGAATCGGGCAGGCTGGGCGTGGAGGCGAAGCCTGGAGTTTCCGGGTCGCCCGGATACTTGAAGAGATATTGCACGGAACCGCGCTGCACGCCGGTGGCCGGCCGCCAGGGGCCGTTCGGGTAGGGATCGCCGCGATAGTAGCCGTCGTCCTGCGGATCAGAGTAGATGAGCACGCCGAGGGCGCCGCGCTGCTCGGCGAGATAGACCTTGACGCCGCGAAAGTTTGCGCCGTAACGGACGATGACAATCTTGCCGTGCAGGTCAATGTGCTCGGCGTCGAGTTTCTTGAAGTCTTCGAGACGGCCGTAATTGGCGTAGACCACCGGCGCGGTGACATCGCCCGAGCCCGAGGAGCCGTTGAAGGGCATGATGATTTTTGGATTCTCCTGGTAGGGATCGTGGGAGACGTGCTCGCGCGTGGGTCCGGTCATCAGCAGCTTGCCTTGGGCGTCGTAAGCCTGCACGCGCACTTCCTTGGGCCAATTGAGCAGGACGCGATAGGGCACGATTTCCGTCTCAAGGCCGGCCTCGCGGAATTTGCGCGCGACATAGAGTGCGGTGGCGTGGTCCTCCGGCGTTCCGGCAACGTGCGGCTGGGCGGTAAGGGTCTTCAACTCCTCGCCGGCAAGCTGGGCGCTGGGCACGACGAGGAAAGCCTGCTCGATTGCAGCCTCTCCGGTGGCGAGTTTGGCATGAGCGTGGGAGTCCGTGGCGCGGAGATGGTCCGCGGTTTGCGCGCAGGCCACGGCAAGCGCGGCCAGAAGAAAGGCGACGAAAAGGGAACGATTCCGCATCAGCAGTGTGACCCTCCGTGGGCTAGAGCGCAGCCGTACTGCAAGAGTGCAGGGGCGCGGCAATTTTGGGGGCGAGCAGGGTGCCGTGAGCGCGGCCGCAAACATCGGTTTCAGCTTACACTAGAGGTTTGGCAGGGAGACGATTTTGGGCAGCCCGATGCAGCCGGAGCCGAAGCAGGCGGAAAGAGTTCCGCGCGAAGTGGACGGAATGGCCTTCGCGGAACTGGCTGCAATGCCGGTCGTCGATGAGCGCATCCGCTTTCCCGCGCCGGTGCGCGCCCTGCGCAATCGCAATTTCCGCCTCTTCTGGAGCGGAAATTTTCTGTCGAATATCGGTTCCTGGATGGAGAACGTGGCGCGCGGCTGGCTGGTGCTGCTGCTCACCAATTCGCCCTTCTGGCTGGGCATTGTAGGCTTCGCGGGTTCGATTCCATTTCTCTTCTTCACGCTTTTCGGCGGAGTTTTTGCCGACCGGCTGGACAAGCGGCGGCTGTTGTTGGCCACGCAATCTATCATGATGATCCTCGCCTTTGTGCTGGCCACGCTGGCCTTGCTGAAGGTGATTACAGTTTGGGAGGTGGCGCTGATCGCCTGCCTGAACGGCATCACGATGTCCATGAACGCTCCCAGCTATCAGGCGATGGTGCCGCGGCTGGTGGAGCGCGAGGATCTGACCAACGCCATCGCGCTGAACTCAGCGCAGTTCAACATGTCGCGCATTCTGGGGCCCACGCTGGGCGGCTATGCAATGGCCATCTTCGGCGTGGCCGGAAACTTTTTCCTCAACGGCTTCAGTTTTCTCGCGGTCATCTGGGCCCTCCTGCACCTCCGCTTTCCGCCGGAGGAACGCCGCCCCCACGAGAGTGTGTGGCGAAGTCTGCGCAGCGGTTTTGGCTACCTGCACGGTGAGCGGGAGATGCGCGTGATTGTGTGCATGACCGCGGTGGTCAGCTTTCTGGGCATTCCGTTCCTCACCTTCATTCCGTTCTTCGCCAAGGTGCAGTTGAAGACCGGCGCCAGCGGACTGGGCTGGCTGCTGGCCTGCTCAGGACTGGGCGCGGTGCTGGGCGCGATGACCGTGGCCGTGACGGGCGTGATTCGCCGCCGCGGACAGGTCCTCACCATCTGCGGAATTCTGTTCTTCGCAGCCATCATCGGCTTCTGCTACTCCTACAGCTTCGCGCTCTCTGAGTGCCTGGCTTTTGTGGAAGGCTTCAACGGAATCCTGATGATCTCCTGCTTTAATGTCAGCCTGCAGCATCTCTCGTCCGACGAGATGCGAGGGCGGATGATGAGCATCTACGCGACTAGCTTTCTGGAGCTGCCGCCGCTGGGCTCGCTGCTGGCAGGCATTCTGTCGCGCACCATCCCCACGGGCCACGCGCTGGCGATGATGTCCGGCGTGGCCGCATTGGGATTTGCGGGTTTCTATGTGTTTTCGCCCTCGCTGCGCGGGCTGGACTGATTCGTGATCCGCTAGGCCGTGAGCTGTGCGCAATGGGAGCAGCGGCGGGCCGCGGCGGGAATCTCGCTGAGGCATTCGCCGCAGACCTTGGTGGGCGGCGGCGCTTCCACTGGTTTCTTCATGCGCGCCATCACGTGGTTCATCGGCACAACGACGACGAAGTAAACCACGCCGGCAATGATGAGAAACGCGACCACAGCATTGAGGAAATTGCCGATCGTGATCACGCCCTTGCCGAGGTGAAGAACGACGGCGCTGAAGTCCGGCTTGCCGATGGTGGCGGCGATCAGTGGGTTAAGCACGTCCTTGACCAGCGAGCCGACAATCGCGTTAAAGGCCGCGCCCAGAATCACGGCGACGGCCAGATCGACCACGTTGCCACGCAGAATAAAATCCCGGAATCCCTTCAGCATTACGTCCTCCAGTGGGTGCTACTTTCGATTCTTCCTCCGCCGCTCGTTCCGGCCTCCTGTCGCGGCAATCGCGTCGGTGCTGGGCGCAAGGCGGGCGAAGCGTGAGCCCCATACTACACGCCCTGGGTTGCGGCAGTGGAAAAGAAATCCGCGGGTCCGCCGGCGGGCAATACAAGGACGCTGGCGCTCAGGGATAGGTGGCCAGCACGCCGATGAGCGTGAGGATCATCAGGTTGGTGTACAGCAGAATCATGATGCCCGCGTGGTAAAGGTTCCAGCGGCGGCGCATGCAGCGCGCCGTCTCCGCCATGCCCCACAGCGCCACCAGCCACAGCAGAATCTGCCAGTGCGAGCTGTGCAGGTCGTCGATGCGGGGAAATCCCGCAAGCCGCAGGCTGACGAAAAACGCGCCCATCGAGAGCAGGATGGCGCGCACCAGCGACTTTTCCCTCAGGTGCAGGATGGGTGAATGGGGCAGCATTTCACCAAACACTTTACGCCTCCCTCAGCCGGCGACGGCCTCCATTTCCTTCAGCGACTCGGCATACGGGGCGCGCAGAACGCCGCGCTCTGTGATGATGGCCGTGATGTAACGTGCGGGGGTCACATCAAAGGCGGGGTTGCGGATGCCCACGCCGTGCGGCGTAAGCTGCTTGCCGCCGTGGTGGGTCACCTCAGTGGCCGAGCGCTCCTCGATGGGAATGGCCGCGCCCGTCGGCGTTGCTGTGTCAATGGTCGACCAGGGCGCGGCGACGTAAAAGGGAATGCCGTGTTCTTTGGCAAGAATCGCGACGTTGTACGTGCCGATTTTGTTGGCAGTGTCGCCGTTGGCGGCGATGCGGTCCGCGCCGACAACAACGGCCTGAATTTTGCCGGCCTGCATCAGGCTGGCGGCCATGTTGTCGCAGATGACGGTGGTGGGGATGCCGTCGGCCATCAGCTCCCATGCCGTGAGCCGCGCGCCTTGCAGAAAGGGCCTGGTCTCGTCGGCGTAGACATGAATCTGCTTGCCCTGTTCCACGGCCGCGCGGATGACGCCGAGCGCGGTGCCGTAGCCGCAAGTGGCCAGCGCGCCCGCGTTGCAGTGGGTCAGCACGCCGATCCACCCCGCGGACGAAGACCCATCCGCGGGGACCCCGTTGCCCTCGCCGGGCAGCAGTTCGCCGCCGAATGTGCCCATCGCCTTGCAGGCGGCAATGTCTTCGTCGTACATCGCGTGGGCTTCGTCCAGCAGCTTCTGCTGTATTTCGTTCATGGGGCATCCGGCAGCCAGCAGAGCAGCGAAGAGGCGCTTCATGCGGTCGATGGCCCAGAAAAGATTCACAGCGGTGGGGCGCGTTCCGGCCAGCCGCGCGCAGATGCGCTCGAACTCCGGCGCAAGCTCGTTTGTCGTGGTGGCGGAGCTTTTTAGCGCGCCCAGCGCAACGCCGTAGGCAGCCGAGACGCCGATGGCCGGAGCGCCGCGGACGACCATGGTGACAATGACGTCGGCCACCTGTTCATAGGTGGCGGCCAGAACGTAACTTTCTTCGAGCGGAAGTTTGGTCTGATCGATAAAGCGGACGCCTTCGGGGGTCCAAGTGAGCGTGGGAATCATGCTCTCCCAGTGTAAACGGCGGTGGGTGCGTGCGCCCGGTGCGGTTGGAATGAAAACATTTTCAATTTCCGCTGGACGCACTCCCGCTTCCATGCTTAAAGTTACTTCGTACCGCTTCCGCAATTCCGGCAATTCCGCACGTTTTCCCCCGCTGCGGATTAAGCAGCATTCCAAGGAGCCGACGTTTGAAACTCACATCGGTCGACTGGCTGATCATGCTGCTGTACTTCGTGTTTGTGCTGGGCATCGGCTTTGCCCTCAAGCGCTACATGAAGACGAGCAAGGACTTCTTCCAGGCCGGGCGCGCGCTGCCCACGTGGATCTGCGGGCTGGCCTTCATCAGCGCCAACCTGGGCGCGCAGGAAGTCATCGGCATGGGCGCCTCAGGCGCCAAATATGGCTTGGAGACGGCGCAGTTCTACGGCATCGGCGCCATCCCGGCGATGATCTTTGTGGGCATTTTCATGATGCCCTTTTACTACGGCTCAAAGGCGCGCTCGGTGCCGGAGTTTCTGCGCCTGCGCTTCGACGAAAAGACGCGAGCGCTGAACGCCTGCTCCTTCGCCGTGATGACGGTCTTCAGCTCCGGCATTTCCATGTACGCCATGGCGCGGCTCATCCAGGCGCTGCACGTCTTTGACGGCCTCTTCCAGATGCTGGGCTGGAATCCCGACGGCATCTTCACCTTCTCCATCGTGCTCTCAGCGGTCATCGTGCTGCTTTACATCTTCCTCGGCGGACTCACCAGCGCGATTTACAACGAGGTGCTGCAGTTCTTCCTCATCGTTGCGGGCTTTCTGCCGCTGGTGCTGCTGGGCCTGAAAAACGTCGGCGGCTGGCAGGGGCTGAAGGCCTCGGTTCCGATTGCCTACATGCACGAGTGGAAGGGCGTGATGCACGCCAGCACCAACCCCATGGGCATTGACATCATCGGCATCGGCATGGGGCTGGGCTTCGTGCTCGGCTCCGGCTACTGGTGCACGGATTTTCTCGTCATCCAGACGGCCATGGCGTCAAAGAACACTGAATCGGCGCGCAAAGTGCCGCTTATCGCCGCCATTCCGAAGATGTTCTTCCCGCTTCTGGTGATTGTGCCAGGGCTCATCGCCATCGCCCTGCCCACGCCGCACACCACGACGGTGACACGCGTGGAAAATGGCGTCATCTATCGCAACACAACAGTTGTTCCGCAGGCCGCATCCGAGGGATACGGACTGATTCCGGCAAAGATCAATCCAGTGACCGGCAAGCTGATGCTCGATGCCAGTGGAAAGCCGGTGCTTGACTATGACATGGCCACGCCGGACATGCTGCTGCATTACTTTCCCACGGGCATTCTCGGTCTGGGGCTCACGGCGCTGCTGGCCAGCTTTATGAGCGGCATGGCGGGCAACGTGACGGCCTTCAACACCGTCTTTACTTATGATCTTTACCAGTCCTATATCCACAAGGGCGGCAGCGACCGGCATTACATGACCGTGGGCCGATGGGCGACCGTAGGCGGCATCCTGCTGTCTATCGCGACAGCCTACGCGGCCATCTACTTCAACAACATCATGGACACGCTGCAGCTGGTCTTCTCGTTTGTGAACGCGCCGCTTTTTGCCACGTTCCTGCTGGGCATGTTCTGGAAGCGCGCCACCGGCCACGGCGCATTTGCCGGACTGGTCTCCGGCACGCTGGCGGCGGTTCTGCATCACGGCCTCACCTTGCCGCAGGAGGCCTTCCGCGGCATCCACGGCGGCTGGATCACGGTGCTGCACCACTATCCCAGCGACATGGCGCAGAACTTCTACGGCGCCATCTGGGCCTTCAGCGTCAATTTCATCGTCACGGTGGCGGTCAGCCTGATGACCAAGCCGCATCCTGAGTCGGAGTTGGTGGGCCTGGTGCACTCGCTCACGCCCAAGCCCTCGCACGCGCATCTAAAGTGGTGGAAGCGGCCGGAGGCGCTGGCGGTTGCGATTCTGCTGGTGGCACTGGGCATCAACATCTTCTTTGCTTAGGGAGAGGGACAGCGAATGATTCTGGATCTGCGCATTCCGATGGGACTGATGTTCACCATCACAGGCATGATTCTCACCCTCTTCGGCATCCTCACGCGCCACGACGCGGCGCTTTATGCCAAGAGCCTGGGCATCAACGCCAACTTCTGGTGGGGACTGGTGATGTTGGCCTTCGGGTTGACGATGTACATCACCGGCATTCGCCGTCAGCACCGCATGGAGAAAGAACCGCCGCCGCCGGTGGAAGATGGCGAAGTGCGCCGCGGATCGCATTGAGAGCTGTACTTCCCGCGCGCGGTCCTTCAAGCAGTCTGGCGCGCGATTCGGGAATTCCGCGCAAAAATCCAGCGGCAAACCTGACGGTTTCCTCACGCCTTCAACGGTAGACTTGGGGAAGCGATGAAGCGCAGAACCATTGAGCACTACGAGATTATTCGCCGCCTGGGCGCGGGCGGCAGCGGCGTGGTGTACCTGGCCAATGACACACTGCTGCAGCGGCCCGTGGTGTTGAAGATTCTGCGCGCGGGCCTGCAGAGCGCACAGCAGATGCGCTCGACAGTCTTGCGTGAGGCGCGGCTGGCTTCGGCCATCGAGCACCCCAACGTCTGCGCCATTTACGAAGTGGGTGAGGCGGGCGACGAAGGCTACATCGTGATGCAATACGTGCCCGGCCAATCGCTCGAACCGCTCATTGAGCGAGGGCCGGCGAGCCCGCAGTTGGTGCTCTCCGTCGGCATCCAGATTGCGGACGGTCTGCAGGCCGCGCACGGGCTGGGCATTTTCCATCGCGACCTGAAGCCGCAGAACGTGATGCTGACGGAAGGCGGCCTGGTGAAAATTCTCGACTTCGGGTTGGCGCGGCGACTGCGCCCTGAGGATGCAGGCTTTGACCCGAGTAAGCCCGCGCTGGCCAAGGATGCGTCGGTGGCGGCAACCTACACCGCGCGCGGCGGCACCATTCGCTACATGGCGCCGGAGCAGTTCGTCACCGGCCAGTCCAGCGTGCAGTCCGACGTGTGGGCGCTGGGTGTGATTCTGTTCGAGCTGGCGAGCGGGCGGCATCCCTTTTCGCGGCCGGATGCCGAGGACTTTCAGGCGATTCGCGCCATCCAGTTTTCCGATCCGCCTGATTTGAGCGTGATCGTCCCGGATATTTTGCCGGAACTGAAGAGCGTGATTGCCACTTGCCTGGAGAAGAATCCCGGCGAGCGTTACACCACGGCGGCCGACGTGCGGGAGGCGCTGAAGACCATTATGAAGGCGCTGCAGATTGAGACCGGCATTATCCCCGGCGATGCGGCGGCGAATCTGCCGACGAGCGGGCCTGAAGCGGAGAAGCGCTCCACGGGCATTCTTTCCATGCTGGCCGAGCGTTTTCGCGAGTCGAATGCGGACAAGGCTCCGCAGAACACGCTTGTGGTGCTGCCCTTCACCAATCTTGGCTCAGCCGTGGTTGCGCCGCTTTACGGTTACGCACTGGCGGATGCGATTGCGGCGCGGCTGGCGCGGATTCCCACGCTGGTGGTGCGGCCTTCGAGCACGCTCATGTCGCTGCCCATTGCGCAGATGGATCCGCTCGCGGTCGGCCAGCGGCTGCTGGTCTCCTATGTGCTGGCGGGCAGTTTTGTGCGCTCGGAATCGGGCTTTGACCTGAACTGGCAACTGCTGGACGTGGCCGCGCAAAGCCTGCGCTCCGGCGGCTCGATTCAAGTGGCCTCACTGGATTTGATCGCGGTGCAGACCGAGATTTCAAACGAGGTCTTTGCTTCGCTGCACGGCTTTGGCGGCCGCGACTCCGCTGACCCTCCGCGTGACGCTTCCTTGCCCGGCCCGGTGAGCGAGGAGTACTTGCAGGGGCGCGCGCAGTTGAGCTCCTTCATGGTGCGCACCGGCGCACGGGCCGATCTCGACCGCGCCCACGCGCTCTTCACCAGCGTGACAACCAAGGATCCGGAGTTTCCCGCCGGATGGACCGGGCTGGGCATCGCGGAGTTGCAATATGTGCGCCACGGCTTCGGCGGGCAGATTCACGTGATGCACGCGCGGCGCGCCTTCGACGAGGCGCTCAAGCTGGATCCGGCGTCGATTGAAGCCAATCTCTATCGCATTTACATGCTGCTGTCGCGCGGCGAGAAGGAGTCGGCGCGGCACGGCATTGCAAATCTGTTGAGCACCGCTGCCAACGACTGGAATGTACACATGGTGGCTGGCCTGGCGCTGCGCGGCGACGGAATGTATGAGGAGGCGCTGACGCATTTTGGCCGCGCGCTCAAGCTGAATCCGGCCAGCGCGGCGATTCTTTATAACCACCGCGCGCGTGTCTACCACTATCGCAACCAGCTTGAGCTGGCCGGGAACGAGCTGGAGAAAGGCCTGGCGCTCGAGCCGCGCCATCCGCTGCTGCGCACCTCGTCGGCCTATCAGCTGATGCGCGTGGGCAATCTGGATGCGGCCATCGGGATTTTGGAAGAGGTGATTCACGACGATGAGTCGATGCGCATCGCCGTGCCCACGCTGGCCATGTGCTATGTGCAGGCCGGCGACCGCACGCGCGCCGCCGCGCTGCTGAAGGACGATACGCTGGCCGCGGCCGAGGCCGACAACGAGATGGCCTACCGGCTCGCCACCTACTTCGCGGTTGAGGGCGACTCCAGCGAGGCGCTGCACTGGTTGCGTCGCGCCATTTATCTGGGCAATGAAAATTTCTCGTGGTTCCAGAAAAATCCCGCATGGAATAATCTGCGCACCAATGCGGACTTCGAGCGGATTCTCGAGGACCTGAAGAAGAGTTTTCGGCGCAACCAGAAGACGTGGAGCCGACTGCTGGAACAGGTGCCGCCGGAGGCCGAGCAAGCGCGGCAATAGCGCCGGGACCTCCGCCGAGGCGAAGGTCCCGATGCGGTCCGGCTTGCGGCGAGCCGCTATTCCAGATGCAAGGTCTGCTTCAGCGGCAGCTTCTCAGACGAGCCGCCAACCATCAGCGTGTACCTGCCCGGAAGCAGTTGCCAGCCGTTTTTCTCCTCGTTGAAAATCGACAGATACTTGCGATCGACGTCGACGGTCACTGTCTTCGATTCGCCGGCGCCCAGCTTGACCTTGGCGAAACCGACGAGGCGCTTGGGCGGCTCTTGCGCCGCAGCAGGAAGTGCCGCATAGACCTCGGCAGTCTCCTCGCCGTCGCGCTTGCCGGTGTTGGCCACGGTAAAGCTCACCTGCACCATGTCGCCCGGCGTCACCTTCAGGCCGGAGAAGCGATAGGTTGTGTAGGAGAGCCCGTAGCCGAAGGGGAATTGCACCGCCTTGTGCTCGGCGTCGTACCACTTGTAGCCCACCTTCACGCCTTCGTTGTAGTTCACATCGAACGGCGGCAAACCGCGCGCCCACTGCACGGGCGAGGCGGGACCGGAGAAGTGCCGCGAGGCCGGCGGAGGCTTCACGATGGTGAGATGGGGCAGATCGTCCACGCTGAGCGGAAAGGTGATGGGCAGTTTGCCGCTGGGGTTCACGGAGCCGAAGAGCACATTGCCGACCGCATCCGCGCCATCGCTGCCGCCGTACCACGCTTCAAGAATGGCGGCGGGTTCCTTGACCCAGGGCATCGTCACCGCGCTGCCGGTTTCAAGCACCACAATCGTGTGCGGGTTGGCCCTGGCCACGGCGGAGATGAGCGCATCCTGGTTATATGGCAGCGTCAGGTTGGGCAGGTCCATCCCCTCGCTCTCCCACTCGTAGGCGAAGACGATGGCCACGTCGGTGGTCCTTGCCAGCGCCGCGGCAGAGGCCGGATCGGTGCCCGGATCGTACTTCACCGCTGCGTGCGGCGCGCGCGCCTCAATGGCCTTCATCGGCGAAGTGGGGAACCAGATCTGCTCCTGCCAATGCGTTGCGCCCTGGCCGGGAGGCATGATGGCATTGCCCCCAATGGGGTCCACCTGCGCGGAGCCGCCGCCGGAGATCATGCCCACGTCCGAGTGCGAGCCGATGACGGCGATGGTATGCAGCCTTGCAGCGTCCAGCGGCAGCGCGCCATGCTCGTTCTTCAGCAGCACCATTCCGCCTTCCTCAATTTTGCGCGAGATGCGGAAGCCGGCGAATGGATCGACGACGCTGCGCTGGCGGGGAAGGTCAACCACGCCGGCGGCAAACATGGAACGCAAAATGCGATGCACATGCTCGTCGAGCTCGGCCGTGGAGATTTTGCCGGCTTCAACATCCTGTTTATAGCGATCGCCGTAGAAAATGTGGCCGGGCTCTTCGTTGTCCAGGCCCGCGGCGGAGGCTTTTCGCGTCGAGTGCGTGCCACCCCAGTCGGAGAGCACAAAGCCTGGGAACTCCCAGTCCTTTTTCAGCACGTCGGTAAGCAGCCATTTGTTTTCGCAGGAGAAATCGCCGTTCACGCGGTTGTAAGAGCACATCACGGCGGCGGGATGGCCCTGTTCGACGCCGATTTCAAAGGCCAGCAGATCACTTTCGCGCGCTGCCCGCTTGTCAATCAGCACGTTCACCGAAGTGCGCCCGCTCTCCTGATCGTTGAAGGCGTAGTGCTTGATGTCTCCGATGATATGCGCCGATTGCGTGCCCTGGATGAGCTGCGCGATGAGCGTGCCGGCCAGCACCGGGTCTTCGCCCAGGTATTCAAAGTTGCGGCCGTTGCGCGGGTCGCGCACCAGGTCCACGCCGCCGCCCAAGGACATGTTGAAACCCTGCGCGCGCAGCTCGCGCCCGATGAGCGCGCCGTATTCATAGGCTGCATGCGTGTCCCAGCTCGCCGCTGCCGCAACGTTGGCCGGCAGCGCGGTGGAGTAGCGTCCATTCACGCCGCTGGAGCGCACGCCGTAGGCCGCGTCGCTCATGTCAATGCCGGGAATGTCGAGGCGCGGCACGCCGGGCACGTAGCCCACGCCGCGATTTGAGGCCGCGTTCTCCGGCGTAACCGGCTCGTCGGTGGGCATGCCCACGCCGTGCAGCAGGGCAATTTTTTCGTCCAGCGTCATCTCTTTCATCACCAGGTCGGCGCGCTGGTCGGGCGAAAGGCCGGTATTCATCCACGGGCCCGCTGGCCTGGCTTTCCTCATCCAGGGGAACTGTGCATTTGCCGGGGAAGTCGTCAGCCAAAGACCGAGCACAAGCAGAATCGCCGGGAAGTGGCGTGTTGCATGTTTCATCGAATCACCTCAGGTAAAACGATTGTTTAGAACCTAATCATCCTACAACATCGTCGCTGGGGGTGGCTCTGAGAAAGCGGCAGGCGCTGCATGTGGGTGGTGCAGCACCGGCGAAATCCCGGCACGGATGCGCTACTCGAAGGTCAGCAGGACGATTTCAGAGGCTGAGCCGACGCGCAGCGGCGGGCCCCAGGTTCCCACGCCGGTGGACGTGTAGACCTGCAGGTTCCCGAAGCGATGAAGACCGCGTGTAAAAGGCCCGAAGGTGCGGCGCGTGATCCATGTGAAGGGAAAAATCTGCCCACCATGCGTATGGCCGCTGAGCTGAAGGCTCACGCCACACTGCTCCACGATGGGCAGGAGATTGGGCACATGCTGCAGAAGGATGCTGGGGCATGTGCTGTCGAGTTGCAGGCCGCTGAGGAACTGGCGCAGGCGGATGGGGTGCGTGGAGTCCTTATAGGAGACGCCGAGGATGGCCACGCCTTCGACGTCCACGCAGGCGTTGTCCACCACGTGCATGCCGTGGCGGCGCAGCGGATCGGTGAACCGGGCTGAGTCGCCGAAGACCTCGTGATTGCCGGTGACGAAGAAGACGCCGAGGGGTGGATTGAGTTCGAGAATCGGCGCGGCTATGGTTTCCGGATCGACCCGCGTGCCATCGAAAAGATCTCCGGGGAGAAAGACAATCTCCGGGCTGAGCGAGCGAATACGGTTCGCCACGCGGCGCGCAAACCGTTGTCCATTGATGTTGCCCAGATGCAGATCGCTGACCAAAACGGCCTTGCGGCCTCGCCACGCGGCGGGCAGGTTGGGCAGGCAGACGGTCATGTCACGTCTGCGAATCTGGCGCGCATTCAGGAGGCCGTAGAGCTCGGCAAGCACGCTGACAGCTAGAAGGGACGCGGCAATAATAGGCCGCGCGCGGAGATGCGCATTGCCGGGTGCGAGACGCAGGGTGAGATCGACAATCCAGAACAGGCACGCGCTCCAGAATAGAAAGTTCGCCAGGCCCAGCCAGACAGAGGCCGGGCGATAAAAGAGCGCGACCAGGCCGCCGTTCCAGCGAAAGCCGAGCAGTGTCGCAGGCACAAAGCTGAACGAGAGAGCAGCAAGAGCCACGCGCAGCGCCCATGCGGGCGCCGGGCTCATGGGCCAGCCCGCGTGCATCCACGTGAAGTAGAGGAACCAGTGCGCCAGGCACAGAAAGGCCTGAACAAAAACAATGCCCAGCAGGGGCCACGCTCTCAAGCAAAATCTCCTTGTTCAAATTGTGGCATGCGCCGCCGCTCCGGACAGGCCGCGAAAGCGGGCGTGAAACAATGATTTCATGAAGCGCGCCGCAACCGACAAGCTCGGCGTCTATGTCTCGTTCCCGTTTTGCCGATCGAAATGCACCTACTGCAACTTCGCCTCGGGTGTGTATGCGGCCAGTGAGCACGCGCGCTACGTGCGTCGCCTGGCGGAGGAGATACACGGCGCGGGCGCGTGGGCCGCGCAGATGAACGTTGCGCTGCCGCGAACGGTGGATTCGGTCTATCTCGGCGGCGGCACGCCGAGTTTGCTTGAGCCGGAGCACGTGCGGGAGATCTTCGGCGCACTGCGGCAAGAGCTCTCCTTCGAGCCGGGAGCGGAAATCACTCTGGAGTGTGCGCCGGGGCAGATCTCCGATGCGACGCTCGAGGCCTTTGCGGAAGCGGGCGTGAATCGCGTGAGCCTGGGCGTGCAATCGTTCATCGATCGCGAGGCGCGAGAGAGCGGCAGGCTGCATTCGCGCACCGTGGTGCTCGAGGATCTGCGACGGTTGCGCGAGGCGGGCATTGAGAACCTGAACCTGGACCTGATTGCGGGCCTGGCCGGCCAGACTTTCGCATCGTGGCGCGAATCGCTCGACGTGCTGCTTGAAACCGGTGTTCCGCACGCGAGCGTCTACATGTTGGAAGTGGATGAGGATTCGCGGCTGGGCCGGGAGATGCTGGCCGGCGGCGCGCGCTATCACGCAGAGCTGGTGCCAAGCGACGACGCGATTGCGGCGATGTATGAGAGCGCGGTGGAGGCGCTCAAGGCCGCGGGACTCGCGCAGTATGAGATTTCGAATTTCGCGCGCGCGGGCCGGGAGTCGCGGCACAATTTGCGCTACTGGAAGCGGCGGCCGTATCTTGGAATCGGCCTGGATGCGTCATCGATGCTGCGCGCGACGGGCGGCGAAGGCTATGTGTTGCGCGCGACCACGACGGACGATTTGCTCGCCTACATGGATGGCTCTGAGCCAGCGGAGACGGCGTGGCTTTCGCCGGAGCGCCAGCACGAGGAAGCGTGGTTTCTGGGTCTGCGGCTGAACCGCGGGGTGCAAGCGGCCAGGCTGCGGCGCGAGTTCGGCGAAGAAAGGGTGGCGCGCGGCCTGTGCGTGGTTCAGAGGCTGGTCGAATGCGGTCTGGCGAGCAGCGATGGCAAAACAGTGCGGCTGACGGCGCAAGGCAGGCTGCTGTCAAATGAGGCCTTCCAGGAGTTTCTTGCGGCCGATGAGCAAGTGGAGAAGGAGCTGCGCGCGGCGGTGAACTGAGGCGCGCCTCAAGCCACCAGGCCGGGAAATCGTCCGGGGTGGCGGCAAAGCGCGCCAGAACTTAGTCGATGAAATCGACCTGCGGCTTGTGGGGAATGATGCTGAGCTCGTGGCCCATCTCCAGCAGCTTGCGAATGGCCTCGCGCCCGTCCGCGCCGTAATCGAGCGTGCGATCGTTCACATACATGCTGACGAAACGGTTGGCCAGGCCCGCGTCAAGGTCGCGGGCGAACTGCATGGCGTATTCGAGCGCCTGCTCGCGGTGATCCAGCGCATGCTGAATGCTGTCGCGCAGCGCGCGCGAGATGGTCTTGTGCATTTCGGTTCCCAGCGAGCGGCGGATGGCATTGCCGCCCAGCGGCAGCACCAGACCTGTGGTTTCGCGCCACCACACGCCAAGATCAACCACGCGATAAAGTCCGCTCGAGGAATAAGTCAGCTGGCCTTCGTGGATGATGAGGCCGGCGTCAAAGCGCCCGGCAAGAATCTCGGGGATGATGCGGTCAAAGGGAACCACCTCGGTGGCGATTTTGGGATTGAAGATCTTCAGGGCCAGATAGGCCGTGGTGAGCGTGCCGGGAATAGCGACTTTAACGCGCTCAAGCTCGGCGTGAGTGAACGGGCGGTTGGCGACGATCATGGGGCCGTAGCCCTCGCCCACGCTGCCGCCGCAGCCCATCAGCGCGTAGTTGTCCTGCACGTAGGGGTAGGCGTGGAAACTGATGGCGCTCACGTCGAAGAAGGCCTCGCCCTGCGCGCGGCGGTTCAGGGTCTCAATGTCGCAGAGGGTGTGGTTGAAGCGAAAACCGGGTACGCGGACCTTGTTGGTGGCCAGGCCGTAAAACATGAATGCGTCATCGGAGTCGGGACTGTGAGCGATGGAAATATCAACGATGGACGGGGTACCGGGCGCTTCCGATTTTTTGCTCACTGGCTCAGAACTTCCTTTCAACACAAGACGGCCAAAGACAACAGGTAAGAGTGCCCAAAGGCTGGAGGTTGATTATCGAGGTGCGCGGCGCAGACGCCGGATGCCGGTTACGGCTCCGGCCGCGGCGGCCACTTTGAGCGCATCGCCGGGCAGGAAGGGCACGACGGCCAGCGGCAGCGTCGCGCTAAAGGATGCATGCGTGACCACGGCGAGCCACAGCGCTCCGCAAAGCAGAATCAGCAGGTCGCCCGCAGCGGCGGCGGCCAGCGCTGAGGCAAAGCGGCCGGGAAGGCGGCGGCGCAGGACCGAAATGAGCACAGCCGCGACCGGATAGGTCATCAGGTAGCCGCCCGTGGGCCCCAGAAGGTGGGCGAACCCGCTGGGCAGCCCGGCTACAGACGCAAAAACTGGTAGTCCCAGCGCGCCCTCGGCGAGGTACGCGGCGAGAGTGATTCCGGCCATGCGGGGCGTGAGCATCAGGCCGAGCAGCAGCACGGCAAAGGTCTGCAACGTGAGCGGAACCGGCGTGAACCAGAGCGGCAGGGCAACGTGGGCGCAGAGGGCCAGCAGCGCGCTCGCGCCCAGCACGATTCCGGCGTTGCGCAGCCAGGGAGCGGCAGAGGATGTGCCGGCAAATTCGGTGGCCCTTGTGGCGAGTTCCTTGTTCACGTTGCACCCCTTAAGGCTCGGATTCCACATCCGTTTCGTCGCCGGCTTCAGGCGCGCCCGAAGGCGCCTCACTGGCCGGTTTGTGGCGATGGAGCCAGACATGGCGCGCCGCGCCCGCTGCCGCAAAAAGCAGCGCTCCAAGCGAGACGATTAGGCCAATCATCAACCAGCGCATGACTGCAAATGCAATTCCTGAGTGACTCCAGGCCGAAGCGCGTACGTCCAAGTCGACGCGACCCCCGAGGCCCCTAACGACAGGTCTTCGTCGTTGGGGTGGGACCCTCAGGGAGCGGCGACCCGGCGCAAATCTCAACAGGCCACAGTAACTCAGGAATTGCTGTAGCTCCGCCAGAATATCAGATGGGCTGGCCCCGGGAGGCTCTTTTGGCCGGAGATGAAACCGCCATGCGTTTCCCGCGCATTCAGAGCGACTTAATGCGGTCCAAGGCTCGCCTTGAGCCATTCAAGATAGCCCGCGCTGCCTTGCTCAATCGCGAGCACCAGAAACTCCGGCGTCTGGTAGCTGTGCAAGGCGTGCACCCGGGCTTCCAGCGCTTCAAGCTGCGGCACGCGGGTCTTGATGAGCACGAGCACTTCCGAGGCCGATTCGACCTTGCCCTCCCAGCGATAGATGGACTGCGCGCCGGGGACGATTGTGGCGCAGGCGGCCAGACCCTCCTCCACCAGCGAGCGGGCCAGCCGCGCGGCTTCGTCCGGGTCGGCGGCTGTGGTCATCACAATGCGTGCTTCGGGGTCGGCGTGCGGCATGGGAATCCTTGCGGATAGTGTATGGGGTGCGATTGGGAAGGCGTCGTGACGGGTGATGGTGGAGGTTATCGGTTGGGCAGTTATCCGGGCCCGAAATTGTATTTTGGCTCCTTGAGGAAATTGCGATTAAGCATCCATTGACTATCTGTCTTGAATTCAATAAGATACTGCGAAATGATCGCCATTGGGGTGAGGCTATTTGTGTCCAAATATTTTTGCGAGGGGGTCCAAAATTGGCCCCAGTTGCTTCAGGGCGTTCTCAATGCCCTTCGACTCGGTGGAGGCCGTATTGGCGTCGTACACTTTATCTGTGGGGGAACTAAAAACTGACTCTATCGAGCTGATAATGAAGTCTGCGTACTTTGCCCTTTCCTCGGGCACCTTCAGATCAACAAGCCTTCCGACCAGTTCCTGATAAGGATTTAGCGATACGGAGATGCTTGCCTTAAAAGCATATTCCTCCTCTAGCCTGCGCTCTTTCGAATATTGAATACTGCAAAAACTGATCGCGTAGATGACGGGAAGCGACAGGGCGAGTTTGGCCAGATATAGATAATTGAAGGATTGCATGTGCTGGAATGTGCAGATGAAATAGATTCCGAGCGCCACCCCGGCGCCAGTGCAAATGAATAGCGCCCACTGCCAAAACTTCTTTGAAGTGACAATCGATTCCTGACGCCTTTGAAAAGCGCCAAATAAGGAGAAGCCGATGGCCTTTTCTATTTGATCCTTGATTTGAAGCTCTAACTCCTTTAATTCGACGGTCAAAGATTGGAGTTTTTCCGTTTCGCCCGCCAAGAGTGCTTTGGCGTCTGCCTGCCAATCTTTTCCCAATTTCTCCAGGGAATCGTTTGACTGCTGTAGAGCCGCGGCTAAATCCTTCTGTGAAGTTGTCTCAAATTCCTTAATTGCCGCCTTGATACCGTCGATGTTTGTAGAGATCTCTTTTGCTAAAGCATCTGCAGTAGTTTTGTTTGAGCTGTTTTCCTGCTGCCCTGCAAGAACAGTCGCTTTTAATTCTTCGACTTTGGCAGTTGCCTGAGCGAGTATAGTCGTTATTTGCTCGCCATTCGTCTTCGCTTGCCCCTCAACACTCGTTATGGTGGCGACGAGCCTTGCCCCATCTTCGTTCTGCTGTCTCACGCTGGCCAAAGCGGCGGCCACAGCCTGCTGATCTCCTCCAACAATGGAAGTTGCGTCAGCGATCTGTTTTTTAAGCGCAGACGACTCTTCGCTAACAACTTTTATCGAGGCCTCAGCCTCTTGTACGCGACGCAATACCTCCGAAGTGGTCTCGTTCAGGGTCTGTGAAGCCTCCAGCTTCTTGATTAATTTGTCTGATTCGACCTCCAAATGCTTGATCTGATTTAATTTTCTTTGATAGCCGAGCACCTCGTTTGAGAGATTATAGAAGCCATACTGCCAAAGAAATACGTTGAGCTGTTCTACCTTGCTCGCGAACAGTATGATTTCGTCTTTGCCTTCGACAAGAGCCGCCAGATTCTCAACCAGCCCATTTAGAAGTTTGAGCAGGTCAGTCTGGAGGGAGAGTGGGAGCTGCACAAGTTTTTGATGTTCTATAGCATCCGAGATTACATCCCGAGAATGAATGAGATTGATGCGCGTTTCAGCAAAACCGACCGACCCCTTATCAATATCGAATGAAAGGCTCAGTGCTTTTAAACGCGCCGCCTCGATAACATCCTCGCTCAGCCTCGTTGTCGCTTCCCAAATCGTGTTTAATACGCCCAATCCCTGCTCAGCCATTGCCATTCACCTTCTGTAAACGCTGATGCCAATGAGCATATCACCTACGGTTTGACGCACTTTGTCGCCAGCGAACAAACGGGTCGGGCTGTCGGTAGGTGGTGGCTAGCTCCAACTAGCGATCATTGCCGGCGCACTTATCTACAGCGTCGCCGGCCTCATTGTCTGCAATTCTGAAACTGCACTACTTCTCAATCCCGGCGCATGAGCCAAGCTTGCCGTCTCCAGTCTGGTGTTGCAGTATGGACTTTGCGCCCGGCGAAGGCGGCAAGGAGAAAAACGAGCATGGCGACAGCAATCAAATTCGGCACCTCCGGCTGGAGGGCCATTGTGGCGGACGAGTTTACGGTGGCGAACATTCGCCGCGCGGTGGCCGGCATTGCGGCCTATGTGAAGACGCAGCCTGAGCCGCATCGCGTGCTGGTGGGGCGCGATCCGCGCTTCCTGGGCGAGAGCTTTGTGGACGAGGCGGCGCGCGTGCTGGCCGCGGCCGGCGTTACACCCATCGTGATTCCGGATCCCGCGCCCACACCCGCGATTGCCTACGCCGTGCAGACGAGGAAAACCTCGGGCGCCATCAACTTTACGGCGTCGCACAATCCGCCGGAGTACAACGGCATCAAATTTTCCACGCACGACGGCGCGCCGGCCTTGCCCGAGGTGACAAAGCATATTGAAGAAGCGATTGCGGGCTTGGATGCGCGCGGTGGCGGCGGCGTGCCCAGCCCTTTTGCCGGCAAGTTTGAAACCGCCGACGTGAAGCCGGAGTTCCTGAAGCGGCTCAGTGAACTGGTGGACCTGAAGACGATTGCGAAGTCGAAGATCAAGGTGGTCTTTGACGCCTTCTGGGGCGCGGGACGCGGCTACAGCTCCGAGTTGTTGCGCCAGGCCGGCGTGACCGTGGCCACGGTGCACGACACGCGCGACGTGCTCTTCGGTGGCCATGCGCCGGAGCCCGACGACCACCTGCTGGGCGAGGCAAAGGCGAAGATGAAGGAAATCGGCGCGGCAATCTGCATTGCCACCGACGGCGACGCCGACCGCTTCGGCATTGTGGACGCCGACGGCACGTTCATCCAGCCGAATTACATCATCGCGCTGCTCTTCGACTACCTGGTGGAGACGCGCGGCTGGAAGAACGGCGTGGCCAAGAGCGTGGCCACCACGAACCTGATTAATGCGCTGGCTGAGCACCACAAGGTTCCGCTTTATGAGACGCCGGTGGGCTTCAAGTACATCGGCGAGCTGATTATTGCGGACAAGATTGCCATCGGCGGCGAGGAGTCGGCGGGGCTGACGATTCGCGGTCACGTTCCGGAGAAGGACGGCGTCATCGCGGGGCTGCTGGTGGCCGAGATGGTGGCCGTGCGCGGCAAAAGCCTGGGCGTGCAATTGCGGGAACTTTTTGCCAAGGTTGGTTCCTTCTATCCCGTTCGCGAGAACTTCCGCTTGACCCCCGACGTGAAAGCCGCGTTCACTCAAAAGTTGAAAGCTGATCCAAGCGAGCTGGGCGGACGCAAGGTGACCGGCGTGGTGCGCACCGACGGGCTCAAGCTGATTCTCGAGGATGGATCTTGGGTCTGTTACCGGCTTTCGGGCACGGAGCCGGTGGTGCGGGCCTACTCTGAGGCGCGCAGCGAGCAGGATATGGAAGCGTTGAGCGTGGCGGCCAAGGCTTTCGTGCTGAAGTAGACGCTGAATGAGGAAGGATGCAGGAGCCGCGGGCACAATCCGGAGAGACTGAAGCGCCCGCACCGCTGCGGGAGAGAGCGCTTGAGCGGGCGGTTGACTGGGCGCGGCAGTTCTGGCGGCCGGCGGGCACGCTGGTGGCCGTGGCGCTGGCGCTCATCATCGGCTGGGGCGTGGTCAACGGCCGGCACGGGCTTTCGGCGTGGCAGCGGCAGCGCACCGAGGACAAGACGCTGAAACAGGAAATTCACGATTTGCAGCAGGAGAATACCCGGCTGCGCGATCACATCCAGCGGCTCAAGTCCGATCCGGATACCATCGAGCGCGAGGCCCGCGATCAGCTCCACTACGCCCGTCCCGGCGAAGTGATTTACAAGCTGCCCGCGCAGCCGAAGCCGCAAAACTCCAACAGCAATCCGTAAATTTGCCATTCTCCCGGCAAAGCACGAAGCGCGCCTGAGCAATCAGGAGCGCTTTTATGAACGGCCTGGAGTGATGCAGCGCGATTGAGGCGGCGTACCATGATCAACTGGCGAACCAGTCCAGACCGGCGCCGGCCAGCGGCGCGCGGTCGCCAAGCTCGGTGATGCGGAGGTTCATGTTCAGACCATCGAGTTCGAGCATCGCCGCTGTGATGAAGAGTTGCGATGAGCGGGCGATGCCCCCGCCGAGCACGACCACCTGCGGCGCGAATTCTGAGAGCAAGAGCCTCAGCGCGCGGCCCAGTGTGCGGCCAAACTCCGCAAAGACCTCGCCCGCAACTGCATCGCCGGCCGCAGCCGCCGCGGCAATCGCGGCGACCTCGCTTTGCTTGCCGGTACGCTCACGAAAACTCTTCTGCAGGGCGCGCGTCGAAAGATAATCTTCCACGGTCTTGCCTTCATACGGCATGTTCCAGATTTCGCCGCCGGGCGGAACGCCCTTGCCCTCCGTGGCGACGCGGCCGTCCACTCCGAAAGCGCAGCCGATGCCGGTGCCTAGCGTGATTGCAACGGCGCGCGAGAAGTCCCGTGCGGCTCCGGCTCCCACCTCGCCCAGCAGATAGGCCGCCGCGTCGTTCAGGAAGCGCACCTGCGCGGGTTGCCAGCCGAAGCGCGCGCTGAGCGCGGCGCGCAAGTCCACTCCAAAGAGATAAGGCAGCTTGTGCCGCATGGCGCTGATGCCCGCCGCGTAGTCGAAGGGGCCGGGCATGGCGAGGCCCGCGCCCAGAAGGGGTTGCCCGTCGGAGTTGGCCTGCGAGCCCAACGCGTGCAGCAGCCCGACGAAGGCTTCGCTGGTGGCCTCGGCCGGGTGCGGCGCGCTGGCCACAGCGCCGAGCCGGTAACCGTCTGCGTGGCAGACGGCGGCGGAGACGTGGCTTCCGCCCACATCGTAGACAAGCACTTTGCGATTTTCGCTGGACGGCACGCGCACCTCGCTGGCAGGCAACCCGACCATTTTATCCGGCGCCGCGGGCAATTCCGAACGGTGCGGCCTTGGCGCGGAACGAGCAGTCTCGGCTTAGGCTGATTGCCGACGGCACAATGATCGCTTCCTCGCGATCGTCCTCGGCGCGCTCACGGCGCAGGCGGTGCAGTTCCAGCAGGCCCAGCGCGACGCCGAGCAGAGGAGGCATCATGGCCAGCATGGAGAAGCCGAGGTCTTCGAAATGCCAGGCCCACTTGTCGAATTTGTCCGTGGAAAGCGCCAGAATGAACCAGAGGACGAGCGCGGTTTCCAGCGGATGCGCGCGGCCCTGCCAGATGCGGCGTCCGAGGAAAAGCAGCGCCAACACGGCCAGAACATACGCATGACGCCAGGCGATGGGCGACACGCAGGCCGAGAAGAGCAGAAAAACCGAGGCGGCAATGAGCCGTTGAGAGTTGCTCCAGTGGATGGACCGGCGCGCGCGGATGAGCCAGGCCGCATACAGGAGCACAAGGAGCGAAAGCAGGCGCCCGGCCCACAGCGAGGCAAGAGTGGGTGCGACCATGTCGGTGCCGTACCAGAAGACCTGCGCCGCCGTGCGCAGATTCAAATTGGTGAGGTCGATGAAGGCGTGCGCCATGGCAGGCACGCGATGGAAGAAGTAGAGGCTGAGCGCTTCCGGTCCGTTGAGCAGCAGCAGTACGCCGAGGATGCTCAGGCAGCCGAGCGCGACGGCGCGCAGAGTTTTCCAGTCGCGCCAGGCCAGCAGCGGAATGACGAGCACTAGTGGGGTGAACTTGATGGCGATGGCGATAGCGATCCAAAGGCCGGCCTGCGTGCTGCGCCCGCGCTCGCAGCAATAAAGACCCGCCACAACAAGGAAGAGCAGCAGCACAGACACCTGGCCGTAGACGAAGGCGGCCACAGTGGGGCGGAAGAAGAGGATGAGCGCGATGACGGCGGCCGTCTGCGCGGGCTGTCGCAGGCCCATCAGGCGCGCCAGCAGAATGCCGGAACCGACCAGAAACAAGGCCGTCGTTGCCTCCCAAAGAAGCAGCGCGGAAAAGGGAGAAAGAAGCGTGAAGGGAACCAGCAAATCAGCAAGCGTGAGCGGGTAATCGTAAAGCGGCACGTTGCGGATGCCGTGGGCCTGGGCCGTGCGGGCGAAGAAAGAATGCGGGTCGGACGGGACTTCGATGGGATCGACGCCGGATTGCCCCGAGTAGATTTGCGCGCTTTGGCCGTAGCGCACCAGAAGCGCCGCGGTGTAATAGCCGGGAAAGTCCGACTCGCCCACGAACGACTGGTCGACGCGCCAAGCCGAGTAGACTCCGCCGAGCGCGACCACGGCAAGAAAGAGAATGAGGACACTTGACCCAAGCCTTGACATAGGAAGTTCTCCCGGGAAGGACCGCGCTCAGGCGCGTCCGGCGAATTCTCGGTCTTCAGTGGATACGCGGATCCGGTCGCCTTCCTTGATGAAGAAGGGTACGCGGATTTCAAGGCCGGTTTCCAGGCGTGCGGGTTTGGTCACGGCGCCGGCGGCCGTGTCGCCGCGCGTGGCCGGTTCGGTGTAGGTCACGGCCAGCTCCACCTTGTCCGGAAGTTGAATGCCGATGGGATTGCCGTTGAACTTATCGAGCCGGACAAGGGCACCCTCGAGCAGGAATTCCAGTGCGTCGCCGAGTTTTTCCTTGCTGAGCGAGACGGTTTCAAAGCTCTGCTGATCCATGAAGTAGGAGCCGTCGGCGTCGGAGTACAGGTAGGAGGCTTCCACGGTTTCGAGGTCGGGCTCACGAAACTTTTCGCCTGCTTTGAAGGTCTTGTCGAAGACGGCGCGAGTGAGCAGATTGCGCATCTTCATGCGGACAAGTGTCTGGCCGCCGCGCGCGGTGGGCGTGGAGACCTCAACGTCCATGCAATAGAACGGCGTGCTTTCAAACTCGAAGACGGACTTGCGCTTGATATCGATGGCATCAATGAGTGCGGCCATGGTTTCCCCTGAGGAGACGGAATCTATCTCAGTGTAAATGCTAGGGGGCTGGTTGGAAATTGCCGCAGATGCCGCGCGCCATGCCCCTTGCCGGCCGCTTGCCTGGGGCTTGCGGCCGGCCTGGTCGGGTGGGAAGTGCGCGACGGGAGGCTTGCGTCAGCGCAAGTCGCCGGCGATGGGAGGCTCGGGCGGGGTCTTCTCAAACAGTAGGCGGTGGACGATGCCGGCCAGAATGCCGCCCACGATGGGTGCGACCCAGAAGAGCCAAAGCTGGCTGATGGCCCATCCGCCGGCAAAGAGCGCGGGGCCGGTGCTGCGCGCCGGATTCACTGAGGTGTTGGTGACCGGAATGCTGATGAGGTGGATAAGCGTGAGGCCCAGACCGATGGGGATGGCAGCAAAGCCCTTGGGCGCGCGCTCATGTGTGGAGCCGAGAATGATGATGAGGAAGAAGAAGGTCATCACGATCTCGCAGACCAAACAGGAAGTGAGCGAGTAGCCGCCGGGCGAATGCGCGCCGTAGCCGTTGGAGGCAAATCCGGCGTGCACGTTAAAGCCTGCCTTGCCGCTGGCGATGACGAACAGCACGCCGCTGGCCGCAATGGCGCCGAGCACCTGCGCAACAACGTAGGCCGGCACGTCCATCCAGGAGAAGCGCCCGCCCGCGGCCAGCCCGAAGCTGACGGCGGGATTGATGTGGCAGCCGGAGATGTGACCGATGGTGTAGGCCATGGTGAGCAGCGTGAGGCCGAAGGCCAGCGCCACGCCGACGAAGCCAATGCCGAGGCCGGGAAATGCAGCCGCCAACACGGCGCTGCCGCAACCGCCCAGGACCAGCCAGAAGGTACCGAAGAACTCCGCTGTGGAGCGTTTTACAAGACTCATGGGAGACTGACTCCTTGTTCTGAGATAACCGCAAACCGCGGGAGAGGGGGAAAGTGCCGCCGCGAATCATACACGAGCGGCGGAAGGGAAGTCGTGAAATTTGGTAAGGGGCCGCTGGGCTGGGGGACCGTCTATTGCGTGATGGGGCTGCGGATGCATGTATACCCGAGGTGCAGTACGGTTTTGCCGGCTGTTGGCACCTCGGGATCGAAGGGATCGAACATGGCCCTGTCGCTTGGGTCCCGCGACTCAGTAAAATGTGATGGGCTCGCTTGCGGCGGGCCAAAGACTTTATCGACGACAAAACCGTTGCCGCACATGCCGTACAGGACATATCCGCCGGTGAGCATGTAACTGGCATAGGCCTGCCAAGGGTGGAGCTGCTTGCCTGTGCTTGAAACATGAAAGACGATGGAGTGGTCGCCAGGCACATAGTCGACGCCCATCTCGACTCGATAGCTGCTGATTGCCTTGTCGGGCTTCGCTTTGGAGTAGTCAGGGAAGAATGGTTTCTTCTCACATGCGCCGAGCGGTTCTATTTGCTTGACGTCCTGGGCCAGATCCAGGGAGTAATAGCCTGTGGGCGAATCGTAGATGGAGCCCCGGGATTGAACGTGGCAGCCTCTGAGGACCTCCAGCTGATGGATTTGCTTGTCGTCGAGGACCACCAACTGGATGGAAGGCTGGCCGCATTGCGGATGGTCGAGCTTCAGTTCAAACCAGTGCCGGATTCCATCGTGGTAGATGAGCTGGCCATCGAGCAGCCTGACCTCTGATTGAATATCGGGGCCTTTCGCGCTGGACTGCGGGCACTGTTGAGCGAATCCTAGCTATGCCGCTCCCATTGCGAGCAGCAGGACCAGAACAGGGTTTCTGGCGATGCCCATGCGCCTCTCTATACTCCCGAATCGATGCGACGTCACGCGCTGGCCGGGGCGCGCATCGTGTCGAGTGCCGTGGCGAGATCAGTGGCGAGGATTTGCTGCATTTCTTCCGAGAGCTTTTTGCCTTTGTGGGTGAGGTAAAAGACATCGATCGCCGTTTCACCTTCCGTGTCGACGAGCGCGACGGCAATGTTGCAGTCGTGACGGTGCAGCGTGAGGGCAATCTGGCGCAGCAGGCCGGGCACGTCCTGCGCGACGACCTGCATGAGCGTGGAGTGGGACGACGACTCCGCGTCAAAGTTGATGCGCGTCGAGACCTCGACCTTGGCGTTGGCGGCGGAGTTCCGGTGGTGGCGGCCGTCGAGGAGCTGATCGACCTGGAGCCGCTGCGCGACGACGTCGTAAAGGCCCACGAGAAAGCGCTCCCTCTCGCCGGGGTTCAGCTCGATGGTGCGGAAAACGTCGGAAAACTGGAAACTGTCCACGACCACGCCGGCGTCGTTTGAGAATGCGCCCGCCTTGACGATGTTCATGCCCCAGGCGGCCAGCGCGCCGGCCACGTCAGCAAACAGGCGCGTGCGGTCGCGGACGATGACGGTGAGGTCGAAGAGCTGGCGATGGGGGCGCAGGTCAAGCTGGACGGGATTCTTGTCGAGCTGGGTGGCGAGCAGGAAGTGGTTGCGGATCTGCTCCGGCAGGCGGGTTTGCAGGTAGCGCTGCGGCAGGCCCTCGAGGAACTGACGAAGCGCGTCATGCTGTGCGGGCGAAACCATGCTGCGGATGCGGTTCAGCAGCGTGGGGTCGATCGCCGCGTGGTAACGGATCTCGTCCACCGAGCGGTCCATGAAGTTGGCCGTGGCCATGTAAAACTGCCACAGGCTTTCTGCCTTCCACGGGGTCAGCGCCTCGGGATTCACGGCCTTGATGTCCGCGTAGGTCATCAGCGTGAGCATCTTCAGCAGGCCGGGGCTGCCGATCTTGTCAGCGAAGCCGCGCACGTTTTCCGGATCGAAGATGTCGCGGCGCATGGCCGAGGACATTTCCAGATGAAGGCGGATGAGCTTGAGCACTGACTCGCGCTCCTCGGCGTCGAAATCGAGCCGCGCCAGGAAACCATCGGCCAGCTCAACGCTCTGCATGGTGTGCGCGCCGGAGCGGCGGCCTTTGCCTGTGTCATGCAGCAGCAGCGCCAGCAGGAAAAGATCGAGGCGGTCGATCTCCGGCAGCAGTTGCGCCAGCCGGTGTTCGTAGTCGTGGGTGGGCTGGCGCAGGCTATGCACATTGTCGAGTGTGAGAAAGGTGTGCTCGTCCACGGTGTAGCGGTGGTAGCTGTCGCGGATGACCAGCGCGTCAATGCCGTGGAATTCGGGGATGAGCATTTCCAGCACGCCCAGGGCATGCATGGTGCGCAGGGCGTGCGCGGCGTGCGGGCCCAGCAGCACCTCGCGCAGTGCGTTCCAAAGGTAGGGCCCTTCGGGAATGTGGATGGCGAGCGCGGGCAGCGCGTCAGTGATGCGGTCTTCGGCGGCCTGCGAAAGCGCGTAGCCGTGCGTGGCCATGAGCGTAAAGACGCGCAGGATAGCCGCTGTGTCACTGAACTGCGCGCCGGGCAGAATGTCAATGCGGCCCTGGTCGAGGATGAAGTCGGTTCCGGCAATGGGCGTGCGGCGGCGGCGGAACTGGCGATAGAAGCTGACCGGCGCGGGCAGATGCTCCATCAGCAGCGCGGCGCGGCGATAGATGACGCGGGCGTGGCGATAGTAGGTGCGCATCCAGTAGGCCGGGTCGGCGGTGCCGCGCGTCTCCAGGCCAATGGAGTTGGCCGCGGCCTCGTCCTGCGACTGCCAGTCCAGCGTGTTGTCGTCGCGGCCGTGGCGGAAGTGGAGAAAGCAGCGCGCGGCAGCCAGAAAATCGAAGGCGGACTCAGCGTCTCCGCGTGCGCTCTGGAAGACTCCGCCGCGCTGGCGGGGCCACTCCCTGGTTTCCTTCAGGTGGAAGAGCAGGGCGAACCAGACGGCCAGGTGGTAGTCCCGCAGGCCGCCGGGACACTCCTTCAGATTGGGCTCCAGATGAAAGATGGTGTTGCCGTACTTGGCATGGCGGGCGCGGGCCACTTCAGCCAGCTTTTGCGTAATGGTGTTCCACTCGCTCAGCACAAGGCCGGGAAGAGTCGTCTGGTGGAGCTGCTGATAAAGGGGAAATTGTCCGGCGAGGAAGCGGCGGTCGAGAATGGCGAGGGTGAATTCGAGATTGTCAGGGTCGAAGCGGGCGATTTCCTTCAGGGTGCGCGAGGAGGGGCTGGCGCGGAGTCCAACGTCCCACATCCCCTGGATAATGCTTCGGACGACCTCCCTGTTCTGCTCCTCGGCCTTGTCGTCGGCAAAGGCGAATAGGATGTCGATGTCCGAATAAGGAAACAGATCCTTGCGCCCGTAGCCGCCCAAAGCTAGGAAGGCTACGTTGGGCGCGGGCTGTCCGGCGAAGGCTCTGCGCCACATTTCAATCAGGATGCGGTCCACCACGGCCGAGCGGCGGCGGATGGCGGCCGTGCCGTCTCCGGTGCGCTCACAGGTCTGGCGCACGAGCGCCATCTCCCGCAGATACTGGTCCCGTAGATCGTCAACCGCCAAAGCGACTGGATTCATGAGAGTAATGTTGCGTGGTTCGCCGAAGCGACAGGATGTTTTCACAGAATACTAAAGATTCGACCCGGAATACGAGGGGGAAGAGGCGGAAAGGCGGGAAAAAGGGGCTTGCAGGGCGGCAAAGAGTGGCATCGTAAGGCGGAATTCATGCCGTGCCTGACAATTTCGGGATCGGCTACACGGAGCGGGCGCGGGCCAGCTCCACAATCTTGTTGATCATCTCCGTGTACGTGTGGCCGCCTTTCTTGGCTGCCATGGTGAACTCGGCTGCGCTGGCCAGCCACGGGTTCGGGTTTGCTTCGATGACGTACACCTCGCCTTTTTCGTTCAACCGCATGTCAATGCGGCCATAGTCGCGCAGCTTCAGGGCCCTGTAGGCGGCCAGCGCGGTGTCCTGAAGCTTCTTCGCAATCTCCTCGTCGAGATCCTCGACCGGCGCGGATTTTGTCACTTTGTAGGCCTCGGTCTCGTAATCGAACTTCACATCCTGGCCGGCGATCCTGCGGGTTCCCTCAGGGAGCCTGGAGAGGTCGAGTTCAATCAGCGGAAGCACTTTTGCATTGTCGTTGCCGAGGATGGCCGCGTAGATTTCGCGTCCTTCAATGTACTCCTCAATCAGTGCCGGGCTGTCGAACTCCTCGTGGATGTAATCGATACGCTCCATCAGCTCCTTCACGCTTTCGACAACCGAGCCGTTGTCGATGCCGATGGATCCGTCTTCGGAAACGGGCTTCACGATGAGCGGGAACTTGATGTCGTGCGAGTGGTCGGTGCGGCCTTTATAGGAGGTTGCAAAGTCAGGGGTAAATATCTTGTGGAAGTCAAAAATCTTTTTTGCGATCGCCTTGTCCTGGGCAAGATAGAGAGCTTGCGGGCCGCTGCCGGTATAGGGAATATGCAGCAGCTCAAGATACGCGGCGATGTTCTTGTCCATGGTGTCGTCGCCGGCGTAGGACTCCGTAAGGTTGAAGACCAGGTCGGCTCCGCACCTTGCCAGCGCATGCAGCGACTGGTTCTTGCCGTCGAGGACGTGATAGGAAGGCTCGTGCCCCAGCTTGGTCAGCGCCTCGAAGATCTCTTCGCGGTCGTGGAGCGGATCTTTTCTTCTCTTTGGACGTTTGCCACGCTTGCCGCGCGGCGTCTTCACCGGCTCCGGCTCCGGCTCAGGCGGCCCCTCTTCCCAAACGTCGTGCAGGATCGCTACTCTCAGGTTCGCCATCATGCCTCTGTGCTTCCCGGTTTGACCCGCATCTTACGTGAATGGCAGACGGCCGGCACCTGTCAGGGCAGAATGAACTTGCCCCGGGCGATGTAGTTCATCGCCAGAGCGGTCGCGTATACCGTGACCTCGGTCAAATATTCTCTGTCACATTTTATGTCGGCGCGCAGCCCCAGGTCATTGACTTTTGATTCGATGGTCTCCACCAGGTTCTTCACCAGAGGGCGCTGCACGCCCGTCCAGTAGTTCACCTTGTCGATGAGAACCTTGCGGTTCTCCCGAAGAAGCTCGACCGCCGGGCGAACATTTTTTCTGCGCCGCTTCGATACGCTGAAGATGTCGCTTAGATCGGTGTCGAGTGGAAGATCGCCCGGAGAGAGCTGCTGTTCGAGCGCGCTCTGATAGAATTCGCCGACCGTCACGGCCATCTCATCCACCGTGATATCGGTGTCCCCGCGCGCGACCACAGGATCGGTGTCGCCGAGCTTGCGGCCCATTCGATCCATGTAATGTAGCTTCCGCATCGCGCCCCAGCCTTTGTATCGTTTCCGCCAGTTGGAGCGGGGCGTGAGCCAAACCGCAAACGTTTCCGCGAAATCTTCATCGGGATGTTTTTGCGCGTACCAGCCCTCCAGGTGCCGCACGAACTGGCGGCTGAACGGGACCGGTTTGTAGTTGTCGCGGTAAGGCCGCCGGAAGGGTCCGAAGAGGTTGCGCCATTCTTCGGTTTTATACAGTGCGTAGGCGTAGTTGAAAGCGTGGCCGGCCTCATGTCGCATGTACATCATGATCTGCCGCGCGTCCTCAATGTCGTTCATCTCCGACTCAAGGCGCTGCAGTTTCGGATCAGCCAGGTAGAACGGGATTCCGATCACGGGCTCCATATTGGGGCAGCCCCACTCATCGGTCAGGTAGCACCTGGGGCGGAACCGATGCAGTCCTTTGGCGTCCAGCTCCTTGTGGAGCAGTTGGACGAAGCGTTCCAGAGGAGAGCCTTCCAGCTTCAAGCCAAGCTGCTGAATCGGCTTGGAAAGCATCTCCCGGACATCTGCCGGCGCTTTTTCGAAATTGGCCACCGTTGGACAAGCCTAGCACAGGCAAAGTGGCGGCCTGGCGGGCTCCAGCGCCATGGGACGGATTGGGAGTAAAGGGATGAGGGATGCGAGGCCGCGGAAGGCGGGCCGGCAAGGGGGATGGCTGCTCAGGGAGGACGGCTAAGAGGTGGCTAGAGGGCGGCTTCGCCGCGCTCGTCGTTGCGGATGCGGATGGCCTCGTCAATATGGCTGACAAAGATTTTGCCGTCGCCGATGCGCCCGGTGCGGGCCGCGCTCTGGATGGCCTGGATGGCGGTTTCCTTGCGGGATTCCGTGATGACCAACTCGATTTTGACCTTGGGCAGAAGGTCCACCGTGTATTCGCGGCCGCGGTAGAACTCGGTGTGGCCCTTCTGGCGGCCGTGGCCGCGCGCCTCAAGGATGGTCATGCCCTCGATGCCCGCTTCCAGCAGAGCGTCCTTGACGGCGTCGAGTTTGGAAGGCTGCAGAATCGCCTCGATCTTCACCATATTCATTGCCTCGTTTGCCAGCCTAACAGGCCGGGTGGCGTTTGCGGCGTTGTCCCGGCGTGAAGATTTGGGTACCCGTTCAGGAATTCCGGTCGTAGCCCGCTTCGCCGTGCTCTGAGAGGTCGAGCCCGGAGCTTCCTCATCGGCGGAGAACCAGCACGCGGCGCACTTTCAGCCCTCGCAAAGGGAATTGCCCGCGGCGATTCGCCTGTGGCCGCAACCGGCGCCGCAACGGCGTTATGATGGAAGTATGGCAGCAACGCTGGAGCGCGACCGTTATCTGTTCGGAGCCCTGGAAAGCAGCGCGAAAAACCGTGGCAAGGTCCAGGAAGTGAACTACGGATTTGAGCAGCCGGAGGGGGTCTTTCTCACCTCAATGGACTTTGCGGTGAACTGGATCCGCAAGAGTTCGGTCTGGCCGGTCACCTTTGGCCTGGCCTGCTGCGCCATTGAAATGATGTCCATGGGCGCCTCGCGGTTTGATATCGCGCGCTTCGGGGCGGAAGTCTTTCGTGCTTCGCCGCGGCAGTCCGACCTGATGGTGATTGCCGGGCGCGTCTCGCAAAAGATGGCGCCTGTCATCCGGCGGCTTTACGACCAGATGCCCGAGCCCAAATGGGTGATTTCCATGGGGGCCTGCGCCACCTCCGGCGGCGTTTTCAACAACTATGCCCTGGTGCAGGGGGTGAATCAGGTGATTCCCGTTGACGTGTACGTTCCCGGCTGCCCGCCCCGCCCCGAGCAACTTATCTACGCCATTACGCTTCTACAAGAAAAGATTCAGCGTGAGCCGCGGAGTCTGAGGAAGACCTTGAACCTTGGATAGGTTCCTGGAAGGACATGTTCGGGGGGGCGTTGCCAGCGGTACCAGGGAGTTCGTACTTCAGGGGCACTTTCGACATGCGTCTGCAATGGGAACAAAGCGAGGCAACTTGCTGAAGAATTGTGCGCGAACAGTTTCCTGTATGTGATAGGGTATAGAGTGCTTCAAGGCGTTCTGACGTAACCAATCGTGGCGCCTGCAAGAGCATTTGTGAAAGGAAAGCGGCGGGTATACAAGGCCGTTTTTCAATGATTCGAAGTGTTTTTTTTGATTGCGGAGGAAAAACATGTACTCGCAGACTGTAAAGACTCTGTGCCGCGTTCTCGCGCTGGCATGCGCGGTAACCGTGCCTGCGGCCATGATGGCCCAGGACGCGTCGTCCCCGGCAACAAAGATGGCTTCAGCCAATGACTCGCCCTCGCACTGGGATATTTTTCTGGGATACAGCTACCTTTCCCCGAAAGACACCGTGCAGACGACGCTTCCCGACGGAACGACCCAGGACTTGGACTACACGGCGATCAATAAGGGCGCAATTGAGAGCGCTGCCTACTACTTCAACAACTACGTGGGCGTTGAAGCCATTGGCGACGAGCACTCGAATTCGCCGAACGCCGCGGACGGCCTTTCCATGGGCCTCATCTTCCGCTTCCCCATGGCCGACATGACTCCGTTTGTGCACGGACTGATTGGCGTCGAGCGGGTGGGCTTGCCAGGATATCAGGCGAACAAATGGGGCCCGGCGCTCACCGTTGGCGGCGGCATCGACTACCACACGCCGTTGTTCAATCACCGGCTTTCCATCCGCGTCTTCCAAGCCGACTACCAGTACATGCACGCCGACTTCGGCCCCGGTATCTATGGCGGCCGCGCCAACATCAAGGCGGCACGGCTCAGCGCGGGCATCGTGTTCAGCGTGGGCAACATTGCTCCGCCCTCGCCTGTTACGCTGGCCTGCTCGGCGAACCCGGCTTCGGTCTTCCCTGGCGATCCGGTCGCAGTCACCGCGACGCCCGGCATGTTGAACCCCAAGGATAACGTTGTCTACACCTGGAGCGGCGACGGCGTAACCGGCAAGGACACGACAGCGACGGTGAACACGGCAGATCTGGCCCCTGGCTCTTACACCGTGAAGTGCGGCGTGAAGGAAGGCAGGCCGGGCCGGGAAGGCTTGAAGCCCTGGCAGTCCGCGGAGAGCTCGACCACCTTTACAGTCAAGCAGTTTGAGCCTCCGACGATCAGTTGCTCGGCCAACCCCAGCGACCTGAAGCCGGGCGACAGCAGCACCATCACGGCCAGCGGCGTGAGCCCGCAGAACCGCCCGCTCACCTACAGCTACTCGGCGGCATCGGGCACCGTCAGCGGCTCGGGCGGCACGGCCACCTTCTCATCGACCGGCGCGCCGGCCGGTCCGGTGGATGTCACCTGCAAGGTCTCCGACGACAAGGGCCAGACCGCATCGGCCGATGCCACGGTGACCATTGAGGCTCCTCCGCCACCGCCGCCGGGACCTTCTCCGGAGCAGGTGCGCCTTGAGCATCGCCTTGCATTGCACAGCGTATTCTTCCCGACATCCCGCCCCAGCAAAGCGCATCCCGAGGGCGGTCTGGTGGATAGCCAGCAGGCGACTCTGACGACCCTGGCCACAGACTTCAAGAGCTATCTCGCCATCAAGCCGGATGCCCACCTCACCCTGACCGGACATACGGATGTGCGCGGCTCGGTGAAGTTCAATCAGGCACTCTCAGAGCGGCGTGTGAACCGCGTCAAGCAGTTCCTGGTGGAACAGGGCGTTCCGGAAGGCAGCCTTGAGACTCGTGCCGTAGGCGAGGAGCAGCAGCTGACAACGGACCAGGTGAAATCCCTGGTCGAGCAGAATACCGATCTGAGCCAAGCTGAGCGGACGCGGATTCTGCACAACCTGCGTGTGATCGTGCTGGCACAAAACCGGCGTGTGGACGTCACCCTGAGCACGACCGGTCAGGAATCGGTTCAGATCTATCCGTTCAACGCCCAGGATGCCGAAACGCTTCTGAGCCGGAAGGCTCCCGTTCACAGGCGCAAGGCGGGTGCAATGACGCATCACCGCAAGCGCTAGGCAACTCAACCTGGCGAGACCAGAAAGTCACACTGTCCCGCCAAAACTCAAACAAAAGAGAGGGCCTAACGGCCCTCTTTTTTTGCGTCGGCGAGCGGCTTTGCTTTCTCAGGTTGACTGCAGCAAAGCTGCGACGCGGCAACTCGACCAAGGGGAAGAAAGATGAATCCCCGCGCCGGTTTTGGATATCATGGAGATATGCAGGCCGACGCAACCGAATCCCGCGCGCACTTGGGTTTCAGCCCCTCCGCGCACGCGGGTTTCCGAACTTTTGATTCTCGCCTCGATCCCATTGCCGCAAAGGTCTTTGCAGGCGAACGGCTCGATTTCGACGATGGATTGACGCTCTACGGCTCGCCGGATGTGCTTGCCGTGGGCTGGCTGGCGAACCACGTCCGTGAAAATCTGCACGGCGACGTGACCTACTTCAACGTGAATCGCCACATCAATCCCACCAACGTCTGCGTGGCCGCGTGCAAGCTGTGCGCCTTTGGGCGCAAGAAGGGCGACCCCGCAGGCTATACCATGGCGCTCGAAGAGGCCTGGCAGACCGCGGCCTCCGGCTACTCTGAGGCGGTCACCGAGTTCCACATTGTCGGCGGTCTGCACCCTGACCTGCCGCTCGAATATTTTCTCGATCTCGTGCGCGGCCTCAAGCAGCGCTTTCCCAAGGTCCACATCAAGGCCTTCACCATGGTGGAAATTGCCTTCCTGGCCCGGCGCGCCAAGTTGACGATTGAGCAGACGCTCTTGAAGCTGCGCGAGGCCGGCGTGGACTCCATGCCTGGCGGCGGCGCGGAAATCTTCGCGCCGCGCGTCCGCTCCATCATCTGCGACCACAAAATTGACGGCAGCGAATGGCTGGAGACGGCCCGCATGGCGCACAAGATGGGCTTCAAGTCGAACGCAACCATGCTCTACGGCCACATTGAGAACGACGAAGACCGCGTGGACCATCTCGTGAAGCTGCGCGCCCTGCAGGACGAGACCGGCGGCTTCCAGACCTTCATCCCGCTGGCTTTTCATCCGGAAAACACGCCGCTCGACCACCTGCCCGTCACTACGGGACTCACCGACATCCGCCAGATTGCCGTCAGCCGCCTTTTGCTCGACAATTTCCCTCACATCAAGGCCTATTGGCAGATGCTGACGCCCAAGGTTGCGCAGATTGCGCTGCGCTTCGGCGCCGACGACCTGGACGGAACCGTGATTGAGGAGAAGATCTACCACGACGCCGGAGCCACCACGCCACAGGGCATGACTCGCAAGGAACTTTGCCGGCTCATCACCGAGGCCGGGCGTGTTCCGGTGGAGCGCGACACGCTTTACCACGCGGTGACGCGCAGTGAGACCAGCTTTACGGTTGCGGTGTAACGAGCACGGGAGCTGAGCTTTGACGCAGGACGATGACTACATTGCAACGCACTCCCTCAAGGACAAACTGATCTTCCTCATCATGGCCATTGCCTCCGCCGGGCTGATGGTTCTTTTCCTCTCGCAGTCCGGGAGCTGGATCATGGCCGGCCTTCTGGGCGGAATCAGCCTTTTCGCGGCCATCTGGGCGTATATCTTCTTCGTTGCCAGCGTGCGTTTTTCGAGCAAACAGATCGAAGTAAGAGTGCCGCCGTTTGTGAATTACTCGAGGCTGTACGCTGACATTAGAACGCTGAAAGAGCAGCGTGGGAATCTGAAGGTTGGCTTTGCGGGCGGAAAATCGCTGAGCCTGCCGTCAGGTTTGGGAGACGCGAAAAAGATTGCTTCCATTCTTGAAAGGAAGACCGATGTAATTCCCCAGGATTCGCGCTGGGGAAGATAGCGGCGGCGATCCCGCCCCTCACTGCCGCACCACCGCGCCATTCTTCATCACAAATTGCACGTGCTCCACGTCTGAAATGTCCTCGAGCGGGTTGCCAGGCACGGCAATGATGTCGGCGAAGTAGCCGGGCTTGAGCAGACCGATCTGGCCCTGCCAGCGCAACAGTTTTGCACCGTTGAGCATGTCGGATTGCAGCACAGCCAGCGGCTTCATGCCGTACTTGACCATCAGCACCAGCTCGCGCGCCTGCGTGCCGTGGGGGAAAGGCCCCACGTCTGACCCGACGGCGAAGGAAATCCCCGCCGCAATCTGCTTTTTGAACTGGGCAATCTTGTAGTCGAGCATGGCGGCCTCGCGGGCGGCCTGATCCGGCGAGCCCCTGTGCGTGGCAAAGTACTCAAAGATGGTGAAGGTGGGCACGGCGAAAATGCCCTTCTCCTTCATCAGACGCATGGTCTCCGCGCTCAGTTGCGTGCCGTGGTCAATGCTGGCCACGCCGGCCTCCGCGGCGTAAAGCGTGCCGGGCTCGCCCATGGCGTGCACGCCAATGTTGGTGCCGATGCGCTTCGCCTCCTGGACGGCCGCGGCGAGCTGCGCCTCGGTGAACTGGTAGGGCGTGTGCAGAACGCCGTCAATCATGCGGTCGGGGCCTGTTTCGTAAATCTTGAAGAAGTCCGAGCCCTCCTTGTGCTGCTCGCGCATCACCTCAATGATCTCCTCAGCGTCGTTGGCGCGGTCGGCGTTCGAGAGCACGTGCTGCGCGGGATTGAAGTCGTTCGCGTCCTCGTGGCCGCCCAGAATGTCGATGGCGTTGGCGCAGACGCGCATGCGCGGCCCGGGAATCATTCCCTGGTCGATGGCGTTGCGAATGGCGGTGCTGGCCGAGCCCGCGCCCTCGGTGCCCATGTCGCGCTCGGCGGTAAAGCCAGCCATCAGGTCGGCCTTGGCCGCCTGCTCCGCCAGAATCACACGCCACGGCACGGACTCCTCCACGGTCTGCAGGTCTTCGGCGCCGGGATGCAGAAACAGATGAACGTGCGCGTCAATCATGCCGGGCAGCAGCGTGGTGTCGCCCAAGTCGATGACGCGCGCGCCCGCTGGATGCTGGACCGAAGTGCCGACCGCGCGAATGCGGTTGCCTTCGACAAGGACTTCGCCGGGCGCGAGAATTTTGCCGGTGTCCACCTCGAGCAGCCGCGCTGCATGGAGCACAATCGGCGACGGCGCGGGCTGCTGCGCGAGGGCTGGAGCGGCGATGAAGGCAGAGAACAATAGGCAGGCGGACAATTTCAGCAGGGTACACATGTCCTCAGACTATGCCGCATGGGAGCGCGGTTGTCGAGAGCGGAGTTCATGCCGGGCGTGGCGATGCGGATGGTAAAATCGCGGCGAATCAGGACCAACGCATGGCAGAGACGAAGCGAACAACGCGGCGCGGAAGGCAGTCCACCATACTCGGCCTGGACGCGGGAGGGACCAAGACGGCCTGTGTGGAAGGCACGGCGAAGGGCGAGATTCTGGCGCGCGAGGAGATGCCGACGCGTGCGAACGAGCCATTCGCGCAGACCTTTCCGCGCATGGCCGAAATGTTGGGCGAAGTGAAGGAGAAGGCAGAGCGCGCGGGACGACACATTGCGGCACTCAGCGTTTCCGTGGGCGGGCCACTGCGCATCGGCGAAGGATTTCTGTTGAATCCGCCGCACCTGCCGGGCTGGCACAACGTGGGGTTGAAATTCGCGCTGGAAGCGGCGTTTCCCGGCCTGCCGGTGTGCGTGGAGCACGACGGCAACGCGGGCGCGCTGGCGGAGTTTCGCTTCGGCGCGGGCAGGGGGCGCGCGAATCTGCGCCACATGATATTTCTCACCTTTGGCACCGGCGTGGGCGCGGGGCTCATCGTGAACGGGCAGATTCTGCGCGGAGCCACGGACACGGCGGGCGAGATTGGCCACTGGCGGCTGGCCGAGGACGGGCCGCCGGGCTTCGGCAAGTGCGGCTCGTGGGAATCGTTCGGCTCCGGCGAGGGGTTGGTGGAACTGGCGGCGGAGATGTTTCCGTCGCGATGGACGCGCGAGACGGCGATTCGCACGGTGGTGGAGGCGATGCTGGCCGGCGATGCGGACGCCGAGCACGTGGCTGAAATCGCGGGCAAATGGATGGGCCGCGGCATGGCGCTGCTCATCGACGCCTTCAACCCGCAGATGATCGTGCTGGGTTCGCTGGCGGTCGCGCTGGGCGAGCGGGTGCTGGGGCCGGCGCGGCGCGTGATTGCCG
>JBAUEO010000004.1:0-4610 GCA_049678625.1 Occallatibacter sp. | reverse complement strand
GCGGCAGGGCGAGCAGGGCAAGCGCGGCCAGGCCACCTGCGGGGCCGCGCAGGCGCGACGCGGGGACCGGGGCTGAATTTGGATCAGCCAAGCTTTCCGTCATTGGCATGCGTAGCGGCGGCCACGTGGATTCCGCGGGGTAGGGTGCGATGGACGATGGGCGCCATCCGCTCCACTTCGTCCATCATTTCGGCGAACTGCGCGGGGTAAATGGACTGGGGCCCGTCAGAAAGCGCCTTTTCCGGCTGGTGATGGACCTCGACGAGGATGCCGTCCGCCCCAACGGCCACCGCGGCGCGAGCCATGGGCAGCACGCTTGTGCGTTTGCCGGTGCCGTGGCTGGGATCGACAAGGATGGGGAGGTGGCTGGCGTGGCGCACGGCGGGCACAATGCTCAGGTCGAGCGTGTTGCGCGTGTGGTCAGCGAAAGTGCGCACGCCGCGCTCGCAAAGGATGACCTCGTAATTGCCCTCGCTGAGGATGTACTCGGCGGCCATCAGGAATTCATCGAGGGTGGCGCTCATGCCGCGCTTCAGCAGCACGGGCTTGCGCAGACGGCCGGCGTGCTTGAGCAGCGAAAAGTTCTGCATGTTGCGCGCGCCAATCTGGATGACGTCGGCAAACTCGGCGACGAACTCGAGCGATTCATTGTCGATGGCCTCGGTGACGATGCGCAGGCCGAAGCGGTCGCGGATTTCCGCCATAATGCGCAGGGCTTCCACGCCCATGCCCTGAAAGGCGTAAGGCGAGGTGCGCGGCTTGTAGGCGCCGCCGCGGAAGAACTGCGCGCCGGAGGCGGCCACATGCTCGGCGATGGCGAAGGCCTGCTCGCGGCTCTCAATGGAGCAGGGCCCGGCGATGACGGCCAGGTTGCCGCCGCCGATGACGGCGTTGGTGCCGGGGAAGCGGATGATGGTGTCCTCTTCCTTCACGTCGCGGCTGGCCAGCTTGTAAGCCTTGGAGACGCGGATGACTTCGGCCACGCCGGAAAGCGCCTCAAGGTTGCCGCGCTCCACGGCGTCCTGGTTGCCGGTGATGCCGATGGCGGTGCGCTGCGCGCCGGGCAGGGGATGGGCGCGGAAGCCGAGTTGTTCAATGTGGTCGCAGACGGCCAGAATTTCCTCAGGCGTGGCGTGCGACTTCATGACGACGAGCATGGCGAATTCCTCAGTGCAACTTATAAGTGTAGTGCATGGGCGGGTGAAAGGGGCTGCCTAGCGCGCGGAGTTGCGGCGGCGGGCGGCGCGGGACTCGGCCCGCCACTTGAAGCCAAGCCATGCGAGATAGCTGAGCTGGATGACCCAGGTGACGACGTAGGCGGCGATGAGAAATTCGTGATCCAGAACTGCGGCGCGGTCCATTATCACTCCGATAGAAGCTTCCTGATATTCGCTTCGACATTGTCCTTGCTGATGAGACCTACATAGACTGCCGCAACTCTCCCAGTCTTATCAATCAGGAGCGTATCTGGCAGTTGCGTTAATCCGAACTCCTTAAACTGCGATTCTCCACCCATGAGGATCGGGTAATTAATTTTGCTCTTCGCGATAAAGGGCTTCACCTTGCCCCACGCCTGCTTTACGTCCTTCAGGTTTTCATAAGGAATATCCATCGAGACACCCACGACCGTAAAGCCCTTATCCTTATACTCCGCCTGTACATCTATGATCGATGGGATTTCCAGGACGCAGCCACCACATTCTGTTGCCCAGAAGTTGAGAAGAACAACTCTCCTGCGATAATCAGAAAGCAGTGTGACCTTTCCGGTCTCTGAAATTAGCTGAATCGGCGGTGCTGGCTTTCGATCTGCCGCCGCGATCAGTGAAGCATGGACATCTCTCTGAGCGAACAGCGCAGGCGTGATGAACAGAAGCATCACGAGTATGGCCAAGATGGGCGACAAGTTCTTCGCATTCAGAAACCCGGTCATATTTCCGGTTCTCGGCTTGTCTCGTGTCATGATTACCTTTCTGTTTACATTTCTGGAGTCTTCCTTTTTGGCATTCGCCCTCAGGTGTTCGATTCCAGGGCCTCGCGGGCCTCTGCGGCGGCGTTCTGCTGGTGTTTGCGCTCCACGTTGTAGCGCAGGATGAGGATGAGCGCGCCCCAGCAAAACCAGGCGAGCATGTTCCACAGGAGCACGCGGGCCATGGACCAGGCCATGCCCGCGCCCGGCGAGCTGCTGAAAAAGACCGGGGAGGGATGCTGCGTGCGCCACCAGCGGTTGGACATGTAGACGATGGGGACATCGACCGCGCCGAAGATGCCGAGGACAGCGGCAAGAGTCTGCATCTGCGGACCGGCGGCGAAGCGGCGCAGCAGCAGATAGCTGACATAAATGAGCCACAGAACCAGCGTGGTGGTGAGGCGCGCATCCCAGGTCCACCAGATGCCCCAGGCGCGGCGGCCCCAGATGGGTCCGGTGATGAGCACCACCGTGCAAAAGACCACGCCGACTTCGGCGCCGGCCAGCGCCCAGGCGTCATAGCGCTGGGCTCTTTCATGATGATCGCGGCGCGAGGCCAGATAGCCGATGCAGCCGACCAGATTGACGCCGAAAAATGTGAAGGCCACGGTGGCCGAAGGCACGTGGTAGTAGATGATGCGGAAGATCTCCCCCTGCATCGCGTCATTGGGGGCCACGTACATGGCCTGGTAGAAGCCCCAAACCATGAGCGCGACGGTGAGGGCGGCATAAAAGCCGATGGCAAACTTTTTCATCCGAATGAACCCTGAGTGGCGAACGTTCCAGTGTACGACGCGAGGGAGCGTGTGGGGCTCCATCGGAGGGTTGAGGCCTATTCGGCGTGGAAGACAACGTCAAACAGCAGCAGGCTGACGGTGGTGAAGAGGATGTCGTAGCCGACGAGCATCTTGATCCACAGAGTGGGATCGCTTTCGCCGGTGAGGATGCTGGTGGTGGCCTGCACCATGGCCAGCAGCGCGGGAATGAAGATGGGAAACAGGATGAGCGAGAGCAGCAGTTCGCGATTGCGCGTGCGGATGGAAAGCGCGGCGAAGAAAACGCCGTTGCTCACCAGCGCCCAGGTGCCCAGCGGCAGCACCAGCGCCAGCAGCCAGCCCTGGCCCACAATGTGAAGGTTGTAAAAGATGATGAAAAACGGCGCAAGGATGATTTGCACGATGGTGACGAAGAGAAAGTTGGCGAGAACCTTGGCGAGATAAAGTTCCGCTCCGGACGCGGGCACCATGCGCTGCGCGTCCATCACCTGGTGGCGGATTTCGCGAGCCCAGGCCTGGTTGAGCGCGCTGACTGAGGCGAACATGGTGGCCACGCAGAGCACGCCGCCGGCGATTTGCCGCGCGAACGCGCCCTGCGGTTCGAAGGCGATGGAAAAGAGCACAACCACCAGGCCGGAGAAGAAAAGCATGGAGATGAGCGCGTCCAGCGAGCGCCACTCGATGCGCAGGTCTTTCATCAGGTGAGTCCAGAGGGCGCGGGTCATGCGGCGTGGCCCTTCGCGGAAGACTTGGTGAGATCTGTGGTGACGACGGGCGCGCCGAGAGCCTCAGCGGCGCGGAGATAATCGCTGGGACTGAGCAAGAGCTGCGTGCCGCGCGTGCCGGCGGAGACGCTGATTGTGTCAAACAGAATTGCAGTCTCATCCACGAAGACCGGGAAGGGTTTCTTCGCGCCGAAGATGGTGACGCCGCCGCGGATGTAGCCGGTGAGCAGCTGCACATCCTTGAGCGCGACCATCTCGGCTTTGCGCAGGCCGGCGGTGCGGGCAAGTTTTTTAAAGTCGAGCTCGGCGTTTCCGGGGATGACGGCGAAGAAGTAGTCGCCATGAGCATCCGTTGTCAGCAATGTTTTGAAGACCTGCTCGGGCGACATGTTGATTTTCTTTGCCACGGTGATGGCGGAGAGATCGTCCGGATCAACTTCGTATTCGCGAAGTTCGAAAAGGATGCAGAGGCTCTCAAGGAATCGCGCGCCGTTGGTCTTCATGGGGTCGGCTTCCCCTGCGTGAGAGACTTCACGCGGCCGGCTTGCAGCGCGAGAACCCAGTCGGCGACGGGCTCGGCGGCCTCGCGCTGATGGGTGGTGACGACGATGGTGCGATTGCTCCGGCGAAAGCCGGAGAGCAGCGCCACCATTTGGTGGACAGATTCCACGTCCATGTTCGAAAACGGCTCGTCAAGCAGCAGCAGCTCCGGCGCAGAGAGCAGCACGCGCGCAAGCGAAGTGCGCTGGCGCATGCCCTGCGAGTACTGGCCGAGCGGCCGCGCGAGATTCGCGTCCAGCCCGACCTGGCTCAGAGCCTCCTGCGGGCTCAGGCATTGGCGGCCGGGATAAAGGCTGGCGAAGTAGCGTAGGTTTTCCGCGGCCGTCAGTTCGTCGTAGAGCATGGGCGCGTGGCTCATGTAGCCGATGCGCTCGCGGGCGTCGTGCGGGTCCAGGCCATCGAAAACGGTGACTTTGCCGTGCGTGGGTCGTAACAGTCCGGCGAGAATGCGCAGCAGCGTGGACTTGCCCGCGCCGTTTTCCCCGATGAGCACGTAACATTTGCCGGGTTCGAGATCGAGGGAGACCTTGCGCAGCGCGGCGAAGGAGCCGAAAAGTTTTGAGACCTGAAGAAAGCGGGCGC
>JBAUEO010000003.1:0-10925 GCA_049678625.1 Occallatibacter sp. | reverse complement strand
CCCTTCGGCTTCGCTCAGGGCAGGCTTTCGGCTCCCTCCGCTGAAGCCTCGGTCGCTCAGGATGACAATTTCTAATGATGAAATGCAGGTCCTTCGACTCCCTCCGCTCGCGCTTCGGTCGCTCAGGATGACAAGCCGTGAAAGTTGGCGGGTTGCTTGTTCTCTATAAGGTGGGCAGGTGGTCCGCACCCCGCTCCTATGCGTTGGTGTAGCCGAGGCCGGTGAGGAGGCCGCGCATGTAAGCGAAGCTAGCGAGGACGCCGGGCATGGGGCTGTCGGGGTGGACCTCGTATTCGAGATCGACGAAGCCGGGATAATTGATTTGGATGAGGGCCTGAAAGATTTCGCGGAAGGGCAGGCGGCCGCGGCCGACGGCGACCTGGCTCTGAATGTCATGAAAATTGGTGAGGTCTTTGACGTGGAGGTTGAAGAGGCGCGGGCCCGCAGCGTGGATGGCCTGGACGACGCTGACGCCGGCGCGGACGCAGTGGCCAACGTCAATGCAGCAGCCCATGCGCGGGTCCATGTGGCCGACGGCGCGCAGCACGTTGAGCGGCGAGGGGAAGACCTTGTCCTCGGGGCCGTGGCTGTGGATGGCGAAGCGGATGTCGTACTCGCGGACGAATTTTTCAATGCGCGGCAGCGCGGCGGGCAGAGGGTCGCCGGCGACGAGGACTTTGACACCGGCGCGCTTGCAGTAGTCAAACTTGGCGCGGATGTCGGCGTCTTCGTCCTTGCGGAAATAAATCACTCCTGCGGCGTGGAGGCGGATGCCGGCGGCGCGGTAGTCGGCGAGGGCGGCGGCTTCGGCGGCGGGGTCCATGGGCAGGTGGTCTTTCACGTCTTTCGCGTTGAGTGCGGAGACGCCGAGCTGCTGCATGAAGCCGATGAGTTGCGCGCGGGAGAAATTGCGGAAGGTGTAACTGGCGAGGCCGAGTTTGATGGGCGGGGGCGGGCCGGATTCGGGTTGGGGGGTGGTTGTCTGGTTGAGTTGGTTGCTTTCACCCATCTCAGAATCGAGATGTGGGGCACCCAGTGGGTTGAGAACCGAGGTCTCCCAGGTCTCAGAAGCGAGACCTGGGGCACCCAAGTTCAGTGACTGGCCCAGCGGGAGATGTGGGGCACCCAGTGTAGTTGCGTTCGCGCTGAGTTTTGAAGCGAGAGGCGCGGCGACGGCGGCCAGAGCGGCAGAGCGAAGCAGCGCGCGGCGCGAAAGAGTGGCCGGGAATGTCATAGGGTGGGCTCCCATCCGGGCTGGTAGGTGCGAGTCCAGTACTGCATGGCGTCAGGGTCGTGGAGGATTTTGCCGCCGTCGGCGGGGTCGAGTTGCAATTCGCGGTGGACGAACCAGGCGATGTTGGAGAGTTGCAGCATGGTGACGGCGACATTGCCGACATTGATGGGCGCGCGGAGTTTTTCGCCGGTGCGGATGGCGGCGATGAAGTTGGCGAAGTGGGCATTGGTCATGGAGTCCGCGCCGACGAGATCGGCGGTGGAGGTGTGGCCGCCGACTTTGAACTCGCCGGTTTTGCGGCCGTCGAGGTCGTAGGTCTCGTAGCCATCGCGATCGACGAGCACGGTTCCTTTGGTGCCTTCGATGAGAGAGCCGCGGCCGCGATTAAAGTAGCGCATGCCCTGGCAGCTTGTGCTCTCCCAGGCAATCATCTTGTCGCCGTATTCGAAGCTGGTGAGGAGGGTGTCGTAGAACTGCCAATCGTCGTGGAAGGCGTAGCGGCCGCCGGTGGCGCTGACGCGCTGCGGATAGTCGACGCCGAGAGCCCAGCGGCAGACGTCCACTTCATGCGTGCCGTTGTTGAGGGTTTCGCCGGTGCCCCAGGTGCGGAACCAGTGCCAGTTGTAAGGCTGGACGTTGTCGCGATATTCGGTGCGCGGCGCGGGGCCCTGCCACAGGTCCCAGTCGAGCGTGGGCGGCACGGGCACAACCGTGCCATGGCCGATGGATTTGCGGGTGTTGTTGTACCAGCATTTTGCGAAGTAAGGCCGCCCGATGAGGCCGTCGTGAATCCTGCCGATGATTTCGATGGTGTGCGGCGAGGAGCGCTGCTGCGTGCCCATCTGCACGAGCTTGCCGTATTTTTGCTGCGCGCGGACGAGCAGCGCGCCTTCGGCGGGATTGTGGCTGCATGGCTTTTCGACGTAGACGTGCTTGCCGGCCTTGAGCGCACTGATGGCGATGGGCGTGTGCCAGTGGTCAGGCGTGGCGATGGTGACGGCGTCGATGTCGCGGCGGTCAAGGATGCGGCGGAAGTCTTTTTCCGTGGCGGGCGCGGAACCCATCTTTTGGGTGGCGGCATGGGCGAAGCGCGCAAGGATGTTTGACTCGACATCGCAGACGTGGGTGATGCGCGCGTGGGCCTGGTTGGCCTGGAGCGCGTCGAGGTGAGCGTAGGCGCGGCCGTTGAGGCCGATGACGGCGAAGTTGAGGCGCTCGTTCGCGCCGAGGATCTGGCTGTAGCTTTTGGCCGGAGCGGTGAGGGCAAGCGAGGCGGCGCCGGCGGCCAGCGAGTCGAGAAATTCCCTGCGAGTAACCATGGAGACTCCTTGGAGGATGCGGACGGGAATGCGGAAACGGATACGTGCACGCAATCCGCTTTCGGATCCGTCCGTTTTCAGACGCATCCATGCTAGAGCGTTTTCGCTTCCCATGTTGACATTTCTTGTATCGAGCGAGGTGGCCCTTTCTGGGGGAAAGAGCCATTTTGCATGGTTGGTTCTGTAAAGGGAAGAATCGAAAACGCTGTAACGTGCGGAGTGGGGTGGGGACGAGAAGAAGGAATTAGTAGATGGGCTTGACGGGCTCTAAAACGGACTCAGGAACAGGTTCGTCGACGGGCTCGGTGCGGCGGTTGCGCTTGCCTTCGCTGCGGCGGTCGTCGGCGTGGAAGCGGCGCTCGACGGGATTGCTGCGTCGGTCTGGCGCACCGTAGCGGCGTTCGAAAGTGTTGGAGCGTCGATCATTGTTGCTCGCGCGGCGATCAAGAATGGGCGCTTCAGCGGTCAGCAGGTACTCGTCCGGGCTGTCGAGCTCCGCTCCGCCGCCGAAGCCGCTCGCGGTGGGTCCAGCGGTGGCGGTAAGCAGCTTGTTGAGCACGGGAATCTGGCTGCGCTGGGTCTCGACGAAATCGACGCCCAGAGCGGTGAGGGTGAAGTCAGAGTTGTCGGCCTTGCAGATGTAGCCTTTCCGCTCGAGATACCAGGTGGTGAAGTCGAGGTAATCGCGGGGAAAGCCCATGCGCCTTTCGACTTCATTGAGCGGAACCTCGGGCGCCCAGGGATTGGTGCGGCGTCGGTAGTAGAGAACGGCCATCAAAGCAAGGCGGCGGTTCAGCTCGCCTTCCATCTGGTCCATGAAGTCGATGGACGAGGAGAGCGGGACGAACTGGGGCGCTTCCTTGTCGCGGGCCATGTCGTACTTGGCGCGGCGCGTGGTGTCAGAGAGGATGTCGTAGGCGTTCTTGAGGACGGTGAACTTGGCGGCGTCACCGGATTTGGGGTTGTCGGGGTGAAAGCGCGTGGCCAGGTAGTGATAGACGCGGTGTATGGTCTCATGATCGGCGTTGGGGCTGATCTGAAGGAATTCGTAGTAATCCACGTGCTTTGCCATTGGCTTCAGATCGACCTCACTGAATCAGGAATTCGGGGAAATTGTAGCATCCATTCCATTGCCGACAACGCGAAACCGGGCCGGCGGCGGGCTGGCGTGGAGTACTTTGGGTTGGGGCGAGGCCAGGTGCCTGCAAAGGGAAAGGATGCGGCCGCGCAGGGGTGGGTGTTCAGGCGCTTAGATGGGGCGAGCGCTCAAGAGGAAGCTGCTTGAGGAAGTGCTTGATGGCCTTTCGGTCGGCACCGTTGTTCTCGCTTATCGAGTCCTTGCCGCGGGAGGGTTGCATGGGCAGCAACTGAAAGCCCAGGCCGTCGGGTCCCCAGCGGACGACGCGGGACTGGACGGCGAGGACGTCATCGGGATCCGTGCCGCTGGAGCCGGAGCGCTGCAGGGTGATGAGAATGCGGGTGCCGGGCATGGGCCGCTCCTCGGTGACAAGGAAGAAGCCGGTCTGGCTGATGTTGCCGACCAGTTGCGGCGCGGGCAGGCTGCCGCTCCAGTGGTAGCCCACGAGGCCAGGCAAGGGAAAGCGGTCATTCCGGCGGCGCTCGCGCGGGCGCTCAAGAAACCAGTTCTTGAGGCGGGTGTGCCAGGGCTCGGTCTGCTTGGGCTGAAAGAGCACCGTCTCATGCGTGGACTGGGCCGCGCCGATGCTGGAAAAGCCGTTGCTGGAAGCGACCGGGGCGTTGGGTCTCTCGTAGATTGCCGCGGGAATCAAATGGGGGATGGAGGGTTCAGTGATTTGCAGCCTGGCGCGCAGTGCGGCCATTTCGTCGGGGGTGCAGATGGCGAGCTGGTCGCCGGGGCGCACCAGCATGGCAAGCACGGTGTGCGGGGTGAGCACCACGGCGCTTTCAGGCTCGCCTTTGAGCGGCTTGGGGGTGGGACTGGGAAAGGCTTCCACTTCCTGCAGAACGCGAAGATCCTCGTCGAGATAAATGATCTCGAAGGGCGGAAAGCCGGGCGTGACGGGAATGCCGCGGTAGGGTTTGAGCCAGAGCGCGCCGTCAGGCCGGAAGGCCAGCTCGGTCACCATGGACTTGAGGCTTTCGTTGATGGTGTCTACGAGAGTGATGTCAAGGCTAAGAAAGCTTTCGCGTGAGCGATTGCAAAGGCGAAACTTGGGGGATTGCATGGTTTCCGTCCTCAGGTCGATGTCTGCCGAATTGTCTGAAGATACAGGCACCCGAATTGCCCCCTTTTAACTTCAAGGATTCACTTACCCAATGGGTAGCCTTGATAAAGAACTTTAAGCCCGTTTTGGTCCCCGCGCCAATCCTACTTTTCGGTTAGGGGGTGGTTTCCTGGGTAACTCCCGGAGGATTTCCTGCGGAAAACGGGGCACATTTTCCCTTCGCAAGCGCACCTGGAAGGCGCCGAGGCAGGTTTTGTGTCCTGTTCGTGTCGTGTTCGGGTTGTGGAGGCAGGAGGCAGAGGAGGTTTTCGCTTGACGCAGACTCCTGTGCCGCGCGAGGGTGAGTGCATGCGACACAGAGCCTTGTATCTTGCCTGCCTGCTTGCGTTTCCAGCGTTCGTTGCCGGCCAGACGCCGCTACCGAATCCTCTTGCGCAGTACATTTCCGTGGACGCGCCGGTGGTGGCGCTGGAGCACGTGGAGGTGATTGACGGGACGGGCGGTCCGGCCAAAGCGGACCAGACGATTGTGATGGACCACGGAAAGATTGCGGAAGTGGGGCCGGCGGTTTCGACGACAGTTCCGGCCGGGGCCAGGGTGATGGATTTGACGGGGCACACGGTGTATCCGGGGCTGGTGGGGATGCACGAGCACCTGTTTTATCCAACGCCGGAGGGCGGGCCGGGGCGGCTGGCGCTCTATGGAGAGATGGCCGACAGCGCGCCGCGGCTTTACCTGGCGGGCGGCGTGACATCGGCGCGTACGACGGGATCGATTGAGGAGTATACGGACATTTCTGTGAAGCACTTGATTGATGCGGGGAAGATTCCGGGGCCGGAGTTGTTTTTGACGAGCCCGTATCTGGAGGGCGTTGGAGCGTATACGCCGAACATGCATGAACTGACCGGGCCGGACGATGCCAAGCGCATGGTGGACTACTGGGCGACGGAGGGAATTACGTCGTACAAGGCGTACATGCACATTACTCCCGCGGAGCTGAAGGCGGCAGTTGACGCGGCGCACGCGCTGGGGCTGAAGGTTACCGGGCACCTGTGCGCGGTGGGTTTCAAGGAGGCGGCGGCGCTGGGCCTCGACAACCTGGAGCATGGGCTGGTGGTGGATACGGAGTTCTATCCGGGGAAGAAAGTGGGTGTGTGTCCGGATTGGCGCAAGGCGGTGGAGGCGCTGGCGAAAATGGATGTAGAGGGGCCGCAGATTCAGGGGACGATCAAGGACCTGATTGCGCATCACGTGGCGGTAACGTCGACGCTGGCGGTGTTTGAGGTGGACGTGCCGAACCGGCCGCCGTTGAGCTATGAGACGCAGGTGCGAGACGCGATGACGCCCGATGCCTGGGGAGCGTACGTGACGACACGGGCGATGATTGCGGAGCGGGCTGCGAAGTCACCGTGGCCGTGGGGGAAGATGCTGAAGATGGAGATGGAGTTCGAGCACGATTTTGCGAAGGACGGCGGGCTGCTGATGGCGGGGTGCGACCCGACGGGCCCCGGCGGCGTGGTGCCGGGATATTGCGACGAGCGCGAACTGGAGCTTCTGGTGGAAGCGGGATTCACGCCGGTGGAGGCCATCCACATTGCGACAGAGAATGGCGCGAAGTGGTTGGGCGAGGAACAGCACTTTGGCACGATTGCCGTGGGCAAGCAGGCGGACCTTGTGGTGGTGAAGGGCGATGTCGATAAGAACATCGACGCAGTGGAGAACGTGGAGACGGTCTTCAAGAAGGGCGTGGGGTTTGATTCAGAGAAGCTGAGAGATTCGGTGCGGGGGCTGGTGGGGTTGCGGTAGAAGAGTTGCACGAGTGAATGAGATTTGTGGTCTCCCGCCCTGACCGCAAAGCGCGCGGTTAGGATGGGGCACCTGGCGGAGGTGGTCCGTGCTTTCCCACATCTCAAAATCGAGATGTGGGGCACCCAGTGTTCGTTGTCGAATCAGCATCCCCAGATGTGGGCCACCCGCCACCGAGCCGTCCTGGCCATACCAGTAGAGCTTCGGCGAGGTATCCATCACCCGCTCGAAGTTCCCGTCGAAAGTATAGGACAGACCGGCGGAGGTGGTCCGTGCTTTCCCACATCTCAAAATCGAGATGTGGGGCACCCAGTGTTCGTTGTCGAATCAGCATCCCCAGATGTGGGCCACCCGCCGGTTAGGGCGGGCCACCCGCCCGTCGGGGTCATGGGTGGGGCACACGGCCCGCTCTAAGCGCGACTATTCTTCTGACTGAACACGGCTCGAATACTCCTTAAGATCACTGGAAGCATCAACTTTAATGTTAAGAAGAAGAGTACGACCAACGATGCTCTATAGAACCAGGATTCCAGCATGACAAGCCGATTAAGCGGCTCAGTCATGCCCCTAACAAATGTCATTATGGTTCCGGAAACGATGCAGGTTGCGATCACGGATGATCCGATCCAAACCGCGCCGTGCATAATTGCTTTGTCCCTCACATCCAAATCCATCATTCCAAGCTTAGAACGCGAGAAGACAGTCGTAGCCGTGATGAAAACCAAGAAGGTGCTAGAGAAAATAGCAAATCGCATCAGGTCTTCCGGCGTCCCGCGTAATCTAAAATTGTGCAGGGATAAGTCTGAAAGCCACTCCAAGACGAAGCCGGGTACGAGCGGCCAGTAGATTGCAGTAAAATCCTTTACCCGAGCCGTTCTGAGTTCGATTAGGTTGGAGACGGTTAGAAAACCACCAAGAGCAACCACGAGCCATCCCAAATCGAACGCGCCAACCCAAGTTGACGTAGACAAGATCAAGCCGGGAATGAAACAACAGGCGGCAAGAACTAACACGAGAACAAGAATCAATAATGAGCTGGGATATGATTCGCTCAGAAAACGCATGCAATCATCCCCCATGTCCCGCCAGAAGTATAGCCCGCAGCATAGCCGCTAGCCGCTGCTTCTGGGACTGCTGCGACACCCGCGGCCAAGCCCCCTGACGCACCCACTGCAGTTCCGACTGGGCCGAATTCTGAACCTGCCACGGCACCTGCGGCCGTTGATGCTACAACAGTAGAGCCCACAGCAAAATATGCCCCTTCGACGGCACTGGAATCAGCGTGGTCTGCAACGCAACCCCAGTATGACCGTTTTGGCTTGCTCTGTTGTTGTTTATTCTTATTTGGGGCTTTGCCATTGCTGCCTCCGGCACCCCCACTACTTCCCCACGGGTGACCGTCGCCCATTTCGCCAAACCCGCCAAGACCCCCGCTGAACCCTATCATTCCGTTGTCATACGAGTCCTCAAAAGACGGGCCGTTCGACAAGGGAGTTGACAAAACAGTCTGCGAGTAAATCGGGGTGGCCCACGCATTGCACTCCAGATAGTATCCAAATTCAGTTGAATATCCTTGGCAACCCCCAACCACCAGACCTGCAGGGTCTGAGTAGCTCATCGGATTGTTGCCCACGTAGGCATATCGGTTCATGCTCTGCGGATTGGTGGGGTCATAGCTGCCCGCGTAGGGGTCGGGGCTGAGCCAGCGGCCGTTGTTGGCCGCGTACTGGCGGAAGATGGTTCTGTAGAGCCCGGCGGCCGAGTCCTGCTCCATGCCGGCAAATTTCTGATTCGGCGCGCAGGTGCTGGTGTACGCGTGTTCTCCTCCGAAGGGATAGAAATCCGCGTCATAACAAGTGCTGCCTGTGGCTGTGGTGATGGTGGGCGAGCCCAGCTCGTTGCCGAAAGAGTAGTACACATTCCCGCCCGCATCGCGCCGCGCAATCCGCATCCCGTCGAAATAGATGTACTCGTTCACCGGGTTTCCGCTTCCGTCGGTCTCCGCCAGCACCGAGCCGTCCATGGGTCAGTGGCTGGGAAAGTGTATCGCGTCCCGCCCAAGCGGAGCTTGGACGGGGCACCCGCGGTTGTGGGGAGCCAGCGTCAAAAGGGGTTAGGGCGGGCCGCCCGCCGCGATTAATGCGGATCAGCATTTTCTGTAGCATGAGAATGCCTGGGGGAAGGATGAGCGAGTCACCCAGTCCACCCGCCAAGCGACAATCGTAATAAGTCAGCTGAAAAGCAAAGATGTCAATAGCGAAAGAAGAATATATGTTTGCAACACCAAGAGGAGCCTAAGAGTAGGGCTCTTCCGGAAAACTGGGAAAAAGTGCAGGCAAGGGAGAGGATACATTATGAGTACTATAATGGCCTCCCTTTTTTGGAAGCTCAGAAGGCTTGTCCAGTGTCGCTGTATCCAAACATGCATTGGGGACATTGCCGACAAACAAAGGCACAAGGCAGCAATGAAGGAGAACACGCTCACCCAGTTCTTCTCGTTGACCTTCCCTTGTCGATCCGACGAAGTCATATTTTCCCCTAATCGCAATGTTTTGCTGTCCATTTGGTGATAATGTTGCCAGAGACCGCGGGTACGGCACCCGTAGCAGTGCCCAAATACCCACCCGCTTGACCAACGATACTCCCCACAAGTCCCACATTCTGCAAATCGGCTGCGTAAGCGTTCAGTTTCTGACAGGTCTCTTTAGGTGCAGTCCATTGGTCGAAGTAAGCGTGGTATAGATACCACAGGTCGCTGTGCTGAGCCGTCGGGGCACCCCCGCTTCCGCCACCTGATCCTCCGTACCCTCCATTTGAGGGGCCATTCGGGCCATTGCCGGCCTGTTGCGGCGGACAAGCGGATTGATTGGTATCGGAACACCCGTCAGAATTGCCATTGACTGTCACGTTCGTTGTCGGGGTTTCGATCCACACACAATTTGTATATATCCATCCACCGCCTTCAAGCGACATTGCTTGGCATACCAACTCCATACCCGTAGGAAACAGACCTGCAGGGTCTGAGTAGTTCATCGGATTGTTGCCCACATACGCATATCGGTTCATGCTTTGCGGATTGGTGGGGTCGTAGCTGCCGGCGTAGGGGTCGGGGCTGAGCCAGCGGCCGTTGTTGGCCGCGTACTGGCGGAAGATGGTTCTGTAGAGCCCGGTGGCCGAGTCCTGCTCCATCCCGGCAAATTTCTGATTCGGCGCGCAGGTGCTGGTGTACGCGTGCTCTCCTCCAAAGGGATAAAAATCCGCGTCATAACAAATGCTTCCTGTGGCTGTGGTGATGGTGGGCGAGCCCAGCTCGTTGCCGAAAGAGTAGTACACGTTGCCGCTGGCATCGCGCCGCGCAATCCGCATCCCGTCGAAATAGATGTACTCGTTCACCGGGTTTCCGCTTCCGTCGGTCTCCGCCAGCACCGAGCCGGCAAGGGGTCAGTGACTGGGAAAGTGTATCGCGTTCCGCCCAAGCAGAGCTTGGACGGGGCGCCCACAGTTGTGGGGAGCCAGCGTCAAAAGCGGTTAGGGCGGGCCACCCGCCAGTGGAGAACGTGGAGACGGTCTTCAAGAAGGGCGTGGGGTTCGATTCAGAGAAGCTGAGAGATTCGGTGCGGGGGCTGGTGGGGTTGCGGTAGAAGAGTTGCACGAGTGAATGAGATTTGTGGTCTCCCGCCCTGACCGCCCAGTCACCCGAGCGACCATGACCTGTCGCCCGACGGAGGGCGGTAAAAAATTCAGGCAATGTCGAGCTCGGCGGATTGCGCACCCAGGGTTTCGGGCAGAAACCATGCGATGATTGCGGCTGCTGCGAAGGCCACGGCGCTCGCGAGGAAGGCCCCGGAGAGGCCGTAGCGAAGGCTGAGCGCGCCGATGGTGAGCGGGGCAAGGGCGCTGAGGCCGCGGGCAACGTTGTACGAAATGCCGAGCGCGGTGGCGCGGGCCTGCGTGGGGAAGAGCTCGCTGCCGAGAATTCCGGAGCCGGTGAAGAAGCCTGTTCCGAAAAATGCGGCGATGGATGCGAAGAGCAGAATGAACGCGGGCTGGCGCGCGGCGGCGAGGCACGGTACGGCCAGCGCAGCGCAGACAAGATAGCCGATGAAGGCCGGCCGGCGGCCTAAGCGGTCAGCGAAGTAGCCGAAGCAGAGGTAGCCGGGCAACATGCCGCAGAGATTGAGCGCGACGAGAAAGCCGGTGAGACGGAGCGCGTGAAAGCCGCGGCCGCCCTGCGCGACAGGCAGGATGAGATAGGCGGGAATCCAGGTGAAGAGGCCCCACCAGGCGAACATGCCGAAGGTGTTGGCAAGGGTGAGCAGGGCAAGCGGGCGCAGCGAGCCGCGCAGCGCTCGGCGGCCT
>JBAUEO010000002.1:0-75054 GCA_049678625.1 Occallatibacter sp. | reverse complement strand
CGGCAACAGCGCAAACCCGGGCGCGGGGGCGGATGCGGGGATGCTGACGACGGCGGGCGGCTGGTCGAGTCCGCTGGCGCGGGCGCAGTATGGCGCGCTGGCGCGGATGCGCTGGCAGGTGTTTCTGGGCGGCATCAAGAAGATACGCGGGATTCTGGAGCTGGGCGCGAGCGGGGTTCAGCTGATGGTGTTCTCGTTTATGGGTCTGGGTCTTGCGTTCGGGCTGGGCGCGGCGTCGTACTCGATTGCGTCGAAGGACAATTGGATTTATCTGCCGCTTGTGTTCTGGGGCGTGTGCTTTTTGTGGCAGACGGTGCCGATTGCCCTGGCGTCGTTCCAAGACCAGTACGACATGAGCGGGCTGCTCAGGTTCCCGGTGAGCTTTGGCGCGTTCTATCTGCTGTATGTGGTTTTTGGGCTGCTGGATGTTTCCACGGTGATGGGCGGGCTGTGCTGCCTGGGCATCCTTGTTGGGACAGGGCTGGCGCGACCGGAGCTGATGGGCTGGCTGGCGCTGGGGCTGGCGGCTTTTGCGGCTTTCAATGTGCTGCTGGCGCGGGCGGTGCTGGCGTGGCTGGACCGGTGGCTTTCGCAGCGGCGAACGCGGGAGATTGTGAGCGCGCTGTTTCTGCTGGGGCTGGTGAGTCTGCAACTGCTGAATCCGGGATTGCGGGAGCCGCAACACGCGCACGCGCAGACGGCCCAGCAGGTGGAGACCGACCGGCGGCACGTGGTGGAGTGGCAGACGGGTTTGCGCATGGTGAACCGCGTGCAGGCGTGGCTGCCGCCGGGGCTGGCGGCAGGGGAGGCCGCAGAAGGAAACCGGCAGAAACCGGAGGAGGCGCTGGGCGCGCTGGCAGAGATGGGGCTGTGGGTGGCGGCGATGGGCGGCCTGCTGGGGCTGCGGCTGCGGGCGGAGTATCGCGGGGAGAACCTGAGCGACGCGCCGAGCCGGAAGAAGGCGGCGAAGGCCGGGCCTGAGTGGGAGATGGGCGGGAACGGGCCGGTGACGGCGCTGCTGGAGAAAGAGGCGCGGACGCTGGTGCGATCGATGCCGCAGCTTTACGCGCTGGGCGTGCCGGTGGTGATGGTATTTGTGATTGGGACTCTGTTTCGCAAGGGAGTGGGGCAGGGACATCATGCGTTCACGCTGGCGGTGCCGGTGTGCGTGGCCTATGGGCTGCTGGGATTTACGCGCGTGATTTACAACAGCCTGGGGATGGAAGGCGGAGGGATTCAACTGCTGTTCCTGTCGCCGACGCCGATCAGGACGGTGCTGCTGGGGAAGAACCTCTTTCATGCGGCGTTGTATCTGCTGATGGCGGTGGCGGCAGGCGGGCTGGCGGTGTGGCGCGTGGGCTGGCCGAGCACGGCGATCACGCTGGCCACGGTGGCGTGGGTGGTGCTGGCGGTGCCAGTGAATCTGGCGGCGGGCAATGTGCTTTCGCTGGTGATGCCGTACAAGGTGAATCCGGGACGGCTGACGCGGCAGCCGGGCTCGCAGGCCAATGCGCTGTTGGGGATGCTGTGCCAGACCCTTCTGCTGGGGATTGGGGGAGCGGTCTTCGGGCTGTGCCTGCTGTATGGGAAGGAATGGCTGGCCGCGCCGGTTCTGCTGGTGCTGGCTGCGGTGGCGCTGGCGGTGTATGTGCGCATGCTGCGCGGGGCGGACGCGCTGGCGAATGGATACCGGGAGCACCTGCTGGAAGTGCTGGGCAAGGCACAGTGAGCGGGTGTTTCCGCGGGCGCTGAAGCCCTGTTGATTGGGGGCACTTGGGGCACGCCTGAAGCCGTGCCCTGTTACAAGACGGGGCGGGATACTCCCTTCCCAGGTCCCAGAAGCGGGACCTGAGGCACCCACATTCCTACTGGTACCAAGGCCCGTATCTTTTCTTGCATAGGTGTGCGCTAGAAGGGGATGTCGTCGTCGGAGATTTCGGCCTGCTGGGAGAGGTCGTCGTGAGCGGCGGGGGCGCGCTGGTCAAATCCTGCAGTGGAGCCGGAGCGGCTTTGGCCGCCGGAGCCCTCTTCACGGCCAGAGAGCAGAGAGAGCTCATTGACGACGATTTCAGTGCGGTAGCGCTTGGCGCCGGTCTCCTTGTCGTCCCAGCTTCGGGTCTGGATTTTACCTTCGATGAAAAGCTTGGAGCCCTTCTTCACGTAGTCGCGGACGATTTCGGCGAGGCGCGTGAAGGCGACGAGGTTATGCCACTCGGTCCGGTCCTGCCAGTTGCCCTGCGCGTCTTTGGCGCGGTCAGTGGTGGCGAGGGTGAAGTTGGCGACCATGGTTCCGCCGGCGGTGGAACGGATTTCAGGGTCTTTGCCGACGTTGCCGAGGAGGAAGACTTTGTTGACGGATTTGGCCATGGCGCGAGGTCTCCAGTAAGGGAAAAGGATAGCAGATGGGAAGGGGTCAGCGAGTCAGCAGGTCAGCGAGCCGGCAAGTCAGCGAAAGGCAACTGCGCGTCCTTCGGCTCCCTTCGCCCACGCTTCGGTCGCTCAGGATGACAATTCTTTTGCAAAGCAAATCATGTTGATCGTTTGCTGAAGTGCGTCAGCCTTTGCTGGCGCGGTTGCGGGCGCTGGTGCCTTTGCGGGCGAGGGAGCGGTTGCGGAGCCACTTTGCGACGCCGAGGGCGAGCAGGAGGCCGCCGAAGGGGATGCACATGAGGGCGACGATGAGCGCGAACCAGCCGGTGTTGCTGTGCGCGCCGGTGCGCGTGTATCCGCCGAGGACGGTGACGAGGAGAATGGCGGCGAGGATGCCGGAGCCGACCATGGAGCCGCCCCACTGCAGAAGCTGGCGGGTGCCGTCGCCGGGTGTGCCGGCCGAGGTGCGCGCGGATTGAGAGGGGCTTGCAGGCATGAACAGGCTCTATCCTCGCGCCAGACGGAGCATCACGTAGGTGAGGACGCCGGTGATGGAGACGTAAAGCCAGATGGGGAAGGTGAAGCGGGCGATTTTACGGTGCTGGGGAATGCGGCCGGAGAGCGAGAAGAAGAAGGTGGTGAGGACCATGGGCAGGGCGATGGTGGCCAGGATGATGTGGCTGGCGAGGAACGGCAGATAGACGGAGCGGTAAGCTGCGTGGAGGGGATAGCGGACGTCGCCGTGCAGCGCGTGATGAAGGATGTAAGTGACCAGAAAGAGAGTGGAGAAGCCAAAGGCCGTGAGCATGGCGGCGCGATGGGCGCGGATGCGATGGGCGCGGATGAAGGTGTACCCGATGAGCAGCGAGATGGCTGCCAGCCCGTTGAAGACGGCATTGAGCGCGGGCAGGAATGCGTATTGCGAGCTTGCGGCCGCGGGGGGATGAACGTAGATGAGCCAGAAGAGGAAGAGCGTGGCGGCGGCGGAGATGACAAGGATGAGGGCGACGGCGTTTCGCGTGGACGAGGGCGAGTTGGATGCGGGGGCCAGGGTGGTCATAACTTCCTAATGAGCCGCGGTGGCGCTGAGCATGAGCGCGGTGAGCAATAGGGGCAGATAAATGACGGAGACTTTGAGCAGATCGCGGGCAACCATGCGGCTCTCCACGGGATCGGTGATGCGCAGGATGCGCGCGAAGCGAATGGTGTACCCGAGATAGACAAGGCCGAGGAGGGTGGCGAGGACGGCGTAGACGGGTCCGGCGAGGCCGAGCTTCCAGGGCGCGAGGGAAACGGGAATCATTAGGACGGCATAGAAGAGCGCCTGGGCAACGGTGGAAAAGCCGTCGGGCTGGACGACGGGAAGCATGCGGATGCCGGCGCGGGCGTAGTCCTCGCGGTACATCCAGGAGATGGCCATGAAGTGAGGGAACTGCCAGACGAAGAGGATGGCAAAGAGAGCGATGGCGGGCCACTCGATGCGCCCGCGGGCGGCGGTCCAGCCGAGAATCGGGCCCATGGCGCCGGGAAAGGCTCCGATGAAGGTGGCGAGAGTGGTGACGCGCTTGAGCGGCGTGTAGACGGCGACGTAAGTGAAAGCGGTGAGCAGGGCGAGCGAGACGGTGAGCAGATTGGTGTGGATGAGCAACCACCACGCGCCGAGGCCGAGCGCGCCGAGGCCGGCGAGGATGCCGACGGGCAGCGAGATGCGGCCGGAGGGAAGCGGTCGGTCGGCGGTGCGGTGCATGAGCGCGTCAGTGGAGCGCTCCAATGCCTGGTTAAGCGCGCCTGCGCCGGCGGAGACCAGGCCGATGCCGAAGAGCGTGTCGAGCAGGCCGCGCTGCAGGCTGGAGATGTCCGACTGCATGGAGCCGAGGTAGAAGCCGGCCCAACCGGTGACGAGCACGAGGCCGGTGACGCGGACCTTGAAGAGCTCGCGGAGATCGTGGATGAGGGTGGCGGTGGTGCCGGGGCTGGGCGCGTGGAGAGTCCCGTGCGCGTGAGCGTGCGTGTCAGTGTGCGCGTCGGGGCTCCGGGCTTCAGCAAGGCGGCCTGAGTCTGCGGCTTGAGAAGAAGGCGTCATGAGTACGAATGAGGTTGGCGCAACGCCCGTGAGGATGGGCGAAGAGCCTGTATGGATGATAGCAAGGGGAGGGTGGGCGGGGTTTCAAGCAGCGGGACTTACACGCAGGCGGGACGGGATGCTCCGTGGAGAGGGGATTAGCGGGCGAGGCGGAGGATTGCGCCGACGACCTCATCGGGAGTGAGGTTGTCGACGGGGAGCGAGGCGTGGGCCATGCGGTAAAGCGGCAGGCGGCGGTCATAGCGGCTTTGGAGGTTGGCGCGGTCGGCGAGGATGGGGCGGATGTGCTCGGTGCCGCGGCAGCGTGCGAGTGTGGTTTCGAGGCGGACTTCGAGATGGACGAGGAGGGTTCCGGTCGAGGCGAGGAGCAGCTCGCGGGTTTCTGGGCGCTCGATTGCGCCTCCGCCGAGGGCGAGGACGAGTGAATCCGTGACGGCGAGTCGGGCGATGGTTGTGTGTTCGAGGTCGCGGAAGGCGGCTTCACCGTGGCGGGCGAAGATTTCAGCGATGGAGAGGCCGGTTTCGGCTTCGAGGACGTTGTCGGCGTCAAGAAACTGCCAGCCGAGGCCGGCGGCGAGCAGCGGGCCGACGGTGGATTTGCCGGAGCCCATGAAGCCGGTGAGGACGATGCGGCGCGGCGTGGAGGCGGAAGGCAACGATGCGGCTCCGGATTGGGGCGAGTGGAGGATGCGCATTCAGTATAGGGAATGGGAATGGGTGCTGGAAGCACGTGAGCTGCGCGGAGGGTTCGCTTAGACTCAGAGTGCATGGAGACGGGACGGCCAAGCCGGACGGCGCTGCGGGTGGCGATGCGGCGGGCGGCGCACCAGATGGTGGACAATCCGCGGGTGCTGCAGGACCCGGTGGCAGTGCCGCTGCTGGGCGCGCGGTTTGCGCTGGACGCAGAGAAGGAGCGGGAGCCGATTGCGCGGGCGTTTCGTGCGTTTTTGGCGGCGCGGAGCCGGTATGCGGAGGACCGGCTGAGGGAGGCGGTGGCGCGCGGGGTGCAGCAGTATGTCGTGCTGGGCGCGGGGCTGGATACGTTTGCCTACCGGAATCCGTTTGCGGGGCTGCGGGTGTTTGAGGTGGACCATCCGGCGACGCAGGCGTGGAAACGGGAGCTGCTGGCAGAGGCGCGGGTGACGCCGCCGGAGGAACTGCGATTTGCGCCGGTGGATTTTGAAGAAAAAGCGCTGGGCGAAGGATTGGCCGAGGCGGGGTTCGACGCGGGCGAGCCGGCGTTCTTTGGATGGTTGGGCGTGGTTCCGTATTTGACGCGGGAGGCTTTCCGGGCGACTGTGGCCTATATTGCGGGACTGCCGGAGGGCAGCGGAGTGAGTTTTGACTACGCGGTGGACCCGGCGACTCTGAGCCTGTCGCGGCGGATTGCGCTGAAGATGCTGGCGGCGCGGGTGGCGAAGGCGGGCGAGCCCTTCCGATTGTATTTTCGACCGGAGGATTTAAACGAGGAGCTGCGGAAGGCCGGGTTCCGGCGGGTGGAGCAGTGGGGCCGCGAAGAACTGAATGCGGCGTACTTTCGCGGACGCGCGGACGGTTTGAAGCTTCCCGAAGGCGGGCCGGGAAGGCTGGCGACGGCGTGGGTGTGTGGCGCGGGTGTAAGGAGAGATTAAGATGAGAGCCATGCGCCGGATTGCAGTCATGGTGGCGTCGACGGCGATGCTGGCCGCGACGGGATGCGGGTATCACACGCTGGGCGCGGCGACACATCTGCCGCCGGATGCGCGGACGCTGGCGGTGCCGCTGTTTGCCACGCGGACCGAGGCCTACCACACGGAAGAAGTGATGACCCAGGCGGTGATTCGCGAGTTTGCTGAGCGGACGCGGCTGCGCGTGACGCCAAACGGGAACGACGACGCGGACCTGGTACTGCATGGAACGATTTTGCAGGAGACGGTGGCTCCGCTGACTTACAACACGACGACGCAGCAGTCGTCGAGCTTTCTGATTACGGTGGTAGCCGCGGTGAGGCTGACGGAGCGCGACGGGCGCGTGCTCTACGAGAACAAGGATTACGTCTTTCGGCAGCAGTATCAATCGACGACGGATCTGCCGACCTATCTGGATGAGAGTCCGGCGGCGGAGCAGAGGCTGTCGCGGGATTTTGCGCGCGCGCTGGTGGCCGATGTGACGGAGGAAATGTGAAGGAAAGTTTTTTGAGGGGGGCGGGCAGCGCATCGAGTGCACTGCCCGGTACATCTGGGGGAGGGAAAACCCTTGGGAGGTCAACCCAGAGACAGTGTAGCCAAGGATGATTTTCGCGGCAACGAAAATGCGGCGAAACGGGTGCGGGAGAACCAGAATTGGCATTACGAGAGTCCAGTGCGAAATGTGGGTAACTCGCATTACTTAACGAAGTCGTCAACCCCCGTTGCGAGGGGATTGGTTTCAGGTGCGCGGGAAAGGTATTCTGGAGCCGCATGAAAGCGAAGAAGATTGCGGAGCGTCGCCTGGCGAGGAGCGTGCGGCCTTGAGCGGCGGGCGCTGGGGCGCGGGCATGCAGGCCGTGGGACGGTTCGTGGCGGAGATGGAGGCTGCGGGCGCAGGCGCTGGCTCGGGTGCAGGTCCGCTGAAGCCGGGCTATGTGCTGGCCGGGGACGAGGCGTATCTGCTTGACCGCTGCAGGGCCGCGGTGATGAAGGCGTTTGTGCCGCCGGAGATGCGGGATTTTTCTCTTTCTGAAATGGATTTGAGCCATACCTCAATCTTCGAGGTATTGGACCGCGCGCAGACGCCGTCATTGATGGCGCCGTTCCAGGTGGTGATGGTGCGCAACGTGAGGCAGCTTTATACGCGCGGGGCGAAGAAGGAAGAGTTCGCGGCGCTGGAGAGATATTTCAAATCGCCGAACCCGGAGGCGCTGCTGATTTTTGTGGCGGACTTTGTGCGCATTCCGGCGGACGCGCGGCGAATGGAGATGGACGACAAGAACCGCTATGAGCGGCTGCGCGAGACGCTGGGCGAGCACTGCGGGATGGTGGAGCTGGCGCGGGTGAGCGACGAGGACGCGATGCGCTGGACCACGGCGACAGCGCAGCAGGCGGGCGCGAAGATGGAGCCGGACGCGGCGCGCGAGCTGGTGGATGCGCTGGGCGCGGACATGATGCTGATTGCGTCGGAGCTCGAAAAGCTGCTGCTTTACACGCACGGGCGTGGACGCATTACGCTGGGCGACGTGGAGACGATGGTGCTGGGCGCGAAGCAGCGGTCCTTGTATGAACTGACGGATGCGATCAGCAGCCACAACCGGGCGCGTGCACTGGCGCTGCTGGAGGGATTGCTGAACTCGTCGGATGCGGGCGAGGACGCGGCGATTGGGCATCTGTATATGCTGGCGCGGACCTTCCGGCAGATGCTGGTGATCCTCGAAAAGAATGTGCGGGACTCGCGGGCAATCTGGCAGGCGCTGTGGCAGGGATTCCGGATTCCGCCGTTCGCGGCTGAGGATTTGATCAAGCAGGCGCGACGCTATAAGAGCAGGCGGGAGCTGACGCGTGCGCTCAGGCGGATTGCTCGCGCGGATCTGGAGCTGCGGTCGTCGCCGCCGGACAAGCGGCTGGTGCTGGAGCGGCTGGTGTACGACTTGGCGGCTGAGCCTCGTCCGCAAGCATTGGGGCCGGAGTCGGCCGCGTGGGCGGGAGCGCAGTTGTCGTTCGAGGTTTGAGCGGGGCAACCCTGAAGGGTTGGGCCAGCCGGCCGGCTAACTCGCTGGATATTGGGCCGCTCGGAAAACATACATGATGATTGCCGCGTGAATGCCAACGCCAACCACAGCGCCCAACACATGCATCCAAGCCGTGCCTCCGCCCGCATGCTGAATCGCAACCATGCACCACACTCCCAGCGGAACAAACAGCACCACCGACGTAACCAGCCCAGGGTTGTAACTGCGCAAGATAAGCCCGTGGGCGATGTGAATCGCCCCATTCACCACCAGCAGATAGGCCGCGATCAACCCGAATCCCGGATTCACCCGCACCGCGAGCCAAAGCGACACGGCCACCACTCCCCAGACCCCGGGCACGTTGATGATAAAAACGTCCAGCAGAGACAGATGGCCCCTCTTGCTCAGCAACCTGTTCACGAACTCCCGGAACCGGTCCTTGTCGTGCTCTTCGTACTGGTGAACCATGTAAGCCGGCAGACAGAGGTACGTCGCCACCAACGCCGGCGGCAAGCCATGCGCAAGAATCGGCGTGAGCGCCAGCAAGAGAAGTCCCGCCAGGAATCCTCCATAGACCCAATTGGCAATCAGCCGGTTCATCATGCTGTTCCCCGCCTCCTTTGGCGGGTTGGCCCGGCCTTTCGCCCGGTGCTGGCGACGGACGGGTGTTGGTGACGTTTGGGCTTGGGCATTTTCGCTGACGAGATTCTACTCCCACCTTGTCGCTCCAACGGCGGGAGCGACAAGGATGGGGCAACTGTGCCGGTAAGAGGGACAAGAAACCATTCGAGGATGAGTTCGGGCTGGGCAGTGGTTTCCCACGCTAACCGCAGCGGACGCGGTTAGGATGGGGCACGGGGCACTGTATTTTCCTTGACGGGGCAGCATGGCAGCGATAGCGTTGGGCATCCACCCGGGATCGCAGACTTTGTGACCGCTCTTTCAATCAGCCCGTGCGCAGCTCGTAATACACGGCCCAGGGAGAATCAGAATGCGTGACAGGACAAGCTTTAGACGCCGAGCCTTTACCGCGCTCATGCTCGGATTTGTTGGCTTCGTTCCACTCCTTCAGCGGTCCCGTCTTCGAAACATTCGCGTGGTCGATATGATCTCCCTCATCGCTTGCGGAATGTGCTTTGGCGTGGCTTTGTTGCTTTTCATCTTCGCATTCAAGTCAAGGGGAGAATAGAGCGGTTGCTATCGGGATGGTCCGCCGCCTTTGATCCTGCCGGGTTATAAGGAAGGCGAGGAGGTGTCCCCATGACCTCCTCACGCGGCGGGTGACGCTGGTGCAAGATTTCTGACTTTACCGCGAGTTGAGTGTGCCTATTCAAGGATGATTTCGGGTTGGGGTTCGTGGCCCTGGGTGGTGAGGGTGATGGCCGCGCCGAGGATGAGCGCGCCGCCGAGCCAGGCGAAGGGGCCCAGGTGCTCGCCGAGGAGCTGGACGCCGAGGAAGGAGCCGAGCAGGGGCTCGATGTTGAGGAAGACGCCGGCGCGGGAGGCGGGGACGCGGTGGATGCCCCAGTTCCATAGAAAAGTGGTGGTGGCGGTGCAGGCGATGCCTCCGGCGGCGAGCGCTCCCCAGGCGGCGGCGCTGACATGGAAGAAGGGCGGCGGTGCGGCCGTGTGAGCCAGCAGCGGTGCGTTGAGCAATTTGCCCAGAGACCATGTGCGAAGAACCCAGGGGCCAAGGACCCAGAGGGCGAGCATGGCGGTTCCGGCGAGGATGGTGTAGGCGGAGACGACGGGCGCAGAGTGGGTGAGAAGAAGTTTCTTGCTGATGAGGACCCAGACGAGCGCGGTGATGAGGGAGAGGACGATAAGCAGATCGCCCTCAAGCGAAGGGCCGCCGGTGCGGCTGCGAGCGTGATGGCCGCCGAGGACGATGAGCGCGGCTCCGGCGGTGGAGGCGAAGAGCGCGCCCCAGCCGAGGAGGTCCAGTCGCTCCCCGGCGAAGAGGACCGCGCCGACACCGAGCAGGACTGGCATGGTTCCAACCATGAGCGAGGCGTGGCTGACGGTGGTGAGGCTGAGGCCGTAAAACTGAATAAGAAACTGGACGGGAACGCCGAAGAAGGCGGAGATGAGCAGCAGAGTGGCTTCGTGGCGCGTGAAACGGGCGCGGTGGGTGAAGGCGACGGGCAGCATGACGAGCGAGGCGAAGAGGAAGCGGTAGAGGACCATGTAGGAGACGGACATTTCGTCCAGCGCGATGCGGCCGAAGTAAAAACCTGTGCCCCAGAAGCAACTGGCGAGGGCGCATGCGCCATAGCCGAGGATGGCGATGCGGTGGCTGGAGGGTGCGGGTCTTGATGGTGTGGAAGCGGACATTCCCTCTAACTGTCGCATACAGAGGGCTGCTTTTACGCAGGCGGAAGGCTGCACGGGTCGGGCCTTATCGGCGAGAATAGCGAACGATGCGGGAAGTGCGGATGAAGGCGGGCTGGCGGAGGCGGAGGACGCTGGCGCCGGGGTTGTCGGCGCTGGTGCTGGCGGGGCCCGCATTGCTGTTGCATGCGGCGGGGACGGCCGCCTTGCAACCGGTCACGTCGGAAGCTGCCACTTCGGAGGCGGCCGCGGCGCATGAGGGCTTCGGTTGGGCGTGGCGGCACAAGAAGGAAAAGAAGGAAGCGCCGGCCAAGCCGCAGGAGTGGATGCAGCCGTCAGAGCCGGCGGCGATGAGCATTGCGGTGGAGAAGCTGGGCTTTGCCGCGCCGAGCGATTTCTACCAGGGGATGCGGGCGCGAATGGTTTCGCTGGATTTTCTGGATGAGAACCGGCTGCTGTTCAGCTTCCGCGCGCCGGGATTGATTCACAGGCCGGCGGGCGCGGCGCCGGCGGGAGGGGATCAAACGGGCGGAGAGGGCGAGGAGCGGGAGATTCGGGCGCTGGTGCTGACGCTGCCGGCCGGAGGCGTGGAGGCGCAGGCGGTGTGGACGCTGCACGATGAGGACCCTTACCTGTGGATGCTGAAGGATGGGCATTTTCTTCTGCGGGATCGGAATAATCTGGCAGTGGGGGATGCGGCGCTGGAGCTGAAACCGTATTTGACGTTTCCGGGGCCGCTGGAGCTTGTGGAGCTGGACCCTGAGGATCAGTATCTGGTGACGGACTCGCGGGAGCCGCAGGGTGGCGCGGCGAAACCGGGCGAGGTGGGGAGTCCGGCGACGGCCGAGACACGGGTGACTACGGATGACGCCGGGAACGCGGGCGGGGGCACGGGCGGGCCGGAGATTGTGCTGCGGATTGTGCGGCGGGCGACGGGCAAGGTGATGCTGGTGAGCCGGGTGCGGGTGAAGGTGCATTTGCCCATCAATGCGGACGGGTATGTGGAGGTGCTGCAGGGGACGCGCTGGGAGTGGATGCTGAACCTGGATCTCTTCAGTGGAGGAAGCCGGATTTTGGGGAGCGTAACGTCGCACTGCCGGCCGACGATACAGTTTGTGGCGCAAGGCGAGGCGCTGGCGACGACGTGCGACCAGGACGGTGCGCTGCGGCTGTTGGCGCTGGGGACGAGTGGAAAAGAGATGTGGGAGGCGGCGACGCCGGCGACCGAGGTGTGGCCGATTGTGGTCGCGGGCGCGAGCGGGACGCGGATTGCGCGCGAGACGCTGGCGGTGACGCATCCGGTGGGTCCGTATTCGCCGCTGAGTTTTGACGATGTGATGGGGCAGGTGGTGCGGGTGTACGACGCCGGGAGCGGGAAGGTGCTGCTGAAGGCGCCGGCGAGCCCGGTGCTGGACGGCGGGGGCAATGTGGCGATTTCGCCCTCTGGGCGGAGGGTGGCGGTGCTGGATGGGAGTTCCATCCGGGTGTATGAGCTGGGCGGAAATGGTCAGGATGGGAATGGTCTGGCGGCGGGTTCCGCGGCGGCGGTCAAACCGCGCTAAGGCACACCTTTCAGGGCATTCAGTGCCTGGATCCTGTGTAAACTGATTAGCGGGAGACCTTCTTCTTGGCCACGGCGGTCGTTCACTATCTGGCTGCGGCGATTACCGACCGCGGACGCAAGCGCCCTTCGAACGAGGATGCATTCGGGTTCTCCGTTGAGGACGGAGTGTATGTGGTGTGCGACGGGATGGGCGGCGCGGCAGCCGGGGAGATTGCCAGCTCGCTGGCCGTGGATGAATTTCTGAAGCTGCTTTCCGGGCGTGAGGCGAAGCCCGAACTGCCGATGCCGGAGGCTGTGGAGCAGGCGATTCTGGCCGCCAACCAGGCGATTTTCGCGCGGGCGCAGCGGAACCGGCGGCTGAGCGGAATGGGCACCACGATGGTGGCGCTGGCCGTGGAAGACCGCCAGGTGTGGGTGCTGAACGTGGGCGATAGCCGCTGCTACCGCTATCGGGCGGGCAGGCTGGAGCAACTGACGCTGGACCACTCGCTTGTGGAAGAGCAGGTGAGGATGGGCCGGATGACGCGCGCGGAGGCGGCGCGCTCGCCGTTCCGGAACATGATTACGCGGGCGCTGGGCACGCAGAACCGCGTAACGCCGGATATCTTCGGGCTTGAAGCGGAGCCGGGCGACCTGTTTCTGCTGTGTTCTGACGGACTGACGCGGGAGATTTCAGACCATGTGATTGCGGCGAGGCTGGGAAGCGAAGCGCCGCTGGACGAGATCTGCATGCAACTGGTGGACGCGGCGAAAAAGGCCGGCGGACACGACAACATCACCTGCCTGCTGGTGCGCGCCGCATCCTGAGCCGGCGCGGTCGGCAGCACTCCAAACAAGACAACCAAGACAACAACTTGCGAACGAGCGGGGCTCGAGATTGCGCCGCGGGGATGGAGTGCGCGCGATCAGGAATGCGCGCCTGACCGGCGAAGAGGCTGCTGCCACAAGGGGTTGCATGCGGATGGCGGCCCGATGGGCGCGGCGAGGGCCTGGGCAGGCAGCACGATCTTTACGGGGTCCTGATGGCAAGCGCCCGGCGTGAAGAATGCACTGGCAAATCCTTATCGCGTCCTTATTCCCCACGTGGAAACTATCGGCAAGCTTAGGTTGACAGGAACGCTGAGGCATGTGCTCTCGGCTTGCATTACGGGGCGATGGGGCAGGGAAGGGCAAGCGGTCAGGACGCGAATACGTGGCTGGCCGAGCGAAAAAGCGGACCCGTAACCTGTACCCGCAAGCTGGATTGCCGCAGAGTTGGCGCCACCCTGATGGATTGAGGACCGCAGCCGCACAGAGGCATGGAAACTGACCGGGGGGCGCACCGCGAAGGAATCGCGCCGTCGAGGTCTACACCACGGAGGTGACATTTGGGAACACAGGCGATGCTGGTGGAAGTTCTGCTTTCGGGATTCTTTGCGCTGGCCTGCTTCAAGGCGCGTGCCGAGGCGCCGAGCATGCACGGGCTGGCTCCGCAACGGCTGCTGATGCTGGTGGACCGCGTGGAAAGGCTGCGGCGCTCGCGCTGGCAGTGGTTTGCGATGGTGCTGCTGCTGCTGGTTTTGCGGAAGCAGGAGGGTCTGCCGCTGGTGGCGGAGGTGACGGTGATGGCGCAGTTTGTGCTGTTCCTGGCGCTGCCGACGCAGAAGCGCACCGCTCAGGGCACCGCGCAGGCCACCGCGCGCGCATTGAGTAGGGGATGAGGGAACGGGCTCAAGCAGCCGAGTCTTTCTGGACCGATTTTTCTGGATTGATCTTCCGGGAAGGCTTCTGCGGTTTGTCTTTTTAACGGGCACAAGGAAATTTCGAGCTTTGAACGATTCTTCAAAAGGAGGGCAGTAATGGCAGCAACAAAATCGCAGGGCAGGGCACTGACGTTATTCCTGGCGGGGATTACAACGGCCTGCGCGGGAGTGACGTATTACTCATCGGGGAGCGGCAAGCTGACTTTTTTTATCGGGCTGGCGGTGCTGCTGGTTTCCCTGGCGCTGTGCATCAAGATGAAGCCGGAAGAGGGCAAGGTGGCGGCGAAGGCTCAATCGGCAGTGCTTCAGCTTGTTGGAGTTTGCGTGGTTCTGCTGGGCTGGGTGACGGTTCTTTACGGGTTGCACCTGACGGCGAGTGTGGGCGGCCGGATGACCACGTCGATTATTGGATTCGCGATATCGCTGGTGGGCGTGATCTACTTTCTGCCCGCCGCGGCGAACAAGAACGCGATCTGGAAGTAACAAACGATCCCAATCCATCTCCTTTGGCGATGGCCAAACCCAGCATGGAGCTGACCGGATGAGACTAGTTCGAAAAGCATCGAGTATTTTCGCCCTTGCGTTTGTGATAGCCACCAGCGCAGGACTCGTGGTTCCGGCAAGCGCCGCCCCTTCGGCGACGACCTTGGAACTGAAGGCAACCTCAGCGGCGGCGCCGACCGCAGCCCAGCAGGCCAACGGCGACCCCGGCGGCGTGACGACAGGCACCATCAACGATGTGCCCGTGGCCGACGCCAAGACGGGCACGACGCTGGGCGATGTGGCCAACCAGGTGGGCCAGAACAAAGTCGCGGTCAACTTTGTCTGGACGCTGGTTGCGGGCTTCCTGGTCATGTTCATGCAGGCGGGCTTCGCGATGGTGGAAGCGGGACTTTGCCGCGTGAAGAATGCCAACCACACTTACATGATGAACTTCTTCGTGTATGCGTGCGGGCTGTTTGCGTACTGGATTATCGGCTTTGCCATCCAGATGGGGGGCTCGGCCGGGAACATGAACCTGGGCGGGCTTCAGCCACTCAACGGCGAGCACCTGATCCATCTCTTCGGAACAAGCTGGGGTATCTTTGGCACGACCGGCTTCTTCCTGGCAGGGCACTCGTATGACGTGGGCGTGATGGTGATCTTCCTGTTCGAGATGGTCTTTATGGACACGGCGCTGACCATCGTGACAGGCGCGGCTGCGGAGCGCTGGAAGTTTCTGGCCTTCGCGATCTCGTCCGTGCTGATGGGCGCATTCACCTATCCACTGTTTGGCAACTGGGCCTGGGGCGGCGGCTGGCTGTCGCAGATGGGCGCGAACCTGGGACTGGGCAAGGGGTATTGCGACTTTGCCGGATCCGGCGTGGTGCATGCGGTGGGCGGCCTGACGGCGCTGGCTCTGGCGCTGATCATCGGACCACGCATCGGCAAGTTCAACCGCGACGGTTCAGCGAACGCCATCATCGGCCACGACATTTCGGCAGTGCTGATCGGCTGCTTCATCCTGGCCTTCGGCTGGTTCGGGTTCAACCCCGGCAGCACGCTGGGCGCTTCTGCGGCAGGCTGCCTGCGCATCGGTTCGATTGCCGTGAACACGATGCTGGCAGGCTGCACGGGCACCTTCGGCGCGCTTCTCTACATGTGGGTGATGAAGGGCAAACCGGACGCCTCAATGAGCGGCAACGGTCTGCTGGCGGGCCTGGTGGCCATCACGGCGCCGAGCGGCTTTGTGAATACCACGGGAGCAGCCATCATCGGCTTTGTGGCCGGCGTGCTGGTATGCTTGAGCGTTACCTTCATTGAGAACTGCATGAAGGTGGACGATCCGGTTGGCGCAATTTCGGTTCACGGAACGTGCGGCTTGTGGGGTGTGCTTTCAGTGGGCTTGTTTGCCGACGGAACCAGCAACTACGGAGGCTCATGGAACGGCGTGACGGGTTCGGTGACGGGCCTGTTCTACGGCGACGCGAGCCAGCTTGTTGCGCAGATCGTGGGCATTGCGACGCTGGTGGGCTTCGTGTTCACGTTCAGCTACGTGCTGAACTGGATACTGGACGTTATCGTCGGCCAGCGTGTTTCGATCACGACGGAGGTTGCCGGTCTGGATCTTCCGGAACTGGGCCAGCTCGGGTATCCGGAGTTCGTGATGAAGCCGGCGCCGGATTTCATGGCTGCCGCTGAACAGGCAGCCATCGCGTAAGCGACGCAGCATCGCGCGCCGGCGGGGGAAGACTCCGGCGGCGCGCGGATGCGGCTAACGAGTTTGCCCATGGCATTCTCATGGCGCAGCAAGGCGACCTCTGCCGGAGCCCTTCTGCCCATTTTTTGAAAGATTTCGACGGGGGACCTTCGCATGAAACGACACGCGCTGCACACCGCAACAGAGCCTGAAGACATGATGCTGACGCCGACCGCAGAGGCGCCGCTTGCTTTGCCCGAGGTGATTGGGGCGGAGACGACGCGCACGCTGGAGAGGATGTTCCGCGATCCGCGCGTGCTGGAGCCGGAGGAGCGCGCGGAGATAATCGCGCAGTTGCGTAACGCGACCGCGCTGGCTCCGCACGTGCCGGAAGTGCGCGTGCTGCTGGGCATGGCGCTGTGTGTGGACCTGCAGGCGCAGGCGGCGCTGGAGGTGTTGCGTGAGGCGACGCAACAGGCTCCGGACTGCTTTATCGCGCGGCTGAAGTTTGGCGAGTTGCTGATGCGGTTGCGCATCTGCAACCAGGCGGCGGAGGAGACGCACAAGGCCGCGCAGCTTGCGACCAATCCGGCACAGTCGGAGCTGGCGCGCAGACAGGCGGCGACGATTCGCACTATGCTGAGAGAGGGAATCGAGCGCGGCGGATACAGCGGCGTGTTCAAGCGCCTGCTTGGCTTCCGCCGCAAGGCGTCGCGGCCCGGCAATGCGCCCGCACTGGTTGTTTCCAAGTAGGAGAGGATGCCCGCAGCTCTGCAATTGGCTTTGCTGATCGCAATTCTGCTTCCAGCAAGCAAGATCGTTGCGTCCTTGTGTTCCCGGTTCGGCATACCGGCCATCATCGGCGAGCTGATGGTGGGCGTGGTGGCGGGCCCGGGATGCGTGAACATGATGCACCTGCATCTGTTCAGCGGCACGTCGGCGGACGATGCCTTCATGCTGCTGGCGCAGATCGGCGGCTTTGTGCTGATGTTCATCGCCGGCTTGGAGACGGACATCGAGCGAATGCGCGAGGCTAGCGTGACGGCGTTTCTGGTGGCGCTGTCAGGCGTGATCTGGCCGTTCTTTCTGGGCGCTGGCGCCGCGCATCTGCTGGGACTGTCGTGGACCAGCGCATGCTTCCTGGGCGGCGCGCTGACCGCGACCAGCGTTTCCATTTCGGCCCGGACCTTGATGGATGCGGGCAAGATGACGACGCAGGAAGCGACGATCATCCTGGGCGCGGCGGTGATTGACGACGTGATGGGGCTGTTTGTGCTGGCCTTTCTGGCGGCTTCAACCAGCACATCGGGCGAGAGCTTTGGCGTGGCGCCGATGCTGGCCGACTGGCTCAAACACAACTGGCCGGTGGCGGCCGCGCATCCGCTGCTGGTGCAGATGACGCTGATCTCAATCTGCGTGACGGTGTATTTTGTGGTCGCGTACGGCGCGGCACAGCGATGGATTGACCCGCTGATGCGGCTGTTCCGTACCCTGGATGCGAACGAGGCGGTGACGAGCTGCGTGCTGGGAATGGTGCTTCTCTACGCGATTAGCGCGGAGTGGCTGGGCAGCGTGGCGGGAATCACGGGCGCATATCTGCTGGGCTATGTGTTTGCGAGCGCAAAACTGAAGTCGCTGATCGAGCGAACGTTTTATGCGATTGGACATGGGCTGCTGATTCCGCTGTTCTTTGTGTCGATTGGGCTCTCCAGCAACTTTCGCGCGCTGGGCGGACACTGGATGCTGCTGACGGTGACGTTTGCGATTGCGGTTGTGAGCAAGATGATTGGCTGCGGCATGGCGGCGCTGGGAATGGGGATGGGGCCGGTGCCGAGTCTGCGCATCGGCTGCGGAATGATTTCGCGCGGCGAGGTGGGCCTGATTATAACGTCGATGGCTGCCGTGACGGGGATCTTCAAGGACTACGAGGTTGCCGTGATGGTGGCCGTGGTGCTGCTGACGACGCTGGTGACGCCGCTGCTGATGCGCGGCGCGTTTGCGCTGCATTGTCCGCAGGATGTGCCGGACGACGACGATGATGAGGACGATGGCGGCGCGGCAGAGGAGTTTTCAACTCCGCTGAACGGCCACGCGGAGGCGTAAGCAGCAAGTTACGCGCCGGATACGCGGGACGTGGACGAACGTTGACCCGCGCGTGCAACGTGTGCGAGGCTGCAAGAGAAGCTGGTGCGAAGGCACGGCCCAGAGTGACAACCAGACAGGCAATCGACGGGAATGGCGCGGCGCTTTGTTGCGTTGCACGTGGGAGTTTGCGCGCGGCAGAGAGGTGGATGCGCTGAGCTTTCCCTCCATCATGGCGGCGCAGATTGCCGACGGACTGCTTGCGATTCCGGCGTTTGTGCCGGTGATGGTGTGCCCGGGCTACGTGGCGGCGTGGTTCACGGATCTGCACGGGTTCCGTAAGCGCTCGGTGGTGGAGCGGATATTTTGGAGCCTGCCTCTGTCGCTGGCGATCACGCCCATCGCGTCTGTGCTGATTGGTAAAGCATTTTCACTGAATGTGGTGGTGGCGCTGCTGGCGGCGTGCACGGTGGTGTGCGCGGGAGTGGTTTGGGCGGAAGGGCGCGCGCTGCGGCGTGCGGGTGAAAAGTGGAGGATTGGCTTTCGTCCGCTGGGCGGAGTGGCGCTGGCGGCTGCGCTGGCGTGGATTGCGGTCGTGGTGCTCTCGCTGGTGGATCTGGAATGGGGCCACAAGCTTTATATGAACGTGGCAATGCTCGACGAGTGCTTCCGCATCAATTGGACCGAGAGCGTGCTGCGCACGGGCGTGCCACCGGCGAACCCGATTTACTGGTTCCACCACACGGCAACCATGCGGAACTACTACTTCTGGTATGTGCTGTGCGCGGCGGTGGCGCGAATGACGCATTTGCCTGTGCGTGCGGTGCTCATGGCCAGCAGCGTGTGGGCAGGGTTCTCGCTGGCGGCGCTTTCGGGATTGTATCTCAAGTATTTCCTCGAAGTCGGAAGCCGGCTCCGCCCCCAGTCGTTGCGAATTGTTTTACTCCTGGCGGTCTCGGGGCTGGACATTTGCTACATTCTTTGGGAATTCATTTACCTCCATATTGCACCTCAGGGCGAGATCGATTTGTGGTCTAAAAATCCTATCTTCAGCTGGCTAAATAATCTCCTATGGACTCCACATCATGTCGCAAGTCTGATCTGCTGCATGTTTGCATTTTTAATTGCGTGGATTTTCGGGCGCAGAGGAAGTGATCGAATCACGAGCATTATTTTAGTTGCAATGGCGCTTGCCAGCGCATTTGGGCTTTCAGTATATGTCGCTTTCGCCTTCTTCCTTGCGGCCGTTGCTTGGGGGTCCTGGCAAGTTTTCATTGAACACACTACCCAACCGACCCTGCTTCTTGCCGTGGGTGGCGGAGGCTCACTGCTTTTCCTCCTGCCGTACCTCTGGGAACTGATCCATGACGCAGGGGGAATACACGGCGGTTCTCTGTTTTCTTTTGCGATTCGCGAGATGATTTCCCCGGATGGCTTTGCTGCTTCCTCTTTAATTCAGTATATGTCTGGAGGTCATCAACAACTGGCTCGGAACCTCGCAAAGCTTATTTTGCTTCTGCCCGGGTATGCAATCGAATTCGGATTTTTCCTCCTCGCTCTGCTTATCTATGTCGTACCTGCATATCGAGATCGTCGACCTCTTTCACCCTCTCAAAAGTCGCTCGTGTTTTGGGTGGTCGCGATGTTACCGGTCATCTCATTGATCCGATCCGGTGTCCTGGTATCGAATGATTTTGGCTGGAGAGCGGCATTGATTCCGCAGTTCTTCTTCCTCATTGCAGGATCAGAGGTTCTTCTTTCATGGCGAATGGGAGCAAACGACCACGCCGCTTTGTCCGAGTGTGATGGATTGCCGACTCATACGCCCCATTGGCTTCGTTCTATCGCAGCGATCACTCTTATCATTGGGATGTTTACGACGATGATCGAAGGGCTAATGTTGCGCTTCGTCGCTCCAATCGGCGATTCGGAGCTTACGCAATCTTCAAATTTGGAGGTCCGCAATTTCTTTCACAAAGCCTATATTTCTCACTTCGGATATGAGCAATTACACAAAGTCATTCCAATTAATGCAGTGGTACAGTTCAATCCCAAAGATTCAAAGCCATTTTGGATCGCATCTGATCTGCTAAACGTCGATCATCAAGTAGCAATCACAAGTGATAAGCCCTGGTGTGGGGCGGAACTGGGAGGGGATCCAAGTGGGTGTGCTGTTATGGCTCCGGCAATCGACTCCTTGTACAGGGGGGCTTCGGCGAGTGAGGCTCGTTCGGTGTGTCGCCGGTTTGGGATTCAGTACTTGGTGGTGCGTGTGTACGATGATGCCTGGCGGGATAAGGCGGGATGGGTATGGACTCTCAAACCAGTCGTTAGCGATAGTGAATTTCGTGCCCTTGATTGTGAATGAGGTCTCCAACGAGCCCAAAGCAGTGGAGCGAGCAGATGGTTGGTGGGGCATCTCAATCAGTTGGTGTCGAGCATTGCAAAGTTGCGTGAACGGCAAGGATGGCCAGGTCCCAGCGCACAAATGGCGTAAACAGAGGCAAGGAGGCTTGATTGGCTGTTAGCGGAAATCGACGAGCTGCCCTGATGATTCTTATCTTGAGTTTCCTTTTGTTTATTGTGACTGGAGCAGGTCTTCAACGAGGAACGCAGGGGCTGCTGGATTTCAAGGTGCTGTACTACGGCGCCAAGTGCCTGGTGCATCATTGTGACCCATACAACGTAAGTGACCTCACGCGATTCTTTGTGCAGTCTGGAGGGGAACTTCCGACGGATCCACCCATCATTCGGCATGTGGTGACAACCTATGTTTATTTACCCACTGCCTTTTTGGTTACAGCGCCATTCTCACTATTGCCGTGGGGTGTTTCCCACGTTCTTTGGACAACCCTTACGACGCTCTGTTTTTGCCTTGGAGCGTATCTGGTTTGGGCAGTTAGTCCACAAGATGCGCCTGTATTGTCTGCATTGCTCATTGGCTTAGTTGTTGCAGGCAGCGAGGTAATCTTTGGAGGCGGCAACGCTGTGGGATTTGCAGTGAGTTTATGCGCAATTGCGGCGTGTTGTTTCTATCAAGAGAGGTTTGCAATAGCTGGTGTTGCGTGCCTCGCGACAAGCTTACTTCTAAAGCCTCAAGATGCCGGCCTTGTCTGGCTCTATTTTCTGTTAGCGGGTGGCTTGTACCGAAAGCGCGCTCTTCAGACTCTGGCGTTGACAGCGGTCCTGACTGCCGGGTCTGTGGCATGGGTCTCACATGTGGCGCCAAACTGGCTGCACGAACAGGAGGCTACATTCACAGCACTCTCCACGCATGGTGAAATGGATGATCCCGGACCTGGATCCACCATTGATCGTACGCCGGGAATGGTGATCGATTTGCAGTCGGTAATCAGCATCTATCGCAACGAACCAAAGTTTTACAATACGCTTGCGTATCTCATGGCCGCGATACTTTTGTTGCCATGGGTGGTGAAGACAGTCTGTTCCAAACGCAACTACGGCAATACCTGGATTGCCCTTGCTGCCATCTCCGCACTAAGCATGCTTGTGACTTATCACAAGCCTTACGATGCGAAGCTGCTTATTCTTTCAGTACCTGCCTGTGTGATGCTGTGGATGGGCGGTGGCCGGATTGGCCGTGCGGCTTTAGCGGTGAATTTACTTGCCTTCCTTGTTACGGCCGATGTGCCACTTGCAATTCTGGTTATTGCGACCACGAGGATGCGGTTCGGGGCAAGCGGTTTTCTGAACAAATCGCTACAAGTCCTGGTGACGCGTCCTGCGTCGATTGCCCTTTTCCTGATGGCGGTGTTTTACCTCTGGGTATATTGGAAGCGGCCGAATGCGTCTGAAGAAGCAGCGTAGCTTGGCCGGCGCCGCGCGACGAGATTGTGCAGTTTGACCCGATCGCGCGGAACAGTTACTGGCTGGCCGCGGCGGCTTCGGTTTCGCCGGCCATGTCCAGCAGCTCGCTCTCAGAGAGCCATTGGGTGTTGGTTTCGCTGTCGTAGCGGAAGCCTTCGGGGAGCGGCTTTCCCGCGGTCTCAGTCTGGCCCTTCCACCAGGGATGGACGGGAAAAATGACGAAGCGGTCGGCGAGCTCGACCGAGTGGCGCGCCTCATCCTCAGAGAGCAGAATTTCGTGGAGCTTTTCGCCGGAGCGGATGCCGATTTGATGAATTTCGCAGCCGGGGGCAATGGCGCTGGCGAGCGCAGTCATCTTCATGCTGGGAATTTTGGGGACAAAGACTTCGCCGCCGACCATTGTTTCAATGGAACTGAGGAAGAAACGGACGCCCTGTTCGAGCGTAATCCAGAAGCGTGTCATGCGCGGATCGGTGATGGTGACGCGGCCCGATTTTCGCTGTTCCAGGAAGAGCGGGATGACGCTGCCGCGGCTGCCGGCGAAGTTGCCGTAACGGACGGAGCTGAAACGGATGAAGTCGCCATTGTGGTAGGCGTTGGCCTGGATGAAGAGCTTCTCCGCGACGAGCTTGGTGGCGCCGTAGAGACTGACGGGATTGACGGCTTTGCCCGTGCTCATGGCCAGGACGCGCTGCACTTGGTTGTCGAGGGCGGCTTCGATGACGTTCTGGCTGCCGTTCACGTTGGTCTGGATGGCCTCAAGGGGGTTGTCTTCGCAGGCCGGGACCTGCTTGAGCGCGGCGGCGTGGATGACGACTTCGACGCCGGCCATGGCCCGGCGGAGGCGGTCGGCGTCGCGCACGTCGCCGATGAAGTAGCGGAGGTTGGGATGGTCAAAGCCAGCGACGCGCATGTCGTGCTGCTTGAGCTCGTCACGGCTGTAGAGGATGAGCCGCGAGGGCTCGTATTCGTCGAGCAGGATGCGCGCACACTTCTTGCCGAAGGAGCCTGTGCCTCCGGTGATGAGGATACTTCGATTGCGAAGATCGAACATTCAGCCTCCAGACGCAGGTCTGTGTTGTGTTGACCGCACTCCGAATTGCAGCCGGTGGCCGCGCAATGGCGGCTAAAGATAGTGGTCCTATTGATGATAGCGGCTCGCCGCCCGCATTGTGCGGTCCGCTCCGTGCGGCTCTGCATGCGCGGGAAGGAGGTTCTGCGTGCCTGGGCGAGATTTCCGAGGCGAGTGGCGCGGAAATGAAGCCGCGCCGAAAAGGCAAAGATAGAATTAACGAACCAGGTTCTCTGGCGGCAGTTTGCGCCGAAAACCCGCGAAATTCCTGCACCTTCTTGCCCGTTGCAGCGAAGATCAGTAACAAGAGGGATTGAGTGGGAGGTTTGACGCATTGATTCCGGTGACCGAGTGCGTAATCTGTGAAGCGCCGCTCACGGTGGTGAAGCGCGCGCTGGTTGCGCCCTTTCTGGCCGAGCGCATCTGGAATCGCAAACCGTTTCGCGTGGAGCTTGTACGATGCACGGGCTGCGGCTTTCTGTTTTACAACCCGCGGCCGGATGATGGAGAGCTACAAAGGCTTTACAGCGACTACCGGAAGGAAGAGTATCTGCGCCAAAGGCACGCCTCTGAGCCGTGGTACACGGCACAATTCAATGAGGACCTTGCCTCGCCGGCATCCTATGAGGTGCGTCGGGACAAAGTCCGCGCAATTCTTGAGTCTTACGTCAGCGGGCGGAAGATTCGCCGAATTCTGGATCATGGCGGTGACCGGGGAGATCTGGTGGCCGGGCTGATGGAGGGCGCGGAGCCATTTGTTTATGACATTTCAGGCGTGAAGGCGGCCGCGGGCGTCACTCCCATTGCGGATCCGGCGGCCTGCGCGGCGGACCTAATCATCAATAGCAATGTGCTGGAACATGTAGGGTTTCCCAGGCTATTGGTGAGCGAGATTCTGAAGGCCGCGCCGAAGGATGGATTGGTTTATCTCGAAGTGCCAAGCGAGGCGCCGCTGGCGGCGTCCAGATTGGCGCGACGGATGGCACAGGTTGGCTTGATGAGCGTGATGCATCCGGGGCTGGCGCGGCACGTTCTTCGCCCAGCAAGCCTCTACATGATGCATGAGCACATCAATTACTACACGGAAAAGTCTCTGGTCTCGCTGCTGACGTTGTCTGGCGCCAGTGTGATTGGCTCGGGGCTGTACGCTTCTTCCGGTCGCGCAGGAAAGGCTGATATGGCGTGGTGCCTGGGAGCAGCGGCACACAACAACGTGTGAGACAACATGCACGCACTTAAACTGTATCTGGTTCGCTGCGGAGGGAATCCGACTGGATATGTGCCGATGCCGCGATGTTTCGCTATTGTAACTTAGGCGGGATTGCGCGGCCGGAGGCGTGAACGCATGCCGGCGGATGGCGGCAGTTCCCCGGGAAGGGGGGGCCGAATGACCAGGAAAGTGATTACGCTGGTGACCCCGTGCTTCAATGAGGAAGCGAATGTCCGCGAGGTCCATCGACGGGTGATGGCGATGGCCGCGGAACTGCCGGAATACTGCTTTGAGCATCTGTTTATCGACAATGCCTCGACGGACGGGACGGTGTCGGCGCTGCGGCAGATGGCGGCCGAGGACGCGAGCGTCAAGGTCATCGTGAACGCGCGCAACTTTGGCGCTGACCGCTCAGGGATGCACGCGTTTTTGCAGGCCGAGGGAGACGCGGTGGGGTCAGTTGCTGCGGACATGCAGGATCCGCCCGAGTTGTTTGCGGAAATGATTCACGAGTGGGAAAAGGGCTACCCGATTGTGGCGGCCATCAAGATTTCGAGCGATGAGAGCGGCCTTATGTATCGCGTGCGCACGGCCTACTACCGGCTGGTGGCGCGGCTTACAAACGTGGAGGTGCTGGAGCACTTTACCGGATTCGGGCTGTATGACCGCAGCGTAGTGGAGCAGATTCGGAACCATTTCCCGGATCCGTATCCGTATTTTCGCGGGATGATTGCCGAGCTTGGGCTGCCGGTGGCGAAGGTGTTCTATAACCAGAAGCGCCGCGAGCGCGGTATCACGAAAAACAACTTCTATGCGCTCTACGACCTGGCCATGTTGGGGATTACGAGTCTCTCCAAAGTGCCGCTGCGGCTGGTGATTTTTGGAGGGTTTGTTTCGGCGATTCTCAGCTTTGTTCTGGGCGTGTTCTACTTGATCTATAAGCTGATCTTCTGGTCGAGTTTCTCCGTGGGTGTGGCGCCGCTGGTGCTGGGGCTGTTTTTTCTGGGCTCGGTGCAACTGATTGCGCTGGGGATTATCGGTGAGTATGTGGGCGCGATTCACACCACGGTGCTGAACCGGCCGATGGTGACGGAGAAAGAGCGCATCAATTTCTAAATCGGGTTCTAGATATGGCCGTGTTGGATCAGTGACGACATTTTCTTTCAAGCAGCTTCCGCAATTTGTCCGCTACCTGATGGTGGGCAGCTTCAATACGCTGTTCGGCTACGGGCTGTTTGCGCTATTGAACTGGTGGCTGAGCCGGTATAGCGAGTACGGATATCTGCTGGCGGCAGTCTTGGGGAACCTGATTGCGATTACCGTGGCGTTCCTGGGCTACAAGTGGTTCGTATTCCGAACGCGCGGGCAATACCTGCGAGAGTGGGTCCGCTGCGTGGGTGTGTACGGGACGATGATGCTGGTGGGGCTGGCGGGTTTGGCGACCCTGGTGCCGGTGTTCCGGCACCACATGGCGAGGCCGCAACTGGCGCCGTACCTTGCGGCGGCGGTGATGACCGGGGTGGGCGTGGTGCTGAGCTTCCTGGGTCATAAGAATTTTTCCTTTCGACACGCGCTGGCCAGAAAGGATATGAAACCAGATTCTGAAACACCGATTTCCTGATCACTGAACGGTTATACGAAGAACACGTGCCTCCCGGAGTCGATTCGGCTAACCTGCTCGCTGATCGACCTTCTCCCCTCCGACACTGTAATTACCACCGGCCATGGGTAATGCCGAATCCCTTTTGTGGGCTCCTCAGTTGCGTAGATCCGGTCCCCAATCGTGATCTCCAACGAGCGGCGGTCCAACAGAACCATGTTAGGCAACCCGGAAAGCGGGCCGCCGTTTTCGATTGAGCGGAAGAAATTATCGCCTGCGCCCCAAACCAGTATGCCTTCAAACACCTTGAATTGCCGTGCAACCTCACTTGCCCTCTTCTGTTCCTGCGAGACGTAGCGCCGCGACGCTTCGATGATCCGAGGCGAGGCAATCCCCACTGGTTCTCTTGCTTTCTCGAACAGCACCCCAAGCGCTGGATATTCGCCTCCGTCACGATACGGAAACGTGTATTCTATGTGCCTTAAATAGCCGAAGCCATAGCGCGCAGCGAGCCGAACGAGGGACTCCGGAGTGAAGTGATTGACGTGAAGCCTGTCGAAATAGTAGAGAAACTCCTCACGCCCGTAGGATTCGTAGAGGAGTGAATTGGGGACTTCAATGTACAGGAGTCCGTTTTCAGCAAGCGTCCTATTAAGCAATTTAAGCAGATCGAAATCAAGTAAGTGCTCCATGACATGCGAAACGATGACAAGATCGCACGGCCCGCGAGCAGTACTTGCCTCCAAGTCGGCAATGAAAAGGTTGCTCAGTCCCAGCGCCTTCGCTTTGTTTAATCCGATTTGCGCACCTGGACTTGGATCGAAGCCGAGGAACGTCGATGACGGGAAGTCACCTGCTAGCTCCACCAGCAAGCTGGCTTCCCCGCAGCCGAAGTCCAGCACCCGTCTGGGTTGATCGAAGAAGCCGCCGAGGGCAGATACCAAGCGGTCTCGTTGGACCTCCGAGATCGGCGAATGGAGACTGCCACGAGCAAGTTCTGCATGAACGGAGTCATTGGCCAGAGATTTGTAATACTCGTCGTACTCTTTCTGACTGCCGCTTGCAACAAAAAGGAAATTGTCTCTCTGACAGTGCCTGATTTCAGCTCGTGTCGGTAAATGCATCTTCGTGTTGAACCGCAATTGTAAAACGGATTCTGTCTTTAGTTCACAAAGTGGACAGTCCTCGCTTCGCATCATTGATTCTCCCTGCTTCGCATCATTGATTCTGATGCCTGTATTACCTTCTCTTGAACTTAGGATTTGGGCAGCGGCTTGACGATCATGTTTTCGAGGAATTCCTCGCGGGGCAGGAAGGGGAACATATCTTCGAGTGGTTTGGAGACCATGGAGCCGTCGGGTTTTTGGTAGGACTGAAGGCGGGGGGCGCGCATTTCGCCGGGAATGACGTGGACGTCGACGAGGACGGGGCCTTCGATGGCGAGGGCGCGTTTGACATCGCGGCGCAGGTTCTGCTGGTCCGCGATGACGACGCTGGAGATGCCGTATGCCGCGGCCACTTTGGTCATATCTGGAATGGTGAGGCCGGTTGCGTAATCGCAGCCGATGCTGGGCTTGCCAAAGTATCCGGCTTGCGAGGCGCGGATGGATGCGTAGCCATCGTTGTTGAGGATGAAAAACTTGACCGGAAGCTTGAGCCTGGATGCTGTCTCCAGCTCCTGAATGTTGAATTGAAAGCCGCCGTCTCCATCGACGAGGAGGGTGCGGCGGTGGGGGTGCGCGAGGCTGACGGCGATGGCGCTGGGCAGGCCGAAGCCCATGGCGCCGAGACCGGCGGTGTGGTAGATGCGCTGGCCTGTGCGGGTGGGGCAGGCGAGGAGAAAAATCTCAATCCCGCTGCCGGAGCTGCCGGAGACGAGCAGATCGCCGGGATCGGATTCCTCTCCTATGACTTCGGCGAGGTGAAAGATGCTGACTTTGCCTTCGGGCTTGCGGTGCTCGGCGGTGACGACGGGGTAGCGGGTTTTCCAGTCCGCGCAGCGGGCATCCCAGGGGTCTTGATCCTTGAGCTTGATCTTGTCCTTTTGTTCGAGCAACTCCTGAAGGAATGCCTTGGCGTCCGCGCAGATGGGTTGATGCAGGTAGGGTTGCAGCTTTTGGAGTTCCGCGGGGTCAATGTCCACGGCCACCCTGTGCGCCTCCCGCGCCAGATTCTGCGGCGCGTAGCCCGTGATGGCGAAGTCGAGCCGCACGCCGATGGCGAGGAGAAGGTCGCAATTCTGGAGGGCAAAGTTTGCGCCGCGGGCGGCCACGGACCCGGGGCGTCCGACGTAGGTGGGGTCAGTGCTGGGTACCAGATCGGCGGCGCACCAGGTCGCGACGGTGGGTATGCTGAGGAACGCGCGGAGCTGACTGAATTCCCTCTCGGAATGGGCGAGGCGGATTCCATTTCCGGCGAAGAGCAGAGGGCGTTCCGCCTGATTGAGCTTCTGGATGAGGCGGGAGACTTCCTGCTTGAGGTTGGTCTGGTTCGAGGCCGGTGGCAACTCCGCCGAATCAAATGGGCGGAGCGTTGATGGATCCTGAATGGGAGATGCCTGCACGTCCAAAGGAATATCAATCCACACCGGACCGGGACGGCCATACAGCGCAAGATAGGTTGCCTTCTCCAGGTGATAACGGATGTCGGCCGGCTCAAGCACTGTGACCGCGTACTTGGTGATCGGCTTGACGATGGAGACAATGTCCACTTCCTGCACGCCGAGCTGGCGCATGCCGAGGGAGCGGCCTTGCTGGTCGAACATGCGGTCCGGCCTTTTGACCTGACCGGAGAGGAACAAGGTGGGAGTGGAGTCGAGCCAGGCGCCGGCGACGCCCGTGACCGCATTTGTCCCGCCCGGCCCCGTGGTTACCATGCAAACGCCGAGGTGATTGGTGGCCTTGGCGTAGCTTTCCGCACAGATGGCGCTGGCTTGCTCGTGGGAGTTGCAGATGGGGGTCAGGCGCGTTTCTTCAGCGAGTGAATTGTTGAGGTGCATGGCGCCGCCGCCGGTTACCAGGAAAACGTGCTTCACGCCCTGGTCAGCAATGAACCGCACCACGTAATCAGAGAGCTTCATGAGTATGGCCGCTTTTCTAACTGGAAACGGATCCGGGCGCTTCGTTCATGAGGAAAACTTCCGGGGCCTTGAAGCCTTTCGCCGTCAGGATGGCTTCGACCAATTCGCGCACTGCACCGTTGCCGCCGGCGTGGCGAGAGATAAAGTTCACTGTGGCCAGTACATCGCGTGAGGCGTTGGAGGGCGCAGCGGAAAGGCCGGCGATTCGCATGGCTGCCAGGTCATTCTCGTCGTCCCCCATGAAGCAAATCTGCGCGAGTTCAATTTCGGTCAGTGCCGCGAACTGCCGAACTGCCGATGCCTTATCCCGGCACCCTTTATACGCAAATTGAATCTGCATCTTGGCGGCGTATCGGTCCACCAACGGACTATTCTCGCCGGAGATCAATGCCAGCACCAGCCCCGCGCGCCTGGCGAGCGAAAGGCCCATGATGTCGGAAAAGCTGAATCTCTTCCACTCGGCGCCATCAGGCCCCCACCAGAACGTCCCATCGGTGAGGACACCATCCACATCGAGGGCCAGGGCTCTAATGACGGAGAAGTCAGGAGGGGTTGAGCGATCCGCTGCCATATTTGACTACGCCGATGCGCCCACGCGGCGGAGTTTCTTGATGATGGGGAACTCGCGTTCATAAACACGCTTGATGCCATCGCCTTTCGACTGTTCCCAAAGGCGGATATCGCGCACCAGACGGCTTATGCCGTTGGGTTCCAGCGATGCGGCCTGGTCCGATCCCCAACTGGCGCGATCCAAGGTGATGTGCCGCTCCACGCAGCAGGCACCCAGCGCAGTGGCGCAAACGCTGGTGGGGATGCCGGTTTCGTGTCCCGAATACCCGACGGGCACACCATAGCGGTCCATCATGGTGGGAATGGCGCGAAGATTCAGTTCGTCATAGTTTGCCGGATAGGTGCTGGTGGCATGCATCAGGATTAGTTCCTGTTTTCCCAGCACCTTGACGGCGTGGTCGATCTCTTCATATGTGCTCATGCCAGTGGAGAGGATGACGGGCTTGCCGGTGTTCCGAACGTATCGCAGCAAGTTGTCATCGGTGAGCGAAGCTGAGGCGATCTTGTAGACGGGCGGATGGAATTGTTCAATGAAGTCCACCGAGCCTTCATCCCAGGGAGAGGCGAACCAGGGCATCTTGACCGACTTGCAGAATGCGTTGATCTCTTCGTAGTCTTCCTGCTCAAACTCAAGACCATATTTGAGGTCACCATTGGTGGGTCCAAACGGATTTTCGCGAGGTTTGGCCAACTCCTCCGGGGTATAGACCACGCTGACCGTTCGCTTTTGGAACTTTACCGCGTCACAGCCAGCGGCGACCGCCACGCTGATTAGACGTTTGGCCAGGTCGATGTCGCCGTTATGGTTGATTCCGATTTCTGCAACGATAAAACAGGGTTGGTCCTCGCCGATCCGCTTGTTGCCGACGCTCACCGTACTCATGAGTGCGTGCCTCCTGATGCTGCAACCGGAGAACAGGCTTCTTTCGACTACACCCATGGAAGGGCGCAGCCTGCCTATCCAAGGTGCCATGATAGCAGTTTCACAGCGCGGCGACGGCATGGAACGGAGGCCGGGCCATTACTGAAGATATGCCTGAGGAATGCGGCGAAGACTGGCAGAACCGATGGATCCAATTGTTCCGGTTTATGCTGAAGGCGTGAAGCCGCTGGACAGGGAAGACTTGGCGCATGTGCTGGAGCGGACGCGGCCGCTGTGGGAGCGGGCGCGGGGCGGGCGGCTGTTTCTGGCCGGGTCGACGGGGTTCTTTGGGGCGTGGCTGCTGGAGAGCCTGGCGTATTGCAATCGCGAGCTGGATTTGCGCGCGACGGCGACGGTGCTGAGCCGCGATCCGGAGGAAGTTTTGCGCAGGATGCCGCACCTTGCGGGCGAGGCGGCGCTCAAGCTGGTGAAGGGCGATGTGCGCGACGCCGCTGTGCCGGAGGGGAAATTCGATTACGTGATTCATGCGGCTTCTCCGACGCTGCCGGACCAGGCGGGGTCACAGCGGGAGCGGTTGGAGACGCTGATTGAGGGCACGCGGCGGATGCTGGCGCTGGCCAAGGCAGCCGAGGCGAAGAGCATGCTCTATGTGAGCTCGGGCGCGGTGTATGGCAGGCAGCCGGAAAACATGAGCCGCATTCCGGAGGAGTACTTGGGAGCGCCGGACTGCCTGAACCCTGATTCCGCCTATGGCGAAGGGAAGCGCGTGGCGGAACTGATGTGCGCGCATCACGCGGAGGAGACGGGACTGCCGATTGCGGTTGCGCGATGCTTTGCGTTTGTGGGTCCGCATCTGCCGCTGGACGCGCATTTTGCGATTGGGAATTTTGTGGGCGACGCGCTGGCGGGGCGGACGATTCGCGTGAACGGCGATGGGACGCCGCTCAGGTCCTATTTATGTGCGGCGGATCTGGCAATCTGGCTGTGGACGCTGCTGCTGCGCGCGCCGGAGCTGGAGGCCAGTCCGACGGTGTTCAACGTGGGGTCAGGCGAGGCAGTGAGCATCGCGGAATTGGCGCGAGCGGTGGCCGAAGAGGTGAATCCGAAGTGCACGGTGGAGATTGCCCGCGCGTCAGAGCCGGATAGGCCGCGGCAGCAGTATGTGCCGAGCGTGGAGAAGGCGGAGCGAATGTTGGGATTGCGCGCGTGGATCGGGCTGCGCGAGGCGATTCGGCGCACGGCCGCGTGGCACCGCTAAGCGTGTGAAGATGCCGCGGCGGGGACCGGCTGCGCTTCCTTGCAGGACGAGTCCTGAGCGCAGACGGCAATTTCAATCCAGTCGCAAAGCATGTGGCCGCAGAGGATGTGGCCCTCCTGAATGCGCGCAGTGTCTGACGACGGCATGCGGAGGGTGATGCTGGCGAGTGCGGCCAGCTTGCCGCCGGATTCTCCCGTGAAGGCGACGGTGAATACGCCGAGGGATTTTGCGGTTTCAAGCGCGGCGCAGACATTGCGGCTGTTGCCGGAGGTGGAGATGCCGACGAGGACGTCGCCGGGTGCGCAAAGGGCCTCGACCTGGCGGGCGAAGACGCGGTCGAAGCCATAGTCGTTGCCGATGGCGGTGAGGATGGAGGTATCCGTTGTGAGGGCGACGGAGGCCAGTCCGCGGCGCTCGCGGCGGAAGCGGCCCATGAGCTCGGCGGCGAGATGCTGAGAGTCGGCGGCACTGCCGCCGTTGCCGCACCAGAGGACTTTTTTCCCGGCGAGGACGGCGCGGGCCATTTCGGTGGCGATATGCTCGAGGACGGATTGCTGGGCAGAGAGGGCCTGAATGACGGCGGCGTGCTCGGCAAGGGCGTGCTCAAAGACGCGGATGGGATTCGGCTCAGAGTGCATGGCTCCTCCTTTTCGAGGCAGGCGGTTTGTTCAAACGCCGGGCGAGGGAGTGGCGGACAGGGAAGATTGTACGTCCACCAGCGTGTCGAGCGCACCGGATTTTGCTTTGGCGACGAAATCGGCGAGGGTGGCGGCAACGAAATCGAGCATGGGCGCGGTGAGGCCGGGGAAGACGCCGAGCCAGAAGACGCGGTCCATAATGAAGTCGGAGTTGGTGAGCGGGCCGGCGACGCGGTAGTCGCAGCCTTCGTACGCGGGCTGGCGGGTGAGGTTGCCGCCGAAGAGCAGACGCGTATCGATTTTCTGGGCGTCGAGGGCGCGAATGAGCTGGTTGCGGGTGAAGGGGGCTTCGGGTCGGATGGCGATGGGGAAGCCGAACCATGCGGGGTCTGCGCCGGGTGTGGCTTCGGGAAGAAGGAGGCAATCCTGCAAGGGCTGGAGCGCGGCGTGGAGATGGCGGAAGTTCTGCTTGCGGCGAGCGATGAACTCCGGCAGGTGATCGAGCTGCGAGACGCCGAGGGCGGCCTGCATGTCCGTGGCTTTCAGGTTATAGCCGATGTGCGAGTAGGTGTATTTGTGGTCGTAGCCATGGGGCAGCGAGCCGAGCTGCCAGACAAAGCGTTTGCCGCAGGTGTTCTCCTTTCCGGGGTCGCACCAGCAGTCGCGGCCCCAGTCGCGGAAGGACTCGATGAGGACCTGGAGGTTGGGCTTGTTGGTGAGCACGGCGCCGCCTTCGCCGAGGGTGATGTGGTGGGCGGGATAAAAGCTGATGGTGGCGAGGTCGCCGAATGTGCCAACGTTGCGGCCCTTCCAGGTGGAGCCGAGGGCGTCGCAGCAATCTTCAATGAGCCAGAGGTTGTGCTTCTGTGCGAAGCCAGTGATGGCGTCAAGGTCAAAGACGTTGCCGAGAGTGTGCGCGAGCATGATTGCGCGGGTGCGAGGGCTGCGCGCAGCTTCGAGCTGGGAGACGTCGATTTCGTAGGTGGGCAAAGTGACATCGACGAAGACGGGGACGAGGCGGTTTTGCAGAATGGGGTTGATGGTGGTGGGGAAGCCGGCGGCGACGGTCAGGACTTCATCGCCGGGCTGGAGGCGGCGATCGCCCAGTTTGGGCGAGGTGAGCGCGCTGAGGGCGAGGAGATTGGCCGAGGAGCCGGAGTTGACGAGCGAGGCCGAGCGGACGCCGACGAAGCGGGCAAGTTTGCGCTCGAACTCCTCAGCGAAGCGGCCGGTAGTGAACCAGCCGTCGAGGGCGGAATCAACGACGGAGGCCATGTCCTGGGCGTGGATGACCTTGCCGGAGACTGGCACGCGCGACTGACCGGGCGTGAAGTCCTTTTCGGCAAAGGCCTGGCGAAAATACGCGGCGGTGAGGTCGAGAATCTGCTTCCGCAAACGTTCGGCTGGAGTGGTCATGGGCGGCCTACCGCTTAAGGATACAGGCACGACGCAGAGCCGGAACGGAGAAGAGCGAGTGTAGTGTATTACCAAGGAATCACCCCCTCTGAAATGGGACCGGAGAGCGCGGCGAATGGGGTGGTACGTTCGATAACGATGGAGCGGCGATGAAAGCAGTGATTCTGGCAGGCGGACTGGGGACGCGGCTGAGCGAGGAGACGAGCTCGCGGCCGAAGCCGATGGTGGAGATTGGCGGGCGGCCGATGCTGTGGCACATCCTGAAGATGTATTCGCAGCACGGGGTGCATGATTTTGTGATTTGCTGCGGGTACAAGGGGTACCTGATCAAGGAGTATTTTGCGAACTACTTTCTGCACATGTCGGACGTGACCTTCGACTTGAAAGACAACCGCATGGAGGTGCACCAGAGCGTGGCCGAGCCGTGGCGGGTGACGCTGGTGGACACGGGGGAGAACGCGGGAACGGGCGGGCGGATGCGGAATGTGGCACGCTATCTGGAGAGCGAGGACGCCTTCTGCATGACCTATGGCGACGGCGTGAGCGACGTGGATATTGCGGCGTCGATTGCCTTCCATCGGAAGCACGGCAAGCTGGCGACGGTGACGGCAGTGCGTCCGCTGGCGCGCTTCGGCGGATTGGAAGTGGATGGCACGGCGGTGAGCTCGTTCCAGGAAAAACCGGAAGGCGAGGGCGGTTGGATCAACGGGGGATTCTTTGTGCTGGGCCCCAAGGTGCTGGATGAGATTCCAGATGAAGCCGCGATGTTCGAGCGCGGGCCGCTGCAAAGCCTGACGACGAAGGGACAGGTGGAGGCTTTCCGGCACGCGGGATTCTGGCAGCCGATGGACACGCTGCGCGACAAGCAGCGGCTGGAAGAGCTGTGGGCCAGCGGGAGGGCTCCATGGAAAACGTGGTAAATCCATGGAAGCGGCGAAGGGTTTTCCTGACCGGCCACACGGGGTTCAAGGGCGGATGGTTGGCGCTGTGGCTGGCGGAGAAAGGCGCGGTGGTGCGCGGGTATGCGCTGGAACCTGAGGCGGAGCCGAGCCTGTTCAGGGCGGCGGATGTGGGCGGCGCGGTGGACGACGTGCGCGCGGACATTCGCGATTACGCGATGGTGCAGGAATCGATGAGCGAGTTTGCGCCGGAGGTGGTGTTTCACATGGCGGCGCAGCCGCTGGTGCGGCGCAGCTATGCGGACCCGCTGGGAACCTATGCGACCAACGTGATGGGAACGGCGCATGTGCTGGAGGCGGCGCGAAACTGCCCCAGCGTGCGCGCGGCTGTGTGCGTGGCCACGGACAAGTGCTATGAGAATCGCGAGTGGGTGTGGCCGTATCGCGAGGCGGACGCTCTGGGCGGACATGATCCGTATTCGTCGAGCAAGGCGTGCGCGGAGATGGTGGCGGCGGCGTACAGGAGTTCGTTTTTTGGGACGGATGCGAAGGGCCAGCCGAGCGTGGCGCTGGCCACGGCGCGTACGGGCAACGTGATTGGCGGCGGAGACTGGTCAGAGGATCGGCTGATTCCGGATTTGCTGCGCGGATTTTGCGCGGGCGAAGTGGTGAAGATTCGCCGGCCGGGTGCGATCCGGCCGTGGCAGCATGTGCTGGAACCGCTGCACGGCTATATGCTGCTGGCCGAGCGGCTGCTGGCGGGAGAGACGAAGCTTGCTGGGCCCTACAATTTCGGCCCGACGGATGAAGATGCGTGGACGGTGGAGCGGATCGCCGACAGGATGGTGGAGTTGTGGGGCGAAGGAGCGAAGTGGACGCGCGACTCGGACGCCGGCGCGCACGAGGCGCATCTGCTGCGGCTGGACGCGAGCAAAGCGCGCGCGGAGTTGGGCTGGCGACCGCGGTTGAAGATTGATGCCGCACTGGAGTGGACGGTGCGCTGGTATCGTGCGTGGCGGAAGGGCGTGGCGATGCGCGGAGAAACGCTGAAGCAGATTGCCGAGTATGAGCGGCTGCTGAGGAGCTGAGCCCGATTGCACGGGAGCGGGCGCGGGTATGCGGGCCGACCCGACTAAAATGGGGTGAGGCAAGCGAAGGCTGCGCGCGAGAAGCCCTTTGCTTGAGATTGAAATCTTCAAGAACCAAGGGGGAGTGCATGGGGGAGTGCATGGTCCGGGAGCGGATGCGTTCTTTCTTGTGTGCCGGGGCCGCATGTGCGGCGATGGTGTGCGCCGCGGGCGGCACGGCGGCACAGACGGCAAATGGCGGAGCGGTGGAGTTTCGCAACACGCTGATGCCGCAGCCGGCTTCAGTTTCCGTGCAGCCAGGCACGTTTGCGATTACGCCTTCGACGACCTTTGGCTTTGCGACCACGCATGACGCGATGCTCGAGCAGGCGACTCGGCGCGCGATCCAACAGATGGAAGCGATGACCGGCGTGGGGCTGAGCACGAGCCTTGCGACAGAGCAGGGCCATGCGCTGGTGGAGATTGATGTGGCGCATCCGGCCGAGGCGGTGCAGACAGTGGACGAGGATGAGTCGTATCAACTGGTGGTGCAGGAGGGCTCAGTTGCGCTGACGGCTCCGAACGACCTGGGCGCGCTGCATGGGCTTGAGACGCTGCTCCAGCTTGTGCAGCAAACGCCGCAGGGATATGTGCTGCCGGATGTGACGATCTCCGACAAGCCGCGGTTCCAGTGGCGGGGATTGATGATTGATTGCGGACGGCACTTTGAGCCGGTGCCGGTGCTGTTGCGCACACTGGATGCGATGGAGGCGGTGAAGCTGAATGTGCTGCACCTGCACCTGAGCGAGGACCAGGGATTCCGCGTGGAGAGCAAGCGATTCCCCATGCTCACGGGGATGGGTTCGGACGGGCTCTATTACACGCAGGAGCAGATTCGCGAGGTGGTGGCGTACGCGCATGCGCGGGGGATTCGCGTGGTGCCGGAGTTCGACATGCCGGGCCACTCGACGAGCTGGTTTGTTGGCTATCCGGAGCTGGCAAGCGCGCCGGGACCGTATCACATTGAGAGGGTCTTCGGCATTCACGATGCGGCGATGGATCCGACGCGGGAGAGCACGTACAAGTTTCTGGACGAGTTCCTTGGCGAGATGGCCGGGCTGTTCCCGGACGCCTACATGCATATTGGCGGCGACGAGAGCAATGGCAAGGAGTGGATGGCGAATCCGCGGATTCGGGAGTTCATGGTGGCGCACGGGATTGCGGATGCGGCGGGCTTGCAGGCCCATTTCAACCAGAGGTTGCTGAAGATTTTGACGAAGTATCACAAGCACATGGTGGGCTGGGACGAGATTCTGACGCCGGGATTGCCGAAGGATGTGGTGGTGCAGTCGTGGCGCGGCGTGGAGTCGCTGGCCAAGGGCGCGACGGAGGGCTACCAGGGAATTCTTTCGGCAGGGTACTACCTGGACGGGATGCACACGGCGGAGTTTCACTACCTGAACGGTCCGATTCCCGCGGATACAAAGCTGACGCCCGCCGAACAGAAGCGGATTCTGGGCGGCGAAGTGTGCATGTGGGGCGAGCATATTTCGCCGGAGACGATTGATTCGCGCATCTGGCCGCGCACGGCGGCGATTGCCGAGCGGTTCTGGTCGCCGGCCACGGTGCGCGACGTGCCGGATATGTACCGGCGGCTGGAGGTCGAATCTCTTCGGCTGGACGCCGTGGGAGCGCAGCAGATTTCAGGCCCGGAGCGGATGCAGCGGCAGCTCTTCGGGCGGTGGAATGCGGCGGAGTTTCGCGTGTTTACGTCGGTGATTGAGCCGGCGAGCTTTGACGAGCGCTATGACCTGCAGCATACTGACCAACTGACGCCGCTGGATGGTCTAGTGGATGCTGTGGTTCCCGACCCGCCCGTTCGGCACCAAATGGAAGAGGCTGTGCAGGCTTTGCTGAAGGATGCTCCGCATTATGAGCGCGGCCGGGAGCGGCTGGCGCGGTGGTTTGCGCAATGGGAGCGGACCGCGCCGGCGCTGGCGATGCGGATGGAGGAGAAGCCGCAGCTTGCACCTTATGCGGAGCAGGCTAACGAACTGGCGGATCTGGGCGCGCTGGGCACTGAGGCGTTGCATTACTTGCGCGCGCCGGACGAGACGCCGAGCGGCTGGCGGGATGAGGCGCTGAAAAAGATTGCGACCGCGAAAGCGGAGAAGAGCCTGGTACGGTATGCGATTCTCGATCCGCTTGAGGAACTGGTGAGCGCGGTGCCCGCGGGTCCGCCGCAATAGGAGTTGCTTAATCCATCTTCCGCGTGCTGGCGCATTTGGTGGTTGGCGAGTGCGCGGAGGGCTGGCGGGATCTTAAAGCGCGCTGGCAGCGCCCGGAGCGCCAGCGCACGTTTTCTGGTGCGCAATGGATGGGCGAGGCGCTGAGGGCAGAGTTTGGGTTGAGATGCCGCGCGACGGCGTGCTAGGCAACGAGGCGCAGGCGGCGGCGGAGGCTTAGGAAGGGCTTTTCGAGAAGGAAATAGGAACAGAGCGCCGCTGCGAAAGCGAAGAGGATGTTTTGGGGGAATTCATTGACCCAGCTGGATGACGTGCGATTCAGGAACAGCTGTTGCCACACGTAAAGGGAGTAACTGAGAACACCGAGGAATGTAATTGGCCTCCAGTTGAGGAGTCGCCCAACCCAGTCGTTGGAGCAGTAAAGGGAGCGGTGGACGAGGATGGCTGTCGCCGCATAGACGATTGACGTGCCGAAGACAGCAACGATGGTGTAACCCCCGTAACGATTGATGAGCAGGATGAGGGCTAGCAAACAGAGCGAATAGTGTGGTCGGAAGAGGCGCAGATACCATCTCTGCCGCTCGAGCCATCCGGAGAGCATGGCGAGCAGGCAGCCCATTGCAAGACTGTCGGCAAGCGTGGGGAAGGTTTCCAGGTCATAGTACGGCGTATGCCGTAGGAAAAGCCATGTGAGCGCGCGCGCGACAGGCCCGAAGAGGATGACGCCGGCCGCCACCCAGGCGGCGCGCCGCGGCTTGGACAGAGCAAAGGCGCAGGGCCAGAGCAAGTAAAACTGCTCTTCCACGGAGAGCGACCAGAGGTGCCCGATTTGCCAGGATCGGCTGGGGAGGTAATTCACTGTGTAAGTCACTGCGTGCCAGATGTCACTGGAGTTCAGCGCGAACAAGCCTGCGGCCGAGGCGAGTGAGACGACCAGGATGTAGGCGTACGAGGCCGGAAAAAGTCGAAGCACGCGGCGAAGATAAAAATTGCCAAGGGAGACACGACCTTGGCGCTGATATTCGGACAGCATGAGCCGTGTGATGAGAAATCCGGAGATGACGAAGAAGACGAGAACACCTAGGTGTGCGTAGTCGCCCACGCCGAGCGTGATGCGGCCGAATCCGCGCGTGCCGCTCAAGTGTCCCAGCAGGACGAGCAGGATGGATACCGCGCGCAGTCCGTCGAGAGAGGGCAGGCGGTTGGAAATACCGGACGGCTTGGAGAGTTGCCCGTCTTGCGTCGGGCTGCGGTGAGAACTCATTCAGCGGTTTTCGGCAAAGCGCGTTACCTACGATTCTAGCGTTTCGGCACGGGGATCCGAAAATCGCCGGATGCGGGGCAAACGGTTGAGCGGGCCGAGCGCGGCGGGCGGAGCGCTGGAATCAATCATCCAGCAGCGTCAAGCGGATGTAGAGCTTCCGCCTCAGGCCAAAGCGCTGCGTGGGAAGTAACCACATTGAAAGGCGCGACAAACATTGCTTCGCGTCGCAGGTCAATTCCGTAAGAGACATGATGGTTGGTAGCAGACATGCGCAAGCATCGGTTCGGTGCGCTGGCGCGGAGGACAATCTTTGCGCGTGTCTCTGTACCCGTTCGGCAGCCTGATCCCGGCTCAAAAGGTGAAGCGCGATCCAAACTGGAATTGTCGCGGCGTGTTGCTGTCCGCGGTGATCAGGCCAAAGGGGCTGCTGTCATACGGAGCATTGTATCCGTCAAGCGGATATTCCGAAGGCACGCCCGGTGGCGCAAACTGCGCCTTATTTGCGACGTTGAAACTGGATACCTCGAAACGAAGGTTCCGCTCCTTACCCAGTTTGAAATTCTTCGAGAGTGTCATATCCAAATTATTCGCCCCCATGGCGCGAACGTGGTCCAGGTATGCCGGTGCATTTCCCGCAGTAAACGGGCTCTGATTATCACTGGGCTGCGAAAAGCAGGTTGGCAGGAACCATTCCGCCGCTGTATGCGGCGCGCCTTTGCCGGCATCGCAAGTCAGATTGGGCCGTTGGTTGAAATAAGAGATCGGTGCATTCACCAGCGGCGAAGCGATGGGGATACCGCTGCTCATGTAGAAGACGCCGTCGACTGTCCATCCGCCCAAAACAGCGTCAGAAGCACCACCGAGATCAAGTGGCCTGCCCCTGCCTATTGGGAGGTCGTACGATGCCTGCCAGGTGAATTGATACTTCACATCCTGTGGGCTGATGGAATGTTCCAGGCTCAGGTTTCTCGCATCCTGAGGCGCTCCACTGTGAGCGCCGACGAATCCGAGCGGAGGATTGCCATCGTCGGTCATGATTTTGCCCCAGGTAAATGAAGCGAGGGTAGTGAAGTGCGAAGAAAGACGCTTTTGAACCTTGGCCTGCAAGGAGCTGTACTCAGAATCGCCGGCAGGGTAGCCGTTCACCAGAACACCATTCCCCGCTCCGTAGTTGCCGGTGCCGAACTGCGGAAAGGACTGCAGCGACACCCACAGGGGAACGGTGGCAGAGCCGTAGTTGGCGTTTGTGCCCGGCTGGATGGGCGCCCAGGTGTTTGTCACCATCTGGCAATTCGGATCCGATGTATCCACACACAGAGAGTAGTTGTACTGCTGGATGGTAGCGAGATTGAGCTGGTTCAGGTCGATGGAGCCGATGGGCAGAAAGAGTCCGCGGCTGCCAACGTAGCCCGCGCTCACAACGACCTCATGCGGAAGCTGGTACTCGATGCCGAAGTTGAAGTCGTAAGTAAGCTGGGTGCGCTGCGTGTGGAGCATCGTGTTCAGAGAGTTGCCCAGATTGTTTGCCAGCCCCGTGGGCTTTTGAATAAGAGGAACAACGCCATTGGGGAAAGGATTGGTGAAGGAATACGGACCGGTGAAGACTTCGGCGTCGCCTGCGCCCGGCTGAGCGCCGCAGCCCGACGACCCGTTGAACACCGTGTTGCCGTCAGCATTGAAGCAGGTGGCATCCCAGAAGGTTGACGAGGCGTAACCGTCGCTGTCCAGGTTGGAAGAGCCAACCATCTCCGCGCTGGGGCCATAGTAAAAGCCGCCGCCGCCGCGCACGACCATGTTGGCGACCGGCTGCCACGCGATGCCGAGTCGCGGACTGAGGTCCTTCAGATTAGTGGAGAACGGGGACCGGTTGCCGCCGGCCACATACGCTTCTGCGCCCGTATAAGAGACGCCGTCAAAGGTATTGGTTGCGGATGGGTCGAAGGATTCGAGCCTGTTATGGCGTTCGGTTCTGCCGCCAAAGATGTCCCAGCGCAGGCCGGCCGTAATGGTGAGAGCTTTTGTTGCCCGGTAGGTGTCTTCGACAAAGGCCGCATAATACGGGCTGGCTTCTGCAACAAAGAGATCTTTTGTGAAATTGGGGGCATCGTTTCCTTCCGATCCGGGCGTCTCTCCCATGCCCATCAGGAAGGACGCGAAGTCGCTGCCGCCTCCGCCGTTGGCAGTGCTCTGGTCGGAAGCGGACACATCGAATGCATATGCACCCGATGGCGCGGGCGGCTGGCCGACATTGAGAAACCGCTTCATATATTCAAAACCGGTGCTCAGCTCGTGCTTGCCCCAAAGCTTAGTCAGAGTCACATTCGCGTCGCTGTTCTCGCTGGCATAAACAAAGGTGTTGTAGTTGGCGGTACCGCCGATGCCTCCTCCCACGTCGTCGAAATTCACATAAGGCAAAGTGTCGTACACTTCGTCAGCCGCTGTCGGGCTAACAAATCCCAGCGTGGAGAGACTATCGACGGCGCTCTGGCCGGGATCTCCGCCCTGGTTCTCATAATGCCTGGTGAAGGAATAACGCATCTGCAGGACCGTGGTGGGATTGATGGTGTAGTCGTCGCCGAGGATGAAGTTCCGGCCGTTGGTTACATTCTGGGCATAGTTCAAGTCCCATGGGTTGTTGAATGCGTTCACGCCCGAAGTGAAGAGCCGGTCAAAGGAAAAGCGGCCGAACAGGTGTTGCTGTTCATTCTTGTAGTAGTCGATGCGAATGTCGAACTTCTGCTGCGTCGTCGGATCCAGTCCCGGTACATAGAGATTCGGGGAGCCATCGGTGGTGGCTGTATCGCACGTTGAGGTGCTGGGGTAATTACACTTGGGAAATTCCGACAGAAATTTCAGCGCGATGGGATTTGGATTGGCGATTTTGTTGCCCGCAACCGGCTGCCGCACCATGCAGGTCCCGGTTCCCGGCGGAGGGCATGGGATGGCGATGTCCGGCAGGGTCGGATCGTAGATGGTAAAGTCCATGTTTGAGAAATCGCCGGTCCGCTCCGCCGACGTGGGTACTGTGAATGTGTTCGAGCCGTCAAACATCTGCTGCTGAGTCGCTTCGTAGTCTGCAAAGAAAAAGAGCTTCTTGTGCAGAATCGGCCCACTGATCGAGCCGCCTTCCTGGTAACGATGAAAGGCCGGCGATTGGTTCGCCGCGCCGCTGAGCAACTGACTTTGCTTGTTGAAGTAATCATTGGCGGCCAGAATGTCCGGCCGGAAGACCCCAAAGGCATCTCCGTGGAACTGGTCGCCTCCCGACTTGCTGACCAGGCTGATGACACCTGCCCCACCGCTCTGGTAGGAAGCCGGCGTGTTCTGGGTCTCGACACGGAACTCATCCACGCCATCCTCGGGAATCTCCATGGCGGGAATGATTGCGGCAACGTTTTGCTCCGCAACGCCCAAAGGACTGCCGTCGAGCATGTAGTACACCGATCCGATAATGGCGCCGTTGATCGTGTAGGACGAAACGTCCACTCCCGGACGCCCTGACGAGATGTTGATGATGGCCTGTGAACTGGAGGAGTTGGGCGATCCATTGGCGGGAGTCACGCCCGCGCTCAGTTGCACAAGGTCATACACGTTGCGCGTGAGCAGCGGTACGCGATTGATGGTGTCAGCGGAAATAAGTTGGCCGACGGTGGAGTTGCTCGCATCCACCAGGCTGGATGACCCGGTTACAGTCACGACTTCTGTTACGCTGCCGACTGGTAAGGTGATGTTTACCGCAGAGGTCTGATCCACGGTTACGCTCACATGATCCTGGGCTACGCTTTTAAAACCCTTCCGGCTGGCCGTGACCAGATAGACGCCGGGATTGAGAGACACAAAGGAGTAAAGGCCCCCGGCAGTTGTCACGGTCGACTGCACCACACCCGTGGCGTGGCTCTCCGCGGTGACACTGGCTCCGGGAATGATGGCGCCGGTGGGATCGGAGACGAGGCCGCTGATCGCGCCTCTGCCGGCCTGGGCAAAGGCAGTTGTGCAGGCAAGGGGCGTGAGGAAGAGAGCGCAGAACAGGAAGTACGTCGGTGAGATTCTGAAGACTCTTATTTTCATGGCCGCCTCCCAAATAAACGTTGACATTCAAACGTTTGAATATTAGAAATACAAATTTAGGAGCAATGGATTCCCATGTCAAGCGGAAAAACCACGAGCCTGGCTCTTCGCCGATTTGTTGTCACACAGTGGCCCGCTGCGGAGGGTCAATCACCTCACAGATGCCGTGGGCAGGGGCAGCAGGCAAGGTTCATACTATGCGGGCCCGCTTCCGCGAGTTCTTGCCCGCTTGGAGTGCAAGAGTAATTGGCGCATTTGGCTCCCGACTTGAGAAGAGAATCCGAAGCACCAACGCGAGGGAGGCAAAGGTGTCCCAGCGAAAATCCGGCCATGTGACACTACTCGACGTTGCGCGCGCATGTGGATTCTCGGTTTCTACGGTCTCAATCGTGCTGAGCGAAGCGCCGCTCTCGAAAAACGTGGCCGCTTCCACACGGGAAAAGATCCGGGGAATGGCGCGTAAACTCGGCTATCATCCGGATGCCTATGCCCGCTCGCTTCGCCGCCGTCACAGTCAGACCATCGCCGTTCTTGCCTATGATCTCTCCGATCCCTTCTGCATCCCGATTGTTCGGGGCATCCAGTCAGGCCTGCATCCCACAGACTATCTTGCCCTGCTCATGGATGCTCAGACCGAGAGAAGACTTTTCGACACCTACCTGAAGATGATTCTGGAGCGGCGCGCAGAGGGTGCGATCGTGATCGCGAGCTGGATATTCGAAGAGGCGAACCTGCTGGTCGATATCGAAAAGAACCACGTCCCCATCGTGATTGTCGGACGCGATCTGACCAACCGCAGAATCAGCTCTGTGCTTATCGACAATGAAGCCGGCGGTGCACTGGCCTTGCGTCACCTCTGCGAACTCGGACATCGCCGCATCGCCGTCATCCGCGGCCCTGAAGAACTGTTCGACAGCGAGCCCCGTTGGGCAGGCGCTCGCCGGGCAGCAGCAGAGATCGGCATTGACTTTGATCCGCAGCTGGTCTGTCAACTGCCAAGCCTGCTCAACCCCATTTCCGGCTTTGAGGGTGGACTGCGCCTTACCAAGCAGCTTCTGGCTGCGGGCCGGCAGTTTACGGCTATTCTTGCATTTGACGATCTCACCGCCCTGGGCGTGGTGCGCGGCCTCACCGATGCGGGATTGCGGGTACCCGAGGACTGCTCCGTGGTCGGCTTCGACGATGTGCTTCTAGCCAAAGTGGCAACGCCGGGTCTCACCACCATCCGGCAGCCGCTGAAGGAAATGGGATTGAGGGCGGCCACATGGGCCTTGCGGGCACTCGATGCGAAGGAACGAGCCGGGAAGCCGGCGCCGAAGTTGCACAAATCGCGACCGGAACTGGTTGTGCGCGGGTCGACATCCCGTCCTCCGAGGAGCAAATCGCTATGAATGGAAGATATCTCTCTTATCTCATTGTTTTGTTCGTGATTGCGGCAGGACTTCAAGCCGAATCGGTTACGCCTCTTCGCGACGGATGGCGTCTACAATCCGCCTGCAAGCTCCAGGCGGCGGGGGATGCAATCTCTGCGTCGGGGTTCAATACTGAAGGTTGGCTCAAGACCTCCGTCCCCAGCACCGTGCTGGCCGCGCAGGTGGCCGCCGGCGTCTTTGCTGATCCGTACTTCGGCGACAACCTGCGCAAGATTCCCGGAACCAGCTACCCCATCGGAAAGAATTTTGCCAATTTGCCCATGCCGGCAGACAGCCCCTATCGCTGCGGCTGGTGGTATCGCAATGAGTTCACTGCGCCCGCCGCGAAAACACACGATCAGCGCTTTTGGCTGCACTTTGGCGGAATCAATTATCGCGCCGACGTTTGGTTGAATGGACATAAGATCGCCGATTCCTCAACAGTCGCGGGCGCATACCGCACATACGACATCGATGTCACGGATACCCTCAAGCCCGGCAAGGCAAACGTGCTCGCGATCGAAGCCTTTGCTCCTACGGAGAAAGACCTGGGCATCAACTGGGTCGACTGGAATCCAGCGCCGCCGGACAAGGACATGGGCCTCTGGGGCGCGGTCAACCTGGTTGCATCCGGCGCGGTCACGGTGCGCTCGCCCATGGCCGTGACGCATTTTGAAGACGATGCGCACCACGTTGCTGACCTTACCATCTACGCCGAGATCCACAACGCCACTGCCCATGCGGTAAATGGCGTGGTTTCCGGAACGGCCGCGGGAGTGCATTTCGAACAGCCCGTCGAGTTGACCGCGCATGAGGACCGCACTGTGGTCTTCACGCCGGAGAAGTTCCCCGCGCTGCGCATTCACAACCCACAGCTCTGGTGGCCCTACCAGATGGGTCAGCCTCATCTGGAGCCGCTCACGGTCAGTTTTGCCTCCGAGGGCCGCGTCACGGACCAACGGACTGTGGAGTTCGGTATTCGCGAGATTACATCCGAGCTGACTGCCGACGGCAACCGCCTCTTTCGTGTGAACGGCAGGCGCATCCTTATTCGCGGCGGCGGCTGGTCACAGGACATGCTCCTGCGCACCAACGAAGCGCGCCTGCGCGACCAGTTCCGCCTGGTGCGCGATATGCACCTGAACGCCATCCGGCTGGAAGGCAAACTCGAAACTGACTCATTCTTTCATCTCGCCGACCAGCAAGGCATCCTGGTCATGCTGGGCTGGTGCTGTTGCGATACATGGGAACATTGGAAGACATGGACCCCGGAAAATCTGACTGTGGCCACCGCGTCGCTCCGCTCGCAGATGCTGCGCCTTCGCCCGCACCCCAGCCTGCTTGTCTGGCTCAATGGCAGTGACAACCCGCCGCCACCCAGCGTGGAACGCGCCTACCTGCAGGTGGAGGCTGAGACGCACTGGCCCAACCCGATCCTGTCGTCCGCATCTGGCACACCCACCTCCGTGACAGGAGAGAGCGGCGTCAAGATGACCGGTCCCTATGATTACGTGGGCCCCAGCTATTGGTACTTCGCCAATCACTACGGCGGGGCCTACGGCTTCAATACCGAAACCAGTCCCGGACCGGCGATTTCGTCGCTGGCCAGCCGCGAGAAGTTCCTGCCCGACCCCAACGCATGGCCACCCTCAGCAGACTGGAAGTATCACTACGGCGGAGGCGAATTCACTCAACTGAAGGCCTTCGACGAGGCCATGGACGCCGTTTATACCGAACCCCACTCGGCCGCCGACTACACGCGCATGGCGCAGACCATGGAATATGACTCAGAACGAGCGATGTTCGAGGCCTACAGCAAGAACAAGTACGTTTCGACCGGCGTGATTCAATGGATGCTGAACAATGCATGGCCCTCGATGATCTGGCACCTTTACGACTACCATCTCGATGCGGGCGGCGGATATTACGGAGTCAAGAAAGCGTGTGAGCCTCTCCACATCCAGTACTCATACGACGACCGCTCAATCGTTGTGGTCAACAGCACGTATGCTCCCGCTTCCGGCCTTCATGCCAGCGTCGAGGTCCACAACCTTGCATGGAAGGAGCTGTACACCGCCGAAGCGCCGATAAACGCATCGGCCGATAGTTCGCAGCGTGTCATCGACATTCCTGAGAGCCTCTATTCCGGCGCCAACCGGATTTTCTTCATTGATCTCAAGCTGAGTGATTCCTCTGGCCGTCTGGTCAGCCACAACTTCTACTGGGTGCCGGGCACGCTGACCACCTTCGATTGGGAGAGAACCGATTACACGCACACCCCGGCCGAACGTCAGCCGGACTTGAACGCGCTCACCCATCTTCCCATGGCCACCATGGCAGCCCGCGCCACGGTTACCAAGACCCCGCAAGGCCAGGAAATTCGCCTGCATCTTGAGAACACCTCTTCCTCGCTCGCCTTCCAGATCAGCGCCGCCGTACGGACACCTTCCGGCGGTCTCATCGCGCCCGTCTTCTGGTCTGACAACTGGATCGAATTGGTTCCCGGAGAATCGACAACGCTTACCGCGCTCCTGCCCGAAGACGAAGGAAACCCGCCGGTGGTCCACATTGAGGGCTGGAACGTTGCATCGCAAACCCTCACGCCCACCCCTGCCGCGACGGCAAACTAGGGACACGCATGGCGGCAGCCCCCGATCAATCGCAGACCAGCACCGCCAGGCTCCATCGCGCGCTGGGCCTGTGGAACCTCATCATCATCGGCATGGTGATCATCCAGCCGACTGCGCCCATGGGCATTTACGGGGTCATCAGCAACAAGGCCCATGGTCACGTCGTCACTGCCATCCTCATCGCCATGGTCGCGATGCTCTTTACGGCCATCAGCTACGGACGCATGGCACGCATCTACCCCAGCGCCGGGTCAGCGTACACCTACGTTGGCCAGGAGATGAACTCCGCCCTCGGCTATGTGGTCGGCTGGGGCATGGTGATGGATTACCTGATCAACCCGCTCATCTGCACGGCCTTCTGCGCTCAGGCCGCCATGAACATCCTGCCCGGGCTTTCCTTTTACGCCTGGGTTCTCTTCTTTGCGGCATTTTTCACCTGGGCCAACCTGCGCGGCATCAAGACTTCGGCGCGAATGAATGAAACCATCTGCGCCGGCATGGTGGTTGTTGTTGCGTTGTTCCTTGCCTGCGTCCTACGCGCGGTCTGGGGCATCCATCACGATCCCGGCTTTTTCACTCATCCCTTTTACGAGCCTGCCACCTTCCACCCCAGCAGCATTTTTTCCGGCACCTCTGTTGCAGTGCTCACCTACATCGGCTTCGACGCCGTCTCCACATTCTCTGAGGAGGTGGAGAATCCGCGCCGCAACATCATGCTGGCCACCGTCCTGGTCTGCGTAATCACAGGCATCCTGTCAGGACTCGAAGTCTATGCGGCGCAGCTCATCTGGGGATCGAAGCCTTTCACCAGCGATCAGGTCGTTTCGGCCTTCGCATTAATCTCGCGTAAGGCGGGCGGCGCAATCCTCTTCCAGATCGTCAACTTCACCCTGCTTATCGCAAATATGGGCTCGGGTATGGGCTCACAACTCGCAGCGGGGCGACTCCTCTACGGCATGGGACGTGGCAACGCGCTCCCCAAACAATTCTTTGGCGCCATCGAGCCCAAACGGCGCATACCCCGCAACAACATCGTTGCCGTCGGCGTCTTCGCGCTTGTCGGAGCCGCACTGCTTCAGTTCTTCGCAGACCGCCTCGGTGGGGGAGCCTACGAAATTGGCGCGGAGTGCCTCAACTTCGGCGCCTTCGTCGCATTTATGGGAGTCAATGCCGCCGCTTTTGTCCACCATTTGCGGGGGATGAAGAGCCCTGAACCTGGCCGAAGCCGCAGTGCGGCCGGTCTCATCGTCCCCGCGCTGGGCTTTCTCATCTGCGGCTTCATCTGGGTTCATCTCAGCCGCCCGGCGCTCGTGCTCGGCGCGGTGTGGATGACGGCAGGCATCGTCTATGGCGCGGTGCGCACACGCGGCTTCCGGTCCGAGTTGGTTACGTTCGACGTTCCTACCGAAATAGGATGAGGAAACCCCCGCCCTGCTCCTCGTTGCAGTGGTGCAACTTGTTGCCTGAGTTGTGCCGTGCCGAGAAGCAGATGCGTGGCTGAAATGGCGAATATCGTCTGAGTATCAATAATTGACGCTGGTCGGGGCGGAGGGATTCGAACCCCCGGCCCTCTGCTCCCAAAGCAGATGCGCTACCAGGCTGCGCTACGCCCCGACAACTGCTCCTGATTGTATCGCGGAATCGACTTCGAGCCGGCGCACGCAGGCTTCCAGCAGGCAGATCTTCAGCGCTCGGGTTTCAAGCGCGCGGTTCAAGCGCGCGGGTCTAGCGATGGACGAGCCAGAAGAGGAACCACGCGGCGAGCGCAACAGGGAGGGCCAGCACGAGGGCGAGCGAGCCGAGCAGGAGCGCGAGGAATGCCCAATCGCGCCAGGTGTGGCGGCGGGGCTGGCCGAGATGGCGGCACAGCAGGAGATAGTTGCGGCGATTGGCCTTCCAGGCGATGTCGAATGCGTCACCGAGAATGGGAACGGTCCCGACGAGGACGCCGATGCCGAGGTTGACCCCCATGCGGAGCAGGGTGATGTAAGGAGCTCCGCGGGACCAGGCGGCGAGCGGGATGATGAGCGAGAGCAGGCCGGCGAGCGCGTCGCCAAGGCCGGGCACAAGGCCGATGAGCCCGTCGATGCCAAAGCGGATGCCGGTGCCGGGGATGCGGAAGGCTTCATCAAGGAGGATTTCGAGAGCCTGAAGCGTGCGGTCGCGGAAGAGCCACGCGCCGCGATTCCAGCGGTCGGGTGCGTCGGCCCGCGGCAAAGAGAATTGCGGCGAATTGGCGGGCGGCAGCTGCATGCGCGAGGCCTGGCGGATGGGCCGCGAGGACTGCTTCAATGCTACAATCGAAAGGGTAAATGGCGGCTATAGTTCAGCGGCAGAACGCCTGACTGTGGCTCAGGATGTCGTGGGTTCGATCCCCACTAGCCGCCCCAGCTTAAATCCCTATTATTCATAGAAACTTACATATTTCACCGGATTTCCTTCGGGCAATATCCGTCAATTGGGAATGGCTTTGGCGCTTTATCGCCGCCACCGTCGCGGGTGCAAGTCAGGGCACTCGGAGGAACTCCGCACGTCGGAGTACGACGCGCGCAAGAAGGGTTGGAAACGTTGCGATTGCTCGATCTTCGTCTCAGGGACCCTCAACAGGAAGGTTGCTCGTCTGACCACGGACCAGAGGGAAACCTTCGCGCCGCGAGAGGTGTGGGTGGTCAGCCTTCAGGCGCATTGATGATGCGTGGACTTCAGGAGCAACCGCTCGTACCGCTGCAATTCACGCACGTGAAGCAGCTCCAGGTGGTTGGGCGTTTGCCACCATTTGGACCCGGATGCTCCCATGGGGAGCGGGTCGGCGCACAAAGGAGCCGAGATTTATCTAATTGGCCTTTTTTGTCGCGCTACCACGACCCACATCAGTAACACTCAATCGCCTTGCGAACGTTGCCCTTTGCATTGCGCAGGCGCCGCTTCGCTTCGCTCTTGCTTACCTTGGACTTCAACATCACCAGTGCGAGCGGCAGGCTCATTTCCGCCTTCTCCAACGTTTCAAGAGCCGTATCCCGAGGGACGCAAGCAAGGGTTTCCAGGATCGAGAGACCGCGCTCCAACAGTTTCTTATTCCTTAAATGGAGATTGACCATAAGATTGCTGTAAACATAGCCCAGTTGCACCATGGCGCCGGTCGTGAGCATGTTGCAGATCAGTTTTTGTGCGGTCCCTGCCTTCAGCCTCGATGAGCCCGTCAAAACCTCCGGCCCAACGTCGACTTCGATGTGGAGATGGGCTACCTTTCCCAACTCCGAACCTTGGTTGCACGCAATGGCAATAACGGTCGCGCCCTTGCTGCGCGCATACTCAAGAGCGCGAATGGTGTAAGGGGTGGATCCGCTCGCCGCAATTCCTACAACGACATCGCGCTTGCCGGGTTTTTTCGTGGCCATATCCTTACGTCCCTGCTCTGCAGAGTCCTCGCTGGCCTCCGTCGCCTCCACCAGCGCCTCCTTTCCGCCCGCGATTAAAAACTGAACCATCTCCTGCGGTGCTCCGAAGGTTGGCGCGCACTCCGAAGCATCAAGCGCACCGATCCGTCCACTGGTGCCGGCTCCGACATAGAACATTCGTCCATGACTGGCGAGACAGTCGACAATGATATCGATTGCTTTGGCAATTTCCGGAAGCGCGCGTTTGATGGCGCGCGTCACACTTGCATCTTCCCGGTTCATTACCGTGACCAGATCGAGAGCACTCATGGTGTCGAGGTGTTCCGTTGCCCTATTGCGGCGCTCTGTTGTCAGCTCTTTGCGTTGCATATCGCTTCCTCAATTGGTCGAGATACGGCTTGCCAGTGGCAACAACCTGCTTACGGAATATCCAAAAGTAAATGTGGCGGCACTGCCCAAAGCGACGTACCAGGTGAACGGGACGCTTGTGAATAGCCACAGGTAGAGATTCAGTACAAACCCAAGGAACATGCCGGCCATGGCCCCTTGCTCTGATGTCTTCTGCGTGAGGACGCCGAGAAGGAAGACTCCCAACAGCGCACCGTAAGCCACAGAAGCGATCGACAGTCCCACTTCGAGCACCTTGCCGCCATGTCGGGCAAGGAGCGCTAATCCGAATAAAACAGCCGCCCAGCCAAAGGTTGCTGTGCGCGAAAGTTTCACGCGGCGCTGCTCTGTGGATCGAGGCCGCATGCGACCGTAGAAATCGACTATGGTGGCAGACGAAAGCGAGTTCAACGCGGCGCTCAGATTGGACATGGCCGCCGCAAGGATTGCCGATATGAGCAGCCCGCTAACGCCATGGGGCATGTGATTCACCACAAACGACGGGAAGATGGTGTCCGTACGCTTGAAGATGGCAGCCGGCGGGAATAGACGATAAAACACGAAGAGCATGGCTCCTATTAACAGAAATAGCCAAAACTGAAAGAGAATGGCGACTCCGCTGGAAAGCAACGCGATCTTCGATTCGCGCTCGCTGCGCGCTGAGAGAAGTCGCTGCACAATCAACTGATCGACGCCATGGCTCGCAGTGGTCAGAAATGCTCCGCCAATCACTCCCGACCACAAGGTGTAAGTCGCGTTGAAGTTCCACGAGTAATCAAAAATGCGGAATTTGCCAAACTGGCCACCCACCGTGCGTATGGTTTCCCAACCTCCAGGCACAAGATGCAGGATGGTAAAGAAAGCGACGACGGCGCCGGCCAGACAGATTGTGAGTTGCACAACGTCGGTCCATATTACCGCTGCCATGCCTCCCTCGAACGTGTAAATCATCGTGAGTAGGGTGACGATTGCAATGGCACAAAGATCGCGACCAAAGTCGCTAAGCCCGGAAAACAGGCCACTCAATGCGATGCGCACCACAATCGCCACAGCAAAGACGCGCACACCCTCGGCCGCGGCCCGCGTCACTAGAAACATCCCCGCGGTTAAAGTTCGGAGCCTTTGTCCAAACCGGCGCTCTATCAGTTGGTATGCGGTTACCAGTTCTCCGCGGAAGTATTGTGGGATAAATAGAAGGGTTACGATTACGCGGCCGATCAGGTAGCCGATCACCAGTTGCAGAAACCGGAAGTCCTTGTCATATGCCATCCCGGGAATGCTGATGATGGTCAGCGTGCTGGTCTCGGCCGCGACAATGGAAAGTGAAATCGCCCACCACGGAGTGTTGTTCCCCGCGAGGAAGTAGTCCTTAATCGTTCCTTGTCTTTTCCGAAAGCGCAGGCCGAAGAGTGTAACTCCAGCAAGGTATGCGACGATGATGCCCAAGTCCAGCGCGTTTAAGCCCATCTTGACTTCCTGCAGCCCGGACAATTTGAGTTTTCAGCCACACAGGCTATGTCGCCCTATGCACTTCAGCTGACCGATGGATGTGCCGGGCTCGTCCCTATAGGGTTCGAGCGGCCACCCTACGGTCTCCCTGCTTTGCCAAGCAGGGAGACCGTAGGCATATCCAGTTGCGATCAGAAGGTGAACTTTCCTGCGAATTGCATGATGCGAGCGTCACGGTAGCCCGTGACCTCGCCGAAGGTTGTTCCTTCGGACGTGGTTACAGAGTTGACGTTGGTGTGGTTGGTAGCGTTGAACGCCTCCGCGCGGAACTGGAAGTTCACCCGGTCCCAGACGCGGAAGTTGCGGAAGACGCCAAGGTCAGCGGTGGCGAATCCCGGCCCTTCGATCGTCCCGCGGCGCTCGCTGCCCGGAGCCGATGTGTTGATGCTCGGATTGGGAGATGCGAACGCGCCCGTGTAGAACCATAGCTGGTGATAGCCCTTGTTGTGGATCTTCACGTTGTGGCCGTGATTAGGGTCGCCGATCTGGTCCGGCCGCAGGCCGGCGTTGGTATTGCCCAGCACGCTGATGCCAGCGTTGTCGGTCGAGTAGCCGGTGTTGGTGCGGTTGTTATAGATGCTGGTCACGCCGCCAGGGAGGTTATATTGCCCAAGGGTGAAACTGCCGGACGTGGCCGTCAGCGGCAGGCCACTGTTGGCCGTGTAGATCCCGGATATCTCCCAACCGCCGAGCAGGCGTCCGGTTAGGTTCTTCTGCTCGCGGAACCATGGCTCCTCCAACACACCGTCGATGGTGAGTACTTGACTGCGGTCGTCGGCGGCGCGGCCATAGTCGCCGTTGATGTTGTAAGCGTTCTGGATGTACCCGCTGTAGTCCGCCTGGGCGTTGGTGAGGTCCTTCGACCAGGTATAGTTGGCGTCGATGTAGGTCTTGCCTGTGAAGCGCTTGGTCACCTTGGCCTGCAGCGAGCTGTAGTTCGAGCCGAAGATCGACCGCATCGCGTCCACTGAGAAGTAGCCGAGATAGGGTTTGATCTGGTTCAGCATGACGCTGCACGAGCCGTTTAGGAACGCTGGGGCATTGGTGTCGGGATCGATGCAGGTGCTCACCGGCGTCACCTTGCCTACCCAGGAGCCGGGCACTGGCTCATTGATGTCCATGCCGCCCATCAGGTGCGTGCCATGGTCTCCAAAATAACCGATGTCGAGCATCAAGCTTGGCGACACCTGCTGCTGTACGTCGAGAGAGTACTGCTGCACATAGGGCGAGTTGTAGGTAAGCGGAAGGGCCCGTATCCATCCCGGGGTTTTGGAGAACGCGGTCGTGGCGCCGCCCGTCGGGCTATCCAGGGAGGTCTGGCCCACACTGTAAGTGGCCACCGCCGGAGGGTTATTCCAGTCCGTCGTCTCGTAGTAGCTCACCTCGATGTCGTCGAAGGCGATTCCGTAGCCGCCGCGCAGGGCGGTCTTGCCATTGCCGAATACATCGAAAGCAAAGCCAAAGCGGGGCGCAAAGTTTTTCTTATCCCCGGAGCCCACCTTGCTCCCCCAGGGCGAAGCCTGGTTGTTATTGGCGGCGCTTGGCCTATTGAAAATCAGGCCGTTGATGTAGTTGATGCCGACGATGTCCGCGGAGGCGTTGGGTGTGGTCGGCTGACCGGCGTTGCTGCCCGTCTGGTTGCACGTTCCGGTCACGCACATCAGGCCATTGGAATCGATGGTGGGTGCGCTGGACGCCGAGTACTTGGCCGGATCGAAGTTGCTCAACAAGCCGTTGACGTCCCAGGGCTGACCGTAGAGACTGTAACGCACTCCCATGTTCAGCGTCAGACGCGGAGTCACCTTCCAGTCGTCCTGCCCAAAGCCCTCATAGAGCGCGGATTTGACATCCGCAATCGGATCCTGCGAGAGCTGACTGAACCCGTTATTGGCGTTACCGCTAAGGAAGTTGGCGAAGCCCTGCGAGATGGTCGCACTCGAGTCGCTGGTGGGAGCGAAGGCGCACGAAGCGGCTGTGCAGGCCAATCCTGCATCGTTCGTGAACCCGAAGCTACCCTGCGTGCTGGTCGTGTTGTTTTCGCGCTTCTGGTAGTGGTTGTAGGAGAACCCAAACGTGAGCGTTTGGGAATGCAGCGTCTTGGTGAGGTTTGCGAATATCTGGTGGTTGGTGCCGTGGTCGATGTACTGATAGCTGCCGTTCAACGAGGTCATGCCGCCGACAGCGATGGTGGAAAGTACGCCAGAGGTGTTTGGGTAGGCAAGCGCCGGCATCACGTCGGGTGACTGCGCCTGGGAGAGGTAGCCCGAAGAGAGAGTCGTAATGTTGCCGTTCGAGTAGGCATAGCCGGCATCAAGCACCAGGGTCGGGTTGAAGGTGTAGGTTCCGTGCGCCATTTGCTGTGTGCCCGGATTCTGAGCCGTAGTGGGGTTCATCCCGGCGATATAGACCGAGGTGAATTGCCCCGCCGGATAGAAGACGGGGAAGGTATCGTGCATGTAACGGTAAAATACGCTGACCTTCTGGCCAAACTGCTGGTCGATGCGCACCACGGAGTCGAGATTGTTGAAGGTGTTCTTGAAGTTGGAGAGAATGGTGTGCGGATCGAGTCCGTGCGCGATGTCGTAGGCCGAATCCGGAACGGGAACATGACTGTAGACGTCCTTCAAATACTGCTGCGCGGTGGGCGAGAAGTTCGTAACGGTTGATCCCGTTGCCGTGCAGGTGTTTGTTTGTGTCGATGGATCGGTCGTAAAGGCGGTGCAAACCAACACCGGTTGCTGCGTGTAGGTTTTCGTGGTTGAGTTGTAGCTGTACGATTGGGTAAAGTCGCCAGTCAGCTCCGAGGGCAGCGGTACCGTGGCCGAGGCCTGAGAAAGCGTGTCGATGATGCGCTGCCACTCCTCGCTGACGAAGAAGAAGGTCTTGTTTCTGCCGTTATAGACCTTGGGAATGTAGACCGGGCCACCAAACGAGAAGCCGAAGACGTTGTATTTGTAGGGCGCGATCTTGGCGCCGAAGAAGTCGTTGGCGTATCCATTAGCGTCGAAAGCGTTGTTGCGGACGTACTCGTATGCACTGCCATGAACGGAGTTGCTGCCGGACTTGGTGACCACGTCGATCTGGCCCGATGCGTTGCGGCCGAACTGTGCGCTGTACTGGCCCCGCAGTGTCTTAAACTCTGCGATGGCGTCGGGGCTGGGATAGGTGTAGAGAGTCAGGTTTGCGCCGCGGTCCAGGTTGTCGGCGCCGTCGATGGTCCAGTTATTGGAGGTATCGCGGCCGCCATTCACCGAAAAATTCACCACGCTGGAAGCGCCGCTCAGGCCAGAAGGGCCACGGCTCAGGTCATCCGTCGAACCGCCATAGACGACGCCGGGTTGCAGGTTCATCAGCGCCTCGTAGTTGCGTGTGATCAGCGGCATTTCGCTGAGCTGGGTGCTGTTGATGAGGCCCTGCGAAGTGGCGTTCTCTAAATTCAGCTGCGCCTCGTCGGCGGTAACCACAACCATTTCGCTGGTGGCGCCCAGCGCCAGAGTGCGGTTCACGGTGAGCGCGTCAGCGGCGTGCAGCACAAGCCCGGTCACCACATCCGTTTTAAAACCGGCATCCGCAATCGTGATCTTGTAGGTACCAAGGGGCAGAGATCCTGCCGTGTAGAACCCTGCATGGCCGGTCTTCACGACGCGAATGTCTACGCCGCGATCCACGTTGGTGAGGGTCACCGTAGCGCCTGAAATCAGGGCGCCCGTTGAATCAGTCACCGTTCCACTGATGCTGCCTGAAACGGCGCTCTGCGCCTGGGCGACGGTGGCGATAAGCATAACCGCCGCAAGTGCGACCGCCCCTGAGAAGAAACGTCTGAGAAAAGAACCCATGACCTTAGCCTCCTGCGAGATGTTTTGCGCAAATGATCGGTGATTCCAGACTGCTTGCGTCAGATTGAAAGGAACCAGCTGCCGGTAGCGTTGCGGGCAATGTCTTAAAGACCGCCTCGTCGCATTACCCGTGACCAGACGCCTGGTGTTCTTTCTTCGGGCTCGTGATGCTGCTGCGGTTGCAGCCGGCCGAGAATCCGTCGTCCGCGGGGGCATGAGGATTGACCGATAGCTCAGTTGCAAGAGTATCCCGCTGGACTGGAGACCATGTCAAGAAGATTTTATAGTTTATTCATCCAGTCTTATAGAAGAGTGTATGATTGTGGAAAAAGGGAAGTCAAATTTTCTAAAATCGGTGTCAGCTTGAGAGAATCCGAAACGGAGTGAGACGAACAGTGCTGTGAATACCAACCAGATTCCACATTTGCATCCGCTGGAGCGCCGCAGCGGGGTACCGCTTTACTACCAGATCCAGCAGCGTCTGATGGACCGGATCCGGGCAGGAGAATTCCGGCCGGGTCAGCCAATTCCGTCCCTGCAGGAGATCGCCGCACAGCTCGGCGTGAGCCAGATGACCGCCCGCCAGGCCATTCGCACGCTTTGCGACCTGGGCGTGATGTATAGCAAGCAGGGCAAAGGCACTTTCATCTCCGGCATCAAACACGAAAGGAATCTCCGGCAGGTGCTCTCATTCACTGAGGAGATGCGTGTACGCGGAGCGAAGCCGAGTTCGAGAGTTCTGTCTTTCCGCATCCAGGCCAGCAGCCGGGAGGTAAGGACAGCGTTAGGGCTAAGCCGGGGCCAGAAGGTTTTCCGCCTGCGGCGGGTTCGCCTCTCCGACGGCCAGCCCATGGGGATTGAATGCAGTTGCCTGCCACAGCAGGCGTTCCCAGAGCTGCTCGACACCTTCGATCCATCGGGTTCGCTTTACAAGGTGTTGGCAGGACGCTATGGCGTCCAGATGGCGGTTACCGACGAAGTGGTTGAAGTGGGAAAAGTGACAGCTGATGAGGCTGCGTTGCTGAAGATGGCTCCGGGCAGCCCGGTCTTCCTGTTTACACGGACCAGTTACGGCGAGAACGGAAACCCGCTGGAATATGTGAGGTCAACCTACAGAGGAGATCGATACAAAATTGTCCAGAGACTGACTCGAGCGAAACCCGACGTGCTCGCCACGCCCTTAAAGAGATAAAAACCAACCTCGGAGAGTGCGTGCATCCCTCCAAGCTGGATGCACGCACGGACGCGGCTATTTCACCGCCGGATATGCGTGAAGCTGCGGGCCAACTTTGTTGGAGAAGCTTAGGTTCTCAAATCGATCGGCGTCGATGGTCCAGAACATCGCGCCTATCATGCCATGGTAACCGCCGGGTTTGCGCAGCTTGTAATGCGCGCCGGGAGGAAGCTTCCCGGCGATAATGGAATCCATCGACTCGCTTACGAGCGCGGGAGTCGTGGCGCCCACCAGAAAGCCGACCGCAACTTTATGGGCCGGCAGTGGAGGGAAATACCGCCTCTTATCGCCGCCGACATGAAAGCCGTGCAGTAAAAGTTCGGTCATTGCCACATCATAATCCGCAGATCCAAGCTGATAGATTTCGCCGTCAAGGCCTTCCAGCGGCGGGGTATTGTATTCCTGCACATCGACGAAGGAAAGAATGTCCCGTATACCCCAGGCAAGGGGCAGATAAGACCCGAATTGGCCGCCGTAACTCACATAACCGGCCGATACCTGCGTGCCCTCGGGCACGAGACTGATCATGAAACCGGGGCCGAAGTGTTCGTGTAACTGACGCAGGGCCGAGATCAGATTCACAATGGACGGAGTTGTGGGGCGCCTGAAATCGGTGTCTCGCGGATCGAGGGCCAGAGAGGGCGTTTCAAAGTCAAGGTCGATTCCGTCAAAACCGTACTCGCTGACGATGCGGCTGACAGAAGAAACAAAATTGGGAATGCTCTTTGGATCATTGAGCGTGAAGTACTTGGCGCCGCCGCCGAGCGAGATCATTACTTTCTTGCCCCGCCCTTTCAGCCACGCAACGTCATCTTTCAGCTGAGCAAGGTCGAGTCCGGGCCGGACTTGCAGCCACAGATTCCCTTCCGGGGCAGATAAATCCGGAGCGGCAAAGGCCACGATCACGATGTCCCACTGCGGCGAAACATCGCGGAGCGGAAAGATCGAGTTTTGCGGACCACGACCAGTCCAATAACCGATCAGCTCATGGCCGTTCGGCGGCCCCTGAAGAGGGACAGCCTCAACTGCCGGCCCGGTGGAAGCCTGCGGCCGAGCGGCTCCCAAGCCAGCTCGCTGAAAATGCGGACAGGGTGTAGCCGGCGAAGGCAGCGCCTGCGGATTCGGAAAACTATATGTGTTTCCCAGGCCCTCGGCCGCGCCGAGATACCAGGGCAACAAGGCAACATTCTGCACATGCCAGGAGGTTCCCTCCGAGGTGAGGGTCCAGGGTTTCGAGACCTGAAGAACGCTGCGGGGATTCGTATCGGTCGGCTCCATCAGCGTATACCTGGCGGCGATTCCGGTGCCACCACAGCTCCTGTTGGTGCTGCCGGCCGCGGGCGGACGCATCCATGCCGGAACCGCATTTCCTGGACCGGCCGGCCCGTGAAAGACCGGGTGGAACAGCGGATCATGCAGCGGATCCATGAGAAATTCGGCAAGTTGCTCGGTGAGAGGCTGCACGTCCATGTCCCCGACGATGGATGGGGCATCCCGTAGATACGAGGCGAGGACAAATGAATTTCCGGTCGCAGAATCGATGCCATGGGTTCCCCATGAGCAACACACCGTCGCATCGCCGTAGGCATAGTAGGCCGTGTCATGAGTTACAACAATCACCAGTTTCCCATCTTGCCGCGGAATCTGCTTGAAAATTTCGCGCTGCAGGAACTCCACGTCTACCATGGCGAGCAAGGTTCCGGTTTTTTTCGAGCTAAGCACGTAGCCATAGCCCGTCGGCACGGTGATCTTTACCGGCTCCACGAGCGGTTTTCCCAGCAGAGTATGCCACCCTTTTGCCGCAGGAAACGTCGTGCGGAGCATGGCGTCCACATATTGAGTGTCGCCGGCCTGCCCAAAAGGAAACTTCGCGAACATGGGTGAGCGAAGGATGCGCGGCACATCCGTTGACCCTTTTATGACAGTGGGCTTGCCATCGATCCGTCTTGCTTCAAAGGAGAGTGTAACGGGGACAAGAACCGTCGGAATGACGGTGGCGCCCCCCTGAGCGGGATCGCCGCCTGCGAGCCTGTATGAACTGTGGGCCGCGCGGTACTCGAACGTCGGTGCCGTACCCTGCGCCGATGCGGAGCTCAACGAAAGGGCGAGAAAAATCAGCGGACAGAGAACGGTATGCCGCATATCTGGTTTATCTCCAGCGTTGAAGAAGTCATGTACTCCTGACCCTAACCGGAGATTGGCATTGACCCGGCCGCGCACCAAAGAACCTGGCAATTGATGTTCGCTTATTTCTTTGCAGCATTCCAATCCTCCGGATCCCAAGCTTCCACCACCGCCCGGGCGAGTTTGGCCATGAGAACCTCGGCGCTGTTGTCCACCGTCCAGCTTGTGTCCGCGTTGTCATTGGTGAACTCCGAGAGGATGATCGATCCGTGCCGGGTAAAGACCGCGCCGACATCGTTGCGAACGTGATTGAGAGCGCCGGTTTTGTTGGCGACGGCAGAATTTCCCACGGAGGGGTCGAGCCTCTCCAGATAGCGGGGAATGCTGTCGCGGTAGAACTGGACCTTGAGCATGTGAAGCGCATCGGAGCAGAGGGCCTGGTCACTGGGGATTCCGGCGACAGAGCCAGAAACTACCGGTGCAGGTCCAAGATTGCAGGTAACGAACCTCTCCATCAGGCTGGCCATCTCGCGCGCCGTGGTTTTGCCCAGGCCGAATTGTTTTTGATCGGCGGGCATGGGGCCTTCAGAAGGCTGCATTACCTTCTTGTACAGCCAGGTGTCTTTCATGCCCAAAGAAGCGAGCCGGTCGTCGACGTTCTTGATCCCCACATGATCCATGGCGAGATTGGCGGCGGTGTTATCGCTGAGAGCGATCATCAGAGTCAGTGCGTCCTTAAAGGTAATGGATGCGGGGGTGTCGAAGAAGAGCAGCACGCCGGAACCAGGCACCTGATCCTCACTGCGGAGGGCCAGGCGGTCATCGAAACGAGCGCGGCCGGTACGAATTTGCTGGAGCGCCTCGTAAAGAATCCCCAGTTTGATGACCGACGCGGTGGGGACGGGCTGGTCCGCGTCAATGGCAACGGTCTTCCCGGTGGCAAGATCGTGAGCGTACAGGCTGACATGACCATGGAAGCCCACAATCATCGACTGCAGCGTCGCCGTGAGAGCGGGGTCGTTCTGCGCCGATGCGGCAAGCGGGACGAGAGCAAATGGGGCGATCAGGAGAGCAAGGAAGAACCGCGGAAGGCGCGGCACCAAGCGCTTCAGGCTGCAATGGACCTCGCACGGGCCGGAGGATGGCTCGGGCGTTGCCACCGAAGCTCCAAATGGCGCCACCGCGGCGACATCCTCTGCGCCCGCGAATTTCAAACCATCCCTTCGACTGATCATTTAACCCTCCGAGCCGCCACCAGCAGTTTTGTCCAGGGCATATCGTCGAGTCGGCTTATTTGAACTCCGGGGTGGCCGTGTGTGGTGTCGTGAATGAATTCGCCGTTCCCGATATACATTCCGGTATGTGTGATCCGGGTGGGTTTGCTGCCAAAAAACAGCAGGTCGCCAGGCTGCAGATCTTCCCGTTTCACCGGGATTACACCGCTCCATGCCGCCTGCAGATTTGCATCCCGAGGCATCTCGATGCCGCGCTGCCGCACCAGCATTTGCGTAAAACCGGAGCAGTCGAAGCCGAAGCTGGAGACGCCGCCCCAGGTATAGGTGATGCCCAGAAACCGGCGCGCCAGGAGGAGGGTCTTCGCAATGCTGAGTGGAGCGAAGTTCGCGCTGATGTCACCGCGCTGCACCCAGGCAGCCTCCCCGTCGACCAGGCGCACATGAATCCAGCGCCCTGAGCCTGCCGCCGGGTCTAATAACGTCTCCAGACGCGCTTCCCACGGCAGGCGCAGGAGCGGGGCGTGTCGCGTTACGTCCGGTTCGCGGTAGACATTGGCGCTGAGTTCCACAACGCGCACCGCTTTCCCGTCGGGGGCGTACACGCCCGCATCGAGAGCGCTCAAATCTGAAGCCTGGACCCACCCGGCGTATCCGTCCACGGTGTGGATGTCATACCAGCCTGCCTGTTTCTTGAACGAAACTACGTCTACCCCGTAAATGGCCTGCGAGACGACATCGCTTTCTGCGGTCGGGTTGCGATACATGTCGATGACCGGCTTGGTCACAACAAAGTCCGCGGCAGGAACGGGCTGTTGCGCCCTGGCCGGGACCGCCGGCGACAGCAGAGGAACGAGGAACAGGAAAGCAGCACAGACCCGACGCATTGCGACAGTCAAACGTCGCGGCGCTCCAACCGCAATCTGCCACTTCCTGCCTGACTCGTGCCTGGCCGTCATCGTTTCACATCCTTTTGTAGATTTCTCCCTAGTAGCCTCGCCCGTTCATCGCCGTCATGGTGAACCACCTGGCTCCCTCAACTGGGCGCCAAAAATCGAGCGAGCCGGTCCACCGGAAAATACTAACCTTTGCTTTTCTCCTCCGGAGGCCTATTGTGGATTCCGATGGGCTGCAGTCTGCTAGATGTATAGTATACCTATCGTTCCGAAGTCAGGTGCGAAGCGGTGATGGTTGGCCGCAGCCCGCGAACAGTGGCTAGAGCATCGCACACTTCCACCGCCCGAACGAATCGGCATCCCGCCCAGCACACCCACCCAGTAAGGAGGATTGAAGATGCGCCGCTTGCTTAGCAATTGGGTGCTCCTGTTGTCCGTTGTCCTTTCCACCGTCGCCGCGACGGCGCAGAATCGGTTTTCCTCCATCGGCGAGATTGTGAATCGCGCCGTCGTCGGGCATCGAATCCCCGGCGCGGTTGTTATCGTGGGCCACAACGGCCGGATCGTCTACCGCCGCGCCTTCGGGATGCGTTCCTTGGTACCGTCGCGGGAAGAGATGACTCTGGGCACCATCTTCGATATGGCTTCGCTTACCAAGCCGCTGATCACGGCTACGGCTGTAATGCAGCTTTATCAGAAGGGGAAACTCAGCGTCAACGATCCAGTAGTGAAGTATCTGCCTGAATTTGCGGCCAACGGCAAGCGCGGCATCACCATTCGCGATCTGCTGACCCACTACTCCGGCCTGCCTCCCGATCTGCCGCTCAGCAGTCCGTGGGAAGGAAAGGCGGCTGGCTATCAACTCGCGTTTTCCATGGCGCCGCTGCGCCCGCCAGGGGTGCGCTTCCAGTACAGCGACATCAACTTCATCGTGCTCGGCGCACTAGTGGAGCGAATTTCAGGAACGCCGTTGGACGAGTACGCGCTGCGAAACATCATCAGGCCTCTGGGACTCACGCACACTCGCTTTCTACCGCCGAAGTCGTGGATTCCGCGGATCGCGCCAACGCAGTGGGAGCACGGAGCCGCTGCTTCCGGGATGCCTGGATCGAAGACCTTTCCGGGCGACACGATGCTACGCGGAGTCGTCCACGATCCTACATCACGGCGCATGGGCGGAGTGGCCGGCCACGCAGGACTCTTTTGCGACGCTGACGACCTAGCGGTCTATGCGCAGAATCTTCTTGAACGGCTAGCCGGGCGGCCCAGCAAATTCCCACTTTCACGTATCGTGCTCCAAAAGATGGTCGCGCCCGAACAGCCGGCAACTGGAACAGCGCTGCGCGGTTTCGGCTGGGACATCGACTCACCTTACTCCAGCAATCGAGGCACGCTGTTTCCTGTAGGCTCGTTCGGACATACGGGCTTCACGGGCACTTCGCTGTGGATCGATCCGGTCAGCGATTCCTACGTGATTGTGCTGACCAACGCGGTTCATCCCAACGGTCCAACCGGCATCACGGATATGCGTGCGAAGATCGCCGATGCGGCAGCCGTTGCCATTGGCATCCACGCCGACGGCGGCTCTCTTGCCGCCCGCATCACCGGCTACAACGAGTCGTTGAGCGGAATGCGCCGGCGGGCAGCGCGCAATGGAGCGGTCGAGACTGGCATCGATGTGCTCGAAAGCGATCGCTTCGCGGAGCTCGCCGTTCTTGCTGACCGACACGGTGGCCGGCTGAGGCTGGGCCTGCTGACCAACCAGACCGGAGTGGATGCCGCTGGCCGGCGCACCATCGACGTGCTCGCCCACGATGCAGCCGCTGCTGTTCCTGGCCTCAAGCTCACGACGCTCTTCAGCCCCGAGCACGGCATCAGCGGGTCGTTTGACCGGTCCGGCGTACCCAACTCAACCGACTCCGCGACGGGGCTGCCGATAGTCAGCTTGTACGGATCGACTGCCGCGGACCGCCGTCCGTCGTTCGAAACCTTGCGGAGTCTCGATGCGGTTGTCGTTGACCTGCAGGATGCGGGCGTGCGCTTCTACACTTACGAAACGGTGCTCCGGTACTTTCTTGAAGCGGCGGCAAAAACCGGAACCGAGATCGTCGTGCTTGACCGGCCTGATCCGATCAACGGCGCTTTTGTGCAGGGGCCGGTGTCCGATCCGGGGTCAGAAAGCTACGTGAACTCCATGCCGATCCCCGTGCGGCATGGCATGACCTTGGGCGAGTTGGCCCGCTTCGACAACGAGCAGCTTCACCTGCATGCGTCTCTCACCGTCGTGGCTATGAAGGGATGGCAGCGCGGCGACTGGTACGACTCCACCGGCCTCACCTGGGTCAATCCCTCGCCCAACCTTCGCGACTTGGAAGAGTCGACTCTCTACCCCGCGCTTGGGTTGGTGGAGACGACCAACATCTCTGTGGGCCGTGGAACGGATACGCCCTTCGAGCAGTTCGGGGCTCCGTGGATAAATGGCCGTGCGCTTGCACAGTTTCTGAACCGTCGCGATCTACCCGGCGTGCGCTTTTACGCCGTCGAGTTCACGCCCACCAAGCCGTATCCCTATGCGGGCAAGTTATGCCAAGGGGTGCGCATCCTTGTCACCGATCACAACATTCTGGATGCCCCCGAGCTCGGCGTGGAAATTGCCTCCGCTCTTCACCGTTTCTATGCAGATCAATTTCAGTTACAGAAGATGAATACCCTGCTTGCCGATCGAAACGTGCTCGACGCCATCGCCGCGGGGCAGGACCCGGAGCAAATCGCCGAAGGCTGGCGAACGGAGCTGGATACCTTTGAACGTCTGCGAACGTCTGCACTGCTTTATCCGGAGCGTTGAGCCATGGAGCATGGAGCGCCGTCACGGATGCGCCGAAGTTTTGTCCGCGCCGACCTTCGGAAGGCTGGCCAAGAGCTATGGGCGGATATTGGGCAGAGCGCTGTTGGCGCTTCAAGTCAATCGGCGCAGGCCAGAACGCCTGCTTCCGCTCCTTATCCAGCACAGTCATGATAGGTTGGAAATGCGTATTTGTGATGCGGATGGGGATTGTGGTTGTTTGAGAATAGCTCGGGTTGGGCGCGAGAGACAATCCTCGTGAATGTATTCCGCGACGGAGTCCGGTCAGCGAGCGACGCGCCGTTGCCGCCCGGCGGGCATGGGGTTGCAAAGGAGCGAACGCGAGAATGTCTGGCGATCTGCACGGCGCCGGAGCAGCAACCTGGTGTTGTCGAATCCTTCAATTCAGGGAGTGGCCCATGAAACGATTGCCGTGGCTTTTGGTCGCTGTCGCTCTCGTCGCGCCCGCATTTTGCAGCGGCCAGACAGATGGGGAGGTTCCGGTCGGCCCCGTTGCGTTAACTGTGCGATTACCCAATCCGAAGCAAACGATTTTATATGTGCATGAGGTGATGCCGGTCAGGCCGGGGCCCCTGACGCTTTACTACCCGAAATACATTCCGGGCGATCACGCGCCGGATGGGCCGATCGGCATGATGATGGGTCTGGAAATCTCGGCAGACGGCCAACGGCTCGCATGGCTGCGTGACGAAGTGGACATGTTCACGTTTCATTTGACGGTGCCGACGGGCGTCGACCGGATCGACATCCGCTTCCAATTCCCGGCACAAGACCGTGTCACACCAAATCTCATGGGCCTCGAATGGAATGATGTGGTGCTATACCAGGCGGGTTACCCGACCAAAGCACAGATGTATCAACCGGCACTGGTAATCCCCGCCAACTGGCACTGCGCGAGTTCGCTGACGACAGAAGAAAGCAGTGGTGGGCGCATCACATTCAGGTCCGTGCCATTCAATACGCTGGTCGATTCACCGGTCATTGCCGGGAAATATTTCCGGGAGCTTGATCTCACCCCGGCAGGCTCATCGGTGCATCGTTATCTGGATATGGTGGGTGATGATGCGGAGGCCCTTGATATTTCCGATACGCAAGCCACCGGGTATCGTCAGCTGGTCGAGCAAGCACAGGCATTGTTTCACTCACATCACTACGGTGACTATCATTTCCTTCTGACATTGAGCGACTACGTCTCGAAGGGTGGTCTGGAGCACCACCAGTCGAGCGATGACCGCGCGCGTGGCGGCTCGAAGATGTTTGCCGACGCTGACCATTTCATGCTCGATGCCTCGCTGTTGCCGCACGAATACACACACTCATGGAACGGCAAGTTCATGCGTCCGGCGGAACTGTGGCAGCCCAACTTCGAGAGCCCCGAACACACGCAGATGTTGTGGGTATATGAGGGCCTCACGGTGTACCTCGGAGATATGTTGACGGTGCGAAGTGGGTTGTGGTCGCCGGATACATGGCGTCAGGTGGTCGCCTACCGGGCGGCGAACATAGCTCACCAAACCGGTCGCGAGTGGCGACCGCTCGTCGACACCGCAGTAGCCGCGCAGTTGCTCTACGGCTCGCCGAACGCATGGGCCAACTGGCGCCGGCAAACCGATTTCTATCCTGAAGGCCAACTGCTGTGGCTCGCCATCGACATGAAAATCCGAACGTTAAGTCATGATCGACGTTCGATTGACGATTTTGCTGGGCGCTTTTTCGGCGTCGACAATGCCAATTTCATCACCCACACCTACACTTTCAACGACGTCGTTGGCGCGCTCAATGCGGTTCAGCCGTACGACTGGGCGAGCTTCCTGCACAACTGGCTGGACGGCGTCGGGCTACAAGTCCCGCTGCTGTCCGGCATCGACGCCAGCGGTTGGCATCTGGTCTATTCCGATCAGCCCTCCCGATACCAGCTGGCGCTCGAGAACGTTGGCGAGGGTGAACTCAGCTGGAAAGGTGTCAACACAATGTTCTCGGTGGGCTTGTTCCTCGATCGCCAAGGTAAGGTTGAGGACGTTTTCTGGGATGGGCCGGCTTTCAAGGCCGGGCTCGCACCGGGCATGACACTTCAGGCCATCGACGGCCAGCCGTACAGTACTGACGTGTTGCAACGCGAGATCGCCCAGGCGGCGAAGACGAAGAAACCGCTGCGGATCACCGCAGAGGGCGATGGTGTCACCGAACTCTACACGGTCCATTACGACGGCGGGCTGAAGTACCCGCATCTTGTCCGAGTGCCGGGCAAGACCGATTACCTGCAGCAGATCCTCGCACCAAAGCCATTGGGCAATGGCTCGTAAGGCTGCCTGGATCATGGCGGTGAGGTACACGTGAGGATCGAAGCGAACGTGATCTGTTTAATGAGGTAAACTCCTCGTCTAGAATAAGTTTGATCCGAGATTGCGGATTGCTACTGTTAAACGGGCTTCACGTCACAAAAACTCAACATCCGTCCCACTCATTCTCCCTTATCGACGCCTCTGTGACGGTGGTGACGTGTGGGGTCTTTGACGTGCCACCGGGAATCCCCTGGTGAGGACTACTGAGTCTGCTCAACCTGCGACCTGCTTAGCCTAGCAACGGATTGGGGAAGCGGGACGAAATGGACTTTCTCAATGGAGTGGAGCAAGTGGGAGGCGTACTTCCACATCATGCGATATGAGGGCGACCGGCACCAAGGGATGGCGCGTTGCAGGCGTTGGCCGTGTTCGGGATGTGCGCAGAAGGCATCGGTAACCACTGGTATGGTCTTTGCCCGCAGCCGCGTTCCACTCGGATTGGTTTGCCGGTTTTGGCAGGGTCGGATCACCTGGGCCATTGCTCTCGTCGGGCAATATCGGACAAGGCGCGGGAGCAATCCCGGCATTGTTGGCGACGGTGGCAACGTGTATTCTGGAACTTACAGGCGGTTAAAGTGATCGAAACGTTCGATCCCCACTAGCCGCCCCAGGGCACGCCAGCGTTTCCCAGCGCAATTCTCCGCACGAGTTCTCGTGATTGAAGAATCCCAAGTCTTTGCAACGGCTCCCGAGCCGCTCCCCACGAGGCCGCCGTGGCTTTCTGAGTTTGTGCCGCGAGCCGGACTGACGAATGGCCACTTGCAGACGATTGCGGGGAATTTTCTTCCGCGGCCGGAGTTCCACCTGCGCTCAGAGCCGGAGGCGGTGGTGGTGGATGCGGCGGACGGCAGCCGCGTGCTTTGCCATTGCGACTGGCAGGCGGAGCCGGCAGCGCACCTGACGATGATTCTGGTGCACGGGCTGGAGGGCTCGTCGGATTCGCGCTATATGCGCGGCATTGCGGCGCGTGCGCGGGCGGCCGGCTGCAACGCGGTGCGCATGAACATGCGCAACTGCGGCGGCACGGAGGCGCTGACGCCGACGCTTTACCACTCCGCGCTCTCTGGCGACGTGGGCGCGGTGGTGGAGCACTTCCGGAAGAAGCATGGGCTGGAGCGGGTGGCGCTGATTGGCTACTCGATGGGCGGAAACCTGGTGATGAAGCTGGCCGGGGAGTGGGGACGGCGCACGCCGCTGTGCGCGGTGGCCGCGGTGTGTCCGGCGGTGGACCTGGCGGCGGGCTCAGACGCTCTGCATAAGCCGGCGAACCGCGTGTATGAATGGCATTTTCTGCGCCGGCTGATGCAGCGCTTTCGCCGCAAGGTTGCGCTCTATCCGGCGATTTACAAAGCGAACGGCGCGGAGTCGGTGCGCTCGCTGCGTGAGTTCGACGACAAGATTGTGGCGCGCTACTGCGGCTTTCGCGACGCGGATGATTACTACTTTCGCGCGGCGGCGGCGCGCGTGGTGGAGCGGATTGAGGTTCCCACGCTGGTGCTGCGCGCGCTGGACGATCCGTTCATCCGGTTTGTGCCGGAGACGCTTGGCAAGCTGCTTGATAATCCGCACGTGACGATGGTGCAGACCCCGCACGGGGGACATTGCGCTTTTCTTTCGCGGGACAAGGGAGAGGAGATTCACTGGGCGGAGGCGACGGTGGTGCGCTTTCTGACGAGCGTGTGCGGCGGCAGCGATGGAAGCTGACTGGGAAGTGGAGATTGGCGGCGATGCGCATGTGGTGGAACCTGACTGGCCGGGGTTCGTGGATCTGCGCACAACGCCCGAGGCGGCAGAGCAATTGCCAGAGGCTGCGGCGCTGCCGGGCCTGGCGCAGTCGCTGGCGCGCATGAATGCGAAGGACTCGCCGGTGTGGACGGCGAAGTGCGATGTGTGGGATTTGGATGGAGTGGATTCGCGCGAGCTGGATGCGACGGACGCCGAAGCGCATGCGGGCGCTGCCTGTTATGTGGATCTGCTGCCGTGCGAGAGGAAGTGCTGGGCGGCGCACAAGGATGCGGCGGAATGGTGCGGGCAGGTCTGCGAGAGGCTTGGTGCGATTGCTTTGCGGAGCTGCCGGGTAGACCTTGTGGTGCGGGCGACGGAGTCTGCGGCGGAGCGCGCCGGGTTTGCCGTGACGGCGTATGCGAGCGCCGCGGGAGTCGACGGGGCACGGGCGCGGCAAAGACTGGCGGAAACACTGGCAGTCCTTGCCGATACGCTGATACAGATGAGCGCATCCGGAGAAACCGCGAAAAGGCTACAATGATACGAGTCGGGCGAGTAGCTCAATCGGATAGAGCACCGGCCTTCTAAGCCGGGGGTTGTGGGTTCGATTCCCGCCTCGCCTACCATTTAGAATCAATGAGTTACTGTGTTACTGCTGCTCCATGCGATTCTGACTGTGGGGGATTTTGTGGGGAGTCTCCTTCAATTTTGCTGCTGACAAGTAGCTCCACCGCATGGCGCTTCGCATCGTTCCGAGTGTGCGAGTACCGCTCCAGCATCTTCCGGCTCATCCATCCCGAAAGCGCCGTCAGAGTCGAGTCGGCTACCTTCGCTTCCCCAAGCCTGGATACAAACGTGTGGCGCAAATCGTGGAGACGGCAGTTGACCCCGGATGCTTTCCGGCAAGCGGACCACGCCACTTTCCAGCTACCAATCGGTTTTTCAGGATCACGGTTCCACACGGCAACCGCTCCATGCAAACGGCCCTCTTGCCCATCGAAGCCGTACCGCTCTGAGAGGAAAACGAAGTGACCCGGTAGAGGATTGTCGAACTGTGCACGCCACTCCACCAGCGCTTTGAATGCATCCTGGTTCAAGGGAAACATTCTCCCTTCGCCGCCTTGAGTCTTGGACCGGCCCACCGTGAGGCTTCGTTCTACCAAGTCCACCTGCCGCCATTGCAGCAAGCGCAGCTCTGTGACGCGCATTCCGGTATTGAGCAAGAGCACCAGCGCGGGAAAGAGCGATCTGCTCCGGCTCTTCTTTGCCGCTGTAAACAGCCGTTGGGACTCATCCGTGGTGAGCGCCCGCCCAACCTCTTCCCGTTCGCGCAGAGGCCGATAGTCCGGCTCTAGTAAATGCCAGAGCCGATGCTTGCGAAGAATCATCCGTGCCACGGCTGTTTCAATGTTGATTTCCCGCCCCGAAGCGCCAGCCTTTTGCCGTTCGCGCTGGAATCGTGCGATGTCAGAAGGGGAAATGTCACTGATGCAAGCCTGCTGAAGCCGACGACATAATCTCCCAGGAAACATGTCCGATCCCGGCTTCCCGTGCCTCATCTCCATATCCCTTTCGCTATTGCAGCAGGTCGCTATGGGATAAGCTTTGCGGGGACAAGCTCGCGCTATCAAGCAGAATGACGATAAGCGATACTAAGGCCACCCTTGTGGATGACATAAGTGAGTGATTGATATGATTCGTGTCGTCTTCGTGCCACAAATCAGGTTTGCCCGGGCTTCAGGTGCTTGTACATTGGAAACCGGTTTGAGAGTTTGGCGTCAGCAAAGAGAGCGTATCCTTGTTTGTAATCATAAGGACACGGAGTGATAGTCAGCAGTGATGATGGATCAGGCGCCACAGCGATACGACGCGTCCAACGCAGAGTGGGCCGCTTCGCCGGCGGTGAATGTCCTTGAGGTTGACACAAGACAGAACCCCCTGCAGGTTCTGAAGATTGTGGTGGAAGCCCTGGCGGTGAATGCCAGCATCGGCCTATGGCTGGAGCCTTATTCGGACATCTCAATGGTGCCCAGAATTTCGCCCTTCGATCTTGTTTACCTTAATGATACAAAACGAGTTGTCGGCCTTTCAGCGATTCGTCCCGGCATGGGGCCTAACCCGCCAAAAGGCAAGGTGGCCAGTGCGCTGGTTTTTCCCTTGCACACCATTTCGTTGCTGAGACTGGACGAGGGAGTCCTGCTGAATTTTTCTCCAATTGCCCCGGAAGACGAGGAGAAGGACGAGGCTACTGTGGACGAGGCTGTTGATCGGCGTCCAGAGAATCCCAATGTTGCAGCCGCACCTGAAGCCTTTGAGACGGACAGAGCAGGGAGGCGCCAGCCCGTTCCGGGCAAGCCTGCAACACAGAACATTCGGACGCATTCCGGGCGGCGGCCGTTGACGGCAGACGAGCTGAGAATTGTGGAGACCTTGAAGAGCTACCTGGCAGAGCCTTTGGCGGCATTCGAGTCAGGGGAGCGGCTCCATGCAGCGGAGCTTGCCGCGGAACGACCGGCGGAATCCGCGACGCCGGCAGCGGCAGAGCAGGAGCTGCCCTTGGCCGACGAAGAAATTGCACAAGAGCCCGCGGAAGCCGGGTTGCCCGCGGCCGCCGAAGGGTACGCGTCTTCTCCTCGGACAGATGAAAGCCTTCTGGCAGCAACTCGCCGGAGGATAAGACCGAACAGGATGCGGAGGCCGAAGGTTTCGTTCTCCGCGAAGGCCCGGTCCGAGCCCTTGCAACAGGGCACAGCAGAGGAAGCGGCCCCGGATAGACCAGGTGAGGCGAAGACAGCTCCTACTCTTGAAGACTCTGCCCGCCTTGAGAATGCGAGGAGCGCAGCAAACCTGGAAGGATTGGCCGGGCAGCAGGCTCAGCAACCGACAGGCGGCATAACCGCGGAGCCTGCGGAGGCCCCACGTTCCAAAAGGGCTGAAGCTGCCGTTCCCCAACCTATCCACGCTGAAACACCTCGCGACGAAAAGAAGAAGGAGCCTGCAGCCAAGCGAGCTTCCACTCCCGAACCTCGCTCCGAATCGAAATGGGTGGCACGTATTTCCCAGGCGTTGGAAACGAATGCTGAGAGAGGGCTGAAAAGGAAGGACTCTGCCGCAAAGCCGGCGACGCCGGCTACCAGACGCGAAAGGCCGCCAGCAAGCCCCGGCAAGGACGAAGCGCCAAAGAGGCGGCCGGCAATTGTGTTACCCGAGCGCCAGAGGCTGTTGATTCAGCCTTTCCATGCTATGAAGACGCCCGCGCCGCCTAAACCCGCGCCGCCGGGCATGCTAATGCGTCTCCTGCAGCATGTTTACACGGGCACCCGGAGTTTAACGAACCGTCGCACTGCATTGCGGAAATCTGTCCCGGGCCTTGTCGCATTCCCTTGGGGCAGGCGCAATTCTTCCGCCTATCAGGTTGGGAATCTCAGTTCTACGGGCCTCTACCTCGTGTCGGAGGAACGCTGGCCTCGCGGCGCCGTGGTTTCACTGGCGCTGCAAAGAACAGGTGAGCGTGAGCATCGGCATGCTCATCGCGTGCTGGTGGAGGCGGGGACGATCCGCCTGGGCGAGCATGGGCTGGGCCTTGTATTTGTTCTCCCGGCTCCCGAGGACATTCGACTTTGGGATGAACTGCCGGACAGCCCTTGGTTTAATGCGGGGCCTGAGACCGTTGTTCGAGAGTTTCGAACCGCGCGCGCACTCACCTTTCTGCGTCGGATATCCCCGGGCGGACATGAAGATTTTCGAAATCTATTGCATAAGGAATTCAGTTTTCACCGGATGTCAAACGCCGTGGACATCGTGTTCATGGCAGAAGAGGTCGTCGCAAGCGAACCGGCAACCTTCAAGTACCGTGCGCATCCCAAGCTGATTCGGGAGATTCTGACTCTGGGGTCGTGGGCCGATGCGGCGGCCGTACAGGAGTTGTGGGCAGGACTTCTGGCTACGGGATGCACTACGGAGGGCCATGAGGTTCTGAATCTCACCTTTGCGGAGATACTATCGCAGTTCACGGTTGTGCATGCTCAACTTCTTAGAGCTATCTGTGCAGGTGCCGTTCAGGCTGGTGAAACCCGCCGAAATGAAGCGCCAGCGGAGACCTTCAGCACAATACAAAAAATCATGGAGAGTACAGGAATGCGGAATCTGCTCAAGATCCATCACACGATTGTGCAGCTTTGCGAGTTTGGCCTGTTGGAGATGCAATCCGGCCATTCCCGGGCAGGGGAGATGCCCGAATTTCGAGCGAACCCGACCATGCTTGGCCTGGAGTTCTATATACGCTGCGCAAGGATTGACAGCCGGTTTCATCTCCTCCAATTCAAGTAATCCGACACAGCGAAAAGCTGCGGATCGTAGCCAGCCTGAAATAGTCATCCCGCGTTTTGTCCGTTCCCCAACCGAGGAACCGGTCGAACGCGGCACCAGGGCTGTCTATGCCAGGCCAGCCCCCTACTGGGGACGGGGCACGCACGCCCCGTCCCCAGCCGTTGCGGTCATTGAGGAGTTGCCGCAGCGGATGGACAGGCTGGCTGCTCTCGGTTCTCGATAAACCGGCCCCCGTTCGAGTTTCTCCAAACACTTGGAATCTCATTAACTGGTCAGCGGCGGAAGTTGCCTTGGGAGACATTGTTGCAGAAACGATTGATTTTCTTCGCGATCGGCTGCAAACTGAGAAGGAAATCATGGCGCTGCTGCCGGTTGGCATCCTCGGGGAGATTGCGGAACTGAAGACCCCGGTCAAGGTTGGCGGGAAGAGCTTGGGTGATAGGCAAGAAATCTTATCGCGCTTTTTTCAAGCTGCCGGGATTGCAAAGGGGGCACTTGGCAGCCAAGTGAAGGGATAGACAACCACATTCATGTACAAGTCCTTTTTCCATCTCTCGCAGGATCCCTTTGGCCTCACGCCAGATCCGGCATGCTTTGTGCCGACGGAGCATCACAATGAAGCACTCGCGACACTCTACTACGGCGTGCGCCAGCATAAGGGATTCATCGCAGTCACAGGAGAGGTTGGGACGGGAAAGACGCTGGTCATCCGGTGCCTGCTGAAACTGCTGGAGGAGAGCAACGACATTGTCTATGCCTACATCTTCCAAGGCAGGCTGACACCGTTCGAATTTCTGCAGTACATTCTTGCCGACTACGGCCTGGAGCCAAAGGGAAAGAACAAGACGGAATTGCTGCTCGATCTGAGCCGGTTCCTTATCACTCGTCACGCCAAGAATCTGACCACGGTGCTAATCCTCGACGAAGCCCAGAATCTCTCTGAGGAATTGCTCGAGGAAGTTCGACTTCTATCGAATCTGGAAACGACGAAGGAAAAGCTGCTCCAGATCGTTCTGGCCGGACAGCCCGAGCTTGATGACAAGTTGGACTCGTACGGACTCAGACAACTGAAACAACGGATCGTTTTCCGGACTCATCTTGAGCCGCTGACGCCGGAACAGACCGAAAGTTATATTCTCAGTCGCATGCAGATAGCCGGCTCCGGTCCATCGGCAGCCCAGGTGTTTCCTCCGGAAACGATGGCCGCGGTGTTCTTCTTTTCAAAAGGCACTCCCCGGGTTATCAATACGCTTTGCGAGAACGCGCTGATCACTGCGTACGCCCAACAGGAGCAAAGCGTGACGCCGGAGATGATTGAAAGCGTGGCTCGCGATCTTCGCATGGACCTTGGCGTCCCGGCGGGTGAACCAGAACAGATCAACCGCCGCAGAAGATGATGCGACAATTCGCGAAACAGGCGCGCGCAGTGATGCCGGAGCCTGAGAGTCAGGCGAACCTCCTAAGAACGTCTAGAGAATGACTACTTGACCAACTGAGCTTGCGCCCCGGATGAGGGACGGCGCATCGGTTGCAGATCTGGATGGCCGCCGGTACGAGACTGGATCGGCCGGCTGAGAGGCCGTAATTGCGATAGGCACCTGACCGGCCCCAGAGCCACCGGATGCTGGAGCAACATCTGGGGAGTCTCAGAAGCAACGAGAAGGTCTGTCAGCTGCAATGAAATCTCCGCCTTGCCTCCGGCCCACCTGTGCCGAGGGAATCAGGCACCCCTCAACCCATGAGAGCTGTCTCAGTCGATTTCGACTCAGAATCAGAGCGAAAATGGAATCAGAAAACTGTGGGGGAAATTGTGGGGAGTGTGGTGGAAAATGGGGCGAGTCCCCACAGTGAGCCACGGGAAGACACCGTAATGGCAGAATCGCTCAAACCCGCATGAACATTGAACGAAAGTAAATCATGGGAAATGGCGGCAAGGCAGGGAATTGTTCCCGGTTGGACATTCTAAGCCGGGGGTTGTGGGTTCGATTTCCGCCTCGCCTACCATT
>JBAUEO010000001.1:0-3759 GCA_049678625.1 Occallatibacter sp. | reverse complement strand
GCTGATTGCTGAGGCGCTGCATCCTTATCCGTCGGGCCTCGTGATTGCGACCAAGGGAGGCATCACGCGCCAGGGCCCGGCCAAAACCGAGTATGTGGGCCGCGCCGGCTATCTCATCCAGTGCGTGGAGATGAGCCTGCGGCGGCTGAAGCTCGAGCGGATTGATCTTTATCAGCTACACAGAATCGATCCGCGCACGCCGCTGGAGGAGTCGCTGGGCGCGCTCAAGCGGATGCAGGAGCAGGGCAAAATTCGCCACATCGGGCTGAGCGAGGTGACGCCCGCGCAGATTGAGGATGCGCAGAAAATCGTCCCGATTGTGAGCGTACAGAACCGCTACTCGCTCGCCGACCGGCGGCATGAGCAGACGCTCGCCTGGTGCCACGCGCGCGGCATCGCGTTTCTGCCCTGGTATCCCATGGCCGCGGGCAAGCTGCTGAAGCCCGAGCACCCCGCCGCGCAGGTACTCGGCCAAATCGCCGCCCGGCACAAATGCTCCGCCGCGCAACTTTCGCTGGCCTGGCTGCTGGCGCGCTCGCCGGTCTTGCTGCCGATTCCAGGCACGTCAAACATTGCGCATCTTGAAGAAAATGTGGCCGCGACGGGGGTGAAGCTCAGCGCGGAGGAGAGGTCGGAAATGGGCGCCGCGACTGATTGAGCTCGCTCTTTGCGTGGGAGGTCAGGTACTGCTTGTGAGCCTGCTCAATCGCTTGCAGGAAGACCTCGGAAAAGCCCATCGCGCGGGCCTGCGCGGTCGTGAGAGCAATATTCTCTGCGCAAGCTTGACCCGCGTGGGGCACGCCCCACGGCCATGCGACGAGGACGCCCTTCTTCGCGTCGGGCCAGAGCAAATACGCCTGTGAGGCGTTATAGACGTCTTTGCAATCCATGACGGCGTTCTCGATACTCAACACCTTGAGCTCCGGGAGAATGATGCCTTCGGCAACCGATCCGACCGCAGTGCTCTCCGAATACAACGACCAGCCTGCCGTCTTCTTTATCAGGTTTGACCATTCTGCAATGCGGCCAGTTGCGAGATCGAAGAGCAGGACCGTCCGGTCCCAGTCAGGATGAACGCCGCCGCAGAACCAATCATCAGTCGCCACCATGCTGACGAAGCGCGGGCCGGTCATGGTGACTTCAACTTTGCGCGACCAATCGTCGATTGGATCCTCATTCTTTGGGATCGAGTAATTAGTCGCGGCAGCCCAATCACGATAGTACAGGTCGCATTCATGCACGGCTTTTGCAAGGCTCGCGTTGTCTTTGGTCAACTCCGCATTGATGTGCACTTCCTCCGAAGTATCGGGATTCGCAATCAACGGCCAAGTCGAGACTCCTTTGCGGAGTTGGCTCGAAGGATTCAGGCGAACGAAGCGCGCCCCGGTCCTCGGCGGACCTTGACGGGCTGGGCCAATGCTCTGGCCTGCCGCAATGGATGCGAGGAAAAGCCCGAAACAAATCACAGCTAGGTCGATACGCCTCATCGGACCCCTTTGATGGTGGTCCGATGATAAAGCGCAGAACGCGGTCAGGGCGATGATAATTTAGGGCCAGGGACGCTTTACTCCACCGCGTTCTTCGCAATCACGTCCTTGTACCAGGCCGCGCTGAGCTTGGGCGTGCGCTTCTCGGTCTTGAAATCGACATAGTGAATGCCGAAGCGCTTGCTGTAGCCGTCGGCCCACTCAAAGTTGTCCAGCAGGCTCCACAGGAAGTAGCCCTTGATGGGATAGCCCTCCCGGGCGGCGCGGTGCAGCTCCGCGATGTGGTTGCGCAAGTACATCACGCGGTCGGTGTCGATGACCTGGCCGTCGGGCCGCAGCACGTCGTCGCTGGAGCAGCCGTTCTCCGTGATGAAAAGCTTTTTGGGGCTCCACAATTCCGACACGTTGCGCACGCCCCAGTAGGTGCACTCGGGCGCAATCAGAATCCACGGCGAGGCCATGTGCGGATAGGAGGCCGGATTGCCCTCGATGGTGAAGCCGTACTTCGAATCGCTGGCGCGCACGTAGGACGGCGTGTAAATGTTCAGGCCCACAAAGTCCAGCGGGCTGCCGATCGCCTCGAAATCGCCCGGCTCCACCTTGGGCGCATTGTCGCCGACGAATTCCAGATACTCCGGAATGTACTTGCCCTCCATCAGCGCGGTGAGGAAGGGCGCGTTCATCAGGCGCGTGGCGCGCTGCGCGGCCTTGATGTCCTGGGGAGTTTCAGTGACCGGCACAAAAACCGAAGCATTTTCCGCCAGGCCCACCTCGGTGCCGCTGGGCGCATTGGCGCGGATGGCCTGCACGCCGAGACCGTGTGCGAGGATGCCGTTGTGGCGCACCTGGAAGGCCTGCTTGGGCGGCAGCTTGAGGCCCGGCGCAAACTTGCCCTCGAGATAGCCGAGGTCCGTGAAGCAGACGAACTCGTTGGTCGTCATAAAGTGGTGTACGCGGTCGCCGAGGTGTTTGGCAATGTAGGCGGCGTAGTCCGCATACGCCTTCGACGTGTCGCGATTCTGCCAGCCGCCCGGCAAATCGGCGGGAAGGTCCCAGTGGAAGAGCGTGACATACGGCGTGATGTCGTGTTTCAGCAACTCGTCCACCACGCGGTCGTAGTAGTCGATGCCCTTGGGGTTCAGCGGCGCTTTGCCCGTGGGAAAGACGCGCGACCAGGAGATGGAAAAGCGATAGGTGGCCGCGCCCAGATTTTTCAGCAAGCGAATGTCTTCCTTGTAGAGGTGGTAGGAATCGTCAGCCACGTCGCCCGTTTCGCCGTGCCAGGTTTTGTCCGGCGTATGCGAAAAAATATCCCACACGGAGGGTCCGCGTCCGTCGGCCTTGGCGCCGCCTTCAATCTGGTAGGCGGCCGTTGCGCATCCCCACTGGAAGCCCGCAGGGAAGGCGAGCATCTCTGGATGCGGCTCGCCGAAGGCGAACTTTGGCAGCAGTGATCCGGCGGCTGCGGCGGCGGCCGTGGCGGCAACGGTTTTACTGAATTGGCGGCGGGTAATGGCTTCCATGCTTTTTCACCTCTTCGGAATGGAGAACAATCGTTTGCGCAAACGTTTTAGCAGGGGAAACGTGCGACGAGCAAGGGAAATCTCGGATCGTGCCTATTCGGTCGCCGAAAAAGAAAAAGCCGCGGCTGTCAAGCCACGGCTTTTTTGCATACCCCCGGGTGGTCCGCGAGCTTACATTTCCTTGGCGCCCTCGACGAAGGCCTTGAGCTTGCGGCTACGCGAGGGGTGGCGCAGCTTGCGCAGGGCCTTGGCCTCGATTTGCCGGATGCGCTCGCGGGTGACCTGGAAGCTCTGGCCCACTTCTTCCAGGGTGTGCTCGGAGCCGTCCTCGAGGCCGAAGCGCATCTTGATGACGCGCTCTTCGCGTGGAGTGAGAGTGCGGAGCACCTGCGAGGTGTACTCCTTCAGGTTGACGCTGATGACGGCCTCAGAAGGCGAGACGGCCTGGCGATCCTCGATGAAGTCGCCGAGGTGCGAATCCTCCTCTTCGCCGATCGGCGTTTCCAGCGAGATGGGCTCCTGCGCAATTTTGAGCACCTTGCGAACCTTCGCAACAGGAATATCCATGCGCCGCGCGATCTCTTCGCTGGAGGGCTCGCGGCCCAGCTCCTGCACAAGCTGGCGGCTGGTGCGGATGAGCTTGTTGATGGTCTCAATCATGTGCACAGGAATGCGGATGGTGCGCGCCTGGTCGGCAATGGCGCGCGTAATCGCCTGCCGAATCCACCACGTGGCATAGGTTGAAAACT